>NZ_JENB01000005.1 GCF_000708715.2 Pseudomonas putida W15Oct28 | reverse complement strand
GCCTGAGCAGTGCTTGCCTTATGACCCAGCCCACCCCCTGCTACCACTGCGCCCTGCCCGTCCCCGCCGGCAGCCGCTTTACCGCCGTGGTCCTCGGTGAGCCCCGGCAGTTCTGCTGCCCGGGCTGCCAGGCGGTGGCTGAGGCGATCGTCGCCGGTGGCCTGGAGCACTACTACCAGCACCGCAGTGACAACAGCGCCAACCCCGAGGCCCTGCCCAGGCAGTTGCAAGACGAACTGGCCCTGTACGACCGCAGCGACGTGCAGCAAACCTTCGTCCGCCACCAGGGCGAGCTGGCCGAAACCACCCTGCTGGTCGAAGGCATCAGCTGCGCCGCCTGCGGCTGGCTGATCGAGAAGCACCTGCGCAACCTGCCCGGCGTCGCCGAGGCGCGCCTGAACCTGTCCAACCACCGCCTGCTGCTGAGCTGGGACGACAAGCAACTGCCGCTGTCACGCCTGCTCGCCGAATTGCGCCAGATCGGTTACGCCGCCCACCCTTATCAGCCCGACAAGGCCGCCGAGCAACTGGCCCAAGAGAACCGTAGCGCCCTGCGCCGCTTGGGCGTGGCCGGGCTGCTGTGGTTCCAGGCAATGATGGCGACCATGGCCACCTGGCCGGAATTCAACATCGACCTGTCACCTGAACTGCACACCATCCTGCGCTGGGTGGCACTGTTCCTGACCATCCCCATCGTGTTCTACAGCTGCGCGCCGTTCTTCAAAGGCGCGGCACGCGACCTGCGCACCCGCCACCTGACCATGGACGTTTCGGTGTCGCTGGCCATCGCCCTGGCCTTTGGCGCCGGCATCTGGACCGCCATCACCGGCAGCGGTGAGCTGTATTTCGACACCGTGGGCATGTTCGCCCTGTTCCTGCTGACCGGTCGCTATCTGGAGCGCCGCGCCCGCGAACGCACTGCCGCAGCCACCGCGCAGTTGGTCAACCTGCTGCCCGCCTCGTGCCTGCGCCTGGACGCCTTTGGCCGCAGCGAACGCATCCTGCTCAGCGAGCTGCACTGCGGTGACACGGTGCAGGTGCTGCCCGGCGCAGTGATCCCCGCCGACGGGCGCATCGTCGAAGGCCGCTCCAGCGTCGACGAGTCGCTGCTGACCGGCGAATACCTGCCACAACCGCGCCGCGTTGGCGAGCGGGTCACCGGCGGTACGCTGAACGTCGAAAGCTCCTTGAACGTGGAAGTCGAAGCCCTCGGCCATGATTCGCGGCTCTCGGCCATCGTCCGCCTGCTGGAGCGCGCCCAGACCGAAAAACCGCGCCTGGCCGAAATCGCCGACCGGGCATCGCAGTGGTTCCTGCTGTTCTCGCTGCTGGCTGCCGTGGCCATCGGCCTGTGGTGGTGGTACCTGGACCCTGCACGGGCATTCTGGATCGTGCTGGCCATGCTGGTCGCCACCTGCCCTTGCGCGCTGTCCCTGGCCACGCCAACGGCACTGACCGCCGCCACCGGCACCCTGCACAAGCTGGGCCTGCTGATAACCCGCGGCCATGTCCTGGAAGGCCTGAACCAGATCGACACAGTGATTTTCGACAAGACCGGCACACTGACCGAGGGCCGCCTGACCTTGCGCAGCATCCGCCCGCTCGGCAGCCTGCCCGCTGACCGCTGCCTGGCCCTGGCCGCCGCCCTGGAAAACCGCTCCGAACACCCCATCGCCCGCGCCTTCGGCCGCACCGCCATACCCGCCGACGATGTACAGACCGTGCCAGGCCTGGGCCTGGAAGGACTGGTCGACGGCCACCGCCTGCGCATCGGCCAGGCCACCTTTGTCTGCGGCCTGAGCGGTGCGCAAATCCCCAGCGTGCCGGAACCACGCGGCCAGTGGCTGCTGCTGGGTGGCCGCCAGGGGCCGCTGGCCTGGTTTGGCCTGGACGACCGCCTGCGCGACGACGCCCCGGCCCTGCTCGCCGCCTGCAAGGCCCGTGGCTGGCGCACACTGTTGCTGTCGGGCGACAGCTCGCCGATGGTCGCCGAAGTGGCCGCGCAACTGGGCATCGACCAGGCCATTGGCGGCCTGCGCCCGGACGACAAGCTGGACCGGCTGAAGGCGCTGCAGGCGGCCGGGCGCAAGGTGCTGATGCTCGGCGACGGAGTCAACGACGTGCCGGTGCTGGCCGCCGCCGACATCAGCATCGCCATGGGCAGCGCCACCGACCTTGCCAAGACCAGCGCCGACGCCGTGCTGCTGTCCAATCGCCTGCAGGCACTGGTGCAGGCCTTCGACCTGGCCCGCCGCACGCGCCGCATTATCCTCGAGAACCTGCTGTGGGCCTCGCTGTATAATGGCCTGATGTTGCCGTTTGCCGCGCTTGGCTGGATCACCCCGGTGTGGGCGGCCATCGGCATGTCGGTCAGCTCGCTGATCGTGGTGCTCAATGCCCTGCGCCTGACCCGCATGCCGCTGGCATCGGGCTTGCCGAAAACCGAAGCACCCCTGCCCGGGAGGAAGTCGCCATGCCCGCCCTCTATGTCATGATCCCCGCAGCCCTGCTGCTGGTCGGCGTGGCCGTGTACATCTTCTTCTGGGCGGTGGACAGCGGCCAGTACGACGACCTCGAAGGCCCCGCCCACAGCATTCTGTTCGACGACCAGGACCCGCGCCACCAGGCCGCGGTGAAGCCTGACGACACCCCGGCCGACGCCGACAAGGAACCACCACCCCGTGCCTGACCTGCTTCCCCTGCTGGGCTCGGCGCTGGTCCTTGGCCTGCTTGGCGGCGGCCACTGCCTGGGCATGTGCGGCGGCCTGATGGGCGCGCTGACCCTGGCCATCCCGCCAGAGCAGCGTGGCCGGCGCTTGCGCCTGCTGCTGGCGTACAACCTTGGGCGCATTCTCAGTTATGCCAGCGCCGGCCTGTTGCTCGGCCTGGCCGGCTGGGCCGTGGCCAGCAGCCCGGCAGCATTGGCGCTGCGGGTGGTGGCAGCGCTGCTGTTGATCGCCATGGGGCTGTACCTGGCCGGCTGGTGGAGCGGCCTGACCCGCATCGAAGCCCTGGGGCGCGGGCTGTGGCGGCATATCCAGCCGGTGGCGTCGCGCTTGTTGCCGGTGTCCAGCCTGCCCCGGGCATTGCTGCTGGGCGCCCTGTGGGGGTGGCTGCCGTGCGGGTTGGTGTACAGCACCCTGCTGTGGGCGGCCAGCCAGGGCAACGCCGGGTACAGCGCGGCGTTGATGCTGGCGTTCGGGCTGGGGACCTGGCCGGTGCTGCTGGCCACCGGGTTGGCTGCTGAACGGGTGAATGCCTTGTTGAGGCGGCGCAGCGTGCGAGTGGCTGGCGGCGTGATGGTGATGCTGTTTGGGGTGTGGACCCTGCCCGGGCCGCACCAGCACTGGCTGATGGGGCATTGACGGGAGCCGCACACACCTGTGGGAGCGGCCTTGCGTCGCGATTGGGCCGCACAGCGGCCCCCGCCTACACCCCCGGTGCTCCTTGATGCAAATCAACACCGATTCCTACAGACAGCCATAGACTCCGGAACACTGCTGCTCTTTCCGGGGACCGCCCTCATGCTCGACGACCTTCGTTGGGATACCGACCTGATCCGCCGCTACGATCTGGCCGGGCCACGCTACACCTCCTACCCGACCGCCGTGCAACTGCACAGCGAGGTGGGCTCGTTCGACCTGCTCCACGCCCTGCGCGAGAGCCGTCGTGCCGTGCGCCCGCTGTCGCTGTACGTGCACGTGCCGTTCTGCGCCAACATCTGCTACTACTGCGCCTGCAACAAGGTCATCACCAAGGACCGCGCCCGCGCCGCGCCGTACCTGCAGCGCCTGGAGCAGGAAATCCAGCTGATCGCCTGCCACCTGGGCCCCAAGCAGCGGGTTGAGCAGCTGCATTTCGGCGGCGGCACCCCGACTTTCCTCAGCCATGTGGAACTGCGCCAGCTGATGGCTACCTTGCGCCAGCACTTTCACCTGCTGGACGACGACTCCGGCGACTACGGCATCGAGATCGACCCCCGTGAGGCCGACTGGTCGACCATGGGCCTGCTCCGCGAGCTGGGTTTCAACCGCGTCAGCCTGGGCGTGCAGGACCTCGACCCGGCCGTGCAGCGCGCGGTCAATCGCCTGCAGAGCCTGGAACAGACCCGCACACTGATCGAGGCTGCCCGCACCCTGCAGTTCCGCTCGGTAAACCTGGACCTGATCTACGGCCTGCCCAAGCAAACCCCGGAAGGCTTTGCGCGTACCGTCGAAGAAGTGATCCGCCTGCAGCCCGACCGCCTGTCGGTGTTCAACTACGCCCACCTGCCCGAGCGCTTCATGCCCCAGCGGCGCATCGACAACAACGACCTGCCCAGCCCGGCCGCCAAGCTGGAGATGCTGCACGCCACCATCGACCAGTTGACCGCCGCCGGCTACCGCTACATCGGCATGGACCACTTCGCCCTGCCCGACGATGAACTGGCCGTCGCCCAGGAAGAAGGCACCCTGCAGCGCAACTTCCAGGGCTACACCACGCACGGGCACTGCGACCTGATTGGCCTGGGGGTGTCGGCCATCAGCCAGATCGGCGACCTGTACTGCCAGAACAGCAGCGACCTCAACACCTACCAGGAGAGCCTGGCCAACGCCCAGCTGGCCACCCAACGCGGCCTGGTGTGCAACCACGACGACCGCGTGCGCCGGGCAGTCATCCAGCAACTGATCTGCCATTTCGAGCTGGACTTCGAACCGATCGAACAGGCCTTCACCCTTGATTTTCGCGGCTACTTCAACGACCTCTGGCCAGAGCTGCTGACCTTGCAGCGCGACGGCCTGATCAGCCTGGACGACAAGGGCATCCGCATCCTGCCCGCCGGGCGCCTGCTGGCACGCTCGGTGTGCATGGTGTTCGACGCCTACCTGGCGATGCACAACCGCCAGCGTTTCTCGCGGGTTATCTGAAAACCGAGTCGTTCAACCGCATGGACAAGCCTCCTTCCCAGGGACAATATGGGCACACAAGGACTCCCGGCAGGCCACCTGCCGGGGTTTCGCCAGGGCGCACCAAAAACGCGCACGCTGGCCTACACCCTACGTCGTGAGTTACCCTTACGACTTATGTGTGCTTTCCCACAAGGATCGATTCAAATGTCCGAGCCAGTCAAACTGCGCCCACACAACCAGGCCCATTGCAAGGATTGCAGCCTGGCCCCCCTGTGCCTGCCTCTTTCACTGAACCTGGAAGACATGGATGCACTGGATGAAATCGTCAAGCGTGGCCGGCCGCTGAAAAAAGGCGAGTTCCTGTTCCGCCAGGGTGACAATTTCGGCTCGGTCTACGCCGTACGTTCCGGTGCCCTGAAAACCTTCAGCCTCAGCGACAGCGGCGAAGAGCAGATTACCGGCTTCCACCTGCCCAGCGAGCTGGTCGGCCTGTCAGGCATGGACACCGAAGCGTACCCGGTGTCGGCCCAGGCGCAGGAAACCACTTCGGTGTGCGAAATTCCCTTCGAGCGGCTTGACGAGCTGTCGGTGCAACTGCCGCAGCTACGTCGCCAGCTGATGCGGGTAATGAGCCGGGAAATCCGCGACGACCAGCAAATGATGCTGCTGCTGTCGAAAAAGACCGCAGACGAACGCATTGCCACCTTCCTGGTCAACCTGTCGGCGCGCTTCCGCGCCCGCGGTTATTCGGCCAACCAGTTCCGCCTGAGCATGTCGCGCAACGAAATCGGCAACTACCTGGGCCTGGCGGTGGAAACCGTGTCGCGTGTGTTCACGCGCTTCCAGCAGAACGGCCTGCTGCGCGCCGAAGGCAAGGAAGTGCACATCCTTGACCCGATCCAGCTGTGCGCGCTGGCCGGTGGCGCAATCGAAGCCTGAGGCCGGCGTTTAGCGGGTATACTTGGGCATTCGTTTTCCCAGGATACCCGCACCAATGCACAGCGACGCCTTCGACCTCAAAGCCCTGATCCGCCCGGTAGTGGACTTCCCCAAACCGGGCGTGATCTTTCGCGACATCACCCCGCTGTTCCAATCGCCGCGCGGGCTGCGCTATGTGGCCGACCAGTTCATCGAGCGCTATGTCGAGGCTGAGTTCAGCCACATTGGTGCCATGGACGCGCGGGGCTTTTTGATTGGCTCGATCATCGCCCACCAGCTGAACAAGCCGCTGATCCTGTTCCGCAAGCAGGGCAAGCTGCCGGCTGACGTGCTGAGCGAGGGTTACCAGACCGAATACGGCGAAGCCTTCCTGGAAGTGCATGCCGACAGCCTGTGCGAAGGCGATTCGGTGCTGATCTTCGATGACCTGATTGCCACTGGCGGTACGCTGCTGGCAGCAGCCAACCTGGTGCGCCGCACCGGGGCACAGGTGTTCGAGGCGGCGGCGATCATTGATCTGCCGGAACTGGAAGGGTCGCGCCGGCTGCAGGCCGCGGGTGTACCAACCTTCTGCCTGACCGAATTTACCCTCAGCGAATACTGAGTATCAGGGGGCGCTTTGCGCCCCAATCGCCGGCAAGCCAGCTCCCACAGGTACAGCGCTGCCTTCAGGCCTGAGGTGATCCTGTGGGAGCTGGCTTGCCGGCGATTGGGCTGCAAAGCAGCCCCGGCAATTTCGAGTCAGAGCGAAATTGGCCGGCGCCCTGCAATGGCATGGGCCAAGGTCCCGCCATCCACCATCTCCAGCTCGCCGCCCAGCGGCACGCCATGGGCAATGCGCGACGCCATCAACCCCTTCTCGCTTAGCAGCTGCGCGATGTAATGCGCCGTCGCCTCCCCTTCCACCGTCGGGTTGGTCGCCAGGATCACCTCGGTGAAGGTGCCCTGCTCCTCGATGCGCGCCATCAGCTGCGGAATGCCGATTGCCTCCGGCCCCAGGCCGTCCAGCGGCGACAGGTGGCCCTTGAGCACGAAGTAGCGGCCACGGTAGCCAGTCTGCTCCACCGCATACACATCGGTCGGCCCCTCGACCACGCACAGCTGGGTATCGTCACGGCGCGTGTCGGCGCATTGCGGGCACAGCTCCTGCTCGGTCAGGGTGCGGCACTGGCGGCAATGGCCCACCCCTTCCATGGCCTGGGTCAGGGCCTGGGCCAGGCGCAGGCCACCGCTGCGGTCGCGCTCCAGCAGTTGCAGGGCCATGCGCTGGGCGGTTTTCTGGCCGACACCTGGCAAGATGCGCAGGCCGTCGATCAGTTGGCGGATGAGAGGGCTGAAACTCATGGGGATGGCCTGACAAATCAATAAGAGGCGGTTTATACCCAGCGGGGGCAGTGGCGTCAAATCACATCACCCAAAGCCTGCACGGTCCCTGTGGGAGCGGGCATGCCCGCGAAAAATCCTGCGCGGTGGATGGCACCGGCTTCGCCGGTGTTCAATCTGGGAAAAAAAAACCGCCGCTGATGTCAGCGGCGGTTTTGGGTATCACAATGCCCTTAGAACGGCATCTTGAAGCCCGGTGGCAGTTGCATGCCGGCGGTCATGCCGCCCATCTTGTCCTGGCTGCTCTGCTCGATCTTGCGCACGGCATCGTTCAGCGCGGCGGCGATCAGGTCTTCCAGCACTTCCTTGTCGTCCTCGTCGGTCGACATCAGGCTTTGGTCGATGCTGACGCGCTTGACGTCGTGACGACCGGTCATCACCACGCTCACCAGGCCGCCACCAGACTGGCCGGTGACTTCGGCGTTGGCCAGCTCTTCCTGCATTTTCTGCATCTTTTCCTGCATCTGCTGGGCCTGCTTCATCAGGCCGGCCATGCCACCTTTCATCATGGGGGTATACCTCGATTGGGTCATGTGATGCGGCCCGGCGCAGGGCCAGCCGCATGGTTATCCGTTACTGGCCCTGTTTGGCCAGGGCCTCTACAGGCTCAATAGTATCCTGCCGCACCTTGGCACCGAACAACTTGATCATCTGCTGGATCAACGGATCCTGCTCGATCGAGGTGACCGCGTCCTGCTGGCGCTCTGCACGCCTGCGCGACGCCGCCTGGGCCGGGGTTTCCTGCTCGGGCAGGATCAGCTCGATACGCAGGTTCAGCGTGCGCCCCAGGTGCTGGTTGAGCGCATCGTTCAGGCGCCGCTGCTGGGTGGTGTTGAACAGCGCGCCCTGGCCAGGGTCCAGGTGCAGCAGCCAATCGTCGCCATCGGCGGCAATCAGCGTACAGTTTGCCGCGATGTTGCCTGTCATCCCGGACACAGGCAACTGTGGGAATAATTCCAGCCATTGCAGGGCCAGCCCGGTGGCCGGCTTGGCTGCTGGCAGCGGTTCGGCGGCCGGTTTGGACACGTCTTCCTGAACATGTTCGGCCAACTCGTCCAGGTAGCTGAAACCGACCGGGTCGCTTTCACCGCCGTAATAGTCTTCGTCCAGCGGCGGCTCATCGTCGCGGTCCATGCCGACGTCGGCGTAGGCAGATGGGTCGAAGGGCGGCGCGTCGTCGTGCGCCGGCGCAGCCTGTGGGGCTGCAGAAACTGGCACGGGCACGGGCGCTGGCGCCGGCTCAGGCTCGGCCACCGCCACGGCAGGCGCTGCTGCGGGTTCTTCCCATGGCAGGTCGATAACCGGCGCAGCGGGCTCCGGCTCTGGCTCGATTACAGGGGCAGGCTCAGGCTCAACTGCCACAACTGGCTCGGCTACAGGCTGGGGTGGTGTTTCGACCGGCGCAGGGGCCTGTGGCGCGGCAATGGCTGCAGCAGGCTCCACGACAGGCGCTGATGGCGCCATGGCAACCGCGGGCGCTGCCACCGGCGTTGCAGGATCAGCTGTGGCCTGGCTGATCCCCACTGGCTTTAGCACCGGTTTCGGCGCATCGTCGGTATCGGCCGGGCGGAACGCCAGCATGCGCAGCAGGACCATCTCGAAGCCACCACGCGGGTCCGGCGCCAACGGCAGGTCCCGACGGCCGATCAAGCCCATCTGGTAATAGAACTGCACGTCCTCTGCCGGCAAGGCCGAAGCCAGCGCCAGCACGCGCTCACGGTCGCCCTGGCCGTTGTCCACCGCCTCAGGCAGCGCCTGGGCAATGGCCACACGGTGCAGCACGTTAAGCATTTCGGCCAGCACACCAGCCCAGTCCGGGCCCTGCTCGGCCAGGTTGCGCACCGCCTCCAGCAAAGCCCGGGCATCGCCTTCGAGCAACGCCTGCAACACGCCGTAGACCTGGCCGTGATCAAGGCTGCCAAGCATGGCCCGCACATCAGCGGCCAGTACCTTGCCTTCACCAAAGGCAATGGCCTGGTCGGTAAGGCTCATGGCGTCACGCATCGAGCCATCGGCCGCGCGACCCAGCAGCCACAGGGCATCCGGCTCGAAAGGCACGTTTTCGGCAGCCAGTACGTGGCTGAGGTGTTCAACCACCCGCTCCGGGCTCATGTTCTTCAGCGAGAACTGCAGGCAGCGGGACAGGATGGTGGCCGGCAGCTTCTGCGGGTCGGTGGTGGCGAGGATGAACTTGACGTAGGGCGGCGGCTCTTCCAGCGTCTTGAGCAAGGCGTTGAACGAGTGGGTCGAGAGCATGTGCACTTCGTCGATCAGGTAGACCTTGAAGCGCCCACGGCTCGGGGCGTACTGCACGTTGTCCAGCAGTTCGCGGGTGTCCTCGACCTTGGTGCGGCTGGCGGCGTCGATCTCGATCAGGTCGACGAAGCGGCCTTCGTCGATTTCACGGCACACCGAACAGGTGCCACACGGCGTCGATGTGATGCCGGTCTCGCAGTTCAGGCACTTGGCGATAATACGGGCGATGGTCGTCTTGCCCACGCCCCGGGTACCGGTGAACAGGTAGGCGTGGTGCAGGCGCTGATTGTCCAAGGCATTGATCAAGGCCTTCAGCACATGGGCCTGGCCGACCATTTCGCGGAACGAGCGCGGACGCCATTTACGTGCAAGAACCTGATAACTCATCGAAAAACCATCGTAGCCTGATAGAGCGGAAGATCGCTAATGCTAGCGGAGCGGGGGCAAAATTGCACCCTGCGCGAGTCGTCTAAGCTGTGAGGCAGGCGCGTTGTTCAGGGAGGATACGCCTTTGCGAAGATTGCTGGCCCTGCTATTGCTCTGGAGCACCCACGGCGTGGCTGAACAGCCGGTACTGCGCTTTTCCGTGGCCGAGAGCTGGGGCATGCCACTGGTGCGCCTGGAAGGCGACCAGCCGGTAGAGGGGTTGCTGTATGACCTGATGCAGGCGATGGCCAAGGAAGTGGGCGCACGCCCCCAGTACCAGGTCATGGCCCGCCTACGCCTGGAAGAGGCCATGAACAGCGGCGATATCGATGTGCGCTGCTATGTCAGCACCCGCTGGTTGAACGACCGGCCGGGAGATTTTGTGTGGAGCATTCCGCTGATTCACCAGCGCGACGTGCTGGTTGGCCGCGTGAGCGACAGCACCCCTATGCCCCCGGAGCAACTGCCGCCCCAGCCTATCGGCACGGTGCTGGGCTACACCTACTCAACCCTGCAGCCGCTAATGGACCAGGGCCGGTTGCACCGGGAGGACAGCCGCAGCCAGTTGCTGGTGCTGCAGAAGCTGCATGCCGGGCGGTATCGGCATGCGGTGAGCAACCAGCTGTCGTTGCAGTGGTTCAACCAGGGCTTGCCCGCTGAGCAGCAATTACAGTCGCTGGCGGTGCTGGAGGAGCAGGACCTGGGGTGCATGGTGCGCAACGACCCGGCGATACCGACACAAGGGCTGTTGCGGGCGCTGGTAAGGATGAAGCAGTCGGGGGAGATCGAGCGTATCTTGCAGCGATATGGGGGAGCGGGCGACCCGGACAATCTGTCTGTGGCCCACCCCTGATCCGGTACACATGATGGAAGGCAAATAGCTCGCGAAGCCTGCGCGTCCCCTGTGGGAGCGGGTTCACCCGCGAACACCGGCAAAGCCGGTGCCATCCACCGCGTTGCCTTCTTCGCGGGTGAACCCGCTCCCACAGGGTTACTCGATATCCCTGATATCTCCACTTACTCCAAGGCAGAAATCACTCGCCTCTACGCTCAAAAGCCAAGCTGACAGCATCCGCCTGCCCCCAGGCAATCTGCATGGCCCGCAGCCCATGCTCCAATAACTGCCTGGTTTCTTCGTCCTGAATACGCTCAAGCGCCCGACGGCTGTCGCTGTAGGCGAACATCAGATAGTGGGAAACATTCATCAGCGCGAACTCCATCGGCACGATGCCTTCGCTGATGGCGCGGGAAAGGGATTTACCCTGGGGCAGATCGAAGACGTGGGGTGGATCGGGGACCAGTTTTTTCATGAATTCACCATACCGGGCTGAGAACACCCTTTCGCTTCCACACGTAGGGTGACAGTTGTACGCGGGGTGGAAGACCAGGGGTATGGCGAACCCGGCAGGCCCGAAGGCCTCCCACGCACAACTGTCATATCGACAGCCGCCAAACCACCCGGGCTTCCACACCCGATCGCTGAACCGACAGCGACCGCAAAAGCCTAGTGGGCGAGGTTGACCGGGACAATCAGACGGGAGTCGACGGAGATCGTAGGATAATTCGCTGCACTTATACGGGCCGTAGGAGTTTTCTCAGGCTGATGTCAGATCCATCTAAAAACACACCATGCCTGCGATTGCCAAGGTTATTGCAGGCATCATTCCCCTAGTCATCCACCCGCAAGGAAGCGCAAATGCGCCGCACCACCCAAGTACCCGCTGAGAACATGAAGAGCGAAGCCGAGATACTCGACGAGGAATTGCGCAAGCTCAGAGCATATTCGCCCTGGATGGACGTGCTCCTATTCTGCATCGGCGCAGTTTCTACAGTGGGAATGCTGTTTGCGGGGATATTCATTGCAAGATGGCTCTGACCAAATTGGTCGCACTCACACCAATGCCAGCAAACCCGCACTCAAGAACATCCCCACCCCAAACACAAAATGCGTAACCAGGCTCTTCAGGCAGTTCCGCGCAGGCGTCGGCGTTCTGGACGCAAAGAACCCCGCCCCCATCACCGGCTGCATGAAGCACAGCGGCGCCACGACCGTACCTACGCCAACAACTACTGCAGGTAACAAAGTAGGCGACAGCAACCACCCCTCTCCTACGACCGCAACCAGCAGCATCGCGAACAGCACGCCGATGGCGTAATGAATTCCCCATCCCCACGCCAGCTCATTTCGTACCGGTTCGGCCTTGGCAATCGCTTGATGCCGTACGCGCCCGTTGAGCAAATGCCCCGCCCAACGCCCGACCATGGCGAAGTTCAGTGTGGCGACACCCAGCCGCCTCAGCAGTAACCCCCAAAGATCCATCACCACAGTGGCACCGATGCCAATCGGCAATGCAGCTAAAAACATCGCAGTAAACGTCATTGAACAAGCCCTCGAAGGTTGACGGTCATCACCATGCAGCGCAGCATAGAAGTTGAAGTCAACTTCAAGTCAAGGGCCCGAAATGGATATTGCCGACGTCGCCAAACGCACAGGCGTACCCGCATCGACACTGCGTTACTACGAAAAGAAAGGCTTGCTCAAGTCACTCGCCGGCCGCGGCCAGCGGCGGCAGTTTGCAGCCGATGTGGCGGACAGGCTGGCATTGATCGCCTTGGGGCAAGCTGCGGGGTTTTCGCTGGATGAAGTGGGGGCGATGCTGGTGGACCTACAGGTCGACCGGCAAATGCTGATCGCCAAGGCGGACGAGCTCGATGCGCGGATCAAGCGCTTGCAGGCGATGAGCAAGGGCTTGCGGCACGCAGCGCAATGTCCCGAAGAGGATCATTTGGCATGCCCGAAATTCCAGAGGCTGATGAAGCTCTCCGCGGCGGGGCTTGGGAAAAACAGGGGGGACATCGCCCCAGTCAGATGATGGCACAATGATTCTAATGCGCCACTACTAAGTGTAAAGTTACGCGCCTCGACGCCCAACCGTGCGCGAGAACAGCACTTACACTTAGGAAATGTTGCATGTCCACAATTAGAAATCTGACCGCTGCCACCCTGATAACGTTGAGCGCTGGCTGCGCTACCGGCCTCAATTCGGCCCAAGAGTCGGAACTTGCCAGCTACCGCGCCAAAAACCTCGCGGTTGAAGAAAAAAGCCCTGGGCTTGCTGCCGGCCTTGGGCTACTTCCGGGTGGCGGTTCGTTCTATGGCCGCGCCTACGGTTTTGGCGTGGTAAACCTGCTGTTCTGGCCGCTTTCCATTCTCTGGGACCCAGTAAGCGGGCATGACGCGGCAGAGTTCATCAACTACCAAGCCACCAAAGCTCACGTTGCAACGCTGAAAAAGCACGACATGGACGAACTTGATACCAAGTTGGAGTCTGACGCGATCGACCTCAAGCGCTACACGCTCGACAAACGCAGGGTCGATGAAAAGTACAACCTGTAAAGGCTCTGCCAATCGGCGCAACGCTCGGCATGAGGCATACACGTTTCAATGATGCTGCCCAAGGCGGGCGTTGAAACCACTGAGGCCATACAAGAGGTATGGCTTCTGTCTTGTGTGACTGACATACCATTCAAGGATTATTCGAGTGACCTACTTCCGTCTGTTTCTAGCCTCGGCATTTATTGCGCTTTGCACAGGGTGTGCTTCACCTGCCCAGATCTCCGGGATGTCCGTAACATCCGATCAAACCGATGCGCAATTCTATGACCACCGCCTGCACAGCAACATCCAAGTGACCGAGGTAAATGGCGGAGACACCACCAACCCTCTCTGGACTTCGGAAATTGACGGCCCCGACTTCGGCGCCGCACTCAAGCAATCACTTGCCAATGCCGGCCTGCTGAGTGAAAAGCCCGCTGCTTACACCCTGCGGGCCAGCCTGCTACGCGTCGACCAACCCCTATTTGGTCTGGACTTTGAAGTGACTTGCGAGGCCGAGTACACACTGACCGAGTCGAGCTCAAACACGGTTGTCTTTCGAGAAGTTGTTCGAACTCCATTTACTGCTGGCGTCGGTGACTCCCTTATCGCGATCAAGCGACTTCGCCTGGCCAATGAGGGCTCAGCGCGTACCAATATAAGCACACTGCTGAAGCGTCTCAAGGCGCTAAATCCAGAGGCCAAGCAAGTTTCTTTACAACAATGAGTGCCTGCTGAGGTCGCGGTGGGGCGGCAGCTAGCTGCCGTTCCAACCGCGACCGGCGACCCTACCTATTTCTCTGACTCGCTGAATACCCATGCCGAGGCCACCTACCTGCCCCGGCACGATGAGCAAGCCTTCTTACTCGTACAAGGAGATGGCGCCTTTCAATTGCTCCGCGAACCCATAAATTTCATCCAGCGAGGCGATAGGATGTCGAGTCTCGTTCTTGTCAGCATCGAATAGACCGATATACTTTTGGCTCCGATTGAAGTGCAACCGGCAAATCGGCTTACGGTTATTGTCATCGAGTAAAATACCAAAATAACTCTTGGTATCACGGTGAACGATTCGCTTCGCATCAACAACCGCCCTAACGATTGCCTTGACCATATGAAACCCTTCCAGTTCCTCAAGCGTCGTCTGGATCTGGTCTTCAGCACTGTCTTCAGCAGGCTCCGAAACCGTGCTACTTTCGACAGCCTCCATAGCATACGAAGGCTCCACTGCACCGCTCATGGCAGACTTCAGGCGGTCATTGATCTGATCCCCCAAGAACTGGATCGCAGCTTTACGGGTCAGGGTCGTGAACTGCTCCCTAACCTTCTGAGTGATGATCCCATCGTAGACCCGAGTAGCGAAGAACTTAACGAAGTCATCGCTTGGCTGACTGAATTGGGAAGCCATCTCTTTTTTAATCTGCCCAACGTACTTCAGCTCACCCGCGGCACTGATAATCGAGTCTACATCAAATGCGGACTTGGTTAGCTTCTGCAGCTCAGGGAGAGCGTGTTCATCTATATCTAGAAGATCCAGCTCCAAGAATGGCTTCTCATCCATCTTGTTAGGGGCATCAAGATCAGTAAAGAACCGATAAACCTGACCGTTGGTAAGGATCGAGATACGGGCTGTAGTGACGTGGAAGTACCGGAAAAGCTGACTTGCATGATTGATGTGCAGTGGCTCACCAATCTTCTTGCACTCAATCAGAATCTGGATTTCGCCATTTTTCATGATGGCGTAGTCGATCTTCTCTCCCTTTTTTGTTCCAACGTCGCAGACGTACTCTGGGGTCACCTCCGAGGGATCAAAGACGTCGTAGCCCAAGACGGAGTTGATGAAAGGCATGACAAAGGCAATTTTGGTTGCCTCCTCAGTCTGGATAGCAGGACCCTGCTGGCGGATTTTGGCTGATAACGCGTTCAGTCGCTCTACGAATTCCATCTCTAGCTCCTCGCTCAGATGCCACATCCTAGTAGCACTGCGCCATGCTGGCAATTACCAATCATAACGAAGCGAAGTAAACGAGCTAAGCAAGATAAAGCGTGGAAAGCACTGGAGAGAAGGCAAGACGGAACAACAGTTCTCGGTATGATGGACCGGTAAGGCACACCCAAGCACTGTTCAACTGCGAGTTCATTAAGCGAGAAATCCTTGAGAATTCAAGGACCTGAAATGGAGGCGGCCCCACCAGCCACACCCCGGCACTCGATGTTCCCGCTATGGCTGCTCCCTTCCGGGCCTGACCAGGTTAACGGGTAATCAATGCGGGGGGACCGATGGGGCCACCACTACATACCTCGCTGAGCAGCGAGTGGCGCCATTGTACCGGTCTTGGGAGCAGATACAACCTCTGAGGGAGAAAAAGTCATCATTTCTCAATGACTTGTCAGGGATGAGGTGGCCTGGGCCGGCCTCTTCGCGGGTGAACCCGCTCCTACAGGGGTAGCGTTGATGGCAAGGCCTGCGCATGACCTGTGGGAGCGGGCATGCCCGCGAACACCGGCGCAGCCGGTGCCATTTATCGCGTCGCCTGCTTCGCGGGCATGCCCGCTCCCACAGTGATGGCATCTGCCTTTAGCTTTTGTGCAAGACAGTGCCCCACAAGGATTGCGCATGCCTCCGGAGGCTGGCTTCAGCCTCTAGACTGCGATGCCCTGCTCGGCCAGGAATGTGACGAAGGCATCTTCGTCCAACACCTTCACACCCAGCTCAGCAGCCTTGGCCAGCTTGGACCCTGCCCCTGGCCCTGCCACCACGCAGTGGGTCTTGCCAGACACCGAGCCGGCCACCTTGGCCCCCAGGCTTTCCAGCTTGTCCTTGGCGATGTCGCGGCTCATGCGCTCCAGGGTGCCGGTCAGCACCCAGGTCTGGCCGGCCAGCGGCAAGCCTTCGGCTACTTTCTTCTCGCTGTTCCAATGCATGCCGAACGCCAGCAACTGGGCTTCGATGTCTCGCGCCAGCTTTTGATTCGCTTCATCCTTGAAGAACTCACGGACTGCGTCGGCCTGCTTGGCCGCCAAGGCCTGGCGCAGGTCGATGCCGTCGGCGGCGATGATCTTGTCCAGGCTGTCGAGCTTGGCCACCAGCTTCTCGGCACCGGTCGGGCCGACCGAGGCGATGTCGAGCTTGGCGATCATGCCGGCCAAGGTGGTGCTGGCGGCGAATTCGGCAGCCAGTTCGCCTTCGTCCTGTAATTGCATGCCGCTGGCCAGAAGCTGTTCAATGACCTTCTGGTTGTGCTCGTCTTCGAAGAAGTTGTGAATCTCGTAGGCCACTTCCAGGCCGATGTCCGGCAGGTAAGTGAGCACCTGCGGCAGCGCCTGCTGCACGCGCGCCAGGCTGCCCAGCGAGCGGGCCAGCACCTTGGCGGTCTCTTCGCCTACGTCGGGAATGCCCAGGGCGTAGATGAAGCGCGCCAGGCTCGGGCGCTTGCTGGCTTCGATGGCGTCCAGCAGCTTCTTGCTGGACACCTCGGCAAAGCCTTCAAGGCCGACGATCTGCTCGAACTCCAGCTTGTACAGGTCCGCCGGTGAGCGGATCAGGCCTTCGTCGACCAGTTGCTCGACGCTCTTCTCGCCCAGGCCGTCGATGTCCATGGCACGGCGCGACACGTAGTGAATGATCGCCTGCTTGAGCTGGGCGCCACAGGCCAGGCGGCCGACACAGCGGTACACCGCACCTTCGCTGGTGGTTTCCTTGCCTTTGCTGCGCTTGACTAGCTGGGTACGCTCGACCTGCGAGCCACACACCGGGCACTCGCTCGGCACTGCTACCGGGCGGGCATCTTCCGGGCGGCGCTCCAGCACCACCTGCATCACCTGCGGGATCACGTCACCGGCACGTCGGATGATCACCGTGTCGCCAATACGCAGGCCCAGGCGGGCGATTTCGTCCATGTTGTGCAAGGTGGCGTTGGACACGGTCACACCGGCAACCTTGACTGGCTTCAGGCGCGCTACAGGCGTTACCGCGCCCGTGCGGCCAACCTGAAACTCGACGTCCAGCACCTCGGTCAGCTCTTCCATGGCCGGGAACTTGTGGGCGATCGCCCAGCGTGGCTCGCGGGCACGGAAGCCCAGCTCGCGCTGGGCCGCCAGGTTGTTCACCTTGAAGACTACACCGTCGATTTCATACGGAAGGCTGTTGCGCCGCTCGCCGATGTCGCGGTAGTAGGCCAGGCATTCATCGATGCCAGCAGCATGCTTGAGCTCGTGACTGATCGGCAGGCCCCAAGCCTTGAGCTGCTCAAGGATGCCGATGTGGCTGTCGCCAATGCTCTGGGACACCTGGCCGACGCCATAGCAGCAGAACTCCAGCGGGCGGCTGGCGGTAATCTTCGAATCCAGCTGACGCAGGCTGCCGGCGGCGGCGTTGCGCGGGTTGGCGAAGGTCTTGCCGCCGGCTTCGGCCTGGGCAGCATTGAGCCGGTCGAAACCGGCCTTGCTCATGTACACCTCGCCGCGCACTTCCAGCACTGCGGGCCAGCCTTCGCCCTGCAGTTTGAGCGGGATGTTGCGCACGGTGCGCACGTTGGCGCTGATATCCTCGCCGGTGGTGCCGTCACCCCGGGTGGCGCCCTGCACCAGCTGGCCATCGCGATACAGCAGGCTCACTGCCAAGCCGTCGAGCTTGGGTTCGCAGCTGTAGTCGACCGCACCGGGCTGGTCCAGGCCTTCTACCACGCGGCGGCCGAATTCACGCAGGTCAGTTTCTTCGAAGGCGTTGCCCAGGCTGAGCATGGGCACTTCGTGGCGCACCTGGCTGAATGCGGACAAAGCCTCGCCACCGACGCGCTGGGTTGGCGAATCGGGGGTTACCAGGTGGGGGTGTTCAGCCTCAAGCGCCTTGAGCTCGTTGAACAGGCGGTCGTATTCGGCATCGGGCACGCTGGGCTCGTCGAGCACGTAGTAGCGGTAGTTGTGCTGGTCGAGTTCGGCACGCAGTTCGTGGATACGGGTTTCGGCAGTCATTTTCAGGTTCTCTTGCAAAGCAAAAAGAGCAGCCTGGTGATGTCTGGGGTTCAAGGCCTTGATTGCCTGTACCGGCCTCTTCGCGGGCAAGCCCGCTCCCACAGGAACTGCACACCTCTCAAGGGCGGTGCAGTACCTGTGGGAGCGGGCTTGCCCGCGAAGAGGCCGGTACAGGTAACAACGATACCCGAACCGACCAGCACGCCCTCAGGCTGCTCTTTCGTCTGGATCTGTCAGCGCTTCTGGGTCAGCGCGCGGCGCTCGAACTCGACGATACGCTGGCGGTAGTGCTCGATGGTCTGGGCGGTCAGCACGCTGCGCTGGTCGTCCTTGAGCTCGCCGTTGAGTTCGTGGGCCAGCTTGCGTGCTGCGGCCACCATCACGTCGAAGGCCTGCTTCGGATGACGCGGGCCCGGCAGGCCAAGGAAGAAGCTCACTGCACGGGTGCTGAAGTGGTCGATGTCATCCAGGTCGAACACGCCAGGCTTGACCGCGTTGGCCATGGAGAACAGCACTTCGCCGTGGCCGGCCATGCTCTCGTGGCGGTGGAAGATGTCCATTTCGCCAAAGCGCAGGCCGCTTTCCAGAATGTTCTGCAGCAATGCCGGGCCCTTGAAGCCGCCTTCGTCACGGGAGATCACGCTGATCACCAGTACTTCCTCGGCCGGTGGCAGCTCCTTGAGGCTGGTGGCAGGCGCGGGTCCACTGCTGCGGGTGTTGTCGGCAGCAAAGTCGTCATCGCTGTCGGCAAACAGGTCGGGCTCGCGCGGGTCGGCACTCAGGTTCAGGTCACCCTGCTGCACGTCAGCCGCTGCGGTGGCGCGCTTGTTGCGCTTGCTGGCCTTGGCCGGCTTGGGCTCGCGTTCGCGATCACGCGAAGAAGCACTGAGCGACGGCAGGTCGCTTTCGTCAAGCTCAGGCTCTTTGTGGGCATCCAGCACCCGCGACGGGCCGAGCACTTCGGCGCTGCCACCCTCTTCGTCCGGCGGGTTGGTATAACTGCGATCCAGACGGAATTTCAACTTGCCTTTCCCGCCGCGCATGCGGCGCCAGCCGTCGAAAAGAATCCCGGCAATGACAATGATGCCGATGACGATCAGCCACTCGCGCAGACCGATTTCCATGTAATCCCGTGCCTCTATAAAAATATGCTTGAAAACAAAGGGTTCAAAGCCCTTTAACACGTGGCGCCAACTCTATGTTCTGACAGGCGTTTTACCCACGCAAAAAACGAGTGACATTAAGCTAGCACGACCAAAGACAACTTTACACCGTCTGTCGCACATGACGGGGGCATTTCGCTACAGAATGTGCCCCCATCTTCGCGCATCAAGCGTCGACCATGGCCATGGCCGCCTCCACATCAACTGCAACAAGACGTGAACAACCCGGTTCATGCATGGTCACCCCCATCAATTGGTCCGCCATCTCCATGGCAATCTTGTTATGCGTGATGTAGATGAACTGCACGCTTTCACTCATTTCCTTGACCAGGCGCGCGTAGCGCCCGACGTTGGCATCGTCCAGCGGTGCATCGACTTCGTCGAGCATGCAGAACGGTGCGGGGTTCAACTTGAAGATGGCAAACACCAGCGCCAACGCGGTCAGTGCCTTCTCGCCGCCGGACAGCAGATGGATGGTGCTGTTCTTCTTGCCCGGTGGTCGCGCCATGATCGTCACCCCAGTATCGAGTAGATCTTCGCCCGTCAGTTCCAGATAAGCGCTGCCACCACCGAAAACTTTTGGGAAAAGTGCCTGTAATCCGGCATTTATCTGATCAAAGGTATCCTTGAAGCGGTTGCGCGTTTCCTTGTCGATCTTGCGGATGACGTTTTCCAGGGTCTCCAGGGCTTCGACCAGGTCGGCGTCCTGCGCGTCCAGGTAGCGCTTGCGCTCGGACTGCTGCTCGTATTCCTCGATGGCGGCCAGGTTGATCGCGCCCAGGCGCTGGATGCGGGCTTCAAGCTGCTCCAGCTCCTGTTCGGTGCCCTGCTCGCTGGCTTCGGCCTCCAGGGTGGCGAGGACGCCTTGCAGGTCGTAGCCATCGGCCAGCAACTGCTCCTGCAGGGTTTTGCGTCGCACATCCAGGCCCTGGCACTCCAGGCGCAGTGTTTCCAGCTGGCCGCGCAGCAGTTGGGCTTGCTGCTCGGCCTGGGTGCGGCGTTTTTCGGCATCACGCAGTTCGCGGTCGGCTTCGTCCATGTGCAGGCGGGCCTTGCGCATTTCCTCGTCGACGCTCATGCGCCGCTCCAGCAGCTCTTCAAGCTTCAGGCGCAGTTCTTCCTGTGGGGCCTCGCCCTCTTCCAGGTTCAGACTCAGTTGCTCCTGGCGCTCGGTCAGGCGCGCGGCCTGCTGCTCCAGGCGCTCCAGGGCCTGATGGGTGGAGTCGTGCTGGGCGCGCAGCGAACCCAGGCGCACGGCCAGCTGGTGGGCGTGGTCCTTGTGCTGGCGAGCCTCCTGGCGCACCCGGTCGAGGCCTTCGCGCAGGGTGTCGCGGCGGGCCATCAACTGCTCCCGCTGCTCAGTGTCCTGGGCCATCAGCTCCAGGGCCTCCTGCAGCAGCAAGCGCGCTTCACCTAACTGCTCATGCTCCAGAGCGCGCTGCTCTTCCAGCTCGGCCAGCTCTTCAAGCAGGCGTCGACGGCGTAACTCCACCTGCTCGGCACGGGCACGGCTGGCCGACAGGCTGGCGTTCAGTTCGCCATGCAGACGGTTTTCTTCCTGGGTGCGGCGGCGCAGCTGTTCGCGCTGCTCTTCCTGGTCCAGCTGCTGCTCGCGCAGGGCCTGCAGCTGTTGCTCCAACTGCTCCAGTGCCGCTTCCTGCTCATGTTGTTCCTGGCCCAGGCGCTCAATCTCCTGGCCGCGCGCCAGCACGCCGCCTTCGGCTTCACCGCCACGGCGCACCCGCAGGAAGTGCCGGCCAACCCAGTAGCCATCGCGGCTGACCAGGCTCTGCCCTTCGCCAAGCGACGCGCGCTGCGCCAACGCCTGGGCCAGGTCTTCCACCGGTTTTACCTGGCCCAGCCAGGGCGCCAGGTCGATACGGCCCTCGACCTTTTCCAGCAGGCTGCCGGGCAACGACGAGCCATTGCCGCTGGCCTGCAGCAAGCGCAGCTCACCTTGCTCCAGGCCGTTGAAATCGAGCGTGTTGAAATCGTCCACCAGCACGGCCTGCAGATCGGCGCCAAGCACCGTTTCTACCGCCAGCTCCCAACCCGGCTCTACCCGCAAGCCCTCAGCCAGGCGTGGCTGGTGCTCCAGACCTTGGCCTTGCAGCCAGCCTGCAGCGCCAGCGCCCGGTTCCAGGGCGGCCTGCTGCAAGGCTTCGAGCGAGGCCAGACGGCCACCCAGGCGCTGCAGGTCGCCCTGCGCCTGCTGCTGGGCCTGGGTGGCCTGTTGCAGTTGCTCGCGCGCGCTTTCCAGGCGCTCGACTACCTGTTCCTCAGACAGTCGGAATTCTTCCAGCAGCATTTCACTGCTGGCCAGCTGCTCGGCCAGTTCGAGCATGGCCGCGTCCTGCGGGTCGCTACCCAGTTGCTCGCGCTCCTCGCCCAGCTTGCGATGGCGCTCGGCCAAACGCTCCAGGCTGGCTTCCAGCTGTTGCAGGCGCGCCTGTTGTACTTCGGCCTGGCGGCGTGGTTCGGCGGAGCGGCTGTTGAAGCTGTCCCACTGTTCCTGCCAGCCGTGCATGCCCGACTCGGCCTCTTCAAGGGCTGCGGCGGCCTCTTCGGCGGCGGCCAGGGTCATTTCCTGCTCGGGTTCGAGCATGGCCAGCTCTTCGCCCAGGGTGGCCAGCAAGGTGCGGTCGTGGCCCAGGTGCGACTCGGTCTCCAGGCGCGTGCGCTCGGCCTCTTTGAAGTCGTCCTGCAACTGGCGCAGGCGCTGCTGGCCGTGCTGGATACTCTGCTCGACCCGGGCGATGTCACCGGCTACCGAGTAGAAGCGGCCCTGCACCTGGTTGAAGCGTTCGGACAGTTCATGGTGGCCATCGCGCAGGCGTTCGATGCTGGCATCGGCATTGCGCTGCTCGGCCACCAGTGCCTCATGGGACACACCCTGGTCGCCAATCACCGACTCGCGCTGGCGCACCTGCTCGTCCAGGCCGCGCCAGCGCAAAGCCGACAGGCGTGCCTTCGACTGGCGCTCCTGGGCTTTGTACTCGCGGTACTTCTCGGCCGCCTGGGCCTGGCGGTGCAGGCGCTCCAGCTGGCGCTCCAGCTCTTCGCGCAGGTCGGTCAGGCGCGCCAGGTTTTCCTGGGTGCGGCGGATGCGGTTTTCGGTTTCACGGCGGCGCTCCTTGTACTTGGAGATGCCGGCAGCTTCTTCGATGAAGTTGCGCAGTTCCTCGGGCTTGGCTTCGATCAGCTTGGAGATCATGCCCTGCTCGATGATCGAATAGCTGCGCGGCCCCAGGCCGGTGCCGAGGAAAATATCGGTGATGTCGCGCCGGCGGCACTTGGTGCCGTTGAGGTAATAGCTGTTCTGCCCGTCGCGGGTGACCTTGCGGCGGATCGAAATTTCGGCGTAGGCGGCGTACTCGCCGACCAGAGTGGTTTCGCTGTTGTCGAACACCAGCTCGATGCTGGCCTGGCTGACCGGCTTGCGGCCGCTGGAGCCGTTGAAGATGACGTCGGTCATCGACTCGCCGCGCAGGTTTTTAGCCGAACTCTCGCCCATCACCCAGCGCACCGCGTCGATGATGTTGGACTTGCCACAGCCATTGGGGCCGACCACGGCGGCCATGTTGCTGGGGAAATTGACCGTGGTCGGGTCGACGAACGACTTGAAGCCGGCCAGGCGAATGCACTTCAGGCGCATCGGTCAGCCTCGGGCCAGCGCCGCCAGCACCAGTTCGCAGCTGCGCTGGCCGTAGGCAGTGAGCACCTCGCGAATGCGCGGCAGGTCGCGGGCGACCACGGCGTCGAGCAGGCGGGCGAACAGCTCCAGGTAGTCGATCATGTTGGCCTGGCGCTGGTCCAGCGACAGGTAGTAGGCACGGCTCATGGCCGGCTGCAGGTTTTCCACGGTTTCCTGCAGGAACGGGTTGTCGGCGAACGGATAGGCCGCGCGCATCACCGCGAAGCTGTCGGCGACAAACGTCTTGATGTCGAGCTGGTCATGGGCACGCTGCAGGCGCTGCTGAATATCCAGAAACGGGCGCAGGTCGGCATCGGTGCGCCATTTTTGCGCAACCGCGTTGCCCAGCAGGATGTAGAACTCGCCCATCAAGGAACACAGGCTGCGCACGCTGCGCTCGTCCAGCACAGTCACGTGGGCACCCCGACGCGGCAAGATCGCCACCAGGTGCCGGCGTTCGAGGATCAACAACGCTTCGCGCACCGAGCCACGGCTGACGTTGAGGGCCAAGGTAACCTTCTGCTCCTGGATACGCTCGCCTGGCGCCAGCTCGCCGCGGATGATGCGTTCGGCCAGGTAATCGGCAATCTGCTCGGAGAGGCTGTCCGGGGCCTTGAACGTCATGGTTTTCCTTCAAAATCATTGAACTGGGCACAAGAGGCGGATTGTAGCGTACTTGGGCGGTAATCGCGCAGAGGGGCCAGGCGGTTTATTTGACTTGCCAGACAGCCGCGCGCCCGGCGCGATCTATGCTTGTTATAGAGGCAATGTGTTCGGCCGGGCGTTGATCTGAGCAATTTCCTGACCTTTGAGTCAGAAAAATATTGACCTGATAGACAGGTGTTGCTTAGAGTCCGCCCAACAACAATAAAACCATTGCGAGGCCATCCCCGTGATCCAGTTTCTCGTCAACCAGGAGCTGCGTAATGAGCACGCCCTGGACCCGAACATGACGGTGCTGCAGTACCTGCGCGAGCACCTGGGCAAACCCGGCACCAAGGAGGGCTGCGCCAGTGGTGACTGCGGCGCCTGCACCGTGGTGGTCGGCGAACTGACCCAGGACGAACAAGGCAACGACAGCCTGCGCTACCGCAGCCTCAACTCGTGCCTGACCTTTGTCTCGTCGCTGCACGGCAAGCAACTGATCAGCGTCGAAGGCCTCAAGCATCAGGGCCAACTGCACAGCGTGCAACAAGCCATGGCTGATTGCCATGGCTCGCAATGCGGCTTCTGCACCCCAGGCTTTGTCATGTCGCTGTTCGCCCTGCAAAAGAACAGCAGCGGCCCCGACCTGCATCAGGCCCAGGAAGCCCTGGCCGGCAACCTGTGCCGTTGCACCGGTTACCGCCCGATCCTCGACGCCGCCGAGCAGAGCTGCCGCCAGCCCTGCCGCGACCAGTTCGATGCCCAGCAGGCGCAAACCATCAGCCGCCTCAAGGCCATTACCCCGACCCAGACCGGCGAGCTGAACAGCGGCGACAAGCGTTGCCTGGTGCCACTGACCGTGGCCGACCTGGCCGACCTGTACAGCTCGCACCCCGAAGCCCGCCTGCTGGCTGGTGGTACAGACCTGGCCCTGGAAGTGACCCAGTTCCACAAGACCTTGCCGGTGATGATTTATGTCGGCCACGTGGCCGAGCTCAAGCGCATCGAAAAAACCGCCAGCCACCTGGAAATCGGCGCGGCCACCCCGCTTACCGACTGCTACGGCGCACTCCACGAGGAATACCCGGACTTCGGCGACCTGCTGCACCGCTTCGCCTCGCTGCAGATCCGCAACCAGGGCACCCTGGGCGGCAATATCGGCAACGCCTCGCCCATCGGCGACTCGCCTCCTTTGCTGATTGCCCTGGACGCGCAGATCGTCCTGCGCCAAGGCGAGCGCCAGCGCACCATGGCACTGGAAGACTACTTCATCGACTACCGCATCACTGCCCGCCAGGACAGCGAGTTCATCGAGAAGATCATCGTGCCTCGCGCCACCAGCGACTGGGCGTTCCGCGCCTACAAAGTGTCCAAGCGCCTGGACGACGATATTTCTGCCGTGTGCGCGGCCTTCAACCTCAGCATCGAAGACGGCGTGGTCAGCGGTGTGCGCATCGCCTTCGGCGGCATGGCGGCCATCCCCAAACGCGCCCGCGCCTGCGAAGCAGCGCTGCGCGGCAAGCCGTGGAACCAGGCCGCCATCGAGCGTGCCTGCCAGGCCCTGGCCGAGGACTTCACCCCGCTCAGCGACTTCCGCGCCAGCAAGGAATATCGCCTGCTGACCGCGCAAAACCTGCTGCGCAAGTACTTCATCGAACAGCAAACGCCGCACATCGAAACCCGGGTGACCGCTTATGTCTGACCATCACGTAGCCAAAAGCCAGGCCGAGATGGCCGAGCTGTTCAGCCAGGACCTGACCACCGGGGTCGGCCGCAGCGTCAAACACGACAGCGCCGACAAGCATGTATCCGGCGAGGCGCTGTACATCGACGACCGCCTGGAATTCCCCAATCAGCTGCACGTCTATGCGCGCACCGCCGACCGCGCCCATGCGCGCATCCTGCGCATCGACACCGCGCCGTGCTATGCCTTCGAGGGTGTGCGCATCGCAATTACCCACGAGGACATCCCCGGCCTGAAGGACATCGGCCCGGTAGTGGCCGGTGACCCGCTGCTGGCCATCGACAAGGTCGAGTTCTTCGGCCAGCCGGTGCTTGCCGTGGCCGCCCGCGACTTGGAAACCGCACGCCGCGCCGCCATGGCCGCCATCGTCGAATACGAAGACCTGGAACCGGTGCTGGATGTGGTCGATGCGCTGCGCAAGAAGCACTTCGTGCTCGACAGCCACACCCACCAGCGCGGCGATTCCGCTGCTGCCCTGGCCAGCGCCCCGCACCGCATTCAGGGCACCCTGCACATCGGCGGCCAGGAACACTTCTACCTGGAAACCCAGATTTCCTCGGTGATGCCTACCGAAGACGGCGGCATGATCGTCTACTGCTCCACGCAAAACCCCACCGAAGTGCAGAAGCTGGTCGCCGAAGTGCTCGACGTGCCGATGAACAAGGTGGTGCTGGACATGCGCCGCATGGGTGGCGGTTTTGGTGGCAAGGAAACCCAGGCCGCCAGCCCGGCCTGCCTGTGTGCGGTAGTTGCGCGGCTGACCGGCCAGCCGACCAAGATGCGCCTGCCGCGGGTCGAAGACATGACCATGACCGGCAAGCGCCACCCCTTCTACGTTGAATACGACGTGGGCTTTGACGACACCGGCCGGCTGCACGGCATCAACTTCGACCTGGCCGGCAACTGCGGTTACTCACCCGACCTGTCGGGTTCGATCGTCGACCGCGCCATGTTCCACTCCGACAACGCCTACTACCTGGGCGATGCCACCGTGCATGGCCATCGCTGCAAGACCAACACCGCCTCCAACACCGCCTACCGCGGCTTTGGCGGCCCGCAGGGCATGGTCGCCATCGAGCAGGTGATGGACCATATCGCCCGCCACCTGGGCCGCGACCCGCTGGCGGTGCGCAAGGCCAACTACTACGGCAAGACCGAGCGTAACGTCACCCACTACTACCAGACCGTCGAGCACAACATGCTCGAAGAGATGACCGCCGACCTGGAAGCCAGCAGCGACTATGCCGAGCGCCGCGAGTCGATCCGCCGCTTCAACGCCAACAGCCCGGTGCTGAAGAAGGGCCTGGCGCTGACGCCGGTCAAGTTCGGCATTTCGTTTACCGCCACCTTCCTCAACCAGGCCGGGGCGCTGATCCACATCTATACCGACGGCAGCATTCACCTGAACCACGGTGGCACCGAGATGGGCCAGGGCCTGAACACCAAGGTGGCACAGGTGGTGGCGCAGATCTTCCAGGTGGATTTCAGCCGTATCCAGATCACCGCCACCAACACCGACAAGGTGCCCAACACCTCGCCAACCGCTGCCTCCAGTGGTGCCGACCTGAACGGCAAGGCGGCGCAGAACGCGGCCGAAATTCTCAAGAAGCGTCTGACCGAGTTCGCCGCACGGCACTACAACGTCACCGAGGAAGATGTCGAGTTCCGCAACGGTCATGTGCGCATGCGCGATCAGATCGTCAGCTTCGAGCAACTGGTGCAGCAGGCTTACTTCGCCCAGGTGTCGCTGTCGACCACCGGCTTCTACCGCACGCCAAAAATCTTCTACGACCGCAGCCAGGCACGCGGCCGGCCGTTCTACTACTACGCCTTCGGCGCCGCCTGCGTGGAAGTGATCGTGGACACCCTGACCGGCGAATACAAGATGCTGCGCGCCGACATCCTGCACGACGTGGGCGACTCGCTTAACCCGGCCATCGACATTGGCCAGGTGGAAGGCGGCTTCATCCAGGGCATGGGTTGGCTGACCACCGAAGAACTGGTGTGGAACGCCAAGGGCAAACTGATGACCAACGGCCCGGCCAGCTACAAGATCCCGGCCGTCGCCGACATGCCGCTGGACCTGCGAGTGAAGCTGGTGGAAAACCGCAAGAACCCGGAAGACACCGTGTTCCACTCCAAGGCCGTGGGCGAACCGCCGTTCATGCTCGGCATTGCTGCCTGGTGTGCGATCAAGGATGCCGTGGCCAGCCTTGCCGACTACCGCGTGCAGCCGAACATCGACGCGCCGGCGACACCGGAGCGGGTGCTGTGGGGGTGTGAGCAGATGCGCAAGGTGGTGGCTGAAACCCAACCTGCCGAACAGGAACTGGAAACCGTCACCCAGTAACGCCGCCGCTCCGCGTTTTCTGTGGGAGCGGCCTTGCCGGGGCGCCGGACCGGTCGGAAAGGGTCGCGAAGCGGCCCCAGAATTTGTGAAACAACATAGTTTTTTGGGGCTGCTGCGCAGCCCTATCGCGACACAAGGCCGCTCCCACAAAGAAGCGGACCGCGTTGACCTGAAGAGGAACTGCATCATGCACCAATGGATCAACGCCCTCGCCGACCACCAGTCCCGTGGCGAAGCCTGCGTGCTGGTGACCATCATCGAGGAGCGCGGCTCGACCCCGCGCAACGCAGGCTCGAAGATGGTCGTCAGCGCCAGTGGCCTGTTCGACACCATCGGCGGCGGCCACCTGGAATACAAGGCCCTGCACATCGCCCGGCAAATGCTTGAAGAACAGCGCACCACCCCGCACCTGGAGCGCTTCAGCCTTGGCGCGAGCCTGGGCCAGTGCTGCGGCGGCGTCACCGTGCTGCTGTTCGAGCCGATGGCCGCCGTGCAGGCGCAGATCGCCGTGTTCGGCGCGGGCCATGTCGGCCGGGCTCTGGTACCCTTGCTCGCCGCGCTGCCCTGCCGGGTGCGCTGGATCGACTCGCGCGAACAGGAATTCCCCGAGCTCATCCCCAACGGGGTGACCAAGGTCGTCAGTGAGGAACCGGTCGACGAAGTCGCAGACCTGCCACCAGGCAGCTACTGCATCGTCATGACCCACAACCACCAGCTCGACCTGGAGCTGACCGCCGCCATTCTCAAGCGCAACGACTTCACCTGGTTCGGCCTGATCGGCTCGAAGACCAAACGGGTCAAGTTCGAGCACCGCCTGCGCGAGCGCGGCTACGACGATGCCGTGCTGGCACGCATGCGCTGCCCGATGGGCCTGCCCGAAGTAAAGGGCAAGCTGCCCATCGAAATCGCCGTGTCCATCGCCGGCGAAATCATCGCCACCTACAACGCCTGCTTCGGCCAGCACGATGCTGCTGCCAATGCCGGCCCCATTGCCCAGTTGCTGCCGCCCTCCCGGCGCAGCCAAGCTATTTGACGAGTGTGTTATGACCGTTACCCGCAAAGCCTACCGTGCCGCCATCCTGCACAGCATCGCCGACCCGGCCGAGGTGGGCCTGGAGGCTTCCCATGAGTACTTCGAAGACGGCCTGCTGGTGGTCGACGATGGCCGCATCAGCGCCATCGGCCATGCCAGCGACCTGCTGCCGACCCTGGACGCCGGCATCCCGGTGGAGCACTACCAGGACGCGCTGATCACCCCGGGCTTCATCGACACCCATATCCATTTCCCGCAGACCGGCATGATCGGCTCTTACGGCGAGCAACTGCTGGACTGGCTGAACACCTACACCTTCCCCTGCGAAAAGCAGTTCGCCGACAAAGCGCACGCCGACCAGGTGGCGAAGATCTTCCTCAAGGAACTGCTGCGCAACGGCACCACCACCGCGCTGGTATTCGGTAGCGTGCACCCGGAATCGGTCAATGCGCTGTTCGAAGAGGCCGAGCGCCTGGACCTGCGCCTGATCGCCGGCAAGGTGATGATGGACCGCAACGCCCCGGACTACCTGACCGACACCGCCGAGTCCGGCTATGCCGAGAGCAAGGCGCTGATCGAGCGCTGGCATGGCAAGGGCCGCCTGCACTACGCGGTTACCCCACGCTTCGCCCCGACCAGCACGCCGGAACAGCTGACCCTGGCCGGCCAGTTGCTCAAGGAACACCCGGGCGTGTACATGCACACGCACCTGTCGGAAAACCTCAAGGAAATCGACTGGGTCAAGTCGCTGTTCCCCGAGCAGAAGGGTTACCTGGACGTGTACGACCACTTCGAGCTGCTGGGCGAGCGCTCGGTGTTTGCCCACGGCGTGCACCTGTGCGACGACGAATGCCAGCGCCTGGCCGAAACCGGCTCGGCCGTGGCCTTCTGCCCCACCTCCAACCTGTTCCTGGGCAGCGGCCTGTTCAACCTGCCCCAGGCTGAGCGCTTCAAGGTCAACGTGGGCCTGGGTACCGACGTCGGTGCCGGCACCAGCTTCTCGCTGCTCAACACCCTGAACGAAGCGTACAAGGTGATGCAGCTGCAAGGCGCGCGCCTGCACCCCTACAAGTCGCTGTACCTGGCCACCCTCGGCGGCGCCCGCGCCCTGCGCCTGGACGACCGCATCGGCAGCCTGCGCCCGGGCAACGATGCCGACTTCGTGGTGCTGGACTACAAGGCCACGCCGCTGCTGGACTACCGCATTCAGCAGTCCAACAGCATCGAAGAGACCCTGTTCGTGCTCACCACCCTGGGCGACGACCGCACTGTGCGTGAAACCTACGCCGCAGGGCGTTGCGTGCACCAGCGCTAAGGTTCTTTTGCAAGGCCCCGGTAAAGCGCGCCGCCGATTGCAGCACCGATCAGCGGCGCCACCCAGAACAGCCACAGCTGTTGCAGGGCCCAGCCACCGACGAACAAGGCCGGCCCTGTGCTACGCGCGGGGTTGACCGAGGTATTGGTCACCGGGATGGAGATCAGGTGGATCAGGGTCAGGGCCAGGCCGATGGCAATGGGCGCAAAGCCTGCCGGCGCACGGGAGTCTGTGGCACCCATGATCACCACCAGGAACATCGCCGTCATCACCACTTCACTGATGAAACCCGCACCCAGTGTGTAGCCGCCGGGCGAGTGGTCGGCGTAGCCGTTTGAAGCCAGCCCCGAAGACAACTCGAAACCGGCCTTGCCGCTGGCGATGAGGTAGATCACCCCGGCCGCCAGGATGGCGCCAATCACTTGGGCGATCACGTAGGGCAGCAGCTCTTTGGCAGGAAAACGCCCGCCCACCACCAGCCCGAACGACACGGCAGGGTTAAGGTGGCAGCCAGAGATATGGCCGATGGCGAAGGCCATGGTCAGTACTGTGAGGCCGAAGGCGAAAGCAACACCGAGAACGCCGATACCGAGAGGGGAGCTGGCAGCGAGTACCGCACTGCCACAGCCACCAAGGACCAGCCAGAAGGTGCCGATCAGTTCGGCACCCATGCGTTTACCGAGGGACATGCTCATGAATCCATTCCTCAAGAAGTTGAACGCAACGAATGCGCAAGCCCAACTGCTTGATGAAGGTTTGCTCACAAGAATTTAGCAGACCTTTGGCTGATGGCGAGGAATGGCAATGATCTCTGTGGGAGCGGGCGTGCCCGCGAAGCAAGCACCACGGTGGACGGCACGGGCGCTGCCCGTGTTCGCGGGCACGCCCGCTCCCACAGATTCTGCCCATGCCTGGCTTACGCGGTCGCCCTTCAGTCACCCAGGCAAACGATCAACCTTTGGCCGAAACCTTGGGCTTTTTCAGCAAATGCGAGAACACCGCATGCAGATCGTCCGAGGCACTCTCCTCGTCCAGGTTCAGCTTGCTGTCGATGTGGTCCATGTGGTGCATCATCAGGCTCACGGCCTGCTCGGCATCACGCGCCTCGATGGCATCGATCAGTTGCATGTGCTCGTCATACGAGCAGTGCGAGCGGTTGCCGCTTTCGTACTGGGCAATGATCAGCGAAGTCTGCGACACCAAGCTGCGCTGGAAGCTCACCAGCGGCGCATTGCCAGCAGCTTCGGCCAGCTTGAGGTGGAACTCGCCGGAAAGACGAATACCGGCACCGCGGTCACCGCGCGAGAAACTGTCGCGCTCTTCGCGCACCATCTGCCGCAGTTCGTTGAGCTGATCCAGGGTGGCGTGCTGCACGGCCAGTTCGGTAATGGCCCGCTCCACCATGCGCCGCGAGAAGAACACCTGGCGCGCCTCTTCTACCGTCGGGCTGGCCACCACTGCACCGCGGTTAGGCCGCAGCAGCACCACGCTTTCGTGGGCCAGGCGCGACAGGGCGCGGCGGATGATGGTGCGGCTGACGCCGAAGATTTCGCCCAGCGCTTCCTCGCTCAACTTGGTGCCCGGCGCCAGGCGCTGCTCGAGGATCGCCTCGAAAATGTGCGCGTAGACGATGTCGTCCTGGGTACCACTGCGGCCGGCCTTGCCGACACGTGCAGGTTTCTTCAGAGGTTGCAGCTGTTCGTTCATGGGCTCTCGAGGCACGAAGAGAAAGTATGGCGCCATTGTACACAGGCTGAGGCGATTCCGCAGGGGGCGTTTTACCTATATAGCCGTTGTACGACGCATTGCGCACACAAAACATAAAACATTATTTGCATTCTTTGTACACAAAAGCATAATCCACCGAGCAACTTCTTGACCCGCGAGTCAATAAAACGGTCAGACGTCTGCCTTCCCTCGTGGGGCCACCAAGTGCATCGCTCAGGAAACTGGCCCCAACAACAACAAGAAAGACTTGAGGAGTACTCGCTGTGGAAAGCCGCAAATCCGAAGCCCCTACGCTGGATCTCGCCCCACCGCTCGAAACAAGCTGGCTGGAGCGGATTTTCAAACTCAAGCAACACGGCAGCACCGTCAAGACCGAAATGATCGCCGGGGTGACCACCTTCATCACCATGGCCTACATCATCTTCGTCAACCCCAACATCATGGCCGACGCTGGCATCGACCATGGTGCCGCTTTCGTCGCCACCTGCATCGCCGCCGCGCTGGGCTGCCTGCTGATGGGCCTGTACGCCAACTGGCCGGTGGGCCTGGCACCGGGCATGGGGCTTAACGCCTTCTTCACCTACACCGTGGTCGGCACCATGGGCTACAACTGGGAAACCGCGCTGGGGGCGGTGTTCGTCTCCGGGGTGCTGTTCATGTTCCTGACCTTGTCGAAAGTGCGCGAATGGTTGCTCAACAGCATTCCGGTCAGCCTGCGCCATGCCATGGGGGCCGGCGTCGGATTGTTTCTCGGGCTGATCGGCCTGAAGACGGCTGGCATCATCGTCGACAGCCCGGCCACCCTGATCAAGCTGGGCTCGCTGCATGAGCCAGGCCCGCTGCTGGCGGCAATCTGCTTCCTGCTGATCGCCATCCTCAGTTACAAGCGCGTGTTCGGCGCGATCCTGATCAGCATCATCGGCGTGACCTTGGCGGGCTGGGGCCTGGGGCTGGTCAAGTTTGGCGGGGTGATGTCGATGCCACCAAGCCTGGCACCGACCTGGATGGCCATGGATGTGGCTGGCGTGTTCAACGTCAGCATGATCAGTGTGGTACTGGCGTTCCTGTTCGTGCACATGTTCGACACTGCCGGCACCCTGATGGGTGTGGCGCAGCGGGCCAACCTGGTGGCGCCGGACGGGCGTATCGAAAACCTGTCGAAGGCGTTGAAGGCTGACAGTGCATCGAGCGTGTTCGGTGCGGTGGTGGGTGTGCCGCCGGTCACCAGCTATGTGGAAAGTGCTGCGGGTGTGGCAGCGGGCGGTCGTACTGGCCTGACTGCGGTGGTGGTCGGCTTGCTGTTCATCGCCGCGATGTTCTTCGCCCCGCTGGCCGGGATGATTCCGGCCTACGCAACGGCCGGTGCGTTGATCTACGTGGCAATGCTGATGATGGGTAGCATGGCGCACATCCACTGGGACGAAGCGACCGACAGCATTCCGGCGATTGTCACTGTCATCATGATGCCACTGACCTTCTCGGTAGCGGATGGTATTGCCCTGGGCTTCATCAGCTACGTCGCGCTGAAGGCAGGTACCGGCAAGTACAAGGAAATCTCCGCCAGCCTGTGGGTGCTGTGCGCGATCTTCATTGCCAAGTTTGTGTTCCTGTAACTCTCCCCAGCAAAAAAGGGCGCTTCGGCGCCCTTCGTTGATCGCTCATTTTCTGCAAATACGGCTTCCACACTCAACGCAGCGAACTGATATTTTTGCCAGGTGCAAGGTTCAGCGAGGCCTGATACAAACTTTCAAAACCGCACAGGCGTAATGGCCAGAGGCTGCCCGATGCACATCATGACTCGCCACGTATGCGCCTACACCCCTTATGGCCATGCAGTGGCAGGCAAGAGCCGGATTGGTTTCAATGGCGAGTTACGGGATCCGGTCTCCGGGTTTTACCACCTCGGCAACGGCTACCGCATATACAGCCCAACGCAGGGAAGATTCTGCAGCCCAGATAATTTGAGCCCGTTTGGAAGAGGCGGCATCAATGCATACGCCTACTGCAAGGGAGACCCTATTAACTGGGTCGACCGTGACGGGCATTCTCCTTTCGAAGTGTTCAAGGCCATGGGCCTCACAATCAAGCGCATAGTCACCAAGGGCGAGGTGCCTTATGAGCAATTCTCGCCGATTCGCAAGCGAGTACACGACGAGATCGATACATCAACGGTATATGGCAGAACCGTTCTTGGGATAAACGACGGCCTGGGGGCGCATGGTGACACCAACCTTCCAGGCTGGAAGGGTGATAGCTATATCAAAAGATCGCAAAGCAACCACGAATTCAGTGAGGGCTCCCCCCTCACACCAGACTCCGGGCGCCTGAGTAAGAGCATCAGCGAATCCAGCATGTTCTTCGACACAGTCCCTGAATGGTACAAAGTTGCAAAGCAGGCTCACGACAGCGGCTCAAGCGAACAATTAGGGGCTGCAATCGTAGGTATGGCCGCAAATAGTCTGGGCGCAATAGCTGTCTCACCTCATGACCATGCGCGCTACAAAACGGGGAGAGTATTTCTTTATCCAGGTGATGAAGTGCCAGATATCCGAAACTAAAAAAAGCCCGCCAGTGTGAGAGCGGGCCAAAGGACCTACGAAGATTCTTCTAGCGACCAACTAGCTTCCGCGATAGGTCGAATAGCTGTACGGCGAGATCAGCAGCGGCACGTGGTAGTGCTCTTGCCCCTCGTCGATGCCAAAACGCAGCACGACAACATCCAGGAATGCCTGGGCCGGCAACTGCACGCCACGGGCGCGGTAGTAATCGCCAGCGCTGAACTGCAACTGGTACACACCAGTGCGGTAGTCGTCACCCTGCAGCAACGGCGCGTCGACGCGGCCATCGCTGTTGGTCAGGGCGGTGTTCACCAGCTCCAGCTGCTGGCCTTCGACACGGTACAGCTCGACCTTGATCGAGCTGCCCGGGCAGCCATGCGCGGCATCCAGTACGTGTGTGGTCAAACGTCCCATTGCGTGTCGCCTCTTGTTCAATCTGTGGGCAAAAAATACTCAGCCATCGCACCAGCATAGCGCCTGCGGTAGGCGGGAATGACGTCATTAAGACATTCCACCGCCAGATTGTACACAATTTTTTGAACCCATCCGTCGCACCCAGCGTTTCTTGCCCCTAAACGACCCATCGGTCGCAAATACAGGCGCCGTAACGAGGCAAACGTCATTAGCTGACCAATCAGGCAGGTTTCTTGCACTGTGTTTCCAGGTCGCTGCGCGGCGACAAAAGGAAAGAAATGCGGAAAAACAGGCTTACAAAAGATTTCAGAAGTTGTATACAATCAGCCCATCCGGTGGTGCGACATACCGACGCGGCCCGCCCACCACCCGCACTAACGCACAAGAAGGAAGACTGCAGTGAGCGCTGACTACCCTCGCGACCTGATCGGTTACGGCAACAACCCTCCTCACCCGCAATGGCCGGGCAACGCTCGCATCGCGCTGTCTTTCGTCCTCAATTACGAGGAAGGTGGCGAGCGCAACATCCTGCACGGTGACAAAGAGTCCGAAGCCTTCCTGTCCGAGATGGTCGCTGCCCAGCCGCTGCAGGGCCAGCGCAACATGAGCATGGAGTCGCTGTACGAATACGGCAGCCGTGCTGGCGTGTGGCGCCTGCTGAAGCTGTTCAAGGACAGCGGCGTGCCACTGACCGTGTTCGCCGTGGCCATGGCCGCCCAGCGCCACCCCGACGTGATCCGCGCCATGGCCGAAGCCGGCCACGAGATCTGCAGCCACGGCTACCGCTGGATCGACTACCAGAACATGGACGAGGCCCAGGAGCGCGAGCACATGCTCGAAGCCATCCGCATCCTCACCGAACTCACCGGCGAGCGCCCGGTGGGCTGGTACACCGGCCGCACCGGCCCGAACACCCGCCGCCTGGTGATGGAAGAAGGTGGTTTCCTGTACGACAGCGACACCTACGACGACGACCTGCCCTACTGGGAGCCGAACAACCCGACCGACAAGCCGCACCTGGTGATCCCCTACACCCTGGACACCAACGACATGCGCTTCACCCAGGTGCAGGGTTTCAACTGCGGCGAGCAGTTCTTCCAGTACCTGAAGGACGCGTTCGATGTGCTGTACGCCGAAGGCGCCGAAGCACCGAAGATGCTCTCCATCGGCCTGCACTGCCGCCTGGTCGGCCGCCCTGCGCGCCTGGCCGCACTGAAGCGCTTCGTCGACTACGCCAAGAGCCATGAACAGGTCTGGTTCGCCCGTCGTGCGGACATCGCCCGCCACTGGCACGCCACCCACCCGTACAAGAAAGAGAACGCCTGATGACCGCCTTCAACACCCTCAAGCCCTCCGCCCTGGGCCGCGACGCTTTCGTCGAGGCCTTCGCCGACATCTACGAGCACTCGCCGTGGGTGGCCGAAAAAGCCTATGACCTGGGCCAACTGGGCGAGCTGGACGAGATCGAGGCGCTGCACCAGCGCATGAGCGACATCCTGCTCAGCGCCAACCACGCCGACCAACTGGCACTGATCAACGCTCACCCGGACCTCGCCGGCAAAGCCGCCGTACAGGGCGAGCTGACCGAATCGAGCACCAACGAGCAGGCCGGCGCCGGTATTCACCAGTGCACCGCCGAAGAGTTCGCCCGCTTCACCGAACTGAACGATGCCTACAAGGCCAAGTTCCAGTTCCCGTTCATCATGGCGGTGAAGGGCAGCAACCGGCACCAGATCCTCGCCGCCTTTGAAAAACGCATCCACAACGATGCCGATGCGGAATTCAAGGAAGCCCTGGCGCAGATCAACCTGATCGCCCTGTTCCGCCTGCTGCAGTTGTAAGCGACAGCCGAACCTTTTTCAGTACAACGAACATATAAGAGAGACCCGCATGCGCACCCTGATGATCGAGCCCCTGACCAAAGAAGCCTTCGCCCAGTTTGGAGACGTGATCGAAACCGACGGCAGCGACCACTTCATGATCAACAATGGCTCGACCATGCGCTTCCACAAGCTCGCCGCGGTCGAGACCGCCGAGCCAGAAGACAAGGCGATCATCAGCATCTTCCGCGCCGACGCGCAGGACATGCCGCTGACCGTACGCATGCTGGAACGACATCCGCTGGGCAGCCAGGCTTTCATCCCGCTGCTCGGCAACCCCTTTCTGATCGTGGTCGCGCCCGTTGGCGATGCACCTGTATCAGGCTTGGTCCGTGCCTTCCGTAGTAATGGCAGGCAGGGCGTCAATTACCATCGCGGCGTTTGGCACCACCCGGTGCTCACGATCGAAAAGCGGGATGATTTCCTGGTGGTTGATCGCAGTGGTTCTGGCAACAACTGCGATGAGCATTACTTCACCGAGGAACAGATGCTGATCCTCAATCCCCACCAATAAGAAAAGGTCGATCATCCGGGTTTCAACCTGAACGGTGATCGGCAGAGGTACATACTGTGGAAGCACACCTTCACGAATGGCTGAACCTGAGCATTCGCTGGGTTCACATGATCACCGGTGTCGCCTGGATCGGTGCATCGTTCTACTTCGTCTGGCTGGAGAACCACCTGAACCGAAGCAACCCGCGCGATGGGTTGTCGGGTGATCTCTGGGCAATTCACGGCGGTGGTATCTACCACCTGGAGAAATACAAGCTCGCACCCCCGAAAATGCCCGAGAACCTGCACTGGTTCAAATGGGAAGCCTACTTCACCTGGATGTCCGGTATCGCCCTGCTGTGCGTGGTGTTCTACTGGAACCCGGCGCTGTACCTGCTGGCCCCTGGCAGCACCCTGAGCGGTGCCGAAGGCGTGGCCATCGGTATCGGCTCGCTGGTCGCTGGCTGGTTCATCTACGACTTCCTGTGCGACTCGCCCCTGGGCAAGAAGCCAGCGCTGCTCGGCGGTGTACTGTTCGTGCTGATCATCGCCGCCTGCTGGGGCTTCAGCCTGGTGTTCAGCGGCCGTGGTGCATACCTGCACACCGGCGCGATCATCGGCACCATCATGGTCGGTAACGTGTTCCGCATCATCATGCCGGCCCAGCGCCAGCTGGTGGCGGCGATCGAGAACAACCAGACGCCCGACCCGGTACTGCCGGCCAAGGGCCTGCTGCGCTCGCGCCACAACAACTACTTCACCCTGCCGGTGCTGTTCATCATGATCAGCAACCATTTCCCGAGCACCTACGGTAGCCAGTACAACTGGCTGATCCTGGCCGGTATCGCAGTAGCCGCGGTTCTGATCCGCCACTACTTCAACACCCGCCACGACAGCAACAAGTACGCCTGGACCCTGCCCGTCGGCGCCCTGGCGATGATCTGCCTGGCCTACGTCACCGGCCCGAAACCGATGGCCGTAAGCCCTGAGCAAGCCGCCGCCAAGGTCGAGTACCAGCCGCTGCCTGCGACCGCCGTCGGTGGCAAGACCGCTGCCGAGCAGCGCGCAGAGGACGCCGCCAAGGCTGCCCAAGCGCCGACTGCACCTGCGCAAGCACCGGCCCAGGCCGCTGCCCAGGCCGGTGGTGGCGACTTCGACAAGATCCACAATGTCATCCAGGAACGCTGCACCGTGTGCCACTCGTCCAAACCGACCAGCCCACTGTTCAGCGCCGCGCCTGCCGGCGTGATGTTCGACACCCCGCAGCAGATCCAGGCCCAGGCCGCGCGCATTCAGGCGCAAGCGGTCGCCAGCCAGATCATGCCGCTGGGCAACATCACCCAGATGACCACCGAAGAGCGCAAGCTCGTCGGCGACTGGATCGCCAAAGGCGCCCAGGTCAACTGACAAACCTGTCGGGCCGAAACTGCTCCCTGTGGGAGCGGGTTCACCCGCGAAGAGGCCGGTACTCCCGGCCTCTGTTTCAAGACATACGCAACAAGCAAGCATCGAGCGTTCAACTGCAAGCGGGAACCCCAGGCTCTCTTCATCGAGAAACTGCCGCTTGAAACCGACGCTTGGATCCGAGAATAAAAACAAAACTCGAGGTGCTGCATGTCCGAGTCACGCAAGGCGTATATCCCCATTGCGCCGCCGCGCGAACCCTTGCCCTTGTTCCAACTGATCCTGGTTGGCCTGCAACACGTTCTGCTGATGTACGGTGGCGCGATTGCCGTGCCGTTGATCATCGGCCAGGCCGCTGGATTGTCCCGTGAAGAAGTCGCTTTCCTGATCAACGCCGACCTGCTGGTCGCTGGCGTCGCCACCATCATCCAGTCGTTCGGTATCGGCCCGGTGGGCATCCGCATGCCGGTAATGATGGGTGCCAGTTTCGCTGCCGTCGGCAGCATGGTGGCCATGGCCGGCATGCCCGGCGTGGGCCTGCAGGGGATCTTCGGCGCGACCATCGCCGCCGGGTTCTTCGGCATGCTGATCGCGCCGTTCATGTCCAAGGTCGTCCGCTTCTTCCCGCCGCTGGTCACCGGTACGGTGATCACTTCGATTGGCCTGTCGCTGTTCCCGGTGGCGGTCAACTGGGCCGGTGGCGGCCATGAAGCTGAAGCCTTCGGCTCGCCGATCTACCTGATGGTGGCAGGCCTGGTGCTGGCGGTCATCCTGTTGATCAACCGCTTCATGCGTGGCTTCTGGGTCAACGTGTCGGTGCTGGTGGGCATGGGCCTTGGCTACATCCTGGCCGGCTCCATTGGCATGGTCGACCTGTCTGGCCTGAAAGACGCTCCGTGGTTGCAGGTGGTAACCCCACTGCACTTCGGCATGCCGACCTTCAGCCTGGCGCCGATCCTGTCCATGTGCCTGGTGGTGGTGATCATCTTCGTCGAGTCCACCGGCATGTTCCTGGCCCTGGGCAAGGTGACTGATCGCGAAGTTACGCCAGGGATGCTGCGTCGCGGCCTGCTGTGCGATGCCGGTGCGTCGTTCATTGCCGGCTTCTTCAACACCTTCACCCACTCCTCGTTCGCCCAGAACATCGGCCTGGTGCAGATGACCGGGGTGCGCTGCCGCTTTGTCACCATCGTGGCCGGTGCACTGCTGATTCTGCTCAGCCTGCTGCCCAAGGCGGCCTTCCTGATTGCCTCGATCCCGCCTGCGGTACTGGGCGGCGCATCCATTGCCATGTTTGGCATGGTCACCGCCACCGGGATCAAGATTCTTCAGGAGGCGGACATCGGCGACCGTCGCAACCAGCTGCTGGTGGCGGTGAGCGTCGGCTTCGGGTTGATCCCCGTGGTGCGTCCGGAGTTCTTTGCCCAGATGCCGCAGTGGATGGAACCCATCACCCACAGTGGTATCGCCATGGCCACGGTCAGTGCCCTGGTGTTGAACGTGCTGTTCAACATCCTCGGTGGCGCCGACCGCGCGGTGCACAACGACGCCTGTCACGAGCACTGAGCCAAAAGGGGCGGCGCTTTGCCGCCCCTCACTCACATCTGCAGTAACCGCTACGCCGTCGACCCGCCGGAATGGGTCGCCCGGGGCGCCTGCGCGCCAAAAAAACCGCCAACAAAAACAATAAGTCCGGGAATCACAACATGAAGCGCATCACCACGTCCCTGTTGTTGGGCAGCAGCCTGCTGGCCACCCTACCCTCGCATGCAGGCGAATGGCTGCAATGGCATGGCGAAAGCCTGACGTACCTGTATGGCAAGGACTTCAAGGTCAACCCTGATATCCAGCAGACCATCACGTTCGAGCACGCCAACAAATGGAAGTACGGCGACACCTTCATGTTCGTCGACAAGATCTTCTACAACGGCAAGGCCGACCCCGGCAAAGGCGTGACCACCTACTACGGCGAGTTCAGCCCGCGCCTGTCGTTCGGCAAGATCTTCGACCAGAAGCTTGCCTTCGGTCCGATCAAGGACGTACTGCTGGCCATGACTTACGAGCGTGGCGAAGGCGACAACGCAGCCTACCTGATCGGCCCCGGCTTTGACCTGAACATCCCCGGCTTCAACTATTTCACCCTCAATTTCTACGTGCGCAACACCGAGGGCAGCCGCCCAGGTGACAACGTCTGGCAGATCACCCCTGGCTGGTCGTACACCATTCCCATGGGCAGGTCTGACATTCTGATCGACGGTTACCTGGACTGGGTCACCGACAACGACCAGACCCGTCGTGGCACCTATCACGCCAACCTGCACTTCAACCCACAGGTGAAATACGACCTGGGCAAGGCGCTGAGCCTGGGCGCCAAGCAGCTGTACGTAGGCTTCGAGTACAGCTACTGGAAGGACAAATACGGCATCGACAGCCGCGGCAATCTGGACAGCAACCAGAGCGTCGCCAGTGCCCTGATCAAAGTGCATTTCTAAGAAACTGACCAAGCGCACAAGTTTGATACACACCGCTCCAGGACGGAGCACTTGAGGCGCGGCGCGCAAGCCAGTAATCTGCGCGCCCCCTCGATCAGGGCAGAACGGATTCTGCCTGCGTTTCCTGACCGCTCAGTCAATGAATACGGGCGGTTGGCCAACGTGTTGCCAGCCTGAAAGACCCTTTTCATCCGTTCAGAACGAAGTCGAGCAGGAAGGTTTTGCCAACCCGGAAAAGTTGGCTCAACCCTTGCCAAACAGCTGTGGCCTATCGAAAAAAGCTGACTCGCAAGACAACAAAAAAGCGCCAATACCGAGCGCTGACAACAGATCAATCAAGGGAGCGACACTCGCAATGCGTACCATCAACAGCCTGATCCTCGCCGGCGGCCTGCTGGCCTGCGGCACCACCTACGCCGACGACCTGCTGCAATGGCAAAACAACAGCCTGACCTACCTGTGGGGCAAGAACTTCAAGGTCAACCCGGCGATCCAGCAAACTGTCACGTTCGAGCACGCCGATGGCTGGAAGTACGGCGACAACTTCATCTTTGTCGACAAGATCTTCTACCAGGGCCAGAAAGACGCCGGCAATGGCCCGAATACCTATTACGGTGAGATCAGCCCACGCCTGTCGTTCAACAAGATCTTCGACCAGAAGGTTGAGTTCGGCCCGGTCAAGGACGTGCTGCTGGCGATGACCTACGAGTTTGGCGAGGGTGACACCGAGTCGTACCTGATCGGCCCAGGCTTCGACCTGGCCATCCCCGGCTTCGACTACTTCCAGCTGAACTTCTACAACCGCACCACCGACGGCAGCCGCGCCGGCGACAACGTGTGGCAGATCACCCCGGTGTGGTCGTACACCATTCCGGTCGGCGATTCCGACGTGCTGATCGACGGCTTCATGGACTGGGTGGTGGACAACGACGAAAACCGCCGCGGCACCTACCACGCCAACCTGCACTTCAACCCGCAGATCAAATATGACCTGGGCAAGGCATTGCACCTGGGCGAGAAGCAGCTGTATGTGGGTGTGGAGTACGACTACTGGAAGAACAAGTACGGCATCAAGGACAGCGATGCCTTCACGACTGACCAGAACACCATGAGCTTCCTGGTAAAAGTGCACTTCTGACCTGAGCATGGGCTCTGTGTGGGCGGGCTTGCCCGCTCCCACAGGGTCAGTGCTGTTTCTGAGGTTTGCGCGGTACTTGTGGGAGCGGGCAAGCCCGCGAACCGGGGCAAAGCCCCTGCCATGCAACCTTAGTTAGCAGGCCGGATCGCCCGCCACAATTTGCCGGCAACCGCCACCACCGCCAGTACCACGGCACCAGCCACCACCCCGGCCACGCCATTGAGCAGCGCCCCGGTCAGCGCGCCACCGCGCCCCTCGCTGAACGCTTCGATCGCATGATGCAGCGGCTCGATGCCATGCACCAGAATGCCGCCACCGACCAGAAACATCGCCGCCGTGCCGATCACCGACAGGCTCTTCATCATGTACGGCGCGGTACGCAGGATGCCGTTGCCGACGGCCTGTGCCAGGCTCGATGCCTTTTGGGTCATCCACAACCCCAGGTCATCAAGCTTGACGATGCCCGCCACCAGCCCGTAAACGCCGACGGTCATGACGATGGCAATGCCCGACAGCACGATGATCTGCTGGGTCAGCGGTGCATCGGCCACGGTACCCAAGGTGATGGCGATGATTTCTGCCGACAGGATGAAGTCGGTGCGCACCGCGCCCTTGATCTTGGCCTTCTCGAAGGCCACCAGGTCGACACTGGCGTCAGCCACGGCTTCCTTTCGGGCATTGTGCTGCGCGTCGTCCTCTTCCTTGCTGTGCAAGAACTTGTGCGCCAGCTTCTCGAAGCCCTCGAAGCACAAGTAAGCGCCACCGATCATCAACAACGGCGTAACCGCCCACGGAATGAACGCGCTGATCAGCAGCGCCGCCGGCACCAGGATTGCCTTGTTGACGAACGACCCCTTGGCCACCGCCCAGACCACCGGGATTTCGCGCTCGGCGCGCACGCCGGTAACCTGCTGGGCATTCAGCGCCAGGTCGTCACCCAGCACACCCGCAGTCTTTTTCGCCGCGACTTTGGTCATGAGCGAGACGTCGTCCAGCAGCGTGGCGATGTCGTCGATCAGTACCAGTAGACTGCTTCCTGCCATGTTTGCCTGTTTCCACTGAAATGAATGTGCCGGAGTCTAGCCGAAAGTCGCTGCCTTGAGCGCCCGTCAAGCCCGGTGCTACCATGCCCGATCCCTCATAGAGGTGGCCAGACACGAGGAAGATCCCTGACCATGAGCACCATTCGCGAGCGCAACAAGGAACTGATCCTGCGCGCGGCCAGCGAGGAATTCGCCGACAAGGGCTTCGCCGCCACCAAGACCAGCGATATCGCGGCCAAGGCCGGCCTGCCCAAGCCAAACGTGTATTACTACTTCAAGTCCAAGGACAACCTCTACCGCGAGGTCCTGGAAAGCATCATTGCGCCGATCATGCAGGCATCCACGCCGTTCAATGCCGACGGCGACCCCAAGGAAGTGCTGAGTTCGTACATTCGTTCGAAGATCCGCATTTCGCGCGACCTGCCGCACGCCTCCAAGGTATTCGCCAGCGAGATCATGCACGGCGCCCCGCACCTGTCGCCGAACCAGGTGGAGCAGCTGAACGAGCAGGCCCGGCACAACATCGAGTGCATCCAGCGCTGGATAGACCGCGGGCAAATTGCCCATGTGGACGCGCATCACCTGATGTTCAGCATCTGGGCGGCGACCCAGACCTATGCCGATTTCGACTGGCAGATTTCTGCGGTGACGGGTAAGGCCAAGCTGGCCGACAGCGATTATGACGCGGCCGCCGAGACCATCATTCGCATGGTGTTGAAAGGCTGTGAGCCTGAGGCAGCCTGAACCATACCGGAGAGCCATTCGCGGGCAAGCCCGCTCCCACACGATTACCACATGCCCGAAGACTGTGGTGAACCTGTGGGAGCGGGCTTGCCCGCGAATGGGCCAGAACAGGCAATAGAGATTTAGGCCGCTACCCCGGCATCTGCCCGCAACCCCACCTCCTCGATCGCACTGATCGCACACTGCTCGTCGATATCCGACGTATCGCCGCTGATCCCCACCGCACCCAGCACCTTGCCGTCCTGATCACGAATCAGCACGCCACCCGGTGCCGGCACCACCGGCCGTTCACCCATCCCGTTCAACGCGGCAAAAAACGCCGGACGCTGCTGGGCGTCCAGCGCCAGCAAACGCGAGCCCTTGCCCAGGGCAATCGCCCCCCAGGCTTTGCCAGTGGCCACTTCAGGGCGGATCAGGCTGGCGCCATCCTCACGCTGCAGCGCCAGCAGGTGCCCACCGGCATCCAGCACCGCCACGGTCAGTGGCGCGGCATTGATCTTGCGGCCCGCTGCCAGTGCGGCATTAACCAGGCTGACAGCGACTTTCAGGTTCAAGACGTTCATGGAAAGGTCCTCTTCTTGTTGTGAGAAGCCCTGAGGGCAGTTGAAAACCGATAGGGCAAATAGAACACAACGAAAGGCATTTTTGTATACAATATTTTGAAACGATCGTATGCGATGGCGCAAATAGCCGTTTTCATGGCCGCTCTGACGAAACCTGCCCCACCCGATGAAAACCCATTGACCTGAGCCGTCAGCCGTGAATACACTCTGTCGCAAAGCAAGTTGTATACAATTACAAAATCGATGAGGCACAACCCATGAGCAAAATGAGAGCAATCGATGCAGCCGTTCTGGTCATGCGCCGTGAAGGTGTAGATACCGCGTTCGGCATCCCAGGGGCTGCCATCAACCCGTTGTACTCGGCCCTGAAGAAAGTCGGTGGCATCGATCACGTCCTCGCTCGCCACGTCGAAGGTGCCTCGCACATGGCCGAGGGCTACACCCGCGCCAACCCGGGCAACATCGGCGTGTGCATCGGCACTTCCGGCCCAGCCGGCACCGACATGGTCACCGGCCTGTACAGCGCCTCGGCCGACTCCATCCCGATTCTCTGCATCACCGGCCAGGCCCCGCGTGCACGCCTGCACAAAGAAGACTTCCAGGCCGTCGACATCACCAGCATCGTCAAGCCGGTGACCAAGTGGGCGACCACCGTTCTGGAGCCGGGCCAGGTGCCTTACGCCTTCCAGAAAGCCTTCTTCGAAATGCGCAGCGGCCGCCCAGGCCCGGTACTGATCGACCTGCCGTTCGACGTGCAGATGGCCGAAATCGAATTCGACATCGACGCCTACGAGCCGCTGGCCATCAACAAACCGTCTGCCACTCGCGTACAGGCTGAGAAAGCCCTGGCCCTGCTGAACGACGCCGAGCGCCCACTGCTGGTAGCCGGTGGCGGCATCATCAACGCCGATGCCAGCGACAAGCTGGTCGAGTTCGCCGAACTGACCGGCGTACCGGTAATCCCGACCCTGATGGGCTGGGGCACCATTCCGGACGACCACGCACAAATGGTCGGCATGGTCGGCCTGCAGACTTCGCACCGCTACGGCAACGCCACCCTGCTGAAATCCGACCTGGTGTTCGGTATCGGTAACCGCTGGGCCAACCGCCACACCGGGTCCGTCGACGTCTACACCGAAGGCCGCAAGTTCGTGCACGTCGACATCGAACCGACCCAGATCGGCCGCGTATTCACCCCGGACCTGGGTATCGTTTCCGACGCCGGCAAGGCACTGGACGTGTTCCTGGAAGTGGCCCGCGAGTGGAAAGCCGCTGGCAAGCTGAAGTGCCGCAAGGCCTGGCTGCAAGACTGCCAGGAGCGCAAGGCCACCCTGCAGCGCAAGACCCACTTCGACAACGTGCCGGTCAAGCCGCAGCGCGTGTACGAAGAGATGAACCAGGTATTCGGCAAGGACACCACCTACGTCAGCACCATCGGCCTGTCGCAGATTGCCGGCGCGCAGTTCCTGCACGTGTACAAGCCACGCCACTGGATCAACTGCGGCCAGGCCGGCCCGCTGGGCTGGACCATCCCTGCCGCACTGGGTGTTGTGAAGGCAGACCCGAAACGCAAGGTTGTCGCGCTGTCCGGTGACTACGACTTCCAGTTCATGATCGAAGAACTGGCAGTGGGCGCGCAGTTCAACCTGCCGTACGTCCACGTGCTGGTGAACAACGCTTACCTGGGCCTGATCCGTCAGGCGCAGCGTGGCTTCGACATGGATTACTGTGTACAACTGGCCTTCGAGAACATCAACTCGACTGAAGCTGCCACCTACGGTGTCGACCACGTTGCAGTGGTCGAAGGCCTGGGCTGCAAAGCCATTCGCGTGTTCGAACCGGCCGAGATCGCCCCTGCCCTGCTCAAGGCGCAGAAGATGGCCGAAGAGTTCCGCGTGCCGGTCGTGGTCGAAGTGATTCTCGAGCGTGTGACCAACATTTCCATGGGCACCGAGATCAACGCGGTCAACGAGTTCGAAGACCTGGCGCTGGTCGGCAACGACGCGCCAACCGCCATCTCGATGCTGGACTGATCGCCTGACGCCCCCAGGCACGCCCTGGGGGCCTTCATCGCAAGGAGACAACTCATGCCTCGCTTCGCTGCCAACCTGTCCATGCTGTTCACCGAACAGGACTTCCTGGCCCGCTTCAAGGCTGCCGCCGACGCTGGTTTCAGTGGTGTCGAATACCTGTTCCCGTACGACTTCAGCGCTGCCGAAATCAAGCAGCAGCTGGAAGCCAACGGCCTGACCCAGGTGCTGTTCAACCTGCCTGCCGGCGACTGGGCCAAAGGTGAGCGCGGTATCACCTGCCACCCTGACCGCGTCGAAGAATTCCGTGCCGGTGTCGACAAGGCCATCGAATACGCCAAGGTGCTGGGCAACACCCAGGTCAACGCCCTGGCCGGTATCCGCCCACAAGGCCCGGACTGCGCCACCGTGCGCAAGACCTTCGTCGAAAACCTGCGCTACGCCGCCGACAAGCTCAAGGCCGCCGGTATCCGCCTGGTCATGGAAATGATCAACACCCGCGACATCCCGGGCTTCTACCTGAACACCACCCAGCAGGCCCTGGAAATCCAGGCCGAAGTGGGCAGTGACAACCTGTTCCTGCAGTACGACATCTACCACATGCAGATCATGGAAGGTGACCTGGCTCGCACCATGGAAACCAACCTGCAGCTGATCAACCACATCCAGCTGGCCGACAACCCCGGCCGTAACGAGCCTGGTACTGGCGAGATCAACTACCGCTTCCTGTTCGAGCACCTGGACCGCATTGGCTACCAGGGCTGGATCGGCGCGGAATACAAGCCCAAGACCACCACCGAAGCAGGCCTGGGCTGGCTGAAGACCCATGTGGGAGCGGGCTTGTCCCGCGAAAGCGCCCGCAAAGACACCTCCATTGCCTGACCGACCGCATTCGCGGGGCAAGCCCGCTCCCACAGGGTTTTGTGGCAGCCCCGCGATCAGGCATCAACAAATATAAAGAGGCACATTCTCATGGCTAAAATCGGTTTCATCGGCACCGGCATCATGGGCAAGCCCATGGCCCAAAACCTGCAAAAAGCAGGTCACAGCCTGTTCGTTTCCACCCACCACGACGCCGCGCCAGCCGACCTGATCGCCGCCGGTGCAGTGGCCCTGGCCAACCCGAAAGAGGTTGCCCAGGAAGCCGAGTTCATCATCGTCATGGTGCCGGACACCCCACAGGTAGAAGCCGTATTGTTCGGTGAAAACGGCGTGGCCGAAGGCGTGGGCCCGAACAAGGTCGTGATCGACATGAGCTCGATCTCGCCTACCGCCACAAAAGTGTTCGCCGAAAAAATCAAGGCAACCGGCGCAGCCTACCTGGACGCCCCGGTATCTGGCGGCGAAGTCGGCGCCAAGGCCGCGACCCTGAGCATCATGGTCGGTGGCTGCCCGAAAGCCTTCGAGCGCGCCCTGCCGCTGTTCGAAGCCATGGGCAAGAACATCACCCGCGTGGGTGGCAACGGTGACGGCCAGACCGCCAAGGTCGCCAACCAGATCATCGTCGCCCTGAACATCCAGGCCGTCAGCGAAGCGCTGCTGTTCGCTGCCAAGAACGGCGCGGACCCAGCCAAGGTGCGTGAAGCACTGATGGGCGGCTTTGCTTCGTCGAAAATCCTCGAAGTGCACGCCGAGCGCATGATCAAGGGTACCTTCGACCCAGGCTTCCGCATCAACCTGCACCAGAAAGACCTGAGCCTGGCCCTGCAAGGCGCCAAGGAACTGGGCATCAACCTGCCCAACACCTCCAACGCCCAGCAAGTGTTCAACACCTGCCAGGCCCTGGGTGGCGGCAACTGGGACCACTCGGCGCTGATCAAAGGCCTGGAGCACATGGCCAACTTCTCGATCCGCGGCGACAAGTAATTTGTAAGCCTTACCGGCCTCTTCGCGGGCTCGCCCGCTCCCACAGGTACCCCACAGGCCTGAGGGCCATGAAATTCCTGTGGGAGCGGGCAAGCCCGCGAAGAGGCCAACACGGCTGAACCTGCGACCACAGGTTCAGCGGTAGCACCGAGCAACACCCGCCCCTGGTTCGGCCTGCACGGAGGCAGTTCCAGGGGCGTTTTTGATTCTGCAGAACAACAATAATTGGGAGCCTGCCATGTCGGTCGATCCGCAAAAAATTCTCCGCGAGCTGTTCGACACAGCCATCGCTGCCGCCCACCCTCGCCAAGTCCTCGAACCCTACCTGCCCGCCGACCGTAGCGGCCGGGTCATCGTCATCGGCGCCGGCAAGGCCGCAGCCGCCATGGCCGAAGTGGTCGAAAAAAGCTGGCAGGGCGAAGTCTCGGGCCTGGTCGTCACTCGCTACGGCCATGGCGCCAATTGCCAGAAAATCGAAGTGGTCGAAGCCGCGCACCCGGTCCCGGATGCCGCTGGCCTGGCCGTGGCCAAGCGCGTGCTGGAGCTGGTCAGCAACCTCAATGAAGACGACCGCGTCATCTTCCTGCTGTCTGGCGGTGGTTCTGCGCTGCTGGCGCTGCCGGCCGAGGGCCTGACCCTGGCCGACAAGCAACATATCAACAAGGCACTGCTGAAATCCGGCGCCACCATCGGCGAGATGAACTGCGTGCGCAAGCACCTCTCGGCGATCAAGGGCGGCCGCCTGGCCAAGGCCTGCTGGCCGGCCACGGTCTACACCTATGCCATTTCCGATGTACCAGGCGACCTTGCCACCGTGATCGCCTCCGGCCCCACCGTGGCCGACCCGAGCACGTCGGCTGATGCCCTGGCCATCCTCAAACGCTACAACATCGAAGCACCGAAAGCGGTCATCGACTGGCTGAACAACCCGGCCTCGGAAACCGTCAAGGCCGACGACCCGGCCCTGGCCCGCAGCCACTTCCAGCTCATCGCCAAACCCCAGCAGTCGCTCGAAGCCGCTGCGGTCAAAGCCCGCCAGGCGGGTTTCAGCCCGCTGATCCTCGGCGACCTGGAAGGCGAATCGCGCGAAGTGGCCAAGGTGCACGCCGGTATCGCCCGGCAAATCGTTCAGCACGGCCAGCCATTGAAGGCGCCCTGCGTGATCCTGTCCGGCGGCGAAACCACCGTGACCGTGCGCGGCAATGGCCGTGGCGGGCGCAACGCCGAGTTCCTGCTCAGCCTCACCGAAAGCCTCAAAGGCCTGCCGGGCGTGTATGCCCTGGCCGGTGACACCGACGGCATCGATGGCTCGGAAGAAAACGCCGGTGCCTTCATGACCCCGGCCAGCTACGCCCGCGCCGAGGCCTTGGGCCTGTCGGCCAGCGATGAACTGGACAACAACAACGGCTACGGCTATTTCGCCGCGCTGGATGCGCTGATCGTCACCGAGCCGACCCGCACCAACGTCAACGACTTCCGCGCCATCCTGATCCTCGAGACTGCCCAACCATGACGCCTGATAAAAAAGTAAAGATCCTCGCCACCCTCGGCCCTGCGATCAACGGCATCGACGACATCCGCCAACTGGTCGAAGCCGGCGTGAACATCTTCCGCCTCAACTTCAGCCACGGCGAACACGCTGACCACGCCCTGCGCTACCAGTGGATCCGCGAAGTGGAGCAGCAACTGAACTACCCGCTGGGCATCCTCATGGACCTGCAAGGGCCAAAGCTGCGCGTGGGCCGTTTCGCTGAAGGCAAGGTGCAGCTGCAACGCGGCCAGGCCCTGCGCCTGGACCTGGACAAGACCCCGGGCGACAACAACCGGGTCAACTTGCCTCACCCTGAAATCATCGCAGCCCTTGAACCCGGCATGGACCTGCTGCTGGACGACGGCAAGCTGCGCCTGCGCGTCACCGCCAAGCACAGCGATGCCATCGACACCGAAGTGCTGAACGGTGGCGAGCTGTCGGACCGCAAGGGCGTCAACGTTCCGCAAGCGGTACTCGACCTCTCCCCGCTCACCGAAAAAGACCGCCGCGACCTGGCCTTTGGCCTGGAACTGGGCGTGGACTGGGTGGCCCTGTCGTTTGTACAGCGCCCTGAGGACATCGTTGAAGCGCGCCAGCTGATCGGCGACCGTGCCTACCTGATGGCCAAGATCGAGAAACCCTCGGCGGTCGAACAACTGCAAGCCATCGCCGAACTGGCAGACGCGATCATGGTGGCCCGTGGTGACCTGGGCGTGGAAGTGCCGGCCGAAAGCGTGCCGCAAATCCAGAAGCGCATCATCAACACCTGCCGCCAGCTGGGCAAACCGGTGGTGGTGGCCACGCAGATGCTCGAATCGATGCGTTTCTCGCCAGCACCGACCCGTGCCGAAGTCACCGACGTGGCCAACGCCGTGGCCGAAGGGGCGGACGCGGTGATGTTGTCGGCCGAGACGGCCTCGGGTGACTACCCGCTGGAAGCCGTGCAGATGATGAGCAAGATCATCCGCCAGGTGGAAAACGGCCCGGACTACCAGGCCCAGCTCGACGTTGGCCGGCCAAAGGCCGAGGCTACCGTGTCGGACGCCATCAGCTGCGCCATCCGCCGTATCAGCGGCATCCTGCCGGTAGCGGTGCTGGTCAACTACAGCGAGTCGGGCGCCTCGACCCTGCGTGCTGCGCGCGAGCGGCCACGGGCACCGATCCTCAACCTGACGCCGAACCTGAACACCGCACGCCGGCTGAGCGTGGCCTGGGGCGTGCACTCGGTGGTCAATGACCGCCTGCGCCAGGTCGATGAGGTTGTGTCTACCGCGCTGGAAATTGCCCAGGCGCAAGGCATGGCCAGCCGTGGCGACACGTTGCTGATCACTGCCGGTGTGCCTTTCGGCAAGCCAGGGTCGACTAACACGCTGCGTATCGAGACATTGGTCTAAGCCACTGCACCTCTCCTGTGGGAGCGGGCGTGCCCGCGAATACGTCAGCCCGGACAACATCGTTGCTCCTGCTGGCCCTTTCGCGGGCACGCCCGCTCCCACAGGGTCGGTGTTGTCGCACACAACTGCGGAAAACCGAGGCCCAAAGAGGCCCACCGCCCTCCCATCAACCTCATTGACTGCCCCATGTACACCAAAAATTTCGTCAACCCGTGCCCCGACTGGGCCACGGCGTTACTCAACGGTTTCAGCCAGGTGCTGCTACTGCGCAACCCCCTGTGCGGCCTGTGCTGCCTGCTGGCCATCCTGCTGACCGCGCCCGACCTGGTCGGCGGCGCCCTGCTCGGCGCCCTGGCCGGCCTGCTCACCGCCCAGCGTCGCGGCTACGACCGTGCCGACCGCCAGGCCGGGCTGTACTGCTACAACGGCGTACTCATCGGCCTGCTGATCAGCGCCGTTCTGCCGTGGTCAGCGATTCTGCCGCCACTGATCATCGCGGCCGGCGGCCTGTCCAGCATCATCACCCACCAGTGGCGCAAGCGCGGCGGCAAGCTGCTGATTGCCTACACGGCGCCATTCGTGCTGCTGGGCTGGGGCACGCTGCTGCTCGTCAGCCCTTCACCCAGCGGCTTTGTCGAAGCCGATCCGCTGTATGCCCTGGCGCGCGGCATCGGTCAGATCTTCCTGCTCGACAACCCCTGGGCCGGCCTGTTGATCATCCTCGGCATGTTCATCGCCAGCCCCTATGCCGCCCTGTGGGCCGTGATCGGCTCGGCCATCGGCGGCGGCGTGGCACTGCTCACCGACCAGGCGCAAGCCGCATGGCTGGGCCTGTATGGCTTCAATGCAGCGCTGGCAGCATTGGCCTTTAGCCGGCAAGGTGAAAAGCCCTGGGTGACGCTGCTGGCCATTGCCCTGGCCCTGTTGCTGCAACCGCTGTTCAAACTGCTGCCAGTGCCTGGCCTGACCGCGCCCTTCGTCGCCGCCTGCTGGCTGATGCACCTGGGCAATCACCTGGCCCAGCCCAGGCAGCGCAACGCCAGCCGCTTGCACAGCTGAAACGCAGCCCCTAGGCTCAGCCCACCGCTTTTTTGGAATGAGCCAATGAACAACCCTGCGGGCCTGCGCGAGCGGCTCTTCGTCATCGTCTTCCAGTCCGATACCGTGGCTGGAAGACGCTTCGACAAAATCCTCCTGCTGATCATCCTGGCCAGCCTGGTCACGGTGATCCTCGACAGTATCGACGAGATACACCAGAGCTACGCCGGGTTGCTGGCCGCCATCGAGTGGGGCTTTACCGCGATCTTCCTGGCCGAATACATCACCCGCCTGTACTGCTCGCCCAAGCCCTTACGCTATGCCTTCAGCTTCTACGGCCTGGTCGACTTGCTGGCAATCGTGCCGGGGATCATCGCGTTGTACTACAGCGACGCCCAGTACCTGCTGATCATCCGGGTGATACGGATGCTGCGGATCTTCCGCGTGCTCAAGCTCAGCCCGTACCTCAAGCAGGCCCATTACCTGATGGAGGCGCTGCGCGGCAGCAAGCAGAAAATCATCGTGTTCCTGGTGACGGTATCGACCCTGGTCACGGTGTTCGGCACGCTGATGTATGTGATCGAAGGGCCGGAGCACGGCTTTACCAGCATCCCCAAGGGCATCTACTGGGCCATCGTCACCCTCACCACCGTGGGCTTTGGCGACATCGTGCCGAAGACACCGCTGGGGCAGGTGCTGTCGTCGCTGGTGATGATTACCGGTTACTCGATCATTGCCGTGCCGACCGGCATCTTTACCGCCGAACTGGCCAATGCCATGCGCGGGGAGCAGTTGCAGCATGACTGCCCGACTTGCCATAAGAAGACCCATGAGCATGGGGCGGCGTTCTGTTCCCGGTGTGGGAATGGGTTGTTTCCCAAGCAATGATGCTGCCTGTACCGGCCCTTTCGCGGGCTCGCCCGCTCCCACAGGATCACCACAAGGCTGAACGGTGTGCGGTCCCTGTGGGAGCGGGCGTGCCCGCGAAAGGGCCGGCACAGGCAGCGGCATAACCAAAGTGTTTTTTGTTCTTTAACCCGCCTCAAGCCACCCGCTATAGTCGCTGGCAATGTGCCCCAATAACCTTCAAGAACAAGGAAGCAACGTGAAAAAACTCTTCACCGCCTCGCTGCTCGCCGCAGGCCTGGCCCTGGGCAACCTCGCCCAGGCCGCCCCTACCCTGCTGAACGTTTCCTACGACGTGATGCGCGACTTCTACAAGGACTACAACCCGGCCTTCCAGAAGCACTGGGAAGCCGAGCACAAAGAGAAGGTCAACGTGCAGATGTCCTTCGGCGGTTCGAGCAAGCAGGCGCGTGCAGTGATCGATGGCCTGCCAGCCGATGTCATCACCATGAACATGGCCACCGACATCAACGCCTTGGTCGACCATGGCAAGCTGGTGCCGGACAACTGGGTAACCCGCCTGCCGAACAACAGCGCGCCGTTCACCTCGGCCACTGTGTTCATCGTGCGCAAGGGCAACCCGAAAGCCCTGAAAGACTGGCCAGACCTGCTGAAAGAGGGTGTGCAGGTGATCGTGCCCAACCCGAAGACTTCGGGTAACGGCCGCTACACCTACCTGTCGGCCTGGGGCTATGTGCTCAAGCAAGGCGGCGATGAAACCAAGGCCCGCGATTTCGTCGGCAAGCTGTTCAAGCAGGCGCCGGTGCTGGACACCGGTGGCCGTGCCGCCACTACCACCTTCATGACCAACCAGATTGGTGATGTGCTGGTCACCTTCGAGAACGAAGCCGAGATGATCGCCCGCGAGTTCGGCCGCGACCAGTTCGAAGTGGTTTACCCAAGCGTGTCGGCCGAAGCCGAGCCACCTGTCAGCGTGGTCGACAAGGTCGTGGCGAAGAAAGGTACCCAGGCCGTGGCCGAGGAATACCTGAAGTACCTGTGGTCGCCAGAAGCCCAGGAGATTGCCGCCAACAACTACCTGCGCCCGCGTGACGCGGCGGTACTGGCCAAGTACACCGACCGCTTCCCGAAAGTGGACTTCCTGTCGGTGGAGAAAACCTTTGGTGACTGGCGCACCGTGCAAAAGACCCACTTCAATGATGGTGGGGTGTTTGACCAGATCTATACCGGTCAGTAATTGATATAGGCAGGTCCGGCCCTATCGCCGGCAAGCCAGCTCCCACATGGATCGCACAATGCCCGAGGCGTGTGCAGTACCTGTGGGAGCTGGCTTGCCGGCGATAGGGCCAGTAGCTTTGACACACTTCTTCGAACTTTCTCCATCAACCTGCAATCAGTTCCTTGAGTAACCCTGCCCCGCTCACCCCGGCCCAAGGAGTACTCCAGTGCTGCGTTTTCTCTCTACCCTGCTGCTCGGCTGCCTGCTGAGCACCCACCTGTTGGCCGCTGACCCCGCCCCCACTGAAGAACAACCCGCCGAACCCGAACCGGTATTGCAAGGCGGGCTGCTTGGCGCCCTGGCCGACGGCCTGGACAGCGCCGCCCAAGAGCTGGACCTGGACGCCCACCTGGTGGATGCCTGGCGCCTGCGCACCGACCGCGCCGCCAAGGAAGTCGAGCGTCTGGTCGACCGCCACTCGGCCACCGACTCACTGCAACTGGCCGGCAACTTCATTCTGCTCACCCTGACCTGGGCCGCCAGCTTCGCGGCACTCACCTGCCTCGGCCGCTGGGTCGCCAAACGCACTTCTGGCACGCCCTGGCTACGCGAACGCAAACGCGCCAGCAGCCTGCTCGGCTACCTGCTGCCCTACACCCTGCCGGCGCTGGCCAGCCTGCCGCTGACGCTGTACGCCAGCCGCTTCCTCGACCCGTCAGTGGCCCGCGCCCTGGGCCTGAGCCTGGCCTATGCCACCAGCAGCGGCCTGTTCTCGACTTCGATCATCCTCTGCCTGGTGACCCTGTTCGATGCCGGCCACAAACGCGACGCCGTGGCGGTGATCAAACGCCTGGCCCCCCGCCCGCTGTTCATGATCGGCTTTCTCGCGGCCTGGAGCGACGCCCTGACCAGCCCGCAGATCGCCCGCCAGCTGGGCGGCAACATCACCGCCAGCATCGCCGTGGCCACGGGCCTGATTGCCACTTTCATCTTCGCCAGCCTGGTGATCCGCCTGCGCCGCCCGGTCGCGCACCTGATCCGCAACCGCGCCTTCAAGGACCGCGTGCAGCATCGCGCCGTGCAGGAAACCCTGCGGATCTTTTCGGTGCTGTGGTATTTGCCGATCCTGCTGATGATCCTGGTTTCGGCCATACACCTGATCGGTGCCGGCGAAGAAAGCCAGAAGGCACTGCAGAAGGCCTTGCTGACCACTGTACTGCTGGTCTCGACCGTGTTCCTCAGCACCTTGCTGCAACACTTGCTGGCCCAGCGCGAAACCGACCCTTCGCAACGGGTGCGCCCCTACAAGGAACTGCTGCGCAGCCTCGCCCATGCATTACTGCGCATCGCCATGGCGGTCACCTTCATCGAACTGCTGGGGCGCATCTGGGGCTTCTCGGTGGTCGATTTCGCCCTGAGCAACAGCCTGGGCCAGGCAATCAGCAACTCGCTTTCGAGCATCGGCCTGATCCTGCTGGTCACCTGGCTGCTGTGGGTGGTACTCGACACGGCCATCCAGGAAGCACTCAAGCCACCCGTTGGCCGGCGCAGCGCACGCCAGCCGAGTACCCGGGTACGGACCATCCTGCCGATGCTGCGCAATGCGATCAAAGTGATCCTGATCGTCATCTGCACCATCACCACCATGGCCAACCTGGGCATCAACGTCGCGCCATTGCTGGCCGGTGCCGGGGTGATCGGCCTGGCCATCGGCTTCGGCTCGCAGCAGCTGGTGCAGGATGTGATTACCGGCTTGTTCATCCTGATCGAGGACACCATTTCCATCGGCGACTGGGTAGTGCTCGATTCCGGCCATGCCGGTACTGTGGAAAGCCTGACGATCCGTACCTTGCGCCTGCGCGATGGCAAAGGCTTTGTGCACTCGGTGCCGTTCGGCCAGATCAAGGCGGTAACCAACCAGTCGCGGCAGTTCGCCTATGCGTTCTTCTCGGTGCAGTTCACCTACAACAGTGATGTGGATGCGTCACTGGCGCTGATCCATGAAGTGGGCAAGTCGATCAGCGAAGATCCGCTGCTGCGCATCAACCTGCAAGGGCCGTTGCAGGTATTCGGGGTGGACCGCATGGACTTGAACGGATTTGTGCTGACGGCGCAGTTCCGCACCATTTCCGGCGGGCAGTATGCGGTGAGCCGGGCGTTCAACGAGCGGCTGAAGAAGCGGGTGGACCAGACCGACAAGGTGAGCTTTGCCCAGGTGTATCCGCTGCCGGTGCAGGCTATTGGGGCTTGATGCCACCTGCTCTGGCCCCTTCGCGGGTAAACCCGCTGCCACAAACGGGTGCGTTCCCTGTGGGAGCGGGCATGCCCGCGAAGAGGCCAGCAAGGACAACATCAAACCTGACGGAATACCAAGGCTTTGAGCCCCCCGGCCGGGTCCACATCCGGAAACTCCGGCGGGTTCTCCAGCCGCTCGACAAACGCCAGCGCTGGCGCCTGCTCAGCCATCCCCTCGATCAGAAACTCCGGCCCGATCCCTGGGTCGTTGACACACGCCAGCACCGTCCCACCCGCGCTCAGCAACTCCGGCAAACGGCGCAGGATCTTCGCGTAATCCTGGGTCAGCACAAAGCTGCCACGCTGGAAGGTCGGCGGGTCGATGATGATCAGGTCGTAAGGCCCGTACTTGCGCACCTTGCCCCACGACTTGAACAGCTCGTGCCCCAGATACGCCACCCGCGATGCATCATGGCCATTCAGGCGATGGTTGTCGCGCCCACGGGACAGCGCCGACTTGGCCATGTCCAGGTTCACCACCTGCTCGGCACCCCCGGCAATCGCCGCCACCGAAAAGCCGCAGGTGTAGGCGAACAGGTTCAGCACGCGCTTGCCCGCCGCCTGCTCGCGCACCCAGCGCCGGCCGTAGCGCATGTCCAGGAACAGGCCGTTGTTCTGCCGCACGCCCAGGTCCAGCAGGTAGGTCAGGCCGTCTTCGACCACCTCGCGTTGCTGGCACGGCTCGCCCAGCAGCCACTGGCCAGGGCTGTCGGGCAGGTAGCGGTGCTGGATGAGGATGGCCTGGCCGGTCCATTGCGGGGCCTGGGCCACGTTGCGCAGCATGGCTTCCAGCTCGGCCAACTGGCCCTCTGGCAGCTCGCGGAACAGGGCTACCGACAGCACACCTTGCAACCAGTCGACAGTGACCTGCTCCAGGCCTGCCCAGCAGCGGCCACGGCCATGGAACAGGCGGCGGGTTTCCTGCGGGGCAGGGTCGAGAGCGGCGAGCAGGTGTTGCTCAAGGGTGTGGATCGGGGAAGTCATGGTGGGTCGCAGGCTGGCAAAAGCGGCATTCTACCTTGCTGGCCTCTTCGCGGGCACGCCCGCTCCCACAGGAATATCACAAGGCCAAGACCTGCACCGTACCTGTGGGAGCGGGCGTGCCCGCGAAGAGGCCAGCAAGGTCACCTCAAGGCTTGACTACAACCCGCGCCGGCCGAAACCACCACCCCTGTTGCATCCCTGCCGCTGCCAGCAGTATCAGCCCAACCCCCAACCATTGCAGCGGCGCCAGCCGGTGCCCGAAGGCCACCCAGTCCACCAGAATCGCCGCAATCGGGTATATGAACGACAGCGCCCCCGTCAACGCCGTAGGCAAACGCTGAATGGCGCTGTACAACAGCACGTACATCACGCCGGTATGGACGATGCCCAGCGTCAACAGGCTGGCCAGCGCTGGCACTTCACCCGGCAATCCACCGAGCTTGACCCACGGCGCCAGCAACAGCACGCCCGTCGTTACCTGAATCAACGCAATCAGGTGAGGTGGCGTGCCACTCAGCCGCTTGATGATCAATGCCGCAATGGCATACAAAAACGCCGCGCCAAGTGCCAGGGCGATGCCCAGCAGATAGTCTTCGCCACCGCCCTGCCCCGCGCCATGGGCACTGACGATGGCCAACATGCCGAGGAAGGCGACACTCAGCCAAGTGACCTTGGCCAGGGTGATCTTCTCGCCCAGGAAAAGCGCCGCCAGCCCCACCAGCATGAACGGCTGTACGTTGTACACCGCTGTCCCGATGGCGATTGACGCTCGGGAATACGAGGCAAACAACAGCAGCCAGTTACCGACAATGGCAACGCCGCTGGCAATCGCCAACAGGAACGCCGTGCGGCTGATCACCCCGGGCCGCAGAAAGCCGAAAGCGGCGCAAATCACCAGCAAGGTCACGGCGCCGAACACGCAGCGCCAGAACACCACTTCGAGCACCGGCTGCCCGGACACCAGCACGAACCAGCCGATGGTCCCCGAAATCAGCATGGCGGCGACCATTTCCAGCGAGCCACGGCGCAATGAACTGTCCATCTCACACCTCCCGTTGACGATGGCAACAGTATGCAAAGGTTACCGCTAAGCCTTCCAGCGGATAACAAAGGCAAACTCACAGCCTTGCCTTTACTATCAAGGCAAATAACGCGAACTACCTGACGAGGTGACCATGACCGATGCCATCGACCAACTGTTGATCAATGCACTGATGGAAGACTCGCGCCGCTCGCTCAAAGCCCTGGCCCAAGTCAGCGGGCTGTCCGCGCCCAGCGTCAGCGAGCGCCTGCGCCGCCTGGAAGAGCGTGGCGTGCTGCGCGGTTATACCGTGGAGGTCGACCCGCGTGCCTTCGGTTACCAGTTGCAGGCTATCGTGCGCATCCGCCCACTGCCGGGCCAGTTGCAGGAGGTGGAACGGCAGATCATTGCCATTCCCGAGTTCACCGAGTGCGACAAGGTCACCGGCGAAGACTGTTTCATTGCCCGGTTGCATGTGCGCTCGATGGAGCAGTTGGACACCCTGCTTGACCGCATCAATGTGCTGGCCGAGACCAACACCGCCATCATCAAGAAAAGCCCGGTGAAGCGGCGGTTGCCGCCGATGGACTGAGTTGGCCTCTTCGCGGGCTCGCCCGCTCCCACAGGGATTGCGCACCGCTTAGGCCTGTCGTGACCCTGTGGGAGCGGGCATGCCCGCGAAGAGGCCGGCGCAGGAAAAGCTGACTATTTTTTGTACACACAAATGTCACCATAAGTGCCATTTTTGTGTGCACTTTTTCCAGTAACGCCCCATTGCGTTACACACTCCCCGCAACTAATTTTGACCATTCGATCAACTAACTAGTCCGTAGAAAATTTAAACCTGTTCATTCGGTCAACTTATACCTTCTTTATTTCATTAACTTATCTTTCAACAAGATAGGTTCGAAATGTCCATCTGTTGAAACTTGCTTTTCCTTGGCATGGAACTCGCTTTTGTGTGCTTGTGTTTTGTATACAACTTAAACAAAACATAAATACACAAGAACCCGCGACGCCGGTCCAAAGCCGGCCGCCGCGCCCAGAACCCTGTGATGCCAAGCTGCACCGACGAGATGGCGAGCCCGTGCGCATGCCCGCTCATCGCAGTCAACGTGCATCAGGAGCCCGCCGGAATGAGTAGCAGCCTCGACCTTGCCCCTGAACTATCCGTCGCCAGCACCCACCCCGCTTCCAACCTCGTCGGCAATGCGCCGGAACTGGCCCTGAGCCCGCGCCTGCACAACCGCGACCTTGCCCCGACCCGCGCCGAAGGGCGGCGCTGGGGTGGCTACAGCATCTTCGCCTTGTGGACAAACGATGTGCACAATATTGCCAACTATTCGTTCGCCATGGGCTTGTTCGCCCTCGGTCTGGGTGGCTGGCAGATTCTGCTGTCGCTGGCCATTGGCGCGGCGCTGGTGTACTTCTTCATGAACCTGTCCGGCTACATGGGGCAGAAAACCGGGGTGCCGTTCCCGGTCATCAGCCGCATTGCCTTCGGCATCCATGGTGCACAGATACCCGCGCTGATCCGCGCAGTCATTGCCATCGCCTGGTTTGGCATCCAGACCTACCTGGCCTCGGTGGTGCTGCGCGTGCTGCTTACCGCCGTGTGGCCGCAAATGGCAGCCTACGACCATGACAGCATCCTTGGCCTGTCGAGCCTGGGCTGGGTGTGTTTCGTGTCGATCTGGCTGGTGCAGCTGGTGATCCTGGCCTACGGCATGGAGATGGTGCGCCGCTACGAGGCCTTCGCCGGCCCGGTGATCCTGCTGACCGTGGCCGCCCTGGCAGTGTTCATGTACTTCAAGGCCGACGCACGCATCGCCTGGTCGGTCGCCGAGCCCCTGACCGGCGTTGACATGTGGCGCAACATCTTTGCCGGCGGCGCATTGTGGCTGGCCATCTACGGCACCCTGGTGCTGAACTTCTGTGACTTCGCCCGCTCCTCGCCGTGCCGCAAGACCATCCGCGTCGGCAACTTCTGGGGCCTGCCGGTGAACATCCTGGTGTTTGCCGTGATCACCGTGGTGCTGTGCGGCGCGCAGTTCCAGATCAACGGCCAGATCATCGACAGCCCGACCCAGATCGTCGCCGCCATCCCTAGCACGTTGTTCCTGGTACTGGGCTGCGTGGCCTTCCTGATTGTCACCGTGGCGGTGAACATCATGGCCAACTTCGTCGCCCCGGCCTTCGTGCTCAGCAACCTGGCGCCACGCCACCTGAACTTCCGCCGCGCCGGGCTGATCAGCGCCACCCTGGCGGTGCTGATCCTGCCGTGGAACCTGTACAACAGCCCGCTGGTGATCGTGTACTTCCTGTCCGGCCTGGGCGCCCTGCTCGGCCCGCTGTACGGGGTGATCATGTCCGACTACTGGTTGCTGCGCAAAGGCTGCATCAACGTGCCGGAGCTGTACACCGAGCACCCGACCGGCGCCTACCACTACAGCAAAGGCATCAACCTGCGCGCCGTGGCCGCCTTCGTGCCGGCTGCGTTGCTGGCCATCGTGCTGGCCCTGGTACCCAATTTCCACAGCGTGGCGCCGTTCTCCTGGCTGATCGGTGCCGGCATCGCCGCCGTCCTGTACCTGCTGATCGCACCGCGCAACCGCCACTACGTTGATGCCAGCGGCGAGTGCATCGCCGTCGACCACAGCAGCCATTAATCAGGGAGGACTGCCCATGCGTATTCTGATCGCCAACGTCAACACCACCGAAGCCATCACCGAAGCCATTGCCCAGCAAGCCCGAGCCGTAGCAGCGCCCGGTACCGAAATCATCGGCCTTACCCCTTGGTTTGGCGCCGAGTCGGTAGAAGGCAACTTCGAAAGCTATCTGGCTGCCATCGCCGTAATGGACCGGGTGCTGGCCTACGAGGGCCCCTACGACGCCGTCATCCAGGCCGGATACGGCGAACACGGCCGCGAAGGCCTGCAGGAATTGCTGAACGTGCCGGTGGTGGACATTACCGATGCAGCCGCCAGCACCGCGATGTACCTGGGCCATGCCTATTCGGTGGTCACCACGCTGGACCGCACCGTGCCACTGATCGAAGACCGTCTGAAGCTTTCTGGCCTATATGACCGCTGTGCGTCGGTGCGGGCCAGCGGGCTGGCGGTGCTGGAGCTGGAAGCTGATCCGCAACGGGCTGTTGAGGCGATTGTCGAGCAGGCGGAACGCGCCGTGCGTGACGACAAGGCCGAAGTGATCTGCCTGGGTTGCGGTGGCATGGCCGGGCTGGACGAGCAGATCCGCCAGCGCACCGGCGTGCCGGTGGTGGACGGTGTGAGCGCAGCGGTGACCATTGCCGAATCACTGGTACGCATGGGCTTGAGCACCTCCAAGGTGCGCACCTATGCCACGCCGCGGGTGAAAAAGGTGGTGGGCTGGCCGGTGCGGTACGGGCGTTAACCTTTTATTTGCCTGTTCCGGTGCATTGCCGGAACAGGCCCCGCAGATCAGGTCGGGCAGCTATGTGTACCGCCATTCAGGCCCTGTCGCACGTTGCGGCTGAGCAGGCTGGCCTTGCCGTCGTGCCAGGTCAGGGTCAGTACATAGAGGGTGTCGAAGTCGTCGCCGCTCCAGTCCTCGGTGATCACCCGTTCTTCACCCAGGGCCTTGCCGGCCACAGTGTTGATCAATTCAGGCAGGTAGCCGTGGGACCAGGCGGTGTAGATGGTCGCATTGCGGTATTTGTCGCTCAGCAGCTCATCGGCCAGATCTTCGGTGTCGTTGGCGCCGTAGTCGATGTTCACCGGCAAGCCGAGGCGGATGGCGCTGGGGGTGATGGTCATCAGCGGGCGGATGTAGCTGTAGCTTTCGTCCTTGCTGCCTTCTTCGACATGCCGCGAAGGGTTGGCGGCAAACACGTAGTCGGCATTGCCGAAGCGCTCCGGCAGCAAGGTTGCCAGGTCCAGTGCACGGTTGAGGCCCTGGCAGTTCAACTGGCCCAGCCCCTCACCCGGCTTCTCGGCATGGCGCAGGAACACCAGGGTCTGGGTGCCATCCACCGGTTCAGCCCGGCTTTCGACAGCCTCCAGCGCCAACGGTACGGCGACGGCCGTGAGTACCAGGCTCAGCAGCAAATGGCGACGACGGCGGAAGAATGTTGGCAACTTCATCAAGGCAGGCTCGTGTGGCAGAGAAAATCGGGTTGACCCGCCACATCGCCCTGCCAGCTGCAGGGCGCCCTTGTAGTGAATGCCATCCTTGGCAACGAGTGAGGGTCAGAGTGCCCTGAACCCGTTTGGTTCCTCCCTGGAGGTGGATGCCGTTCCCTAGGCAAGGCCTAGGTTAGGGGATGGGTGTTGCTAAATTATGTCCGGTCTCAGCTAATCACTCCGGGAGTGGCCGTCACAGCGCCCCCGCAGCTTCGCTCGCAGAGACCGAGTCGAGAATGGTGACATCAAACACCTGTTCGATGACCTGTTTCGGGCCTTGATTCAAACTCCAGGTGAAAAACACCAGAAAACCTAGCAAGAATACAAATAGGACTGAGCCCACGATACTTTGTGCCACACCCAGCCAGAACCCAGGTTTGGCTTGCCTGATTTCACTGCTTGCCTTATCTGAGTAGTACTGTTCAAGCTCAACGGCCTGCGCCGCGATCGAGGCGTCAAGAAAGCCCTGAGCAAGCTGACTGGCCTGATTTCGATAACTCTCGATCTGCGTGGCACTGTTGCTGACATCGTGGAAAGGAGCCAAGTCTTCATCTTTAGGCTCCCGATCATGCTTTGTCTTGAAAGCCTGGATGAACTCGATTTTTTGCCGCTTGTACAACGAATAGGCAATGATACCGAGAGTATCTTGCTCATTTTCCACAAGCACGGAGTAAATGTGGTTGTAACAGCCGTCGGCCATAAGGCTCTCACCCCTTGCGCAGGCGGAAATACGCGGCCGTAAATGCTGCCTTCAGTTCCGAACGGGTCTTTCGCGGATTAGTGATCACACTGGCCAATTCGCGCGGTAGAGAAATTTCCATTCGCGCACCTGATGCCACTAGCAAAGCGTTAGCTTCGCGTACCACCCTTGAGGAAAAATGCGATTTCATGGAACTGCTCCCCTCTCGCTTGTTGAGTCGGCAAGCTTAGCGGCCTCTGAATCTCATCTCAATCAGACACCAGCCGACAGCGCGTGTAGTCCTTTTCCTCAATCATCCCGCGTCAGCACTTCCAGCAATTCGATCTCAAAGGTCAAATCCGAGCCAGGCGGTATCGCCCCCACACTGCGCTCGCCATAACCCAGGTGCGCGGGAACCTGCAGTTTGCGTTTGCCGCCAACGCGCATCCCCATCAGGCCCTGGTCGCAACTATTTCAAATGTGAGTACGACGGGAGTCTCCGAAATCAGGGCTCCAGCACCGCCCATCAAAATAATTAATAAAGTACTTGCATGTTTGAGAGAATTGTGTTGACAAATTCGTAGGTTCTGCTATACTAGACGCTTCTTTTGAGATGTTCTGTCTCAAGCTCTCGTAACACTATTTCCTAAGTTGTTAACACGCACTGGCAGAACTTACAGGCAATGCTTGTGCGTGTTGCATCCTGTTATCAGTCCAGGCAAATGACTGTAATTTCATTGGGACAGTTGTACTGGTTAGTGGGCGCCCTCTGCTCCGCTCACTTCAAGGTATTCCCCGGCCAGGGGAGCAACGATTCTGGCCACTAACATTCAAATTTGCTCGCAACGAGTAATGCTTACACTTCCTATATAAGTGTGATCGCAGCACCCAGGCCCGCGCCTCATCCAGAGAACGGGCCTTTTTCATATCCAATCTAAACAACCAAACATACCAAGGTAATAACTCAATGGCCCAACGCCCACTCCGCAGGCATAGCTGCGAATACTGCTCTCGCATTTTCTTCTCCAGATCTAGCCTCTCTCGCTTCTGCTGTGTCGCCCACCAAGTAGCCACATGGAGAAAGAACAATGCCACTAAAACCCAGGCTGAACTTGAAATCGAATATGAACTTCAAGAAGCTCAGAAGACAACAGGCCAAGAGGCTGCTTAAATGAAACTGTACCATCAAATTGACCGCTCATCCGGCGAAGTTCTTGGGCTGACTTCAGCCCGCTATGACCTGGAAACCTTCGACTACCTTCTAGACCATGACGAAGACTGGAAGTTTCTAGACGCCTGGCGTAAGTCCTGGCCAGATGTTAAGCCGCTGGCGTCAGAGCTAAAACTTTTCCGTAAGTGGACGAACATTCAGCGTCAGTTCAAAGCTCTCCACCTTCGCCCTGAAGGGATCGCACAATGACCGATACCAACGTGTGGCTAGAGGCCAATAAAAGCAACGGTGCTCTTCTAAGCTACTTCCTGGACCGCCCAACTACTCAATCCGCAGCAGTGGATTACATTGAAGCGACTCAGGATGAACTTCTGTACTTGAACACCCTAGAGGACTACATTCTCCCTGCTGGCACAGTAGTAACTCTGAGTGACCTACAAGAGCACAGGGAGCGCCTACAAGAGGCGAAAATAGCAAAGGCAGCCCAACATATCAGGGCAGCCCAGAAACCCCCTCAGAAGCCCTCCCAGGACGCTACAGTGGCAAGTAATAAGCACTCCCCGACCAACACAACTAAATTCAAAGCCGGGTTCAAGCCGGTTCGCCAACCACGGAAGTAATTATGACCGCGAAATATAAATACGGCATCGACGTTGCGGAGTTCTTCACACACGACGCCGACGAACTTCAGAAGTTAGTAGACCAACGCACCGCGCAGTATTACCGCCACTCTCAGTCTCCAGCCCGGCCTCAGCTAGGTGCTCACGTTGATTGGTTTAGTGACAAGCCTCTCGCCTACGCCCTTCAAGATATGCTTGAGTGGACTAATAAAGGGTACGCTATCGCTGCTGCTTTCCATGAGCCGCTATATCTGAAGATTCAACTCAAGAAGCCCCAGGAGATGATTGACGCTGATCTAGTTGGACTGGCAAAAGAAGTAGCAGAGGCATATGCCGAAAGCCGCTATGCCCGCAACGTTGCAGAGACTGCCCGCCAAGTTGAAATCACCCTAGCCCGCGAAATTCGGGAGCAAGAGGCGGCAGCAGCGAAAGCCCTGGCTGATAAAGTGGAAGCAGCACGCCAGAAAGCACACGCCGCCTTGATCGCTGAATACAACAAGCCTGCCAAGGGTAAGGCCAAGGTAGAGGCAGCAGCGTGAGTAGCGAGTACGAACACACCAAAGCCCTGGGGGTCAGCTTCAATGCTGCTGACTTCCACACACTGAATCACTACGCCCGCAAACACAAGATGCCAGTTCGAGAGTTCATCGAATGGATGGTCACTTGTTACATTACCTCTATGCGGGCAGAGGAACAAAAGGCTAAAGCCAAGCAACTCTAGCCTCAAGGATTATATATGGCAGCAGGATTACAGATTTTCGATGCTAGCGGGAACCTAGTGCTCGACGGCACTCGGAGGATTGGCAAGATCGTCAGCACATTTGCAAGTGGCCTAGCAAACTCCTCTCGGGTAATTCCAGGGCTATTAGACTCGGGAACGCCCTTTCACTACATCACTACAGATGCTGACTATTTCAGCGAGCACATTGCATACCCAGACATAACGATTAGTGGCAACACTGTTAGCTGGACTTTCCTAGACTATGCAATCCCCGTAAGCCCTTATGGCCCTGCACCTAGACGCAGTGTTGAAATCAGCGTGGGAGTGTTCTAATGGCGGTTGGACTCAAGGTATATACAGATGAAGGGATCTTGCAAATAGACTCTGACTTCAAAACTATCTCACCAACGTTCAAACAGACATTTACAGGCCCATATAGCAATGACGGCAATACAGCCTTCATCGGCACCTGGTATCAGTTCACTATGTATATCCCTGCTGACGTTAAGTTCCTGTTCTTCGGCTCTTCTACAGATCGAAGCATCGCCCTTTTCAAGAAGTCTGGAACGTCTCACACCTTCCGAACTTCAGCACAGGGCACCATAGAGATATATGGCTTCAGAGAGGCACCACCAGTAGCCTCAACTGGTAGCTATGGAATGCAGCTATTCAATGAGAGCGGAGAATTGACCTTCGACTCTAATAGTAACTTCATGAAAATCTCTAACGCCTTCAGCGTGCCTACATCCGGGCTGCAAGTGCAATCCTACCCAGTACCTGGGCGGACATATGCCGTTGGCCTAGGCGTCTACCCCAAGCAATGGAGGGGGGCTTCACAGGCTGGCGTGCCTTGGGGCGTGTTGATGTCCTATTGCTTACAGGTAGGACCTACATCAGGTGGCGGCGGACTAACAGCAATCGCTTCACGCCCTTGGGGCAGTGCTGGCGACCCGCCCCCCGGCCAGATGCCATTGGCGCCAGCTCCCACAGTGCTGACAGTGGATGTCACCGGCCTGTAGTCATCAAGCCCGGCTATCAACTTGATGCAAACATACGATTGGCAATTGCCACCCGCCTTCTAATAATAGCGTCCCTCCCCAAATAACCGCCCAGACAATCAAGCCGATATGGCCGCTGATTTCATCGGGTTCCTGCTGCCTGGAGAAGGGTAAAAAGGTGCACGCCAGGTAGGTACGTATTTGTCGCAATATCTGGCTGTAGCCCTAGTGCCACGCGGCCTCGCCATTTTTAACTTTTCATTTTTTGGAGTTTCACCATGCGGATTTCACTCAACGAAAACGCTACTGCCAGCCTGCTTGCCTTCATGGCCTCGCGTGGCATTTCAAACCCTACACACGGCCTGAACGTGCTCCTCACCCTGGCCAGCCAACTTAACTTGATCCCTGCAAGCGTGGACGCCAATGGCAACAGCCGAGAACAAAAAGCATCCTGAGTACCCTTGCACCAAGTGCGGGATGATGTTTCGGCGTCGTCCTGGGGGATCATCCACTTGCAGCAGAGCTTGTGCCAAGGCAGTGGAGCGCCAGCAGAAGGCGCCAACCCTAACCGCCAGGCAAAAGAAGATCGAACGTCGCAAACTTCGCCTACTGGAGTGTGCCTTCGGATATTGGTTCCTAGATCAAGCCAAGCGAGCGGGGACGGTCCAGACCTACCAGGGCATCATGGCCACTGGCCTACACCTACTCTACGAATTGCACGTTTACCGCAAGCAACGCTACGGCTGGGTAACAGGTGGCCACGGCAAAGACTTGTTCCAGCTTTGCCACGTCCAGCCCCTTGTTGGTCGCGATGGCAGCACCGGCCTCACCACTCCAGAGAACTTGTTCACCGGCATTGCAAAGCTCAACCAGCAGCAGAGCAACAAGCCAGTCAACTCTTGGGCTGGCGCCTCTATCCCTGTATCTGCCCGTAAACGGAAGTGGAACATCACTGAGGATATGCCTCGGGATCAGGTGCTACAGAAGATCGCTGATTTCCTAGGCCCCGAGCTGGACACCTTCCTAGATGAACTAGACAAGATTCCCCAGCGAACAGTAAAGCTCCGCCTGGCCGGGACAGTCTTCAAACACCAGGGCGACGAACTATACGAACCACTCGACCGCCGATACACCAAGGCAGAGCTTGAAGCCTTGGATGTGGAAGTGTTGCAGCAACTTGATGCTATCCAGAATGGCAGGACAGGCAGTAAGAAGTTCACTGCCGCCAATTGCCCAGTAGACTCTGAGCTGGGCGTGCTCCGCGACGAACTTGCCCGTTTCTCTGACCTGCTCCCTGGGGGGCAGCAGAGGGATAATTGCCGCCATATGCTGAAGCTGGTGCAAGTGTTGGGTATCTACCTTACGCAGACCAACGATAAGCAGGGTACAGCCCGTAGCCGATTCCTACAGATTGGCAACGCTACATGGTCGCCACTCCGCTACTACTGCCCAAGCAACCCTTGGAAGCCGTCCGTTGCAGCACTGGATGCAGACAAGGCGATGTTGATTAAGTCGATGATCGAAGCCGCACAGGCAGCACTACAGGGTCTCGACATTCCCGCTCAAATGCTTGAAGCACGGTTGCTGAAGCGGATGCACTTGAACATCCTTTCTCCCGCTATCCCTGCCCCGGATCAGTGGAGCTGGGAAGCCTGCGGATCAGACCAGCAAAGCTACATTGAAAACTTGTACGTCTCCCTTGAACCAACGTGGCAAGCCTTGCTCGACGTTGGCCTATGCACAACAGTAGCGGTTGTAGATGCTCGGGTAGCCGTACTGGCAAATCTTGATGATGCAATTGAGAAGGCACGCCAGGACTACCGGAGCCAGCCCCGCTATACGAAGTGGAACGTACCTTTTGAAGGCTACCCACAGTGGCTGGAACGCCTACCAGGGGTAGAGGACAGGTACAGAGCCGCAGCCTGATACCCCGATAACTAATTGCCGATCTAACCAGTATCTAATTGCCCTCGGGCGTCTGTTCTGGCTCTCTCGCACCCTCACACCCCTACAGGCCCCTATTAACAGGGCCCTGCATCGCAGGGGGTTAAGAACTTATCCCTTGAGTCAGATTTTCAACAGTTTCTGTGCGGAGTTACCGCTACAGGGCGTGCCCTCAGAAAATCAATGTTTTGCACCTCTCTCCAGCCCGCCACCGTGCGGGCATTTTTGTGCCTGGAGGAAAGCCACGCTTGTATTCAGATGAGTACACCCTTGAGAACACAAAGAAGTGAATACAGGGCACACCTAGAATCCGTATTCATTAGCGTTGCTTTTGATTTTGAATACAGCCATACTCTCTGTATCTAGAGGCAAATGAATACAGAGGGCAAGGAAATGGCAAAGGTCGGATACATTCGCGTTAGCTCGGTTGACCAGAACACAGACCGCCAGCTTGACGGCATCACCCTGGACAAGGTTTTCACTGAGAAAGTGAGCGGGGCTACCACAGAGCGCCCCCAGCTCCAGGCGATGCTTGAGTATGTCCGCGAAGGGGACTCTATCGTAGTCCACTCCATCGACCGCCTAGCCCGCTCCCTGGCCGACCTGCTGAAACTGGTAGAGGACCTGAACAAACGTGGAATCCATATCCGCTTCAACAAGGAACAGCTTGAGTTCACTGGTGAAGACAACCCGATGCAGAAGCTGATGCTCTCGATGATGGGCAGCTTTGCTGAGTTTGAGCGGTCAATGATTAGAGAGCGCCAGCGGGAAGGCATCGCCAAGGCTAAGGAGAAAGGCGTCTACAAGGGCCGCACCAAGACAGTGGATGATGATGCTATCCGTACCGCTATCGCTGAGGGGCAATCGTTCCGCAAGGCTGCCGAGAGCCTGGGAGTGAGCCTGAGCACCGTACAGCGTGCAATGAAAGCGGCTGTGTAACGCTATAGGGAGCGATTACAGAAAAAATCCCGGATGGCCTGTGTCACCCAGAGGATATTTCAAAAAGACGATTACCGGTCCCCTGGCGAGCCGCAAAGGGTATTAAGCACCGCTTGCCATCTGACTAAGTTTCAGCCGCTTTCCCCGATACCCTATCTGATATTTTACTGCCTGGATCACAGGCCATATTCCGAACAGGGCAGGTACCGTAGAAAAAATTTTAGGTGGCAGCCGCCCTGGAAAAATTGCCCCCCACTCAGCTTAAATTCCAGCCCAGAGCCCTGCCAGCAAGCCTTACCGTCATGTAATATCCCAGAACTGTGCATCACCGCCGGGATAAGGAAATCAACGATATGGACGACAAGGCCGCTGCAACCGCTGATGCCCTAGAACTACTGATGATGAACCAGACAGCCCTGAGAGCCGCCATCGAGGAAGTGAGCACCTGGATACGCCAGCGTGGCTCTGTGAACGTCCACGACAATGCAATGGTAGCTTTGCAGGCCCTCGACACAAACGCGGATGCTATCGCTTCAGCGATTGAACGCATCCGATATTGATGCACTGCGAGCCACCATCGACTGAGCCACTTTTCAAACCTATCGTGCCTACTGAAGATTTGAGGGAACAATGAGCAATCAAGCATTAGACCTATTGATAGAGTGCGAATTACTCAAGCCTAATGGTGGCGTTGTAGACTTGGAGCGTGTACCAAAACACGAACTGAGCCGCCGCCTCACATATTTCGTCAAGGCTAGGCAGAGCGGCATTTTTAAGGAAGTTGAAGCTCACCCTAAGGATGCTCGACTTAACGCCCAATTCAGCACATGGTCAGCCCAGTTCTCAAGAGAAAGCACTCTCTCGTCTCTGCTGGTATACAATCGCGTAGTATTGAACGATCCGTTAGTATCGGCTGACTCGAACATCAGTTATGAAAAGCTGCTTGCAGGACTACAATTTTATAGCTGGCTGCACCCGTTGATAAGGGCTGGATTTGTCGCCATATACCCGATTGACTACTATGACAAACCTAGCGAAGAAATTCCCTTACTCATTTCGGAGGATGCTTTCAGGTCCTCAATTTCTCCCGCAATCCATGACTTCGCGCACTCGAATGCAATCCTCAAGTCAGCCATAGCGGGCGATAATAATGACATGTACATATTAAGAGAGGAGGCTCACGTCAAACGGCGCTCAGCTCTTGTTGTAACATTCAACAATGACCACCTGTATTCAGGAGTGTCTCTCTTTAAGCACTCCACAACGGACAACTTCAGGCGCGAAGGCGGCAGAATCTATTACAGGGAAACCTGGGATAAGAACGAAATACTATCCGAGGAGAAGTTTAAGCACTGGGCTTACCAGGCCACAAACCAGGCGATCATCGCTCGCTTAAAAGCCATATGCAACCAGGCAGCACTTGCACAAGAGCTGGGCAATACTTACTTAACCGAGTCCCAGTTTGAATCAACCTTACTCTCGCTTTCAAACACTACGGGAACTGACACTATTTCACCGTGCGTCAAGTTCCTGGAATTGAATAATAGCTTTATCAATATTGAATCCCCTGACACTATAGTCACGCTAAGAGACAAGCACGCAGGCGCCTTTGAGCGCTTCAATAGTTCATTACTTTCCGTAAGTGATGAGCTTTATGGCACAGATGCAAACGCATTTGACCGAAAGTGTGAGGCACTTTTCCACAGGGACATTATGCCTCAGGTAGATGAGATACGCGGAGCGGTAGGGCAAATAGGCGCCGGCTTCCTGAAGGGGACGCTTCTATCGCTTGGTGGTATTGGCTTGGCAATCGGCACTGGCTCAGCAGTTGCGTTAGTACCTTCACTCCTAGCGTCGGTATCAACAGGACTGACTGAAACACTGCCAGCAATCCGGCAACTTCAGTCGTACAAAAAACGTCCAGGTTACATATGGCATCGACTAGTTAAGCGATAAAGACCTTGGAGCGCTAGGGACTGCCTTCAGCCCCCACAGCTTTGTCATCAAGGCTGGTGCTGGTTGTGCCTTCTAAGTAGTTGCTGCAACGGGTTCAACTGGTCGAGTTGATCGGCTGTCCGTTCTGGCTTGGGCACAAGGTGCGGCTTCGGGAACACCTTTATCAGTTCATCCAGTGGCTTAAATTTCAACCCAAGCGGGTTCGCTGCTGGCTCATCCTGGACGGTAGTCTCGTAGTGGCGAAGCAGGTAATAGCCTGTGGACCGCTCAGTACCTTTGTACGCCCATTCAAGCCCCTCCTCGCCCGGCCAGTTGACCGTCATCCTTGCGTCACTTCTGACAGTGATGGAGTAGCCGACGCCCTTCAGCAATGCCGCCAGCTTAATGGAATCATCCTCCAGTAGTTCACCCTCAACACGGACGGCGCCAAAGGTATCGAGCGGGCTTTCCGTGCGTTCCAACACTACCAGTTCGGCATTGAGTGCTTCCCGCTCAGCTTGCCGGGCTGTTAGCTGGCTGATGACTTCAGGGATAGCTCCAACCGTTTCGATGGCCTTGGCCAGGTCAGAGAGTTTCCGTGCAACGTCTTCAAGCTCGCCCTGGATGGCGAGTATCCGTTTCTGGTTGACGGTTAGTTGCTGGCGCTGGAATGCAGTCTCCACCGCACCGAGGGAGGTGTTAACGCGGATGTAGTCAAGGACAGGCTTCGGGATGGTGCGTGTGTTGTCGCACCCTGCATCCTTGAGCCGCTGACGATTGAGGCACCGCATACTGTGCGGGTGGCCGTCCTTGTTCTGCATTATGTAGTTCCCGCCGCAGTGGCCACACTTCACCAGGCCGACAAGGAAGTGCTTTGCAGTCTTTGCCGGGCGAGTCGTCTTTGCTTCCTTGCCCCGCTGCTGGGCACGGACGAACAGGTCCGGCTCAATGATCGCCTCGTAGACGTTAGGGATGTCGTTCCAGTACCCGATGACGGTCCTGTTTCGTAACCAGCCTTCGACGGTAGGCCCCGAGCACTTAGCAAGCTCCGGCTCGCCAGTTTCCCGCATACGCACAGAGATAGTGGCCTTCCCAACGCCAGCCGCGTACAGCTCAAAGGCGGCTTTGACGTGCTTGGCAATCCGCTCGATGACAACGCCTTCAACGGTCAACCAGACGGGCGTGTGCCGTTTTACCTTCGGCCCCGTGCTTTCCGTACTTTGATCCGATAGCGCCAGCGCCCTGGCACGGCGGATGTCGTAAGACTGGATGGTCACACGGGACAGGTTCACCGAGTACAGGTTGGCAGCCTGAATCTTGCCTATCAGCAGGTGGATATATGAGCCGTTGGCGTTTGCTCGGTTGTAGACGTTCCCGTCATCCAGGGTGACAATTGATACACCGGCCTTCAGGATGGGCGTGAGCAAGTCGAGCATGTCTACAGTATCCAGGCGCCCCGTTCGGTCGATAGCCTCAACCAGAACAACGTCACCCTCTCTGATCACTCCAGCCTTGACCGTATCGAGGAGCTTGCCGAAGCCCCCGCCCTTCCCGACGTGCTCCCCCTTGAAGCCGGATTTCGCCAGGTCCTCAAACCTTAGGTCGCTCAACCTGTAGTCAGGATTCTTTTCCAGCCACTTGGCTATCTCACGCTGCTGGCGCTCTACAGAGTTAGAGCTGTACTGCCGAAAGCTGGAAAAGCGAACGTAAGATATGGCCTGTTTCATTGCGGTCTCCTAAGGGCGGGCGAGCATACCAGCCCATAGGGTCACATTTAAAGAACGTGGTCCCAGCCCTTGATCACCCGACCGGTGCCGATCACGCACTGGAACGGCTTGCCGCGTGACCAGGATGAGTCGAGCTCGCTGCCGTCGGCCAGCCAGCCGGTGTACTGGGTGGTGATCAGGGCGCCTTTGACGGCGGCTTTGCCTTCACCCTCGACCAGGTCGATGATCTGTAGTTCTTGGCTCATGGGCACACTCCAACGCTTAAAAACAAAGCCGCCTTTTTCTCAGGAATGCACCGGCTTGGCAAGCTCACGTGGCGTTTCATGCTGGCGCATCGACCACAGCACACCGCCCACCACCAGCACGATCGCCGTGGCTTCCAGCAGGCTCGGCCCGGTCTGACGCCAAACAAAGGCATACAACAGCGCGAACAGGGTTTCGAACACGATCAGTTGCCCGCTCAAGGTCAACGGCAGGCGTTTGGATGCGGCGTTCCACAGCGCCATGGCCAGCCACGAACCCAAAACCGCGCAAGCCAGGCTGGCGGCCCAGAACAACCACCAACGCGACATTGGCGCCTCCACCTGCAACTGTTGTGGCTGCCATAGCGCAAGGCCTGCAACCATCAACAGGCTGGCCAGGCCCGTCATCACCCCGCACAGCACCGACCACTGATGGCTGTCGAAATGGCCGCACTGTTTCAGGTAGCGGCTGTTCTGCACTGCGTACCAGGTCCAGCAGGCCAGGGCAGCCAGCGCGTAGAACAGGCCCATCAGCTTGTCACCGATATCGCCGGGGGCAAACGCGAAGGTTTCGAGGTTGATGCACAGCATGCCAGCAAGAATCAGCGCCAGCGGGCCGACCAGCCGCGCCAGGGGCACCGCGCCGCTGTCGTTGCGGCCGTACAGGGTGATGGTCAGCGGCAATACACCAACGATCAGCGAGGCCGGGGCTACACCCAGCCGCTGGATCGCCGCCACCAGAAAGACGAAGTACACCAGGTTGCCGATCACTGCCAAGCGCAGCAGCATCCACGCATCGCTTGCGGTGAGCTGGCGCAACTGGCGCGCCATGGGCAGCGCCAGCAGCAGCGAGATCCCCCCGACCATCAGGTAGCGCACGCTGCTCAGCAGCATCGGGTTGAACTCGGGCAGCAGCTCTGGAACCATCAGCACCATGCCCCATAACGCACCGGCCATGCCGGCGTACATCACACCGCGTTTCACGTGTCTGCTCCTGTTTCAAGATGGGCGCAGGCTACCTGCATGCGGCGTGTCGGGCAAAAGATGAATGCGCATGGTGGCATTCCCGGGAGGAATGAGCCCTACACGTATCGACAGACGGCTATCAGCTGTTCTGCTCGAACACCTCTTGGCCGGTCAGCTCTTTGGTCTGGTTGGCGAAGCAGTACCAGGCGGGCTTCTGCTCGACAAAAATCTGCAGATCGAAATCCCATGCCTGGTCCCCATCCAGCAGGCCGACCGGCACCGCATGGAAGTCGTTGGCCTTCAGCCGGTAATACAGGTGGGTGCCGCATTGGCCGCAGAAGCCTCGCTGGGCCCAGTCGGACGAGTCGTAGACGCTGGGAGCACACCCTTCGATCACCGGTGGCTGGCTGCAATGCACCACCAGCAACGGCCCGCCGGTCCACTTGCGGCACATGCTGCAATGGCAGGCGCTGATATGGGTGTTGTCGACGGTGACCTTGAGCGTGGTGGCGCCGCACAGACAGGTGCCTTGTTTTTCCATGGCCATGGCTGGCTCCTTTAGCGAGGATTGGGCCAGCAATTATAGATGCCAGCTCTTTGTGGGAGCGGCCTTGCGTCGCGATTGGGCCGCAAAGCGGCCCCCGAATATCGCGCTGTTGCTGAATCCGGGGGGCTGCTTTGCAGCCCAATCGCGACGCAAGGCCGCTCCCACAGATATCCGTGCACTCCCTTAGATGTATGCGGTACCGCGCAGGTACAACGCCGCTCGCCCGCTGATGATCACCCGGCCATTGCCCGGTACTTCACACAGCAGCTGGCCTTTGCGTGCCCCGCCCTGCTCGCAGCTCAGCACCTGCTTGCCCAGGCGCTCAGCCCACACTGGCGCCAGCGAGGTGTGTGCCGAGCCGGTGACCGGGTCTTCGTTCACACCAACCCGTGGGCCGAACCAGCGGGTGACGAAATCAAAGCCACGCCCTGCCGCCGTCACGGCAATGCCGCGCACGTCGAAGGCCGACAGCGCCACAAAATCCGGCTTCAGTGTGTCGAGCAACAGGGCGTCATCGATCACGACTACATAGTCATCGCTGCGGTACACCGCCTGTGCCTGGCTCAGGCCCAGCGCTTGCAGCAGGCCCGCCGGGGTTTCCACTGTGGCCGGTTGCTTGGCCGGGAAGTCCATGGCCAGCAGCCCGTCGGTGCCACGGCTGACGCGCAATTCGCCGCTGCGAGTGTTGAAGCGCAGCACCTGCACCTGCTCTCCCAGCTGCTCGAACAGCACATAAGCCGACGCCAGGGTGGCGTGGCCGCACAGGTCAACTTCCACGGTCGGGGTGAACCAGCGCAGGTCGAAGGTTTCGCCCTTGCGCACGAAGTAGGCGGTTTCCGACAGGTTGTTTTCTTCGGCAATGCGCTGCAGCACATCGTCGGGCAGCCAGGCTTCAAGCGGGATTACCGCCGCCGGGTTGCCACCGAACGGTTCAGCGGAAAATGCATCGACCTGGAAGATTTCGAGTTGCATGCACACACTCCTTGTTGCCCAGGCGTTGCCAGGCAGATATCTGGAAAGGGGTTACTGGCGCACCGGGGTCAGTACTGGCTCACCGGCAAAGAACGCCTGCAGGTTTTGCAGCACCAGGGTCACGGTATCGCGCGCAGCCTCCGGCGATTGGCCGGCCACATGGGGCGTGAGCACGGTGTTGGCCAAGGCCTTGAGGGCATCAGGCACCGCCGGTTCGTCGTCGAACACGTCGAGCGCGGCGCCGGCCAGCTTGCCTTGCTGCAGGGCGGCCACCAAGGCGGCGGTGTCGACCACGCTGGCCCGGGCGATATTCACCAGATAGCCCTTGCCGCCCAGCGCCTCCAGTACCTTGGCATCGACCAGATGCTGGGTATTGGCGCCACCGGGGGTGGCCACGACCAAGATGTCGACGGCAGCGGCCAGGTGCAGCGGGCTGTCGTACCAGGTGTAAGGCACACCTTCGCGCGGGGTGCGGCTGTGGTAGCTGACGGGCATGTCGAAGCCCAGGTTGGCGCGCGTGGCAATGGCCTGCCCCACCGCCCCCAGGCCAAGAATGCCCAGGCGCTTGCCACTCACCGACGGGCTGATTACCCGGTTCCACTCGCCGCGGCGGGTGCTGGCGTCAGCACGGGGAATATCGCGCAGCAGCGCCAGCAACAGCGCCAGGGTGTGGTCGGCGACTGCGCTGGCATTGGCACCCGCGCCGTTGGTAACGGTGATGCCGCGGGCGGCGGCGGCAACCAGGTCGACCTGCTCGTAGCCAGCACCGATCACGCAGATGATCTGCAGGTTGGGCAACGCGTCGATTTCGGCGGCTGTCAGGCCCAGCGGGCCGCGCGTGAGCACGGCATCGATTTCGCTGGCGTGGCGCTGGATGGCGTCGGCGCGCAGTTGTGGCGAGGGGGCGCGGATCAGAAGGTAACCGGCCTGTTCTAGCAGCGGCAGGTAATCATTGACGGTTTCCACCAGCACCAGGACTGTCTTGCGCATGCCACCTCCGGGTCAATTCGAGGCGCCATTATGCGGAGTCACCAGCCAGTACAGTCAATTGAAATTACAAGGCAAAACTGTACTGTGCTGCTCCGCTCCGCTGTAGCCGTTGATCTTGATCTTGATCTTGATCGTCGCGACTTCAGGAGGCCGAACGCAGGCCTCCTGAAGTCGCAATCTGCGTCGCCTGAGCTTCCGCGCGCTTAAAAGCAAAAGCAAAAGCCGATGCCGATGCCGATGCAGCGTTACTGGGCGAACGCTCGCCCTAACCCACCCGGCACACCACTGCTGTCAGTATCCTGCCAAGGCCCATTCGGGCTCAGCGACCAGCTCCAGCCGTTATCAAACCGATAGTACGTACGCTGCCGGTAGAAGGTATTGGGCTGCTTCTCCAGTACATACACACCCAGCTTGGGGTCCCAGTGGCTCGCCCCGCCAGGTGGTGGCGCAAAGCTGGCCGAGGTGCGCGGCATCGGCTTGGGTATCGCCGCCGGTTTGCTCGGCTGGGTGGACGGCTGCCCACCCGGCAACGGCTTGACCACCGGCCCTTGCGGCGGCACGCGCTCGATCGGGGGTGCCGGCTGTTCATACGGCTGATGCACCGTACACGCAGACAAACCCAGGGCCAGGGTGATCAGGGTCAGGCGGACGGTGCTGTGCATGGCTGTGCTCTCTTACGGGTCTGGGCTGTCGATGGTCAGGTGCTGGGTCGCCTGGGTGGCGCTGGGCAACGGCGCGCCCTGGCCAATCCACTCGCCGCGGGTAGGCTGGCCAGCGCGGGAAACACGTGCAACCAGTTGGACTTCGGCAAATTGCGACAGTTTCATCTGCGGCATCATCGCGTCAGCATCGGACAACTCCACTTCGATCGGCAACTGCGCCACCGTCACCCGCTTGGCTGCCAGCGGCATCGGCGGGCCATTGCTGGCGCGCGCGAAGATGAACACCGTGTCGTCCGGCTTGACCTTGTCCTTCAGTGCCGCCGCCAGTTCCACCCGCACTTTCAGCCGCGCAGCCACCGGCGCGGGCTCTGCGGCCTGCCCTGCCGGCCCACCCAGGCGTTCGGCAGCGCGGTCGATGCCGCCTTGCAGGGCATCACGCGATGCATCGCCTTCCGGCAACTGCGCCAGCAGGCGCTTCCAGTAGTCGATGGCTTCCTGGTAACGCTCGCCCTCGAAGGCGGCAATACCGCGCAGGCCCAGGCTGGTCACCTCATTGGGGTCGGCCTTCAGCGCTTCATCCGTCAGTGCCTGCACCTGCAGGCTCCACTGCTTGTCGGCGGCAAAGTACAGGGCCTGGGCCCACTGGCCCAGCAACTCGGGCTGGCGGTCAGCCAGGGCTACCGCCCGCTCGAACGTGCGCGCAGCATCGGCCGGGCGCTGCTCGGCCATGTAGGCACGGCCCAGGAAGTACAGGGCCTCTGCCGACTCCGGCTGGGCCTGCACCACACGCTCCAGGCGCGTGGTCATTTCTTCCATCGATTTGGGCGCCTCGGCGAACTCCTGGGTCAGCGCCACCTTGTCGGCCGCACCAAAATGCAGGTACAGCCCCAGCGCCATCAGCGGTACCAGCACGGCAGCCAGCAGCGGCAGGGCTTTGCCCAGATGGCCCTGGCGCGGAGCCTCGGCGCCTTCGGTATCGGCCAGCAGCTCGCGGGCAGCCTCGTCACGGCCCTTGGTCAACTGCGCCTCGTCGAGTACACCGGCAGCCTGCTGGGCGGCCAGTTCGGCGACGCGCTCCTGGTACAGGGCCACGTTCAGGGCGGTGCGGTCTTCTTCCTGCTGGCGGCCACGGCCACGCAGGATCGGGATCAGCAGGAAACTGAGGGCGGCGAGCAGCAGCAGGCCCGCGCTAAGCCAGAATTCAATCATGGGTCTGTTCTTTTTCCAGCAGTTTGGCGAGTCGCTCGCGTTCTTCGGCAGAAAGCTCGTTGTTGCCCGGCAAAGCCATACCACGGCGTCGGCGCACGATCACCGCCAGCGCCACGAAACCACCAGCCAACAAGATGCCTGGGCCGAACCACAACAGCCAGGTACGCCCGCTGAGCGCCGGTTTGTAGCGCACAAAGTCACCATAGCGGTCCACCATGAAGTCGACGATCTGCTGGTTGCTCTTGCCTTCGCCAAGCATGCGGAAGATCTCTCGGCGCAGGTCGGCAGCAATCGGCGCGTTGGAGTCGGCAATGTCCTGGTTCTGGCACTTGGGGCAACGCAGTTCCTTGGTCAGCTGCTGGTAGCGCTCGCGCTCGGCGTCGTCGCGGAACTGGTAAGTGTCAATGGCCGCGTTGGCCACGCCGGCCAGGCTCGTGCCCAGCACGGCAGCTGCCAGCCAGCGCCTCATGGCCTGGCCTCGTCGACCAGGCCCTGGTACAGCGGCGCCAGCTGCTCACGCCAGACAGTGGCATCGACAATGCCCACGTGCTTGTAGCGGATGATGCCCTTGGCGTCGATCAGGAAGGTTTCCGGCGCGCCGTACACCCCCAGGTCCAGGCCGAGGCTGCCCTGCTCGTCACGGATGTCCAGCTGGTAGGGGTTGTGGAACTCGGCCAGCCATTTCTGCGCGGCGGCATTGTCGTCCTTGTAGTTGACACCGTGGATCACCACGCCCTGCTGCGCCAGCTGGTTCAGGTACGGGTGCTCGACCTTGCACGACGGGCACCAGGTGGCCCACACGTTGACCAGGGCCGGGCGGCCCTGCAAGTCGGCCTGGGTCAGGGTGCGGTCGCCCTGGGTCGAAGCCAGGGAAAACACCGGGAACGGTTTGCCGATCATTGCCGAGGGCAGCTCGTCGGGCTTGAGAAACAGCCCCTTGTAGAGGAACACCGCCACCAGCAGGAACACTGCCAGGGGGACTACCATGATCCAACGCTTCATGCAGCTGCTCCAGACACGCCCAGGGCATCACGCACCCGGGTCTTGACCTTGACGCGGTAGCGCCGGTCGAGTGCCGCCAGCAACCCGCCCAGGCCGGTCAGCAGACCGCCCAGCCAGATCCAGCGAACGTAAGGCTTGATATGTACGCGCACGGCCCAGGCGCCGTTTTCCAGCGGCTCGCCCAGGGCAACGTACAGGTCGCGGGTAAAGCCGGCGTCAATGCCGGCTTCGGTCATCATCGACTGCTGCACGGTGTACAGGCGCTTTTCCGGGTGCAGGGTGGTTATTTCACGGCCATCACGGCTGACCACCACGGTACCCTTGTCGGAGATGAAGTTCGGCCCCTCGAAGTGCTTGGCGCCCTGGAACAGGAAGTGATACCCCCCCAGCTCCACGCTTTCGCCCGGGGCCATGCGCAGGTCGCGTTCGGCGCTGTTGTTGCTCGACAGCACCACGCCCAGCGCACACACCGCCAGGCCCAGGTGCGCCAGTTGCATGCCCCAGTAGCTGCGGCCCAGGCCAGGCAGGCCCTTGAGCAGGCCTTTGTGACGGGTCTTGTCGAGAATGTCACGCAGCCCGCCGAGCACCACCCAGGCCGCCAGGGCGAAGGCGGTGAGGGTTGGCCAGTCGAAGTCGTCAACGATAAACCCGGCGACCGGGGCAAGGATGGCACTGCCGATCAGCACCGGGGTCATCATGCTGACCAGCCATTTGCCCGGGGTGTCCTTCCAGCGCACCAGCACGCCCACACTCATGACCACCATCAGCAGAGCCATCAGCGGCAGGAACAAGGCATCGAAATACGGCGGCCCCACCGACAGCTTGGCCCCGGTCAGCGCATCAAGCACCAGCGGGTACAGCGTGCCGAGCAGAATCATCGACGCGGCCACCACCAGTACCAGGTTGTTGGCCAGCAGCAGCGTCTCGCGCGACCACAGGGCGAAGCCGACCTGGCTCTTTACCACCGGAGCGCGCAGGGCGAACAGGGTGAGCGAACCACCCACCACGAACAGCAGGAAGAACAGGATGAAAATGCCCCGCGACGGGTCGGCGGCAAAGGCGTGCACCGAGGTGAGCACGCCCGAGCGCACCAGGAAGGTACCCAGCAGGCTCAGCGAGAAGGCGGCAATTGCCAGCAGCACGGTCCAGCTCTTGAACACCCCACGCTTTTCGGTCACCGCCAGCGAGTGGATCAGCGCCGTGCCCACCAGCCAGGGCATGAACGAGGCGTTTTCCACCGGGTCCCAGAACCACCAGCCACCCCAGCCCAGCTCGTAGTAGGCCCACCACGAGCCCAGGGTGATACCGACCCCCAGGAAGGCCCAGGCGACGATGGTCCAGGGCCGCGACCAGCGCGCCCAGGCAGCGTCCAGGCGGCCGCCGAGCAAGGCGGCAATGGCGAAGGCGAAGGCCACCGAGAAGCCCACGTAGCCCACATCGGCGGGTGAACGATCAGGCCAAAGTCCTGCAGCAACGGGTTGAGGTCGCGGCCGTCGGTGGGCACTTGCGGCAGCAGGCGCTGGAACGGGTTGGAGGTGATGATCAGGAAGCTCAGGAAGCCGACGCTGATCATGCCCATCACCGCCAGCACGCGGGCCAGCATCACCTGCGGCAACTGACGCGAGAACACCGACACGGCAAAGGTCCAGCCACCCAGGATAAACGCCCACAGCAGCAACGAACCTTCGTGGGCGCCCCACACGGCGCTGAACTTGTAGTACCAGGGCAAGGCGCTGTTGGAGTTGCTGGCCACATAGGCCACCGAGAAGTTGTCGGTCATGAAGGCATGGGTCAAACAGGCGAAGGCAAAGGCCAGGAAGGCGAATTGCCCCCACGCCGCCGGCCGCGCCAGGCTCATCCACAGGCTGTCGCCACGCCAGGCGCCGAGCAGCGGCACACTGGCCTGCACGGCGGCAAAGCAGATGGCCAGGATCATCGCCAGTTGGCCGAGTTCGGGGATTACCAGCGCTGCGTTCATGGCTTGCCCTCCGTGCCGGTAGCGGCCTGGCCGCTTTCCTTCAGGGCCTTGGTCACCTCGGGCGGCATGTACTTCTCGTCGTGCTTGGCCAGCACTTCATCGGCCACCACCACGCCTTCGGCGTTGACCTTGCCCAGGGCGACGATGCCCTGCCCTTCGCGGAACAGGTCGGGCAGGATGCCGCGGTAGGTGATCGGCACCGACTTGTTGAAGTCGGTGACCACAAAGCGCACGTCCAGCGAGTCGGAAGAGCGCTGCACGGAGCCTTTCTCGACCATGCCGCCAGCACGGATGCGGGTGTCCTGCGGTGCTTCGCCATTGGCGATCTGGGTGGGCGTGTAGAACAGGTTGATGTTCTGCTGCAATGCGCTCAAGGCAAAGCCGACGGCAACCCCGACACCGACCAGCAGGCCGACGATGAGCAACAGGCGTTTCTTGCGCTGCGGATTCACTGGTTGTTCTCCCGGCGCAAACGGCGCGCCTCTTCTTGCAGGTAGCGACGACGGGCCAGCAGCGGCGCGGCGACATTCAGCGCCAGCACCGCCAGGCAGATGCCATAGGCCGACCACACGTACAGGCCATGGTGGCCCATGGCGAGAAAATCACCGAAGGTGGCAAAGCTCATTGTGCGGCCCTCCGCCCCAGGCTGTTCAACACTTCGTCCTTGACCCAACTGGCGCGCGCCTCGCGCTTGAGCACTTCAAGGCGCATGCGTAGCAACAGCACGGCGCCGAAGAAACAGTAGAAACCCAACGCCGTGCACAGCAACGGCAGCCACATTTCGGCGGGCATCGCCGGCTTTTCGGTGAGGGTGAAGGTGGCGCCCTGGTGCAGGGTGTTCCACCACTCCACCGAGTACTTGATGATCGGGATGTTGACCACGCCGACAATCGCCAGCACCGCACAGGCCTTGGACGCACTGTCACGATTACTGATTGCCTGGCCCAGCGCAATAATGCCGAAGTACAGGAACAGCAGGATGAGCATGGACGTAAGGCGGGCGTCCCACACCCACCAGCTGCCCCACGTCGGCTTGCCCCAGATGGCGCCGGTAACCAGCGCCACGGCGGTCATCCAGGCGCCAATGGGCGCGGCACATTGCAGGGCGACGTCGGCCAGTTTCATCTTCCACACCAGCCCAACTACCCCGGCGACTGCCAGCAGCACGTAGCAGGACTGCGCCAGCATTGCCGCCGGCACATGAATGTAGATGATGCGGAAGCTGTTGCCTTGCTGGTAGTCCTGGGGGGCGAACGCCAGGCCCCAGGTGATACCGACCAGCAACAGAAGCACGGCAGCGCCGGCCAGCCATGGCAGCATGCGGCCGCTGATGGCATAGAACCATTTCGGGGAGCCCAGCTTGTGGAACCACGTCCAGCTTATTTTCATCAGGGTACATCCAGGGTATTTGCCGGGCTTGAAAGCCCGGGACTCGTTATTCACCGACGCTGATCTTCAGGCCGGCCGCTATCGCAAAGGGTGCCAGGGTAACGGCCAGGGCCGTCAGGCTGGCGAGCCAGAGCAGGTGGCCGGTTGCGGGCATATTTTGCAACGCCGCTTGCAACGCACCACTGCCCAGGATCAATACAGGGATATACAACGGCAGAATCAGCAACGCCAGTAACAAACCACCGCGCTTCAGACCGACCGTCAGTGCTGCGCCCACCGCACCGAGCAAGCTCAATATCGGTGTGCCCAATAGCAGGGAGCCGAGCAGCACCGGCAGGCAATGGCTCGGCAGCCCCAGCATCAACGCCAGTAGCGGCGCCAACAATACCAGCGCCAGCCCGGAAAAGATCCAGTGCGCCAGCACCTTGGCCAGCACCAGCAGCGCCAGCGGGTGCGGCGACAGCACCCACTGTTCCAGCGAGCCATCCTCGAAATCGCTGCGGAACAAGCCGTCCAGCGACAGCAGCACTGCCAGCAGTGCCGCTACCCAGACCAAGCCCGGCGACAAGGTTTGCAACAATTGGCTTTCCGGGCCGACTGCCAGCGGGAACATGGCCACGACGATGGCAAAGAACACCAACGGGTTGGCCAGCTCGGCAGGACGACGGAACAGCAGGCGCGCTTCGCGGCGCAACAACAGGATGAATACGCTCATGCCGCCCATTGCCCCAGGTTCAGTTCACGGTAACCGGAGGGCTTGCGTTCCAGCGTATGGTGGGTGGTCAGCACCACCGTGCCGCCCTGCTCGCAGTGGGCCGCCAGGTGCGCTTCGAGCTGCGCTACGCCTTGCTTGTCCAGGGCAGTGAACGGCTCGTCGAGAATCCACAGCGGCGGGCTGGCCAGGTGCAGACGGGCCAGGGCCACGCGACGCTGCTGGCCGGCCGACAGGGTATGGCAGGGTACGTCTTCGAAACCGCGCAAGCCGACGGCCTCCAGCGCCGCCCAGATCGCCTCGCGACTGGCCGGCTGGTGCAAAGCGCACAGCCAGGTGAGGTTTTCCTCGGCGGTGAGCAGGTCCTTGATGCCCGCGGCGTGACCGATCCACAGCAGAATGCTGGCCAGGGCATGGCGCTGCTCGGCCAATGGCTTGCCGCCCAGCAAAATCTGCCCGGCGGTCGGCTGCATCAACCCGGCCAGCAGCCGCAGCAGGCTGGTCTTGCCGCTGCCGTTGGGGCCGCTGATCTGCAGCATGTCGCCGGCGCCCAGCTCGAAATCGAGCTGCTCGAACAGCAGGCGCCAGTCGCGCTCGCAGGCCAGGCCTGCGGCTTGGAGGTGAAGGGTCACGGTTTCGCCTTATCTTTGTAGGGCTTCGGGCCGGCGTCGCCTGTTTCGCGGGCCTGCCCGCTCCCACAAGGTCTCGTGCAGTTGCTGAAAGCTGCGCTGAACCTGTGGGAGCGGGCAAGCCCGCGAAGCAGGCGACGCCGCTCCAGAACCCTTGTGTCTCAAGTCGCCCCGCGCGCTGCCGTTATACTGGCAACCACGGGCGGTCGGCATTATTACACGCGCCACCGCGCTGCCAAGAGGCCGGGTTCGACAGGTTGTATACAATCATGACTGAAATCAATAGTCTCGGCGCACAAACCGCGATCAACAGCCAAGCCATGAAGGCTGGCATGACCGGCGAACTGCTGCGCCTGATCCAGGCGCAGCCCGGCCTGCTGGCGCCCGGCGAGACCGCGCAGGTCGAAGTCGTGTCGTTGCGCCAGACGGGCCAGGAGTTTCAGCTGGTGCTGCGCCTGATACAGGCCAACGGCGTGCAGACCCAACTGCAGGCCAACGCCAGCCAGCCCCTGCCCCAAGGCAGCCAGATCACCGTCAGCCAGACCGAAAGCAATCGCCTGGCGATCATGCTGCAGCAAGCCAATGCCAGCCAGATCTCCACCCTCACTCGCCTGGACACCAGCAAAGTGCCCGTAGGGACCCTGCTGCAAGGCAAAGTACTGACCAACCAGGCATTACCCCAAGCGCCCGGCCAACCTGCGGCCTACCGGGCATTGGTCAGCCTGCTCAACAGTGCCCAGGCCGGCGCCACCCTGAGCATCGACAGCCCGCGCCCACTGGCCATTGGCAGCCTGCTCAGCGCGCTGGTGCAGGGCGACCAGTCGCTGCGCTTCGTGCCGCTTAGCGGCAGGCAGGACCAGCTCAACATTGCCCAGCAACTGCTGACCCAGCAAAACCGCCAGGCCTCGCTCCCCGGCGTGCTCAACGCCCTGCAACAGCTCACCCGCGACCCGGGCGTCGATGGCGACCTGCGCGCCAGCGCCGAGCGCCTGCTGGCCGGCCTGCCAGACGCCCGCCAACTGGGCGACGCCAAGGCCGTGGCCCAGGCCCTGAACAACAGCGGCACCTTCCTGGAAGCGAAACTGCTGGGCGGCTTTCCTGCCAGCGTGGCCACTGACCTGAAGGCACACCTGCTGCGCCTGATCACCCAGGCCCCGGCCAGCGCGCCCGGCACGCCCAACCTGGCGCCTGCCAGCCTTGCGGTGACCATGCCGGCACTGGCCCGCAGCGCGCTGGGCATGCTCGAACGGGTCAGCCCCAAACCGCAGCCAGGGGCGTTCCCCCTGCCCTCGCGCCTGCTCAAGGCCATGGAGGACGAAGGCGACCTGCAACAACTGCTGCGCCTGGCCGCTGCGGCCATCTCGCGGCTGCAAAGCCATGCCATGAGCAGTCTGCAACAAACCGGCACGCTGGAAAACGGCAACCTGCAGACCACCTGGCAGACCGAAGTGCCGATCCGTCACGGCCAGGAGTTCATCCCGCTGCAGGTCAAACTCCAGCGCGAAGAAACCCCACGACAGCAGGCCGACCGCCAGCACGAGGCGCAAGACCCGCTGCAAGCCCTGTGGCGCATCGAGCTGGCCTTCGATCTGTCGCCCCTCGGCCCGTTGCAAGTGCAGGCACAGTTCAGCCAAGGCCGCCTGAGCGGGCATCTGTGGGCAGAGCGCGAACAGACCGCCAGGCTGATCGACAGCCAGCTCGGTGCCTTGCGCCAGCGCCTGCTGGATCGCGGCCTGGACGTTGGCGACCTGGAATGCCACCCGGGCATTCCCCCTCAAGGCCCGCGCACACGGGTGGAGCAACGCTGGGTAGACGAAAACGCATGACACAGAAACCACCGCGTCAGGCCATTGCCCTGACCTACGACGGCCAACAGGCCCCTACCCTCAGCGCCAAGGGTGACGATGCGCTGGCCGAGGCGATCCTGGCCCTGGCCCGCGAGCATGAGGTGCCGATCTACGAAAACGCCGAGCTGGTGCGCCTGTTGGCACGCCTGGAGTTGGGCGAACAGATTCCCGAAGCGCTGTACCTCACCATCGCCGAGATCATCGCCTTCGCCTGGCAACTGCGGGGCAAGGTGCCCGCTGGTTTCAGCGACGAAGCCCAGGCGCCGCGCGACATCACTCCGGTAACCCCGCTGCTGCCACCCGCCAACCACCGGTAGTTATCTACCACCGCAGTCGGCGTCAGCCGTTCAGCCTTGCCATTCCCGTCAATGAGCAAGGTAAACACCATGTCCACAAGCCGCATCAACACCGCGGGCGTGCAATACGTTCGCGACCACCTGAGCCATATCCCCCGCCCTGACCGCGAAGCCAGCCGTGAAATCCACCAATGGCTGGCGCAGCGGGGCCATGACCTTGACCCCGACCAGATCGACGTAGTCACCCTGCACTACCGCGGCAATCAGGCAGTCATCGTTCAGCGCCTTTCACTTACCCAAGCGATGCTTTCAGACTGGCAGGGTGAAACAGCCAACAACCTGATCGGCCAGTTGCTGCCGGGCCACTGGGCAGGCACTTTGCCAGATGGCCCGATCGCTATCGTAGAGCGCCTGCCGGAGCTGGGGGAGCTTGACAACAGCGCCCGGTTCTCGGTGTTCAACGGTCTGTTTCGCCGGACTACGCCGGCCCGCTACGACAGCAGCACACATCTGCCGGTCGACGTCGAGGCCATGCAGCAGTTCATCTGGGATCTGGACTTTCACACCCGCTTCGTCGGCATGCTCGACGATTACTGGCAACACGCTACACAGACGCACCGCCAGTCGCTGCAAATCAGCTTCATGGCCGCCTGCAACAAGCAGGTTGAGGAAGGCTCATTGAGCGATGCAGGCCGCCAGATGGCCTGGCAAGTTGCGGGGCTGATGGCGAAAGCACCCGGCTTGCAGGCAAGGCCTTTGAACGTTTACGGCTACGCTGCCACCGACCTGATCTGCATCACTGACCAGGCACAGCCAGAAGTACTCCTGTACCTGCCAGGCAATGCATCGCCCTTGCATGAATTCGACCGCATGGCAGCCATGCAAGACTGGTTCGCCGAACAGTGCCGCGACAACGAAAAACGCCTGCGCCTGCGCCAGTTTTTCCAGCTGGTCGACACCCCCGATGGCCTGGATTTCAGTGGGCTGGATACCGCGCTGGACGGCCTTGGCGCCTACCCGGGGATTCACCATCGATCGCCCAATCGTTCTGGCTTCACCGTCGACAGCCCCTGGCACCCCCGCGAGTACATCAACTACAAGGCCGAGCAGTACAGCCCGTTACTCGAAGGTGATCTGTTCGCAGCCCTCACACAACGTCAACGCGAACGCAGCTATGCCGATGCCGACTTCATCATCACCAGCAATGCACAGGTGACCAAGGCTCGCTGGCGCGGCTACCTGGTGGCGTCGATCAACCTGCTGGCACCGCTGGCCCTGGTGGTTCCCGAGCTGATTCCGCTGCTGGCAGCGGGCGGTGTCGCGCAGTTTGGCCTGGGAATCGATCAGGCGATCAACGGCAAGACGCTAGAAGACAAAGCCTACGGCGTGAGCAACATCGCCTTCGGCCTGCTTAATGCCGCGCCGTTGGCCTCGCTGCCCGCAAGTCGCCCCCGCATGCTCTTCCCAGGCAAAAGTTCGCGCTTCGTCCTGCCCACGCGCCTGAACGATCAGTGGGGCTACCCGCTGAGCCCCAACAGCCCTCCCCGGCTACCTGAAGAAATACTGGCAGACTTTTTCGTGCCAGCCGAGCCACCTGTGGAAGCAACGCGGATCGCCAGGGGCCCGTTGAATCGCGCAACGGGTACCAATCCGCTGCTGGCGCTCAACGACGGCAACGAAGTCGAAGTAGTGTATGACACAGAAAACGATGCCTTCATCCTCCAGGAGGATGCCAACGAAGTACTGCCCAACTACTACCAGGTAACCGCGGGCACGCGCGAACTGTATGAGGTCAACCCGGCCACGCGTGGCGCCAGCAATGCAATGCGCATGTACACGCTGCGCAACCTGGACGTTGACCTGCAACTGCCGCTGAGTGTGCCTGTGGTCAACAGCTCGGAAGCAGCCCCACTGCCGAAGAAAATTCTCAGCATCTGGGTCGGCAATAAAAGCATCCCCGATGAGCTGGTGGAGAACATCGCGAGCAATGCCAACCGCCTTGAGGGTACGGGCTTTACCTATGAGTTCTACCTGTCGAAGTCCAACCCTAAAGCCTTCATGAAAAACCGCGCAAAGCTGACCGCTGCTTCGAACGTTCAGATCAAAACCCTGGAAGAGCAGCCCTTCTACGAGGCCTTCGAGCAAACTGACTTCTACCATCAGTACCGCCAGGCACTGGATAGCAACGGGGCAAACTTCGCGTCTGCCTCCGACATACTGCGCTACCCGTTACTCCATTCGGAGGGCGGAATCTACATGGACGTCGACGACACACTGCGCAGCTTCGAAGACAACCCCGACAACTTCGCAATGATCAGCTCGGTAACCTTGAAAACCACGCCTGAAGGCCTGGTCCTCGGCAGCCCTGTGAACAACGAGCTGCTGGGCATGCACTGTGACTACAACAGCAACATGATCGGCAGCCATGCCAACAACCCGACCCTGCTCGCAATTTCTGCAGAGATGGACGCACGCTACCGCAGCAATCTGTCGTTCTACGACATCAGGCCGCTGGAAGGCACCCACGGTTACGCAGCCTACGCCAGGGAAATGAGCAGGATGACCGGGCCAGGCTTGCTAAACGATATAGTTGCTCGGCATCTACCCAGGCTGCAGTTCCTGCGGCAACTAAGCAAGCTGGAGTCGATTCCGCAGACCACTTATCGCGCGCTCACGGAAAACCTGGCCTTGCCCATTTCCCAGGCGCGCAACAGCGACCAGGCACTGAGTAGCGTGGTGACAATCGGCAACTACCACTCCTGGGGCAAACCCTGAGGTCGGCGTCCTGCAGTGCCAGGCCATCGGCCCAAGCACTTACGGCCAATAGGCGGTAGCACTATCTAACACCTTTGGCAGTACCGTTATCGCGCCCTGTGGCCCCTCCATCTTCACAAGGGGTCACCGCATGCGCCACATCCCACCAGATAATCTCGGCCTGGTTCGCCAGGCCCTGCAGGACTCCCCCGCCCCGACCAGATGGCCGAGCAGACGCTACGCAAGTGGCTAGAGCCGCAAGGCATCGCGCAATCGCCGCTGGAGATCGACGTGCTCACCTTCCACTATCAGCTCGACCCCCTGGGAGAGGGCCGTACCCGGTTTCGGGAAAATGCGGTCATCAGCCAGCAGATGAACCTGGTCGAGGCCCCGGCACGCTCAATGACGTGATCGACGAGCGGCTGCCGTTGCTTAGGCAACTGCGCGAAATCTGCCACCTGCTGGTCTCGCCGGTCTACGACCTGCACGCCACGTTGAACCTGCGCCAGTTCAGCGAGGTACTTCGCGACCAGGTCCCCCTGGACCGCATCGCCCACATGGGTCAGCAACATAGTTGGGCATTGCCTGATCCGCAGCCCGATACATAGTTAGCCCCTTGCGTGGCTGCCCTGGGACCACCTTTGTCGGCCTTCGACCGACAAAGGTGCAGACAGCATGAATACCCGCTACCTCAATGACAAAGGCGTGCAGTATGTGCGTGATAGCCTGGCGGCGTTCCCGCGCCCGGACCGGGCTGCCGCAGACGCCATCCGCCGCTGGGCCGACGCGCGCGGCCTGACGCTGGACCCGGACGCCACCGACGCAGTCACCCTGCATTACCAGTTCGACCCGGACCGCGGCTGGGTGGGTGTAGTCACAGAAAAGATGACCCTGACCCAGGCCGTGCTGGCCAACTGGCAGGGTGAGTCCAGCAACAACCTGATCGGCGCAGCGCTGGGTGCGCCCTGGGGCGGCCATTTTCCCGAGGGCCCGTTGACCATCGTCGGCGCCCTGCATGGCAAGGGCCTTATTCACTACGGCGCCGAGTACTCGGTGTACAACGGCCTGTTCCGACAGACCGAAAACGCCGACTACAGTGCCCGCACCCACGTGCAACTGCCTGCCGAAGACTTCCAGGCGTTCATCTGGCAGCTGGATTTCCACAACCATTACAAAGCCACCCTGGACCGTTACTGGGCCGAAGGCCTGGACACCTACCGCAAGGCAGCGAAGATCAGCTTCATCACCGCCTGCAACAAACAGGTAAGCGAAGGCAGCCTCAGCGATGCCGGGCGCAGGCTGGCCTGGCAAGCTGCCGGGCTGGAACGGCCAGGCCCGGCGCTGCGTGCCAACGGCAAACCCAGCCGCAAGCCGCGGATTCGCGCCAGCCTGCTCAATGTCTATGGTTACGTCAGCACAGACCTGCTGTGCCTGCATGACACCGTCAGCGCGCTGACCCTGCTGTACATCCCCGGCAATGCCTCGCCCTTGCATGAGTTCAGCGATGAAGCACAGATGCAGGACTGGCTCGCCAAGCAGTGCCAGGACCCGGGCAAGCGCGAAGCCGTGCAAGCGCACTTCGCCCTCGCTGACCGCGAGGACGGGTTGAGCTACAGCGGCCTGCACACGGCCCTGAGCGGCCTGGGCTGCTATCCACAGCCCTACCATCTGGACAGCAACCGCCCAGGCTTCACCACCGAGGGCATTTGGTCGCCCCGCGATTACATCAACTACAAGCCTGGTACCTACAGCCCGCCGCTCAGTGAAGAGCTGTTCCAGGCCTTGGCCAGGCGCCACAAACAGCGCAGCTACCGCGATGCCGACTTCATCGTCACTGGCGACAGCGAAGTGACCAAAGCGAAGTGGCGTGGTTACCTGAACGCCTCGATCAACCTGCTGGCGCCGCTGGCGCTGGCGGTACCCGAGCTCGCGCCATTGTTTGCCGCCGCTGGCGCCGCGCAGTTCGGGCTGGGCCTGGATCAGGCCATCAATGCAAAGCATGCCCAGGCCAAGGCCGAAGGTGTGGGCACCGCGGTGTTCGGCCTGCTCAACGCCGCACCGCTGATCCACGCCGGGGTAACCCGGGCACCCGCGCTGTTCCGCTTCAAATATGACGGTTTCGTCGTACCCAGCCGGATCAACGAGCAAGTTGGCTACCCCTTGAGCCCACTAGACCCGCCAAAGCTGCCCTTGGCGGCGGCTGCAGAGGTGGAGCAATACTTTCACCTTCCGGTGCCTGCGGCAGCCTTGCCCGGCGCAGATTCGCTGGTCGCCGGCGCAGTCCTCAGAACCCCCAGCTACGACGGCATGGCCGACACGCTGAGCGCGTCGATCGGCGGCTATTTCGACGATGTGGTCTACGACGTTGAAGCGGACGCGTTCATGCGCGCAAGCGACCTCAATGAAGTCGACCCGACGTATTTCCAGGCGGCCCCCGGCTCGCGCGATCTGGTGCCGGTGACCGTTGGCAGCCGCCCGGTGAGCAACGATATGCGCACGAACACCCTGCGGGCGCTGGGTATCGACCTGCAGCTGCCCGTGCAGTTACCCTTGCCTGCGGCCGCCACGCTGCGCCCCATCCCCAGGCAGATACTGAGCATCTGGGTCGGCGACCGAGTAATCGACGACACCTTGCTGGCCAACCTCGCGCGCAACGCCGAACACATTCGCGGCAGCGACTACACGCTGCGCCTCTACCTCTCCACCAGTACGCCAACGGCCTACCAGGAAAACCTGCGTCTGCTGGCCGAACGCGCCCCCCAAGTGCGTGTGCTGCCGCTGGAGCAGCAGCCCTTCTATGCCCGCTTCAAGGCCGGCGACAACTACACGCAGTATGCAGCCGCGATTGATGGCAATGGCGGGGTGGCCCGTAACTACGCTTCGGCGTCGGATATCCTGCGCTACGCGTTGCTGGATGCCGAGGGTGGTCTGTACATGGACATCGACGATAGCCTGCTGGCCGCTGGCGAGCACCCCGCCGCTCCTGAAGGTGCAGCGCAGGGCGAGCCCGCAGAGGCGTTGGGGGACGTTGACCTGAGCACCACCGATGACGGCCTGCTGCTGTTCCCGCCCATGGCCAACGAGACCATGGACATGCGCTGCCTGTACAACAACAGCATGATCGGCAGTCACCCGGGTAACCCCACCCTGCGGGCCATCCTTGAAGAAATGCACGCCCGCTACCTTGGCGAACCCGGCTTCTATGACAGCAAGCCCTCGCGTGAAACCGATCGGGCGGGGTTCTACCGCTACGCCACCACGCTCAGCCGCCTCACCGGGCCGCAACTGCTCAGCGACCTGGTCGATCAGCGTTTGCCCGTGCTAAGGGTAATGCGCCAGGTAACCAACCTGTATGCCATGCCACGGGTCAACGCCTATCAGTTCGTGGACCTGCCGGCGATACAGGCGGCGCAACGGCAATTGCTGCCATTGAACCGGGTTGCCCGCGTGGGCTCATATGGCTCGTGGGCCAGGCCCTGAGGCAGGCTTGTAAACCAGGTTACCCACTGCGGTGCAGCTTGCTCATCAGCTCCGCCTCGGCCTGGGTCAGGCCACAGCTTTCAGTCAACTCGGCCACGCTGGCGCCCATGCCGACCAGCTTGGCCGCCTGGGAGAAGGTGACGTTGTTGGGGTCGCGCTGCTCCAGCTGCTGGAGCCTGTCGGGCAGCGGGGCCATCGTCACGCTCAGTTCGTGCAGCGCCTCGCCCATGCGCACGGTACCGTTCTGGTAGTCGTCCAGGCGCTTGGCCAGGTCCTTGATGCGCTGGTCACGCAGCGCATCGCCCTCAGCCTGCTGCGCAGCCAGCTCGCGCTGGCGCTTGCTGTAGTTGAGGAAAAACCACAGGCTCAGCGCCCAGACCAGCGCCAGGAAGATGACAGCAACCTGTAGGATCAACTCAGATATTCTCCAGCTCGGACCACTCTTCCTCGGTCATCATCTTGTCCAGCTCGACCAGGATCAGCAGTTCGCCATTCTTGTTGCATACGCCCTGGATGAACTTGGCGGACTCTTCGTTACCCACGTTCGGTGCGGTTTCGATTTCGGACTGGCGCAGGTAAACCACTTCGGCCACGCTGTCGACCAGAATGCCTACCACTTGCTTGTCGGCTTCGATGATGACGATACGGGTGTTGTCGGTGACTTCGGTCGGCATCAGGCCAAAACGCTGACGGGTGTCGATCACGGTCACCACATTGCCGCGCAGGTTGATGATGCCCAACACGTAGCTTGGCGCACCCGGCACCGGGGCGATCTCGGTGTAGCGCAGCACTTCCTGTACCTGCATCACGTTGATGCCGTAGGACTCGTTGTCCAGACGGAAGGTAACCCACTGCAGGATCGGATCTTCGGAACCTTGTGCAGACGACTTTTTCATTCCCCTACCCTCAAAATCCGCTGTTTGGCGGTTGTGTTCTGTGTCATTTCTGTTTGGCGTGCAGCTGCTTTACCGCGCCGCTGGCGATCAGCTCGGCCAGTGCGGCGACGTCGAGCAGTGCACACATGTGTTCAATCACCGTGCCGGCCAGCCATGGGCGCTGGCCTCGCTGGCTACGCCACTTGATCTCGGACGGGTCCAGGCGCAACGAGCGGCTGACCTGGTGCACGGCCAGCCCCCATTCGTAGCCCTGCACGGAAATCACGTAATTCAGGCCTTGACGAAAATCGTCGCGGTAGCGGTCGGGCATTACCCAACGCGCAGTGTCCAGCACCTTCAGGTTGCCGGCCTGGCAGGTCAAGATACCCAGGAACCACTCAGGCTGGCCGAACAGCGGTGTCAGCTCCTGGCCGGCCAGGTTGTAGATCGAGCCCAGGCACACCAGCGGCACCGCCAGGGTCAGGCCGGCGACGTCGAACAGCAGGCATTCGAACGGCTCGGCCGCCCACGCCGGGCGACCGTCGACGGTGGTCGGGGGCACCGGCAGGTTGGGCGCCGGCAGGTGCACATCGACCAGCGGCACTGCGGGTTCCACGGTTTGTTCTTCGACCAGCACCGGGATGGCAGCCTCGGCGATCACCTCCTGCTCGACCACCGTCACCACTGGCGCTTCTACCGGCATGACGCTGGGCAGCACCGCCAGTTTGGGTTCGGCGAACGGCCGTGGGGCAAGGCTGGCGGGGGCTTCGGCTGGCACCGGCCGGGCCGGTTTGAGGGCATCACGCGCCTGCTCCTCGCGCACTGCCTCGGCGAACGCGTCCGGCGCGACTGGCGGCTCAAACAGGTCTTCGGCTTCGGTGGCCTCCTGCAGCAGGCCATCGAGGTACGACTGCAGGGCCATCTGCGGCCGGGTGCTGGTTTGTCGGGTCTGGGTCATCAGGCCACCTGCACTGCAGTCTTGTACGTCAGCATGTGTTTGAGCAACGCCCGGTAGGCAATCAGCCCGCGGCTCTTGCTGTCGAACTGCGAGGGCGTGACGCCTTTGCGGCTGGCATCGCGCAGGCGCGTATCCACCGGAATGTAGCCCTGCCACACCTGTTGGCCGTAGGTATCACGCAGCAGCTTGAGTGTGCCCAGGGAGGCCTGGGTGCGGCGGTCGAACAGGGTTGGCACGATCTGGTACGGCAGCGCCTGCTTGCGCGAACGGTTGATCATGGCCAGGGTGCCGACCATGCGTTCCAGGCCCTTCACCGCCAAAAATTCAGTCTGCACCGGGATCACGAGTTGCTGGCTGGCGGCCAGCGCGTTGACCATCAGCACACCCAGCAAGGGCGGGCTGTCGATCACGGCATAGTCGAAATCCTGCCACAGCTGCGCCAGACTCTTGGCGATCACCAGGCCCAGGCCATTCTGCCCCGGCGACTGGCGCTCCAGCACGGCCAGTGCAGTGCTCGACGGCAACAGCGAAATGCGCTGGTCGCTGGTGGGCAGCAGCAACTGCCCGGGCAGGCCGTCTGGCACTGCGCCCTTGTGCAGGAACAGGTCGTAGCAGCTGTGCTCCAGCGCATCGGGGTTGTGCCCGAAATAGCTGGTCATCGAGCCGTGCGGATCGAGGTCGACGACGACCACGCGCTTGCCTGCCTCAGCCAGCAGGCCAGCCAGGGCGATGGTTGTGGTGGTTTTGCCGACGCCACCTTTTTGATTGGCTACTGCCCAGACTCTCATCAAGCAAACTCTATCTATTGATTTGGCAGGGACACTGTAGAAACAACTATCCAAGCGCCGGCACGATCCCTGTGGGAGCGGGCACATCGAAGCGTCGAACCGCCGCGAACACCGCCGCAGCCGGTGCCATTCACCGCGTCGCCTGCTTCGCGGGCATGCCCGCTCCCACAGGGGACGGAGTCACTTCCAATACAATGCAGCGACGGGGAATTGACGGATCACTGCCCCGCCACCGTTGCTGGCGTTGCAGGTGCACTTTGTGTGCCAGCCCGGCGCAACGCGGCATCCGGCGTGGCATGGGCACTGCCCGAACCGGTCAGGCTGCGGCGCACTTCGAGGTTGCGCGAAATCACCAGCACCACCCTGCGGTTACGCGCGCGGCCTTCTGCCGTGTCATTGCCGGCCACCGGCTGGTATTCGCCATAACCCACCGAGGCCATGCGCGCCGGGTTGACCCCTTCCATGACCAGCAGGCGTACGATGCTGGCCGCCCGTGCCGACGACAGTTCCCAGTTGGTCGGGTACTGTGCAGTGCGGATCGGCAGGTTGTCGGTAAAACCTTCGACATGCACCGGGTTGGCGAACGGCTTGAGGATGTTGGCTACCTTGTCGATGATGGCAAACGCCTTGTCGCTGGGCATGGCATCGCCACTGCCGAACAGCAGCGACGAACTCAGCTCGATCTCGATCCACAACTCGTTGCCGCGCACGGTCATCTGGTTGCTGTTGATCAGGTCGCCAAAGGCATCGCGCACGTCGTCGCTGATGGTTTTCAGCGGGTCGACATTGGTCGCTGCCAAGCCTGCTTCAGTCTGTTCGCTGTCCTTCACCAGCGGCTCTGCCGGGCGCACGCTCAACGGCTGCTCATCGCCGATAGGAATCGGTTTCATGCTGCGCTCAGGGTCGTTGAACACCCCGAGCAAGGCCTGGGAAATGACCTTGTACTTGCCCTCGTTGATCGAGGAAATCGAGTACATCACCACAAAAAAGGCGAACAGCAAGGTGATGAAGTCGGCGTACGACACCAGCCAGCGTTCGTGGTTTTCGTGTTCCTCGGTATGACGACGGCGACGCATGGGTTACTCCATGAAGCCTTGCAGCTTCAACTCGATCGAGCGCGGGTTTTCACCCTCGGCAATCGACAACAAGCCTTCAAGCAGCATCTCGCGGTAGCGCGACTGGCGCATGACGTTGGCCTTGAGCTTGTTGGCGACCGGCAGCAGGATCAGGTTGGCGCTGGCCACGCCGTAGATGGTGGCGACGAAGGCCACGGCAATGCCGTTGCCCAGCTGCGAGGGGTCGGCCAGGTTGCCCATCACGTGGATCAGGCCCATCACCGCACCAATGATGCCGATGGTCGGCGCATAACCGCCCATGCTCTCGAATACCTTGGCAGCCTGGATGTCACGGCTTTCCTGGGTCAGGAAGTCGACTTCAAGGATGCTGCGGATGGCTTCTGGTTCGGCACCGTCCACCAGCAGTTGCAGGCCCTTGCGCGCATACGGGTCGGGCTCGGCATCGGCCACCCCTTCCAGGCCCAGCAGGCCTTCCTTGCGCGCGGTCAGGCTCCAGTTCACCACACGGTCGATGCCACCCGCCAGGTCGACCCGAGGCGGGAACAGAATCCAGCGCAAGATCTGCAAGGCGCGCTTGAAGGAGGACAGCGGCGACTGCAGCAAAGCTGCCGCCAAGGTGCCACCCAGCACGATCAGCGCCGCCGGGCCGTTGACCAGGGCGCCGACATGGCCGCCTTCAAGGAAGTTGCCACCGACGATGGCGACAAAGGCGAGAATGAGGCCGATCAGGCTGAGGACGTCCATCAGACGCAGGCCTCCACCAGGTGCTTGCCGATTTCGTCCAGGCTGTACACCGCGTCCGCCAGGTTGGCCTTGACGATGGCCATGGGCATGCCATAGATCACGCAGCTGGCTTCATCCTGGGCCCACACGGTGCTGCCGCCCTGCTTGAGCAGGCGCGCACCTTCGCGGCCGTCGGCGCCCATGCCGGTGAGCACCACCGACAGCACCTTGTCACCGTACGACTTGGCTGCCGAGCCGAAGGTGATGTCCACGCACGGTTTGTAGTTCAGGCGCTCGTCACCGGGCAGGATCTTCACCGTGCCACGGCCGTCGATCATCATCTGCTTGCCGCCGGGGGCCAGCAGGGCCAGGCCTGGGCGCAGCATGTCACCGTCCTCGGCTTCCTTCACGTTGATGCGGCACAGCTTGTCCAGGCGTTCGGCAAAGGCCTTGGTGAACGCCGCCGGCATGTGCTGGATCAGCACGATCGGCGCCGGGAAATTGGCCGGCAGCTGGGTCAATACCCGCTGCAGGGCCACTGGGCCGCCGGTGGAGGTGCCGATGGCCACCAGCTTGTAGGGCTTACGCTTGGGGGCTGGCGAGTGCGACGCCGCCGGAGCCGGGGCCGCTGCACGGGGAGCCGCTGCAGCGCGAACCGGCGCCGGGCTGGCGAAGCTGCTGGCAGGCGCCGGGCTGCTGGCGGGCACAGGCGCGGCGGCCGGTGCCGGCCTGGCATAGCTGCCGAGGCGGCGGTTGCTGCGCGAAATGGTATGCACCTTCTCGCACAGCATCTGTTTGACCTTGTCGGGGTTGCGCGAGATGTCCTCGAAGTTTTTCGGCAGGTAATCCACCGCGCCAGCATCCAGCGCGTCGAGGGTGACGCGAGCGCCTTCGTGGGTCAGCGAGGAGAACATCAGTACCGGCGTCGGGCAGCGCTGCATGATGTGCCGCACCGCGGTGATGCCGTCCATCATGGGCATTTCGTAGTCCATGGTGATGACATCGGGCTTGAGCGCCAGCGCCTGGTCGATTGCTTCCTTGCCATTGGTCGCGGTACCTACTACCTGGATCGTCGGATCCGCCGAGAGGATTTCCGAGACACGGCGGCGGAAGAAACCGGAATCATCCACCACCAGGACCTTGACTGCCATAAACACTCCATTAGGCGGCGCAACCCGCCAGGGTGCGCCACCGAAATCAAATACGCCGCGCGGCGTAACGCTTGAGCATGCTCGGGACGTCGAGAATCAACGCAATGCGACCGTCACCGGTGATGGTGGCCCCGGACATGCCCGGGGTGCCCTGCAGCATCTTGCCCAGCGGCTTGATTACCACTTCTTCCTGGCCAACCAGTTGATCGACGACAAAGCCGATGCGTTGCGTGCCGACCGACAGGATCACTACATGACCCTCGTGCTGCTCTTCGTGCACCTGGCCCTGTACCAGCCAGCGCTTGAGGTAGAACAGCGGCAGCGCCTTGTCGCGCACGATCACCACTTCCTGCCCGTCGACCACGTTGGTGCGCGACAGGTCGAGGTGGAAAATCTCGTTGACGTTTACCAGCGGGAAGGCGAACGCCTGGTTGCCCAGCATCACCATCAGGGTGGGCATGATCGCCAGGGTCAGCGGCACCTTGATGACGATCTTCGAGCCCTGGCCCTTGGCCGAGTAGATGTTGATCGAGCCGTTGAGCTGGGAGATCTTGGTTTTCACCACGTCCATGCCCACGCCACGGCCAGACACATCGGAAATCTCGGTCTTGGTCGAGAAGCCCGGGGCGAAGATCAGGTTGTAGCAGTCCGATTCGCTCAGGCGGTCAGCGGCATCTTTGTCCATCAGGCCTTTTTCCACGGCCTTGGCGCGCAGGATGTTCGGGTCCATGCCCTTGCCGTCATCAGAAATCGACAACAGGATGTGGTCACCTTCCTGTTCGGCCGACAGCACCACGCGGCCGGTGCGGGCCTTGCCCGAAGCTTCACGCTCGTCGGGCATCTCGACACCATGGTCGACGGCGTTGCGCACCAAGTGCACCAACGGGTCGGCCAGGGCCTCGACCAGGTTCTTGTCCAGGTCGGTTTCTTCGCCGACCAGCTCCAGGTTGATCTCTTTCTTCAGCTGGCGGGCAAGGTCGCGTACCAGCCGCGGGAAGCGGCCGAACACTTTCTTGATCGGCTGCATGCGGGTTTTCATCACCGCCGTCTGCAGGTCGGCCGTGACCACGTCGAGGTTGGACACGGCCTTGGACATGGCCTCGTCGCCGCTGTTCAGGCCCAGGCGCACCAGGCGGTTACGCACCAGCACCAGTTCGCCGACCATGTTCATGATCTCGTCCAGGCGCGCGGTGTCGACGCGAACGGTGGTTTCCGCTTCGCTGACGGCATGCTTCTCGGCAGCCGGCGCCGGCGCACGGGGGGCCGGCGCAGGTTTGCTGGCGGCCGCAGGTGCGGGCGCAGCAGCGGCTGGCTTGGCCACCGGCTGGCTGTGGGCCAAGGCCTGGGCAGGCGCTTGCACCTTGGCTGCAGCCGGGGCCTCGGCCGCAGCTACATCGCCACCAAACTTGCCCTTGCCGTGCAACTGGTCCAGCAGGGCCTCGAACTCGTGCTCGCTGATTTCGTCGCCAGCGGCGCTGTTGTCAACCGCGACCGGTGCCGGTGCTTTGACGGCAGGCAAAACATCGGCCTGGAACGTGCCCTTGCCATGCAACTGGTCGAGCAGCGATTCGAATTCTTCGTCGGTAATTTCGTCGCTTACCGCTTCTGCGGGCGCGGCAACCGGCTGTGCCGCGGCTTCGACACTGAACTGGCCTTTGCCGTGCAACTGGTCGAGCAGCGACTCGAACTCGGCGTCAGTGATCTCGTCACCTGCACCACTGACGCTCTCGCCCTGCATCTGTTCGTCGACCGCAGCTTGCGCCTTGACCGCATCGAGCGAATCGAGCAGTTGCTCAAACTCGCTGTCGGTGATGTCCTGGTCATCGGCAGGGGCCACGGCCGCAACCGGCGCCTGGGCTACCGGTGCCGCTTCAGCGGCCTCGGCACCACCGGGTTCCGCCAGGCGCGACAGGGCCGCCAGCAACTCGGGGGTGGCCGGGGTTACTTCGCCGCGCTCGCGCACCTGGCCAAACATGCTGTTGACCGTATCCAGTGCTTCAAGCACCACGTCCATCAGTTCCGCATCGACCCGGCGCTCACCTTTTCGCAGGATGTCGAACACGTTCTCGGCGATATGGCAGCACTCCACCAGCTCGTTCAGCTGGAGGAAGCCGGCGCCCCCTTTTACAGTGTGGAAACCGCGAAAAATCGCATTGAGCAGGTCGGCATCGTCAGGTCGGCTTTCCAGCTCGACCAGTTGCTCGGACAGTTGCTCAAGAATTTCGCCGGCTTCTACCAGGAAATCCTGGAGGATTTCTTCATCGGCGCCGAAGCTCATCAAACGTGCTCCTTAAAAACCCAGGCTGGACAGCAAATCATCGACATCGTCCTGACCGGACACAACGTCTTCACGCTTATCGGCATGAATCTGCGGACCTTCACCCCGAGTCGGATGTTTTTCTGCATCTTTTTCTGCGCGCAGTTGATCGTGGTCATGCTGGATACCGGCAAAGCGGTCGACCTGGCTGGCCATCAGCACCAGTTTGAGCAGGTTGCTTTCCACCTCGGTCACCAGGCTGGTGACGCGTTTGATCACCTGGCCGGTCAGGTCCTGATAGTCCTGAGCCAGCAAAATGTCGTTGAGATGCCCGGCAACCTTGCGGTTACCTTCAGCGCTGTGCGTCAGGAAACTGTCGACGCGCTTGACCAGGTCACGGAACTCCGGCGCAGCCACCTCGCGGCGCATGAAGCGCTGCCAGTCGGTGCTCAGGGCCTTGGCTTCGCTGGCCAGTTCGTTGAGCACCGGGGTGCTTTCTTCGACCAGGTCCATGGTGCGGTTGGCCGCGCCCTCGGTCAGCTTGACCACGTACGACAGGCGCTCGGTAGCGTCGGTAATCTGCGACACCTCCTCGGCCTGCGGTATGGTCGGGTCGATCTGGAAGCTGACGATGGCGCTGTGCAACTCGCGGGTCAGCTTTCCGACTTCCTGGTACAGGCCGCGATCTCGGGTCTGGTTCAGCTCGTGAATCAGCTGTACCGCCTCGCCGAAACGGCCCCGCTCCAGGCTTTCGACCAACTCCTGGGCATGTTTCTTCAGGGTCGATTCGAACTCGCCCAAAGAGGTTTGTGATGAATCCATGGCGCGCCCCCTGACGTGACTCAGCCGTTGACGCGTTCGAAGATCTTCTCGATCTTTTCTTTGAGCACCTGAGCGGTGAACGGCTTGACCACATAACCATTGACGCCGGCCTGGGCCGCTTCGATGATCTGGTCGCGCTTGGCTTCAGCGGTCACCATCAATACTGGCAAGGTTTTCAGCTGGTCGTCGGCACGCACTTTGCGCAGCAGGTCGATGCCGGACATACCGGGCATGTTCCAGTCGGTCACCAGAAAGTCGTAGGCGCCCCTTTGCAGCATCGGCAGCGCCGTGATGCCATCGTCGGCTTCGTCGGTGTTGGTGAAGCCCAGGTCACGCAACAGGTTCTTGATGATCCGCCGCATCGTCGAAAAGTCGTCAACGATGAGGATTTTCATGTTCTTGTCCAATTAGACCTCCAAGCAGTCTCAAGCGCGCCCGGCCTACCGAGCACGCACTCATTCAATTCGGTACAACGTGGAAAACGAAACGACTGCAACGACACCGGGCTCAACGTGCCCGCCATTCCCCCAGGCGGCTACGCAGGCGCGCGGCACACTGGCTGTGCAACTGGCTGACCCGCGACTCGCTGACCCCAAGCACCTCGCCGATTTCCTTGAGGTTCAGCTCTTCGTCGTAGTACAGCGCCAGCACCAGGCGCTCACGCTCCGGCAGGTTGGCAATGGCGTCGGTCAGGGCAGCCTGGAAGCGTTCGTCCTCCAGGCCCCGCGCAGGTTCGACATGGCCACTGGCGCCATCCTCATGCAGCCCTTCGTGCTCGCCGTCCTGCAACAGGTCGTCAAAGCTGAACAGGCGGCTGCCCAAGGTATCGTTCAAGATCCCGTAGTAATCATCGAGACTCAATTGGAGTTCGGCAGCAACTTCATGATCTTTAGCGTCCCGGCCGGTTCTGGCTTCAACGGCACGCATCGCGTCACTGACCATGCGGGTGTTGCGGTGCACCGAACGCGGTGCCCAGTCGCCCTTGCGCACCTCGTCCAGCATGGCCCCGCGGATGCGGATGCCGGCATAGGTTTCAAAGCTGGCGCCCTTGCTGGCGTCATATTTGTTGGCCACTTCAAGCAGGCCGATCATGCCGGCCTGAATCAGGTCCTCGACCTGTACGTTGGCCGGCAACCGCGCCAACAGGTGGTAGGCAATGCGCTTCACCAGCGGGGCGTAGCGTTCGATCAGCTCGTACTGGGCGTCTTTCGCTGCCCGGCTGTACATCTTGAAGCCGCTGGCGTTCATAGCACGGGTCCCGCGCTGGTGGGTTGCACCAGACGCTCGACAAAGAACTCCAGGTGGCCCCGCGGATTGGCCGGCAGCGGCCAGCTGTCGACCTTCTGGGCAATCGCCTTGAAGGCCAGCGCGCACTTGGAGCGAGGGAACGCTTCGTAGACGGCGCGCTGCTTCTGCACCGCCTTGCGCACGCACTCGTCGTACGGCACGGCGCCCACGTACTGCAGGGCCACGTCGAGGAAACGGTCGGTGACCTTGGTCAGCTTGGCGAACAGGTTGCGCCCTTCCTGCGGGCTCTGCGCCATGTTGGCCAGCACACGGAAACGATTCATCCCGTAGTCGCGGTTGAGCAGTTTGATCAGGGCGTAGGCGTCGGTGATCGAGGTGGGCTCGTCACAGACCACCAGCAATACTTCCTGGGCGGCGCGAACAAAGCTGACCACCGACTCACCGATACCCGCCGCAGTGTCGATCACCAGCACGTCGAGGTTGTCACCGACTTCGCTGAACGCCTGGATCAGCCCGGCATGCTGCGCCGGGGCCAGGTGCACCATGCTCTGGGTGCCCGAGGCCGCCGGCACGATGCGCACGCCGCCAGGGCCTTGCAGCATCACGTCACGCAGCTCGCAGCGCCCCTCGATGACATCGGCCAGGGTACGTTTGGGGGTAAGGCCCAGCAACACGTCGACGTTGGCCAGGCCCAGGTCGGCGTCCAGCAGCATGACCCTGCGGCCAAGCTCGGCCAGCGCCAGGGACAAGTTCACTGAAACGTTAGTCTTGCCGACGCCACCTTTGCCACCGGTCACGGCGATCACCTGTACAGGATGCATGCTACCCATGTCTGTTCTTTACCTTGTCTCGCTGGGACTCAGGCCACACGTGGGGCAATTCTGCGTACCCCTTGGCATAGCTACTTTGCACACGCTTCATGGTCAACCCGCCCGCCGGGGGTTGTGATAGAGATCAGCGAACATGTCGGCCATGGCCTCTTCGCTGGGCTCGTCCTGCAGCTGCACATTGACCGCACGGGAGACCAACTGGTGGCCACGCGGCAGGTGCAGGTCGTCCGGAATGCGCGGGCCATCGGTGAGGTAGGCCACGGGCAGTTCATGACTGATGGCAAGGCTCAGCACATCGCCAAGGCTTGCCGTTTCATCCAGCTTGGTCAGGATGCAACCGGCCAGGCCACAGCGCTTGTAGCTGTGGTAGGCGGCGGTCAGCACCTGCTTCTGGCTGGTGGTGGCCAGCACCAGGTAATTCTTCGCGGCAATGCCACGCCCGGCCAGGGTTTCCAGCTGCATGCGCAGTGCCGGGTCGCTGGCCTGCAGGCCGGCAGTATCGATCAGCACGACGCGCTTGCGCAGCAATGGCTCCAGCGCCGCAGCCAGCGACTGGCCCGGGTCGACGTAGGTCACTGGCACGTTGAGGATTCGGCCCAGGGTCTTGAGCTGCTCCTGGGCGCCGATACGGAAACTGTCCATGCTCACCAGCGCCAGGTTCTGCGCGCCGTACTTGAGCACGTAGCGGGCAGCCAGCTTGGCCAGAGTGGTGGTCTTGCCCATGCCGGCCGGGCCGACCATGGCAATCACCCCACCCTCTTCGATCGGCTCGACTTCAGGAATTTCGATCATCCGCGCCAGGTGCGCCAACAGCATGCGCCAGGCCTGGCGAGGCTCTTCGATCTCGGTGGTCAGGTCCAGCAGCTCACGGGCGATAGGCCCGGACAGGCCGATGCGTTGCAAGCGGCGCCAGAGGTTGGCCTGCTGCGGCTTGCTACCCTGCAACTGGCTCCAGGCCAGCGAACCGAGCTGCACTTCCAGCAGCTCGCGCAGGCCCGACAGCTCGGAGCGCATGGCATCGAACAGGCGCGGGTCGACCGGCGCAGCAGCAGGGGCAGCGGCAGCCTCAGGGGCATCGACGTGCGGCTCGATCAACGGCTCGGCGGCCGTCAGCGACTGCCCGGCAAACAATTGGCGGTTGTTGTCGCTGCTGTCCTGGCGGTGGTCCAGCTCGGCCTGGGCGGTGGCGATGCGCGTATGGGTCTTGCGCAGCTCTTCTTCCAGCTCGGCGTTGGGCACGCGCGGGGCCAGGGCGGACAGCTTGTAGTCCAGCGCGGCCGTCAGTTCGACACCACCGGCAATGCGGCGGTTGCCAATGATCGCGGCATCGGCGCCCAGCTCGTCGCGGACCAGTTTCATGGCCTGACGCATATCGGCGGCGAAAAATCGCTTAACTTGCATTATCCACTACCTCAGCCGTTAGGGCCCACGGTGGCAACGATTGTGACTTGCTTGTTGTCAGGAATTTCCTGATACGCCAGAACATGCAAATTCGGTACAGCCAGGCGACCGAAACGCGACAGCATGGCGCGGATCGGGCCGGCGACCAGGAGGATGGCCGGCTGGCCCTGCATTTCCTGACGCTGGGCCGCTTCGATCAGCGAACGTTGCAGCTTCTCGGCCATGCTCGGTTCCAGAAGAACACCATCTTCCTGACCTTGCCCGGCCCTTTGCAGACTATTGAGCAAAATCTGTTCCAACCTTGGCTCCAGGGTAATCACTGGCAGCTCAGACTCAACGCCGACAATGCTTTGCACGATGGCGCGACACAATCCGACGCGCACCACCGCCACCAGCGCGGCGGTATCTTGACTCTTGCCGGCGTTGTTCGCGATGGCTTCGGCAATACTGCGAATATCGCGCACCGGCACCTGTTCCGACAACAGTGCTTGCAGCACCTTCAGCAGGCCCGACAAGGAAATGACACCCGGCACCAGCTCTTCTGCAAGTTTAGGCGATGCCTTGGCCAGTACCTGCAGCAGTTGCTGAACCTCTTCGTGGCCAATCAGCTCGTGGCAGTGCTTCTGCAGGATCTGGTTGAGGTGGGTGGCCACCACGGTGCTTGCGTCGACCACGGTGTAGCCCAGCGACTGCGCCTGGGAACGCTGGCCGACGTCGATCCACACTGCCTCCAGGCCAAACGCAGGGTCACGCGCAGCAATGCCGTTGAGGGTGCCGAACACTTGCCCGGGGTTGATCGCCAGCTCCCGGTCCGGGTAGATCTCCGCTTCAGCCAGGATCACCCCCATCAGGGTCAGGCGATAAGCGCTGGGCTGCAGGTCGAGGTTGTCGCGAATGTGAACGGTGGGCATGAGGAAACCCAGGTCCTGGGACAGCTTCTTGCGCACACCCTTGATCCGCGCCAGCAACTGGCCGCCCTGGTTGCGGTCGACCAGCGGGATCAGCCGGTAGCCGACCTCCAGGCCGATCATGTCGATGGGCGTCACGTCGTCCCAGCCCAGCTCCTTGGTATCAAGCGCGCGCTGCGGCGAGGGCAACAGGTCTTGCTGGCGCTGCGCCTCTTGCTGCGCCTCCATCTTGACCTTGTGCTGCTTCTTCCACAGCAGGTAGGCGCCGCCACAGGCCAGCAGGCCAAGGCTCAGGAAGGCCACGTGCGGCATGCCCGGCACCAGCCCCATGATGATCATCAGCGCGCCGGACACCGCCAGGGCCTTGGGCGAATCGAACATCTGCCGGTTGATCAGCTTGCCCATGTCCTCGGAGCCCGAGGCGCGGGTAACCATGATCGCGGCGGCGGTGGACAGCAGCAGTGATGGCAATTGCGCCACCAAACCGTCACCGATGGTCAGCAAGGCGTACACCTTGCCGGCATCGCCGAAGCTCATGCCGTGTTGCAGCATGCCGATCAGCATGCCACCGATCAGGTTGATGAACAGGATCAGCAGGCCGGCGATGGCGTCACCGCGGACAAACTTGCTGGCACCGTCCATCGAACCGTAGAACTCGGCCTCCTGCGCCACTTCGGCACGGCGGTGCTTGGCCTGGGCCTGGTCGATCAGGCCGGCGTTGAGGTCGGCGTCGATGGCCATCTGCTTGCCGGGCATGGCGTCGAGGGTAAAACGTGCGCTCACCTCGGAAATACGCCCGGCACCCTTGGTCACCACCACGAAGTTGATGATCATGAGGATGGCAAACACCACGCCACCGACCACGTAGTTGCCGCCGATCACCACCTCACCGAAGGCCTGGATCACCTTACCGGCAGCGCCGTGGCCCTCCTGGCCATGCAGCATGACCACGCGGGTGGACGCCACGTTCAAGGCCAGGCGCAGCAGCGTGGCCACCAGCAGGATGGTGGGGAATGCGGCGAAGTCCAGCGGGCGCAGGGCGTATACACAGACCAGCAGCACCACGATCGACAAAGCGATGTTGAAGGTGAAGAACACGTCGAGCAGGAACGGCGGTATCGGCAACATCATCATTGCCAACATCACCAGCAACAGCAGCGGCACGCCCAGGTTGCCCCGGCCGAGACCGGCCAGGTTGTTGCGGGCGTTGCTGATTAACTGAGTGCGATCCACCGCGAGTCCTCTTGATGCAAAACTTTGACGCCCAGGGGGCGCCTGGGCGTGGCATTGCAAGAAGCCTTCCAACTTTGCTCGGCAGATGATTTATGTTGTCTGTGCCGGCCTCTTCGCGGGCTTGCCCGCTCCCACAGGGACCTCATCAGCCTGAAAGGCGGCGCAGTACCTGTGGGAGCGGGCGAGCCCGCGAAAGGGCCAGGAACCCTGACACAAGGTCAACTGTCGCGACGCAGGTCCGGCGGGATCGGCAGGTCTTCCTTCAACGGCTCTGGCCGCTTGCCCCTGCCAGCGCGGTACTGGCGGATCTGGAACACATAGGCCAGCACTTGCGCCACGGCCAGGTACAAGCCGGCGGGAATTTCCTGCTCAGGCTCGGTGGAGTAGTAGATCGCCCGCGCCAGCGCCGGCGATTCGAGGATCTGGATCTTGTGCTCCACGCCAATCTCGCGAATCTTCAAGGCCATGAAGTCGGCGCCCTTGGCCAGCAGCAACGGCGCCGCCCCGCCCTTCTCCGGGTCGTACTGCAGGGCCACCGCATAGTGCGTCGGGTTGGTGATGATCACATCGGCCTGCGGCACCGCCGCCATCATGCGCCGCTGCGACATCTCGCGCTGCAGCTGGCGAATGCGTTGCTTGACCTCGGGCTTGCCTTCGCTGTCCTTGTACTCGTCGCGCACTTCCTGCTTGGTCATCTTCATTTTCTTGTGCGTCTGGTACAGCTGGATGGGCACGTCGGCCGCCGCAATCAGCAGCAGCCCGGCCGACATCCACAACGCACTCCAGCCCACCACCTGGAGGCTGTGAATGATCGCCTGCTCCAGTGGCTCGTTGGCGATCGACAGCAATGCCTGGCGGTCGTTGATCAGCACCACCACCGCCACCGCCAGGATCACGAAGAACTTGGCCAGCGCCTTGAGCAGCTCGGTCAAACCATTCACCGAAAACATGCGCTTGATCCCCGCCAGCGGGTTCATGCGGCTGAATTTCGGCTGTAGCAGGCTGCCAGAGAAGAGGAAACCACTCAGGGCGATAGGCGCCACGAAGGAAATCACGAACAGCAGGATCAGCACCGGCTGCACCGCCCATATCGCCATCTTGCCGGAGGCCAGCAAGAAGGCGCCCATGGCCCGCTCGTCGACAATGATGTCGCGGGTCAGGCTGAAGTTCATGCGCATGATGCTCAGCAACGTCTCGGCCATATGACCGCCGAATGCCAGCAGGCCACCCGCGCCAGCCAGGGTCACCGCCACCGTGTTCAGCTCCTTGGAGCGGGCGATCTCGCCTTTTTCGCGGGCATCGCGCTTGCGCTTGTCGGTGGGATCTTCTGTCTTGTCCTGACCGCTCTCGCTTTCTGCCATGCTCAGCGCGCCCTCGCCAGTTCACGCAGCCATTGCAGCGCTTCGCTGGCCAATGCCTGGTAGTGGGACAGCACATCGGCCAGGCCGACCCAGAAAATGAACATGCCCATGACCAGGGTCAGCGGAAAGCCAATGGAGAAAATGTTCAACTGCGGCGCGGCGCGGGTCATCACGCCGAAGGCAATGTTCACCACCAGCAACGCAGCGATCACCGGCAGGATCAGCAACAGGCCGGCAGAAAATACCCAGCCCAGGCGCCCGGCCAGCTCCCAGAACTGGTTGACCACCAGGGCATTGCCCACCGGCAAGGTGGTGAAGCTTTCGGTCAGCACCTCGAACACCACCAGGTGGCCGTTCATCAACAGGAACAGCACGCTCACCAGCATGGTCATGAACTGGCTGATGACCGTGACGTTAACGCCGTTGGCCGGGTCGACCATCGAGGCGAAGGCCATGCCCATCTGCACCGCGACGACCTGCCCGGCGATCACGAACGCCTGGAACAGCAACTGCAAGGCCAGGCCGAACAGCGCGCCGACAATGATCTGCTCGGCGCACAGCAGCAGGCCTCGCAGGCTCAACGGGTCGAATTCGGGCAACGGCGGCAGCGCCGGCACGATCACCACGGTAATGGCCACCGCCACGTACAGGCGCACGCGCGCCGGCAGCATGCGCGTGCCAAAAATCGGCATGGTCATCAGCACCGCTGTCACCCTGAACAACGGCAGGATGAAGGTGGCGACCCAGGTGCCGATCTGCGCGTCGGTCAGCTCCAGCATATCCGCGTCAACCGATGAGCTGCGGGATGTTGGTGTAGAGGGTAGTGATGTACTCCATGAACTTCTGCACCAGCCAAGGCCCGGCGACGATCAACGTGATCAGCATCACCAGCAGGCGCGGCAGAAAGCTCAGGGTCTGTTCGTTGATCTGCGTGGCGGCCTGGAACATCGCCACCGCCAAGCCCACCAACAGGCTCGGCACAACCAGTACAGCGACCATCAGGGTGGTCAGCCACAGGGCATCACGGAACAGGTCGACAGCTACTTCAGGTGTCATCGGCGGCTCTCCTTGACGGCGTCAGACGCCGCCGAAACTGCTGGCCAAGGTACCCATGATCAGCGCCCAGCCATCCACCAGCACGAACAGCATGATCTTGAACGGCAGCGAGATGATCAGCGGCGACAGCATCATCATACCCATGGCCATCAGCACACTGGCCACCACCATGTCGATGATCAGGAACGGAATGAAGATCATGAAACCGATCTGGAACGCGGTTTTCAGCTCGGAGGTGACGAACGCCGGCACCAGGATCGTCAGCGGGACCTGGTCGGGGCCGGCGATGTCGGTGCGCTTGGACAGGCGCATGAACAGGTCGAGGTCGCTTTGCCGGGTTTGCGCCAGCATGAAGTCCTTGAGCGGCACCTGGGCCTTGTCGATGGCCTGCTGGGCGGTCATCTGCTCCTTGAGGTACGGCTGCAGGGCATCCGTATTCACCCGGTCGAACACCGGCGCCATGATGAACATGGTCAGGAACAGCGCCATGCCGGTCAGGATCTGGTTCGACGGCGTCTGCTGCAGGCCCAGGGCCTGGCGCAGGATCGAGAACACGATGATGATGCGGGTAAAGCTGGTCATCAGGATGACGAACGCCGGGATGAAGCTGAGCGCCGTCATGATCAGCAGAATCTGCAGGCTGACCGAATATTCCTGCTGCCCGTCCGCACCGTTGGACAGGGTAATGGCCGGGATCGACAACGGGTCGGCGGCCAGGGCCAGCGGCGCCGCAAGCAGCAGCGCCAAAGTCAACAACATACGCAGCGGGCCGCTCATCACTTCTTGTCCTTAGGGTCCTTGCCCATCAGCTCCATCAGCCGCTGGGCAAATTCCGGCGTTGCCTGACGTGCGCCAGCCGGCACTTCCACGGGTTCGGCCAGTACATGCAGGGCCTCGATGCTGCCGGGGGTGTGGCCAATCAGGATCTGCTCCTTGCCCACCTGCACCAGCAGCAAGCGGTCACGCGGGCCGATGGCCCGGCTGCCGACGATCTCGATCACCTGCCCGCCCTTCACCGCCGTGCTCTGCATACGCCGCAGCACCCAGGCCAGGAAGAAGATCAGGCCCACCACCAGCAGCAAACCGAAGACCATCTGCGCCAACTGCCCGCCAAGGCTGCCAGGCGCCGTCGCCGGGGTAGCCATCGGCGTGGCTGCGGCCAGACAGGCCTGACTGGCCAGCAGCGCAGCGAACGCCGCGATGGCGCGCATCGTGCCCTTCACTCAGCGCAGCTTCTTGATACGTTCGCTGGGGCTGATCACGTCGGTCAGGCGAATGCCGAACTTCTCGTTGACCACCACCACTTCGCCATGGGCGATCAACGTGCCGTTGACCAGCACGTCCAGCGGCTCGCCGGCCAGGCGGTCAAGCTCGATCACCGAGCCCTGGTTGAGCTGCAGCAGGTTACGGATGTTGATCTCGGTGCTGCCCACTTCCATGGAGATGTTCACCGGGATGTCCAGGATCACGTCCAGGTTCGGGCCTTCGAGGCTGACGTTCTCGTTCGGCTTCGGCGAGCTGGCGAACTCTTCCATCTGCATGCGGCCAGCGCCGCTGCTGCTGCCGGTGTCACCGCCCAGCAGCGCATCGATGTCGGCCTGCCCGGCCGAGTCGGTTTCTTCAAGGGCCGCAGCCCACTCATCGGCCAGCGCCTGGTCCTCTGCGGAGGTGATCTCGTTTTCGTTAGCCATGGTTTCCTCGACAGGCATTCAATTCGTTATGAGCGACCGGCACGCCGTCAGCGGCGTTCGATCGGGTCGATGATCTGCAGGGCCAGGTTGCCCTTGTGCGAACCCAGCCGCGCCTTGAACGACGGTACGCCGTTGGCGCGCAGCACCAGGTGCTCGGGCAGTTCCACCGGGATCACGTCGCCAGGCTGCATGTGCAGGATGTCGCGCAGCTTCAGCTGGCGCCGGGCGACCGTGGCGGTCAGCGGCACGGCCACATCCAGCACGTCCTCACGCAGGGCCTTGACCCAGCGCTCGTCCTGGTCGTCCAGGTCGGACTGGAAACCGGCATCGAGCATTTCGCGCACCGGCTCGATCATCGAGTACGGCATGGTCACGTGCAGGTCGCCGCCACCGCCGTCCAGCTCGATGTGGAAAGTGGACACCACCACCGCCTCGCTGGGGCCGACAATGTTGGCCATGGCCGGGTTGACCTCGGAGTTCATGTACTCGAAGGTGACCGGCATGATTGCCTGCCAGGCTTCCTTGAGGTCGACGAAACACTGGTCCAGCACCATGCGCACCACGCGCAGTTCGGTGGGGGTGAATTCGCGGCCCTCGATCTTGGCGTGGCGGCCATCGCCACCGAAGAAGTTGTCCACCAGCTTGAACACCAGCTTGGCATCCAGGATGAACAGCGAAGTGCCGCGCAGCGGCTTGATCTTGACCAGGTTGAGGCTGGTCGGCACGTACAGCGAGTGTACGTATTCGCCGAACTTCATCACCTGCACACCCCCGACCGCCACATCGGCGGAACGGCGCAGCAGGTTGAACATGCTGATACGGGTGTAACGGGCGAAGCGCTCGTTGATCATTTCCAGGGTCGGCATGCGACCCCGCACGATACGGTCCTGACTGGTCAGGTCGTAACTTTTGATACTGCCAGGCTCGGATGCACTTTCGGTCTGCACCAGCCCGTCGTCGACGCCGTGCAAAAGGGCATCGATTTCATCCTGGGACAGCAGGTCCTGTACGGCCATTGCGGACTCCTACTGCAATACGAAATTGGTGAACAGCAACTGGTCGATGACCGGCTTGCCGACTTCCTTCTGCGCCACTTCCTGGACCACAGCGGTGGCCTTCTGACGCAGCATCTCCTGCCCCACAGGGCTGCTGGCGAGGGTGTCGAAGCCCTGCCCGGAGAACATCATCACCAGGTTGTTGCGGATCACCGGCATGTGCACCTTCAGGGCATCCAGGTCAGCCTGGTTACGCGCCTGCATGGTGATGCTCAGCTGCATGTAGCGCTGGCGGCCGTTCTGGTTGAAGTTCACCACGAATGCCGGGGTCAGCGCCTCGTAGATCGACGCAGGCTTGACGTTACTGGCTGCAGGCTCGGCGGCCGGGGCCGAATCGCTCTTGTGCATGATGAACCAGGTAGCGCCCACCGAAAGGCCGATCGCCAGCAACAGGCCTACGACGGCCAGCAGGATCAGCTTGAGTTTGCCTTTAGTGGCGGGGTCTTTGACTGCTTCGCTCTTCGCCATGCCAATAATCCGTCGTCCATCGGGGGTTCAAAGGTGGATGGCTTGGCTTGAGCAAGTGTTATGCCAGATTTTGCAGAGGACGGGTTTCAGCAGGATTTGCAGCATGACCTTCTTCGCGGGCAAGCCCGCTCCCACAGGTACTGCACAGGGTTCGAAATCAACGAAATTCCTGTGGGAGCGGGCTTGCCCGCGAAGAGGCCGGATCAGGCTGACGGCGATCAGGCGTAATAATCAACCGCACTGTCACCAACCACCACCTGCTGCTCCACAGGCCGGGCGCTTTCGACTGGCTCAGCCCCGCCCTGCTCCGCCTGCCGCGCCGCCACCCCGGACAGGTTGCTGCCCTGCGCCTGCCCCTGCTGCTGTTGCTGCCCGCGCGACTGGTCGGCCACGTTGACATCCGGCTGGGCCAGCCCCTGCTGGGCGAACAGTTCGCGCAGGCGGTGCACCTGGCTGTCGAGGGCATCACGCACACCGGCGTGACCGCTGATGAAGGTGACTTGCGTCGACTGGTCCGCCGCAACATTGACGCGAATGTCCAGGCGGCCCAGCTCGGCCGGCTCCAGCTGGATATCCGCCGACTTGAGGTTCTGGCTGGACAGGTACATGACCCGGTTGACCAGGCCCTCGGCCCAAGCGCCCTGGTTCATCGGCAATGGCTGGTGCAACGGGCTGGCATTGGCCGGCACGGCGTTGGCGGTCTTGGCCGTGGCAGCCTGGGTCAGGCTGGCAAGGCGGCTGGCGAAATCATCGATGCGGGTGTCGCTGCTGGCGCTCTTGGTGTCTTTCAGGCCATCTTCAAGCAAGGCACCAAAGGCCTTGTCACCCGGCTCACCCGCTTCACCCTCGGCATCGTCCACCAGATTCGCCAAGGTATTGACGGCTGCCTGCCCATCCTCGCCCTGGGCCCGGGACGGATCCAGCGCATGTGCCGAGGTACCACCCTTGGCCTGGGCGCTGTGCTCCAACGCCAGGCGCAAGGTGGGCAGGTTGGCCAACGGGTCGGCATCGGGGTCGAAGGCTTCTTCGGCAGCGGGTTCTTCGGGCAGTGCAGCAATCTGCGCCGTGGCGGCCTGCAGTACCGGCGCAACGGCCTCGGCCTGTGCCTGGATCAGTTGCGCACCCGGCTGGGCATCGGTGACCTGGCCGGCCACCAGGCTGGCATCACGCAGCCCGGTATCAGCCTGGGTAGCGTCGTCAGCTGGCAATTTGTTGCCGTCATCGGCAACCGCAGTTTTGTCGGCGGGGTCTTTCTTGCCACCCGCTGCCGCCTCAGGTTTGTCCTTGGGCTTGGCCGGGGCGACCTTGTCATCCTGCCCGGCGGCCTTGTCACGCCCCTGCCTGGCCATCACCTGGCCAAAGCCATCGCCCTTGTCACCCAGCGGTTTGTCCGCCTGCGCGGTGGCCGAACGCGAGGTGCTGGTAATGGCGTTGGCTTGCAACAAAGGGTTGGGTGCGACAGGCATTGAGCGGTCTCCGCGCCAGAAACAAAAAGATCATCCGGCCAGAGACAGGCAAGACTCGCGCCAACTCACGTTTCAGCCTGCGGAAATACGCTGCTGCTCACCGCGGTAGAAGTGCTGCACTTCGACATATTCGAGGTCGATGCGGTTGATCAGGTCTTCGATGCCATACAGCGGCGGACGCCGCGCGCGGTCTTCCAGCTGCTGGCACAGGCCAGCCAGGGCCACAGCGCCCATGTTGCTGCTGCTGCCCTTGAAACTGTGGGCGGCCGCACCGAGCTCTTCGGCGCTTTTGGCCGCGTGCAGCTGGCTCAGGCGACGCTCGGAGTCGTCGAGAAAGGTCTGCACCAACTGCAGGTAGCCATCTTCCATGACTTCACGCAGGTCACTGAGTACCTTGTGGTCAATATGCATGTCAGTCACTTGTTCACTCCTTGATCAAGCCAGATTATGCCCGAGCCAGCCTGTGGCTCACCATACGAACTCCACATGTGCGCAACGCCCGCCTTCGCTCCAGCGGGCATTGCTGGCCAGCCGCTGAATCAGGTTCAGGCCACGCCCGCTCAGGCCCTGCGCCAGAGAAGGCCGCGACAGCACACGCTGCACATCGAACCCGGCGCCACTGTCGAGCACCTCGATCATCAGACGCCCGCCATCGGCGTGCGGTTCAACCCTGAAGTCGATGCGCACGAAACCGTCGCTCAACGCACCCAGCCGCCGGGCGCGCTCCTGATAATAGTCGGCAAACCCCTGCACATCGCGCTTGAGCCGCGAATCCAGGCCCAGCACCCCATGCTCCAGCGCGTTGGAATACAGCTCGCTGAGCACCGAGTGCAGGCTGCCCGTACGCGCCCGCAGGCCGTGTATTTCCTGCAACAACTGCACCAGATACGGCACCGGGTTGAAGCGCTTGAGGCTCTCACCACGCACCTCGAACCCCAGCGACCAGTCCAGCGGGCTGGAACGGCCGCTATCAGAGTAGATCATCGGCGCCGGCACCCGCTCCTCAGCGCTGAACATACGGATGTCGCACAGGCTGATGTCATCACGCGGGTGCCCGCCAAAACGCTCCAGCGCCTGCATGACTTCATCAAACAGCTGCGCCGGGTCGCGGTTGTCGGCCAGCACCGCACGCAAACGCTCCACGCCGAATAACCGTTCCTGGTCGTCGGCGGTGTCCAGCACGCCGTCCGACAACAGCAACAGGCGCTCGCCCGGTGCCAACGGCAGCACTTCAGTGCTGTCATCGAAACGCTCTGCACCCAGGATACCCAGCGGCAGATGCCGAGAGCTCAGTGAAGATAGCACATGGCCATTTACCGACAGTCGATAGCCATCCGGCATGCCCCCGTTCCACACCTCGACCGAACCACGCTGCAAACTGAGGTCGAGCAGCAGTGCACAGCAGAACATGTCCACCGGCAGGATGCGTTTGAGCTTGGCGTTCATCTCACGCAGGATCTGCGCCATGCCGTAGCCCTTGGCGGTCATGCCGTAGAACACTTCGGCCAGCGGCATCGCCCCTACCGCCGCTGGCAGACCATGGCCGGTGAAATCGCCAAGCAGCACACGCATGTCACCGGCTGGCGTGAACGCGGCCAGCATCAGGTCGCCGTTGAACAGCGCATAAGGCGATTGCAGGTAACGGATGTTGGGGGCAGAAAGGCAGCCGGAGTGGGCCACCTTGTCGAATACCGCCTTGGCCACCCGCTGTTCGTTGAGCAGGTGATGATGGTGCCGGGTAATCTGGTCGCGCTGCTCCAGCACGGTGGCCTGCAGCCGGCGCAGGCGGTCCATGGCGCGGATCTTGGCGCCGAGGATCACCGCACTGTAGGGCTTGGCCATGAAGTCATCGCCCCCGGCCTCCAGGCAGCGCACCAGGCCCTCTTCCTCATTCAGCGACGTCAGGAAAATGATCGGCACCAGCGCCTCGCCGGCCAGGGCCTTGATCTGCCGCGCCGCCTCGAAGCCGTCCATCACCGGCATCAGCGCATCCAGCAGCACCAGTTGCGGGCGCCGCTCTACAAACAGCGCCACCGCCTGCTCGCCGTTTTCTGCGGTGAAAACCTGATGGCCCTGGCGGCGTACGATCTGCGCCAGCAGCATTCTGTCGGCGGCCCCGTCTTCGGCGACCAGCACGGTCAACGCCTGTTGGGCCGGCATGTCGGCGCTCAACTGATGTCGAAGAGCTTTTCGAAATTGGAGATGGCGAGGATCTTGCGCACATCGGAGCTGGCATGCACCACGCGCACATCCGACTCATCGCCGCCCGCGTGGTCGCGCAGCAACAGCAGCATGCCGAGCGCGGAACTGTCGAGGTAGGTGGTGTCTTTCAGGTCGACGATCACCGAATCGGGCCGGTCGGGCTGGCGTTCGTAGGCGTCACGAAATTCCTGATGCTTGCCGAAATCGAAGCGCCCCTTGATCTTGATCGTCAGCTTTTTCCCATCCTGCGAAAAATCAGTCTCGACTGCCATGCTAGCGATTCCTTCGATGATGGCGAATGCAACTCCATTAAGGTTTAGCAGGCGATGGCGGGGGTGGCAAGCACACAACTTCAGCATGCGACGCGACCCCTTGTAGGAGCAGCCTTGTGCTGCGAAGAGGCCATTGCAGCCAAAGATGATCTTTGGCCTTACCGGCCTCTTCGCAGCACAAGGCTGCTCCTACAGGGGCACGCGGTAGCCTGAGCGGTGGTGCAAGACAGGATTAAAAGTGGTTCTGCCGGGGCAAGCGCTGTGACAGCTCATCCAGCAACCGCTGCTCACGCTTGTCTTCGGCGCGGCGGGCTTCGTCCATGTAGCGCTGCACCAGCTTGCGCAGCCCCTCTACCCGGGCATAGGCCTGCTGCCAGGTGCCACGGGCGTTGTTGAGGTTGTTCTGGTGCCAGACCAGGCTCTGGCGCTGCTGGGTCATGGCCGTTTCCAGCTGCCCCAGAAAACGCTGGTAGTTGACCAGCCAGCTGCCATTGACCCCTTGCCCGCCGCGGTTGATCCACTGCAGCTGGTAATCCTCACGAAACCGTTCGAGCTCGGCCAGTTTGGCCTGGGACGTGGCCACTTGCTGCTGGAAATGCCCCAGCCGCTGGGCTGCCTTGCGCTCGGCCTCCTCGGCCATGTCCACCACCGGCGCCAGGCGCGCAGCGCGTCCGGGCAGCGCCATGGCCTATCAGCCCGCCGGGGGCGTGAAGATCGCCCCCAGCTGTTCGCGGCTCTGCGCCATGCCCACATTCTCCTGCAGGCCTTGGCGCAGAAACTCCACCAGCTTCGATTGCAAGGCAATGGCCAGGTCGGTTTCCGGGTCGCCGCCGGCCACATAGGCGCCCACGCTGATCAGGTCGCGGCTTTGCGACAGGCGCGACCACAGTTGCTTGAACTTCTGCGCCTGGCGCAAGTGGTCGGCATCGACCACCTGGGGCATCACCCGGCTGATCGAGGCTTCGATGTCGATGGCCGGGTAATGGCCCTCTTCGGCCAGCCGGCGCGACAGCACAAAGTGGCCGTCGAGCACACCGCGCGCCGAGTCGGCGATCGGGTCCTGCTGGTCGTCACCTTCGGACAACACGGTGTAGAACGCGGTGATCGAACCACCACCCGCCTCGCCATTGCCCGCCCGCTCCACCAGTTTGGGCAGCTTGGCGAATACAGACGGCGGGTAACCCCGGGTGGCCGGCGGCTCACCGATGGCCAAAGCAATTTCCCGCTGCGCCTGGGCGAAACGGGTGAGCGAGTCCATCAGCAACAGCACGTTCTTGCCCTTGTCGCGGAAGTACTCGGCAATCCGCGTGCAATACATGGCAGCGCGCAGGCGCATCAGCGGCGCATCGTCGGCAGGCGAAGCCACCACCACCGAACGCTTGAGGCCCTCTTCACCCAGGATGTGCTCGATGAATTCCTTCACCTCACGGCCCCGCTCACCGATCAGGCCAACCACGATGATTTCGGCTTCGGTGAAGCGGGTCATCATACCCAGCAACACCGACTTACCCACGCCAGTACCGGCGAACAGGCCCAGGCGCTGGCCGCGACCGACGGTCAACAGGCCATTGATACTGCGGATGCCCACGTCCAGCGGCTTGCTGATGGGGTCACGGTTGAGCGGGTTGATCACGGGGCCGTCCATCGGCACCCAGTCCTCGGCCTTCATCCCGCCCTTGCCATCCAGCGCACGACCAGCGCCGTCCAGCACCCGGCCGAGCATGCTCATGCCCATGGGCAGCCGGCCGCCGTCATCCAGCGGCACCACCCGGGCGCCGGGGGCGATACCGACAATGCTGCCGACCGGCATGAGGAACACCTTGGGCCCGGCAAAACCCATGACTTCGGCTTCTACCTGGACCGGGTGGTAGCTGTCGTCGTTGATCACCAGGCAGCGGCTACCCACCGCGGCGCGCAGGCCTTCGGCCTCCAGGGTGAGCCCGACCATGCGCAGCAGGCGGCCTTCGACGATGGGCTGGGCCGGCAGCTCGATGGCCTCGGCATAACTGCCCAGGCGCTTGCCGAAGCTGGTGCGTTTAAGGTGCATCAGGGCTTTCCACGGAACGCTCGACCGGGGCATCCAGGTCTACCGACATGTCTGGCGCCGCCGGGTGCAGGGAATGGTCGTGCAACTGGTCGAACAGCTGCGCCACGGTCTTCTCGATGCGCGTTTCCATGGTTGCGTCGATGCGGCTATGGGCAGTCTCGATACGGCAGCCCCCCGGCAGCAGTGCGCTGTCTTCCAGCAGCCGCCAGTTTTCCTCGTGGCGTTCGCGCAGGGCCTTGGCCAGCTCGAAGTCCTGCGGGTTGAGGTGGATGCGGATATTGTCCGCGCCCATGGGCAGCAGCTTCAGTGCCTCGCGCAGCACCTGGGTAATCTGGCTGGAGTCGTTGTGCAATTCGCGGCCGATCACCTGGCGGGTCATGTGCGCCACCAGGTGTACGAGGGTTTTCTCGATCTGCGTGTCTTGCTCGGCGATCGGCTCCATCAGGTTGGCCATCAGCTGCTCAAGGCTGTCGAGCTTGGCCTTCAAGGCGACTTCGGCTTCCTGGCGGACCTTGAGCTGGGTGCTGTGAAAGCCCTCTCGCTCGCCGGTGGCGAAACCTTCGTTGTAGGCTTCCTGGCGGATGGCCTCGAGCTCTTCCAGGGTCAGCGGCTGGACTTCTTCCAGCGGCACTTCCTCGATTTCTTCCTCGACCACCTCGGGTTCCGGCTCAGGCTCGGGTACGGGCTCTGGCTGCGGGTCGAAGCTGGGCAGCGTCCACACGTCCACGCCCTCGAGGTCGCGGGCACGGATCAGGTCGCTGGGGTGATGTTCTTTGCTGGACATGTTTTAAAGTACTCAAAAGCCATCAGCAACCAACGCGCCCCCTTGTAGGAGCGGCCTTGTGTCGCGAAAGGGCTGCGAAGCAGCCCCGGCGATATCCGCGGCGAAGCTGAAATCTGGGGCCGCTACGCGCCCCTTTTCGCGACACAAGGCCGCTCCTACAAAGTGCGGCGTCGGCCTGTAGAGCGCGAAGACCTTAGATCATTTCCTCGGCGCCCTTGCCGCCGAGCACGATCTCGCCGGCCTCGGCCATGCGGCGGGCGATGGTGAGGATTTCCTTCTGCGCCGTTTCCACGTCGCTGACCCGCACCGGCCCCTTGGCCTCCAGGTCGTCGCGCAGCAGTTCCGAGGCACGCTTGGACATGTTCTTGAAAATCTTGTCCTTGACCCGCTCGTCGGCGCCCTTGAGCGACACCACCAGCACGTCGGACGACACTTCGCGCAGCAGCGCCTGGATACCACGATCGTCGACGTCGGCCAGGTTGTTGAAGACGAACATCAGGTCTTCGATCTGCTCCGACAGGTCGCTGTCGACTTCGCGGATCGCATCCATCAGTGCACCTTCCACCGAGCTGTCGAGGAAGTTCATGATGTCGGCAGCCCGCTTGATGCCGCCCAAGGTGGTGCGCGCGGCGTTGGAGTTGCCCGAGAACTGCTTCTCGAGGATCTGGTTCAATTCCTTCAGCGCCGCCGGCTGCACGGTATTCAGCGACGACACGCGCAAGACGATGTCCAGGCGCACCTTGTGGTCGAAGTTGCTCAACACTTCACCGGCCTGGTCTGGGTCGAGGTAGGCGACCACGATGGCCTGGATCTGCGGGTGCTCGTAGCGGATCACGTCGGCTACGGCGCGCGGCTCCATCCACTTCAGGCTGTCCAGGCCGCTGGTGTTGCCACCCAACAGGATGCGGTCGACCAGGCCATTGGCCTTGTCCTCGCCCAGCGCCTGGTTGAGCATCTTGCGGATGTAGGCATCGGAACCCACGCCCAGGCTGGTCTGGTCGCCGACGATGTCGACGAACTCGCTCATCACCTGCTCGACCTGGTCACGGTGCACGTTACCCATCTGCGCCATGGCCACACCCACTCGCTGCACTTCCTTGGGGCCCATGTGCCGCAGCACCTGGGCCGCATCGGTCTCGCCCAGCGAGAGCAGAAGGATCGCCGCCTTGTCGACGCGGCTCAGCTTGGCGGTAACGGCTCGGTTATCACTCATCGGCGTTGATCCAGTCTTTGACGACCTGGGCTACACGGCCCGGGTCTTCGGCCACCAGGCCTTTGATTGCGTTGAGCTGTGCCTCATAACCCTCGCTCGGGCTAGGCAGCAGAATGCTTGTAGGGCCACCCAGGCTGACGCGGTCGTTGGCCAGTTCGCCATCCAACCCCACCATGCCGCCCAGCTCCATGTCGCTATCAGAAGCAGCCTGCTTGCCGCCCCCTGTGATGTTGTTGAGCACCGGCCGCAGCACGCCGAACACCAGCACCAGGATGAACACCACGCCCAGCACTTGCTTGACGATGTCCCAGAACCACGGCTGCTGATAGAAGGCGATATCGGCAATTTCTTCGCCGCGGTCGGCGGCAAATGGCACGTTGATCACCGTCACGCTGTCACCACGGCTGGCATCGAAGCCGACCGCGTCCTGCACCAGGCGAGTGAAGCGCGCCAGGTCTTCGGCAGCCCACGGCGCACGGCTGGTATTGCCGGTGGCCGGGTCGATCTTGACCTGGTCGTCCACTACCACCGCCACCGACAGGCGGGTCATGCGCCCCTGCTGCTGGCGGGTGTGGCTGATGGAGCGGTCCAGCTCGAAGTTCTTGGTGCTTTGCTGGCGTTTGTCCGACGGGTACGGCGCGAGCATCGGCTGGCCGGTGGCCGGGTCCATGACCTGCTGGCCGTTGGCATCCACCAGCGGTTGGCCAGGCTGGATGGCCGCAGCCGGGGTAGCGGCGCCACCGGTGGTTTGCGGTGCCGAAGCGGCGCCGGGCGGCTGGTTGCTCAGCGCGCCAGGCACGCCTTGCGGGCCTTGGCTGCTGGCACGTTGTTCATCAACCGACTGTTCGCTGCGCAGCGCTGGCTGGTCGGGGTTGAACTGCTCGGCAGTCGACTCGACGGCACTGAAGTCCAGGTCGGCAGACACTTCGGCCTTGTATCGGTCATTGCCCAGCACGGGTTGCAGGATGTTGCGCACACGCTGGGTAAGCATGCTTTCCATGCGGCGGCTGTAGTCGTACTGCTTGCCGGCCTCGGTCAGAGCAGAGTCCTGCAGTTGCTCGGACAGCAAGTTACCCTTCTGGTCGACCACGGTGACCTGGGATTTGTCCAGCTCCGGCACACTGGTCGCCACCAGGTTGACGATGGCCGACACCTGACCCGATTCCAGGGCACGGCCCGGGTACAGCTCGACCAGTACCGAGGCGCTAGGCTTGCGGTCGTCGCGCACGAACACCGAGCTTTTCGGGATGGCCAGGTGCACGCGTGCGGCCTTGACGTTGTTCAGGCTGGAAACGGTACGCGCCAGCTCACCTTCCAGGCTGCGGCGGTAGCGAGTGGCTTCCATGAACTGGCTGGTGCCCAGACCCTGCTCCTTGTCGAGCAGTTCGAAACCGACATTGCCATCGCTGGGCGCCACGCCGGCGGCCGCCAGTTTCAGGCGCGCACGGGAGAGGTCGTCGGCCTTGACCAGCAGAGCACCGGAGTTGGGCTCAACGTTATAGGGGATGTCAGCAGCACCCAGGGTGTCCATGACCTGCTTGGTGTCCATGCCCGACAGGCTGCCGTACAGCGGACGGTAATCGGGTTGTTGCGACCACAGCACCACGGCAAAGCCGATGGCCACGCTGGCCGCCAGGCCGACCATGAGGCCGACTTGGCGCAGCATGGGCATCTGCGAGATGTTTTCCAGGAACGACATACCTGGCAGCGGGCGCTTGGCCGCTGCCGAGCCAGTCTTGGCGGGGGCGTTGTCGACGACTGCTTCAGCCATGGTCTACGTCCGTCCTCAAACCGGCATCTGCATGATGTCCTGGTACGCCTGGACCAGCTTGTTGCGTACCTGGGTCATGGCCTGCATCGACACGCTGGCCTTTTGCGAAGCGACCATCACGTCGGTCAGGTCGACGCCACTTTTGCCGATCTCGAAGGCATTGGCCAGCTGGGTCGACGCCTGCTGGGTCTCATGCACCTTGCCGATGGCCTGGCCAAGCATGTCGGCAAAGGTACTCTGCCCCGGCGCCAGCTCGGGGGCAGCGGTGACCTTGGGCAGCGACATGGCATCGGCCTGCATGGCCCGCATGTCCAGCATCAGACGATTGAATTCAACACCTTGGCTCATGACCCTTCTCTCTCCTGCGGCCGCATTTTTTTGACACTCATGCGGCGAATAGCCTACGTAAAGCAACAAAGGTGCCAGCCTTCGATAGCAAAGCCTTCTGTGTTTGCGCCGGCCCCTGTAGGAGCGGCCTTGTGTCGCGATAGGGCCGCAGAGCGGCCCCAGATTTCAGCTTCGCCGCCGATAATGCCGGGGCCGCGTTGCGGCCCTATCGCGACACAAGGCCGCTCCTACAGGGATTGCGCAGCATTTGGGGTTTGAGTTAGCCGAACAGGCTGGCCTCGACGTCGAACCCGGCATCGCGCATCTGCGCCAGCTTGTAGCGCAAGGTGCGCGGGCTGATGCCCAGGCGTTCGGCCGCTTCTTTGCGCCGACCGCGCTCGGCGCGCAGGGTGTCGATGATCATCTGGTACTCATGGCGGCGCATGTCATCGCCCAGCCCGCTGGCCTCGGCTGACACTTCAGTTGATGGCTCGGTGCTAGCTGACAATGGAATGGCGCCTGCCAGACAGAAATCCGCCGCCTCGATCACCCCACCCTGCTGCAGGATCAGCGCCCGCTGCAGGGCGTTGTCCAGTTCACGCACGTTGCCCGGCCAGGCGTAAGCCTGCAGGCAGGCCCGCGCCTGCGGCGACAGGCGCACCGGGGCGTGCTTCATCTTGGCCACGTGGCGCGTCAGCAGGCGCTCGGCCAGCTGCAGGATGTCGCCCGGGCGCTCACGCAGCGGGCACCAGGCCAGGGGGAACACCGACAGGCGGTAATACAAGTCTTCACGGAAGCGCCCTGCTGCCACTTCGCCGGCCAAGTCACGGTTGGTGGTGGCCAGCACGCGGATATCAAGGCTGATGGGCTTGCGCCCGCCGACCCGCTCCACCTCGCGCTCCTGCAGCACGCGCAGCAACTTGGCCTGCAAGGCCATGGGCATTTCCGAGATTTCGTCGAGCAGCAGGGTGCCGCCTTCAGCCTGCTCGAACTTGCCAGCCTGGGCGGCGATAGCGCCTGTGAAGGCACCCTTCTCGTGGCCGAACAGGGTGGCCTCAAGCATATTGTCGGGGATGGCCGCGCAGTTGATCGCCACAAAGGGCTGCGCGGCCCGCGGCGACTGCTGGTGAATGTAGCGCGCCAGCACCTCCTTGCCGGTGCCGGATTCACCGGAAATAAGCACGGTCGAATCACTGCGCGCCACGCGCGCGGCCAGCTCCAGCAACTGCCGGCTGGCCGGCTCGCAGGCCACCGGGCCCTCGTCAGCAGACACCCGACCGGCCGCATGGCGCTCAACCAGGCTGAGCAGCGCCTTTGGCTCGAACGGTTTGACCAGATAGTCGGCAGCACCTTGGCGCATGGCTTCGACAGCTCGTTCAACGGCGGCGTGCGCCGTCATCAACAGTACCGGCAGCTGGGGTTGCTGGCGGCGCAACTGGCTCAACAACTGATGCCCGTCCATGCCAGGCATATTCACATCGCTGACCACCAGGCTGAAGGCATCATCCAGCACCGCCTCCAGCGCTTCTTCGGCACTGCCAACTGCCTGGTAGGCGAAACCGCCGATTTCCAGGGTATCGCCCAGCGCCTGGCGCAATACGCGGTCGTCCTCGACCAGCAGCACCTTGATTGCCATTACACCCCCTCCGCCAATTGCCCATCGATCAACGGCAGTTCTACCCGCACACAGGTGCCTCGGCCCACCTTCGAGCGCAGGCTGATAGCGCCCTGGTGCGCACGCACCACAGCCTTGACCACCGCCAGACCGAGGCCGGTGCCAGTGGCCTTGGTGGTGAGGAACGGCTCGCCCAGGCGTGCCAACAACTCGGCGGCAATGCCGCTGCCGGCGTCACTGACACACAGGTACAGGGTGAGCTCGCGACGGAACAGGTGCACCTTCAAGCGCGCCGGGCCGTCACTGGCCTGCAGGGCATTTTCGATCAGGTTGAGCAAGGCGCCGACCAACGTGTCGCGGTTGCACAACAGCTCCCCCAGGTGGCTGTCGCACTGCCAGCGCACGGTGTGCCCCTGCACGTGGGCCTGGGCCGCCTGCTGCAGGGCCTGGAACAAGGCTTTCGGGGTCACCCGATCACCCAGCGGCAGCTCGCCACGGGCGAACACCAGCATGTCGCGCACCTGATGCTCCAGTTCGTGCAGGCGCTCTTTCAGGGTACCGGCAAAGCGCTGACGGGTTTCTGCGCTCAGCTGTTGCTCGCTATCGGCCAGGTGGCTGGCGTAGAGCATGGCGGCCGACAGCGGCGTACGGATTTGGTGGGCCAGCGAGGCGACCATGCGCCCCAGCGACGACAGGCGCTCGTGGCGGGCCAGCTGGTCTTGCAGGCGACGGGTTTCAGTCAGGTCGTTGAGCAGCACCAGCTGGCCGGGCTCGGCATCCAGCGAGCGGGTGGCGATGGACAGCCGGCGGCCGTCGCGCAGCGAGATTTCATGGCCATCGTCCTTGCGCGGCGCAAAGCTGCGGGCGATCACCTGGCGCCACAATTCGCCGATCAGCGGCTCGCCAAGCAGTTCGCAGGCAGCCGGGTTGGCTTCACGTACAAGGCCATGGCCATCGATCACGATCACCCCGCCAGGCAGCAGGTCCAGCAGGTTCTGCAGGCGGTTGGCCAGGCGTTCCTTTTCGCTGAGTTCTTCGATGCGCTGGGCACTGACCACGGCCAACTCGCCCTTGAGCTCACTGACCCGGGCTTCGAGCAGGCTGTAGGACTGGCTCAGCTGGCTGGACACCTGGTTGAACAGGGCGAAGGCTTGCTCGATACCCTGGTGGCTGTCCTGCTCGACCGGGGTTTGCCCCTGCTGATTGGGGGCTCGGGTTAGGTGGGCGACCTGGGGCATCGTGCTCTCTCGCGTGGCTGACCGTCATAAAAACGGTGTGTTGCCAGCGGTGTAGCAATAGCCGTGCCGGAGATGGGGACTTACTGCATGCCTTGAGGATTATGGCGGTGCTTGCCTCGGCACTCTCTGCGCCTGTAAGACCGAGCGCCGCCCGCGCGGCGCTTCGCGGGGCAAGCCCACTCCCACATTTGTTGCAACGTGGCCATGCCTGTGAGAGTGGCGTTGTCAGCCTTGGTGCACTACTTGAGGCATGTGGGGCGGCAGCAGTGCCAACTCAGAAATTGAGCCAACGTTGCAACAAATGTGGGAGCGGGCTTGTCCCGCGAAGCGCCGCGCGGGCGGCGCTCGATTTCCGCCCAACCGCCAAACCCAAGGCGAACACCCCGCCCAACCATCAATCCTCAGCCTGGTCCTCGCCGCCCTGGCGGCTCATGCCGTACTTGCGCATCTTCTCGACCAGGGTGGTACGACGAATACGCAAACGTTCAGCCGCGCGCGCAACGATACCGTTGGCATCGTCCAGCGCCTGCTGGATCAGGCCCTGCTCTAGGCTACCGAGGTAGTCCTTCAGGTCCAGGCCTTCAGGTGGCAGCATCGCAGGGTTGCTGAAGTTTGGCGTGTGGCCGTTGATGGCCACGCGCTCTTCCAGGTCGCTGCGCAGGCTGTCGACCATCTGCTCGTCCTCGTCGTCGACGTAGCGGAATTTCTTCGGCAGCTCGGACACGCCGATCACCCCGTACGGGTGCATGATCGCCATACGCTCGACCAGGTTGGCCAGCTCGCGCACGTTGCCCGGCCAGCCGTGGCGACACAGCGACATGATCGAGGCCGAGTTGAAGCGGATGGAGCCGCGCTTCTCGTGCTCCATGCGCGAGATCAGCTCGTTCATCAGCAACGGGATGTCTTCCACCCGCTCACGCAGCGGCGCCATCTCGATGGGGAACACGTTCAGGCGGTAGTACAGGTCTTCGCGGAAGGTGCCGTCCTCGATCATGGTCTCGAGGTTCTTGTGCGTTGCGGCGATGATGCGCACGTCGATGCTCTGGGTCTTGTTGCTACCCACACGCTCGAAGGTACGCTCCTGCAGCACGCGCAGCAGCTTGACCTGCATCGGCAGCGGCATGTCGCCGATTTCGTCGAGGAACAGGGTACCGCCGTTGGCCAACTCGAAACGCCCGGCGCGGCTGGTGATGGCCCCGGTAAAGGCGCCCTTCTCGTGGCCGAACAGTTCGCTTTCCAGCAACTCGGCCGGGATCGCGCCACAGTTGACTGGCACGAACGGCGCTTCGCGGCGCTTGGAGTGGTAGTGCAGGTTGCGCGCCACCACTTCCTTGCCGGTGCCCGACTCACCCAGAATCAGCACGCTGGCGTCGGTATCGGCCACTTGCTGCATCATCTGCCGCACGTGCTGAATGGCACGGCTGGTGCCGACCAGGCTGCGGAACAGGTTGGGCTCGCGCTGGCGGCCGCGCTCGCGCGCCTGGTCGTACATCTCGCGATAGACCTGGGCGCGGTGCAGTGAATCCAGCAGCTGGCTGTAGCTGGGTGGCATTTCCAGGTTGGAAAGCACCCGGCGGCGAAGGTCTTCCGGGAACTCCGCAGAAGAAATTTCACCTAATAGCAGCACCGGAAGGAACTCATCCCACCCGGCCACTGTCTTAACGAGCCCAAGGAGATTGCCCGGAGCGTCTACGCTGCCGATGAGCACGCACAATATTTCACGGCTCGAAGACAACGACTCGACCGCTTGCTGCCAGTCATGGCTTGAGCAAGCGAGATTTTCTTCACCGAGGAAATTCAGCACCACCGCCAGATCGCGGCGGCGCGCGCTGTCGTCATCGATCAGCAGAATTTTGGTTTCACGCCACATGCAATAGCAACTTCCCTAGTCATATCGCCGCCCTGCAGGGGCATGCTCGACATCATTCCGACTGAATGGTCAGTGTTCGGACGTCTGAAATTCGAGAACAGCCACTAGTAAAGTCAAAAACTTAAAGGCAGTCAAATTAATGGCGCCGAAACGTTGCAATCGTGCCCAGCTTCAGCTGAACAGATGGTATACCTTTGTGGCGTGTTTCGCTTGGTTGATAGACGACATTTGCGTGACCAAGGATTGACGCTCATCACTTGCAACGTCGATCAGCTGACGATAAACCGCCATCAAGGCCTCTAGGTTGGCCCGTACAGCCGCTTCATCTTCTTGCGCTTCCTGCAGCACTTCATCCATCAACGCACGACAAGCCAGGTCCAGCTCACCGATGGCCGCCCAGTCGCGCGCTTGCAGGGCCTCGCTCAGGGCCTGACGGGTGTCTTCGATTTGCTGCAACGCGCTCATGGGAACTCCTTGGGTTATTGCTCGGCGGAGGCGATGGCATCCCAGCCGCTTTTGACGGTGATCATCAGCTGGGCGACTTCGTCGATCATGGCTGGGTCGCTGTGCAGGTTGGCTTGGGTCAGGCGACGCGCCATGTAGTCGTACAGGCTGTCGAGGCGATCCAGCTCGTCCGGGTTGTCGGTCTTTTCCTTGTCCAGCCCCTCACGCAGGCCGCCGATGATGTCGATGGCCTTGCCCAGCATCAGCCCCTTCTGCGCGACATCGCCGCGAGTAATGGCGCCCTTCGCCTGAGCCATGCGATCGAGCGAGCCCTCCATCAGCATTTGCACCAGGCGGTGCGGAGTGGCTTCGGAAATTTGGGCGTGGGAATTGACCTTCTGGTACTGGCGAAGGGCTCTCATCGGGTGCATGGGGGATCCTCAGTGAACGGGGCTGGACAGGGGCCGCATACCTATTGCATCGGCCTCAGCCCGGTTTTCTTTAACGTAATCAGTCGTCGCTGTTGGACTTGTTCAGGGCATTGAGCGTGGTCATCACGCTGTCGCTGGTGGCCTTGAGCTGAGCAACCATGGTGTCCATGGCGTTATATTTTTTGGTCAGCGTATCGGTAAGCGAAGTAATGCGGCGATCAAGCGCTGCCTGCGCCTCATCTAGCTCCTTGAGCTGGTTGGTCAAGTTTGTCTGGCGAGTTTCCAGTATCCCGCCAGTTTTTACATAATCTTCGGTAGTGTTTGTCAGCCGGGTCAGCAAGCCATCTTTACCGGTAAACAGCCCACTGATGTCAGCCCCGTAGGTCTTGACCGCCGCATCCCATTTTGTATCGTTTAATTCCAGCAGGCCGGTCTTCTGGACAGTATTGATACCCAGCTGCGACAGACTACTCAGCCCGGTACTCCCCACGCTACGAGTGATCTCGCTACGGATCGAGTTGACTAGCGAGCGCATGGTTGCGTCGCCGGTTAACGCTGCCGCCCCGGTAGCAGCGCCGTCAGCGCCCGTGGTGACCTTGGTCTGGGCGTTGACTGCTGTCATAAGCGCGTTATAGGCCGTGACAAAAGACTGTACGGAGGTCTTTAAGGTATCGTTGTTGCTGGCGATACCAAGGCTGGCCTTACCCTCTTTGACCAGCGTGATATCGACACCACTGACAGCCCCAGTGACAGTATTGGACGCTGACTCTAACTCCAGACCGTCCAGTGTGTATTTGGCATTTTGCGGCTTAGCGACCGTTGTGACACCGGTCGCCATGCTGGCGGTGCCACCAAGCGTCAACTCGGTACCCTCGCCCATCTTTGTAGACGAGAATATCAGCCGCGAACCTTTGGCATCTGTAACGATGTTGGCTGTAATGCCTTTGGACTGAAGTTGGCCGTTGATCGCATCGCGTGCCTGCTGCAGCGTTGCACCGTCGGCGATGGTCACGCTGTGAGTAGAGCTGCCCTGGCTGATAGTGAGGGTCTGGGGCTCGCCCGAATCGTTGACTACGGTAGAGGTCTTGTCATAGACCTGCGTCGATATCTTCGAAGCAGTTGCCAATTGGGTTACTTCAAGCGCGTAATTGCCCGACGAAGCCCCGTCGCCCAGCTTGATCTTTGCAATCGCCTCGTCGGAAGACGACGACGCCAAACCGGAGAAGCTTGATGCCGTATTCAGCTTGGCGATAGCCGCACGGAACGTGTCCAGCGCACTTTTGATGGTACCGATGGCCGACAGCGAAGTAGTGGCCGTGGTGGCTTGGGTATTGATCTGTTTCTGCTTGGGCGCCTTTTCGGCATTTGCTAGCGCCGCAACGATTTCGTCGATCTTAAGACCAGAACCCAGGCCGGTAATAGTTGAACTCGCCATCTTCACTCTCCATTTCGGTGACCGTCGAAAAACCGACGAAAACGCGCCCGTGCGGCTTTACAACAAAAGCCGTGCCAATCAGACCTGAATATCGAACAACAGGCTATTGGCATCCTTCAGGTTTTCCGCCAGTTTCAGCGCCACTTCCGAGGGCAGCTGGCGGATGACTTCGCCGCTTTGGCGGGCAATGACCTTAACCACCACCTGGCCGGTGGAGTCATCGATCGAAAAGTCGAGTTGTCGCTCTGAAGCCTTGACGAAGTCCTGGATGGCACTGATGGCGCTTTCCAGGTCTTGGCGGGCTGCAGGCTGGGATTCTTTATCGACCGGCTCATTGGTTGCCTGGTCGCTTGCTTGCCGCTTGCTCGTCGTAGTGTCGGGCGCAGCGGAGGCGGGATAGGACAGGCCCAGTTTCACGCTCATATCCATTTCTTACACCTCTTTTCTTGAAAAGACGAAAGGGTACGTCACCGTACCCTTCGTCAAACTACTCAGCTTTTGGTATTAGCCCAGCAGTTTCAGTACCGACGATGGCAGCTGGTTAGCCTGGGACAGGATCGCGGTGGAGGCCTGTTGCAGGGTTTGCTGCTTGGTCAGTTCGGCAGTTTCAGATGCGAAGTCAGCATCCTGAACACGGCTGCGGGCAGCAGTGGAGTTTTCGCCGATGCTCTGCAGGTTATCGACGGTGCTGTCGAAACGGTTTTGCACGGCACCCAGCTGAGAACGCTGGCTGTCTACCTGCTGGATTGCACCATCCAGAGCCTGGATGGCTTGCTGGGCGCTGGCGGCATCCAGGATGCTCAGGTCGTTGACCGAAGTATTCATAGTCACAGCGTTAGTAGTACCAGCGCTCAGACCCAGAGCGGCAAGGCCGGTGCCATTGCTACCATCTGCAATCACGATGTTTTGGTCAGCGAACAGGCCCAAGGTACCGTCGTCGTTCACAGAGGCAGTGACGCCGCTGCTCGAGCTGTTGATTGCTGCAGCGATTGCCGCCATGTCGTCGTCTTTCTTGAATTTGACTTCGACATTGTTGACGGTGATCGAGGTAGCCTCGGTCAGCTTGGCTTTGGTGTTACCGGAGGTCAGGCCCAAAGTGTCCAGCGCGCCAGCACTGTTGTTTTCCAGCTTGATGTCTTTGCCATCGGCCGAGGTCAGAATCAGACGACCATCAGCGCTGGCGCTAGCGGTCACACCAGTGGCCTTGGTACCAGCACCAGAGCCAACTGCACCAGCACCGTCATTGATCGAGGCAACGATAGAGCTCAGGGTATCGCCAGCCTTGAAGCTGAACCCCTGACCATTAACTTTGATGGAAGCATCGGAAGTCAGGCCAGTAGCGGTTTTAACAGCGACATCACCACCAGCAGTGGCGTAACCAAACGCGGTAGCTACAGCTGCACTAGTGGAACCGCCCAGGGTGAAGTCAGTTTTCGAGCTCAGGCTGAGAGAGCCAGTACCATCGCCGTTATCAGCAATTTTGGCAGTTACACCAGTCGACGAAGAGTACTGGTTAACTTTATTTACGACATCTTCAAGGGTATCAGTTGCTGCGAGACGAATTGCAGAACTGCCAATAACCAGGTCACCGGCTGCGCCGATTGCCTGAACACCCATTTGCACCGTGCCATCCGTATCAGCAGTACCAGCGATTGCGGTAGCACCGGCTGTCAGGCCAATTGCGGCCAGAGTACCGGTATCACCAGCGAGAGCCGCATCGGCACCGGTATTGTTGAGGCGAAGCACGCCGCCTTGATTCGATGCAGTGATGCCGGTAACACCTGCAGCATTGATTTTGGTAACAATGCTATCAAGATTATCGGTTGCAGCCAAATCAACATCAGTAGTGCCAATGGTAATTTTGCCAGCACCAGCAGCGCCCAACGTTTTCTCTTCAGCAACGAATTTCGCTGTACTTACGTTGTTCGCATTGGAAGTAATTACCCCAGCCTTGCCTGTTACAACAGCGCTCAGCTTGTTGGTACCAGCATCTACCGAAGCTTCGTTATAGGAGCCCTTCAGCTCACTAGCGCTAACGCTCTTCATGCCAAACGAGATAGTTTCGTTCGCATTCGCGCCAACCTGGAAGCTGGTGCTGGTGAAAGTACCGTCCAGCAGGTTACGACCACCGAAAGTAGTGGTGCTGGAAATACGGGTCAGTTCGCCCGACAGCGCGGTGAACTCTTGCTGCAGCGAGGTGCGGTCTTCATCGCTGTTCGAGCCGTTCGCCGATTGCAGAGCCAGTTCACGCATACGCTGCAGAATGTTGGTGGAAGCTTGCATCGCGCCTTCAGCGGTCTGGGCGATGGAGATACCGTCGTTGGCGTTTTTCACGGCAACGTTCAGGCCGCTGATCTGGCTGGTCAGACGGTTGGAAATTTGCAGGCCAGCGGCGTCGTCTTTGGCGCTGTTGATTTTCAGGCCAGAGGACAGGCGGGACATCGAGGTGCCCAGCGCGTCGGAAGCACGGTTCAGGTTCTTCTGAACGCCCAAGGAGGTGATGTTAGTGTTAACGGTCAAAGCCATGACGAATTCCTCGTTGAATGGATACAGCGGCTTCCGGCCCTGGCGACAGCCGGGTGTGGCCTAGAGAACCTTCGTAATGGTTATCGTCGGGTGCGCGGGTTGCTTGAGGGTTTTTTCGAAAAAAAAATGCTGGCATGGGGCCAGCCTCGGGAAATCAAGGGGTTAGGGGCGGATTATTGGCGTCAATAACCACTCCCTGGCATGCTGCACATCACCTGCCGCCACCCCACCTGTGGGAGCGGGCGCGCCCGCGAACACCGGCAAAGCCGGTGCCATCCACCGAGCCGCCTTCTTCGCGGGCATGCCCACTCCCACAGAAGCTGCGCCAGGCCACAGAATTTTTCAGGCATGAAAAAAGCGCCAGGCGGTGGCCGCCGGGCGCTTTTGGGGACTGCTGGGGGATCAGTCGCGGTACAGGATGGCCGAGCCCCACGACAGGCCCACGCCAAAGCCGCTGATCGCCACACGCTTCCAGCTGCCGTCGAGCATGTGCTTCTGCAGCAGCAGCGGCACGCTGGAGGACACGGTATTGCCGGTTTCCAGCATGTCCTTGACGAACTTTTCCGGGTGCTGCTCTTCGAAGCGACGGGCCACGGCGTCGACAATCGCCGCACTGCCCTGGTGGATGCAGAAGGCGTCGATATCCGACGAGGTCAGGCCGCTGGCATCCAGCAGCTCATGCAGGTGCGCCGGCACCTTGACCAGGGCGAAGTTGAACACCTGGCGGCCGTTCATGAAGAACTTGCCGTCAGTGACTTTCAGGTGCTCGGCACCGGAGCCGTCCGTGCCAAAACGCGCCTGGCCCAGGTTCCAGACCGCGTCTTCACCCATCCAGGTGGCTGTGGCGGCGTCGCCGAACAGCATGGTGGTGTTGCGGTCTTCCGGGTCGACGATCTTCGAATACGGGTCGGCCGTGATCAGCAGGCCGTTTTTCAGCCCTGCAGCTTCCATGAAGCCTTTGATCGCGTACAGGCCATACACATAGCCGGAGCAGCCCAGCGACACGTCAAACGCCGCCACGCGGGTAGACAGGCCAAGCTTGCTCTGGACGATGGCTGCGGTGTGCGGCAGGCCTTCTTCATCACCGTTCTGGGTGACCACGATCAGCGCATCGATCGACTGCGGATCGAGGTCTGGGTTGCTGGCGAACAGCGCCCGGGCGGCTTCTACGCACAGGTCGGAAGTTTCTTGCTCTTCGGCCTTGCGCGGCAGGAACGACGCGCCGATCTTGCCGAACATGAACTCTTCGTCCTTGCCGAACTTCGCACCCTGGACGTAGTTGTCCAGGCCAGCGGTAGGCACGTAACTCGCAATGCTTTTGATGCCAATCATTCTGGCTTCCCAATGAAAACAGCCAAAGACCACCACTCGATGAATTGAGGGCGCCAAATACCGGGGCGCGTCACTGCCAGAGGTTGAAGGCAGGGCTCACCTGCGCACCGGTAACAAAATGCTGCAACAGCTGCTGCATAGAATACAGGGAAGATGATCGTTTTGACTCATTGGTCACATTGAAATGCTACGAAAGCCGTGGCGAGGGTGTGAGGACTGGGGAATTCTGGGAATGACCAAGCGGGCACAAATCCCTGTAGGAGCGGCCTTGTGCCGCGAAAGGGCCGTAAAGCGGCCCCGGCGATCTCAGCGTTAATGCACAATGCCAGTGCTGCTTTCGCAGCGCTTTCGCGGCACAAGACCGCTCTCTAGAGCAAAACATAACTCATTGAGTTAGCTGGCACTCTGTGGGAGCGGGCTTGTCCCGCGAACACCGGCAAAGCCGGTACCATGCACCGCGTAGCCCCATTCGCGGGACAAGCCCGCTCCCACAATGACCACCGTTCTTTGCGTGACAGAGCCGGATCAGATCTTGTCGAACAGGCTCAGCTGCGAAATACGCGCAAACGCCAGCTGCGAGGCTTCGAGCATGGCCTGCTGCAGGGTCAGCTGAATGGTCGCCGAGGCCATGTCGGTATCGCCAATAGCACTTTGCGTGCTTTTGTTGGCCAACCCCAGGCTTTCGTTTTCCTGCGCCTGAATATCCAGCGAGTTGCCACGCGCACCGATCGAGCCACGGGTAATGTCGATGCGATCTCGAGCGCTGGCCAGGTTGGAAATCGCCGAGTCAGTAGCAGCCTTCAACGCTGCCTGCGCCTCAGGCGTGTCCAACGGCTTTTCCAAGGCGCTGCGCAGTTGCCCCAGGGTGTCCAGCACGTTTTGCGTGCGGTGGGTATTGGCATTCACCGAGAACTGGTCACCCTCGCCCGGCGCGCTGTCGAACTGGAAGGTCACGCCCGCGACCGTGACCGCATTGCCCGCCCCTACCGTGCCCGTCGCAATCGCCTTGCTGTCGGCGGTGTACGGCTGTGCATAAAATGCGTACTCGGTGTCGCTGGTGAAGCGGATCACGGCACCGTTGTCAGGGAAGGTGCCGCGGTACGCTTCAGCATCGGAAATGCTGGCACCGATCACCTGTGCTGTCGAAGGGTTACCGGCGCTGCGGGTTGCCGTGAGCGTGTCCGGCTTGCCTTGCAGGGTGAATACATGGCCCGCCACCACCGCGTTGGCATCGTCACCTTCGGCGAGGTTCAGGTTGACCTCGAAATCAACACCACGCAGCGAGATCATCTTGCCGCCTTCGGTGTTGACGTCAAACTTGCCCTTACCGGCGGTTTCGCTGGTGATGTCATTGCCAGCGGCATCCTTTACGCTGTACTCCGTGGCACTGGTGAAGGTGACGGTGTACGGCTGGCCAGCTGCGAACTGATTGCTGTAGGTGTTGGCCGACGTCAACAAGCCATCAGACAACAGTACCTTGCCGTCATTTGGCGTCGGCGCCTGCAAGTTCGACTGGGTGCGACTGTTGTTGGTGGCCTGGTCGAAAATACTGAAGCCGGTGTCGTTGGTGGCCAGGCGCAGGGTGTCGGACACCTGCAGGCTCAACTGGGTCTGGTCACCTTGGTAGCTGTAGGTACCGTCAGCATTGCGCACATAGGGCGGCGTCGACGACTTGGAGCCACCGAACATGTAGTCGCCATTGGCATCGCGCGAGTTCAGCAAGCCGAACACGTTGGCTTCGATTTCCTTGATCTCACTGGCAATCGAGGTGCGGTCGGCATCGCTCAGGCCACCGTTGCCGGCCTGGATTGCCAGCTCGCTGGCGCGCTGCAGGGCGTCGTTGACGGTGGAAAGCACACTCTCTTCCTGCAGCAACGCATTCTTGACGGTGGTCATGTTGCCGCTGTACTGGTCCAGCAAGGCACTTTGTTGCTGCAACAGCAGCAGCCGCGCAGCACCGACCGGGTCATCCCCGGCAGACTGGATACGCGACTTGGAGGTCACCTGTTCGGTGGTCTTGGCCAGGTCCGAGTAGTTCTTGGAGTAACTGTTGGCGCTGGTCTCATAGAACTGAGCAGTTGAAATTCGCACGGTCAGCCCCTCCTTACAATGCGTTGATCAGGGTCGAAAAGGTTTCTTGCGCCGCCTTGATGATCTGCGACGATGCTGTGTAGTAGTGCTGGAATTTCACCAGGCTGGCCGCTTCATCATCAAGGTTGACACCCGACACCGCGCTGCGGCTTTCAGTGGCGGACTTGAGCACTGCCTGGGTTGCCGTGGTATCGATGGTGGCCTGACTGGCCTTGGCCCCTACCCGCTCGACCAACGCAGCATAGGACGAGGTGAAGCTGGTGCCGGTGCCGGAGTTGGTGCCCACCGTCGACTTGGTTTGCAGGTCAAGCAGGGCATTGGCGTTGCGGTTGTCGGCCTTGCCGTCGGCATTGAACGACAGGGTGAAGCTGTCGTTGGTTGCCGGGCTGCCGCCAATGGTTGTCTCGACCGCAAAGGTGCGCGGGTTGCCGCTACCATCGAGAATCGGGTTGCCACTGGCATCGCGCATCGGGACGGCGATGGACAGCTTGTTATCCTGCCCAGGCACAACACTGCCAGTACCGATCTGCGTGCCCTTGGAATCGTACAATTTGTAGCCTTGGGAACCACCACTGGCGGCGTCGAACACGACGCGTACCGGCATGGAGTCGCTGATTGCCTTCTGTACCAGCGCGGTATCGGCACCACCGTAGATATCCAGCGTTTCGCCCAGCGTAGGCTGGGTGATGGTGCCGGTACCGCTGTTGCCACTGCCTGCCGCGGCACTGATCGGCCCGGCGAAGGCCAGCTTGTTGGCATCGGTCAGGGTGGTGGTGATGCTGCCGGCAGCCGCCCGGGTGGGGATTACCTTGAAGCTGTCGCCTGCTGCCAGGCCACCGCCTTTCAGCGACAGGCTGAAGCCGTCGATCACCGGCGCCGGGTCGGCACTGAGGTCGAAGCTGCCCATGTCGGTGCCGTCGGAGCGGCGCACGCTGTACTGGTTGGCGCTGGTGAACTTCACCTCGTAGTCGTAGGTGGTCAGCGCACCGCTGTTGGCGATGGTCACGTCCAGGTTGCCGGAGCCGGTGCTGTTGTTCGACGAGGCCAGGCTGCGCTGGGCAATGGCAGTGGCGCTGTTGATGCTGGAGAACAGCGAGCTGCCGAACTGGCCATTGGCATCCAGCCCCTGCCCCAGCTGGCTGTTGATGCTGTCCGACACCACCAGGGCGACACGGCCCAGCTCGTTCATGGACGGCATCAGCACGTCCTGGCGGTAACGCACCAGGCCGCCGATCGCACCACCAGTCACCACCGAGGTCACGTCGGAGCTGAACGACTCGTAGTTGATGCGCAGGCTGGCCTGGCTCTTGTCGGCAGCACCTGGCTGCACCGACAAGGTGTTGGCCTTGTTGCCGGTAACCAGCGACTGGCCGCTGCCCAGGTACACGTCGTAGTTGCCGTCACGTTCCTGCACGGTCACGCCAACCAGCTCGTTGAGCTGGCGCACTGCTTCGCTGCGCGCATCCAGCAGGCTGTTGGGCGTGTTGCCGGTGCCCGAGGCCGCCGCGATCTGCTTGTTGTACTCGGCAATGTTGGCGGTGAGCTTGTTGACCTGGCCAGCCATGGTGTCGAGCTGGGAGTTGATCGTTTCGTTCTGCTGGTTCAGCTGAGTGCTCACCGCGTTGAAACGGTTGCTCAGGGTTTGCGCCTGGGTCAGCAACAGCTGCCGGGAGGCAACGTCACCGGGCTTGGCGGCCGCGGTCTGCAGGGCCGAGAAGAACGCAGTAAGGACCGAGCTGATGCCGGTATCGCGGTCGGCCAGCAGCTTGTCGATGCTGGTGATCTGGTCCTGGAAGGCAACCGAGTCCGCCTGCAGCGAGGTCGCGGTCTGCAACTGGTTGTCCAGGTAGGAGCTGTAGATGCGACGCACGTCCGCCAGCGTGGTACCGGTACCCAGGAACCCCGCGCCGATGTTGTGCGAAGCCCCCGCCGCCTGAATCGTCTGTTGGCGCGAATAGCCACTGGTCGCGGCGTTGGCGATGTTGTTACTGGTTACCGACAAGGCCGCCTGGCTGGCACTCAGGCCACTCAGGCCGATCGAAATCAGGCTCGACATGATTTAGTCCTTTTATAGATTCGTGGTTCTGCCAGCCATGGCGTATTGCGGGGTTGACTGCATTTGCTGGGCGATACTGATGATCTTCTTCGCATAGCCCGGGTCGGTCGCATAACCTGCCTTTTGCAGCTCTCTTGCAAACTGCTCAGGGTTATCGGCCGAGTCCAACGCATCTTGATAGCGAGAATTGCCCTGCAGCAGGTTCACCAGGTCGTGGAAGCTGTCCTGGTACGAGTCATAGCTGCGGAACGCTGCGGTTTCCTTGACGAACTGGCCATCGCGGAACTCGCTGGTGATCGCCCGCGCCTGCTCACCCTGCCAGTTGCCGGTGGCTTTGATGCCGAACAGGTTGTGGCTGCTGCTGCCATCGGTATTGCGCATCACCGATTTGCCCCAGCCGGTTTCCAGTGCGGCCTGGGCCACCAGATAGCGCGGGTCGATACCAATGCGCTTGGCCGCTTGCTCGGCCATCGGCAGCATGGTGGCGACGAATTCGTCACTGCCGGCAAAGGCCTTGTTCGGCGCCAGCGGCGGCTGGGCCACGGCGCGGCCGACAATGCGCAGGCCGTTGTCCGGCACGGCGAAGGCCTTGGCCACTTGCTGGCCGTCACGGGCAGGCACGGCGGCGTTATTGGCCGTGGCGGCCGATGGCACGATGCCGGCCAGCAGGCGGTCGGTAAGCTTGCTCGGCAAGGCCAGGCGCCGCGAGTTGAGCGCGGCGACGTCGTTGCGGGTGGCGGCCGAGTCGGTGGCATGCACCGGCTCCGCCACCTTGTTGCCCCACAGCGCCGGGCCACTGCCGTCGGCACGCGGGAACGGGCTGGTGTTGATCGACGCACTGCGGCCCTTGGTCAGCTGGCGCACCAGCACATCCTGCAGACCGATACCGCCACCTTCGCGGGACATGCTCACGGCCAGCTGCTGGTCGTACATGTCGCGGTACTGTTTGACCGTTTCGGTGTTCATCGGGTTGTCATCGGCCAGCACGTCGCTGGCCTTGCGCGAGGCCTTGAGCATTTCGCTGATGAACAGCGACTCGAACTCCTGGGCCACCTTGCGCACGTTGGCTTCGCTGTCGCGGTCACCGTGCTTGAGCGCACTTAGGCGATTGAGGTCGGTATAGGCGCCGCTGTCGGCACTGCCGGAAACCTGGCTTTTGATATTCATCCGCGCCGTCCTCAGATCACGATCAGGTCGGCCTGCAAGGCGCCGGCCTGTTTCAGGGCTTCAAGGATGGCCATAAGGTCGCCGGGCGCTGCGCCCACCTGGTTCACCGCGCGGACGATCTCATCCAGGGTGGTACCCGGGCCGAACTTGAACATCGGCTTGGCTTCCTGCTCGGCATTCACCCGCGAACGTGGCACCACGGCCGTCTGGCCATTGGAGAAGGCCCCCGGCTGGCTGACGATCGGGTCTTCGGTAATGGTCACGGTCAGGCTGCCGTGGGTCACTGCCGCTGGCGACACCTTGACGTTCTGGCCGATGACGATAGTGCCGGTACGCGAGTTGATGATGACCTTGGCCACGGCCTGGCCCGGGTCGATCTCGAGGTTTTCGAGGATCGACAGGTAATCCACGCGCTGGCTGGGGTCCATCGGCGCACTGACCCGTACCGAACCACCGTCCACGGCCTGGGCCACGCCTGGGCCAAGCAGCTCGTTGACCTTGTCGACGACGCGCTTGGCAGTGGTGAAGTCAGGGCGATTGAGGTTCAGGGTCAAGGTATTGCCCTGATTGAAGCCGCTGGGTACGGACCGCTCGACACTGGCACCGCCCGGAATGCGACCGGCCGACGGAACGTTGACGGTGATCTTCGAGCCGTCACGGCCTTCGGCGTCGAAGCCACCCACCACCAGGTTGCCCTGGGCAATGGCGTAGACGTTGCCGTCGATACCCTTGAGCGGGGTCATCAGCAGGCTGCCGCCACGCAGGCTCTTGGAGTTACCGATCGACGACACGGTAATGTCCACCACCTGGCCGGGCTTGGCGAACGCCGGCAGGTCGGCATGCACCGACACCGCCGCGACGTTCTTCAGCTGCACGTTGCCGGAGCCGGCCGGCACCTTGATGCCGAACTGCGACAGCATGTTGTTGAAGGTTTGCAGGGTGAACGGCGTCTGGGTGGTCTGGTCACCCGTGCCGTTCAGCCCCACCACCAGGCCGTAACCGATCAACTGGTTGGAACGCACGCCAGAAATGCTGGCGATGTCCTTCAGGCGCTCGGCCTGCGCACCGAAGGCGCAGGACAGGAGCAGGGTTGCGGCAATCAGCTGCCTCACGTTGAACATGGTCATCCGTACTCAGAAAGGCCAAAGCGGGCTGATGAAGAAGCGGTCCAGCCACCCGGGCTGGCTGGCATCGGCGAACGAGCCGGTACCGGAATAAGTGATGCGCGCGTCGGCCACACGGGTGGACGGCACGGTGTTGTCGGTGGCGATGTCGTCGGCGCGGATCATGCCGGCAATGCGCACCAGTTCTTCGCCGGTGTTCAGGGTCAGCCACTTCTCGCCGCGCACGGCGATGATGCCGTTGGGCAGCACTTCAGCCACGGTCACGGTAATCGAACCGGTCAGGGTGTTGCCCTGGGTAGCCTTGCTGTCGCCCTTGGTGGCGCGTTCGCCGTTGTAGCCAGCCTCCAGCGACAGGTCGCCGCCGCCGAACGGGTTGTTGGTGTTCGGTGTGCTGCCGAACAGCGAGGTCAGGCCGATGTCGGCCTTGCTGTTCTTCTGGATCTGCGAACCTGCGTTCTTGCTGGCCGAGGTTTTCTCGTTGAGGGTGATGGTGATGATGTCACCCACCCGGAACGCCTTGCGGTCGCTGTACAGGTTCTGCTCGAAACCAGCCTGGTAGATGGAACCGTTGTTGGCCGCTGCCGGCAACGGGGTGCGCGGCAGTACCGGCGCGTAGTACGGGTCGTTGGGCTTGGGCGTCGGGCCGACGCAACCTGCCAGCAACACCGCCCCCCCCAGGGCGAACACGGACAACAGACGATTCATGGTGCATACCTCACGGGTGTAACGAAGCGACAGGGCTTAGAGCTGCTGGGTCACGAACGACAGCATCTGGTCGGCGGTGGAGATGACCTTGGAGTTCATCTCGTAGGCGCGCTGGGTGGTGATCATGTTCACCAGTTCTTCCACGGTGCTGACGTTGGAGTTTTCCAGGGTCTGCTGCTGGGTGGTGCCGAAACCGTTCAGGCCCGGGGTGCCGACTTGCGGCGCGCCACTGGCGGCGGTTTCCAGGAACAGGTTGTCGCCGATGGCCTGCAGACCGGCCGGGTTGATGAAGTCGGCGGTCTGGATGTTGCCGATCACCTGCGCCGCCGGGTTGCCGGCCGTGGTGATCGACACGGTGCCGTCCTGGCCGACGGTGAAGGTTTGTGCGTCGTTCGGCACGACAACGGCAGGCTCGAGGGCGTAGCCGTTGGCGGTGACGATCTGGCCGTCGGAGTTCAGGTGGAAGGTGCCGTCACGGGTGTACGACACCGTGCCGTCCGGCTGCAAAATCTGGAAGAAACCACGGCCGTTGACGGCCATGTCCAGCGGGTTTTCGGTGGTTTGCAGGCTGCCGGCGACGAAGCTCTTCTGGGTGCCGACAATGCGCACACCGGTACCGACCTGCAGGCCCGAAGGCAGCTCGCTGTCCTGGGTGGACTGGGCGCCGGGCTGGCGGCGGATCTGGTACAGCAGGTCCGCAAACTCGGCACGGTCACGCTTGAAGCCGGTGGTGGAGACGTTGGCCAGGTTGTTGGAAATGACCGTCAGGTTGGTGTCCTGGGCGGACAGGCCGGTTTTAGCGACCCAAAGAGCCGGAAGCATGTAGTTCTCCTCGTGCGCCTGTTTTACGGCACCCGTTCAAAAGTGATTAGCCGATTTGCAAAACCCGAGCCATGGCTTCGTCGCCTTCCTTGGCCGTGTTCATCATCTTGACGTGCAGTTCGAACTGGCGGGACAGCGCCAGCACCGAGGTCATTTCCTCGACAGCGTTGACGTTGCTGCCTTCCAGGAAGCCCGACACCACCCGCACGTTGACGTCGGCATCCGCCGGCTGGCCAGAAGCGGTATGGATCAGGCCATCCAGGCCTTTTTCCATGCCCTTGATGTCCGGGTTGACCAACTTGATGCGGTCGACCTCGGCCATCACCCGCGGGTCTTCACCCATGGAGCGAATGCTGATGGTGCCGTCGGCGCCGACCTCAACCTTCTGCTCCGGCGGGATGGCAATAGGGCCACCGTTGCCGATCACCGGCATGCCGTTGCCGGCACGCAGCACGCCGAGGGCGTCGATGTTCAGGCTGCCGGTACGCACGTAGGCTTCGCTGCCGTCCGGTGCCTGCACGGCAATGAAGCCCTTGCCGGTCACGGCAACATCCAGGTCACGACCGGTCTCGACCAACGGGCCTTCGCTGAAGTCGGTGGCCGGGCGTTCGGTCATGGCAAAGGCGCGCGCCGGAAAGCTGTCGCCGAACACCGGCATCGAACGGGCCTGTTCCAGGTCGCGCTGAAAACCGTTGGTGGAAATGTTCGCCAGGTTGTTGGCGTGGGCCTTTTGCGCCAGCGCGTTCTGGCTGGCGCCGGTCATGGCCACATAAAGCAACTTGTCCACAGTATCTCCTCTGCGCGTCGCTGCCGCGCTGTCACTGGGCAGGTGAGAAGCAATAATCGAACCAAGTCCGAAACCGCCTGTTTACGGGGGTTTCAGCGCGGCAAGGGGCAACAAACGTCAGTTTGTCGGCGGATGTTTGCCGCCTGCGGCAAGGGCTTGCTCAGAAGGTGCGGCAAGCGGCGTTGTTGTAGGGGCCGGAATGGCGCACCCAACCCTCGCCTGGGTTGCTGGCCGAGCACAGGTAACGGCCGGTGGCCAGGCTTTGCCATTGGTAGAACGGGGCGGGAGCGGCCGAGAGCGGCAGGGCAGTGGCCAGGAGGGCTGTGAGCAGTAGCCGTTTCATGGAGCGGAAACCTTCGAGAATTTGGGGCCGCCTTGCGGCCCATCGCGACGCAAGGCCGCTCCTACAGGGAAACGCGATCCCCTGTAGGAGCGGCCTTGCGTCGCGATGGGCTGCAAAGCAGCCCCAATTACAGACAACACCACACTAACAAGCGACCATCAGGTCATCTGAATGATGGTCTGCATGATGGTGCTTTCGGTGGAAATGGTCTTGGCGTTCGCCTGGTAGTTGCTCTGCGCCTTGATCAGGTTGACCAGTTCGCCGGTCAGGTCGACGTTGGAGTCTTCCAGCGCACCGCCGGTAATCTGGCCCAGGGTACCGGTGTCCGGTGCGCCGATCACCGGCACGCCGGAGCCGTAGGACTCTTTCCAGTTGGTGCCGCCAATCGGGGTCAGGCCCTGCAGGTTGGCAAAGTTGGCGATAGCCACCTGGCCGATCACCTTGTCCTGACCGTTGGTGAAGTTGGCGAACATGTTGCCGCTTTCGTCGATGGTCAGGCCCGACAACTCACCGGTGGCAAAGCCGTCCTGACTCTTCGCGGTAGTGGCGGAGGCTGCGTTGTACTGGGTAGTGCCCAGCATGTCCAGGTTCACCCCGGAGGTGCTGGCGGTAGCGCCGTTGGCGCCCCATACACCGGCGGCGTTCTTTTGTGCCGGGATCCAGTTGCTGAGGGTGAAGGTCTTGTTGGCGGCGATGGTCATGCCGCCGGTTACCGGACCTGCCGTCATCGAGGCGGTGTCCAGGGTGCCGTCAGACTTGAACGGCAGTTTGTTGGCCAGCGGCGTGGTCGAAGTCGGGTCGGCCGGGTTGCGCCCGTCGATGGTGGTGTACATGGTCCAGGAGTTGCTGGTGGCGTCCTTGACGAAGTACTGGTTCAGCTGGTGCGCGTTGCCCTGGCTGTCGTACACGTCAGTATTGAACGTGTAGTTGTAGGTACCCGTGGTGGCCGGGTCGAACGGTGTCTGGGTTGGCGCGGTCGCGGTGGAGTTGAGGTTGACGTTCTCGGAAATGCGCCCGGTCGGGTTCGGCGTCAGGTTCGAGGTGTCGATCTGCAGGTTGGTCAGCACACCCTGGACGATCTTGCCGTTGGCATCCACTGCATAACCTTGCAGGTTGGAGCCCGACGAGTTGACCACGTAGCCGTCCTTGTCGCTGTAGAAGGCACCGGCACGGGTGTAGATCTTCGAGCCGTTGTCGTTCATCACGAAGAAGCCGTTGCCATCGATGGCCATGTCCAGCGCCTGGCCGGTGCCATTGATGTTGCCCGGGGTGAACATCTGCGACACGGCGGCAGTCTTCACGCCAGTGCCCACCACGTTCTTGCCGGCACTGGTGCCGCGAATGGAGTTGGAGTACTGGTCGGCGAACTCGGCGCGCGACGACTTGAAGCCGGTGGTGGCGACGTTGGCAATGTTGTTGCCGGTAACGTTCAGGGCCTTGTTCGCTGCATAGAGGCCGCTAAGGCCGATATTGAAAGACATGTGTAACTCCTGTCGTTTTGCTCAGGCCCTAGATGCCGATGCTTTGGATTTTGGAAAGCGCAACACTGCCCAGACCAGCCAGGTTGAGTGTCATCTCCGAACCGTTGGTGCCCATGGTCACACTGGTGACCGAGGCCGGCAGGTTGGTGGTCATGGCCGTGGCCTTGCCGTCGATCGAAGCAGTGGCCTTGAAGGTGTAGGTCCCCGCTGCCGCTGCTTCGCCGTCGTCGTTCAGGCCATTCCAGGTAAAGTCGATCTTGCCGGCTTTCTGAGTACCCAGGTCGATGGTGCGCACCAGCTTGTCGTCCTTGTCGTAGATGCCCACCGAGGTGGCGGTGCTCGACGACGTCAGGTTGACGGTGCCTTTCATGTCCTTGCTGGTGTCGACCACGGCCTTGTCGGTCTGGACAATCACATTGCGCCCGACCAGCGACGAAGCCTGCAGCGCCTGGGAGGACTGCAGCCCTGCCGCGATGTAGGTCACCGAGTCATTCAGCGACTGCATGCTCTCAAGGCTGCTGAACTGCGCCAGCTGCGCCACGAACTCGCCGTTTTCCTGCGGATCGAGCGGGTTCTGGTTCTTCATCTGGGTAACCAGCAACTGCAGGAAAGCATCTTTGCCCAGCGCGCTGCCGGCAGCGCCGGTGCTGCTGTCGGTCTTCGACGTCTGCTTCTGCAGGGATGTCAGGTACGCGCTGCTGACGTCAGAGGTGGAATTGGTAGTGGTCATGTCGGCTTCCTATCACTGCCCCAGGGTCAGGACTTTCTGCATCATGCTCTTGGCCGTGTTCATCAGCTCGGCGTTGGTCTGGAACGCACGGCTGGCGGAGATCATGTCAGCCATCTCCTCCACCACATTGACGTTCGGGTAGTAGACGTAGCCGTCCTTGTTCGCCGCCGGGTGGTTTGGCTCGTAGCGTGCTTCCAGGGTGCTCTGGTCTTCGACGATGCCTTTGACCTGCACGCCCTGCCCTGCTTCGCCCTGGTCTTCGAACAGCGACTGGCTGCTGCCGGCCTGCGCATCCTGGAAGGTGGTGGCGAACACCGGGTGGCGAGCGCGGTACGTCTGGTCGATGCTCGAGGAGACGGTCTCGGCGTTGGCAATGTTGGAAGCCACGGTGTTCAGGCGCGTGTTCTGCGCGCTCATGCCGCTACCGGCAATGTTGAAGACGCTGGAAAGGGACATGGTCATTCTCCCCGCAGGGCCGATACCAGCCCTTTGAATTTACTGTTGAGCAAGGTGAAGCTGGCCTGGAAGCCAATGGCGTTTTCGGTGTAGTTCGATTGCTCGATCTGCGCGTCCACGGTGTTCTGGTCGATCGATGGCTGCAACGGCGTGCGGTACTTGAGGGTATCGTCCGCCGCAATGGCGAGGCCTTCGGCTTCGATGTGACGGCTATTGGTGCGGTCCATGGCGAAGCGGCCGCTCTGCTGCTTGTCGCTTTCGGCGGCGAGCACAGAGGCAAAGTCCATGTCACGCGCCTTGTAATTGGGCGTGTCGGCGTTGGCGATGTTGTTGGCCAGCACTTCGGCGCGTTGGGCGCGGAAGCCCATGGCCTTTTCGTGGATACCAAGCGCCTTGTCGAAGCTGATGCTCATGTCGGGGAAACCTTCAGAGGTTGACCGGAATTTCGTTGAGCAAGGTATAGCAAGGGCTGTGCCAACCGATGCAACGCCCGCAAATACGGGCCCGCGAGGCGCAGTGCTGTCAGGGTGATGCCAGAAAAGCGGCAAAGGCCTTCCGCCTTGGGCGGCGAAAGCGGCAATTGCCGGGCGGCAAAAGCGGCAAACCAAAAAATTGACGTCAGTGTTTTTCCTGTGCGGGCCTCTTCGCGGGCTTGCCCGCTCCCACAGGAATGTGTACACAATCCAAAGCAGCAATGTACCTGTGGGAGCGGGCGCGCCCGCGAAGAGGCCGGAGCAGGCAAACAAAAGGCCGGCAACTTTCGCTGCCGGCCTTTGTGTTTACTTGGCCTGGTAGATAATCCCCGGGCTGCACTGGACCATCTGGTAATGGTCCGGCAACCCGTTCAGCGCCTCCGAGGCACCCAGGAACAGGTAGCCACCCGGCTTCAGTGTGCTGTGAATGCGCAGCAGGATGTCGCGCTTCACCTGTGCCGAGAAGTAGATCAGCACGTTGCGGCAGAACACGATGTCGAACTTGCCCAGGCTGGCATAGCTGTCGAGCAGGTTGAACGAGCGGAACTCGACGCGGCTGCGAATCGCCGGCTTGACCGCCCAGCGCCCCGCCCCCTTGGGGTCGAAGTAGCGTTGCAGGCGTTCCTGGGACAGGCCGCGGGCGATGGCCAGGCTGTCGTACTCACCGGTCTTGCAGTTGGTGAGCATGGTGCCGGACAGGTCGGTGGCAACGATCTGCGCACCCATCTTCAATTGGCCAAGGTTGCTGCGCTCGAATTCGTCGATGGCCATCGAGATAGAGTATGGCTCCTGGCCCGACGAACAAGCCGCCGACCACATGCGCAGGCGCTGGCCGGGGTTGTTGCGGATGAACTCGGGGATCACCTTGTTCTTCAGCACTTCGAACGGGTAGGTATCGCGAAACCACAGGGTCTCGTTGGTGGTCATGGCATCGACCACCTGCTCGCGCAAACCACTGCGCGGCTGGGCCTGGATGCGCTGCACCAGCTCGCCCAGGCTCTTGATGCCCTGTTGTTCCATCAGCTTGTTGAGACGGCTGGAAACCAGGTACTGCTTATTTTCGCCCAGCAGGATGCCACAGGCTTTCTCCAGGAATACCCGGAACTGTTCGAAATCCAAATTACCCGTAGACACTACTGCCGCCTCTTTTCAATCACTGGTGCCGGGGGCGTGCCCCGGCTGCTTCAATGCGCTGCTTTGATCCGGTCGACCACCCGCTGGGCCAGGTCGTCCGGCTTGAACTTGGCCAGGAAGTCATCGGCGCCGACCTTCTTGACCATTGCCTGGTTGAACACCCCGGAAAGCGAAGTATGCAGGCAGATGTGCAATTTTTGCATGCGCGGGTCGCTGCGGATCTCTGCCGTTAGCGTATAGCCGTCCATTTCCGGCATTTCAATGTCCGAGATCATCATAAGGAACTCTTCTTCCGGCTTTTTGCCCTCATCCACCAGCTGGCGCAGGTAGTTCAGGGCCTGACGGCCATCATTGAGTGCCACGACTTCCACCCCCACGGTCTGCAGGCAGCGGCTGACCTGTTTGCGCGCCACCGACGAATCATCGACGGTCAGCACCCGCATCAGCACGGCCTTGTCCTGCACCTCGGCATCGATTACCCCGGCCGACACCGTCTCTGACGACGGCGACACTTCGGCCAGAACCTTCTCCACGTCGATGATCTCGACCATGCGGTTGTCCACCCGGGTGACCGCGGTCAGGTAGTGGTCACGGCCGGTGCCCTTGGGTGGCGGATGGATCTCTTCCCAGTTCATGTTGACGATGCGCTCCACCGAATGCACCAGGAAGCCCTGGGTCTTGGTGTTGTACTCGGTGATGATCACGAAGCTGTTGCGTGTTTCTTCCTGCAGCGGCCGCAACCCGGTGGCCATCGACAAGTCGAGGATCGGGATGGTCGCCCCGCGAATGTTGGCAACGCCACGCACCACCGGGTGCGCCTTGGGCAGCAGGGTCAGCGCAGGGCATTGCAGCACTTCCCTGACCTTGAACACGTTGATGCCATAAAGCTGTGCGCCATTGAGGCGGAACAGCAGCAATTCCAGGCGATTCTGCCCCACCAGCTGCGTGCGCTGGTTGACCGAATCCATAACACCCGCCATGCCAGACTCCTTAATCTTTCAGCCTTTCGTTGCAACTCAGGTTACGAGTCGGCACGGGCTTTGCTTTTTTGAGCGTCATGCACACGAAAACGACATTTTTCCGACGATTGACGCGCCTGCTGACTGGCTCGCTGGCAACGCTGTGCCTGCTGGCGCCCGGCGTTCGCACGGTAGCGGACGCGTTCACCTTGCCTGAACAGCTTATCGGTGTCACCCAAGGGTTTCTTGAATTCACCGTCGAAGATTACCTGGCCACCACCCAGACCCCCGGCCGCTATGAAATCCAGGTCAACCCGCTGGACCCACGCTTGCGCATGCCGCTTTGCAGCCAGCCGCTGGACGCCTCGCTGGAAAGTCCCGCCCTGCCTCTGGGCCGGGTAACGGTACGGGTACGCTGTGACAGTGCGGCGCCGTGGACGGTGTTTGTCCCGGCCACGGTGCGGCTGTTCCGCGACGTGGTGGTGGTCACCCGCCCGCTCAAGCGCGACAACACGGTGGGCGAAGGCGACGTGGCCCTGCGCGAGCGCGATGTCGGCACCCTTGGCCAGGGTTTTCTGACCGAACTGGACCAGGCGGTGGGCATGAAGATGCTGCGCCCCACGGTGATCGACCAGGTGCTCACCCCGCAGCATCTTGAGCAGGCCGAGGTGGTGCGCAAGGGCGATCAGGTGGTGATCATCGCCCGCAGCGGCAGCCTGAGCGTGCGCATGCCCGGCGAGGCCCTGAGCAAGGGCGGCCTGAGCGAGCAGATTCGGGTACGCAACCTGAATTCCAAACGGGTGGTCAAGGCCAGGGTGACTGGCCCGGGCCAGGTCGAGGTGAGTATGTAGCCAGCCACAGATTGCGCTGGCAGTGAGGAACCGCATTTCCTAAACTGTGTCAGAGAACGGGTTCGCGAGCTTGCTGACAGGCGGCTATGCATTTGTGCCTAAAGTTTCTTTCGGGTTGGCCGAAAACAAGGCAAGCGTCCAAATACCCAGAGGTTCCTGATCATGGTCATCGACTTCAGTCGTTTGAATAACTCTCCGTCCGTCACGGGCGGCGTGCGCGGCAACACCGCGTCCGGCAGCGCCGAAAAACCGGCAGCTAGCCAGGAAGCGGCCACCAGCGCCAGCGCCAGCGGAGAAGCGGTACACCTCAGCCAAGAGGCACAGCAGTTGCAGAAGATCAGCGACAAGCTGCGCGACGAACCCGTGGTCAACAGTGCCCGTGTGGCCCAGTTGAAACAGGCAATCGCCGACGGCAGCTATCAGGTCGATGCCGGCAAGATCGCCAGCAAACTGCTCGATTTCGAAGCCCAGCGCTGACCGTTCGGCGCGCTGACTTCACGGACGCTAGAAAAGCCAAGAGTTAGCCATGCACGACACCACCTTGCTGCAACTGATCGAAGATGACATTGCCCCGATGCAGGAACTGCTCGACCTTCTGAATAAAGAAGCGATCGCCCTGCATGGCCGCGACATGCCGCTGCTGGAACAGATCCTGGCGCGCAAACAGTCGCTGATCATCTTGCTCGAGCAGCATGGCCAGCGCCGCAGCCAGTTGCTCGGCAGCCTGGGCCTGAGTGCCGATCGTACTGGCGTGCAAGCAGTAGCCGCCCAATCGCCCCATGGCGAGGCGATGCTGCAGCGGCTCGACATGCTGTCGAAACTGATGGACGACTGCCAGCAGGTCAACCAGACCAACGGCCGGATCATCCAGGTTCAGCAACACGCCACCAATAACCAGATCAGAATCCTCATGGGCGGCGACTCGCCGTCGCTCTACGACAGCCGCGGCAGCACCGCGCCGCTGGCCAAGCCACGGGCCCTCAGCCAAGTGTGATTTTTCTATCAAGGCACGGAACATACTGGCAAAATGCCGTTACTTGCGTGTGTCGCTTTTGCCTGGAGAACGATAAGCCGTGTTCAATGAAACCGAAGCCCCGCAACCGCCAAAGGTGCTGAACACCCCCTTGGAGATTGCGGCCAACTTGCGGCAACTGCAGGAAAGCCACGACCCCCTGATCATCACCTTCCATGACCGCAGCCAGCGCTTCCAGAGCTACGTGGTGCACGTGGACCGTGAAAGCAACACCTTGGCACTGGACGAGATGATCCCGCGCGACGGTGAGAAATTCATCGAGAACGGCGAGCACTTCCGCGTTGAGGGCTTCCACGATGGCGTACGCATCGCCTGGGAATGCGACCACGAGCTGAAAATCAGCGAAGTCGACGGCCACCGCTGCTACAGCGGCGCCCTGCCGCAAGAGATGACCTACCACCAGCGCCGCAACGCCTTCCGCGCCGCGCTGAAGCTGTCGCAACTGGTCGACATCATCCTCGATGGCACCCACCTGAAGGGTAACGGCGCCCTGCGTGGCAAGCTGCTGGATATCTCGGCCACCGGCTGCAAACTGCGTTTTGAAGGCGATGTAGAAAGCCGCCTGCAACTGGGCCAGGTGTACGAGCGCTTCAAGGCGGGTAACCCGCTGGGCCTGGTGGACACCATGGTCGAACTGCGTCACCTGCACTATGAAGAGCACATCAACACCACCTTCGCTGGCGTGCGCTTCCATAACCTGAGCGGGCAGGCACAGCGCAAGATCGAGAGCTTTGTTTACCAGCTGCAGCGCGAGGCGCGGCGGTTCGACAAAGACGACTATTGATCGCTAGCTAGCTGTTAAGCAAAAACGCCACCTCCTGAGGTGGCGTTTTCATTTGTGTTCATCCTGTGCCGGCCTCTTCGCGGGCTTGCCCGCTCCCACAGGGATGGCGTCGAACCGGAGGGCAACACATCACCTGTGGGAGCGGGCAAGCCCGCGAAGAGGCCGGTACAGGCTTACACCGATTTGCTGACCTCACTCTCCGGCTCAAGGCCCTTCTCGGCGCCCTTCTCTTCTTCCTCGGTATCCTCAGCCGCCACCGGTGCCTGCATCACGTCCTGCACGGTCTGCTCATCCACCCGTGGGTCCAGCGCTGCCGACAAGGGCGAACCGGCCGCCGGCATCGCCACGTGGCCCAGCGGCGCATCCTGCACCTGATGCAGCCCGGTAACCGCTTTCGGCCGAATGCGCCACACCAGTACCAGGGCGAAGAACACGAAGAACGCATAGAGCATCTGCGGGCCCAGCACCTTCATCAGCACGCCCGCCGCCAGTGGCCCGATGCACGCGCCCACGCCATAGGTCACCAGCAGCATGGCCGTCAGCGACACCCGCCGCTCGCTTTCCACGTGGTCGTTGGAAAACGCCACCGCCAGCGGGTACAGGCAGAACTGCAGCAACGAAATCAGGAAGCCGATACCGAACAGCATCTCCAGCGGCACACTGGGCAGTACCGCCAATGGCGCAGCGGCCAGCGCCAGGCCTACTGCCACGCTGCGGATCAGCACTGCGCGGTCGTAACGGTCAGACAACCAGCCCAGCGGCCACTGCACCAGCAGGCCGGCAAAAATGCAGCTGCCCATGAACAGACCGATCTGTTCGGTCGTCATCCCTTGGCTTGAGGCATACAAAGGCGCCAGGCCGTAGAACGAGCCGACGATCAACCCCGAGCCCAACACCGTACTGAGCGACTGCGGCACGCGCTTGATGAAGAACTTCGGTTCCATCGGTGCCGGGCGCAACGGCGCCGGGTGAATGCGCCGGGTCATTGCCACCGGCACCAGGCACAGGGCAAAGCACATCGCCACCAGCATCAGCAGCTCCGGGCCAAGCTCAGGGTGCACCACAAGGATCAGTTGGCCGAGCACCAGCCCCAGGTAAGAGGCAATCATGTAGCCGCTGAACACCGCGCCGCGGTGCTTCACGTCGGCCTGCTCGTTGAGCCAGCTCTCGATGACCATGTACTGGCACATCATGCCCAGGCCGACGATCATCCGCAGCCCGACCCAGGCCGGTAGCCAACTGGTCATGCCATGGCCAAGTACCGCCGCACCGACGATACCGGCGCAAGTGGCATAGGCGCGAATGTGCCCGACCCGGCCAATCAGCCGGTGGCCGACCTTGCCGCCGACTGCCAGGCCAAAGTAGTTGGCCGCCATCAACGCACCCACCCACAGGCTGTCGACATGGTCGGCCGCCAGGCGCAGGGCCAGGTAGGTACTGAGCAGGCCCGAGCCGATCAACATCATCAGCGCGGCGAAATACAACGACTGAAACGGCTTCCATACATTTCGCATACGTACCGAGAAGCTCCCTGGTCAGGTGGCGGTAGGTGCTAGCAGCATAAGGGCAAACGCCGGTCAGTGCAGGCCCCCGCCAGCAAAATGCCGTGGCGGGGACGTGTCCGGTGCAGGTCGTGTCGCGATCAGGCCTGTGCCGCCAGCACCCGGCGCTCCCACGGGGTGATCTCGTCGAAGAAATCGGTAAGCTCCAGGGTCTTGCTGGCGATGTAGCCTTCGATGAACTCGTTGCCAAACAGTTCCCGTGCCAGCGCGCTGCGCTTGAGGCGTTCGAGGGCGGCGTGCAAGGTACACGGCAGGCTCAGGTGCTCGGGCACTTCAAACTCACCCTGAATGGCCGGCGAAGGTTGCAGGCGCTGCTCGATACCGTGCAGCCCGGCGGCCAGGCTGGCGGCGATGGCCAGATAAGGGTTGGTGTCGGCACCGGGCAAACGGTTTTCGACCCGCCGCGCTGCCGGCGCACTGGCCGGAATGCGCAGGCCGGCGGCGCGGTTGTCCTCGGACCAGCAGGCATTGTTTGGCGAGGCATAGGGGTGGCACAGGCGCTGATAGGAATTGACGTTGGGCGCGAACAGCGCGGTGAAGTCGGCCATGCACGCCTGCAGGCCACCGATGAAATGGTGGAAGGTGTCGGTCGGCAGGCCCTGCTCGTCGCTGAACACGTTACGCCCGCTGCTGGCCTCGACCAGGCTCTGGTGAATGTGCATGGAGCTGCCGGGCGTGCGCGCCAGCGGCTTGGCCATGCACACCACGGTCAGCCCGTGCTTGAGCGCCACTTCCTTGAGCAGGTGCTTGAACAGGAAGGTCTGGTCGGCCAGCACCAGCGGGTCGCCGTGCAGCAGATTGATCTCGAACTGGCTGACGCCCATTTCGTGCATGAACGTGTCGCGCGGCAGGCCGAGCGCGGCCATGCAGTGGTACACCTCTTTGAAGAACGGGCGCAGGCCGTTGTTGGAGCTGACACTGAATGCCGAATGGCCAAGCTCGCGACGGCCATCGCTGCCTACGGGTGGCTGGAACGGCTGCTGCGGGTCGCTGTTGGGGGCAAAAACAAAGAATTCGAGTTCGGTCGCCACCACGGGCGCCAACCCCAGGGCCGCGTAGCGGGCGATGACCGCCTTGAGTTGCCCGCGGGTGGACAGCGCCGAGGGCCGGCCATCCAGCTCAATGGCATCGCAGATGGCCAGGGCGCGGCCGTCGCTGCTCCAGGGCAGGCGATGGACCTGGCTGGGTTCGGCCACCAGCGCCAGGTCGCCGTCGTCGCTGCCGTAGAATTTCGCCGGCGGGTAGCCGCCCATGATGCATTGCAGCAACACCCCCCGGGCCATCTGCAGGCGGCGGCCTTCAAGGAAGCCTTGGGCGGTCATCACCTTGCCGCGCGGGACGCCGTTGAGGTCGGGGGTGACGCATTCGATTTCATCGATACCCTGAAGCTGAGCGGTGCTCATGACGCTTGTCCTTGTTGTTGTGCGCTGACAACAACATAGGCTGGGGGTGTTTAAAATATCAAGCACCCGCTTTCAACACCGCGTGCTCCCCTTCGCGGGCACGCCCGCTCCCACAGGTACGGCGCCGCCCTTAAGGGTAGTGATATCTCTGTGGGAGCGGGCGTGCCCGCGAAGAGGCCAGCACAGGAGACAGCTATTCTCGCAAGGTCATGCCATTGGCCGGCAGTGGCAAAGCGGTCTTGTACCGCACCTGCTTCAGCGCAAAACTCGAGCGGATATTGGCCACCCCCGGCAACCGCGTCAGGTAATCGAGAAACCGCTCCAGCGCCTGGATGCTCGGCAGCAGTACCCGCAACAGGTAATCCGGGTCCCCCGTCATCAGGTAGCACTCCATCACCTCGGGCCGTTCGGCAATTTCTTCCTCGAAGCGGTGCAGCGACTGCTCCACCTGCTTTTCCAAACTGACATGGATGAACACGTTTACATCCAACCCCAGCGCCTCGGGTGACAGCAAGGTCACCTGCTGGCGGATTACCCCCAGCTCTTCCATGGCTCGCACCCGGTTGAAACAGGGCGTGGGCGACAGGTTGACCGAGCGTGCCAGCTCGGCGTTGGTGATGCGGGCGTTTTCCTGAAGGCTGTTGAGAATGCCGATATCGGTACGATCGAGTTTGCGCATGAGACAAAATCACCGGTTTTTTGTGTTTATGCGGAATGTTTATCTGCACCGCTCGGCAAAGGCAATCAACTTGAGAGAAAAATTCTCCTGCCGGGCCACTAAGATGTAGAGGACGCTGACCTACCAGTCACAAGCCGGTATTCAGCGGCGGCCGCTTCAGAGCTCACAAAAACAAATACCCGAGCGAGCGTAAAAAGCATGAACGAGTACGCCCCCCTGCGTTTGCATGTGCCCGAGCCCACCGGCCGGCCAGGCTGCCAGACCGACTTTTCCTACCTGCGCCTCAACGATGCAGGTCAAGCCCGTAAACCCCCTGTGGATGTCGATGCTGCCGACACCGCCGACCTGTCCAACAGCCTGGTCCGCGTGCTCGACGAGCAAGGCGACGCCCAAGGCCCGTGGGCTGAAGACATCGACCCGCAAATCCTGCGCCAAGGCATGCGTGCCATGCTCAAGACGCGGATCTTCGACAGCCGCATGGTGGTTGCCCAGCGCCAGAAGAAGATGTCCTTCTACATGCAGAGCCTGGGCGAAGAAGCCATCGGCAGCGGCCAGGCCCTGGCGTTGAACCGCACCGACATGTGCTTCCCGACCTACCGCCAGCAAAGCATCCTGATGGCACGCGACGTGTCGCTGGTGGAGATGATCTGCCAGCTGCTGTCCAACGAACGCGACCCGCTGAAGGGCCGCCAGCTGCCGATCATGTACTCGGTACGCGAGGCTGGCTTCTTCACCATCAGCGGCAACCTGGCGACCCAGTTCGTGCAGGCGGTCGGCTGGGCCATGGCCTCGGCGATCAAGGGCGATACCAAGATTGCCTCGGCGTGGATCGGCGACGGCGCCACGGCCGAGTCAGACTTCCACACAGCCCTCACCTTTGCCCACGTGTACCGCGCCCCGGTGATCCTCAACGTGGTCAACAACCAGTGGGCCATTTCTACCTTCCAGGCCATCGCCGGTGGCGAGTCGACCACCTTCGCCGGCCGTGGCGTGGGTTGCGGCATTGCCTCGCTGCGGGTTGACGGCAACGACTTCGTCGCCGTGTACGCCGCCTCGCGCTGGGCTGCCGAACGCGCCCGCCGCGGCCTGGGCCCAAGCCTGATCGAGTGGGTCACCTACCGCGCCGGCCCGCACTCGACCTCGGACGACCCGTCCAAGTACCGCCCCGCCGATGACTGGAGCCACTTCCCGCTGGGCGACCCGATCGTCCGCCTGAAGCAGCACCTGATCAAGATCGGCCACTGGTCCGAGGAAGAACACCAGGCCACCACGGCCGAGTTCGAGGCTGCCGTGATTGCCGCGCAGAAAGAAGCCGAGCAGTACGGCACCATGGCCAACGGTCACATCCCGAGCGCCGCCTCGATGTTCGAGGACGTGTACAAGGAAATGCCCGACCACCTGCGCCGTCAACGCCAGGAACTGGGGGTTTGAGATGAACGACCACAACAACAGCATCAAACCGGAAACCGCCATGGCCACCACTACCATGACCATGATCCAGGCCCTGCGCTCGGCCATGGATGTCATGCTTGAGCGCGACGACAATGTGGTTGTCTACGGCCAGGACGTCGGTTACTTCGGCGGCGTATTCCGCTGCACCGAAGGCCTGCAGAACAAGTACGGCAAATCCCGGGTATTCGACGCGCCAATCTCCGAGAGCGGCATCGTCGGCACCGCCGTGGGCATGGGCGCCTACGGCCTGCGCCCGGTGGTGGAAATCCAGTTCGCCGACTACTTCTACCCGGCCTCCGACCAGATCGTCTCCGAGATGGCGCGCCTGCGTTACCGTTCGGCCGGCGAATTCATCGCCCCGCTGACCCTGCGCATGCCGTGCGGCGGTGGCATCTATGGCGGTCAGACCCACAGCCAGAGCCCGGAAGCGATGTTCACCCAGGTGTGCGGCCTGCGCACCGTCATGCCGTCCAACCCGTATGACGCCAAAGGCCTGCTGATTGCCTCGATCGAATGCGACGACCCGGTGATCTTCCTGGAGCCCAAGCGCCTGTACAACGGCCCGTTCGACGGCCACCACGACCGCCCGGTAACGCCGTGGTCCAAGCACCCGCACAGCGCCGTGCCCGACGGCTACTACACCGTGCCGCTGGACAAGGCCGCCATTACCCGCCCCGGCAATGACGTGACCGTGCTCACCTACGGCACCACGGTGTACGTGGCCCAGGTGGCTGCCGAAGAAAGCGGCGTCGATGCCGAAGTGATCGACCTGCGCAGCCTGTGGCCGCTGGACCTGGACACCATCGTCGAGTCGGTGAAAAAGACCGGCCGCTGCGTGGTGGTGCATGAAGCCACCCGTACCTGCGGCTTCGGTGCCGAACTGGTGTCGCTGGTGCAGGAGCACTGCTTCCACCACCTGGAGGCGCCGATTGAGCGCGTCACCGGCTGGGACACCCCCTACCCTCACGCGCAGGAATGGGCTTACTTCCCAGGGCCTTCGCGGGTAGGTGCGGCATTGAAAAAGGTCATGGAGGTCTGAATGGGCACGCACGTCATCAAGATGCCGGACATTGGCGAAGGCATCGCGCAGGTCGAGTTGGTGGAATGGTTCGTCAAGGTCGGCGACATGATCGCCGAGGACCAGGTGGTAGCCGACGTCATGACCGACAAGGCGACCGTGGAAATCCCTTCGCCGGTCAGCGGCAAGGTGCTGGCACTGGGTGGCCAACCCGGTGAAGTGATGGCGGTCGGCAGCGAGCTGATCCGCATCGAAGTGGAAGGCAGCGGCAACCATGTGGATGTGCCACAGGCCAAACAGATAGAAACACCGGCCGCCCCTGTGGCAGCCAAGCCAGAACCGCAGAAAGACACAAAACCCGCTGCGTACCAGGCGCCCGCCAACCACGAAGCTGCGCCCATCGTGCCGCGCCAGCCGGGCGACAAGCCGCTGGCCTCGCCGGCGGTGCGCAAGCGTGCGCTGGATACCGGTATCGAACTGCGCTATGTGCACGGCAGCGGCCCGGCCGGGCGCATCCTGCACGAAGACCTCGACGCCTTCATGAGCAAGCCGCAGAGCGCCGCCGGGCAAGCACCGAATGGCTATGCCAAGCGCAGCGACAGCGAGCAGGTGCCGGTGATCGGCCTGCGCCGCAAGATCGCCCAGCGCATGCAGGACGCCAAGCGCCGGGTCGCACACTTCAGCTATGTGGAAGAAATCGACGTCACCGCCCTCGAAGCCCTGCGCCAGCAGCTCAACAGCAAGCACGGCGACAGCCGCGGCAAGCTGACCCTGCTGCCGTTCCTGGTGCGTGCCCTGGTCGTGGCGCTGCGTGACTTTCCGCAGATCAACGCCACCTACGACGACGAAGCACAGATCATCACCCGCCATGGCGCGGTGCATGTGGGCATCGCCACCCAAGGCGACAACGGCCTGATGGTCCCCGTGCTGCGGCATGCCGAAGCGGGCAGCCTGTGGGCCAATGCCGGCGAGATTTCACGCCTGGCCAACGCTGCACGCAGCAACAAGGCCAACCGCGAAGAACTGTCGGGCTCGACCATCACCCTGACCAGCCTGGGCGCCCTCGGCGGCATCGTCAGCACGCCGGTGGTCAACACCCCGGAAGTGGCGATTGTCGGCGTCAACCGCATGGTTGAGCGGCCGGTGGTGATCGACGGCCAGATCGTCGTGCGCAAGATGATGAACCTGTCCAGCTCGTTCGACCACCGCGTGGTCGACGGCATGGACGCCGCGCTGTTCATCCAGGCCGTGCGTGGCCTGCTCGAACAACCCGCCTGCCTGTTCGTGGAGTGAGCATGCTACAGACTATCCAGACTACCCTGCTGATCGTCGGCGGCGGCCCCGGCGGCTACGTGGCCGCCATCCGCGCCGGGCAACTGGGCATCCCTACCGTGCTGGTAGAAGGCCAGGCGCTGGGCGGTACCTGCCTGAACATCGGCTGCATTCCGTCCAAGGCGCTGATCCACGTGGCCGAGCAGTTCCACCAGACTTCGCGCTTCGCCGGGCCGTCGGAACTGGGCATCAGCGTTGCCTCGCCGCGCCTGGACATCGGCCAGAGCGTGGCTTGGAAGGACGGCATCGTCGACCGCCTGACCACCGGTGTGGCCGCCCTGCTGAAAAAGCACGGGGTCAAGGTGATTCATGGCTGGGCCAAGGTGCTCGACGGCAAGCAGGTCGAGGTTGATGGCCAGCGTATCCAGTGTGAACACCTGTTGCTGGCCACCGGTTCCAGCAGTGTTAACCTGCCGATGCTGCCGCTGGGCGGGCCGGTGATTTCCTCAACCGAAGCCCTGGCGCCGAAAGCCCTGCCGCAGCACCTGGTGGTGGTGGGCGGTGGCTATATCGGCCTGGAGCTGGGCATTGCCTACCGCAAGCTGGGCGCGCAGGTCAGCGTGGTGGAAGCGCGTGAGCGCATCCTGCCGACCTACGACAGCGAATTGACCGCCCCGGTAGCCGAGTCGCTGAAGAAGCTGGGCATCGCCCTGCACCTGGGCCACAGCGTCGAAGGCTACGAAAACGGTTGCCTGCTGGCCAACGATGGCAAGGGCGGGCAACTGCGCCTGGAAGCCGACCAGGTGCTGGTGGCGGTGGGCCGCCGGCCACGCACCCAAGGTTTCAACCTGGAATGCCTGGACCTGAAAATGAACGGTGCCGCCATTGCCATCGACGCGCGCTGCCAGACCAGCATGCACAACGTCTGGGCCATCGGCGACGTGGCCGGCGAACCGATGCTGGCGCACCGGGCCATGGCCCAAGGCGAGATGGTGGCCGAGATCATCGCCGGCAAGGCACGCCGCTTCGAGCCTGCCGCGATTGCTGCGGTGTGCTTCACCGACCCGGAAGTGGTGGTGGTCGGTAAAACCCCGGAGCAGGCCAGCCAGCAAGGGCTGGACTGCATCGTCGCGCAGTTCCCGTTTGCCGCCAACGGCCGGGCCATGAGCCTGGAAGCGAAGAGCGGTTTCGTGCGCGTGGTGGCGCGCCGGGACAACCACCTGATCCTGGGCTGGCAAGCCGTTGGCGTGGCGGTTTCCGAACTGTCCACGGCGTTTGCCCAATCGCTGGAGATGGGCGCGTGCCTGGAGGATGTGGCCGGTACCATCCACGCCCACCCGACGCTGGGTGAGGCGGTACAGGAGGCGGCCTTGCGCGCCCTGGGCCACGCCCTGCATATCTGACACTGAAGCGGCCAAGGCCGATTTGGCCCGCTGCGCCGAGAGGCGCCGCGGGTCTTTTTTCATTCAGGCACTGACCCCTATCACCTGCGCGGCCCCTTGTAGGAGCGGCCTTGCGTCGCGATAGGGCTGCGAAGCGGCCCCAGGATCTCTGCACCACAGCTGATATTGCTGGGGCTGCTTTGCAGCCCTTTCGCGACACAAGGCCGCTCCTACAGGGGACCGCGTCGGCTATTGGGCTATGGCATTCTTGCCGGCCGCCTTGGCCCGGTACAGCGCCTTGTCGGCACGCGCCAGCAGCGCATGCTGGTCCTCCCCTTCCTGCCATTGCACCACGCCATAGCTCATGGTCAGCCGGCAATCGCCCACCGGCTCCAGCTGCTCCAGCACCTGACGCAAGCCCGCCGCCACATCCAGCGCCTCCCCCAGCGTGGTCTGCGGCAGTACAAGGACAAACTCATCCCCACCCCAGCGCGCCAACAAATCCAGTTCGCGCAGGCAGGTACGCAGGTTATCCGCCACCCTTACCAGCGACGCATCGCCACGGGCATGGCCGTAGCGGTCGTTGATCGGTTTGAAATCGTCCATGTCCATGGCGATCACCGACAACGGCTGACGGAATCGCTGGGCGCGTTCGCACTCCGTCTGCAACGATTTTTCCAGCCGATAGCGATTGGCAATACGGGTCAACGCATCGCGCTCGGCCAACTCGCGGTTTTCGTCCAGTTGCCGCTGCAACTGCTGGTTCACCCAGGACAGCTCGCGGGTGCGCTCGGCCACCTGGCACTCCAGCGACTGGTTCTTCTGCTCCAGCTGCGCTACCAGCCGCTTGCCTGCGTCGATGTTGCGGTGCGCCCCGAGCATGCGCGCCACCGAGCCGTCCTGGTTATGGGCGATGATGTGGCCGCTGTCTTCGATCCAGATATAGCTACCATCCTGGCAACGGCACCGGTACTCGATGAGGTAACGCTCGTTGCGCTGGTTGATATAGGCCTCGAAATGCGCCATTACCCGCGGGTAGTCCTCGGGGTGGATCACGCTTTCCCAGGTCAGTACCGAGTTGGCCATCGAGTGGCTGGCGTAACCGAGCATGGCGTACCAGCCCGGGTTGCGATAGACATAGCCGGTATTGGCATTCCAGTCCCAGATGCCGTCGCTGATCAACTCGAACAAGGTGTGCAGCTGCCGTTCACTGAAGCCGGCAGGTGCCGGCCTGGTTTCCTGATTCATGGACGCTCTCCCTGATGCCCAGCAACTGCGCTCCGGTCAAGGGGCTGCCGACAGTGGTGTTAATTGCCGCAGGCGGCAAAGATCATGCCTTTGAAGGGCAAGCATATGCCCCGCGTGGCGCCACCGGAATAGCACCGACGTCCTATTTTCAGCCACGCTCGACCCTGGACGGCAGCCGGTATGGCTGGCAAAGCGTTTCGTATAAGATATCCGCTCTGCCTGTTTGCCTGGAATTGCCCGTGCCGCTGCCGTCTTTCAAAGCTACCGACCTGGGCGCAACGCCCTCGATGTCGGAAATCATCGCCAAACACCTGCGCGAGGCGATCATCTCGGGGCAGCTCGCAGAAGGTGAACCGGTGCGTCAGGACGAAGTGGCGCAGGCGTTCAACGTCAGCAAGATCCCGGTGCGCGAAGCCCTGAAACGCCTGGAAGCCGAAGGCCTGGTGGATTTCCAGCGCAACCGTGGCGCGCTGGTTACCCGCATTTCGGAACCTGAACTGGCGCAGATGTTCGAGGTACGGGTGCTGCTGGAAGTGAAAGCGATTCGCCTGGCGGTCCCTAACATGACCGAAGCACACTTTGCCCAGGCCGAAGCCATTTGCGCGGAGTTCATCGGTGAAGACGACGTTGGCCGCTGGGCCGACCTCAACTGGGCGCTGCACGCCTGCCTGTACGAACCGGCGCGGCGGCCCTACCTGATCGGCCTGATCCGCTCGATCCATGACAAGGTGGAACGCTACCTGCGCATGCAGATGAGCCTGTCAGCCGGCAAGCTGCGCGCCGATCACGAGCACCGGGATATCGTTGCCGCCTGCCGGGCGCGCGATGTAGAGCTGGCGGCGCGGCTGATCGAAGAACACATCAACGGCGTGTGCCAGAGCCTGTACGAGCACCTGCCTCATAATTGAGCACTGGGGGCCGCTGCGCGCCCCTATCGCGACACAAGGCCGCTCCCACACAGGCCAGCGCATCCTTCAAGTTGTACTGCGCCCTGTCTGTGGGAGCGGCCTCGTGTCGCGATGGGCCGCAAAGCGGCCCCAAAATCCCCCAATAACCATCGCCCCCCGTCCAGACACCTCAATCTGGCTTCGTTTTTGCTTATCTAGATATCGTATACGAAATACCATATAAGGAATCGGCAGCACCGGTTTTCCCGGCGCCACCCTGCCTACTCCTTCTTCCAATAATTACGTATCGGAGTGCAAAACCATGGCCACACCCTCTTCAGCGGCATCAGCGAATGTCGCAAGCACAGCAGACAAGGCCCCTGCGGGCATCAAGCGTGTGGTAGCTGCGGCCATGGCCGGCGCAGTCGCCGAGTGGTACGAATTCTTCCTGTACGGCACCGCCTCGGCACTGGTCTTCGGCCAGCTGTTCTTCCGCCAGACCGGCAGTGCCATGGACGGCATCATCGCCGCCTTTGCCCTCTACGCCGTGGGCTTCCTCGCCCGCCCCATCGGTGGCCTGGTGTTCGGCCATTACGGCGACAAGGTCGGCCGCAAGCATTTACTGCAGATCAGCCTGATCGTGGTCGGGATAACCACCTTCCTGATGGGTTGCCTGCCCACCTTCGAGCGCATCGGCTATGCAGCGCCCGTCCTCCTGGTGGTGCTGCGGCTGATCCAGGGCTTTGCCTTCGGCGGCGAATGGGGCGGCGCGGTGCTGCTGGTGTCCGAGCACAGCCCCGACAACCGCCGTGGTTTCTGGGCCAGCTGGCCGCAAGCGGGTGTGCCGGCCGGCAACCTGATCGCCACCATCATCCTGCTGCTGTTGTCGACCAACCTGAGCGAAGCGCAATTCCTGGACTGGGGCTGGCGGGTGGCCTTCTGGTTCTCGGCCGTGGTGGTGCTGATCGGTTACTGGATCCGTACCCGGGTCGATGATGCGCCCATCTTCAAGGAAGCCCAGGCCAAGCAGCAAAAACTGGAAAGCCAGCAACTGGGCGTGGTGGAAGTGGTCACCAAATACTGGCGCGAAGTGCTGATCGGCATTGGCGCGCGCTTTGCGGAAAACATCCTCTACTACACCGTGGTCACCTTCTCCATCACCTACCTGAAACTGGTGGTGCACAAGGACACCTCGCAGATTCTGCTGCTGATGTTCGGCGCCCACCTGCTGCACTTCTTCATGATCCCGGCGATGGGCTACCTGTCGGACATCATCGGCCGCAAGCCGGTGTACCTGATTGGCGCCGTACTCACCGCGTTCTGGGGCTTCGTCGGTTTCCCGATGATGGACACCGGCAACGACTGGCTGATCATGGCAGCCATTACCCTGGGCCTGGCCATCGAGTCCATGACCTATGCGCCCTACTCTGCCTTGATGGCCGAACTGTTCCCCACCCACGTGCGCTACACCGCCCTGTCGCTGTGCTACCAGGTGGCGCCCATCCTGGCCGGCTCGCTGGCACCGCTGATCGCCGTGACCTTGCTGAAGGAATACAACAGCTCCACCCCGATTGCCTGGTACCTGGTGGGCGCCGCGGCCATCTCGATTGTTGCCGTGGCGGCAGCCAAGGAAACCCGCGGCAAGTCGCTGCGCGCCGTTGACGAAGAGTCCGTGGCCCGCAACGCCGGCCGCTAAGCAACCCATAAAAATCAAACCCCTTGAGGTAACGACCATGAGCAATATCTTCAACGGCACCATGCCCGCCCTGATGACCCCGTGCACCGCCGAACGCAAGCCGGACTTCGACGCCCTGGTGCGCAAGGGCCGCGAACTGATCGAAGCCGGCATGAGTGCCGTGGTGTACTGCGGTTCGATGGGCGACTGGCCGCTGCTGACCGAGGCCGAGCGCCAGGAAGGCGTGGCGCGCCTGGTGGCCGCTGGCATTCCGACCATTGTCGGGACTGGCGCGGTGAACACCCGTGAAGCGGTAGCGCATGCCGCCCACGCGGCCAAAGTGGGCGCCGCCGGCCTGATGGTCATCCCCCGCGTGCTCAGCCGCGGTGCCTCGCTGATCGCCCAGAAGCACCACTTTTCGGCCATCCTCGCCGCCGCGCCCAAGCTGCCTGCGGTGATCTACAACAGCCCCTACTACGGTTTTGCCACCCGCGCAGACCTGTTCTTCGAACTGCGCCACGAGTTCCCCAACCTGATCGGCTTCAAGGAATTCGGTGGCGGCGCCGACCTGCGTTACGCCGCCGAGCACATCACCTCCAAGGATGACGACGTGACCCTGATGGTCGGCGTGGACACCCAGGTGGTGCATGGCTTCGTCAACTGCAACGCCACCGGCGCCATCACCGGCATCGGCAACGCCCTGCCGCGCGAGGTGCTGCACCTGGTAAGCCTGAGCAAGCAGGCGGCCAAGGGCGATGCCAAGGCCCGTCGCCTGGCACGCGAGCTGGAAGCGGCGCTGGCAGTGCTGTCGTCGTTCGATGAAGGCTGCGACCTGGTGCTGTACTACAAGCACCTGATGGTGCTGAACGGCGACAGCGAGTACAGCTTGCACTTCAACGAGACCGATGTGCTGACCGATGCCCAGCGCAACTATGCCGAACAGCAGTACACGCTGTTCCGCAACTGGTACGCCAGCTGGTCGGCCGAGCAAAACATCGCCTAAGCCCTGCGCGGCCCTTTGTAGGAGCGGCCTTGTGTCGCGATAGGGCTGCAAAGCAGCCCCGGGATTTCCGCGCAAATGCATGAATTGCTGGGGCTGCTTTGCAGCCCTATCGCGACACAAGGCCGCTCCTACAGGGGCTGCGGTTTCCCTTGATACCCGAATCTGATTTCCAAGGAGGCTCCATGACCCTCACAGGCAACCTGCTGATCGGCCAGACGCCGGTAACCGGCAGCCGCGAAGCCATTCGCGCCATCGACCCGGCCACCGGCCAGCCACTGGAACCGGCCTACCTCGGCGGCACCGGCGAGCACGTGGACCAGGCCTGCGCCCTGGCCTGGGCGGCGTTCGATGCCTACCGCGAAACATCGCTCGAACAACGTGCACAGTTCCTCGAAACCATCGCCACGCAGATCGAAGCGCTGGGCGATGCCCTGATCGACCGCGCCGTGGCCGAAAGCGGCCTGCCCAAGGCGCGCATCCAGGGCGAGCGTGGCCGCACCTGCACCCAGCTGCGCACCTTCGCCCGGGTGGTGCGGGCCGGTGAGTGGCTGGATGTACGGGTCGACAACGCCCAGCCAGAACGCCAGCCCTTGCCCCGCGCCGACCTGCGCCAACGCCAGGTGGCCTTGGGGCCGGTAGCCGTGTTCGGCGCCAGCAATTTCCCGCTGGCCTTCTCGGTGGCCGGTGGCGACACCGCGTCGGCATTGGCCGCTGGCTGCCCAGTGGTGGTCAAGGCCCACAGCGCCCACCCTGGCACCAGCGAACTGGTCGGCCAGGCGGTGGCGCAAGCAGTGAAGTTGTGCGGCTTGCCGGACGGCGTATTCTCGCTGTTGTACGGCTCCGGCCGTGAAGTCGGCATCGCGCTGGTCAGCGACCCGCGCATCAAGGCCGTTGGTTTTACCGGCTCACGCAGCGGTGGTATCGCGCTATGCCAGGCGGCCCAGGCACGCCCGGAGCCGATCCCTGTGTACGCCGAAATGAGTTCGATCAACCCGGTGTTCCTGTTCGAAGCGGCCCTGCAGGCCCGCGCCGAAGGGCTGGCACAAGGCTTCGTCGCCTCGTTGACCCAAGGTGCCGGCCAGTTCTGCACCAACCCTGGCCTGGTGATTGCCCGCCAAGGGCCGGCGTTGCAGCGGTTTATCGACGCTGCCAGCGAGCATGTGCGCCAGGCCGCTGCGCAGACCATGCTCACCCCGGGCATCTTCAGTGCTTACCAGGCCGGTGTCGGTGGCCTGGCAGAAAACGCCAATGCCCAGGCTGCGGCCAGCGGCCAGGCCGGGCAAGGCCCCAACCAATGCCAGGCGCAGTTGTTCGTCACCCAAGCCGAAGCCTTCCTCGCCGACCCGGCGTTGCAGGCTGAAGTGTTCGGCGCGGCGTCACTGGTGGTGGCCTGCGCCAGCGACGAGCAGGTACGCCAAGTGGCCGAGCACCTGGAAGGCCAGTTGACCGCTACCCTGCAACTGGACGATGCCGACATCGACAGCGCCCGTGCGCTGCTGCCCACCCTTGAACGCAAGGCCGGGCGCATTCTGGTCAATGGCTGGCCGACCGGCGTCGAGGTGTGCGATGCCATGGTCCATGGCGGTCCGTTCCCGGCCACATCCGATGCCCGTACGACCTCGGTGGGCACGGCGGCGATCCTGCGCTTCCTGCGCCCGGTGTGCTACCAGGACTTCCCCGATGCACTTCTGCCGCACGCATTGCAGCACGGCAACCCGCTGCAATTGCGGCGCCTGCTCGACGGCAAACGGGAAGGCTGAGCATGGTCGAAACCCCTGAAGCCGATATCGCCGTGGTAGGCGCCGGCATTGTCGGCGTTGCCTGTGCCCTGCAACTGGCCCGCCAAGGCCGCCGGGTGCTATTGATCGACCGCCAGGCACCCGGCCAGGGCGCGTCCTATGGCAACGCCGGGCACCTGGCCACCGAGCAGGTGTTCCCGATTGCCGACCTGTCGATCCTCAAGCGCTTGCCGCGCATGCTGCTGGACCCGATGGGCCCGCTGCGCCTGGACTGGAAGTACCTGCCCAAGGCCATGCCCTGGTTCACGCGCCTGCTGCTCAACCTGCGCCCGGCCCCGTTCCAGCGCAGTGTGGCCGGTATCCGCACGCTGAACGAAGGCAGCCTGGGTGCCTGGCAGCGCCTGCTGGGCTCGATCGGGCGCAGCGAACTGTTCCGGGAGGATGGCTCGTTGCTGGTGTTCGAGAAGCCTGAGTCACGCCAGGCGCTGGAGGCGTTGCGCACCCGCATGCAACAGCAGGCGGTGCCGGTGGACTTCTGGTCGGCCGAAACCGTGCGCGGGGCGGCGCCGCAACTGAGCCCGTCACTGCTAGGTGGGCTGTTCTTTCCGCGCACCGGGCACTTCATCGACCCGTACCGGGTAGTGTGCGAATTGTTCGAAGCGGCCAAGGCCAGCGGCGTGCGCTTTGTTCAGGCGCAGGTCGATGGCGGGCAGTTGCACAGCGGCGGCGTCAGCCTGGCCAGCGACCAGGGCCCGCTCAATGCCCGCCAGGTGCTGATCTGCTGTGGTGCCCATTCTGCGAAACTGACCGCCGCGCTGACGGGCAAGCGGGTGCCGCTGGATACAGAACGCGGTTACCACCTGATGTTGCCGGGTGAGCACCAGCGCCTGCCGTTTGCAGTCACCTCGCTTGAGCGCAAGTTCATCATGACGCCCATGGCCGAAGGTTTGCGCCTGGCAGGCACGGTGGAGTTCGCCGGGCTGGAGGCACCGCCGAGCATGCAACGGGCGTGGCAGTTGCACCGGTTGAGCAAGGGGTTGTTCCGGCAAGACTTGAGCGTCGAAGGGGCAACACCGTGGATGGGTTTCAGGCCATCGTTGCCGGACTCGTTGCCGGTGATTGACCGGGCGTGTGATGGGCGGGTGCTGTTGGCGTTTGGGCATCAGCACCTGGGGTTGACCCAGGCGGCGGTGACGGCGGAATGGGTGGGGCGGTTGGCTGAGCGGGCCGGTGGGCCCGAGATGGGAGCCTACCGGTTGGATCGGTTCTAGATTCGAGGGCCGCTGTGCGGCCCATTCGCGGCACAAGGCCGCTCCTACAGGGGAACGCGTGCTCTTTGTAGGAGCGGCCTTGTGTCGCGAATGGGCTGCAAAGCAGCCCCTCTAAGCCTCAGCGATACCGCTCAAGCCAGTGCGCGTATGGTGCTGGCAAGGTCCAGGAAGCTTTCTCCACCCCCAGCTCCTTGGCCGCAAAGTACGCCCAGTGCGGGTCGGCCAGGTGCGCACGCCCTACCGAAACCAGGTCCAGCTGATTGGCTTGCAACGCGGCCTCAGCCAGTTGCGGTGTGCCAAAGCCCCACGCCGAAGTCACCGGCAGCTTCGCCTCACGGCGCACACGCTCGGCAATCGGCCCCATGAACGCCGGGCCCCACGGGATGTTGGTCTCAGGAATGGTGAAACCGACACTTACGCTCAGCAGGTCAAGGCCGCCAGCCTTGAAGCGGCGCGCCAGTTCGATCGACTCTTCCAGGGTCTGCTCGTCGCGGCCATCGTATTCCAGCACACCAAAACGCGCGGTCAACGGCAGGTTCTCTGGCCACACTTCACGCACAGCGGCCAGGGTTTCCAGCAGGAAGCGGCTGCGGTTGTCGAAGCTGCCACCGTAGGCGTCTGTACGCTTGTTGGTGTGCTCGGAGAAGAAGCTCTGGCCCAGGTAGCCGTGGGCAAAGTGCAGTTCGATCCACTCGAAGCCGGCATCACGCGCACGGCGGGCGGCATCGACGAAGTCCTGCTTGACCCGGGCGATGTCGTCCAGGGTCATTTCGCGTGGCACCTTCGGCAGGTGCGCGCCAAAGGCAATGGCGGACGGGGCGATGGTTTGCCAGCCGCATGCGTCGTCGGCGGCAATGTGGTCGTCACCCTCCCATGGGCGGTTGGCGCTGGCCTTGCGCCCGGCGTGGGCGATCTGGATGCCCGGCACCGAACCTGCCGCCTTGATGGCCTGCACCACCGGCACGAACGCCTGAGCGTGGGCATCGCTCCAGATACCAGCGCAACCGGGGCTGATGCGCCCTTCCGGTGCCACCGCAGTGGCCTCCACGACAAGCAGGCCGGCACCGCCACGGGCCAGGCCGGCGTAGTGCACGTGGTGCCAGTCGTTGATCATGCCGTCTTCGGCCATGTATTGGCACATCGGCGGAATGGCGATGCGGTTACGCAGGGTGACGTCTTTGAGGGTGTAGGGTTCGAACAGTGCGGACATGAGAAACTCCGGGCTCATCTGAATACTGTTGTTCGATCATAATCGAACTATGGCAATTAGTGAAACCCCCGTTATCATGTCGGCCATGCGAGCCTATAAACACCCCAACGCTGACGACCTGATCCTTGAACGCCTGCTCTACGCGCTCAGCGACCCCGTGCGCCTGGAAATCGTCCGCCACCTGGCCGGCGTTGCCGAGGCCAGCTGTGGCGAGCTGGACGGGGGCAGGCCGAAGTCGAGCATGTCCCATCACTTCCGCGTGCTGCGTGATGCAGGGCTGGTGCATACCCGTAATGTGGGAACGACCCACATGAATTCACTGCGCAGCGAAATGCTGGGTGAGCGGTTTCCCGGGTTGCTGGAGTGCATTTTGCGGCAGAATTGATATTTCCTGTGGCGGCCTCTTCGCGGGTAAACCCGCTCCCACAGGTTCTCCACTGCCTTGAACTTTGTGCGTGGCGCGCCTGGTGGCCGCTGGCATTCCGACCATTGTCGGGACTGGCGCGGTGAACACCCGTGAAGCGGTAGCGCATGCCGCCCACGCGGCCAAAGTCGGCGCCGCCGGCCTGATGGTCATCCCCCGCGTGCTCAGCCGCGGCGCTTCGCTGATCGCCCAGAAGCACCACTTCTCGGCCATCCTCGCCGCCGCGCCCAAGCTGCCAGCGGTGATCTACAACAGCCCCTACTACGGCTTTGCCACCCGCGCAGACCTGTTCTTCGAACTGCGCCACGAATTCCCCAACCTGATCGGCTTCAAGGAATTCGGTGGCGGTGCCGACCTGCGCTACGCCGCCGAGCACATCACCTCCAAAGATGACGACGTGACCCTGATGGTTCCGCGCGAGGTGCTGCACCTGGTAAGCCTGAGCAAGCAGGCGGCCAAGGGCGATGCCAAGGCCCGTCGCCTGGCACGCGAGCTGGAAGCGGCGCTGGCGGTGCTGTCGTCGTTCGATGAGGGCTGCGACCTGGTGCTGTACTATAAACACCTGATGGTGCTGAACGGCGACAGCGAGTACAGCCTGCACTTCAACGAAACCGACGTGCTGACCGATGCCCAGCGCAACTATGCCGAGCAGCAGTACGCGCTGTTCCGCAACTGGTACGCCAGCTGGTCGGCCGAGCAGAACATCGCCTGACTGTTGCCCTGCGCGGCCTCTTGTAGGAGCGGCCTTGTGTCGCGATCGGGCTGCAAAGCAGCCCCGGGGTTTCCGCGCAGATGCACAAATTGCTGGGGCTGCTTTGCAGCCCGATCGCGACACAAGGCCGCTCCTACAGGGACCGAGTCAACCGATCAAGCCAGATGCAACAACGCCTCTTCCACGGCGGCCACCACCTGGTTGCCCTTGGCACCCGGCAGCCGCCACGCGGCAATGGTCATGCCCAAGGGCACCGCGCAGTCGATCGGCGCAACCAGCTCGCCGCTGTCCAGGTAACGTTGCACCAGGCTTTTGCGCCCCATCAGCACACCAGCAGCGAGCAGGGCTTGCTGCAATGCAATCGAGTACAGGGAAAAACCCGGGCCGCGGGCCACGAACTTGTGCCCTGGCATCACCGCTGCGCTCCACACCGTCCAGTCATTCCAGCCCACATCGGCAATACAACGGACGTCGGCGAAATCCTCGGGGCTGCCAATGTTGGCCGCAAGGGCCGGCACGCACACGGGCAGGATTTCTTCCGTGGTAATCCTGCGCTGCCAGCGCTCGGGCTTTTCGGTGTAGAAGAGGCACAGGTCGAACGGGCTGCGCTTCAGGTTGGGCGGCTCGTCCACCGCCGTGACCGAAATCTCGATGGGTGCCAGCAGGCGGGTCAGCTCCGGCAGGCGTGGGCCGATCCACAACTGCGCCAACGCCGGCGAGGTGACGATATGCACCCGTTGCGGTGCGGCCAGGCGCCGAAGGGTGCGCACTGCTGCTTCCACCGCGTCGAATGCTTCGGTGAACTGAACCTTGACGCTTTCGCCCAAAGGCGTCAGCCGCACACCTTTGGCGTGGCGCTCGAACAAGGCGGCGCCGTATTCGCTTTCCAGCGTCTTCACCAGCGCAGCGATGGCACCGGGGGTTACCTTGAGTTCGAGTGCGGCACGGGCAAAGCCGCCCAAACGGGCAGACGCTTCGAAGGCGCGCAAGGCATTGAGCTGTAGCGAATGCCGTGTTGGAGTATCGAGGGGCACAGTGTCAGGCCTATTTTTTTTAGGCCTACTATTCCAGAAATCTGACGTTGTGGCCAACTGTCACGCGCATTACCGTGGAGGTGCCTGGCTGGCTCCTCCCGAACATTTTCAAGGAACTCAAATGCCGTACCCCAGCGGGACCCAAGCGTTCAGGCAGGGGGCCCACAGCGCCCTGCCTTTGACCTCCGGCATCGTGCCCTTCGGCCTGATCACCGGCGTCACCGCCATCGGCATGGGCCTGTCGCCGGCCGATGCCATCGGCATGACTTTACTGTTCTATTCCGGGTCGGCGCAGATGGTGGTGATGCAGTTGATGCAGAACGCCGCCCTGCCAGTGACCATGGTAGTGACAGCGCTGGTCATCAACCTGCGCTTCCTGATGTACAGCGCCAGCCTCGCCCCGCACCTGGGCCAGCTGCCGCGCCGGCAGAAGTGGCCGATGGCCTACATGCTGTCCGACCAGTCCTTCGCCCTGTGCACGCTGAAGATGGGCTCGGGCGGGCTCGGCCAGCACGCCTACCCCTACTATGCCGGTACGGCGATCACCATGTTCCTGGGTTGGAACCTCTCGGTGCTGGCCGGCATGTACCTGGGTGCGGGCATTCCGGAAGACTGGTCGCTGGGCTTTGCCATCCCCTTGTCATTCCTGGCCCTGTTGATACCCGGCATACGCAATGCTGCCACGCTCGGCGCGGCGCTGACCGGTGGTGTGCTCGCCGTACTGGCAGCCGACCTGCCGTACAACCTCGGCCTGCTGACTGGCGCGCTGGGCGGCATCACTGCCGGGCTGGCTATCGAGAGCTGGCAAAAAAAGCAGCCAATGCCTGAAGCCAACAGCGAGCAGGAAGCATCATGAGCGAAACGACTCAATGGATAACCTTCGCCCTGATCGGCCTGGGCACCTTCGCCATCAGGCTCTCGTTCATCGAGCTGCACACGGTGTTGCGCATTCCACCGCTGTTTCGCCGCGCGCTGGCCTACGTGCCCGCCAGCGTACTGGCGGCGCTGGTACTGCCGGCCGTGGTGTTCCCGGACCGGCATGCCGGGTTCGACTGGATGAACCCGCAGATACCGGCAGCGGCACTGGCTGCACTGGTGGCGTGGCGTACGCGCAGTACCCTGCTGACGCTGGTGGTGGGCATGGGCGTGTTGTGGGCGCTGAAGCACTGGGGGCTATAGGCGCAAAAGCCCTCAGGAAAAATCGGCAGGATGTTGTGCAGATAAATCGTTTGAGGTCCTTGGCCTTATTGTCCATGGTGGCAGGCTGGTAGCTATTTGCCACGCGTGAACGCAGGCGCATGACGATGCCTGCGTTGGGGGACGTTGTCGGATCCCCCCAACAATAAGAGAGGACAAGGAAATGCAATCCAACAGTTTGAAGCAAAGCCTCAAGCAGCGGCACATCACCATGATCGCGCTGGGTGGGGTGATCGGTGCGGGGCTGTTCATGGGCTCGGGCTCACTGATCGCATCGGCAGGGCCTGCGGCGATCCTGTCGTATTTCATTGGTGGCCTGGTGGTCACCCTGGTCATGTTCATGCTCGGCGAAATGGCCTGCCGCAACCCGGATGCCGGGTCGTTCTCGACCTACGCCAACACCTGGCTCGGCGACTGGGCCGGGTTTTCAGTCGGCTGGCTGTACTGGTTCAAGTCGATGATGACCATCACCCTCGAAGCGGTGCTGCTGGGCGCCATCCTGCATGACTTTCTACCCTGGCTGCCGATCTGGGCAGGCGCTTTCCTGATGCTGGTGACACTGATGGCCAGCAACGCCTACTCAGTGCGTTCGTTTGCCGAAGTGGAGTATTGGCTGGCGGCGATGAAGGTCGCCACCATCCTCATCTTCATGCTGCTGGGCATCTCGATCCTGCTCGGGCTGCACAACGACATTCCTTCGCCTGGCCTGGTCAACCTCACCGCCCACGACGGCTTCATGCCTAACGGCCTGTCGCCAGTGATGGCGGGTGTCATTGTGGTGATCTTCTCGCTGGGCGGCAGCGAAATCGCGGCCGTGGCCGCAGGTGAATCGGAGAACCCGCGGCAGAACGTGATCCGCGCGATCAAGAGCGTGATCTTGCGGGTGATGCTGTTCTACGTCGGCTCGGTGTCGATCCTGATCCTGTGCCTGCCATGGACCGACAAGGCCAACCTGGCTTCGCCCTATGTTTCGCTGTTCAGCCTGGCCGGGTTCGGTGGTGCTGCGGTGGCCATGAAACTGGTGCTGTTCGTCTCGTTCATGTCGGTGATGAACTCGTTCATGTTCTCCAACTCGCGCATGCTGTTCTCGCTGAGCCAGCGCGGGCACGCGCCCAAGCTGTTCTCGCGCACCAGCGCCAAGGGCGTGCCGATCAATGCACTGCTGCTGAGCCTGTCGATTTGCACGATGATCCTGACCGTGCACTTCATCAGCGCCGGCGACCTGTTCATGACCCTGGCCAAAAGTACCGGCAGCCTCGTGATGGTCGTATGGATCTTCATCATCATCGCCCACGTGGCCATGCGCTGGAAAACCCGCCACGAAGCGGTCGACCCCAACGCCTTCCGCGCCTGGCTGTTCCCATATGCCAATATCGTTGCGCTGTTCGCCTTGCTGGCAGTGATCGGCACCCAGGCGTTCGAACCGGCGTCGCGTTTCCAGTTCTGGTTCACGGTGCTGACGGTGGTGCTGGTAGTGGCGGGGTACTTCCTGACGCGCCAACGGACGGCGGCGGCTGCACAGGTGGCGGAGGCAAAAATGGGAGAGACATGAAATGGCGTCCCAGGCAGGAATTGAACCTGCAACCTTCCCCTTAGGAGGGGGATGCTCTATCCAATTGAGCTACTGAGACGCTACGACCGGCAGCGAGCGCTGCACAGCGGGATGGCCAGCATGTTAACCAGCATGCTGGCGTTTGTCATGCACCTACCGGGCTTTTTCGCGTAATCCTTTTCTGGCACTGCTACCCCTGTGGCAGAACACCTTCATCGCGAAGCAGCCCGAACAGGGCTGCGACCGCTGCCTCCAGGGTTGTCGAGTTGTCCAGCACATGCACTGACGGATCGGGCGGTGCCTGCAAGCGGGCGCTGCGAGCCAGGCGCTGCTCGACTTCATCGGCGGTTTCGCGGCCACGGGCCAGTAACCGCTGGCGCAGCACTTCGGGCCTGACCTCGACCAGCACCGCCAACAGGTCCGGGTAACGCTGGCGCGCTTCGCCCAGGTAGGCCCGCGAGCCATTCACCAGCACTGCCCTGCCCGCCGCCAGCCACTCGTCCACCTGCCGTGGGATGCCATAGTCCAGGCCGTTGGCGCGCCAGTGCATGGCAAATGCGCCCTGCGCACGCAGGGCCTCGAAGTGCTCGGGCGTGACCCCGTGAGCGGCTTCGCCTTTGGCTTCGGCCGAACGGGTGATGACGCGACGGGCAATCTCTACCCCGGCGACCGCAAGTCGCTCACGTGAAGCGTCGATCAGGGAATCTTTCCCCGAACCCGACGGTCCTATCAGAAATATCAACCGGCCTGTCCCTGATCGACGGTCGCTTGCGTCATGTTGCATAGCCACTATGCTCTATGAAGGGAAACCGCCGCATTCTAGGTGTTTTCCTTGCCTTTTGCTGCGTTTTACCAGTTTTTGACGGCAAAAGTCTGACGGTTGGGCAAGCCGGAGCATGTAAAACTTTTCAAACCAGTGCTCATTTCTGATAATTGGTACTGGCAGAAAGCCTTTATCCGGCTCACTATTTGTCACAGAATTGACGCCAAGGAAACGGCGACCATAAGGCAAGATGAGCATCCATTTTTACTGACGGTTGAACATTTTGTCGTCGCCACGGTCGTATTTCCACCCCGTGCGGCCAATTTGAGAACCGCTTCCCCTGAACCAAACTCCGGTCAATTTATATGCGCCCAATGAAACAGGCTATTTATTCGAGCCGCACTGCTGACAAGTTCGTCGTCCGCCTGCCAGACGGGATGCGTGAGCGCATTGCCGAGGTAGCGCGAAACCATCACCGCAGCATGAACTCCGAGATCATCGCGCGCCTGGAACAGAGCCTTATCCAGGAAGGTGCGTTGGGTGACGAGCTGAGCATGCGCCTGGACAGCCCTGAGCTGTCACTGCATGAGCGCGAGTTGCTGCAACGCTTCCGCCAACTGTCCCACCGCCAGCAGAACGCTTTGGTCGCCCTCATCGCTCACGATGTGGAAATGGCCGCCGACGCTTCCTGAGGTCTGCAGCGAACATGAAAAAGCCAGCGTAAGCTGGCTTTTTTGTGGGCGGCTGACTGGCCGCGTTGCGGCCCCTGTGGGAGCGGCCTTGTGTCGCGAAAGGGCTGCGAAGCAGCCCCAGAAATCTGTGCATTGCTGCTGATGCCCCGGGGCTGCTTCGCAGCCCTTTCGCGACACAAGGCCGCTCCCACAGGGCCGCGCAACTGCAAGAAAAAGGGTTTACAGCAGGAACACCGTCGCCAGGCCAAGGAAGATGAAGAAGCCGCCACTGTCGGTCACGGCGGTGATCATCACACTCGCCCCCATCGCCGGGTCGCGGCCCAGGCGGGCCAATGTCATCGGGATGAGCACGCCCATCAGCGCCGCCAGCAACAGGTTCAAGGTCATGGCTGCGGTCATCACCACACCCAGTGACCAACTGCCATACAGCCAGAAAGCCACCGCACCAATCACTCCGCCCCATACCAGGCCGTTGATCAGCGACACCGCGAGTTCCTTGCGCATCAGGCGACTGGTGTTGCCCGGCGACACCTGGTCCAGCGCCATGGCGCGGACGATCATGGTGATGGTCTGGTTACCCGAGTTGCCACCAATACCCGCAACGATCGGCATCAACGCAGCCAACGCCACCAGCTTTTCGATCGAGCCTTCGAACAGCCCGATCACGCGCGAAGCGACAAAAGCAGTAATCAGATTGATCGCCAGCCATGCCCAACGGTTGCGCAACGAGCGCCAGACCGAGGCAAAGATATCTTCCTCTTCACGCAGACCCGCCATGTTGAGGACTTCGCTCTCGCTCTCCTCACGGATCAGGTCGACCATTTCGTCAATGGTCAAACGGCCGATCAGGCGCCCGCCCTTGTCTACTACAGGTGCCGATACCAGGTCATAACGCTCGAAAGCCTGCGCCGCATCATAGGCATCTTCCTCGGGCTGGAAGGACACCGGATCGGTCGCCATGACCTCCGCTACCTTCTTCTCCGGGTCGTTGACCAACAAGCGCTTGATCGGCAACACGCCCTTGAGGATGCCGTCGTAATCGACCACGAACAGTTTGTCGGTGTGGTTGGGCAGCTCTTTCAGGCGGCGCAGGTAGCGCAGCACCACTTCCAGGCTGACGTCTTCGCGGATGGTGACCATCTCGAAGTCCATCAGCGCACCGACCTGCTCCTCGTCGTAGCTCAGCGCCGAGCGCACGCGCTCGCGTTGCTGGCCATCGAGGGTTTCCATCAGCTCGTGAACAACGTCGCGCGGCAGCTCGGGGGCCAGGTCGGCCAGCTCGTCGGCGTCCATTTCCTTGGCGGCGGCCAGCAGCTCGTGATCGTCCATGTCGGCGATCAACGATTGACGAACCGAGTCGGAAACTTCCAGCAGGATGTCGCCATCGCGATCCGAGCGCACCAACTGCCAGACCGTCAGGCGGTCTTCCAGGGGCAAGGCTTCGAGGATATAGGCGATGTCGGCGGGGTGCAGATCATCGAGCTTGCGTTGCAGCTCGACGAGATTCTGGCGGTGGACCAGGTTTTCGACCAGGTCGTTATGCGCGCCTTCCTGGCGGTGCGTCAGGTCTTCGACCACACGCTGGCGTTGCAGCAGTTCGACCACCTGGGCCAGGCGATCCTGCAGGCTTTCTTGCGCTTTTTTTACTTCTACTTCAGTCATAGGCGAACTCCACTCCCAGCAGCGGAGCACGCCGGAAGAATCAATCGGTTAGATCTTTCTGTATGAATCTTGTTAGCGAGTAACTACTGGGTAAGTCCATGGTGGTTTTCCACAAGCCCCGGCGGGGCTGACGGGCGCAATCATACACTGCTCAAGCTGTCAGATCGCTTAAATTTTTGGCCAGAACAATCGTTTGCGTGATAAAGCTAGGACAACGCTCGAAGCTATCAGTGCGACGGTTGTTGTGGATGGGAAAGCACATTGAATTTCGGGATGTGTAGTGGGCGCGGCCTTGTGTCGCGATGGCCCGCAAAGCGGCCCCAAGCTACACCACAATCATTACAGAAGAGCTTAGATCGACATGGCCAACAATTCTGTGGCGCAAGAAAACAAAAAGCCCGCTCAATTGAGCGGGCTTCTTGATGGGGTATGGCGGACTCAGCAGGATTCGAACCTGCGACCGCTCGGTTCGTAGCCGAGTACTCTATCCAGCTGAGCTATGAGTCCGTGGTGGTAGTTTTAGACCAGGTTACCACTGGTTGACTGAAGTAGCTTTGCAAGCAGAGCCACTTCAAAAAGTGGCGGACTCAGCAGGATTCGAACCTGCGACCGCTCGGTTCGTAGCCGAGTACTCTATCCAGCTGAGCTATGAGTCCGCGATTGGCAGTTTTAGACCAGTTACCGCTGGTTGACTGAAGCAGCTGTGCAAGCAGAGCCACTTCAAGAAAGTGGCGGACTCAGCAGGATTCGAACCTGCGACCGCTCGGTTCGTAGCCGAGTACTCTATCCAGCTGAGCTATGAGTCCGCGATTGGTAGTTTTAGACCAGTTACCACTGGTTGATTGAAGCAGCCTTGCAAACAAAGCCACTTCAAAAGTGGCGGACTCAGCAGGATTCGAACCTGCGACCGCTCGGTTCGTAGCCGAGTACTCTATCCAGCTGAGCTATGAGTCCGTGTCTTGCCGCGCATTATAGGTCGCTGAAACATTTTTGCAAGAACGTTTTCGTTTAACATCAACTACTTAGCGTTCTTACCGTTTACAGCGCCCTACGCAAATAATGGCGGTGAAGGGGGGATTCGAACCCCCGATACCCTTATGAGGTATACTCCCTTAGCAGGGGAGCGCCTTCGGCCACTCGGCCACCTCACCGCAACACGAGGCGAATATTAAAGAACCTCTTTCACCTTTGCAACCCTTTTTTTGAAAAAAACTTCAAAAGAATTAAAGGCTTGGCTCTTCGTCCTTCTCCTTCTTGATCCGCAGGTAGATTTCCTCGCGGTGAACAGCCACTTCTTTCGGGGCGCTGACGCCAATACGCACCTGGTTGCCTTTGACGCCAAGCACCGTCACGGTGATCTCGCCGTCTCCAATGATCAGGCTCTCGGCGCACCGACGAGTCAGAATCAACATAGCTTTCTCCTTACGCAAAACATTCAGGGGTAACAGTCTTTGGTATCAGGGCCTGGTCGTGGACGACGACCAGGCCCCGGTTACTCGCCACACAGGGCAGGACAGCCCCTGCGTGGCGAGCAGAAACGCGAAGGGCGCGGCAAGCCGCGCCCTTCCTGGCAGCGCCTTACTCGCCCTGTCGGACAGGTGCGTCGAGCTCGAACGCGGTGTGCAGCGCGCGCACGGCCAGCTCCAGGTACTTCTCTTCGATCACGACCGAAACCTTGATCTCGGAGGTGGAGATCATCTGGATGTTGATGCTCTCCTTGGCCAGGGCTTCGAACATGCGGCTGGCAACACCGGCGTGCGAACGCATGCCGACGCCAACGATCGAGACCTTGGCGATCTTGGTGTCGCCAATCACTTCACGGGCACCGATTTCGCGGGCCGTGTTTTCCAGCACGCCCTTCGCGCTCTCGTACTCGTTGCGGTGTACGGTGAAGGTGAAGTCGGTGGTGTTATCGTGGGCAACGTTCTGCACGATCATGTCGACTTCGATGTTCGAAGCGCTGATCGGGCCGAGGATCTTGAAGGCCACGCCCGGGGTGTCCGGCACGCCGCGGATGGTCAGCTTGGCTTCATCACGGTTGAAGGCGATACCGGAAATGATCGGCTGTTCCATGGATTCCTCTTCATCAATGGTAATGAGGGTACCCGGACCCTCCTTGAAGCTGTGCAGCACGCGCAGCGGAACGTTGTACTTGCCGGCGAACTCCACCGAACGGATCTGCAGCACCTTGGAACCGAGGCTGGCCATTTCCAGCATCTCTTCGAAGGTGATCTTCTCCAGGCGACGGGCCTGTGGCACAACGCGCGGGTCGGTGGTGTAGACGCCATCGACGTCGGTGTAGATCTGGCACTCGTCAGCCTTTAGCGCCGCCGCCAGGGCCACGCCAGTGGTGTCGGAGCCGCCACGGCCCAGGGTGGTGATGCTGCCGTGCTCGTCGACACCCTGGAAGCCAGCTACCACGACCACGCGACCTTCCTTGAGATCGGCACGAATCTTCTGGTCGTCGATCTGCAGGATGCGCGCCTTGTTGTGCGAGCTGTCGGTGAGGATGCGCACCTGGTTGCCGGTGTAGGACACCGCTGGCACACCACGCTTGATCAAGGCCATGGTCAGCAGGGCAATGGTGACCTGCTCACCGGTCGACACGATCACGTCCAGTTCACGCGGAACTGGCTGATCGGTGATCTGCTTGGCCAGGTCGATCAGGCGATTGGTTTCACCGCTCATGGCCGACAGCACAACCACCAGGTCGTCGCCCGCCTCACGGTGTTTCTTGACCTTTTCGGCTACCTGCTCGATCCGCTCGATGGAACCGACAGAGGTGCCGCCAAATTTCTGTACGATCAACGCCATTTCAATGGTGCCTCAGCCCATACAGGGCCCCAAAAAACAATCCAACATGAAGAGGCCGGCGACTAGACCGCCGGCCCCTTCATCTCAAAGTCCCTGCTCTGCGAATGGCACGGCCAGCGCCAGGGCCTGGTCCAGTGCAGCGACGTCGACGCCACCACCCTGGGCCATGTCCGGACGGCCACCGCCCTTGCCACCCACCGCCGCAGCGGCTTGCTTCATCAGATCGCCAGCCTTGAGTTGGCTGGAGAGGTCTTTGGTCACGCCGGCCACCAGCACAACCTTGCCCTCATGCTCGCTGCCCAGCAGGATCACTGCGTGGCCGAGCTTGTTCTTCAACTGATCGACCAGGGCCAGCAAGGCCTTGCCGTCCTGCCCATCCAGGCGGGCGGCGAGGACCTTGGCACCCTTGACCTCAACAGCCGCGTTGGAGAGATCGTCCCCGGCGGCGCTGGCGGCTTTGGCCTGCAGCTGTTCCAGCTGCTTCTCCAGCTGACGGTTGCGCTCGAGCACAGCCGACAGCTTGTCGATCAGGTTGTCGCGGTTACCTTTGACCAGTTGCGCGGCTTCCTTGACCTGCTCTTCGGCAGCGTTCAGGTAGGCCAACGCAGCGGCGCCGGTAACCGCTTCGATACGGCGTACGCCAGAGGCCACGCCGCCTTCGCTGATGATCTTGAACAGGCTGATGTCACCGGTGCGCTTGGCGTGGATACCGCCGCACAGCTCTACCGAGAAATCACCACCCATGCTCAGCACACGCACGGTGTCGCCGTACTTCTCGCCGAACAGCGCCATGGCACCTTTGGCCTTGGCGGTTTCGATGTCGGTCAGTTCGGTTGTCACCGGGGTGTTTTTGCGCACTTCGCGGTTGACGATGTCTTCCAGGGCCTTGATCTGCTCTGGCTTCACCGCCTCGAAGTGGCTGAAGTCGAAACGCAGGCGCTGGCTGTCGACCAAGGAACCCTTCTGCTGTACGTGTTCGCCCAGCACCTGACGCAGCGCTTCGTGCAGCAGGTGAGTGGCGGAGTGGTTCAGCGCGGTAGCGTGCTGCACGTCGGCATCGACCTTGGCCTCGACCGGCGAACCGATTACCAGCGCACCGCTGGCGACCACGCCGTGGTGCAGGAAGGCACCGCCAGTCTTGGTGGTGTCACGCACGTCAAAGCGCGAAGCGCCGGCCTGCAGGAAACCGCTATCACCCACCTGGCCACCGGATTCGGCGTAGAACGGCGTGCGGTCGAGCACAACCACGCCCTGCTCGCCTTCACCCAGCTGGTCGACGGCCTGGCCGTCTTTGTACAGGGCGATGATCTTGCCCTGGCCTTCGGTGGCGTCGTAGCCGAGGAATTCGGTGGCGCTGTCGACCTTGACCACGCTGTTGTAGTCCATGCCGAAGGCGCTGGCGGAACGCGCACGCTCACGCTGGGCGTCCATCTCGCGCTCGAAGCCGGCTTCGTCGATGGTCAGCTCGCGCTCACGGGCGATGTCGGCAGTCAGGTCCATCGGGAAGCCGTAGGTGTCATACAGCTTGAACACCACGTCGCCCGGTACCACGTCGCCTTTCAGCTGGGCCAGGTCCTGCTCGAGGATGCGCAGGCCTTGCTCCAGGGTCTTGGCGAACTGCTCTTCTTCGGCCTTCAGCACGCGCTCGATGTGCGCTTGCTGGCTCTTCAGCTCAGGGAAGGCCTCGCCCATTTCGCCGGCCAGTGCGGCAACGATCTGGTAGAAGAAGCTGCCCTTGGCGCCCAGCTTGTTGCCGTGACGGCAGGCACGACGAATGATGCGGCGCAGCACATAGCCACGGCCTTCGTTGGACGGCAGCACACCGTCGGCAATCAGGAAGCCGCACGAGCGAATGTGGTCGGCGACCACTTTCAGCGACGCCTGGCCGTCATTGCTGCAACCGATGGCCTTGGCCGCAGCTTCCAGCAGGTTCTGGAACAGGTCGATCTCGTAGTTCGAGTGCACGTGCTGCAGCACGGCGCTGACGCGCTCCAGGCCCATGCCGGTGTCCACCGACGGCGCTGGCAGCGGGTGCAGCACGCCGTCGGCGGTGCGGTTGAACTGCATGAAGACGTTGTTCCAGATCTCGATGTAGCGGTCGCCGTCTTCTTCTGGCGAGCCGGGTGGGCCGCCCCAGATGTCCGCGCCGTGGTCGTAGAAGATCTCGGTGCACGGGCCGCACGGGCCGGTGTCACCCATGGTCCAGAAGTTGTCGGAGGCGTACGGGGCGCCTTTGTTGTCGCCGATGCGCACCATGCGCTCGGCCGGCACGCCGACTTCCTTGGTCCAGATATCGTAGGCTTCGTCGTCAGTGGCGTAGACGGTTACCCAGAGCTTTTCCTTGGGCAGGTTCAGCCAGTGTTCCGACGTCAGGAAGGTCCAAGCGAAGGTGATCGCGTCGCGCTTGAAATAGTCGCCGAAGCTGAAGTTGCCCAGCATTTCGAAGAACGTATGGTGACGCGCGGTGTAACCGACGTTTTCCAGGTCGTTATGCTTACCACCGGCGCGCACGCACTTCTGGCTGCTGACAGCACGGGTGTAGGCACGCTTCTCCGCGCCGAGGAAACAGTCTTTGAACTGGTTCATGCCGGCATTGGTGAACAGCAGGGTTGGGTCGTTGTTCGGGATCAGCGAACTGGAGGCGACTCGGGTGTGTCCCTGCTCTTCGAAGAAGCGAAGGAAGGCTTCACGGATTTCTGCGCTTTTCATAGGTTCTTCCACGGAAACGGCGGCCCTGTTGGGCAAACGCGTCGACGAAACGACGGCAAAGGGCCGCATTATATCGGTCCTGCAATCTCGATGCAGTGTGTTTATACGATAGAAACCATCGTTTGGACGGTTTTTCGGGCTATGCAAACGAAAATGACATGACCGGATGCTAAATCCTGTCTTTCGCCACTGGCAAGCCAATTACCGCCGATGGGGAGGGAAAATGGAACAGGCGGTGAATTAAAAGAGTTTCATGGGGGATCAAGTCGAGTACAGATCCCTGTGGGAGCGGCCTTGTGTCGCGATGGGGCGCGCAGCGGCCCAACAATCGCAGCTTCGCCGCAAATATTGCCGGGGCCGCTTTGCGACCCTATCGCGACACAAGGCCGCTCCCACAAAAGCAACTCCCACAGGAGCAGCCATAGCGCATCAGCCTAATCGCTGCCCCGAATCCGGCACGATCAGGATACCCGCCCGCAAGCCGTTCCTGACCTTGGGGTTGGGGAAGATGATGCGCGCCCCCTCCTCCTCGACCACCCAGCGCGTCTCGGCCAGGTCTTCGGCCAGCAGGTAACCCTTGCTCAGCTCGGAAAAGTTCTCGATATCCGCCGGCAGGTGCAGGTGGAAGCTATCGCTGTGCTTGATGATCTCGCGAGAAACACTGAACAGCTGCAGGCCATCCAGCGAGCCTTCGCCCTCTGGCTCGGTGCCTTCGATGATCTGAATCAGGCGCTGCTCCAGCCGATCGAGGTTGACCTGCTCGTTCTGGCCAAACGGGCGGGCCTTGCCCAGCTCCAGAGTGAAGGCTTCGGCCTCCAGCTGCTCGTAGGTAAAGGCACTGAAGGTGATGGAGGATTTGCTCTGCAGCAGCACCGCCTCCATGCCGGCCGCCGCCAGGCGCGCCAGTTCGCGACGGGAATGCTTGCGCCCTTCTTTATAGGGGTACAAGGCGAATTGCTCGATCTTCGAACCGCGGATGGCAGTATGCAGGTCGTAATGCAGGCGGCTGCGCCCCGGCTTGCTGAAGAACACCCGGGCGAATTGCTCCAGCTCGGCGGCACGCAAGGCCTCGAAACCACTGGAAAGCTCATGGCGACCATTGAACAGCCGATTGATGTCCTGCTCGATGAAACGCTCACCCTTGCGGATAGCCGCTGGGTTACCGAACAGGAACAGCAGCCGCGCCTTGGGTTTGATCTTGCCGTTGGCCACGCCGTGCAGCAGCCGTTCGAGCAATTCGATCGGCGCCGTTTCGTTGCCATGGATGCCGGCAGACAACAGCAAGTCCAGCCCGCAATCTTCGTTTTCGGCCGGGCGCACTTCGAGCGCGCCCTCCCCCAGCCAGCGCAAACGCGCGCCCTTGGGTGTCACTTGGGTCTTCTCGGCCGGTTCGTGATCGGTGAGGGTCAGCTCAAGCAATTTGCCAAGGGCGAGCATAGGGACTTCCTTAGTGATGGTGGCCGCAGTCGGGGCCATGGACGTGATCGTCGTCTTCGCCAACCTCGGCCGGCTCCATTTCCAGCTGCAGGCTGACCAGGTTGGTGGCCATAGGGCGCAGCAACAGGTTGGCGTATTCGGTGTCGTCTTCGTCAACGTCCACACCGATCAGCAGCTGGCCACGGCCATCTTGCTGAATCCACACTTCCTTGCCTTGCCAAACCACGGCAAAGCGGGTGCAGGAGGTTTCCAGCTGGGTGCCGTCTTCATCTTCAAGGATCAGGCGCAGGGCGTCGGTCATTGCAAAGTCTCTCTTCAAGGTTGGCGTTGGAACGGGTATACCGAGCCCAACTTCAGGATCTGGGTCAATTCGTCCAGTGCCGTACGGCACTCCACCAGCAGTTGCGGGTCGGCCAGGTCCGCTTCGCCGAGGCGATCGCGGTAATGCTTGTCGACCCACTGCACCAGGGTGTCGTACAGCGGGGCGCTCATGATAACGCCTTGGTTGACCGCCGCCAGTTCCGATTCCTTCAACGCCACGCGCAAACGCAGGCAAGCCGGGCCACCGCCGTTCTGCATGCTTTGCTTGAGGTCGAATACCTTGACCTCCTTCACCGGGCCACCCTGGCTGGTCAGCTGGCCCAGGTAGGCCCAGACCCGCTCGTTGTTGCGGCACTCTTCCGGCACCACCAGCAGCATGGAGCCGTCATCGCGGCTGAGCAGCTGGCTGTTGAACAGGTAGGAGCGCACGGCGTCCTCTACTGCCACCGCCGCCCGTGGCACACAGATGGCCTGGAAGTTGCCACCCTTGCTGGCCAGTTTAGCTCGCAGCTGGCCAAGCACCGCGTCCGTCTCGAGGAAAGCATCCTCGTGGTAGAACAGCACCTCGCCGTTGCCCACCGAAATCACATCGTTGTGGAACACGCCTTGGTCGATAACCGCCGGGTTCTGTTGAGCGTAGACCACACCGCCATCGCTCAGCCCATGCAGCCGGGCCACGGCCTGCGAGGCCTCCAGGGTTTGCCGGGCCGGGTACTTCTGCGGCGCCGGGTAACGGCTGTCAAAGGCACTGCGGCCATAAACAAAGAACTCCACGCCAGCGTCGCCATAGGCACGGCAGAAGCGCGTGTGGTTGGCTGCGCCCTCGTCACCGAACTGTGCCACGGCAGGCAATGCTTCGTGGTGGGCAAAGTGTTTCTCGTTGCTGAACATGGCGCCCAGCACGCGGCTGGTGGTCGGGTGCTCGATGCTGCGGTGGTACTTGCAGTTCAGGTTGGCGGCGGTGAAATGCACACGGCCATCCGCGGTGTCGGCACTCGGGCTGACCGTGGCGGCGTTGGCCACCCACATGCTCGACGCCGAGCAGCTGGCCACCAGCAGAGGCATGGCCTCTTTGGCAGCACGCTGGATCACCTCGGCATCGCTGCCGCCAAAGCCCAGGCGGCGCAGCGCCGCTACATCCGGGCGCTCTTGCGGCGCCAGCACGCCCTGCTTGAAGCCCATGTCGGCCAGCGCTTTCATTTTCGCCAGGCCTTGGCGCGCGGCTTCACGCGGGCTGGAACCCTGCTGGCTGTTGCTCTGCGAAGCCACGTTGCCGTAAGACAGGCCGCCATAGTTGTGGGTAGGCCCCACCAGGCCATCAAAATTCACTTCATAGGATTTCATCGGCTAGGCTCCGTGACCTGTTGTTATAGGGTGACGCCCGGCGTCAGGGTCGCCGGCAAGGCAAGGCTGGCGGTTTCCAGCGAAGCCACGGGGTAAGCGCAGTAGTCAGCCGCGTAATAGGCACTGGCGCGGTGGTTGCCACTGGCACCCACGCCACCGAACGGCGCACTGCTGGCGGCGCCGGTCAGTTGCTTGTTCCAGTTGACGATGCCAGCGCGGCTGCGCAGCCAGAAGTACTGGTAACGGGCACGCGAGTCGGACAGCAAGCCAGCGGCCAGGCCGTACTGGGTGTTGTTGGCTTCATCGATGGCGGCATCGAAGTCGGCATAACGGATCACCTGCAGCAGCGGGCCGAAGAACTCTTCGTCCGGGCGCTCGGCCACGGCTGTGACATCGACAATGCCCGGGGTCAGCAGCGCGGCATCAGCCTGCGGCTGGGTCATTTCCAGCAGCTTCACGCCCCCTTTGGCGGCCAGTTCGGCCTGGGCCGCAATCAGCGCCCGCGCCGCCTGCAGCGAAATGACCGAGCCCATGAACGGCGCCGGCTGTTCATCGAACGCGCCTACCGTGATGGTTTTGCACACCTCGACCAGGCGCGCGATCAGCGCATCACCCCAGGCGCCTTGCGGCACCAGCAGGCGCCGCGCGCAGGTGCAACGCTGGCCGGCGGAGATGAACGCCGACTGGATGATGGTGTACACCGCGGCGTCGAGGTCTTTCACCTCGTCGACCACGAGCGGGTTGTTGCCGCCCATTTCCAGGGCCAGGATCTTGTCCGGGCGACCGGCGAACTGCTGGTGCAGCAGGTTGCCGGTGCGGCTGGAGCCGGTGAAGAACAGGCCATCGATCCCCGGGTTGGCGGCCAGCGCCACACCGGTTTCACGGGCGCCCTGCACCAGGTTCAGCACGCCCGCCGGGAGGCCGGCGGCGATCCAGCAGTTGACGGTCAGCTCGGCAACCTTGGGCGTCAGCTCACTGGGCTTGAACACCACGCAGTTACCCGCCAGCAGCGCCGGCACGATATGGCCATTGGGCAGGTGACCGGGGAAGTTGTAGGGGCCGAACACCGCCACCACGCCATGGGGCTTGTGCCGCAGCACAGCCGTGGCGTCAGCCAGCGGGCCGCTCTTTTCACCGGTGCGCTCGCGGTAGCTTTGTACCGAGATCGCCACCTTGTTGATCATGCTGGTGACTTCGGTCGCCGACTCCCACAGCGGCTTGCCGGTTTCCTCACCGATGCACTGGGCCAACGCTTCGGCATGCTTTTTCAGCTGCTCGGCGAACTTCTCCAGCACGTCGATGCGCGCTTCCAGGCTCAGTTGCGCCCAGGCCGGAAAGGTCTGGCGCGCGGCCTGCACAGCGGCCTCCACCTGGCTGGCGTCAGCACCCTGCCCCTGCCAGATGACAGCCTGGGTCACCGGGTTCAGCGACTGCAGGGGTTCGCCCTGCCCCGCCAGCCAATTGCCTGCGATGTAATGCGTGGTCATTTACTGGGCCTCCCGGCTGGCCGACAGCGGCACGGCACGCACGTTGTCGCCGGCGCCCATGCGCAGACGCTTGGCGGTCAACGGGTCGACCACCAGAGTACCGGCGGCCAGCCGCGCAGGCGCGGCAGTGATGCGGCAATCGTCGCGCTTGCGGTTGTGGATGATGTAAGGGGTGGCGTCGTCGCCCGGCGTGCCTACCGCCAGCACCAGCGTCTGGCTCTCGCGCACGGCGCGGATCTTGGCGGTATCACACTCGATGGCCGGGCCTGCGTCGAAGATGTCGACATAGCCCTGGTAGTTGAAGCCTTCCTGCTTGAGCATGGCCAGCGCCGGCTCGGTATCGACGTGCACGCGGCCGATCACGTCGCGCGCCGCCTCGGACAGGAAGCAGGTGTACAGCGGGAACTTGGGCATCAGCTCGGCGATGAACGACTTGTTGCCAACACCGGTCAGGTAGTCCGCCTGGCTGAACTCCATCTTGAAGAAATGCCGGCCAAGGCTTTCCCAGAACGGCGAACGGCCCTGCTCATCGGACATGCCGCGCATTTCGGCAATGATCTTCTTGCCAAACAGCTCCGGGAACTCGGCAATGAACAACATGCGCGCACGCGACAGCAGGCGGCCATTGAGCCCGGAGCGGTGGTCGCTACGCAGGAACAGCGAGCACAGCTCGGAGTTGCCGGTCAGGTCGTTGGCAAGGAACAGGGTGGGGATTTCGCGATAGATCTTCAGCTCCTGCGAGGCGCTGACGGTCAGGCCGACCCGGTAGTTGTACCAAGGTTCGCGCAGGCCGACGGCTCCGGCGATGGCACTGATGCCGACCACCAGGCCTTCGTCGTTCTCCAGCACGAACAGGTAGTCGGTGTCGCCACGCTCGGCTTCGCCACGGAAGCTCTTTTCCGCCCAGCCAACACGATGCCCCAGGCGTTCTTCGTTGGCCGGCAGCGTGGTCAGCCCGGTGGTGCCGGTGCTGCGTGCCAATTCGATCAACGCAGGCAAATCGCTGCTGCGTACAGGACGAACGATCATGCTATCTCCTTGTGCGGCGGCGTCGGCCGGCGCAAAACTCTTCTAACGCATCAATCCCGAAACGTCTGTTACCAGACCTCAGACCGCGACCAGGCGCACGCTGCCACCCTCGCCCACACCCAGCGCGTCGGCCGCAGCCACGCTCAGGCTGACCGGCTTGCCGGGCACCCAGTCGAGGTCCAGCAGCACCGCGCGGTAGTCTTGCAACTGGCCATTGCACACCAGGTACGGGCGCCCCCCCTTGCCCGCGGCTTCATCGATTTTCACCGGCACCGCCCGGCTCTGGGCGATCGAACGAATACCCGAGGCGCGCGCATGCAGGGTCGGGCCGCCGTCGAAGATGTCGATGTAGTGCTCGGTTTCGAAGCCTTCGCGCATGAGGATGTCGAAGGTGATCTGCGCGCGCGGGTGCACCTGGCCCATGGCTTCCTGCGCCTCGTCGGGCAGCAACGGCACGTAAATCGGGTAGTGGGGCATCAGTTCAGCGAGGAAGGTACGGCTCTTCAGGCCACACAGGCGCTCGGCGTCGGAGTAGTTGAGGTCGAAGAAATTGCGGCCGATGGCATCCCAGAACGGCGATTCACCATTCTCGTCGCTGTACCCGACGATTTCGGTCACGACCGAGTCGGCGAAACGCTCCGGGTGCGCCGCCATGAACAGCAGGCGGCCGCGCGAATTGAGCTCGGCCCAGCCACTGTTCACCAGCTCCGGCAATACATAGAAGCTGGTCAGCAGGCTGTTGCCGGTCAGGTCATGACACAACGACAGCACGTGGATCTTGTTGTGGATCTTCAGCTCGCGCGAGGCGTGCACGAAGGTTTCGTTACGAAAGCTGTAGAACGGCTCGGAGTAGCCTGCCGAAGCGACAATGGCCGAGCAGCCGGCCAGCTTGCCGGTCTCGCTGTCTTCGAGCACAAAAAAGTAGCTTTCCTCGCCGTTGAAGCTGACCTCGGCGGCGAAGGAAGTCTCGGAAGCGGCGATCTTGTCGCCCAGGCGAGCAGCGTCGTCCGGCAGCGAGGTGACACCAATGGGGCTGTCTGCAGCCATGCGCTGCACTTCGTTCAGATCAGCCATTTGCGCGGGGCGCATCACCAGCATGGTGTCACTCCTTTGGAATACGGGCCGCTCACGGCGGCACGGAAAAACGGCAGGTACACGGGCACCTGCAGTGGAATCGGGTATCGCCGGCCAGGCCATGCAGTGGCCTGGGCCGGCGACGGGACCGCAGGCGGATCAGCCTTTGGTCAGGGTGGCCACAGCGCGCTCGAAGCGGTCCAGGCCTTGATCGATATCGGCGTCTTCAACCACCAGGCTTGGCGCAAAACGCACCACGTCCGGGCCGGCCTGCAGCACCATCACGCCTTCTTTCTCGGCGGCGTTGAGCACGTCCTTGGCCTTGCCTTGCCAAGCCTCGGTCAACACGCAGCCGAGCAGCAGGCCGACACCACGCACCTGGGTGAACAGGCTGTACTTCTGGCCAATCTGTTCCAGGCGGGTTTTGAAACGTGCGTGCTTGGCCTTGATGCCGGCCAGGGTTTCAGGGGTATTGACCACATCCAGCACCGCACAGGCGACGGCGCAGCCCAGCGGGTTGCCGCCGTAGGTGGTGCCGTGGGTACCGACGGCCAGGTGCTTGGCCAGTTCGGTGGTGGTCAGCATGGCGCCGATCGGGAAGCCGCCGCCCAGGCTCTTGGCACTGGTCAGGATGTCGGGCGTCACGCCGTAGTGCTGGTAGGCATACAGCGAACCGGTACGGCCCACGCCGGTCTGCACTTCGTCGAAGATCAGCAGGGCGTTGTGCTCGTCGCACAGCTTGCGTGCGCCTTCCAGGTAGGCCAGGTCGGCCGGCACCACGCCGCTCTCACCCTGGATCGGCTCGATTACCACGGCGCAGGTCTTGTCGGAAATCTGGGCTTTCAGTGCTTCCAGGTCGTTGTACGGCACGTGGCTGATGCCGGTGATCTTCGGGCCGAAGCCGTCGGAGTACTTCGGCTGGCCACCGACGCTGACGGTGAACAGGGTGCGGCCGTGGAAGCTGTTCACGGTGGCGATGATTTCGTGCTTTTCCGAGCCGAAGCGGTCATGGGCGACGCGGCGGGCCAGCTTGAAGGCGGCCTCGTTGGCCTCGGCGCCAGAGTTGCAGAAGAACGCCCGGTCGGCAAAGGTGGCGTCCACCAGCTTGTGGGCCAGGCGCAGGGCCGGCTCGTTGGTGAACACGTTGGATACGTGCCAGAGGGTGTTGGCCTGGTCGGTCAGCGCCTTGACCAGCGCCGGGTGGCAGTGGCCCAGGGCGTTTACCGCGATGCCACCGGCAAAGTCGATCAACTCGCGACCCGACTGGTCCCATACTCGGGAACCCTCGCCTCGCACAGGAATGAAGGCCGCCGGAGAATAGTTGGGGACCATGACCTGGTCGAAATCGGCACGTTGCACCGGGGCTTGCTCAACGGACATCTGAGTCTCCTGAAGAGGAACGCTGGCCTGGAAGTGGGCGAGCGATGGGGGGATTGTAAGGACTGATCCGCGCCTGTCCTTGCGGCCAAGCGACAACTTGTTACAGCGCAAAACCCAGTTTTGACAAGGCTTTCGGCAATGCGACAAACACTGTCGCAATCGCGCAGTGTACGGGAGAGAGGGTGCTGGGTGAACGGGTGTTCACATAGGTTTGTGGGGGACGGGGATGTTCGGCGGTGTTGATGTGTTGCCTGTGAGATCGAGCGCCGCCCGCGCGGCGCTTCGCGGGGCAAGCCCGCTCCCACATTTGTTTCGGGCCAGTTTCGCCTGTGCCTTCGGCGCGCGCACCCTTGGCGCATAGCTGGAAATAGAAGAAGAGCAAATGCTTACCCTTCGATATCAAATGGATCAAATAGGGGGCGCGCGCCAATGACTCAGGAGTGATTGGCCCGAAACAGATGTGGGAGCGGGCTTGCCCCGCGAAGCGCCGCGCGGGCGGCGCTCGATTTTCGCCGCACCATCAAACCCAAGGCATACGCCCGAACCCACCCAAAACCTCAGCCCTTTTCGGCCGGCGCCGAGCTCAGTTCGAACGGGCTGCTGCTGCGCCGCTGGTTGCGGTCTTCCCGTGGCGTGGCGCCAAAGAAGTTGCGATAGGCACTGGAAAAATGCGGCCCCGAGGAGAAGCCACAGGACAAGCCGATCTGGATGATCGACTTACTAGTCTGCATGAGCATCTGCCGCGCCTTGTTCAACCGCAGCTCCAGGTAGTACTGGCTCGGCACGCGGTTCAGGTATTGCTTGAAGATGCGCTCCAGTTGCCGACGCGACACGCACACATGCTGGGCAATCTCGTCGGTGGTCAGCGGCTCTTCGATGTTGGCTTCCATCAACAGCACCGCCTGGGTCAGCTTGGGATGGCTAGAACCCAGGCGGTTCTGCAGCGGAATGCGCTGACGCTCGCCACCCTCACGGATGCGCTCCACTACCAGCTCTTCCGACACCGCCCCCGCCAGTTCCGCCCCGTGATCACGGGCCAGCACTGCCAGCAGCAGGTCGGCCACGGCGATGCCGCCACAGGCCGTCAGGCGATCGCGATCCCAGTCGAACAGGTGACTGGTGGCGATGACCTTGGGGAAGCGCTCGGCAAAATCGTCCTGCCAGCGCCAATGCACTGCAGCCCGGTAACCGTCGAGCAGGCCCAGCATCGCCAGCGGATAAACCCCGGCAGCCAAGCCGCCAATCAGGCAGCCACTGCGTGCCAGCTGCTTGAGCGCAGTCGACAAGGCAGCCCCTACCGCCGCAGGCGGCTCGTCAGCCACCAGGAACAATTTGTGGCAGCCTTCCAGGCGGCCGGTCCACGGCTCGCCCGGCAGGCGCCAACCACCCTCTTGCGCAGGCTCAGCCTGCAGGAAGGCCAGTTCGTAGACCACATCCGGATGCACCCGCTGCGCCACCTGCAACACTTCCTCGGCCAGCGCCAGGGTCAAAGGCCTGGTGCTGGGCCAGATGAGAAAACCGATTCGCTGGGTGGTCATAGGGTGCGGTCCGAAACCTGAGGTCGTTCGAGTCTGTGCGCCGGGTCAGGCTGCGCTCGCAGCGCAGCATGCCCTATTCTGGTGCAAAAATGCAGCTTTTACTTCAGGCTGCCGGAGAGGAACTGCTTCAGGCGCTCCGACTGCGGGTTGGCCAATACTTCGCGTGGGCAGCCGGCTTCTTCCACCAGGCCTTTGTGCAGGAACACCAGCTGGTTGGACACCTCGCGAGCAAAGCCCATTTCGTGGGTCACCACCACCATGGTCCGGCCTTCCTGAGCAAGCGCCTGCATGACCTTGAGCACATCGCCCACCAGCTCCGGGTCGAGCGCCGAAGTCGGCTCGTCGAACAGCATAACCTCCGGCTCCACGGCCAGGGCCCGGGCAATTGCCACACGTTGTTGCTCGCCACCCGACATATGCCCGGGGAAGGCGTCCTTGCGGTGGGACACACCCACCTTCGCCAGGTAGTGCTCGGCCTTTTCAAGGGCTTCTTTCTTGTTCATGCCCAGCACGTGTACCGGCGCCTCGATCACGTTCTCCAGCGCCGTCATGTGCGACCACAGGTTGAAGTGCTGGAACACCATCGACAGGCGCGAGCGCATGCGCTGCAGCTGCCGCGGGTCGGAGGCCTTCAGCGCGCCGTCCTTGCCGGCGACCAGCTTGAGCTCTTCGTTGTTGAGCAGGATCTTGCCGGCGTGCGGCTGCTCCAGCAGGTTGATGCAGCGCAGGAAGGTCGACTTGCCCGAACCGCTGGAGCCGATGATGCTGATGACGTCGCCGGCCTTGGCCGCCAGGGACACGCCCTTGAGCACTTCATGGCTGCCGTAGCGCTTGTGCAGGTCTTGGACTTCGAGTTTGTACATGCTGTCGATTCTCACAAAGCGGTCAGTGCTTGCGCGGCGCCAGGTAGCCGAGCCAGCGGCGTTCGGCCATCTTGAACAGGCGCACCAGGATGAAGGTCAGGCACAGGTAGAACACGCCCGCCGTGATGTAGGCCTCGAAAGGCAGGTAGTACTGGGCATTGACCGTGCGTGCGGCACCGGTGATGTCGATCAGGGTCACGATCGACGCCAGGCTGGTGGTCTGCAGCATCATGATCACTTCGTTGCTGTACTGCGGCAGCGCCCGGCGCAGGGCCGACGGCAGCAGGATGCGCCGGTACATCTTCATGCGCGACATGCCCATGGCCTTGGCCGCCTCGATCTCGCCATGGGGCGTGGCCTTGAGGCTGCCGGCGATGATTTCTGCGGTATAGGCACTGGTGTTGACACCAAATGCCAGGCAGGCGCAGAACGTGGCACTGGACAACAGCGGCCAGACGAAGCTTTCACGCACCGCCTCGAACTGCGCCAGCCCGTAGTAGATCAGAAACAGCTGCACCAGCATCGGCGTGCCGCGAATCACGTAGGTGTAGAGCCACGCCACGAGATTGATCGCAGGCTGCTTCGACACGCGCATCAGCCCCAGCGGAATGGCCGCCAACAGGCCGAAAAGCAGCGAAATCGCCAGCAGCTTGAGGGTGGTCAGCAGGCCGCCGAAGTACAACGGCAATGCCTCCCAGACGACGTTGTAGTCGAAAATCATAGTTCAGCCACCTTGACGCCCACCGAGTAGCGGCGCTCGAGATACTTCAGGGCCAGCAGCGAGACGCTGGTCAGCACCAGGTACAGGGCCGCCACCGCCAGGAAGAAGGTGAAAGGCTCGCGGGTGGCATCGGCTGCCTGCTTGGCCTTGAACATCATGTCCTGCAGGCCGACCACCGAAATCAGCGCGGTGGCCTTGGTCAGCACCAGCCAGTTGTTGGTGAAGCCCGGGATCGCCAGGCGAATCATTTGCGGCACCTGGATGCGGAAGAACACCTGGCGGTTGCTCATGCCATACGCCACGCCCGCTTCGGCCTGGCCCTTGGGAATGCCGAGGAAGGCACCGCGGAAGGTTTCCGACAGGTACGCGCCAAAGATGAAGCCCAGCGTGCCGATACCCGCAGCCAGCGGGTTCAGGTCGATGTAGTCTTCGTAGCCGAGCAGCGGTGCCACCCGGTTGATGATGTCTTGCCCGCCGTAGAAGATCAGCAGGATCAGGACCAGGTCCGGAATACCACGGATAACGGTGGAATACAGATCGCCCAGCCAGGCCAGCCAGCGCACCGGCGACAAGCGCAGCGCCACACCGATCAGGCCGAGCACGATGGCCAGGGCCATCGACGACAGGGCGAGCTGCAGCGTCAGCCACGCCCCGTCGAGGATGACTGCCCCGTAGCCTTTCAACATGATGAGGTCCTCGACCTAGAGAATGAAAAATGGTGCAAACCTCAGAGCCTCTGCTGTTTGCACCATTGCACAGGTGAAACCCGACGTCTTAGTTCGAGTCTGGACCGTAGATGTCGAAGTTGAAGTACTTCTTCTCGATTTCTTTGTACTTGCCGTTGGCACGGATGGCGTCGATGGCCGCGTTGATGCGCTCGACGTTGGCCGTGTCACCCTTGCGCACGGCAATGCCGATGCCGTCACCGAAGTACTTGGCGTCGGTGAAGGCCGGGCCTACGAAGGCGAAGCCCTTGCCGGCGTCGGTCTTGAGGAAGCCGTCTTCCAGCAGGGTGGCGTCAGCCACGGTGCCGTCGAGGCGACCGGCTGCCACGTCCAGGTAGATTTCGTTCTGGGTGCCGTAAGGCACCACGGTGGCACCTTTGGCGCCCAGCACTTCCTTGGCGAAGCGGTCATGGATCGAGCCGCGCTGCACGCCGATCTTCTTGCCCTTCAGCTCGTCCAGGCTTTCGCTGACAGCGGTGCCGTCCTTCATGACCAGGCGCGCCGGGGTCAGGTAGTAGCGCTTGGTGAAGTCGACCGACTTCTTGCGGTCTTCAGTGATCGACATGGACGACAGGATGGCGTCGATCTTGCGCACTTTCAGCGCCGGGATCAGGCCGTCGAACTCCTGCTCGACCCAGGTGCACTTGGCTTTCATCTGTTCGCACAGGGCGTTGCCGATGTCGTAGTCGAAACCGGCGATGCTGCCATCGGGCTGCTTGAAGGCGAAGGGTGGGTAGGCAGCTTCAATGCCGATTTTCAGTGGCTTTTCATCGGCCTGCGACACCAGGGAAAACACAGACAGCGTCAGGGCGCCAAGCAGTGCAAGCTTCTTCATCAGGTAACTCCATCGGTACGGGGCAATACAAGGCAGGTAACAACTGCCCGATATGCGAATGGGTACAACGCGAGCCGCGCAGGGTTCGACCAAGGTCGCAGACCACGAGCGAGTGAGTGGCATTTTAGCGACAGCCCGGTAGTCGATATTTCTTCAAAGCGACAACTACTTACAGAAGCGCCTGAAACCGCTGCGGGCGATGTTGACAGCCAGTGCAAAATATGCAAAAGCGCAAGAAATAGAACCTATAGACCTAGCAATTCCTGGGCCTATTATTGGCAAAGCCTTTTACTACGGCAAGTGTAGCGTGCTGTGTTGCACAAAATGGCTACGGGAATGCACCGAAACGGGCCGGATTTGTTTCTTCGCGCCCCGAACTTGTGCGGGAGCGGTGACAGAACAGTTACCGATGAATGTCGGGTAACAGTAAAGCAAAAACCCCGCCGGTTGCCCGGGCGGGGTTCTCTGACGCATACACACTCCCTGTAGGAGCGGCCTTGTGTGGGAGCGGGCGCGCCCGCGAAGCAGGCAACCCGGTGGATGGCACCGGCTGCGCCGGTGTTCGCGGGCTCGCCCGCTCCCACATAAGGCCGCCCGCACAAGGGCCCGCGCTCTGCCTCGATATCAGGCCGAAGCCAGGTTCATGGCCTTGTGGGTATCGATCAGGTGCTGCACCACACCTGGGTCAGCCAGGGTCGAGATGTCGCCCAGCGCATCGTATTCACCGGTGGCAATCTTGCGCAGGATACGGCGCATGATCTTGCCCGAACGGGTCTTCGGCAGCCCCGGCGCCCACTGGATCACGTCCGGCGAGGCAATCGGGCCGATCTCCTTGCGCACCCAGTTTTTCAGCTCCAGGCGCAGTTGCTCACTGGCCTCAATGCCGGAATTGAGGGTGACATACACATAGATGCCCTGGCCCTTGATATCGTGCGGCACGCCAACCACTGCAGCCTCGGCAACTTTCGAATGCGCGACCATGGCGCTTTCGATTTCGGCAGTACCCATGCGGTGGCCGGACACGTTGAGCACGTCATCCACGCGGCCGGTGATCCAGTAGTAGCCATCCTCGTCGCGACGCGCGCCGTCGCCAGTGAAGTACATGCCACGGAAGGTCTTGAAGTAGGTGTCGACAAAGCGGTCGTGGTCGCCGTACAGCGAACGCGACTGGCCTGGCCAGGAGTCGAGGATCACCAGGTTGCCTTCGGCTGCACCCTCGATCAGGTTACCGAGGTTGTCCACCAGCGCGGGCACCACACCAAAGAACGGGCGGGTTGCCGAGCCCGGCTTGAGGCCGGTAGCGCCTGGCAGCGGGCTGATCAGGATGCCGCCGGTTTCGGTCTGCCACCAGGTGTCGACGATCGGGCAACGCTCCTTGCCCACAGTCTTGTAGTACCAGTTCCAGGCTTCAGGGTTGATCGGCTCGCCCACCGAGCCAAGCAGGCGCAGGCTGGAACCATCGGCACCCTCAACAGCGGCCTGCCCTTCGGCCATCATCGCGCGAATGGCGGTTGGCGCGGTGTAGAGGACGTTGACCTTGTGCTTGTCGACGATCTTCGAGACGCGAGTAATGTCCGGGTAGTTTGGCACGCCTTCGAACAGCAAGGTGGTGGCGCCGTTGGCCAGCGGGCCGTAGACGATGTAGCTGTGGCCAGTGACCCAACCGACGTCGGCGGTGCACCAGTAGACCTCGCCCGGGCGATAGTCGAACACACGCTCATGGGTCAGCGCGGCATACACCAGGTAACCGCCAGTGGTGTGCAGCACACCCTTCGGCTTGCCCGTGGAGCCGGAGGTATAAAGGATGAACAGCGCTTCTTCAGCACCCATTTCTTTTGGCGCGCAGTGGCTGGAGGCCACTTTCATCAGGTCTTCGTACCAGATGTCGCGGTGCTGGTGCCAGGCAATATCACCACCGGTGCGCTTGCACACGATGATCTTCTGCACGCTTTTGGTTTCAGGGTTGGTCAGCGCCAGGTCGACGTTGGCCTTGAGCGGGGTACGACGGCCGCCACGCACGCCTTCGTCGGCGGTGATCACCACCTTGGATTCGCAATCGATGATGCGGCCGGCCAACGCTTCAGGGGAGAAGCCACCGAACACCACCGAGTGGATCGCGCCAATGCGGGCACAAGCCAGCATGGCGACCACGGCCTCGGGGATCATCGGCATGTAGATGGTCACCACGTCACCACGGTGCACGTCCTGGCCACGCAGGGCGTTGGCAAACTTGCAGACCTGCTCGTGCAGTTCACGGTAAGTGATGTTGCGGTGTTCGGAAGGGTCGTCGCCTTCCCAGATGATGGCCAGTTGGTCACCGCGCTCTTCGAGGTGGCGGTCCAGGCAGTTGGAGGACACGTTCAGAGTGCCGTCGGCGAACCATTTGATATCGACGTGGTGGTCGTCAAAGGAGGTTTGCTTGACCTTGGTGAACGGTTTGATCCAGTCGATACGCTGGGCCTGCTCGCGCCAGAAGCCGTCCGGGTTGATCACCGATTTCTGGTACATGGCCTTGTAGGTGGCCTCGTCGGTCAGGGTAGTGGCCGCAACCTCGGGACGAACGGGATACAGTGGAGCCGCACTCATCTGTGTTACCTCGGTGTAATAGTTGTTTTTGTATGGAACCGTTTGTAACTGTACCAGAGCGACAAAAGCCATTCGACGTTGGTAGTAATTTGGCACGCCCGTTCCGATAAAGCCCTCTAGCTCGGGCATTACAGCCCATGCAGCGAGAAAAAGAAGGGGGTTAACACGGGATTGTTACAGATTCTGTCAAAACACTTTATCAAAAGACCCACTGTTTCAGCCTTGGCCACCGCCATAAAATTCACCTCGCCAGCAACGGCAAGGCGATTAACAACTGGTAACAGCCCCCACGAAGGCAAGCGTTAATCTCCATCTCATCCCGATAGTTAAAACTAGCAATACTCGCGGCGCCATAAGCGCCGCGTGCCCCCTCACGACCTTAGACAGGTAAATAGAAAATGAAAGCTTTACTGGTATTGGTACTTGGCAGTCTTTGCGGCGCGGCGATGGCCGGCGAAGCCAAAGATGCCGAGCAGATTCCGGTTGAACAGTACAGTTACTCGCAGCACCTGGACATTGCCCGCGTCATTTCCATGAGCGAAGTGCCCAATGTGTGCGAAGTCGTGCCAGCCCGCATGACCTACGAGGACTCCCAAGGCCAGAAGCACATTCTCGAATACCGCGTGATGGGGAACGGCTGCTCTAACGGCTGATACCTTATGAATGGGGGCCCTGCGGGCCCCTTTCGCGACACAAGGCCGCTCCTACAGGAATTGCGCAGGTTCCAAACCAGACGCAATACCTGTAGGAGCGGCCTTGTGTCGCGAAAGGACTGCAAAGCAGTCCCACGCTTGTTGCCCAACAACTAATCCGAAGACTTGTTAAGCGCGTAATCCCTCAACTTGTTGGCAATTGTCGTGTGCGAAACACCCAATCTTTTCCCCAACGCCCGACTACTCGAAAATTCCCCCATCAAACTTTCCAGTACGGCTTTTTCAAAGCGCCCGACAATCTGCGAAAGATCCCCTTCCAGCGAAAACTCACCCAACGGTTGCCGCGCGCCATAATCCGGCAAGCGAATATGCTCGCTCTTGACCACGCCGCCTTCACATAAAGAGACCGCCTGGAACAATACGTTTTCCAACTGCCTTACATTGCCCGGCCAATGGTATTGCCCAAGTTTTTCCATTGCTGCCGGCGCCAGACGTGGCATGGCGCAGCCGATCTGCCGGCTGGCCTGATCGAGAAAGTGCTGTACCAGCCCTTCCAGCCCATCCATGCATTCACGCAAAGGCGGAATGTGCAGCGACAATACGTTGAGGCGGTGATACAGGTCCTGGCGAAACTCGCCACGGGCACACAGTTCGGACAAATCCACCTGGGTCGCGCAAATCACCCGCACATCCAGGTATACCTCTTCATCGCTGCCTACCCGGCGAAAGCAGCCGTCCTGCAGAAAGCGCAGCAACTTCACTTGCAGGCGCGGGCTCATCTCCCCTACCCCGTCAAGAAACAGCGTGCCGCCGGCAGTCAGCTCCAGCAGCCCCAGCTTGCCCTCCGCCCGCGCCCCTTCGAATGCCCCGGGGCCGTAGCCAAACAGCTCGGTCTCGGCCATCGACTCCGGCAACCCGGCGCAATTGAGCGCCATCAGCGGTGACTGGCCGCGCGGGCTGGCCAGGTGGCAGGCGCGCGCCAGCAGCTCCTTGCCAGTGCCGGTCTCGCCCTCAATCAGCAAGGGTGCATCCAGCGGCGCCATGCGCCGCGCCTCCCGCACCACGGCGGCCATCACCCGCGAGCTCTGGAAGATACTGTCGAAACCGCGCAGCTCCTGCTTGCGCACGTTGTAGATGCGCTCGCCGATGCGGTCGGCCCGGTGCAGGGTAAGTACCGCGCCCGCCAACGCCTCACTGTCATCGTGCTCGGACTGCAACGGCGCGATATCGGCCAGGAACACATCGCCTTTGACCTTGATGCGCATGCCGTTGATACGCGACTTGTTGGCCCGCACCAGCTCCGGCAGGTCGAAATCTTCCACGTAGCGCGCCAGCGGCATGCCCGGCACCTCGTCCACCCGCACCCCCAGCAGCTGCGCCGCCGTGCGGTTGGCGGCGACGATACTGCCGCCCATGTCGATCGACAGCACCGGGAAATCCAGCGCGCCCAGCAGTGCATTCAGCTCCATGTGCCGCCGCTCGCTGGGCATCAGCCCCACACGCTTGACGCCGAACACCCCGGCAATCGCCTCGAACTTGGGCCGCAGTGCCTGGAACTGAATGTTGATGAGGTTCGGGCAATGCAGGTAGATGGCGTTGCCGTGGTCACCGCCCACCTCACCGCGCAGCACGTTGATGCCGTACTCCACCAGCAGGTTGAGGATGTCGCGCAGGATGCCAATACGGTTCTGGCAATGCACTTTGATACGCATGAGGGCTCTCGAAGCGCCAATGTTTTTCAACATCGCGCAGAAAATTCGTAAAGATAAGCTGACAAAAACAGCGTAACCATCAGCCAGATGCCTCGGATTTTCCGACACCTGCTTGATTTTGTAAAATTATCGTTACGAAAGTGAGGGTGACGAGCAACTGCAAGCCCTGCCATCCATCGTGCAAACCGACCCGGGTGGGGATATTACTTAGGCATGTCCTGCACATAACAAGAAAAGCCCTCACCAGGAGAGCCTCATGAAACAGACGCAATACGTGGCACGCGAGCCCGATGCGCATGGTTTTATCGATTACCCGCAGCAAGAGCATGCGGTATGGAACACCCTGATCACCCGCCAGCTGAAAGTAATCGAAGGCCGCGCGTGCCAGGAATACCTGGACGGCATCGACCAGCTCAAGCTGCCCCATGACCGTATTCCGCAGCTGGGCGAGGTCAACAAGGTGCTGGGCGCCACCACCGGCTGGCAAGTTGCCCGGGTACCGGCACTGATCCCCTTCCAGACCTTCTTCGAACTGCTGGCCAGCAAGCGCTTCCCGGTTGCCACCTTCATCCGCACCCCGGAAGAGCTGGACTACCTGCAAGAGCCCGACATCTTCCACGAGATCTTCGGCCACTGCCCGCTGCTGACCAACCCGTGGTTCGCCGAGTTCACCCACACCTACGGCAAACTCGGCCTGGCCGCGACCAAGGAACAACGCGTGTACCTGGCGCGCCTGTACTGGATGACCATCGAGTTTGGCCTGATGGAAACCCCGCAGGGCCGCAAGATCTATGGCGGCGGCATCCTCTCGTCGCCGAAGGAGACCGTCTACAGTCTGTCTGGCGAGCCTGAGCACCAGGCCTTCGACCCGATCGAGGCGATGCGTACGCCGTACCGCATCGACATCCTGCAGCCGCTGTATTTCGTGCTGCCGAACATGAAGCGCCTGTTCGACCTGGCCCACGAAGACATCATGGGCATGGTCCATAAGGCCATGCAGCTGGGCCTGCACGCACCGAAGTTTCCACCCAAGGTCGCCGCCTGAGCGACCTTGCCGATAACAACTCGAACCGGAAAAAACCCATGAATGCCTTGAACCAAGCCCATTGCGAAGCCTGCCGCGCCGATGCCCCGAAAGTCACCGACGAAGAGCTGGCCGAGCTGATTCGCGAAATCCCGGACTGGAACATCGAAGTACGTGACGGCCACATGGAGCTTGAGCGCGTGTTCCTGTTCAAGAACTTCAAGCACGCCTTGGCGTTCACCAACGCCGTGGGCGAAATCGCCGAGGCCGAAGGCCACCACCCAGGGCTGCTGACCGAGTGGGGCAAGGTCACCGTCACCTGGTGGAGCCACTCGATCAAAGGCCTGCACCGCAACGACTTCATCATGTGCGCGCGCACCGACAAGGTGGCCGAAACGGCTGAAGGCCGTAAGTAATCGCTTAGGATCCGGGGCCGCTTCGCGCCCCTTCGCGGGCTTGCCCGCTCCCACAAAGACGGCGCGCGGCCCTGGTTTTCGCGGGCCCTGTGGGAGCGGGCAAGCCCGCGAAGGGGCGCGAAGCGGCCCTAATTATCTGCAGGAAAAATGTGCGCTGTTCGCCCGCAAAACCGACAAGCGACCGGTAAAAAATCCAAACTGTCATCCAGACTTGTGTATCCTGCCCCAGCTTTGCGAAGCCCCAAACGCGCCTGGCGCAGACTTTTCACTCACACTTGCGAGGAACGACGAGATGCACGAAATCCCGAATCTTCCCTTCCCAAGCCTGAACCCAGAAGAGCCATCCGTGACCGTTCATGCTGAACCGGCAGCTGCCGTCGAGCAGGATGGTGACGATCAATCCAGCGCTGACCAGGAATAACTGCGCATCCCCGACTGTGTGAAAACGGCTGACCTGCGGGCTACCCCCGTCATCACGTTTTCACACCGTCCTGAACACACGTAGGTCCCCATGCCCGACTCACCGCGCCCCCTTGCGGTTACCCTGCAAGTCGTCTCCATCGTCCTCTTCACCTTCATCGGCTACCTGAACATCGGCATTCCACTGGCCGTATTGCCTGGCTATGTGCATAACGATCTGGGTTTCAGCGCCGTGGTCGCCGGCCTGGTGATCAGCGTGCAGTACCTGGCCACCTTGCTCAGCCGCCCCACCGCCAGCCGCATCATCGACAACCATGGCAGCAAGAAAGCCGTCCTGTATGGCTTGGTCGGCTGCGGGCTTAGCGGAGTGTTCATGCTGGCCTGCGCCTTCCTCACCCACCTGCCCTGGCTGAGCCTGGCCTGCCTGCTGGTAGGCCGCCTGGTGCTGGGCAGCGCGGAAAGCCTGGTGGGCTCGGGTGCGATTGGCTGGGGCATCGGCCGGGTGGGCGCCGAAAACACCGCCAAAGTCATCTCCTGGAACGGCATCGCCAGCTATGGCGCACTGGCCATCGGCGCCCCGCTGGGCGTGCTGATGGTCAAAGGCCTGGGGCTGTGGAGCATGGGCGTGAGCATCATCCTGCTGTGCGTGCTCGGCCTGCTGCTGGCCTGGCCCAAGCAGGCCGCGCCCATCGTCAGCGGTGTACGCCTGCCGTTCCTGCGGGTGCTGGGCAAGGTGTTCCCGCACGGTTCGGGGCTGGCCCTGGGTTCGATCGGCTTTGGCACCATCGCCACCTTCATCACCTTGTACTACGCCAGCCGTGGCTGGGCCGATGCGGCGTTGACCCTGAGCCTGTTCGGCGCCAGCTTCATCAGTGCGCGGTTGCTGTTCGGCAACCTGATCAACCGGATTGGCGGGTTCAGGGTGGCGATTGCCTGCCTGTCGGTGGAAACACTCGGGCTGCTGATGCTGTGGCTGGCCCCCAGCGCCGAACTGGCATTGGCGGGTGCAGCACTGAGCGGGTTTGGCTTCTCGCTGGTGTTCCCGGCGCTGGGCGTGGAGGCGGTGAACCAGGTGTCGGCGGCCAACCGCGGCGCGGCGGTGGGGGCGTATTCGCTGTTCATCGATTTGTCACTGGGGGTGACCGGGCCACTGGTGGGCGCGGTGGCGGCGGGGTTCGGGTTTGCTTCGATGTTTCTGTTCGCGGCGGCTGCCGCGGCTTGCGGGCTGGTGCTGAGCTTGTACCTGTACCGGCAGGCGCGGCGGCATAGAGATCGGGTACAAGAACCCTGACCCTTGCAGTGCCTGCACTGGCCCTATCGCCGGCAAGCCAGCTCCCACAGGCTCACCACAATGTTCAGGCCTGTGGTGATCCTGTGGGAGCTGGCTTGCCGGCGATGGGCTGCAAAGCAGCCCCCAGGCCTTTAAACCTAGCGCTGGGCGTACTGCAACACCACTTCCAGCGGGTGGCGCATCTTGCGCTCGGTCATGCGCTTGACCTGGCTACGGCACGAGTAGCCCGTCGCCAGCGGCTCCCCTTCCTTGTCCAGCTTGGTCGCCCAGCTCTGCTCGAAGATGGTCCGCGATGTTTCCTGGTTACGCGCCTCGTGCCCGTAGGTACCGGACATACCGCAGCACCCCGTCGCCTCGGTCACCAGCTTCAGGCCCAAACGCTCAAACACCTGCTCCCACTGCCGGGTGCTGGCTGGCACGTTGGTCTTCTCGGTGCAATGCGCCATCAGGCGGAAGTTGCCCGGCGCGGTCGGTGCCTGCTCGGGCAGCACATCCATCAGCCACTCCTGCGGCAACAGCACCTTCGGGCAATCTTCCAGCCCCGGCACTTTCTGGTATTCCTGGCGATACACCAGGGTCATCGCCGGGTCCAGGCCCACCAGCGGCACGCCACAGTCGGCCAGGGCCTTGAGCTGGGTGGCGTTGCGGATTGCCGCCTTGGCGAATGCACCGAGGAAGCCCTGCACATGCAGCGGCTTGCCGTTGGCGCTGTACGGCGCCAGGTACACCCGATGACCAAGGCGGTGTGCCAGGTCGATGAAGGCCGACAGCAGCGGCGTTTCGAAGTAGCGGGTAAAGGCGTCCTGCACCAGCACGATGCTGCGTTCGCGCTGGGCCGGGGTCAGTTCACGCAGGGCCGGCACGCTGGCCACGCCAACGCGACAGCGGGTCAGGGTAGCCTGGAAGTTGAAACGGCTGATCAGCGGGCTGTCCACCATGCCGATCTTGTCGGCCAGCAGCCTGGTCACCCACTTCGAGCCCATCACCGCGTTGTAAAGCCCTGGCGCGTGGGCCAGGTACGGAATGCTGAATTCCAGCGAGCCGATCAGGTAGTCACGCAGCGGGCGCTGGTAGCGGCCGTGGTACAACTCAAGGAAGCGTGAACGGAAGTCCGGCACGTTGACCTTGATCGGGCACTGCCCGGCGCACGACTTGCACGCCAGGCAACCGGCCATGGCGTCGTACACTTCATGGGAAAAATCTTCCTGCCCCTGGCTGCGTTCGCGGTTGTTGCGCAGGCGCGCCGGCAGGCCCTTGAGCCACGACACCTTGTTGCGCGCCGCGGCCAGCACGTCGATGTTCGCCTCGCCCTGCAGGCGCAGCCATTCGCGCATCAGCGAAGCACGGCCCTTGGGCGAATGCTGGCGTTCGCGGGTGGCCTTCCACGACGGGCACATGGCGTCGTTGGGGTCGTAGTTGTAGCAGGCGCCGTTGCCGTTGCAGTGCACGGCGCTGGGGAAGTCCTGCCACACGCGCTCGTCGATGGTACGGTCCAGGTCGCCGCGCAGGGTCACGCCATCAACCGGGGTCAAGCCCTCGACGCTGCCCGGCGGGGTGCAGATCTTGCCCGGGTTGAGCTGGTTGTGCGGGTCAAAGGCGCCCTTCAGGCGCTGCAGCGCCGGGTACAGCTCGCCGAAGTACTCCGGCACATACTCAGAGCGCAGGCCTTTGCCGTGCTCGCCCCACAGCAAACCGCCGTAGCTTTTGGTCAGCGCCGCCACCGCATCGGAAATCGGCTTCACCAGCGCAGCCTGCGCGGGGTCTTTCATGTCCAGTGCCGGGCGCACGTGCAGCACGCCGGCATCGACGTGGCCGAACATGCCGTAGGTCAGGCCGTAGCCATCGAGCAGCGCGCGGAAGTCGGCGATGTAGTCGGCCAACTGCTCCGGCGGTACCGCGGTGTCTTCGACAAACGGCTGCGGGCGCACCTCGCCCTCGACGTTACCCAGCAAGCCCACCGAGCGCTTGCGCATGACATAGACACGGGTGACCGCCTCGGCGCCTTCGGCCAGGGTATGCCCCAGGCGCTCGACGCTGGTGTCCGCCTGCAAGTGTTCGACAAAAGCCTGCACCCGGGCGTTGACCTCGGCCGGCTCGTCGCCACAGAACTCCACCAGGTTGATGCCCAGGGTGGGGCGCTCGGGGTCGGCCGGGAAGTACTCGGCAACGCTGTGCCAGACGATGTCTTTCATCGCCAGCATCAACACCCTGGAGTCGACGGTCTCGATCGACAGCGGCTTATGCGCCATCAGCGCATTGGCGTCGCGCAAGGCATCCATGAAGCTGGTGTAGCGCACGTTGACCAGCACCGCGTACTTGGGGATGGGCAGCACGTTGAGCTTGGCTTCGACCACGTAACCCAGCGAGCCTTCGGCGCCACACAGCACGCTGTTGAGGTTGAAACGGCCCTGCTCGTCGCGCAGGTGCGCCAGGTCGTAGCCGGTCAGGCAACGGTTGAGCTTGGGGAAGGTGGTTTCGATCAGCTCCGCCTGGGTTTCCTGAATCTCGCGGGCCATGCGGTACACCTCGCCGACCCGGCCGGGCGCGGCGCAGGCCTGCTCCAGTGCGGCATCGTCGATCGGCAGGCTGTGCAGGCGCTCGCCACCGAGCAGCACGCTGTGCAGCTCCAGTACATGGTCGCGGGTCTTGCCATAGGTGCAACTGCCCTGGCCGCTGGCGTCGGTGTTGATCATGCCGCCGACGGTGGCGCGGTTGGAGGTGGACAGCTCGGGGGCGAAGAACAGGCCGTGCGGCTTGAGCGCGGCATTGAGCTGGTCCTTGACCGTACCGGCCTGCACCCGCACCCAGCGCTCCTCGACGTTGATTTCGAGGATCTTGTTCATGTGCCGCGACAGGTCGACGACGATGCCGTCGGTCAACGACTGGCCGTTGGTGCCGGTGCCACCGCCGCGCGGGGTCAGCTTGACGTCCTGGAAGCGCGCCTCGCCCATCAGCGTGGCAACCCGCGCCACGTCGTCGGCGTCCAGCGGGAACACAGCGGCCTGGGGCAGGCGCTGGTAAATCGAGTTATCGGTGGCCAGCACGGTACGGGTGCCGTAGTCGGCACTGATCTGGCCACGGAAGCCGCTGTTGCGCAGGGCTTCGAGGAATTCGGGGTAGTTGGCGCTCGGTGCAACGGTCGGCAGCTGGGCGATCATCGAAGGATGGCCTCTTGATATTGGCTAATTCACGGATTCCTGTATCCCCGGCATAGGTGTTGCCATGCGGGGGTGACGTATAGGCCAATGTTCCTGTAGTTTCGCCTCAGGGGCAAACGGATAATCCTGCCGCTATCAATGACTTTTATGAATGAATTACCGCCACCTGACACCGTCCATGTCGCTGCTGCTGGCATTCGAGGCCGCCGCCCGGCATGAAAGCTACACCCGCGCCGCTGCCGAACTGTCACTGACCCAGAGCGCGGTCAGCCGCCAGGTGCAGGCGCTGGAACAGCAACTGGGCCTGACCCTGTTCCGCCGCGAGGGCCGCCAGGTGCAGCTGACCGATGTCGGCCGCCTGTATCAGCGCGAGCTCAGCGAGGCATTGGGGCGCATCCGCAGCGCCACCCTGCAGGCGTTGGCCTACCAGTCGGGTGTGGGCACCTTGCGCCTGGCCACCCTGCCCACCTTTGGCTCGAAATGGCTGCTGCCAAGGCTGCATGCGTTCTACGACGCGCACCCGGGCATGCTGGTGCACATTCATTCGCGCATCGAAGCCATCAACTTCGACACCAGCGAAATCGATGCCGCCATCGGCGTGGCCAGCCACGACCTGCCGGGGCTGATCTGCCATCGCCTGCATGCCGAGGAACTGGTGGTAATCCTGCCGCCGGAGGCCGGTGCGGATAGCCAAGGCTGGAGCCCGGCAAGGATCAGTGAAGAGGTGCTGTTGAATGTGGCCAACAACCCGCACGCCTGGGGCGAGTGGTTTTCACACCATGGCCTGCCGCACCGGTCGATGCGCCTGGGGCCGAGCTTCGAACTGACCTCGCACTTGATTCAGGCGGTACGGGCCGGGATTGGTATCGGGCTGGTGCCGCGTATTCTTGTGGAGGAGGAACTGGCCAAGGCAGAGCTGTACAGCCCGGGGGTGGCATTTGCCAGCCAGCGGAGTTACTACCTGATCTACCCGCCCAGGAATGAGGCCTTGCCGTCGTTACGGGCATTCAGGAGCTGGTTGCTGGAACAGATCTGAAGGATACGTTGCCCGTGCCGGCCCCTTCGCGGGTAAACCCGCTCCCACAGGGTCAGCACAGGATTCGAATGTTGCGCCGTACCTGTGGGAGCGGGTTTACCCGCGAAGAGGCCGGCACAGGCAATAAAAAACCCCAAGCCGGTCACCTGGCTTGGGGTTTTTGCATACTGCGTTGGGTTGCCTACTTGGCTACGGTACCCGCAGCCCCGCCAGCATTCATCCTGCGGCGCGGCTTGACCATGTAGATCACGAACATACCGAACAGCCAGAACGGAATTGCATACACCGAAACCTGAATGCCCGGGATCATCAGCATGATGCCCAGAATCAGCACCACGAAGGCCAGCACCACGTAGTTACCGTAGGGGTACCACAGCGCCTTGAACAGCGGCTTCTGGCCAGTACGGTCCAGGTGCTGACGGAACTTCAGGTGCGAGTAGCTGATCATCGCCCAGTTGATCACCAGGGTAGCCACTACCAGCGACATCAGCAGCTCCAGGGCGTTCTGCGGCATCAGGTAGTTGAGCAGCACGGCGACAAAGGTAACGGCAGCCGACACCAGGATCGCACGCACTGGCACGCCACGCTTGTCGACTTTAGCCAGCGACGCCGGGGCATCACCCTGCTCGGCCATGCCCAGCAGCATGCGGGCATTGCAGTAGGTGCCGCTGTTGTACACCGACAGCGCGGCGGTCAGTACCACGAAGTTCAGCAGGTGGGCGGCCACGTCACTGCCCAGCAGCGAGAACACCTGCACGAACGGGCTGCTGCCGTAGCTGCCACCCGAGGCATCGATGCTGGCCACCAGGTTGTCCCACGGGGTGAGCGACAGCAGCACCACCAGGGCACCGACATAGAAGATCAGGATGCGGTAGATGACCTGGTTGATCGCCTTCGGGATCACGGTCTTCGGCTTGTCGGCCTCGGCAGCGGTGAAACCGAGCATTTCCAGGCCACCGAAGGAGAACATGATGAACGCCAGGGCCATTACCAGCCCGCTGACACCGTTCGGGAAGAAGCCGCCATGCGACCACAGGTTGGCGATGGTGGCATCTGGGCCACCGCTGCCGCTGGTGAGCAGGTAGGCACCCAGGCCGATCATGCTGACAATGGCCACGACCTTGATGATGGCAAACCAGAACTCGGCTTCACCGAAGAACTTCACGTTCATCAGGTTGATGGCGTTGATCAGCACGAAGAACGCCGCCGCCGTGACCCAGGTAGGGATCTCCGGCCACCAGTAGTGAACATACTTGCCGACCGCCGAAAGCTCCGACATGCCCACCAGGATGTACAGCACCCAGCAGTTCCAGCCCGACAGGAAGCCGGCGAAACCACCCCAGTAATTGTGGGCAAAGTGGCTGAACGAGCCGGCCACAGGCTCTTCGACAATCATTTCGCCAAGCTGGCGCATGATCATGAAGGCGATGAAGCCGCAAATCGCGTAGCCAAGGATCATTGACGGGCCGGCGGATTTCATCACGCCTGCCGAGCCGAGGAACAGGCCGGTACCAATCGCACCACCAAGGGCGATCAACTGGATATGGCGGTTCTTCAGGCCCCGCTTGAGCTCGCCTGAATGCATGTTTTGTCCACTCATGAACGAAGTCACCTGCATTGTTTTTATCTGTGACGGAATCGGACCCACCGCGCTCGTGGCGCAGCGGAATGGGCAAGGTGGTTACCTTGGGTTTCTTGACCTCAGGTGCCGCCGAGGCGGGTCAACCAGGCGTGATCAAGAGTGCGCGGTACGCAAGAGGGTCACAGGTAAAACGCGGCGCACTGTATACCCCTGCAAACGCGCAGGCGTCAACGCGTTGCGTCCTTCCATCCGGAAAAAACGCAGCGATCCTGTGGTGTGGGCCTTGAAAGGCGAAGTGATCGGCGTACATGGCGCCTCCATTTGTTGTTTTGTCAGCCCGGCTCTGTGGACGGGCTCTTGCACACGGCAATGGCGGCTATAACACCGTGGGGACGGGGGTTTGGGCAAGGGTGGGCGG
>NZ_JENB01000004.1 GCF_000708715.2 Pseudomonas putida W15Oct28 | reverse complement strand
ATGTAAACGGCACGCTGCGAGCTCACCACGATGTTGGCCAGAAGTGAAAAACTTCCTCGAATAGGCCTGATACATAGATGCAACCGGGTTCCTATGTTCAAAAGCGGCTAGACAGTGTGGGCGAGTCCATACATAGGAGCGGCCTTGTGTCGCGATGGGCTGCAAAGCAGCCCCAAAATACCTCAGGCCCCCACACCCTCAGCACACTGCGCCTCCCGCTGCATCGACTCCAGGTTCCGCTCGATCGTCTCGCAAATGGTATCCATCTGGATCTGGTGCTCACTGAACCTGAACGGGCTCTGCAAATCAGTCCCGATCCGTTCGATAGCCAGCAGCATGAACCCTACTACCGTCGATGCCAGCGGCGTAAACCAACCCAGCGATTCCACCAGCCCCACCGGCACGATCAAACAGAACAAGGTGATGAACAGCCGCGGAAAATACACATAAGGGTAGGGCAGCGGGGTGTTGGCGATCCGCTCCATGCCACCCTGGGCATTGGACAGGTCTACCAGCGTCGACTCCAGCCTGGCCAGCCGGATACTGTCCAGCCGCCCGGCCTGGTATTCCCGGGCCAGCAAGGCCGCCGAACCGCCGAGAATGTCATTGGCGAAGTTGTTCGAACGGTTGCGCCGCTCGAATTCTGCCGGTGGAATGAACGCCATCAACTCGTCCGGGCACGGTTCACCCTTCAGGTGCGCCGCCAGGCAGTTCACATAGGCGATATGCCGGCGCAGCAACGTGGCCTTGACCGGGTTCAGGCCATCCTCCGTGTCATCGATCAGGGTCAGCGTCTGCCGCGCGAAGCTGCGCGACCCGTTCACCAGTGCCCCCCACAACGTGCGTGCCTCCCACCAGCGGTTGTAGGCGCTGCTGTTGCGAAAACTCACCAGCACCACCAGCGCCGAGCCCAGCAAAGTCAACGGGATCAGCGGCAGGGTGAACTTGCTGTTGAAGAACAGCATGAAATCGATGGTGACCAGCACATCCCAGATCAGCAGCCAGAACAGCGACCAGCCGATGTAGCCGATGGTCTTCACGACCAGGCGGTACTTGCGGGTGATGATGTCTTTCACGCGGGGTACCTCGAAACGCGGGGGATGCAGGATCGGACGTCGAGGCTCGGCGAAGGTTCGAGGGTTGTATGTTGCAAGGGATTTTTGTGGCTGTGGCGAAAGGCGGGTCCGACTTGAATGCTTGTATCTATATGGATACGATTGGATGATGATTTGATGTTTCTCGTTGAAAGGATGGAGAACTTTGCAGGCTGCTGAAGGAGATGAAATGAGCGAAAAATTGATCCCGTTTGATATGGCAGCCTTGTTGAGCAGCGATGAGGCAATCAGTGAATACCTTAACCAGGTGCTATCAGATGGCGATACCGAGGAAATCATTCGAGCACTTGGCCATATCGCTCGTGCACGGGGCATGACACATATTGCTACGGAGAGCGGGCTGGGTAGAGAAAGCCTGTACAAGGCGCTGAGCCCTGGCGCGAAGCCTCGCTTTGACACTGTATTGAGGGTCATTCGTGCCCTGGGAGTGGACCTTCTCGTTCAGCCACATGCAATGACCCGCTGATCCAGCTCGGTCAAGTCAGTATTTGCTTCATCTGCACCAACGCTACCCGCGTGCCGTCCCACGCCTGCCGCTCCTCGATGCCGAACGGTGTAAAGCCCAGCTGTAGATAAAGCAGCAAGCCGGCGGTGTTGTGATTGAAGCATGACACCCAGACCTCCCGGGCGCTGTACTGCTGACGGGCCAGCTCGTTCATGGCGGTTACCAGATAACGCGCTACACCAAGGCCGCGGGCGCTGGGGGCCACGACCACGTTGCCCAGGGCGCATACGCCGCCGTGTTCGGCTTTGTAGAAGTTGGCGAAGGCCAAAACAGCGCCGTTACCTTCCACTACCGTGGAGCCGCTGCGTTGGGCTATGGCGTCGCTCAACTGGTCGGGGGTGAGGGGGTAGGTGGCTTTGGGGAACATGTAGAACAGCTCGTCCGGGGTCTGCGGGAGGCTGCAGATGACGGGGATGTCTTCAGGCCGGACGGGGCGGTGGGTCAGGTGCATGGCAGGTCCTTCTTGCGCTGGCTGGCAGGGCTTCTTCGCGGGTAAACCCGCTCCCACAGGTACTGCACAAGACTCAAATCCTGTGCAGGCCCTGTGGGAGCGGGTTCACCCGCGAAGAGGCCATTAGCCGCACATCATAAGCCGCTTTCCATCCTCAATCGCGACCTGCCTCACGGCTTGGCGGCAACCGCCACGTAGCCTTTGACCGAAGCCGGTGCCTGAGGCTTGCCTTTGTGTGCCGTCAGGTACTGAAAACGCCGCCATTCCTTGTCGATCTCGCTGAACGACATGAACACGCTGATGCGGTCCTTGCCAGCCAGGTCCGGGCGCTTGCCCGCGTCGATCTCGCTGGTGGGAATGATGGCCACGTTGATGCCTACCACCTTGCCGTCATCGGCAAACACCGGCCCACCCGACATGCCCTTGGTGATCGGGCCGTCATGCACCGAGTAGAAGACGCTGCCAGGCGTACCTTCAAGCCGTACCAGTGACGGCAGGGCATGGCCCTTGCCCTGCATCGGCATCATGAAACTGTTGAAACCCACCGCCGTCACGGCTTCCCCCGGCACGTACTGGCGCCAGTGCGGCACAGCGCTGGCCTTGTGCTTGAAGAACACCACGTCACCGAGGCCCTCGTGGACAACGTTGCGCAGGAAGGGGGTGTGTTTGGCGGTTACTGCGTAATCCTCGTTCCACTGGATGGCGCTGGCCATCAGCAACATTGGCAGCGGGGCACCAGAAGTGACCACGAAAGCCTGGCTGTAGACGGGATCTGAAACGTACGACGTTGGCACTCCATTGCACCCACTGAGCAGCATCATTGCCGCCATGCAGGGCGCGATTGTTTTCATGTGTCACACAGGGCGTGGAGAAATGGGAGCGCAACTATGGCTAAGTGCCATTACGCTATCAATACTTTCGGCATATATCCGACGAATGACAGCTTAAGTGTTAGTCATGACGGCGGCCAATAGAATGCAGGTATTGCTACAGGTCCCAGAGCCATTGGGGCGGCGTCAAAGAGGAGGGATTTTTTCGGGCGGATCTGATGGGTGTGAGCTGCATTGAGCTGCGTTGGGCGACCACTCTGACAAGCTACCTTTTTCAGGGCGACCTGTTCATAGTTGCCAGTCGACTTACCCTGAAAGGAATCAGAACATTGTTTAAGCTAAATCCCTTGGTGCCCGAGCTGATTGTTTCTGATCTACCTCGCAGCCTGGCATTTTACTGCGGCGTACTCGGCTTCAAGATTGAATACGACCGGCCAGAAGAGCATTTTGCCTTCCTGTCTTTTGGTGGCAGCCAGCTGATGCTGGAGCAGGACTGGCAGAGTGACTCACCCTGGCGGGTCGGCCCGCTGGAGCCGCCGTATGGTCGAGGCATCAACCTGTCGATCGAATGCGCTGATGCACGGGCCTTGGTCGCGTCGCTGGGGGTTGCGGGGCATAGCATCAGAAAGCCGATTGAAGAGCGTTGGTACCGCCAGGGCGGCATGCTGGTCGGCCAGCGCAATTTCCTGGTGCAGGACCCGGACGGCTACCTGCTTCGGTTTGCTGAGGATCTCGGCATGAAGAGCGCCTGAACCAAGGGCGGACAGAGAAAATTGAGCCCAGTTTGCGCTGGGCATTGGACGGGTCTGCCACCGTCGGCTGCCGATGCCTTTGTCCATACAGAATATGTGGCGATGAAATGTCGCCACGGAACGCTATATCTCAAACGATTGCTGAATTCGCCGCATTCATTGCCTCAGCGCACGTTAGAAACTAATCCAGAATCTTCGCCATAACTAACTTTCCTCTTTCGAGTATTGGGTGTCGCCATATTAACTATTTATGTCACCTGCATGATAGTTTCAAAATGGCTGAACTAAGTATTTGCCCACAGCGCTTTTTCCCGAAGCGGGTCATCAACAAAATAGCCGCCCTTCAATTTTAAGCATCAGCCTGCACGCGACGGCCGCCAAGTTGACCGCGGCGGCTGGCGGCCAGGTAGGTGACTCGCCGCCTGTGGGCTGATGCAACCCACACCGAATACCAGGAAAGGAAAGTGTCATGGGAATGACGAGGCGTAAATTTTTGATCGGCGGCGGCGTCGTGGCTATCGGAGCGGGCGCAGGCATTCTGACCCCCTTGCTGACCCGCGAAGGCAGGTTGATCCCCGGCAAACCGCGGTTTGGTTTTGTAGAAGGCACCGAGGGGGCGCTACCCAAGCAGGCAGACGTCGTCGTTGTTGGCGCTGGTATTCTGGGGCTCATGACCGCAATCAATCTTGTCGAGCGTGGTCTCTCGGTAGTCGTCGTTGAAAAAGGTGATATTGCCGGCGAGCAGTCCTGCAGGTTCTATGGTCAGGTCATGACCTACAAGATGCCTGATGCGACGTTCCAGTTGCACCATCTTGCCAAACAACGTTGGCGCGAGATGAATGCCAAAGTGGGTGCAGATACCAGCTATCGCACGCAAGGCCGGGTCGAAGTTCCTTTCGATGAAGAAGACCTGGAAGGCGTCAGAAAGTGGATCGATGTCAAAAGCCGGGAAGTCGCAGCGGACAACCCCTTCAAGACCCGAATCATTCAAGGTAATGAACTCGAACAGCGGCTGCGCGGCGCATCATCGAGCTGGAAGGTTGCAGGTTTCGAGGAAGACTCCGGTAGCCTGGATGCCGAGCGCGCATCGTTTGTCATGGCGGAGTACGCCAAGAAAGTGGGTGTGCGCATCTACACCCACTGCGCCGCAAGGGGCCTGGAAACCCAGGCAGGCGTCATCTCCGATGTGGTGACCGAGAAGGGCGCCATCAGGACTTCTCGCGTGGTCGTGGCCGGCGGCGCCTGGTCCAGGCTGTTCATGCAGAACCTGGGCGTCGATGTGCCGACCTTGCCCGCTTACCAGTCCCAGCAAATCATCAGCGCGGCACCCCGTGCACCGGGGGGCAACGTCGCACTGCCAGGGAACATCTACTTCCGCGAGCAGGCCGACGGTACATACGCCACCTCGCCGCGTGTCGTCGTTGCCCCGGTGGTCAAAGAGTCGTTCATGTATGGCTATAAATACCTGCCATTGCTGGCCATCCCCGACTTCCCGGTGCACATCTCACTCAACAAGCAACTGATCGATTCGTTCACTCAGCCCACGCATTGGAGGCTGGACGAAGTCTCGCCCTTCGAGAAAAACAGGCTGATGACGGCGGCCCCGGATATCCCGGAGCTGGATGCATCTCTGGAAAAGCTCAAAGTCGAGTTCCCTGCCTTCAAGGATGCGAAGTTGATCGATCAGTGGAGCGGTGCCATGGCCATCGCCCCGGATGAGAACCCCATCATTTCGCAGGTCAACGAATACCCAGGCTTGGTCATCAACACCGCGACCGGTTGGGGTATGACCGAAAGCCCGGTGTCGTCCGAGTTGACGGCGGACCTGCTGCTTGGAAAGGCGCCGGTGCTGGACCCGAAACCCTTCAGCCTCTATCGATTCTAAGCACACATATCGCAATGGAATGACCCGTACACGCCTCATTGATGCGTGTACATTCTTGTGTAACCATCAGGAGAGAAGTATGAAATTCGCTTTCAAGACCGTTGCTGCACTGGCGTTGGGCTTAGCCGTTGTCGGCAGCGTTCATGCACAAGATATCGTGCGCCATGGCGCAGGTAGTTTCCCTATCTCGTCGGCTGTAGAGATTCCTGCCGGGAAGTCGATCGTCTATCTGAGCGGTTCTGTCCCGTCGGTGATCCACCCCGATGCGCCCAAGGATTCGCTGGAAGCCTACGGTGATACCAAGGCACAAACCATCAATGTGCTTGAAAGCATCCAGCAGCAGCTGAAAACGCTGGGTCTTGGCCTCACTGACGTGGTGAAGATGCAGGTGTTCCTGGTGGGCGGGCCGGAGAACGGCGGCAAGATGGATTTCGACGGCTTCATGGCCGGCTACACCCAGTTCTTCGGGCCAGCCGCCAAGCAGCCGGTGCTTCCTGCGCGCTCGGCGTTCCAGATTGCAGGCCTGGCGCACCCTGCCTGGCGGGTTGAGATCGAAGTGACAGCGGTTCGTCCCTGAGAGGACGTTTGCTCTAGCCCGACTTAATCGTTGGGCACAAAAAAACCGACCATAAGGTCGGTTTTTTTTGGATTTGGGTTCTCCGAGGCACCGATGAAGCAAAGACCTTGCAGCATCCCTGACTCGCTCAGAATTCGCACGATGTCGTGGTGTAGCAGCTCCTTTTCCACGACCACTTGTAGCGGGGCGAGGTCCGGTATGTTGCTCAGGGCCTGTTGGACTAGCTGGTCAAACAAGTTCATTGGCAATTTCCCAATCGATCAGGTCAAGGCTGCGCTTGGCGCGCTTCATGTCCGCGATTGCAAGGGCTGGCTTGGCGCGCCACAAGCGGCAGCGTTGGTCGTAGTCGATCTGGCCCTGAAGGTCGGCGGCCTTGCGTTTGGTGTGGATGAACTCAAGGGTGCCGAATGTGCCGCAACGTATGATCTGGCTTCGGCCAGACGACATCAGGGTGAGCCAGTTCAGGGGCACCTGCGAAATGATGCCTGCATCGCTAAGGGCGGATTCCAGGCTGATGTAGTTCAGGTTGTTCGCTCGCAGACGTGCAGCGGCGTGGTACAGAACAAGCCCTTGATTTGGCTTTACCGGGGTGTAGAGATAGAGGCCACGGCAGAGCCTGATCAAGGTGCTGTCGTTGGCGGCTCGGCTTAATAGAGCCCGATAGGCGATATCGGTGAGGTCCGGGAGCAGGGCTCGCATATCTGCGGGGGTGAACAGATAGCGTTGTGCAGTGGCTAGCTGCTGCAGGCCTTTATAGAGACGTCGCAAGGGTTGTTCGCGCATGGCGGTGGCTCTACACAAAGTCACGATCAGTGAAACCAAGTGTAGATCTGTAGCGATCCTGGTGCACAGAAAGTTACGTTTTGTGTAACTTTCTGTTGAGTGGAGGGGCGACTGTGCTGCTGGCTGATTAGCAGGCACAAAAAAACCGACCATAAGGTCGGTTTTTTCCGGATTTTGGTGCCCCGAGGGAGACTCGAACTCCCACTCCTTTCGAAAACGGATTTTGAATCCGCCGCGTCTACCAATTCCGCCATCAGGGCGTGTGGCGCGCAGTATAGAGAGGTGCCGCTAGTCGGTCAATCGGCTTTCATGGTCAATTTTCACGCATTGGGCTAAACTTCCCGGCCCTGCCGAACCGAACATCATCATGCGTGTCGCCGATTTTTCCTTCGAACTCCCTGATTCCCTGATCGCCCGCCACCCGTTGGCCGAGCGCCATGGCAGCCGTCTGCTGGTGCTCGATGGGCCGACCGGCGCGCTGTCGCACCGGCAATTCCCCGACCTGCTCGAATACCTGCGCCCCGGCGACCTGATGGTGTTCAACAACACCCGGGTGATCCCGGCGCGGTTGTTTGGCCAGAAAGCCTCTGGCGGCAAGCTGGAAGTGCTGGTCGAGCGCGTGCTCGACAGCCACCGGGTGCTGGCCCATGTGCGTGCCAGCAAGGCACCGAAAGTGGGCGCGGTCATCCTTATCGATGGTGGTGGCGAGGCCGAAATGGTCGCGCGCCATGACACGCTGTTCGAGCTGCGCTTCACCGAAGAGGTGCTGCCACTGCTCGACCGCGTTGGCCATATGCCGCTGCCACCCTACATCGACCGCCCCGACGAGGGCGCCGACCGTGAGCGCTACCAGACCGTGTACGCCCAGCGCGCCGGTGCAGTTGCCGCGCCCACTGCGGGCCTGCACTTTGACGAGGCGCTGCTGGAAAAGATCGCCGCCAAGGGCGTCGAGCGCGCCTTCGTCACCCTGCACGTGGGCGCGGGCACCTTCCAGCCGGTGCGGGTCGACAAGATCGAAGACCACCACATGCATAAAGAATGGCTCGAAGTGGGCCAGGATGTGGTCGATGCCATCGAGGCCTGCCGCGCGCGTGGCGGCCGGGTGATCGCGGTCGGCACCACCAGCGTGCGTTCGCTGGAGAGCGCGGCGCGCGATGGCGTGCTCAAGGCTTTCAGCGGCGACACCGACATTTTCATCTACCCGGGCCGGCCGTTCCATGTGGTCGATGCCCTGGTCACCAACTTCCACCTGCCGGAGTCCACGCTGCTGATGCTGGTCTCGGCGTTCGCCGGTTACCCCGAGACCATGGCTGCCTACGCGGCGGCGGTCGAGAACGGGTACCGCTTCTTCAGTTACGGTGATGCCATGTTCATCACCCGCAATCCGGCGCCACGCGGCCCCGAGGATCAAGCATGAGTCGCACCTGTCGAATGTCCTTCGAACTGCTGGCTACCGACGGCAAGGCCCGTCGTGGTCGCATCACCTTCCCACGCGGCACGGTGGAAACCCCGGCGTTCATGCCGGTGGGTACCTATGGCACGGTCAAGGGCATGCTGCCACGCGATATCGAGGCCATTGGCGCCGAGATGATCCTGGGCAACACCTTCCACCTGTGGCTGCGCCCGGGCACCGAGGTGATCAAGAAGCACAACGGCCTGCACGACTTCATGCAGTGGAAAGGCCCGATCCTCACCGACTCCGGTGGCTTCCAGGTGTTCAGCCTGGGCGCCATGCGCAAGATCAAGGAAGAGGGCGTGACCTTCGCCTCGCCAGTCGATGGCTCGAAGGTGTTCATGGGCCCTGAAGAGTCGATGCAGGTACAGCGTGACCTGGGCTCGGACGTGGTGATGATCTTCGACGAGTGCACCCCGTACCCGGCGGAGCACGACGTGGCACGTACCTCCATGGAGCTGTCGCTGCGCTGGGCCCAGCGCTCGAAGAACGCCCACGCCGACAACACGGCGGCGCTGTTCGGCATCGTCCAGGGTGGTATGTACCAGGACCTGCGCATGCGCTCGCTGGAAGGCCTGGAAAACATCGGCTTCGACGGCCTGGCCATCGGCGGCCTGTCGGTGGGCGAACCCAAGCACGAAATGATCAAGGTGCTGGATTACCTGCCGGGCATGATGCCCGCTGACAAACCTCGTTACCTTATGGGGGTAGGCAAACCGGAAGATCTCGTTGAGGGTGTGCGCCGCGGCGTCGACATGTTCGACTGCGTGATGCCTACGCGTAACGCGCGTAACGGCCATCTGTTCGTCGATACAGGGGTGATCAAGATCCGCAATGCGTTCCATCGCCACGATGAATCGCCGCTGGATCCGACCTGTGACTGCTACACCTGCACCAACTTCTCCCGTGCCTATCTCCATCACCTGGACAAGTGCGGCGAAATGTTGAGCAGCATGCTGAATACCATCCACAACTTGCGCCATTACCAGCGCTTGATGGCCGGTTTACGCGAGGCTATTCAACAGGGTAAATTGGCCGCCTTTGTCGACGCCTTCTACGCCAAGCGCGGGCTTCCCGTACCGCCTTTGGACTGACTGTCTGCATCCATTATTAGAAAATTACATTAGGAGTGCCCAATGAGCTTCTTCATCCCCGCCGCATACGCGGACGCTGCAGCACCTGCCGCTGGCCCAGCCGGTACCGGCTTCGAGTGGATCTTCCTGGTCGGTTTCCTGGTCATCTTCTACCTGATGATCTGGCGTCCACAGGCCAAACGTGCCAAAGAGCAGAAGAACCTGCTCGGCAACTTGCAGAAAGGTGACGAAGTTGTCACCAACGGCGGCATCGCCGGCAAGATCGTCAAGGTTTCCGATGATTTCGTTGTGCTGGAAGTTTCCGACACTGTCGAGCTGAAGTTCCAGAAGGGCGCCATCGCGGCAACCCTGCCAAAAGGTACGCTCAAGGCTATCTGAGTTACCGGTTTTATTTTCCAGTCGGGGCGCGCAAAGCGCCCCGCGTCTTGAACGGGCGGCGTGATGCTGAACAAATACCCTCTGTGGAAATATGCACTGATCGTGCTGGTACTGGTGGTCGGTTTCATTTATTCCGCTCCCAACCTCTACCCGGATGACCCGGCGGTGCAGATCAGCGGTGCCAGCTCGGCGCTGCAGGTGAACCAGGCCGACCTCGATCGCGTCAGCAAGGCGCTGGTCGATGCCAAGATCGCCGTCAAGGGCGTTAGCCTGGGTGAGAAGGGCAGCGGGCTGATCCGCCTGACCAACCAGGAAGACCAGCTGCCAGCCAAGGATGTAGTGCGCAAGGCACTGGGCGATGATTACGTCGTGGCCCTGAACCTGGCACAGACTACCCCGCAATGGCTGCGCAACCTGGGTGCAAGCCCTATGAAACTGGGCTTGGACCTGTCCGGTGGTGTGCACTTCCTGCTGGAAGTGGACATGGACAAGGCCATGACGGCCCGCATGAAAGTCTACGAAGGCGAGGTCAAGACCTTGCTGCGCAAAGAGCGCGTCCGCTACCGCAGCCTGCCTCAGCAGGATGGCGGCATCATGCTGGGCTTCGCTGACGATGCAACCCGCGAACAGGCACATGCCCTGATCCGCAAGAATTTCAATGATTTCGACCTGACCACCACCGAGCGCAATGACCTCGCCGTGCTGCGTCTGGCGCTGACTCAGGCAAAAGTTGCCGAGATCCGCGAATATTCGATCAAGCAGAACCTCACCACCGTCCGCAACCGTGTCAACGAGCTGGGCGTGGCTGAGCCGCTGGTACAGCGCCAGGGCGCCAACCGTATCGTGGTCGAGCTGCCAGGCGTGCAGGACACTGCCGAAGCCAAGCGTATCCTCGGTAAAACCGCCAACCTGGAGTTCCGCTTTGGTGCCGAGCCGGGTGCGTCCAAGGCCACTACCGAAGTGTTCGAGTTCCGCGAAGGCGGCCGTTCTGCCCCGGTCGAGCGCGGCCTGATCATCACCGGTGACCAGGTTACCGACGCCCAGGCCAGCTTTGACGAGCACGGCCGCCCACAAGTGAACATCCGCCTGGATGGCCACGGTGGCGAGCTGATGAGCCGTGCTACCCGTAGCAACGTCGGCCGCAGCATGGCAGTGATCTTCATCGAGCAGAAGCCGGTCACCCGCTACGTGAAGCAGACCGTCGACGGCGTCGAGAAGGACGTTGCCGTACAAAGCTTCGTGGAAGAGAAGAAGATCATCAGCCTGGCGACCATCCAGTCGCCACTGGGCAGCCAGTTCCGCATCACCGGCCTGAACGGCCAGGGCGAATCGTCCGAGCTGGCCCTGCTGCTGCGTGCCGGTGGTCTGGCCGCGCCGATGTACTTCGCTGAAGAACGTACCATTGGCCCAAGCCTGGGTGCCGACAACATCACCAAGGGTGTCGATGCGTCGCTGTGGGGCATGCTGTTCGTCTCGCTGTTCATCATCGCTATCTACCGCGGCTTCGGCGTGATCGCCACCATCGCCCTGGCGGGCAACATGGTGCTGCTGCTGGCGCTGATGTCGCTGCTGGGCGCTACCCTGACGCTGCCGGGTATTGCCGGTATCGTGTTGACCATGGGTATGGCGGTGGACGCCAACGTGCTGATCTTCTCGCGTATCCGCGAAGAGCTGAAATCCGGCATGTCGGTACAGCGCGCCATCCACGAAGGCTTCAACCGCGCCTACACCGCGATCATCGACGCCAACCTGACCAGCCTGCTGGTCGGCGGTATCCTGTTCGCCATGGGTACCGGCCCGGTCAAAGGCTTTGCGGTTACCATGTCCCTCGGGATTTTCACCTCGATGTTCACCGCCGTCATGGTGACCCGCGCAATGGTCAACCTGACCTGCGGCGGGCGTGACATCAAGAAGCTGTGGGTTTGAGGGAGCTGCGATGAAAACCATCAACTTCATGGGCGTGCGCAATGTCGCGTTCGCCATTACCGTGCTCCTCACCGTGCTGGCGCTGTTCAGCTGGTGGCAGAAGGGCCTCAACTTTGGCCTGGACTTCACCGGCGGTACGCTGATCGAGCTGACTTACGAGCGCCCGGCCGACCTCAAGGCGGTGCGTGCCGAGCTGGTCGATTCCGGCTTCCACGAGGCCGTGGTGCAGAGCTTCGGCGCTACCACCGACCTGCTGGTGCGTATGCCGGGCGATGACCCGCAGCTGGGTAACAAGGTGGCCGCTGCCCTGCAGAAGGCTGGCGGCGACAACCCGGCCACGCTCAAGCGTGTCGAGTTCGTTGGCCCGCAGGTGGGTGAAGAGCTGCGCGACCAGGGTGGCATGGGCATGCTCATGGCCTTGGGCGGCATCCTTATCTACCTGGCCTTCCGCTTCCAGTGGAAGTTCGCCGTGGGTGCGATCATCTCGCTGATCCACGACGTGGTGGTCACCCTGGGTATCCTGTCGTTCTTCCAGATTACCTTCGACCTGACGGTACTGGCGGCGGTGCTGGCGATCATCGGCTACTCGCTGAACGACACCATCGTGGTGTTCGACCGGGTGCGTGAGAACTTCCGCGTCATGCGCAAGGCCTCGCTGATCGAGAACATCAACGTTTCGACCACCCAGACCCTGCTGCGCACCATCGCCACCTCGGTTTCGACCTTGCTGGCCATTGCCGCGCTGCTGTTCTTCGGTGGCGACAACCTGTTCGGCTTCTCGCTGGCCCTGTTCATCGGCGTCATGGCCGGTACCTACTCGTCGATCTACATCGCCAACGTGGTACTGATCTGGCTGAACCTGAACAGCGAAGACCTGATCCCTCCAGTCAAGGCTGAAGGTGTGGACGAGCGTCCGTAAGGCCCTGTCCCTACGCCGTACGGCGACCAAAAAGGCGCGAGTGTTGAACTCGCGCCTTTTTTTTTGCTCCAAGGCTGGGAGAAGCGCGGGTTGAGACCCGCCGGTACGATCAGGAGGTTCACGTGAATAAATCAATGCTGGTGGGTGCGGTGCTGGGTGCTGTCGGTGTAACTGCCGGAGGTGCTGTGGCGACCTACAGCTTGGTGAACAAAGGCCCCGAAGTCGCCCAGGTGACTGACGTGCAGCCGATCAAGCAGCAGGTGAAAACCCCGCGTGAAGTATGCAAGGACGTGACCGTGACGCGTCAGGCGCCGGTCAAGGACCAGCACCAGATTGCCGGTACCGTGGTCGGTGCGTTGGCCGGTGGCTTGCTGGGTAACCAGATTGGCGGCGGTACCGGCAAGAAGATCGCCACCGTGGCCGGTGCGGTCGGTGGTGGTTATGCCGGTAACAAGGTGCAGGAAGGCATGCAGGAGCGTGACACCTACACCACCACGCAAACCCGCTGCAATACAGTCAATGACATCAGCGAGAAGGTAGTGGGTTACAACGTGACCTATTCCATCGGTGATCAGGTAGGCAAGGTGAAGATGGACCGCGAGCCGGGGTCGACCATTCCGCTGGACAAGAATGGCAAGCTGATCCTGAGCGAAGCTGCCCAGTAAGTCTGAATGCGGTCTGCTCTGTGTAGGAGCGGCCTTGTGTCGCGATGGGGCGCGCAGCGGCCCCAGGATCTGTGATCCATTAGAGATTGCCGGGGCTGCTTTGCAGCCCTATCGCGACACAAGGCCGCTCCCACAAAAAGCGGATTGCGCATGGCTTCAGCAGGCACAAAAAAAGCACCCCAAGGGGTGCTTTTTGCGTTTTGGCAATTCGCGCTTAGCGCTTCATGCTCTCAGGCAGGTGCGGCTGGATAGCCGTCAGTACCGCCTTGAAGCACTTGATGTTGCCTGCAACGATGTGGCCTTTGTCGAGGAAGTCATGGCCACCGTTGAAGTCGCTCACCAGGCCGCCGGCTTCCTGGATCAGCAGCACGCCGGCTGCCATGTCCCATTCGGACAGGCCCGACTCCCAGAAGGCGTCGAAGCGGCCAGCGGCCACGTAGGCGAGGTCCAGGCTGGCGGAGCCGGCGCGGCGGATGCCGGCGGTCTGGCCAGTCAGGGCACGGAACATGCCGAGGTAGTTGTCCATGTCGGCCATCTGGCCATCACGGAACGGGAAGCCGGTGCCCAGCAGGGCGCCTTCCAGGCTGGTGCGCGAGCTGACGCGCAGGCGGCGGCCGTTGAGCTGGGCGCCACGGCCACGGCTGGCGGTGAATTCTTCCTGGCGTACTGGGTCGAGCACCACGGCGTGCTCAAGGCGACCACGGTATTTGCAGGCGATGCTGACGGCGAAGTGGGGGATGCCGCGCAGGAAGTTGGTGGTGCCGTCCAGTGGGTCGATGATCCACAGGTAGTCTTTACCTTCTTCGCCGGTGCCCGCGTGCATGCCCGTCTCTTCACCCTGGATGGAGTGGTTCGGGTAGGCCTTGCGCAGCGCGTCGACGATCTTCTGCTCGGCGGCACGGTCAACCTCGGAAACGTAGTCCTTAGCCTCTTTCTCGTCCACCTTGATGCTATCCAGGCGTTCGATGGAGCGGAAAATCAGTTCACTGGCGCTGCGAGCGGCGCGCAGGGCGATATTCAGCATAGGCTGCATGGGCGGGTCACCTGGAGATGTTAAAGAAGAAAGCCGATCATTCTAGCAGAAAAGTTTGTCGGCAGAAGTGTCACATTTGCTTTCATGGCGTTACGTCTGTCGGTTCTGTACTATCGAAGGCCCTGATTCCTGCATCTGTGAGCACAACACCTTGCTGCAAAATATTCGTGTTGTTCTGGTCAATACCAGCCACCCCGGCAACATCGGCGGCGCTGCGCGTGCCATGAAAAACATGGGCTTGTCGCGTCTGGTGCTGGTGCAGCCGAAAGAATTCCCCGCCCTGGAAGCCAGTGCCCGCGCCTCGGGCGCCGACGATGTGCTGGATAACGCCCAGGTGGTCGACAGCCTTGAACAGGCGCTGGTCGGCTGTAACCTGGTGATGGGTACCAGCGCCCGCGAGCGCAGCATCCCCTGGCCGTTGATTGGCCCGCGCGAGTGCGGGGCCAAGGCGGTGGAGCATGCCAAGGGGGGCGAAGAGATCGCCCTGGTGTTCGGGCGCGAACACGCTGGCCTGACCAACGAAGAACTGCAGCGATGTCACTTCCACGTGCACATTCCCTCCAACCCCGACTTCAGCTCGCTGAACCTTGCAGCCGCTGTCCAGGTGCTCTCTTACGAGGTGCGCATGGCATCGCTGGCTGCCGGTGAGGCGCCGGGCAAAGTCGAGAAGGTTGACGCCAGCGAGCTGGCGACAATGGACGAAATGGAGCTGTTCTACGACCACCTGGAGAAAACCCTGGTGGGCATCGGCTTCCTCGACCCCGAGAAACCCAAGCACCTGATGCCGCGCCTGCGCCGGCTGTATGGGCGGGTGGCGGTCGAGCGTACGGAAATGAGCATTTTGCGCGGCATCCTCACCGAGACCCAGAAAGTGGTCCGGGGCGAGCCGCATAAACGGAAGGACTGACAGATGTTCGAACGCCTGCGTGAAGATATTCAAAGCGTATTCCACCGTGACCCGGCTGCGCGCAATGCCTTCGAGGTGCTCACCTGCTACCCGGGCATGCATGCCATCTGGCTGCACCGCATGGGCAATGCCCTGTGGAAGCGTGATTTCAAGTGGCTGGCCCGGCTGGTGTCGAACTTCGGCCGCTGGATGACCGGTATCGAGATCCACCCCGGTGCCACCATCGGCCGCCGCTTCTTCATTGACCACGGTATGGGTATCGTCATCGGCGAAACCGCCGAGATCGGCGATGACGTCACCCTTTACCAAGGTGTGACCCTTGGCGGCACCAGCTGGAACAAAGGCAAACGCCACCCCACCCTGGAAAACGGTGTGGTGGTAGGGGCGGGGGCCAAGGTGCTGGGGCCGTTCACTGTCGGCGCCGGGGCCAAGATCGGCTCCAATGCGGTGGTGACCAAGGCCGTGCCGGCCGGCGCCACAGCGGTGGGCATCCCGGGGCGGATCATCGTCAAGAGCGAGGACACCGAAGTCGAGGCCAAGCGCAAGGCCATGGCCGAGAAGATCGGCTTCGATGCCTACGGTGTCAGTGGCGACATGCCTGACCCGGTGGCGCGTGCCATCGGCCAGATGCTCGACCACTTGCAGGCGGTCGACGAGCGGTTGGAGGGCATGTGTGGCGCCCTGACCAAGATGGGTAGCGACTACTGCGCCAAGGAGCTGCCGGCCCTGCCGGAGGACGACTTCACAGAGGTTGCCCAGGTGGCCCAGCGCGACACTCAGTCGCATTGATTGCGCCGCGCTGAAATCATGGTGACATGCGGGGCGTGTGCTCACGCCCCTCGTCTGCTACAATCGCGCCCGCCTCCCAGATGCAAACCCGACTAAAGCAGTAGGTCTAATAGTTGACTTAAATGCTCGGGAATCGCATACTCGTACACATCCCGAAACTCCCGTGGTACCCAATAGCCATGCGACTGACTACCAAAGGCCGATACGCCGTGACTGCCATGCTTGACCTGGCGTTGCACGCGCAGCATGGGCCGGTGTCTTTGGCCGACATTTCCGAGCGCCAGGGCATTTCCCTCTCTTATCTGGAACAGCTGTTCGCCAAGCTGCGCCGCAGCAGCCTGGTCTCCAGCGTGCGCGGTCCAGGCGGTGGCTACCAGCTGTCGCGGGGCATGGAAACCATCCAGGTGGCCCAGGTCATCGATGCGGTCAACGAATCGGTCGATGCTACCCGTTGCCAGGGCCTCGGGGACTGCCATGCCGGTGATACCTGCCTGACCCACCACCTGTGGTGCGACCTCAGCCAGCAGATCCATGAATTCCTCAGCGGCATCAGCCTGGCCGACCTCGTCAAGCGCCGTGAGGTGCAGGAAGTTGCCCAGCGCCAGGACCTGCGTCGTGTCGCAGGCCGAACCGCCCAGCTGGACAAGATTGAGACGTCCGCCGTCGATTGATCCCCCCGGGACGACGAGCGACGCCACCGCCTGATAGGAGAGACAAATGAAGTTGCCGATCTACCTTGATTACTCCGCGACCACCCCGGTCGACCCACGTGTGGCCCAGAAAATGGCCGACTGCCTGCTGGTCGACGGGAACTTCGGTAACCCGGCCTCGCGCTCCCACGTCTTTGGCTGGAAAGCCGAGGAAGCGGTCGAGAATGGTCGTCGTCAGGTTGCCGAACTGATCAACGCCGATCCGCGCGAAATCGTATGGACCAGCGGTGCCACCGAGTCCGACAACCTCGCACTGAAAGGCGTCGCGCACTTCTATCAGACCAAGGGCAAGCACATCATCACCTCCAAGATCGAGCACAAGGCGGTCCTGGATACCGCTCGCCAGCTGGAGCGTGAAGGTTTTGAAGTCACCTACCTGGAACCGGGCGAAGACGGCATCGTCACCCCGGCCATGGTAGAAGCAGTGCTGCGCGACGACACCATCCTGGTCTCGCTGATGCACGTGAACAACGAAGTCGGCTCGATCAACGACATCGCCGCCATCGGTGAACTGACCCGTTCGCGCGGCGTGCTGTTCCACGTTGACGCCGCCCAGTCGGCCGGCAAGGTCGAAATCGACCTGCAAAAGCTGAAAGTCGACCTGATGTCGTTCTCGGCGCACAAGGTCTACGGCCCGAAAGGCATCGGCGCGCTGTACGTCAGCCGCAAGCCGCGTGTACGCCTGGAAGCGATCATTCACGGCGGTGGCCATGAGCGCGGCATGCGTTCGGGCACTCTGCCGACCCACCAGATCGTCGGCATGGGCGAAGCGTTCGCCATTGCCAAGCAGGAAATGGCCGCCGAAAACGTGCGCATCAAGGCCCTGAGCGACCGCTTCTTCAAGCAGGTCTCGGACCTTGAAGAGCTGTACGTCAACGGCAGCAGCACCGCTCGCGTGCCGCACAACCTGAACCTGAGCTTCAACTACGTCGAAGGCGAGTCGCTGCTGATGTCGCTGAAAGACATCGCCGTATCGTCCGGTTCGGCTTGCACCTCCGCTTCGCTCGAGCCGTCGTACGTACTGCGCGCTCTGGGCCGTAACGACGAGCTGGCGCACAGCTCGATCCGCTTCTCCTTCGGCCGCTTCACCAGCGAAGAAGAAGTCGACTACGCCGCGCAGAAAGTCTGCGAGGCCGTTAACAAACTGCGTGAGCTGTCGCCGCTGTGGGACATGTACAAAGACGGCGTTGACATCTCCAAGATCGAGTGGGCCGCCCACTAAGCAGTCGCCGGCAAGAGCGGCTCCCCTGATGAGGAAGGAATAGCACCATGGCTTACAGTGAAAAGGTCATCGACCACTACGAAAACCCACGCAACGTCGGCAAGATGAATGCCGAGGACCCGGATGTCGGTACCGGCATGGTCGGTGCTCCAGCGTGCGGTGACGTGATGCGTCTGCAGATCAAGGTCAACGAGCAAGGCATCATCGAAGACGCCAAGTTCAAGACTTACGGCTGCGGTTCGGCCATCGCTTCCAGCTCCCTCGCCACCGAGTGGATGAAGGGCAAGACCCTGGACGAAGCCGAAACCATCAAGAACACCCAGCTGGCGGAAGAACTGGCGCTGCCGCCAGTGAAGATCCACTGCTCGGTACTCGCCGAGGATGCCATCAAGGCAGCCGTTCGCGATTACAAGCAGAAAAAAGGCTTGATCTAAGTCGCCTGCAAGGTAAGAGGTAAGGAGTTCTGATGGCTATCAGCATGACAGAAGCCGCCGCCAACCACGTGCGGCGTTCCCTCCAGGGGCGCGGCAAGGGCGAAGGCATTCGCCTGGCCGTGCGCACCACCGGCTGCTCGGGCCTGGCCTACGTGCTGGAGTTCGTCGACGAAGTGGCGGGCGAAGACCAGGTGTTCGAGAACCACGGCGTGAAGGTCATCATCGACCCGAAAAGCCTGGTGTACCTTGACGGCACCGAACTGGACTTCGTCAAGGAAGGGTTGAACGAAGGCTTCAAGTTCAACAACCCCAACGTGCGCGGTGAGTGTGGCTGCGGCGAAAGCTTCAACGTCTGAGGCTGGCTGTGGGTACTCCTTGTCATTACGCTCTGTTTGATCTCCAGCCGTGCTTTCGGCTGGACCTCGACAAGCTGGCCACTCGCTATCGCGAGCTGGCCCGCGAGGTCCATCCTGACCGCTTTGCCGACGCTTCCGAGCGTGAGCAGCGGGTAGCGCTGGAGAAGTCCGCGGCCCTCAACGACGCCTACCAGACGCTGCGCAGTGCGCCGCGCCGTGCCCGCTATCTGCTGGCCATCGGTGGCCACGAAGTGCCCCAGGAGGTCACGGTCCACGACCCCGACTTCCTGCTGCAGCAGATGCAGTGGCGCGAAGAGCTCGAAGAGCTGCAGGACGAAGCCGACCTCGATGGTGTTGCCGTGTTCAAGAAGCGCCTCAAAGGTGCCCAGGACACGCTGAACGAGGATTTCGCCGCCTGCTGGGATGTGCCTGCCGAGCGCGACAAGGCCGAACGCCTGATGCGCCGCATGCAGTTCCTCGACAAGCTCGCCCAAGAAGTGCGCCAACTGGAAGAGCGCCTCGACGATTAACCCGGCGTTGCCCGTGATGACGCCTAAGGTATTCAGATAAGCATGGCCCTACTGCAGATCGCCGAACCCGGTCAAAGCCCTCAGCCGCACCAGCGCCGCCTGGCGGTGGGTATCGACCTGGGTACCACCAATTCTCTGGTCGCTGCCGTGCGCAGCGGTCGCAGCGAACCCCTGCCCGATGCGCAGGGCAACGTCATTCTGCCCTCTGCGGTGCGCTACCTGGCTGGCCACAACGAGGTTGGCCTGGCTGCGCGCGAGGCGGCCGCCAGTGACCCGCTGAACACCGTGCTGTCGGTCAAACGCCTGATGGGGCGCGGCCTGGCCGACGTCAAGCAATTGGGTGAGCAGCTGCCGTACCGCTTCATTGGCGGCGAATCGCACATGCCGTTCATCGACACTGTCCAAGGCCCGAAAAGCCCGGTGGAAGTGTCCGCTGACATCCTCAAGGTGCTGCGTGAGCGCGCTGAAGCGACCCTGGGCGGTGACCTGGTGGGCGCGGTGATCACCGTGCCGGCTTATTTCGACGACGCTCAGCGCCAAGCGACCAAGGATGCGGCCAAGCTGGCCGGCCTGAACGTGCTGCGCCTGCTCAACGAGCCGACTGCCGCTGCCGTTGCCTACGGCCTGGACCAGAATGCCGAAGGCCTGGTGGCCATCTATGACCTGGGTGGCGGTACTTTTGATATTTCGATTCTGCGCCTGACTGCTGGTGTTTTCGAAGTGCTGGCCACCGGCGGTGATACCGCCTTGGGTGGTGACGACTTCGACCACGCCATTGCTGGCTGGATCATCGAGCAGGCCGGCCTGTCCTCCGACCTCGATCCGGGTACCCAGCGCCAGCTGTTGCAGGCCGCCTGCGCCGCCAAGGAAGCCCTGACCGACGCTGACGTGGTCAGCGTCAACCACGGTGCCTGGCAGGGTGAGCTCAGCCGGGCCGCCTTTGATGCCATGATCGAGCCGCTGATCGCCCGCAGCCTCAAGGCCTGCCGCCGCGCCGTGCGCGACAGCGGTGTCGAGCTTGAGGAGGTAGGTGCAGTGGTCATGGTCGGTGGTTCGACCCGCGTACCGCGTGTGCGTGAGGCTGTCGGTACACTGTTTGGCCGCACGCCGCTGACCTCGATCGACCCTGATCAGGTGGTCGCCATCGGTGCCGCCATCCAGGCCGATACCCTGGCCGGCAACCGCCGCGAAGGTGGTGAACTGCTGCTGCTTGACGTCATCCCGCTGTCGCTTGGTCTTGAGACCATGGGCGGGCTGATGGAGAAAGTGATCCCGCGCAACACCACCATTCCGGTGGCGCGTGCCCAGGAGTTCACGACTTATAAAGATGGCCAGTCGGCCATGATGATCCACGTGCTGCAGGGCGAGCGTGAGCTGATCAGCGACTGCCGCTCGCTGGCACGCTTCGAGCTGCGCGGTATCCCGGCGATGGTTGCCGGTGCTGCAAAAATCCGCGTCACCTTCCAGGTGGATGCCGACGGCCTGCTCAGCGTTGCCGCCCGTGAGCTGGGCTCGGGCGTGGAAGCCAGCATTCAGGTCAAGCCGTCCTACGGCCTGACCGACGGCGAAATCGCCCGCATGCTCAAGGATTCCTTCGAACACGCAGGTTCCGACAAGCAGGCGCGCCAGTTGCGCGAGCACCAGGTGGACGGCGAGCGTCTGCTCGAAGCAGTACAGGGCGCCCTGGACGCCGACGGCGAGCGCCTGCTCAGCAGCGAAGAGCGCGAAGCCATCGAATTCCAGATGCAAGAACTACGTGATTTGCTTGCCGGCACCGATGGCCCAGCCATCGAGCAACAGACCAAGCGTCTGTCGCAGGTGACCGACGCATTTGCCGCCCGTCGCCTTGATTCGACGGTCAAAGCCGCACTGGCCGGGCGCAACCTGAATGAGATCGAGGAGTAACCGATGCCGCTGGTGACATTCCTGCCGCACGAGAAGTTTTGCCCCGAAGGGCTGACCGTGGAAGTGCCGACCGGGACCAACATCCTGGAACTGGCCCACGACCATCACATCGAGATGGAAAGCGCCTGCGGCGGCGTCAAGGCCTGCACCACTTGCCACTGCGTCGTGCGCAAGGGCTTCGACTCGCTGGAAGAAGCCGACGAGCTGGAAGAGGACATGCTGGACAAGGCATGGGGCCTGGAAGCGCAGTCGCGCCTTGGCTGCCAGGTGGTCGTTGGTGATGCAGACCTGACCATCGAGATCCCCAAGTATTCGCTTAACCACGCTGCCGAAGCACCGCACTGAGGTCCTGTACATGAGTCTGAAATGGGTTGATGTACTTGAGATCGCCATCCAGCTTGCAGAAAGCAAGCCTGAGGTCGATCCTCGTTATGTGAATTTCGTCGACCTGCACCGCTGGGTGCTGGCATTGCCAGAGTTCAGCGACGATCCGTCACGCGGCGGTGAGAAAGTGCTTGAGGCAATCCAGGCCGCCTGGATCGACGAAGCCGACTAAAGGCTTGTGCCAAAAGTCGCCGAGCGCCGATCAGGCAAGGCGAAAACAGGCGAGGAAGCGGAATTTACTGGTTGTAAATGAGCATTCCGAGCCTGTTTTCAACGCAGCATGATCGGCGCGCAGGCACTTTTGGCACAAAGCCTGTGCGTCATTTGCAGGTTAGGCAATCCCCTAAAACCCGCGTATAATTCGCGGGTTTAATTTTTCGTAACACTCATATTCTGGAGTTTTCCATGGCTGTTCAACGTACTTTCTCGATCATCAAGCCTGACGCAGTTGCCAAAAACGTCATCGGCAAGATCACCACTCGCTTTGAAGACGCCGGCCTGAAAATCGTTGCCTCGAAAATCAAGCAACTGTCCAAAGCCGAAGCCGAAGGCTTCTACGCTGAGCACAGCGAGCGCGGCTTCTTCGGTGACCTGGTTGCCTTCATGACTTCCGGCCCGGTTGTTGTTCAGGTTCTGGAAGGCGAAAACGCCATCGCTCTGAACCGTGAGCTGATGGGCGCTACCAACCCTAAAGAAGCTGCTGCCGGCACCATCCGTGCTGACTTCGCCGAGTCGATCGACGCCAACGCCGTTCACGGTTCGGACTCCGAAGCTGCTGCTGCTCGCGAAATCGCTTACTTCTTCGCTGCTACCGAGGTAACCACTCGCTAAGCGAAAGCTTACGGGTGAGGGTGAATCCATGACGACATCTACTGGCAAAATCAACCTGTTGGGTCTGACCCAGCCGGAAATGGAACAATTCTTCGACTCAATCGGGGAGAAGCGCTTCCGTGCCGGCCAGGTGATGAAATGGATTCACCATTTTGGCGTGTCCGACTTTGCGGACATGACCAACGTAGGCAAGGTCTTGCGCGAAAAGCTCGAGGCCGTTGCCGAAATTCGCCCACCGGAAGTGGTGAGTGAAGACATTTCTGCAGACGGCACCCGCAAGTGGGTGATCCGCGTTGCCTCCGGCAGCTGCGTCGAGACCGTCTACATTCCTACCGACGACCGCGGCACCTTGTGCGTATCGTCGCAAGCCGGCTGTGCCCTGGATTGCAGCTTCTGCTCCACCGGCAAGCAAGGCTTCAACAGCAACCTCACCGCCGCCGAAGTCATTGGCCAGGTGTGGCTTGCCAACAAATCCTTCGGGACCGTTCCTGCCAAAGTCGACCGCGCGATTACCAACGTGGTCATGATGGGCATGGGCGAGCCCTTGCTGAACTTCGACAACGTCATCGCCGCCATGAAAATCATGATGGATGACTTGGGCTATGGCATTTCCAAGCGTCGCGTCACCCTGTCCACCTCGGGCGTGGTGCCGATGATCGACGAACTGGCCAAGCACATCGACGTGTCGCTGGCCCTGTCGCTGCACGCACCGAACGACGAACTGCGCAACAAGCTGGTACCGATCAACAAGAAGTACCCGCTGAAAGTGCTGCTGGAGTCGTGCATGGGCTACATGTCCACCTTGGGTGGCAAGCGCGTGCTCACCGTCGAGTACACGCTGCTCAAGGACATTAACGACCAGCCCGAGCATGCCGCGCAGATGATCGAGTTGCTGCGCGATGTGCCGTGCAAGATCAACCTGATCCCGTTCAACCCGTTCCCGCACTCGGGCTACGAGCGGCCGAGCAATAACGCCATTCGTCGCTTCCAGGACCTGCTGCACCACGGTGGTTTCAACGTCACCACCCGTACCACCCGTGGTGAGGACATCGATGCCGCTTGTGGCCAGCTGGTCGGCCAGGTCAACGACCGTACCCGTCGCAGCGAGCGCTACATCGCCGTACGCCAGATTTCCGCGGACGTCGAGCTTCAAGACAGCGCCGCCAGCCACTGACCGGAACCTTGCCCATGAGCCTGCGCGCTGCGCTGTCGATCCTTGCGCTTTTGCTGCTGGCCGGCTGCGTGTCGGGCGGCGCGGGCGACCCCCTGGCCAGCCGCCAGGGCAGGGCGGATGCGGGGCGTGCTTATGTGCAGCTTGGCCTGGGTTATTTGCAACAGGGTTTGACCGAGCAGGCCAAGGCGCCGCTGGGCAAGGCCCTGGCCCTGGACAGCCGTGACGCCGACGCGCATGCCGCCCTGGCGCTGGTGTTCCAGGCCGAAGGTGAGCCGGCACTGGCCGAAGCGCACTTTCGCAAGGCCTTGCAGGCCCGCACGGGCGACACGCGAATTCGCAACAATTACGGCAGTTTCCTTTATGCTCAGGGGCGATTTGCCGAGGCCGAGCAGATGTTTCGCCTGGCCAGTAGCGATACCCTGTATCCTGAGCGCTCACGCGTGTACGAGAACCTGGGCCTGACCGCCCTGAAGCTCGAACGCCGCGAGCAGGCGCACGCGTATCTGCACAAAGCGTTGCAACTCAACCAGCGGCAACCGAAAGCGTTGCTGGAAATGGCTGAGTTGTCCTACGAAAACAGGCATTATGTGCCGGCCCGGGACTACTACGATCGTTTCAGCCAGCTGAGCGACCACGATGCCCGTAGCCTGCTGCTGGGCAGCCGCCTTGCCAGGGTGTTCGACGAGCAGGGCACACTGGCCGAGCTGGGCCAGCAATTACAACGACTTTATCCCGGTACGCCGGAATATCAGCAATACCTGTCGGAGCAACGATGAACGCCGCGCATCCCGAAGTAGCAGTAGCGCCTGGCCAGAACCCCGGTGAGCTTTTGCGCCTGGCCCGTGAGAAACGGGACTGGTCTCAAGCCGAGGTGGCCCGCAAGCTCAACCTCACTGTCAGTTCGTTGAACCATGTGGAAACCGGCGCCTTCGACAAGCTGCCCGGTCATACCTTCGCCCGTGGCTATATCCGCGCCTATGCCAAATTGATGGACCTTGACCAGGCCACCCTGGTAGAAGCCTTCGACCGCTACACCGGTACCCACGCCAAAGGCAGCGATGTGCACTCGCTGGGCCGTATCGAAGAGCCGGTACGCCTGTCGCACAACATCCTGCGCGGCGTCAGCCTGCTGTTGCTGGTGGCTGTGGTCGGTGGTGGCTTCGTCTGGTGGCAGGACCAGGGCAGCCTGCGTGGCAAGGACCTGGCCAAGATGGCCCTGGAGCACGTCGAAGTCGAAAGCGCCGACGGCACCACTCAGATTCACCCGCTTGACGAGCCTGAAGATCAGGCCGTTACCGCTGGTCAGCAGCCCGAAAGCGCGCCGCTGGCACTGGAGCAGGGCACTGCCGAACAACCTGCCGCTGCCGCCGAACAGGCTCCGGCAAGCCCGGCGCCAACGGCTGCTGCACCCGCACCCGCCCAGCAGGTGCCTGCGCAACCTGCAGCCAGCGTTGCGCCTGCTGCGTCTGCCCCGGTAGCACCGGCTACCCCTGCACCGGCCGCTGTTGCGCCCGTGGCACCTGCAGCCGCCGTGGCCGCTGCCGAGCCAGCCGCAGTGCCGGCAGGTAGCGCCAAGGTCGCCATCCAGTTCACCGCCGATTGCTGGACCCAGGTCTCCGATGGCAACGGCAAGGTGCTGTTCAGCGCCGTCAAGCGCAAGGGGGACAACCTCGAGCTGACCGGCAAGCCGCCGTTCGCGGTACGCCTGGGCTTTGCCCGCGGCGCCCAGGTCAGCTACAACGGCCAGGCCGTCGATGTTGCCCCGTTCACCAGTGGCGAGACTGCTCGCCTGAAGTTGGGACAGTAAGTCATGCACGGCGAATCTCCGATCAAACGTCGCGAATCCCGCAAAATCTGGGTCGGCAATGTGCCGGTGGGTGGTGATGCACCTATCGCGGTGCAGAGCATGACCAATACCGACACCAACGACGTGGCCGCCACCGTGGCGCAAATCCAGCGCCTGGTCGATGCCGGCGTGGACATCGTGCGGGTTTCGGTGCCGGACATGGACGCGGCCGAGGCGTTTGGCAAGATCAAGCAACTGGTCAGCGTGCCGTTGGTCGCCGACATCCACTTCGACTACAAGATCGCCCTGCGCGTGGCCGAACTGGGCGTCGATTGCCTGCGTATCAACCCGGGTAACATCGGCCGCGAAGACCGTGTACGCGCCGTGGTCGATGCTGCCCGTGACCGTGGCATCCCGATCCGTATCGGCGTAAACGCCGGTTCGCTGGAAAAGGACCTGCAGAAGAAGTACGGCGAACCGACCCCGGCGGCGCTGGTGGAGTCGGCCCTGCGCCATGTCGAGCACCTCGACCGCCTGGACTTCCAGGACTTCAAGGTCAGCGTCAAGGCATCCGATGTGTTCATGGCCGTCGAAGCCTACCGCCTGCTGGCCAAGCAAATCGTGCAGCCGCTGCACCTGGGCATCACCGAAGCCGGTGGCCTGCGTTCAGGGACGGTGAAATCCGCCGTCGGCCTCGGTATGCTGCTGGCCGAAGGCATTGGCGATACCATCCGTATCTCGCTGGCGGCCGACCCGGTCGAAGAAGTGAAAGTCGGCTACGACATCCTCAAGTCGCTGCACCTGCGTTCGCGTGGCATCAACTTCATCGCCTGCCCGAGCTGCTCGCGGCAGAACTTCGATGTGGTCAAGACCATGAACGAGCTGGAAGGGCGCCTGGAAGACCTGCTGGTGCCGCTGGACGTGGCGGTGATCGGTTGTGTGGTCAACGGCCCGGGTGAAGCCAAGGAAGCCCATGTAGGCTTGACCGGCGGCACGCCGAACCTGATCTACATCGACGGCAAGCCGGCGCAGAAGCTGACCAATGACAACCTGGTCGATGAGCTGGAAAGGCTCATCCGCCAGAAAGCGGCCGAAAAGGCCGAAGCCGACGCGGCGCTGATCGCCCGTGGCTGACACACAGAATTCGTAAGGACTTTTCGTGAGCAAATCGCTGCAAGCCATCCGTGGCATGAACGACATCCTGCCAGAACAGTCGCCACTGTGGCGCTACTTCGAAGGCACCGTGGCCGGTCTGCTGGACACCTACGGGTACAGCCAGATCCGTACGCCGATCGTCGAGTTCACCGAGCTGTTCAAGCGCTCGATCGGTGAAGTGACCGACATCGTCGAAAAAGAGATGTACACCTTCGAGGACCGCAACGGCGATTCGCTGACCCTGCGCCCCGAAGGCACCGCCGCGTGTGTACGTGCCGTGCTGGAGCATGGCATCACCGGCAACGGCCAGGTGCAGAAACTGTGGTACATCGGCCAGATGTTCCGCCACGAGCGCCCGCAGAAGGGCCGCTACCGCCAGTTCCACCAGATTGGCGTGGAGGTGTTCAATCTGGACGGCCCGGACATCGATGCCGAGCTGATCATGCTGACCTGGCGCCTGTGGGGCCTGCTGGGCATCCAGGACGCGGTCAAGCTGGAGCTCAACAGCCTGGGTACCAGCGAAGCCCGCGCGCGCTACCGTGACGCGCTGGTCGAGTTCCTCTCGGCGCGCCTGGAGCAACTGGACGAAGACAGTCAGCGTCGCCTGAAAAGCAACCCGCTGCGCATCCTCGACAGCAAGGACCAGAACACCCAAGCGGTGCTGGTCGGCGCGCCGAAGCTGGAAGATTACCTGGACGAAGAATCGCGTGTGCACTTCGAGGGCCTGAAGGCCCGTCTGGACGCTGCCGGCATTCCGTTCGTGATCAACACCAAGCTGGTGCGTGGCCTGGACTACTACAGCAAGACCGTATTCGAGTGGGTCACCGACAAGCTCGGTTCCCAGGGCACTGTTTGTGCCGGTGGCCGCTATGACGGCCTGGTCGAACAGATGGGCGGCAAGCCGACCACTGGCGTAGGTTTCGCCATGGGTATCGAGCGCCTGATCCTGCTGCTGGAAACCCTGGGCAAGGTGCCGGAGTCCATCAACCGCCAGATCGATGTCTACCTGTGCGCCTTTGGCGAGCAGGCCGAGCTGGCTGGCCTGCGCCTGTCCGAAACCCTGCGTGACCGCTTGCCGGGCTTGCGCCTGGCAGTCAACGCCGGTGGCGGCAGCTTCAAGAGCCAGTTCAAGAAAGCCGACAAGAGCGGTGCACTGTTCGCCCTGATCCTGGGCGACGACGAACTGGCCAAGCAAGAGATCGGTTTGAAGCCCCTGCGTGGCCAGGGCGAACAACAGAACATTGCCTGGGATGCTCTGGCAGAGCACCTGGAAACCGCGATCGCGCAAGCGTAACGCGGTTCAACAAGCGAATAGGCGAAAAGGAGTATTGGGGTGTCGAGTACCGATGATGATGACCTGGCAGGGGTCAAGGACTGGTGGAACCGCAACGGCAAGCCGCTGCTGACCGGCGCATTGCTGGCGGGCGTGGTGGTGTTGGGCTGGAATACCTGGCACAAGTACCAGAACAACCAGTCGCAAGGTGCCTCGCAGCTGTATCAGGCGTTGCTTGAGACCAGCCTGACGCCGACTGCCCAGCCAGACGCCACCAAGGTTGCGGAACTGGCCGGCAAGCTCAAGAGCGAGTTTGGCGGTACTGCCTATGCCCAGTACGGCAGCCTGTTCGTGGCCAAGGTCGCGGTCGAGAGCGGCAAGCTCGACGACGCCGCTGCCGAGCTGAAAGGCGTGCTGGACAAGCCGGCCGACGTGACCCTGGGCGAGATTTCGCGCCAGCGTCTGGCGCGCGTGCTGGCCGCCCAGAACAAGGCCGAGGATGCCCTCAAGCTGCTCGACGGCGACGCCGACAAAGCTTTCCTGGCCAGCCGTGAAGAGTTGAAGGGTGACCTGCTGGTACAGCTGGGTCGCGCCGACGACGCGCACAGCGCTTACGAAAAAGCCAAGGCTGCGTTGTCCGATGAGGCGGCGGTCGGTGGCCTGCAATTGAAGCTGGATGACCTGGCTAAAGGGGACGCGTAAGTGATCGGTTGGAAACATGCAGCAGTGCTGACCCTGGCCGTACTGGCCGCCGGTTGCAGCAGCAACAGCAAGAAGGAACTGCCCCCGGCCGAGCTGACCAAGTTCACCGAGGAAGTGGTGCTGAAGAAGCAGTGGAGCCGTTCGATCGGTGATGGCCAGGGTGAGACCTACAACACCCTGGTACCGGCCATCGAAAACGACCGTATCTACGCGTCCGACGTCAATGGCGAAGTCTTCGCCCTCGACCGCATCACCGGTGACGTGGTGTGGAAGAAGGACCTGGAGCTGCAGGTTTCCGGCGCTGTTGGCGTGGGCTACGGCCTGGTCATGCTCGGCACCCTCAAGGGTGAAGTCATTGCCCTGGACTCCAGCACCGGTGAGGAGCGTTGGCGCTCGCGCGTGACCAGCGAAGTGCTGGCCCCGCCAGCCAACAACGGTGATGTGGTTGTGGTGCAGACCCAGGACGATCGCCTGATCGGCCTGGATGCCGCCACCGGCGACCGCCGCTGGATCTACGAGAACTCCCCGGCCGTACTGACCCTGCGTGGCACCGGTGCACCGATCGCTACCAACCGCCTGGCCGTCGCCGGCCTGTCTACCGGCAAGGTGGTGGCGGTGGACATCAACAACGGTGTGCCAGTGTGGGAAAGCCGCGTGGCCATCCCGAAAGGCCGTTCCGAACTGGACCGTGTGGTTGATATCGACGGCGGCTTGCTGCTGTCTGGTGGTACCCTGTACGTCAGCACCTACCAGGGCCGTGTAGCGGGCCTGGACCTGGAAAGCGGCCGCGAGCTGTGGCAGCGCGATGCTTCCAGCTATGTGGGCGTCGCCCAGGGCTTCGGTAACGTCTACGTCAGCGAAGCTTCGGGTACCGTGGAAGGCGTGGATGAGCGCTCCTCCAGCGCCCTGTGGAGCAACGACAGCATGGCTCGCCGCCAGCTGACCGCCCCTGAAGTGTTCAGCAGCTACGTGGCTGTGGGTGACTTTGAGGGTTACCTGCACCTGCTGAGCCAGGTGGATGGCCGCTTCGTCGGCCGTGAACGTATCGACAGCGATGGCCTGCGCGCCCGCCCACTTGTGGTCGGCGACACCATCTATGTCTTTGGCAACAGCGGCAAGCTCGAGGCACTGACCATCCGCTGAAGCTATGCTTGAAGCCTTGGCGGGTTTCAAGCCGCGGCGTAGGACACGCCGCCCAAACTCCGGCCGCTGCCTTGCAGCGGCCTTTGCATTTTCAAGAATTCGAGAGTGGAGAGCCGATGGTTCCCGTAATTGCCCTGGTGGGCCGCCCGAACGTCGGCAAATCCACCATGTTCAACCGCCTGACCAAAACCCGCGATGCCATCGTGGGTGACCTGTCGGGCCTGACCCGTGACCGCCAGTATGGTGATGCCAGCTGGCAGGGTCGTTCCTTCATCCTGATCGACACCGGTGGTATTACCGGTGACGAAGTGGGCATGGACGAAAAAATGGCCGAGCAGTCGCTCATGGCCATCGAAGAAGCCGACTACGTGCTGTTTCTGGTCGATGCCCGCGCCGGTATGACCGCCGCTGACCAGATGATTGCCGAGCACCTGCGCAAGCGCAACAAGTCGGCGATTCTGGTTGCCAACAAGATCGACAACATCGACCCCGATGTTGCTCGCGCCGAGTTCTCGCCGATGGGCATGGGCAACGCCATTCCGGTGGCGGGTTCCCAGGGCCGTGGTATCAGCGCCCTGATGGAAGCCGTGCTCGGCCACCTGCCACGTGATGCCGAGGAAGAAGCCCTCGACCAGGACGTCGCCGAAGGCGAGGAGGCCGTGCGCATTCCTGGCCCAAGCGAGAAGGATGGCATCAAGATCGCCATCATCGGCCGCCCGAACGTTGGCAAGTCGACCCTGGTCAACCGCATGCTCGGCGAAGAGCGTGTGGTGGTCTACGACGAGCCGGGTACTACCCGTGACAGTATCTACATCCCGTTCGAGCGTGATGGTGACAAGTACACCTTCATCGACACCGCCGGGGTGCGCAAGCGCGGCAAGATCCACGAGGAAGTCGAGAAGTTCTCGGTGGTCAAGACGCTGCAGGCGATCAAGGACGCCAACGTCGTCATCTTCGTCATGGACGCCCGGGAAGGGGTGGTTGACCATGACCTGAACCTGCTGGGCTTCGCCCTCGAAGCCGGCCGCGCCATCGTCATCGCGCTGAACAAGTGGGATGGCATGGAGTCGGGCGAGCGCGCCTACGTGAAGACCGAGCTGGAGCGCCGGCTGTTCTTCGTCGACTTCGCCGACATCCACTTCATCTCCGCCTTGCACGGCACCGGCGTAGGCAACCTGTACAAGTCGGTGCAGGCCGCGTTCACCTCGGCTGTGACCCGTTGGCCAACCAGCCGCCTGACGCAGATCCTCGAAGATGCTGTCAGCGAGCACCAGCCACCGCTGGTCAACGGCCGCCGCATCAAGCTGCGCTATGCCCACCTTGGTGGTGCCAACCCGCCACTGATCGTGATCCACGGCAACCAGACCGAGAGCATTCCAAAGTCGTACTCGCGTTACCTGGAAAACACCTACCGCCGGGTGCTGAAGCTGGTCGGTACGCCGATTCGCATCGAGTACAAGGGTGGTGAGAACCCGTACGAGGGCAAGAAGAACACCCTCACCGACCGCCAGGTCAACAAGAAGCGCCGCTTGATGTCGCACCACAAGAAGGCCGAGAAGAAGCGCCGCGACAAGCGCTGATTCCGCGTCAGCTTCTTCGCGGGCTTGCCCGCTCCCACAGGTGCTGCACAGTATTCAAAATCTGTGGAGGACTTGTGGGAGCGGGCAAGCCCGCGAAGAGGCCCTTTGATCCAAAGCAATCCCCCTATTGTTTCAACCTTTTTCCTGACTGCTCGATCCGCTATGCTCGGACTCCACCCCGTGCCGGATACACCCCAGGAAAGAGGGCTCCATGATCCGCAGCAAACTGCCGAATGTCGGCACGACCATCTTCACCACCATGTCCCAGCTCGCCGTGCAGACCGGCGCGCTCAACCTGTCCCAGGGTTTTCCTGATTTCAACGGCCCGCAGGCCCTGCTCGATGCAGTGGGCCGGCATGTGGCTGCCGGGCACAACCAGTATTCGCCAATGACCGGCCTGCCGGCCTTGCGCCAGCAAGTGGCGGCCAAGGTGGCGCGGCTGTATGGCGCACAGGTGGATGCCGACCAGGAAGTGACCATCACCCCCGGTGCCACCGAGGCGATCTTCTGTGCCATCCAGGCGGTGGTGCATGCCGGTGACGAGGTGATTGTCTTCGACCCGTGCTACGACAGCTACGAGCCCTCGGTGGAACTGGCCGGTGGCCGCTGCGTGCATGTGCAACTGAGCGACGGCGACTTCCGTATCGACTGGCAGAAGTTCAGCGATGCGCTGAGCCCACGCACCCGCATGGTCATCCTCAATTCGCCGCACAACCCCAGTGGCGCACTGATCACCCGCGAAGACCTTGAGCAGTTGGCAACGCTGATTGCCGACCGCGATATCTACCTGGTCAGCGACGAGGTCTACGAGCATCTGGTTTACGACGGTGTTCGCCACGCCAGCGTGCTGGCCCACGCGCAGCTGTATCAACGTGCCTTCGTGGTCAGCTCGTTCGGCAAGACCTACCACGTGACCGGCTGGAAGACCGGCTACGTGATCGCGCCCCCGGCGCTGAGCGCAGAGCTGCGCAAGGTGCACCAGTACGTCAACTTCTGCGGCGTGACGCCATTGCAGTGCGCCCTGGCCGACTTCATGGCCGAGCACCCTGAGCATATCGATGAGCTGCCGGCCTTCTACCAGGCCAAGCGCGACCTGTTCTGCGGCTTGCTGGAAGGCTCGCGTTTCAACTTTACCCGCACGGCGGGCACCTATTTCCAGCTGGTGGACTACTCGCAGATCCGCCCGGACCTGAGCGATGTCGACATGTCGCTGTGGCTCACCCGCGAGCACGGTGTGGCGACCATCCCGGTATCGGTGTTCTACCAGCAACCCATCCACGAGCAACGCCTGGTACGCCTGTGCTTTGCCAAACGTGAGGAGACGCTGCGTCAGGCAGCGGAACGACTATGCGCGATCTGAGCACACTGCCCAACCTGAAAGTTGCCCTGGTGCAAACCACCCTGGCCTGGCATGACCGTGAGGCCAACTACGCGCACTTCGAAGTGCTGCTGGAGCAGGCGGGGGAGGTGGACCTGGTGATTCTGCCTGAGATGTTCACCACCGGTTTCTCGATGCAGTCCGAAAGCCTGGCCGAGCCGGAAAACGGCCCGACCTACAAGTGGCTGAAGGCCCAGGCGAAGAAGTGCAACGCGGTGATCACCGGCAGCGTGATCATCCAGGCCGCCGACGGCAGCCACCGCAACCGCCTGCTATGGGCGCGGCCGGACGGCGAAATCCTGCACTACGACAAGCGCCACCTGTTCCGCATGGCCGGTGAGCACAAGCACTACACCCCGGGCGAGCGCCAGGTGCAGTTCGAGCTGAAGGGCTGGCGGATTCGCCCGCTGATCTGCTACGACCTGCGCTTCCCGGTGTGGAGCCGTGATGCCCAGGACACCGACCTGTTGCTGTATACCGCCAACTGGCCGGCTGCGCGCCGCCAGCACTGGAACCGCCTGTTGCCGGCGCGGGGCATCGAGAACCTGTGCTATGTAGCGGCCGTGAACCGGGTAGGCACGGACGGCAAGGGCTTTGCCTATTCGGGCGACAGCCAGGTGCTGGACTTCCAGGGCGAAAGCCTGCTCAGTGCCGGCGAGGCAGACGGGGTGTTTACCGCCGTGTTGAGTGCGGCGGAACTGTCGGCGTACCGGGCCAAGTTCCCGGCCAACCTGGATGCCGATACTTTCGAACTCCATTGAACCCAAACCGGGCCGTTACTGGCCCGTTGTAGGAGCGGCCTTGTGTCGCGATGGGGCGCGAAGCGGCCCCTTTTTCAGCTTCGCCGCAAAAATTGCTGGGGCCGCTGCGCGCCCCATCGCGACACAAGGCCGCTCCTACAGGTTTTGGGTTGCTGACACTGGCCAGTATCAGTAAACATCCCGCCGATACCGCCCATCCTCGATCAGTTGCTGCACAACGGCTTCCCCGAGCATGCCGTCAAGCGCCGCATCCACCCCCGCAGCCATGCCTTGCAGGCTGCCGCAGACATACACACAGGCGCCATCCGCCACCCAGCGCTTGAACTCTTCAGCCTGCTGCAGCAACACATCCTGCACATACACCTTCTCGGCCTGATCCCGCGAGAACGCCAGGTCCAGGCGTGCCAGGTCGCCGTTCTGCAGCCAGCCTTGCAGCTCGTCACCACACAGCAGGTCATGCGCCCGGTTACGCTCGCCAAACAGCAGCCAGTTGCGCTGCTCGCCAGCATTCACCCGTGCCCTGATCAGGCTGCGCAGGCCGGCCAGGCCTGTGCCGTTACCGATCAGGATCATCGGTGCTGCGGTCTCCGGCAGGTGGAAGCCGCTGTTGCGCCGCAGGCGCAGGCTCAGCGTACCGTTTAGTGGCAGGTATTCGGTGAGCCAGCCGGAGCCCAGGCCCAGGTTGCCATCGGCATGGCGCTCCTGTCGCACGATCAGCTCCAGCGCGCCGTCACTGGCGATCGAGGCGATGGAGTACTCGCGGCTGCCGATCGGCACCAGTGCATCCACCAGCGCTTGCGGCTGCAAGCCGACCAGGTGATCACGGCGCGCCGGCAGTTGGCGGCCAGCCAAGGCCTGGGCAAGCGTTTCGCCAAGGCCATTCACTTGTACCCGGGCGCTGGCGTCCAGTGCCATGCCTTTGAGGAACGCGTCGATCCGTGGCTGCCCATTGAGCGGCAAGACCTCGACCAGGTCGCCGGCCTCCCAGCTTGCAGGCTCTTCAGGCAGCAGGCCAAGCAAGTACACCGGCTGGCCCTGGCTGCCCGGGTTGAGCAGTTCGCGACGCACCAGTGACCAGTTGCCAAAGCTTGGCGGCTGCCAGGCGGCCACTGGCTGGGCGCCGGTCAGTTGCGCCAGCTCCTGTTGCCATTGCTGCAGGGCGGCCTGGTCGGCGTTGTCCACTTCCACCGGGCTGAATGCGCTGCTGGCGCCGCGCTCCCCCAGCCACGCCTGCAGGCGACGGGCGAAGCCGCAGAAGTGCGGGTACTGGCGGTCGCCCAAGGCGAGCAGGGCGTAGTTGAGGTGGTTCAGTGCCCACGGCTGGCCGAGCACCTTGCGCTCGAAGGCGCGGGCGCTGTCGGGTGCTTCGCCGTCGCCGAAGGTACTGACCACGAACAACGCACGGCGGGCTTGGCGCAGGTCGTCTTCACGCAGTTCGGCCAGCGCGCGTACCTGCACCGGCAGGCCGGCTGCCTGCAACTGGCCGGCACTTTGCCAGGCCAGTTGTTCGGCAAAGCCGCTCTGGCTGGCAAAGCCGATCAGCCAGCTGTCACCGCTGCCGCTATTGCTGGCAACGTTGCCACGGGCTGCGCGTACCTGGCGCTTCTTGCGGCGGCGGTCGAGGTACAGCAGCCAGCCCGTGACGAAGAACAGCGGCATGGTCAGGCTGGCGATGGTGACGATGATGCGCCCTGGCAGGCCGAAGTACTCGCCGACGTGCAGGGCGTAGACGCTCTGCAGCAGCTGGGCCTTGAAGGACTTGTCGGTATAGCGGTCGTGTCTTTTCACCTGGCCGGTGGCCGGGTCCAGCTCCAGGGTGTTGAAGGCCCGCGGGTGATCGGCGCTGTCCAGCAGGTAGAACAGGTTGGCCGGCTGGCCGCCAACCGGTGGCAGCCGCAGGTTGTAGGCGGCCAGGCCTGGGCCTGCGGCGTTTTTGAGGTTGGCCCAGATCGCGTCATAGTCGACCACCAGCGGCGGGGCATTCTTGTCGATTTTCTGCGGCCCGTGGCGGCCACGGCCTTCGCCGCGTTTTTGTTGCTGGCCGGCGGCCGGCGCGTCGGCCAGCAGCTTGTTCAGGCCTTCGCGGTACCACTCATAGGACCAGAACAGCCCGGTCAGGGCGAACAGAAGATAGAACAGCAGGCACCAGGTACCGGCCACGGCGTGCAGGTCCCAGTTGAAGGCTCGGCCTTTCTTGGCCCAGTCGAAGGTCAGCCAGGTGCGCCAGTCCAGCGCCTTGCGCGGCCAGCGCAGGTACAGGCCGGACAGGCAGAAGAACACCAGCATCAGGGTGCAGGCACCGGTGATCTGCCGGCCGGTGTCGCCAATCGCCAGAAAACGGTGCAGGTTGAGCATGAGGTTGAAGAAGCCTTGCCCGGCCACTTCACCTTTGAGTTCGCCGGTATACGGGTCGGCATAGCGCAGCTCGCCACGGCGCTCGCCCGGTGCCGGCATGAAGAAGATGCGTGCGGCATTGCCTTCACGCACGTCGACCCACAGCATCGACACCTTGTCGTGTTGCTGGGCCTCGACCCGTTGTACCAGTTCGGCCGGCGGCAGCACGCCCTCGGCGCGCACTTCTACCTTGAGTACATCGGCATTGAACGCACGCAGCAGTTCTTCCTGAAACGAGTACAGGGCCCCGGTGATGCCCATCAAGGCCAGCACCAGGCCAGCGGTGATGCCAAAGAACCAGTGCAATTGGAACAGCGTCTTCTTCACCACATCGATCACCTTGTGTTGCTGCCGCAGACTGCGCGGCGTGCATTATGCCTTGATACGCAAAAGCCCCGCTCAATGAACGGGGCAGGGGTGGGCTTCTTTTATTGGAAGCCTGAAGCGGCCCTTTCGCGGGCTTGCCCGCTCCCACAGGTACACCACAGGTTTTGAAGGTTGTGGTGTACCTGTGGGAGCGGGCAAGCCCGCGAAGAGGCCGCTACAGGAGCAGCCTTTCTAGCGGATCAACCCAATCCCGACATCAGAAGTGGACGCTGGTGGTCAACAGAGCAGTCCGCCCGGCCGCCTGGTTGGCAAAGTGGGTGGAGAAGGCCTTGTCGTAGTACACCTCGTTGGTCAGGTTCTGCACGTTCAGCTGCAGGTCGACGTTCTTGGTCAGCTTGTAGGCGGCCATGGCGTCGTAGCGTACGTAGCTGTCGACCATGGTGGTGTTGGCCACACTGCCGTACACGTCATCCACGTAGAACGCACCGCCACCCACGGTCAGCTTCGGCGTGATCGAGTAGGTCGTCCACAGGCTGGCGCTGTTGTTCGGGGTGTTCGGCAGCTGGTTGCCGTCGTTGGCTTTGCCCAGCGGGCCGCCGTCGATCTGGCGAGCCTGCATGTAGGTGTAGCCAGCAAATACCTGCCACTTGTCGGTGAGCTTGCCGCTGGCCGACAGCTCGATGCCCTGTACGCGGGTTTCGCCGACGTTTTCGTAAGTGGTGGTGTCCACCTGGACGCGGGCGTTTTCCTTCTCGGTGCGGAACAGCGCAGCGGTCAGCGACAGGCGCTGGTCGAGCAGGTCCCACTTGGTACCGATTTCGTAGTTGGTGGTTTCCTCTGGCTCCATGTCGCTGGCCAACAGGTTGCCGTTACGGTCCGGGGTGCCACCCAGCGGGTTGCCTTCTGTACCTTCGCCGAGCATCGAGCCTGGTGGTGTTGCAGAAGTGGCGTAGGACACGTAGATGCTGCCGTTTTCGGCCGGTTTCCACACCAGGCCCAGCTGGCCGGTCACGAACTCGCTGACATCTTTACCTTTGGCTGTGGTAGTGCCAGCGGCGTTGTAGGTCTTGTAGTCGGTGTCGAAGTGGTCGTAGCGCAGGCCCATGTTGACCAGCCACTCGGGGGTGAGCTCCAGGGTGTCGAACACATAGATCGCGCGGGTCTTGCTATTGGTGGTGGTGCCAGCGTAATTGCGCGAGATGCTGCCGTTCCACGGATCATCCGGGTTCGGGTTGCTCAGCGAGGTGCAATTGTAGCCGCTGCTAGCGCCGATCATGCCGGGGGTGCAGTTGGTGTTGGCTGCGCCGCCGGGCACGGTGTCGGTATTGACGGTGTAGGACGAACGGTCACTCTCTTCACGGCTCAGTTCGATACCGGTGGAGAAGCTGTTTTTCATACCACCGACATAGAATTCGCCGAACAGGTCGGTCTGGTTGGTGGTGGTGGCGGTGTTGCCGACACGGGTGTTGGCACGGCGCCACACACTGCCGTTGTTGACGTTGCCCTTGCTGTCGTCAGGCTGGGTCAGGATGTAGTCCTGCATGCTGTTGCCGTGACGCAGGGTGTTCTTGATGGTCAGCGCGTCGGTCAGGTCGTGTTCGATCGCGAAGGTGGCGATGTCTACACGGCTCTTGCGGAAGTCACGGCCGGTCAGGCCATAGAAGTTATCGCTGTCGCCGCCGTCATTCGGCTTGCTCGGGTGTGCCGAGGTGCGCCCGCCGCTGCCGTTGGTCGGGATGGTGTACGGGATGCCCGAATCCGGCAGGTCGTCGCTTTCCAGGTGGTAATAGTCGAGGTTGACGCGGGTCGGGGTGCCCAGGCCGAAGGCCAGCGACGGGGCGATACCCCAACGGTCGTAGTTGACCTTGTCGCGGCCGGCGACGTTGCTTTCGTGGGTCATCAGGTTCAGGCGGCCGGCAACGGTATCGCTGAACTGGTAGTTGCCATCGAAGGTGTAGCGCTGGGTCTGGTCGCTGCCCCAGGTCCAGGCGCCGTCCAGCGAGTTGCCCAGGTGTGCACGCTTGCTCACCAGGTTGATGGTACCGCCGGCAGCGCCACGGCCACCGATGGCCGAGTTCGGGCCCTTGGCAACTTCCACCGACTCGATGGCGAAGATTTCGCGGGTTTGCGCGCCAGTGTCACGCACGCCGTCCAGGTAAGTATCGCCCTGGGCGTCGAAGCCGCGGATGAACGGACGGTCGCCTTGCGGGTTGCCGCCTTCGCCGGCGCCAAAGGTGATGCCTGGCACGGTGCGCAGGGCATCCTGCAGGGTCAGGGCGTTGGTGTCCTTGATCACTTGCTGCGGGATGACGGTAACCGAGCGCGGGGTGTCTACCAGCGGCGCGGTGTACTTCTGCGAGGCGGCCTTCTCCACCTTGTAATCGGTGCTGGCCTGTTCAGCCTTGCCGTTGACGCTGGTGGCGTCGAGGGTGATCGCGCTGTTGGCGGCCGGGTCGGCGGCGTAGACCGATGTGGCGCTAAGCGCGACGCCGATGGCGGATACGATCAGGCGTGGTGAACTCACTGCAGATGGTACGTACTGGCGCATTGCTAAGGACCTTCCCCAAGGTGATGTGGCCGCGGATCTTAATGTAAGCAATTGTGACTCACAATTGAGATCCGTTACCATTCGTGAAGAATTTACAATCTTTACAATTTGCCTTTACGGTTTCATCAAGCTGAAACGTCTTAAGCGGCGAATGGGGCTTGTGTAGCGCAAAAGGGAATCAATATCATTGACACGTTTACATTTCCTAACGGTGCTGCGCCATGCTGCTTCACATCCCAGGCCTGTTTGACGCTGATGAACTGGCCCGTATCCGCGAGGCGCTGGAGCAGGCCGACTGGGCCGATGGCAAGGTGACTGCCGGTTACCAATCGGCCAAGGCCAAACACAACCTGCAGTTGCCGGAAGGGCACCCTTTGGCCAAGGAAATCGGCGCTGCGCTGATCGACCGCCTGTGGAAAACCCCGCGCTTCATGTCGGCGGCCCTGCCGCACAAGGTGTTCCCGCCGTTGATCAACTGCTACCGCGAGGGTGGCAATTTCGGCTTTCACATTGATAACGCCTTGCGTCAGCCCCAAGGCAGTCCGGAGCGGGTGCGTACCGACCTGTCTTCGACGCTGTTCCTCAGCGACCCGGACAGCTACGATGGCGGCGAGCTGGTGATTCAGGACACCTACGGCGTGCAGCAGGTCAAACTGGCTGCCGGTGACCTGGTGCTGTACCCCGGCACCAGCCTGCACAAGGTCAACCCGGTGACCCGAGGCCAGCGTTATGCCGCATTCTTCTGGACCCAGAGCCTGGTGCGCGAGGACAGCCAGCGGGCGCTGCTGTTCGAGATGGACAATGCCATCCAGCAACTGACCGCTGATGTGCCGGAGCACCCCTCGTTGCTGCAGCTGACCGGCACCTACCACAACCTGTTACGCCGCTGGGCCGAGGTCTGAACCGTGTCTTATCAGTTGCGACGTGAGGAAGTGGTGGATGTGGCCGGCTTGCAGGCCATGCTGGAGGAGAGCCCCGGTAAAGCTGCCCAGGCAATCCTGGCAGCGGCGGGGCAGGGCGCGGTCGAGGCGCAGTTGCTGCTGGGGCAGATCCTGCTGGATGGACGCGGTATCGAAGAAGATGCCACCGTGGCCCGGCGCTGGTTTGGCATCGCCGCACAGGGCGGCAGTGCCATGGCGCACAACATGCTCGGGCGTTGCCTGGAGCATGGGTGGGGCGGTGAGCCAAGCCTGACGCAGGCGGCCATTCATTATGCGCGTGCGGCCGACGCCGGGCTGGACTGGGGCCTTTACAACCTGGGCAACCTGCTGGCCACCGGGCGCGGCGTGCCGGCCAACCAGGCACAGGCGCTGCAGTGTTACGAGAAGGCTGCGCAGCTGGGGCATGCCAAGTCGATGAACCTGTATGGGCGTTACCTGGAGCAGGGCATTGCCACGGCGCCCAGCCCGGCGCGGGCGGTGCGCTGGTATCGGCGCTCGGCCGAGGCGGGGGATTTCCGTGGGATGTTCAGCCTGGGGCTGGTGCTGGTCGAGCGCGGGCAACTGGCCGAGGCTGGGCAGTGGCTGGAGCAGGCGCGGGTTGAGGGGAACATGAACTTCCTGCGCGCGGCGTTGGTCACCTTGCAGGGCGCGGGGCCGGTGTTGATGGCCTTTGCGGCGCGCTATGCCGAAGAGATCGAACGGCGCGAAGCATGATGTCGACTGTGCCGCCCTCTTCGCGGGCTTGCCCGCTCCCACAGGTATTGCGCTGGGACTGAAGGAAGCATCGCACCTGTGGGAGCGGGCAAGCCCGCGAAGAGGCCGGTACAGGAGAGCACACATGAAAACGGGGCCTTGCGGCCCCGTTTTGCATTACAGGTAGTAAGCCTTCAGCGGCGGGAAGCCGTTGAATTCGACTGCGCTGTAGCTGGTGGTGTAGGCGCCGGTCGACAGCCAGTACAGGCGGTCACCGATGGCCAGGTTCAGCGGCAGGCCGTACTTGTAGTTTTCGTACATGATATCGGCGCTGTCGCAGGTCGGGCCTGCGATGACGACTTCTTCGGTTTCGCCTTTCTTCTCGGTCCAGATCGGGAACTTGATGGCTTCGTCCATGGTTTCGATCAGGCCGGAGAATTTGCCCACGTCGGTGTAGATCCAGCGCTCGACGGCAGTGCGCGACTTGCGCGCCACCAGCACCACTTCGCTGACCAGGATGCCGGCGTTGGCAATCAGCGAACGGCCTGGCTCCAGGATGATTTCTGGCAGCTCATCACCGAAGTCTTCCTTGAGGAAGCGGATGATTTCTTCGGCGTAGGTTTCCAGGCTGTTGGTACGGGTGATGTAGTTGGCCGGGAAGCCGCCACCCATGTTGATCAGCTTCAGTTCGATGCCGTCTTCTTCCTTCAGGCGCTCGAAGATCACCTTGACCTTGGCGATGGCGGCGTCCCACACGCTGATGTCGCGCTGCTGCGAGCCCACGTGGAAGGAGATGCCGTAAGGCACCAGGCCCAGGTCACGGGCGAGGATCAGCAGGTCCATGGCCATGTCGGTCTGGCAGCCGAATTTACGCGACAGCGGCCAGTCGGCAGTGGTGGAGCCTTCAGTCAGGATACGCACATACACTTTCGAGCCCGGTGCGGCCTTGGCGATGTTGCGCAGGTCGGCTTCCGAGTCGGTGGCGAACAGGCGCACGCCCTTCTCGAAGAAGTAGCGGATGTCCTTGGACTTCTTGATGGTGTTGCCGTAGCTGATGCGGTCAGCGCTGACACCGCGGTCCATCACCTTGTCCAGTTCGTAGATCGAGGCGATGTCGAAGCTCGAACCTTTCTCTTTGAGCAGGTCGATGATTTCGACGGCCGGGTTGGCCTTGACCGCGTAGTAGACCTTGGCGAATTCGAAACCGGCGCGCAGGTCGTCATAGGCCTGGCTGATCATCTGGGTATCGATGAGTACGAACGGGGTTTCCTGCTTGTCGGCGAACGCCTTCATTTTCTGGAAGGTGTCACGCGCGAAATAATCTTCGACCTGGATCGACATGCTCAGGGACTCCATGGGCAAACTGAAAATTTAAGTGGCTGCAAACTGAACGTCCTCCGTATCCCCACTTTGGTTCGCCTACTCAGTACTTGAGCCGGATGGATCGTTTCCAGCATGGACGTTCGGCGCGCACTTTAGGGCGTGAAGAATGCAGAATCAACAGGCAATCCGGGCGTGATCGACGTGGATCGACCACCAGTCATTTGAATAACCGACTCGTGTGACCGGCTGATGTTCCCCACGATGTTTCAAGCGTTAAATATTGTGGAATAGACCGTGTTGGCCCCTTTGCGGGTAAACCCGCTTCTATAGGCTTTTCGCAATTCTTGTGGAAGCGGGTTTACCCGCGAAAGGGCCAGAGGTGTTCATATTTATGGCCACATTTTCCTGGTACCCGCGTACAGGAAATGGCGCATAAATTTTTTGTTACCGACTGGCGGATTTGCTGGTTTTGATGAGAAACATTACTATTCGCACCCTTATCCGCCTCCCTGATGACCCAGACCGTGTCCGGACACAAAGGCTTCCTCGACCATTACCATGAGCTGATCGGCACCTGGACGCGCAAACTGCGCAGTCGCCAGCAGGCCGAGGACCTCACCCACGATGCCTTTGTCCGGGTACTGGAAAACCCGCGCGAGCAGGTCGAGCAGCCGCGCGCCTACCTGCACCAGACCGCACGCAATATTGCCGTGGATGGCTTCCGCCGCGAAGACCGCCGCCAGGCCCTGGCGCTGGAAGCTTTCGACGAGGGCACTGGCGGCAGTGATGACCCGGAGGCCTACGTGCATGCGCTGGAGCTTGCCGACAGCGTCGAGCGGGCGCTCGCCGAGTTGCCGCTCAACTGCCGACAGGTGTTCATCTGGCAGAAGCTCGAAGGCCTGACCCAGGCCGAGATCGCCGAGCGTATGGGGTTGAGCAAGAACATGGTCGAAAAGTATATGATCCGCACGCTCCGGCATTTGCGTGAGCACCTGGATGTGTCGGCATGATGAGTCAGGAGACCTTTTCGATGAAACAGCACGGTACCGATACCGTCCGCGAGCAGGCGGCCGCATGGTTTGCCCGCGTGCAGGATGCGCCTCGGGATGCCGGGCTGCAGAAACAGTTGCGCGCCTGGTTGGCCAGCGACGAACGGCACCGCGAGGAGTACCAGCACCTCAGCCGCGTGTGGCAGGCCGCCGACTTCATTCCGCGCCAGCGCCTTGAAGCGTTGTGCCAGCCGGACCCGGTGCAGCAACTGCCGCGTCGGCGTTTCGTGCGTCAGGCCCTGGCTGCCTGTGTCGCGGTGTTGGCGTTGGGCCTGGGCTGGGGCGGCTGGCACTACCAGCAACTGAATCACCAAGGTAGCGTGCAGACCGCCTTCAATGAACGCCGCCAGGTCGAACTGCCGGATGGCTCCTTGCTCGATCTCAATGGCAGCACACAGCTGCAGGTCGATTTCAGCGCCGGCCAGCGGCATATCCGCCTGAGTGCCGGCGAGGTGATGTTCAACGTCGCCCACGACAGTGCCCGGCCGTTCGTGGTCGACACCGCCCAAGGCAGCGTGACGGTAACCGGTACCCGTTTTGACGTGCGCCAGGACCTGGCCAGCACCCGGGTGGCGGTGGAGCAGGGTTCGGTGCGTGTGCAAGGCAAGGGCGAGGCGCTGGCGCAGCTGACGGCCGGCCAGGGTTCGCATATAGATGCGCAAGGCCTGGTGACCGCCCCCTACGCCGTCAATACCGCTGCCGTTACTGCCTGGCGCCAGGGCAAGCTGGTGTTCGACAACGCCACCCTCGCCGAGGTGGTGGCCGAAGCCTCGCGTTACCGCAGCCAGCCGTTGCGGGTTGCCGCGGGCAAAGTCGCCCAGATGCGCCTGTCCAGCACCTTCAGTACCGATGACACCGACGCACTGTTGCGGGCCTTGCCGAGCATCCTGCCGGTGGCCATCAAGGCCCATGAAGACGGCTCTCGCGAAATAATTGCGAAATAGATTCAGGTTTTTTTTCGCTCGTTCGTCTTCCTCGCCAGCTGCAACTGCCAAGCATTTCCATTTGCACGCGGTTGGCGTTTATTCTGCATTCAGGAAGTTTCGACTACGTGAACAACAACAAGCCTTTCCCACCCTTGCGCGCCCTGGCGCTGGCCCTGGCGGTCAGTGCCCTGGCCATCGACAGCCAGGCCGCACAGGCCGGTAACGCCATCCAGATCCAGGCCCAACCGCTGGCTTCGGCACTGAACCAGCTGGGTCAGCAGACCAACCTGCAGCTGTTCTTCAGCCCCGAGCTGGTGGCTGGCAAACAGGCCCCGGCGGTGTCCGGCAACCTGGCGCCGGTGCAGGCGTTGCAACAGTTGCTGCAAGGCAGCGGGCTGACTTTCGAGATGTCCCAGGACACCGTCGTGGTAAAGCCGCTGCCGACTACCCTGGACCTGGGCAGCGGCAGCCTGGAGCTGGCGCCCACTGACATCAAGGTGGTCGGTGACTGGTTGGGCGATGCCCAGCAGAGCGTGGTGCAGAACCACCCCGGCGCGCGCACCGTCGTGCGCCGCGAGGCGATGGTGGAGAAGGGCGCGATGAACGTGCGCGACGTACTGCGCGGCATCCCGGGTGTGCAGGTGCAGGACTCCAACGGCACCGGCGGCAGTGACCTGTCGCTGAACGTGGGCGTGCGCGGCCTGACCTCGCGCCTGTCGCCGCGCTCCACCGTATTGATCGACGGCATCCCGGCCGCCTTCGCGCCGTATGGCCAGCCACAGCTGTCGATGGCGCCGATCTCGTCGGGCAACCTCGACAGCATCGACGTGGTGCGTGGGGCCGGCTCGGTGCGCTATGGCCCACAGAACGTGGGTGGGGTGATCAACTTCGTCACCCGGGCCATTCCGGAAAAGGCATCAGCGGAGCTGTCCACCACCCTGGAAACCTCCCAGCGCGGCGGCTGGAAGCACACCGAGTCGGCCTTCGTCGGCGGCACGGCAGACAACGGCATGGGGGTGGCGCTGCTGTACACCGGGGTGAACGGCAACGGTTACCGTGAAAGCAACAACGGCAACGACATCGACGACGTCATCCTCAAGACCCACTGGGCACCCACCGACGTCGATGAGTTCTGGCTGAATTTCCATTATTACGATGGCCGTGCCGACATGCCCGGTGGCCTGACTCAGGCGCAGTACGACAGCAATCCGTACCAGTCGCTGCGCGACTACGACTACTTCGCCGGTCGGCGCAAGGACGTGTCGTTCAAGTGGCAACGCCAACTCGACGATGCCACCCAGTTCGAAGTGCTGACCTACTACACCGACAGCTTCCGCGGCAGCGCCATCGCCTCGCGTGACATGAAGACCCTGTCGTCGTACCCGCGCAACTACCACACCTTCGCCATCGAACCACGGGTGTCGCGCATCTTCTTTGCCGGCCCCACCACCCAGGAAGTCAGCGTGGGTTATCGCTACCTGAAGGAAGCGATGCGCGAACAGTCGACCCGCCTGGCGCTGATCGACAACGTGCCGACCGTGACCCCGACCTCTGACGGCCACGTATTCCAGGACCGCAGCGGCGGTACCGAGGCCAGCGCCTACTACATTGACGACAAGATTGATGTCGGCAACTGGACCATCACCCCGGGCGTGCGCTTCGAGCACATCAATACCGACTGGCGCGACCGCCCGGTGCTGGACGCCAACAATCGCCCGGTGGCGGAGAAGAAGCGCAGCATCACCAGCAACGAGCCGCTGCCGGCGCTGAGCGTGATGTACCACCTCTCCGACGCGTGGAAAGTGTTCGCCAACTACGAAACCTCGTTTGGCAGCCTGCAGTACTTCCAGCTGGGCCAGGGCGGTACCGGCAACAGCACGGCCAACGGCCTGGAGCCGGAAAAGGCCAAGACTTACGAAATCGGCACGCGCTATGACGATGGCGGCTTTGCCGGTGAGCTGACCGCGTTCTACATCGACTTCGATGACGAGTTGCAGTACATCAGCAACGATGTGGGCTGGACCAACCTCGGGGCGACCAAGCACCAGGGCATCGAGGCCTCGGTGCGCTACGACCTGGCCGGGCTGGACCCGCGCCTGCAAGGGCTGTCGGTGAGTGGTGGGTACACCTTTACCCGCGCCACGTATGAAGGTGAGATTCCGGGCTTCAAGGGCCGTGACCTGCCGTTCTATTCACGTCAGGTGGCCACTGCCGGCGTGCGTTACGCGGTCAACCGCTGGACCTGGAACCTGGATGCCTACGCCCAATCCAAGCAGCGCGCGCCGGGCACCGGGATCAATGCCGATGGCAGCTTCAACGGCGACTACATCACCGAGCCTAGTGCGGATGGGCAGTATGGTGATATTCCGGGTTACGTGACCTGGCATGCCCGTGGCGGGTATGAGTTCGGGCCAGAAATGTCCAACCTGAAGCTGGCGGCGGGGGTGAAGAACCTGTTCGACAAGCAGTACTTTACCCGCTCCAGCGACAACAATGCCGGCATTTATGTGGGTGAACCGCGGACCTTCTATGTACAGGCCAGTGTAGGGTTCTGATCCCGCGTCGCCTGATTCGCGGGCAAGCCCGCTCCCACAGGATCGCGCAAAGCCTAGGGTAAGCGCGAACCCTGTGGGAGCGGGCTTGCCCGCGAAGAGGCCGGTTCAGGAAATCGCTGCCTCGGCCGGCGACACGATCGAGGTCTTGGCCCCGCGCGACCTACCCGAGCTCAGGTACGCCGCAATCGACTCCTGCGTCACCTCGCCCAAAAACACCTGCTCGGCATCCAGCACCGGCAACCACGCCCGGTTGAACTCGTACATGCGCGACAGCAGGATGCGCAAATGCTCATCGTGCGACGCCGTGGCATTGAACGGCCGCAGGAAGTCGCCACAGGTGCCTTGCTGGCGGTGCATGTCGCGCCGGCGCACATAGCCCAGCGCCTTGTTCTGTGCATCGGTCACCACTACATAGCGGCGGTCGTGCTCATCCAGCAGCTCCAGTGCATCGCTCACAGGCGTTTCCGGGCTCACCGACGGCGCGTTGTCCGCTGCATCCTCGGCACGCACCAGCAGCAGGCGCTTGAGGGTGCTGTCCTGGCCAACGAAGTTGCTGACAAAGTCATCCGCCGGGTGAGCCAGCAGCGTGTCCGGGTGGTCCAGCTGCAACAGTTTGCCGGCACGGAAGATGGCAATCTTGTCGCCCAGCTTGATGGCTTCGTCGATGTCGTGGCTGACCATGATCACGGTCTTGTTCAGCGCCCGCTGCATCTCGAAGAACTCGTTCTGGATCATTTCGCGGTTGATCGGGTCGACCGCGCCGAACGGCTCGTCCATCAGCAATACCGGTGCTTCGGCGGCAAGGGCACGGATCACGCCGATGCGCTGCTGCTGGCCACCGGACAGCTCGCGCGGGTAGCGCTGCAGGTACTGCTTGGGTTCGAGCTTGATCATGTGCATCAGCTCGCGGGCACGCTCGTGGCACTTTTGCTTGTCCCAGCCGAGCAGGCGCGGGACCACGGTGATGTTCTCTTCGATGGTCATGTTGGGGAACAGGCCGATCTGCTGGATCACATAGCCGATATGGCGGCGCAGGGTGACTTCGTCCAGCCCGGTGGTGTCCTCGCCATTGATGAACACCTGGCCCGAGGTAGGCGTGATCAGGCGGTTGATCATTTTCAGCGTGGTGCTCTTGCCGCAGCCCGAGGGGCCGAGGAACACGCAGATTTCCCCTTCGTTGACGGTGAGGTTTACCGCGTCGACGGCTTTCACGTCCTTGCCGTTGACGGTGAAGGTTTTGCTGAGGTTCTTGAGTTCGATCATGAGCGCAGTCCTTCTGGAGTCAGGGCACGTTGCAGGGTTTGCAGGAGCAGGTCGGCAATGATGGCCAGCAGGCTGACCAGCACGGCGCCGACCAGCAGCATCGACATGTCGCTGCGGCTGATGGAGGTGAGGATGAGCACGCCCAGGCCGCCGGCGCCGATGGTGGCGGCGATGGTCATGACGCCGATGTTCATGACCACGGCAGTGCGCACACCGGCGAGGATCACCGGTACCGCGATGGGCAGCTCGACCATGCGCAGGCGCTGGCCGAAGGTCATGCCGATGCCGCGTGCGGCTTCACGGATGCCGGGCTCGACATTGGTCAGGGCCAGGTAGGTGTTGCGCAGGATTGGCAGCAGCGAGTACAGGAATACCGCCGTGATCGCGGGTAGTGGGCCGAGGCCTTGGCCGAACTTGGAATAGAACGGCAGCAGCAGGCCGAACAGGGCGATCGACGGGATGGTCAGCAGCACCGTGGCGCTGGCTTGCAGCGGGCCGGCGAGGGCCGGGAAGCGGGTCATCAGGATGCCCAGCGGCACGCCAACAAGGATGGCCAGGCTCACGGCAATGCCCACCAGCATGATGTGCTGCCAGGTCAGTTGCAGCACCTGTGCCCAGTCCAGGTGGTTGAAGGTATCGATCAGGTTCATGGCTGGCCCTCGCTGTTCAGTGGGTGCTCACGCAGGAAGGCGGCGGCCACGGCGGTCGGGTTCTGGTGTTCGACGTCGACCTTGGCGTTGAGCTGGCGCATGGTTTCGTCATCCAGCTGCTCGGCCAGTGGCTTGAGCAGGCCGGCCAGTTGCGGGTTGGCGTCGAGCACGGCTTTGCGCACCACGGGCGCTGCGGTGTAGTCGGGGAAATAGTGCTTGTCGTCTTCCAGCAGCTTGAGGCTGAACGCACTCAGCCGGCCGTCGGTGGTGTACACCAGCCCGGCGAACACCTGGTTGTTGCGCATGGCGGTGTACACCAGGCCACCGTCCATCTGGCGAATGTTGTGCCGGTCCAGCGGCAGGCCGTACATCTCGCGCAGGCCGACCAGGCCGTCGGGGCGGTTGGCGAACTCGGTGTCCAGCGCCACCAGGTGGTTGCGCTGGCTTTCGTCGCGCAGCACCTGGTTGAGGTCGCTGATGGTGTTGACCTGCGGGTAGGCCTCGGCCACTTGCTTGGGCAGGCCCAGCGCGTAGGTGTTGCTGAACTTCGACGGGGCCAGCCAGATCAGGTCTTTCTTTGCATCCAGCGCTTTGACCCTGGCGAAGGTGGCTTCGGCACTGGGCATGCGCTCGTCGATGTGGTTGTACGACACCAGCGAAACGCCGGTGTATTCCCACATCAGGTCGAGCTGGCCGGTCTCCTGGGCCTGGCGCGCAATGTTGCTGCCAAGGCCGGTGGTGACGCGCACGTCGAAGCCGTTGGCACGCAGGTACTGCGCGGTGATTTCGGCGAGCACGGTCTGCTCGGTGAACACCCGCGCGCCGATGCGCACCAGCGGTTTTTCCACTGCCTGGGCAAATCCTGCGAACAGCAGGGCCGCGCCCAGCAGCAAGGCGATTCTCTTGTTCATACGTTCCCTATCCTTATTGGGCCAGGCCACGTTCCAGCCAGCGCTTGCTGGAGAAACTCACGGCGGCGTCCAGCACCAGGGCCAGCAGTGCGGTGCAGGCGGCACCCAGCAGCAGCTGTGGCTGGTTGTTCAGGGCGATGCCGGGGAAGATCAGGCTGCCCAGGCTGTTGGCGCCGATCAGGAATGCCAGCGGTGCGGTGCCCACGTTCAGTGCCAAGGCCACGCGTACACCACCGACGATGATCGGCACGGCATTCGGTAGCTCCACCTGCCAAAGTTGCTGGCGCGGGGTCATGCCGATGCCGGTGGCGGCTTCCTTGAGTGAGGCTGGGACGTTTTTCAGGCCCTCGTAGGTGTTGCGCACGATGGGCAGGAGGGAGGCGAGGAACAGCGCGAAGATCGCAGGCCCGGCGCCGATGCCCAGGATACTGAGCGCGATGGCCAGAACGGCCAGGGGAGGGATGGTGTTGCCAACGTTGAAGAACTGCATGAAGCGCTCGGCTTTGTCGACCCGGTGCGGTCGACTGAGGGCAATGCCAGCCGGGATGCCCACGGCCAACGCCGCCGCCATCGAAGCCAGCACCAGAACCAGGTGCGCTTGCAGGTAGAACCCAAGATCGTCGCGATAACGCGCGATCGTGTCGATGCCGATCCAGTGGATCAGCAGGGCCAGGATGACGAGCACGGTGGCGCATCCCAACAGCCCTTTACCGTAGCGTTTAGCCACAGGCGGACTCCTTGTGTTGTCGGCGAGCACACTTCTTTTTTGCCGGCCAGTCCTGGCGGCGGTTGGTGTGTTCGCGAGTAGCAGCGTGATGCACGCCGAAGGCTGCGATCAGGCCATGAGCCGAACCCCGTCGGGCCCGAAAATGCTGATGAAACCAGTCCCCAACCTAAGCGGGTTGCAGGGGAGTGGACGTCTCCGTGGGCGTAAAGGTTCCCATCTGAGGCGGCATTTGGCCAGCGTTAATCACTGGCAACAGCGAAATCTCGCACGAAAAAACAGCGATTTTTTTACGTGGAGGCGTTGAATTACCTGCTATCGGGCCATTTGTCTCGCCAAGCAATATCTGCTTTGGAATTCTCTCGATATCTTCTTGAGGGAATATTCTTTCGGAGGTATGTTTGTTGTGTGGTCTATAGGGATGTGCCCGGAATTCCAGGTCGAGTTCGGGGCGTTGGCAATGGAGGTTCAGGATGAACTGTTGGCTCAGCTACACCTGCTGGCATGCTGCGGCCCGGCGCTAGGTCGACCGCGTGTGGATACCTTGAAGGCAACGGCACCTTTTCAGAGGTTGAATTATGAAAACACTCAATGAGGTCATGAACGAGTTGTCGCCTGAGCGCAGGGCGAGGGTCGAAGCACGCGGTCGTGAATTGACCCGTGAAGAAATGACCTTGCAAGCCTTGCGCAGGCAGTTGGAAATCACCCAGGACGAGTTGGCGGAACGTCTCGATGTCCGTCAGGGCAATGTTTCGAAAGTGGAGAAGCGGAGTGACATGTTGATTTCCACCCTTCGCAGCTATGTCGAGGCCCTGGGTGGAACACTGGAGCTCGTTGCACATATGCCCGGCCGGCCGCCTGTCACGCTAGAAGGTTTTTGTGAGGATCAGGCGCAACGCGCGTGATTGACCAACGGACGGGGATCAAATTTTGGTCCCCGCTCAACTTCAGGTATGATATCGCCCCTTTTTGAATCCCCCAGTCAGGCGATTTCCCATGACCAACCAGGCCGCCGAAGTCGCGAAGCGCCGCACTTTCGCAATCATTTCCCACCCCGACGCCGGTAAGACCACCATCACCGAGAAGCTGCTGCTGATGGGCAAGGCCATTGCCGTCGCCGGTACCGTGAAGTCGCGCAAGTCCGACCGCCACGCCACCTCCGACTGGATGGAAATGGAGAAGCAGCGCGGCATCTCCATCACCACCTCGGTGATGCAGTTCCCGTACCGCGAGCACATGATCAACCTGCTCGACACCCCCGGCCACGAAGACTTCTCGGAAGACACCTACCGCACCCTGACCGCGGTGGACTCGGCGCTGATGGTGCTCGACGGCGGTAAAGGTGTAGAGCCGCGTACCATCGCCCTGATGGACGTGTGCCGCCTGCGCGATACGCCAATCGTCAGCTTCATCAACAAACTCGACCGTGACATCCGCGACCCGATCGAACTGCTCGACGAGATCGAAGCCGTTCTGAAGATCAAGGCTGCGCCGATCACCTGGCCGATTGGTTGCTACCGTGACTTCAAGGGTGTGTACCACCTGCAAGGTGACTACATCATCGTCTACACCCCGGGCCACGGCCATGAGCGTACCGAGGTGAAGATCATCGAGAAGCTCGACTCCGATGAAGCCCGCGCACACCTGGGTGACGAATATGATCGCTTCATCGAACAGCTTGAGCTGGTACAGGGTGCATGCCATGAGTTCGATCAGGACGAATTCATCAATGGCCAACTGACCCCGGTGTTCTTCGGTACGGCACTGGGCAACTTCGGTGTCGACCATGTGCTCGATGCTGTTGTCGACTGGGCGCCGCGCCCGCTGGCCCGTGTCGCCCACGAGCGCACCGTGGAGCCGGTGGAAGAGAAGTTCACAGGCTTCGTGTTCAAGATCCAGGCGAACATGGACCCGAAACACCGCGACCGTATCGCCTTCATGCGCATCTGCTCGGGCAAGTATGAGAAGGGCATGAAGATGCGCCACGTGCGTACCGGCAAGGACCTGCGCATCGGTGACGCGCTGACCTTCTTCTCCTCCGAGCGCGAGCAACTGGAAGAGGCCTTTGCCGGCGACATCATCGGCCTGCACAACCACGGCACCATCCAGATTGGCGACACCTTCACCGAAGGCGAAGCGCTGGGCTTCACAGGTATTCCGCACTTCGCCCCGGAGCTGTTCCGCCGCGTGCGCCTGAAGGACCCGCTCAAGTCCAAGCAGCTGCGCCAGGGCCTGCAGCAGCTGGCCGAAGAGGGTGCAACCCAGGTGTTCTTCCCGGAGCGCAGCAACGACATCATCCTTGGCGCGGTCGGTGTGCTGCAGTTCGATGTGGTCGCCAGCCGCCTGAAGGAAGAGTACAAGGTCGAATGCGCCTACGAGCCGATCACCGTGTGGTCGGCGCGCTGGATCAGCTGCGATGACAAGAAGAAGCTCGAGGAATTCCAGACCAAGGCCATGGAAAACCTGGCCATCGACGGTGGCGGGCACCTGACCTACCTGGCGCCGACCCGCGTCAACCTGGCGCTGATGGAAGAGCGCTGGCCGGACGTCAAGTTCCGCGCTACCCGCGAGCACCACTAACCCTCGAAGCCAGATCAGGATCTTGTGTTGTCTGATCTGGCCCTATCGCCGGCAAGCCAGCTCCCACAGGGATCTGCACAGTCCTGAAGGCTGGTGCAGTTCCTGTGGGAGCTGGCTTGCCGGCGATGAGGCCAGTGAAAACTACACGGGGCTCAGTTTCCGGCCTTGATGCTGGTCCAGATGCGGGTTCTGATGCGGTCGATCTTGGCCGGCATCGCTTCCAGCGCATACAACTTGCCCATCATGTCTTCGCTCGGGTAAATCATCGTATTGCCCTTCATGGCCGGCTCCACCAGGCCGTCCGCCTTCAGGTTGCCGTTGGCGTACTGCACATGGTTGCTGATGTTGGCCATCACCTCTGGCTGCAGCAGGTAGTTCATGTAGGCATACCCGGCTTTTTCGTCCGGTGCATCGGCCGGCATGGCCACCATGTCAAACCACATGGGCGCGCCTTCCTTGGGTATCGAATAGCCCACCTTCACCCCGTTCTTCGCCTCTTCGGCACGGTTTTTCGCTTGCAGCACATCCCCCGAGAAGCCCACCACCACACAGATATCGCCGTTGGCCAGGTCGCCGGTGTACTTCGATGAATGGAAGTAGCTGATGTACGGCCGCACCTGCATCAGCAGCGCCTTGGCCTTTTCGTAGTCCGCCGGGTTCTGGCTGTGGTGCGGCAGGCCCAGGTAGTGCAGGGCAATCGGCAGCAGCTCGGGGCCGTTGTCCAGCACGGCGACGCCACAGCTTTTCAGCTTGCTCATGTACTCGGGCTTGAAGATCAGGTCCCACGAATCCACCGGCGCGTTGTCGCCGAGCACCGCCTTGACCTTGTCGATGTTGTAGCCGATGCCGGTACTGCCCCACAGGTACGGAAAGCCGTACTGGTTGCCCGGGTCGTTCACCTCCAGTGCCTTGAGCAGCACCGGGTTGAGGTTCTGCCAGTTGGGCAGCTGCGACTTGTCCAGACGCTTCAGGGCCTTGCCCTGGATCTGCCGGGCCATGAAGTGGTTGGAGGGGAACACCACATCGTAGCCGGAGTTGCCGGTCATCAGCTTGCCGTCGAGGGTTTCGTTGCTGTCGTACACGTCGTAGGTGGGCACGATGCCGCTGGCTTGCTGGAAGTTCTTCAGCGTGTCGGGGGCGACGTAGCTGGACCAGTTGTAGATCTTCACCGTTTCGGCGGCGCCGGCCACACTGGCGGCCAGCATCAGGGGGGCGAGAAGGAGCGTGCGCATGTCGGGTTTACCTTGCTTTGTCTGTTGTTATCGAAGGCAGGCGATCAGCGGATCAGAAGATGAGTACGTAGGTCTTGCGCACGGTCTCCTGGATGTCCCAGGTGCCGGTGCTGTTGGCCGGTAGCATCAATGCGTCTCCGGCTTCTATGACCAGGGGCTCGCCACCGTCGGGGGTGAAGGTGCAGCGGCCCTTGATGAAATGGCAGAACTCCTGTTGCACGATCTGCCGCCGCCAGCGCCCCGGGGTGCACTCCCAGATGCCGGTTTCGACGCCATCACTGCGTTCCACGCAGGTGACAGACGTCACCGCCACGGGTTCGCCAAGCGGCACCGCGACCGGGTTGGAAGCCTCCAGCGCGACGCTGTGGGTGTTCTTGAACTGGGTAATGCTCATGACCGGTGGATCCTGTGTCGGGGAAAGGGAAGTCAGTGCATGAAGCCTTCCATGAAGTCCGCAAGGGAACTGGCCAGGCGCCGTCTCCAGGGCGCGCTGGCGGGGTTGGCGAGGGTCCGGTCCTCGTGGATGAAGCTTTGGATGATGGCGTTGTAGCCCAGCCAGCGGCAGGGCTCGGGCGGCCAGCTGGCCAGGCTGGAAACCGGGCGGTTGTCGAGTACCCAAGGCTGCGCGGTCAGCTCGTTATGCTGGTTGAGGATCAGCGCGGCCAGGGTGCGCCCACCCAGGTTGGTGGCGCCGACCCCTTCACCGCCGTAACCACCGGCCAAGGCGATGCCGCGCTGGCGGTCGCAGAGCATGTGCGGGCGGAAGCGCCGGGCCATGCCCAGGTTGCCGCCCCAGGAGTGGGTAATGCGCACGTGCTTGAGCTGAGGGAACAGTTCACTGAACAGGTAGCGGCGCAGCTCGATTTCGTGCGCGTCGAGGTTGAAGTTTTCGCGCAGGCGGCCACCGAAGCGGTAACCACCGCGTGCGCCGAATACCAGGCGGTTGTCGGCGGTGCGCTGGCCATAGGTGACCTGGCGGCTGCTCTCGCTGAAGGCCTGGCCCTGGCTCAGGCCGATCTGCTCCCAGGTCGATTCCGGCAGCGGTTCGGTGGCTACCAGCAAACTCTGTACCGGTAACTGGTGCTTGCCCAGCGGCGGCAGGCTGGCGGCGTAGCCTTCAACGGCGGGCACCATCCACTGGCAGCGAATCCGCGCCAGCGGGGTGCGCACCTCGCCGGGTTGCCAGTCGATGGCCGGGGTGTTCTCAAAGATCGGCACGCCCAGCGCTTCCACCGCACGCGCCAGGCCACGCACCAACTTGGCCGGCTGGATGGTCGCGGTGTGCGGGCTGTAGATGGCACCGAACGCATTACTGACCCGCAGCTGGTTTTCCAGTTGCTCGGGGCGCAGCCAGCGGTAGTCGTCCTCGGTCATGCCTTGGCGATACAAGTCGTCGAGGTAGGCGCGCAGGTTGCGCTCCTGCTCCGGGTAGCGCGCGGCGCAGTACAGCACGCCGCCCTTGCGGTAGTCGCAGTCGATGCCTTCGCGTTGCAACACACCCTGCACTTCATCGGGAATGCCGTGCAGCAGGTCGATGCTGGCGCGGCGCTGTTGTGGCGACAGGGTAGCGAGCAGGCGGTCTTCACCCAGCAGGTTGCCCATCAGCCAGCCGCCATTGCGCCCGGAGGCGCCGAAGCCGGCAATGTTGGCGTCGATCACCGCGATGTTCAGTTGCGGCGCCTGGCGCTTGAGGTAGTAGGCGGTCCACAGGCCGGTATAGCCGGCACCGATGATGCACACATCCGCTGCCAGGTCTTCGCGCAGCGCCGGGCGGGCGCACAGTGGCTCTTCGAGCTGGTCCATCCACAGGCTGAGCGTGCGCAGGGGTTGCATCGGGTTCGGCTCCACATCGGTCAAGGTCTGTGGGCGATCCTAGTGCTGTCAGCCAGCGGCTGTCTTACGTGCGTGCACGCAGAGAAATTTGCTTGAGGTAGGCCTTGGGGGTGAGCCCGGTGTGCTCGCGGAAGCACTTGTAGAACGCCGATAGCGAGTTGAAACCGGCGCTGAATGCCAGTTCGTCGATCGTCGCTTCGGCGCTTTCGTCGTCGAGGCTGGCCATCAGGTGCTGCAGGCGGGCCTGGTTGACGTAGCGGTAGAAGCTTTGCCCGAGCACCTGGTTAAGCAGGTAGGAGATCTGGTTGCGGCTGTAGCCACTCGCGTCGGCTACCTGCTGCAGGTCCAGCTCCGGGTCCAGGTAGGGGCGCTGGCGCTGGAAGTAGTGCTCCAGGTCCTGGGCCATGGTCGACAGCTGCCGCGGCGACAGGCCCAGGCGGCTGGTGGCCGGGCGCGGGCCGCCGCTGCCGTGCCCGCTGCCGTTCTGGCGAACCAGCGTGGCGTATTCGTTGACCCGCCAGATCAGCCCGTCCTTGACGGTGATCGCCTCGCTGGACTGGAACGCCACCAGGCCGTCACCGCCCTGGACCGTGACCTGGTACTGGATGAACGCGGTGCAGCCATCGACGCGGATGCGGTCGCTGTGAACGATGTCTTCGCCGGCTTCATGGGGCAGGCAGGCGCGCACGTAGTCGCGCAGCTCGACGTAGCCGAGCACGCGGTTCTGGAAGAAGTCGTGGTACTGGATGTCGGGGTGGTACAGCGCAATGACCCCGTCCAGGTCGCGGTGCTTCCAGCACAGGTGGTAGCGCAGCACGGTGTCGGCGGTAAGTGGGGTCTGGGCGGAGTCGTCAGGGAGCGTCATTGCCAGATCATGCCTCGCCGTTGTGAAGGCCACAATATTGCAGAACACCTGATGCAGGACGGCCACTCGCGCTTTTTGCACGATTCTTAAATCGCAGCCTTCGCTAACTATCTGATTTATATGTAAGTAATTTTTTGTAATGAATGGCACAGCCTCTGCAATGGTTACTGCGCGAATGGACTTCTCGCTAACAACATACATAGGCGCACACATCATGATCCCCTCTGCCGACTCCTCCGTTTTCGATACTCAAGGCCGCTCAGGTGTTTCCTGGGCGGCCATCTTTGCGGGTGCTGCTGCGGCGGCCGCGCTATCACTGATATTGGTGGTGCTCGGGGCGGGCCTGGGCTTTGCCGCCACCTCACCGTGGGCCAACGAGGGCGCAAGCGCGAAAGCGCTGGCTGTTTCCACCATCATCTGGCTATTGCTGACGCAGATCATCGCTTCTGGCCTGGGCGGCTATATCGCCGGCAGGCTGCGTGTGAAGTGGGCCAACCTGCATGGCGATGAGGTGTACTTCCGCGATACCGCCCATGGGTTCCTGTCCTGGGCAGTCGCGACATTGGTAGCCGCCATGCTGGTACTGGGTACGGCGGGCAACCTGGTAGGTGCCGGGGCCAGCGCGGCGACGCAAGTGGTCGGCATGAGTGCTGCTGCCGGTGGCGCGGCTGCTGCCAATGCCGATAAGAATTCGATGGGGTACTTCGTCGACAGCCTGTTCCGTGGTGACGGCCCTGCACCGGTGAGCGAGGACGCTGCCAATGGGGTAGCGGCGCGCATTCTGGCCAAGGGCCTGACAAGTGACGGTGCGCTTGCGCCTGAAGACCGCGTTTACCTCGCGCAGTTGGTGGCACAACGTACCCGCCTGACCCAGCCTGAGGCAGAGGCCCGCGTCGACCACGTGATGGCCCAGGTGCAACAGCTCAAGTTGCAGGCCAAGCAAGCCGCTGACACTGCCGCCAAGGTTGCTGCCTGGACCGCGCTGTGGACCTTCGTAGCGCTGCTGTGTGGCGCCTTCTTCGCCAGCCTTGCAGCGCTTTATGGTGGTCGCCGTCGTGACCAGGTGCAGTGGCTGGAAGGCGAATACGTCGCTCATCGCACTATTCAACGTTAAGCAAGGAGAACCGACATGCGCTCGATACTGCTCTGGATGCTTGGAGTACCGATTCCGATCATCATCCTGATCGCCATTTTCATGCATTGACCTAAGGGGGCCGCTCTGCGGCCCTATCGCGACACAAGGCCGCTCCTACAGGAGATCGCGGTACCCCTGCGATTACGATCCCTTGTAGGAGCGGCCTTGTGTCGCGATGGGCTGCAAAGCAGCCCCGGCTATCTAACGTTTAAAGAAACTGCTCGGCATAGTGGCAAGCCACCTGCCGGCTACTCACCTGCCGCAACGCCGGTACCTCCTTGGCACACCGCTCGGTCGCATACGGGCAACGCTTGTGAAACGCGCACCCATCCGGCGGATTCAGCGGGTTGGGCAGCTCCCCCACAATGCGAATCTTCGGCTTCAGCGGGTCGGGATGAATGGCTGGCGTCGCCGACAGCAGCGCCTGGGTATAGGGATGCAGCGGCTTCTCGTAGATATCCGCTTTAGGCCCCATTTCCACCGGGCGACCCAGGTACATCACCAGCACGTGATCGGCCACATGCCGCACCACCGCCAGGTTGTGCGAGATGAACACGTAGGCGGTGTTGAACTCCTTCTGCAAGTCCATGAACAGGTTCAGCACCTGCGCCTGGATCGACACGTCCAGCGCCGAGGTCGGCTCGTCCGCCACCAGCACTTTTGGCTGCAGCATCATCGCCCGGGCCAGGGCAATGCGCTGGCGCTGGCCACCGGAGAACATGTGCGGGTAACGCTGGTAGTGCTCGGGGCGCAGGCCCACCTGCTCCATCATTTTTTGTACTTTCTCGCGTCGCTCGGCCTTGCTCAGGGAGGTATTGATCACCAGCGGTTCTGCCAGCTGGTCACCAATTTTCTGCCGTGGGTTGAGCGAGGCGTAGGGGCTCTGGAACACCATCTGCACATCACGGCGCAGTTGCTTGCGCTGCGCCTTGCTGGCCCCTGTCACCTCTGTGCCGGCAATTTGCAGCGAGCCGGACGACGGCTCTTCGATCAGGGTCAGGGCGCGGGCCAGGGTCGACTTGCCGCACCCGGACTCGCCGACCACCGCCAGGGTCTTGCCGGCTTCCAGTTCGAACGACACGCCATTCAATGCGCGGACCAGGGCATGGCCTTTGAACAGCCCGCGGGAGACTTCGTAATGCCGGGTCAGATCCCGGGCAGATAGAACGACGGCCATCACGCCACCTCCTGGTTCAGCGGGTAGAAGCAACGCACCAGGCTGTGGGCCTGAGGATCGAGAGACGGGCGCTGGCGCCGGCAGTTGTCCTGCACGTACGGGCAGCGCGGCGACAGCAGGCAGCCGACGGGGCGGTCGTAGCGGCCGGGGACAATGCCCGGCAGGGTGGCCAGGCGCTCGGCGCCGATGCTGTGCTCGGGGATCGCCGCCAGCAAGGCTTCGCTGTAAGGGTGGGCGGGCACGTCGAACAGATCCGGCACCTGACCCACTTCGACGGCTTCGCCTGCGTACATCACGCATACCCGCCTGGCCGTTTCAGCGACCACGGCGAGGTCGTGGGTGATCAGGATGAGCGCCATGTTGCGCTCCTTCTGCAGGTTGACCAGCAGCTCCATGATCTGCGCCTGGATGGTCACGTCCAGCGCGGTGGTCGGTTCGTCGGCGATCAGCAGCTTGGGCTCGCCGGCAATGGCCATGGCAATCGCCACGCGCTGGCTCATGCCGCCAGACAACTGGTGCGGGTAGGCATCCAGGCGGCTTTCCGCTGCCGGGATCTCGACCTTCTTCAACAGCTCAAGGGCACGCTGGCGCGCGGCCTTGCCCTTCAGGCCCAGGTGCTGGCGCAGCACTTCTTCGATCTGGTAGCCCACGGTATAGCTGGGGTTGAGCGCGGTCATCGGGTCCTGGAAGACCATGGCGATGTCCTTGCCCACCACCTTGCGCCGCTGGCGGCCGCTGAGCTTGAGCATGTCGGTACCGTCGAAGCTGAGGGCGTCGGCGGTGATGCGCCCGGGTGCGTCGATCAGGCCCATCAAGGCCATCATGGTCACGGATTTGCCCGAGCCGGATTCGCCGACGATGGCCAGGATTTCACCGGCGTCCACCGACAGGTCCAGGCCATCGACCACGGGTACCGCATTGGCGTCGCCGAAGCGCACGTTCAGGTTTTTGATCTGCAACAGTGACATGGCGTTCTCCTCAGGCGGCGTTCTTGAGTTTCGGGTCCAGCGCATCGCGCAGGCCGTCGCCCATCAGGTTGATTGCCAGCACACTGAGCAGAATGGTCAGGCCGGGCAGGCTCACCACCCACCAGGCACGCTCGATGTAGTCACGGGCCGAAGCCAGCATGGTGCCCCACTCCGGGGTCGGTGGTTGTACGCCCAGGCCGAGGAAGCCCAGGGCTGCAGCGTCCAGGATCGCCGAAGAGAAACTGAGGGTGGCCTGCACGATCAGCGGCGCCATGCAGTTGGGCAGCACGGTGACGAACATCAGCCGTGGCAGCCCGGCACCGGCCAGGCGTGCGGCGGTGACGTAGTCGCGGTTCAGCTCGACCATCACTGCGGCCCGGGTCAGGCGCACGTAGGAGGGCAGGGAGACGATGGCGATGGCGATCACCGTGTTGATCAGGCCTGGGCCGAGGATGGCGACGATGGCCACGGCCAGCAGCAGCGATGGCAGGGCCAGCATCACGTCCATCAGGCGCATGATCGACGGGCCGAGAATTTGCGGGAAGAAGCCGGCCAGCAGGCCCAGCAGGATGCCCGGGATCAGTGACATCACCACCGACGACAGGCCGATCAGCAGCGACAGCCGCGCGCCCTGGATCAGCCGCGAAAGCAGGTCGCGGCCCAGTTCGTCGGTGCCAAGGATGAACTGCCAGGTGCCACCCTCCAGCCATACCGGCGGGGTCAGCAGGAAGTCGCGGTACTGTTCGCTCGGGTCATGCGGGGCGACCCATGGCGCGAACAGTGCGCAGAACACCACCAGGCACATGAAGGCCAGGCCCATTACGGCGCCTTTGTTGCGCGAGAAGGCTTGCCAGAATTCTTTGTACGGCGAGGGGTAGAGCAGGCTCTGGTCCACCGGGCTGGCCGGCGACACGGATTTTGCTATCGGGCTAGTCATGGCAAAGGCCTCAGCGCTGATGACGGATGCGTGGGTTGGCCAGGCCGTAGAGGATGTCCACGACGAAGTTGACCAGGATCACCAGGCAGGCGATCAACAGGATGCCGTTCTGGACCACGGGGTAGTCACGGGCACCGATGGCTTCGATCAGCCACTTGCCGATGCCCGGCCAGGAAAAGATGGTTTCGGTCAGCACCGCACCGGCCAGTAGCGTGCCGACCTGCAGGCCGAACACCGTCAGCACCGGAATCAGGGCGTTGCGCAGGCCATGCACGAACACCACCCGGGCGGGCGAAAGGCCCTTGGCACGGGCGGTGCGGATGTAGTCCTCGCGCAGCACTTCAAGCATCGACGAACGGGTCATGCGGGCGATTACCGCCAGCGGGATGGTGCCGAGCACGATGGCCGGCAATATCAGGTGCATCACCGCGTCCTTGAACGCGCCTTCTTCATCGCTGAGCAGGGTGTCGATGAGCATGAAACCGGTCTTCGGCTCAATGTCGTAAAGCAGGTCGATGCGCCCGGACACCGGGGTCCAGCCCAGGCTTACCGAGAAGAACATGATCAGGATCAGGCCCCACCAGAAGATCGGCATCGAGTAGCCTGCAAGGGAAATGCCCATCACCCCGTGGTCGAACAGTGAACCGCGCTTGAGCGCCGCGATCACCCCGGCCAGCAGGCCAAAGGTGCCGGCGAACAGCAGGGCGGCGAAGGCCAGCTCAAGGGTGGCCGGGAACAGCGTGAGGAACTCGGTCCACACGCTTTCGCGGGTGCGCAGCGATTCGCCGAGGTCACCCTGGGCGAGCTTGCCGACGTAGTCCAGGTACTGGGCCGGCAGTGGCTTGTTCAGGCCAAGGCGTTCCATGGCCTGGGCGTGCATTTCGGGGTCGACCCTGCGCTCGCCCATCATCACTTCCACCGGGTCGCCGGGAATCAGGCGTATGAGCGCAAAGGTCAGCAAGGTGATGCCGAAAAAGGTCGGTATCAGCAGGCCAAGGCGCCGGGCAATAAAACTCAACATTGTCGGGGTTACCTCATCAGACCGTAGGGCAATCAGCCCGGTACGGCAGTGCCGCCGGTCCCCGTGTGGGTTGCCGGCGGTCGTTGTTGTTCTACTTCACCTTGGTGGTGGCGAAGTTATTGTTGGTCAGAGGGCTGATCACGTAGCCCTCCACGTTGTCACGCATGGCGGTGAACATCTTCGGATGGGCCATGCTGATCCAGGGTTGGTCGTCATCGTACACCTTCAATGCCTCGCTATAGAGCCTTGCGCGCTCGTCATTGTCGATCACCTCGCGGGCGCGGGTGATCAGTTCCTGGAAGTTCGAGTTGCACCAGCGGGCGTAGTTCTCGCCGGTCTTGGCGGCGTCGCAACTTAGCAGCGGGGTGAGGAAGTTGTCCGGGTCGCCGTTGTCGCCCGCCCATCCGGTGGACACCAGGTCGGCTTCGCCCTTCTTGGCGCGTCGCAGCATTTCGGCCCACTCCATCACGCGGATATCCAGCTGCAGGCCGATCTGTTTCAGGTCGGCCTGCAGCATCTCGGCGGACAAGCGCGGGTTAGGGTTGGTCATGCCGCCCCCATTGCGGGTGAACAAGGTGATTACCGTACCCTCCGGTACGCCAGCTTCCTTGAGCAGGGCGCGCGCTTTGTCGAGGTCGCGAGGTGGATTCTGGTTGGTGCTGTTATAGCCGATCATGGTCGGTGGGTACGGGTTCACACCCACCAGCGCGTTGCCTTTGCCAAACAGCTGGTCGACGTGGGTCTGACGGTCGAAAGCCATATTGATGGCTTTGCGCACGCGTACGTCGCTGAGGTATTTGTGCTCGGTATTCATGGCGATGTAGCCGGTGACCAGCGCTTCGATCTCGGCGACCTTGAGCTTCGGGTCGGCCTTGATCGATGGCACGTCATCCGGCTTGGGGTACAACGCGACCTGGCATTCGTTGGCGCGCAGCTTCTGCAGGCGCACATTGCTGTCGGTGGTAATGGCGAACACCAGGGCCTCGGCCGGCGGTTTGCCGCGGAAGTAGTCCGGGTTGGGTTTGAAGCGGACCTGCGCGTCCTTGTTGTAGCGCTGGAAAATGAACGGGCCGGTGCCGATCGGCTTGCTGTTCAGCTCGGCGGTTTTACCAGCCTTGAGCAACTGGTCGCCGTACTCGGCGGAGTAGATCGAGGTAAAACCCATGGCCATGTCATGCAGGAAGGGCGCTTCCGGGCGGGCAAGGGTGATCACCACGGTACGCTCGTCGGTCTTTTTCACCGACTTGAGCAGCTCTTTGAAGGCCATGCTTTCAAAATACGGGTAGCCGACACTGGTCTTGTCGTGCCACGGGTGGTTCGGGTCCAGCTGGCGGTTGAGGCTCCACAGCACGTCGTCGGCGTTGAAATCGCGGGTTGGCTTGAAGTAGTCGGTGGTGTGGAACTTCACCCCTTGGCGCAGGTGGAAGGTGTAGGTCAGGCCGTCTGGCGAGATATCCCAGCGCTCGGCCAGGGCTGGCTGGATGTCAGTGGTGCCGGGCTTGAAGTCGACCAGCCGGTTGAAGAGCGTCTCTGCCGAAGCATCAAAGGTGACGGCGGTGGTGTACTGGGCAACGTCGAACCCTTCCGGGCTGGCCTCGGTGCACACCACCAGCGGTTTGGCGGCCAGCTGCGTGGCGCTGCCCAGCACCAGCGCGGCCAGGGCCAGGCGTAGCGGTAGCGACTTGATGAAAGCTCTCTGCATGGGTTGAAGGCTCCCTGCTTTTGCATTGATTCCAGCGTAGCCGCCACGGCCCGCCACGAAGGGGGCCGGGGCGCCAGCGGTCAAAGAATGTTGAATGGAATGGTGGTGACCACGCGGAACTCGTCCAGGCTGCCGTCAGCCTGGGCCTTGCTGGCGCGGTGGGTGGTGTAAGTGGCGCGGATGCTGGTGTCTTTCAGCGGCCCGCTCTGCAACGCATAGCTGGTGCCGATGCCCCACTCGTAGTGGGTTTCGCCGTTCAGGCCTTTCACGTCGTAGGCGGTGCCGCGGTAGTGGGTGCCGTCGATGCCCCAGCCGCGGGCGTTGTACAGGTTGAACTTCAGGCCCGGCACGCCGTAGGGCGCCATGTTCAGTACGTAGGAGATCTTCAGCGATTTTTCGTTGGGGCCGTTGAAGTCCGACAGCAGCGAGTTGGCCAGGTAGATGCCGTTGGTTTCGTGCAGGTAGTCGAAGTATTCGTTGCCGTTGACCTGCTGCCAGGAGGCACCGAGGGTGTGGGCCTGGTGGGTCAGGTCGAGCGACAGGCTGTAGGTGTCGTTGTCGATCTTGCCCATTTTCTGGCTGCCGGCATCGACGGTCTTGTAGTAGTTCAGGCCGGTGCTCAGGCTGAGCACCGCGCTGTCGCCGAGCACGTGGTTGGCGCCGAAGTAGTACTGGTTCCAGAAATCGTCGACCTGGGTGGCGTACAGGCTGGTGCTCAGGCTCTTGAATGGCTGGTAGTTGATGCCGGCGGTGCTGGCGCGGTCGGTTTCCACACCCGTGGCGCCGTATTCGCTGCGGAACTTGCTCAGGCTTTGTTCGGTACGTGGCGAGACACGGTCGAAGGTGCCCAGGTCGAAGCTCAGGTTGTCGAACTCGGCGCTGTGCAGGAACGCGCCCTGAAAGCTCGATGGCAAGGCGCGGTTGCCGATGTAGGCGATCATCGGCGTGTCCACCGACTGACGGCCGAGGGTAAGGGTGGTGTTGGACACACGCGCCTTGATATTGCCCAGGCCCAGTTTGCTCCACTGGCCGATGGGGTCGCCATCGCTGTGGGTCAGGGTGCGGTTGTTGGGGCCTGCGACCGCCTGGCGGTTCTGTTGCAGGGCGATGGCATTGTAGGCAGCGGCCTCGACGGCGATGCCCACGGTGCCTTGGGTGAAACCGGAGCTGTAGTTGAGGATGGTGCCCTGCAGCCAGTTTTCCCGGCTGTGGGTAGGGTGGCGGGTGCCGTCGCCCTTGTAGTAGCGCCACAGCGGTGCGCGTGCGGCACGTTCGCGGGCGTACCAGTTGCGGGTGGTGCCGGACAGGCTCTGGCCGTCGATGAAGCCGCTGGCTTGTGCCTGCTCGCTGCTGTCTTTGAGGGTGATGGGGATGAAGTCCTGGCTTTGGGTGTTGGCCTGGGCGACGCTGGAAAAGGCACTGATGGATAAGGCCAGTGCGGTCAGGGTGAATACTCTCAAGGTTGAAGCTCCCATTTTTTTCTAGTTATTGCCGGCCTTGTGGGCCGGGTTTTTTGCTGCGGTGTTGCCAGAGTTGCCCGGGGTTGCCGGGCTAAATCGGGGAGTCGTGTTGACTGTGCCGGCCTTTTCGCGGGCTCGCCCGCTCCCACAGGTAGGGCGCAAGGTCCGAACCTGTAGAGATCCTGTGGGAGCGGGCTTGCCCGCGAAGAGGCCGGTACTGGCTAACGCTTAATCAACACTTACACCGGAGAAATCATTGCGCCCAAACGGGCTGACCTTGAACCCGGAAACCTTGACGCTGAGCGGCTGGTTCACCGTGGAATGCGCCACCGGGGTAATCGGCACCTGCTGCTTGAGCCGCTGCTGGGCCTGCTGGTACAGGGCGCTGCGCTGCGCCTGGTCGGTGACCTGCTTGGCCTGCTTGACCAGGCTGTCGTACTGCGGGTCGCACCACAGCGAGTAGTTGTTGCTGCCGATGGCATCGCAGCTGTAGAGGGTGCCCAGCCAGTTGTCCGGGTCGCCGTTGTCGCCGGTCCAGCCAATCAGGGCGATGTCGTGCTCGCCGCTTTTCATGCGCTTGAGATACTCGCCCCATTCGTAGCTGACGATGCGCACCTTGAACCCGAGCTTGTTCCAGTCGGCCTGGAGCATTTCGGCCATCAGCTTGGCGTTGGGGTTGTACGGGCGTTGCACCGGCATGGCCCACAGGGTGACTTCGGTGCCAGGTTTGACGCCGGCCTGCTGGAGCAATTGTTTGGCCTTTTCCGGGTCGTAGGGTGCGTCCTTGAGGCTCTCGTCATAGGACCACTGGGTCGGTGGCATGGCGTTGACCGCCAATTGACCCGAGTCCTGATACACCGCCTGGAGGATGGCTTTCTTGTTCACTGCCATATCCATCGCCTGGCGCACTTCCAGGCGGTCGAACGGTGGGTGCTGGGTGTTGTAGGCGATATAGCCGAGGTTGAAGCCCGGTTGCTGCAGCACCTGCAGCGTACTGTCGGCCTTGAGCGCCGGCAGGTCGGCCGGGCGCGGGTGCAGGGTGACCTGGCATTCGTTGCGGCGCAGCTTCTGGATACGTACCGAAGGGTCGATGTTGATCGAGAACACCAGGTTGTCGATCTTCACTTCATCCGGCGCCCAATAAGCCTTGTTGCCCTTGTAGCGGATCTGCGAGTCCTTCTGATAACGCTGGAACACGAACGGCCCGGTGCCGATGGGCTGCTGGTTGATGTCGCTCGGTTTTCCGCTGGCCATCAGGTGTTCGGCGTATTCGGCGGAAAGAATGGAGGCGAAGCTCATGGCCAGGTTCTGGATGAACGCGGCATCGACCGTGTTCAGGGTGAATGCCACGGTCAGCGGGTCGATTTTTTCGACGCGGGCGATGTTCTTGTCCAGGCCCATGCTGATGAAGTAGGGGAACTCGGTGGGGTAGGCCTGGCGGAACGGGTGGCCTTTGTCGAGCATGCGGTTGAAGGTGAACAGCACATCGTCGGCGTTGAAGTCGCGGCCAGGGGAAAAGGCTTTGTTGCTGTGGAACTTCACCCCTTCGCGCAGGTGAAAGGTGTAGCGCAGGCCATCGTCGGACACCTCCCAGCGGGTCGCCAGGGCAGGGTGCACGGCGGTACCGCCGCGCTCGAACTCGACCAGGCGGTTGTAGACCGGTTCGGCGGCGTCGTTGTCGGTGGCGCTGGTGTACTGGGCGGTGTCGAAACCGGCGGGGCTGCCTTCGGAGCAGAACACCAGGTTGTTGGCCAGCAGGGCCGGGGACTGGCTGATCAGGCCCAGGGCCAGCAGGGTGGATAGGCAAGTGGTGTGGCGCATGGCGAGTCCTTTTTCATCTGTTTGCGCCGCCTCGGGGTACGAATGGCGGCAACAGTTCGCCGACCCCGCGGCGGATAGCTGCGGGACGACATGAAGAGGTGGTGAGGGGGAAAGGCACCCGCTATTCAGCAGGTGCCGCAGCTACCCTATTTGTCCACGCTGACACCGTAGAAGGCGTTCAGCGCAAACGGGCTGATCTTGAAGTCCTTCACCTTGGCGCTCATGGGCTGGTACACGGTGGAGTGGGCGATCGGGGTGATCGGCACCTGCTCCTTCAGGATGTGCTGCGCCTGCTGGTACAGCTCGGTGCGCTTGGCCTGGTCGGAGGTGGCCTTGGCCTGTTTGATCAGGTCGTCGTAGGGCTTGTAGCACCACTTGGAGAAGTTGTTGCCGTCGACGGCATCGCAGCCGTAGAGGGTGCCCAGCCAGTTGTCCGGGTCACCGTTGTCGCCGCTCCAGCCAATCAGCATGGCGCCCTGTTCGCCACCTTTGGAGCGTTTGATGTATTCGCCCCATTCATAGCTGACGATCTTCGCCTTGATACCGATCTTGGCCCAGTCGGACTGGAGCATTTCGGCCATCAGCTTGGCGTTGGGGTTGTACGGGCGTTGCACGGGCATGGCCCACAGGGTGATCTCGGTGCCTTCCTTGATGCCGGCTTCCTTGAGCAGCTGTTTGGCCTTTTCGGGGTCGAATGCGGCGTCCTTGATGCTGTCGTCATACGACCACTGGGTTGGCGGCATGCCGTTGACTGCCAACTGGCCGGCGCCCTGGTAGACCGACTCGATGATCTTTTTCTTGTCCACGGCCATGTCCAGCGCCTGGCGCACTTTCAGCTGGGCCATGGGGTTGGGCTCGTTGCTGCCCTTGATCTTGTCCATCACGTTGTAGGCGATGTAGCCGAGGTTGAAACCGGCTTGGTCAGGCATTTTCAGCTTGGGGTCTTTCTTTAGCGGCTCGATATCCGCCGGGCGTGGGAAGAGGGTGACCTGGCACTCGTTCTTCTTGAGCTTCTGCATGCGCACTGAGGCATCGGTGGTGATGGCGAAGATCAGGTTGTCGATCTTCACGTCATCGGGCTTCCAGTAGTCCTTGTTGCCCTTGAAACGGATCTGCGCGTCCTTCTGGTACTTGCTGAACACGAACGGGCCGGTGCCGATCGGCTTCTGGTTGATGTCGGCGGCCTTGCCGTTCTTGAGCAACTGGTCGGCGTATTCGGCCGACTGGATGGAAGCAAAACTCATGGCCAGGTTCTGGATGAAGGCTGCGTCGACCTCGTTGAGGGTGAACTTCACCTTGTGCTCGTCGAGCTTGTCCACCTTGGCGATGTTCTTGTCCATGCCCATGTCGGTGAAGTACGGGAACTCGGTGGGGTAGGCCTTACGGAACGGGTTGTCCTTGTCGAGCATGCGGTTGAAGGTGAACAGCACGTCGTCGGCGTTGAAGGGGCGGCTGGGCTTGAAGTAGTCGGTGGTATGGAACTTGACCCCTTCGCGCAGGTGGAAGGTGTAGGTCTTGCCGTCGTCGGACACTTCCCATTTGCTCGCCAGGCCCGGGATGACCGCAGTGCCGCCGCGTTCGAACTGGGTCAGGCGGTTGAACACGGTCTCTGCCGAGGCGTCGAAGTCGGTCCCGGTGGTGTACTGCCCCGGGTCGAAACCGGCCGGGCTGCCTTCTGAGCAGAACACCAGGTTGGACGCGGCCAGGGCCGACGGTGCACCGGTGAGCAAGCCTGCGCCAAGCAGGAACGGAATGACTGCGTGTTTGAGCATGGTGGCCTCATTGTTGTCATTTTTTGGATGAGGTGGCCTCGTGAGCCGACCTGAGGATACTTATGCAGGGGGTGTTCCCAATGCAACAGGTAGAAGGATAGTTGGCGCCGGAAAAGTGGTACGACCGTACATGGATGTCGCATCGGTATAACTTTCGACGAAGTTAAACGTTTGCGCAGGCAAAATGATGGCATTTTGCGAGATGTTTCTAGGCGGGGGGAGACGTAGGGCGCACCTTGGTGGTGCGTAGGAAAGGTCTGAATCGGTTAAAATGGGGCTGCTTTGCAGCCCATCGGGACGCGAGGCCGCTCCCACAAGGGAAAGTGTTCGCTGCTGTTTATGGGAGCGGCCTTGGCGGGCTCCGGACCCCGGAAAGGGGCGCAAAGCGCCCCCGGCAATCTCAGGGCATCTGCACTTCGATCAGGCCATCGGCATTCATGCTCACTTCACTGGTGCCCGCCTCGATATCCGGTGCCGGCGCTGCTTCATCAGCCCCCATGGCTTTCATTGCCATCGGCGCACTGCGCAGGTACGGGCGCGGGTAACCGCTGCTGTTGAGGTTCAGGCTGACCACTTTGTAGCCCTTGCCGCCCAGCGCTTCGGTGGCCAGTTGTGCGCGCGCCTTGAAGGCATCGACCGCGTCCTTGAGCAGTGCATCCTCGCTGGACTTGCGCGTGGCCGGGGCGATGGAGAAGTCCATGCCGCCCATTTTCAGCTCTTGCAGCAGGTCGGCAGTGAGCTGGGACAGGGCCGGGAAGTTGTCGCTTTCCAGGCGCAGCTCGGCGCGCTCGCGCCAGCCGGTGATCTTCTGGCCCTTGCTGTCATAGACCGGGTAGCTGTTGCGGCTGCCCTGGCTGATCTTCACGTCCTTGACCTGGCGCGACTGCTGCACGGCCTTGTTCATGGTTTCGGTGATCTGCTTGGCAAGCTTGCCCGGGTCGGTGTTCTGCGCTTCGCTGTACAGGGTCACGACCATCAGGTCGCGCGCCACTTCCTTGCTCACTTCGGCACGCAGCGATACCTGGTTGTAACGTGGCTCATCGCCAGCCTGCGCCGGCAGGCTGGCGAGCAAGCCGCAAGACAGGATCAGGGCGGCGCCGCGACGTGGGATTTGCATGTGGTACTCCTTGGCAATAAAAGGCGTGGGGTCTGGTCATCCATTCCACGCATGGCCCATCAGACCGGCAACAGTGTAGTGGGTTCAAAAGTGCCATCATCAACCTGTGACAAAGTGTGGCGCTTTGCCGCATCGCTGCAGTGAGGCGCCCGGCTTCGGTATACTCCAGCCGATTTTCTGGAGCACTCATCAGGAGAGCTCATGCTCGCTGCCGTACAACCGCTGTCCGCTACCCGCCAGAACCTGTGGCGTCTGACCGTCATTCGGGTCCTGGTCCTGGCTGCCCAGGCCGGCTCCGTGGGCGTCGCCTACTGGACCGAACTGCTGCCGTTGCCGTGGCTTTCGCTGGCTGGCACCTTGGCGTTGTCCTCGCTGCTGTGTGCCTTCACGGCGCTGCGCCTGCGCCTGTCGCTGCCGGTCACCGAAATGGAGTACGCCCTGCAGCTGGCCTGCGACCTGCTGATCCACAGTGCCTTGCTGTACTACTCCGGCGGCTCGACCAACCCGTTTGTGTCGTATTACCTGGTACCGCTGGCGATTGCCGCGGTGACCTTGCCGTGGCTGTATTCGCTGATTCTTTCGGGTATCGCCCTGACCGCCTACAGCCTGCTGCTGGTGCAGTTCTACCCGCTTGAAGGCCTGCCCATGGCGCGGGACAAGATGCAGGTCTACGGCATGTGGCTGAGCATTGCCCTGGCTGCGGCGGTGATTACCTTCTTTGCCGCGCGCATGGCCGAAGAGCTGCGCCGCCAGGAGCAGCTGCGCTCGGAGCGGCGTGAAGAAAGCCTGCGCGACGAGCAATTGTTGGCCGTGGCCACCCAGGCCGCCGGTGCCGCCCATGAGCTTGGCACGCCGTTGGCGACCATGAGCGTGCTGATCAACGAAATGCGCCAGGACCACACCGACCCGCTGCTGCAGGAAGACCTGCAGATCCTCCAGGACCAGGTAAAGCTGTGCAAGGAAACCCTGCAACAGCTGGTGCGCGCCGCCGAAGCCAACCGCCGCCTGGCAATCGTGGAGCAGGATGTGACCGCCTGGCTGGACGAGGCGCTCAACCGTTGGCACCTGATGCGCCCGGAAGCCAGCTACCGCTTCCAGCGCCTGCGCGATGGCAAGGTACCGCAGCTGACGCCGCCGCCAGACCTGACCCAGGCGCTGCTGAACCTGTTGAACAATGCCGCCGATGCCTGCCCCGATGACCTGGAAGTGCGCCTGGACTGGGACGCCCAGGACATCGTCATCAGCATCCGCGACCATGGCCCTGGCGTGCCGCCGGCCATTGCCGAAGCCATCGGCAAGCCCTTTATTACCACCAAAGGCAAAGGCTTCGGCCTGGGCCTGTTCTTGAGCAAGGCCAGCGTGACCCGTGCGGGCGGTTCGGTAAAACTCTATAGTCATGAACAGGGTGGCACCCTGACCGAATTGCGCCTGCCCTATGGCAAGCGAGGAGATGAATGATGAGCGAAGAAAACCAGGTCGAAAGCGAAGAGCTGCCGCACCTGCTGTTGGTGGATGACGATGCCACCTTCACCCGGGTCATGGCCCGGGCCATGAGCCGTCGCGGTTTCCGCGTGAGCACCGCCAGTTCTGCCGAGGAAGGCTTGATCCTGGCCCAGCAGGACCTGCCGGACTACGCCACGCTGGACCTGAAGATGGACGGTGATTCCGGCCTTGTGCTGCTGCCCAAGCTGCTGGAACTGGACCCGGAAATGCGCGTGGTGATCCTGACCGGTTACTCGAGCATTGCCACTGCTGTTGAAGCGGTGAAGCGCGGCGCCTGCAACTACCTGTGCAAGCCGGCCGACGCCGATGATGTGCTGGCAGCGCTGCTGTCGGAGCACACCGACCTGGATACCTTGGTGCCGGAAAACCCGATGTCGGTCGACCGCCTGCAGTGGGAACACATCCAGCGCGTGCTGAACGAGCACGAGGGCAACATTTCGGCCACCGCACGGGCGCTGGGCATGCACCGGCGGACCTTGCAGCGCAAGCTGCAGAAGCGCCCCGTCCGGCGCTGATCCCAGCGGGTCTTGTACCGGCCCTTTCGCGGGCTTGCCCCCTCCCACAGGCATTTCACAGGTTTCAACACCTGCGCAGTTCCTGTGGGAGCGGGCAAGCCCGCGAAGAGGCCATAACTGACAGAACCTTCTCTTTATCACCCCGCGATCCCCGCAAATCCCAGCCGTTGGCGTATCATTAGCCCCCTAACGGCAACCCTGGCAGGATCGCTGCGCATGCTCGCCCTTCTCATCCAGACGCTGAACATCACGGCACCTGTCTTCGCCATGCTGTTCATGGGCGTGCTGCTCAAGCGCATCCACCTGATCGACGACAATTTTAACCGTGTCGCCTCGCAGCTGGTGTTCAACGTCTGCATGCCGGCACTGCTGTTCCTCGGCATCTACCACGCCGACCTGGCTGCTGCGGTAAAGCCCGGTGTCATCCTCTACTTCACCGTCGCCACCCTGGTTGGCTTCGCCGTCGCCTGGGGCATGGCCATCTGGCGCAGCCCACCGGCGGACCGGGGCATCTATACCCAGGGCGCGTTCCGCGGCAACAACGGTGTGATCGGCCTGGCCCTGGCCGCCAGCCTGTACGGCGACTACGGTATTTCGTTGGGGGCGGTGCTCGCCGGCCTGGTCATCCTCCTGTACAACTCGCTGTCGGCCGTAGTGCTGGCGGTGTACAGCCCTGATTTGAAGTCCGACCCGTGGAGCATCTGCAAGAGCATCTTCAGCAACCCGCTGATCATCAGCGTTCTGGTCGCTACACCCATGGCTTACGGCCAGGTGCCGCTACCCAATTGGCTGCTGACTTCGGGGGATTACCTGGCGCAGATGACGCTGCCGCTGGCGTTGATGTGTATTGGCGGCACCCTGTCGCTGGCGGCATTGCGCGACAGCGGCAGGCTGGCCATCGACGCCAGCCTGGTGAAGATGGTCTGGCTACCGCTGGTCGGCACCCTCGGCGCCTGGCTGTGCGGCTTTCGCGGGGCCGAACTGGGCATCCTGTTTCTGTACATCGGCAGCCCGACCGCAGCAGCCAGTTACGTCATGGCGCGGGCGGCTAACGGCAACCATGAGCTGGCTGCGTCGATCATCGTCATTACTACGTTAATGGCGGCAATCACCACCAATATCGGCATTTTCATCTTGCAGTGGGGCGGATGGATCTAGATCCTTGACTGCAAACAACACAAAAAACACGCCTCACTGAGCTAAAGGACACTTCATGCAAGACCAGAGCACGCCCGAGCTAAAGCGCGGGCTGAAGAATCGCCATATCCAGCTGATCGCGCTGGGCGGGGCCATCGGTACCGGCTTGTTCCTGGGCATCGCCCAGACCATCCAGCTGGCCGGCCCTTCCGTATTGCTGGGGTATGCCGTCGCTGGCCTGATGGCCTTCCTGATCATGCGCCAGCTGGGCGAAATGGTGGTGGAAGAGCCGGTGGCCGGCAGCTTTAGCCACTTTGCCCACCAGTACTGGAGCGAGTTTGCAGGCTTCGTGTCGGGCTGGAACTACTGGGTGGTGTATGTGCTGGTGGGCATGGCCGAGCTGACGGCGGTGGGTATCTACGTGCAGTACTGGTGGCCGGATTTCCCCACCTGGGCCACGGCAGCGATCTTCTTCGTGGTGATCAACCTGATCAACCTGACCCAGGTGAAGGTCTACGGCGAAATGGAATTCTGGTTCGCCCTGATCAAGGTAGTGGCCATCGTCAGCATGATCGGCTTCGGCGCCTGGTTGCTGAGCAGTGGCCATGGCGGCCCGGATGCCAGCGTGGCCAACCTGTGGCAGTACGGTGGCTTCTTCCCTAACGGTGTCAGCGGCCTGGTGATGGCGCTGGCGGTGATCATGTTCTCGTTCGGTGGCCTGGAGCTGGTGGGTATCACCGCTGCCGAGGCCGACAACCCACGCGAAAGCATCCCCAAGGCCACCAACCAGGTGGTGTACCGCATCCTGATTTTCTACATCGGTGCCCTGGCGGTGCTGTTGTCGCTGTACCCGTGGCAGAAGGTGGTGCAGGGCGGCAGCCCGTTCGTGATGATTTTCCACGAGCTGGACAGCGACCTGGTGGCGACCATTCTCAATATCGTGGTGCTGACGGCCGCGCTTTCGGTCTACAACAGCTGCGTTTACGCCAACAGCCGCATGCTGTTTGGTCTGGCCAGCCAGGGCGACGCACCGCGCCAGTTGCTGAAAGTGAGCCGCAGCGGCGTGCCGCTGACAGCGCTGGGCGTGTCGGCCTTCGCGACCGGGCTGTGCGTGGTGATCAACTACCTGATGCCGGGTGAGGCCTTTGGCTTGCTGATGGCCCTGGCGGTGTCGGCGCTGGTGATCAACTGGGCGAGCATCAGCATTACCCACCTGAAGTTCCGCAAGGCCAAGCTGGCCGCCGGGATTACCCCGTTCTACAAGAGCCTGGGGCACCCGCTGACCAACTACCTGTGCCTGGCGTTCATCGTGCTGATCCTGGTGGTGATGTACCTGACCCCGCCGATTCGCATCTCGGTGATGCTGATCCCGGCATGGATTGCCGTGCTGTGGGTGGCCTTCAAGCTTAAAAAGGCTCGCCAGGCCAAGTAGGTAAGGCAGTACCGGCCTCTTCGCGGGCTTGCCCGCTCCCACAGGTACTGCACAGGCTTCAAGGCCTGTGGGGTCTCTGTGGGAGCGGGCAAGCCCGCGAAGAGGCCGGTACAGGCGATCTATTGGTAACTGTCGATCACTTCCTGCGCCGCACGGAAAGCATCAATCGCCGCCGGCACCCCCGCATACACTGCACAGTGCAGCAGTGCTTCGCGAATCTCTTCTACCGTACAGCCATTATTCAACGCGCCACGCACATGCCCCTTGAGCTCTTGCGGGCACTTGAGTGCCGTCAGCGTGGCCAGGGTAATCAGGCTGCGGGTCTTCAATGGCAGCCCCTCACGGGCCCACACGCTGCCCCAGGCATGTTCATTGACGAAGTCCTGCAACGGCTGGGTGAAGTCGGTGGCATTGCCCAGCGCGCGATCTACGAATGCATCGCCCATTACCTGGCGGCGAATCTGCTCACCGGTCTGGTTGTTATCGGCCATGTAGGTTCCCTTAGTGTTGGCGGCGCCAGGCGCGCACGGTGGTGTACAACAGCACCACGGCAAGCACGGGCAGCACATAGAACAGCATCAACCGCTCAAGGCGCCCGGCCAGCGGCATGCCCATGGTGAACGCCGCCACGTGCAGCCCGTAGGCCAGGTACAGGCAGAGGAACACCAGGCCTTCGGCGCGGGTGATCCGGTAACCGGAATAGAACACCGGCAGGCTCAGCACGGCAACCCCGAGCATCACCGGCAGGTCGAACGCCAGGGCGTTGGGCGAAATCGACAGCGGCTCAGGGGTGATCAGGGCGGTCAGGCCCAGCACGGCCAGCAGGTTGAACAGGTTGCTGCCGATCACGGTGCCGACGGCAATTTCCCGTTCACCGCGCAGGGCCGCGATCAGCGCGGCGGCGAGCTCTGGCAGGGATGTACAGATGGCGACAACGGTCAGGCCGATGATGCGCTCGGACAGCCCCAGGTCGGTGGCAACCTCCACGGCGGCTTCCAGCAGCAGGTGCCCCGCCAGGCTCAGCAGGGCAAGGCCGGCCAACACCTGCAGCAGCGTGCCTGACCAGAAGCGCCTGGCGCTGGATTTGGCCGTTTCCGGCGCGGGGTAGGTGCGTGCGTAGTGGCGCGACTGGTGCCAGAGCATTACCAGGTAGCCGACCAGGCCAAGCAGCAGCAGCCCCCCTTCAGCCCGGCCCAGGTAACCGTTGGCGCACAGGGCATAGACCAGGCCGCTGGCGACGATCATCAGCGGAATGTCCAGGCGTACCAGCTGGCGAGACACGCGCAAGGGGATGATCAGCGCGGCCAGGCCGAGAATGACCAGTACGTTGAAGATGTTGCTGCCGATCACGCTGCCCACCGCCACATCCGGCGCGCCCTGGTAGGCGGCCTGCAGGCTGACGGTAAGTTGTGGCGCGGTACTGCCGAAGGCCACCAGGCTCAGGCCGATGATCAACGGCCGAACATGAAGGCGTTGTGCCAGGCGCAGCGCTGCGCGCACCAGCAATTCGGCGCCGCCGACCAGCAGCAGCAGGGCAATGCCCAGTTGCAACAGGCTGAAGGTGGGAAGGGTGGCCAGGTCGAAAATGGTCGGACTCCTGTCGCGTCAGTCGCTAAGCCCTTGTACTCGCACGCGCGCTGTTCCGCTACGGAGCATGCCGATTTTTTCTGCTGCGGCGCGAGACAGGTCGATCAAGCGGCCGCGGGTGTGCGGGCCACGGTCGTTGATGCGTACTACCACACTGCGCTGGTTGGCCGTGTTGGTGACCCGTACGCGGGTGCCGAACGGCAGGCTGCGGTGGGCGGCGGTAAGGCCATGCTGGTTGAACGGTTCGCCGCTGGCGGTGCGTTTGCCGTGGTGGCGCGAGCCGTAATAGGAAGCGGTGCCCGTCTGGTCGTAACCGCGCGGGTCGATGTCGTGGCTGGCGCAGCCGGCCAGGAAAGAGAAGAGGGCCAGGGTGCCGAGGGATCTTTTTAGCAAGTTATTGCTCCGATGCTGCAATTGGGGCCGCTGTGCGGCCCATCGCCGGCAAGCCAGCTCCCACAGGTACATTACCGCCCTCAAGAGCGGCGCTGTACCTGTGGGAGCTGGCCTGCCGGCGAACGAGGGCAAGGCCCTCGCCGCTTTTTCAGCTCACCCTTCGAGCTTGGCCTTGAGCAATTGGTTCACTTGCCCAGGGTTAGCCTTGCCCTTCGACGCCTTCATTGCCTGGCCGACGAAGAAGCCGAACATCTTGCCACGCTTGGCCTCGTCGGCGGCGCGGTACTGTTCGACCTGCTCGGCGTTGGCCGCCAGCATTTCGTCGAGCATCTTGTCGATCGCACCGGTGTCGGTAACCTGCTTCAGGCCTTTGCTTTCGATGATGCTGTCGGCATCGCCTTCACCGGCAGCCATGGCCTCGAACACGGTCTTGGCGATCTTGCCGCTGATGGTGTTGTCGCGGATGCGCAACAGCATCCCACCCAGGTGCGCGGCGCTGACCGGTGCCTGGTCGATCTCGATGCCCAGCTTGTTAAGCAGGCTGCCCAGCTCGACCATGACCCAGTTGGCCGCCAGCTTGGCGTCGCCGCCGATTTTCACCACTTCCTCGAAGTAGTCCGCCTGTTCGCGGCTGGAAGCCAGCACGTTGGCGTCGTAGGCCGACAGGCCGTACTGGCTCTGGAAGCGTTCGACCTTCTGCGGCGGCAGCTCTGGCAGGCCGGCGCGGATGGTTTCGAGGAAGCTGTCCTCGATCACCACCGGCAGCAGGTCCGGGTCGGGGAAGTAACGGTAGTCGTTGGCTTCTTCCTTGCTGCGCATGGAGCGGGTTTCGTCTTTGTTCGGGTCGTACAGGCGGGTTTCCTGCACCACCTTGCCGCCGTCTTCGATCAGGTCGATCTGGCGCTGGATTTCGCTGTTGATCGCGCGCTCGATGAAGCGGAACGAGTTGACGTTCTTGATCTCGCAGCGGGTGCCGAACTCGACCTGGCCTTTCGGGCGGATCGACACGTTGCAGTCGCAACGCAGCGAGCCCTCGGCCATGTTGCCGTCGCAGATGCCCAGGTAGCGCACCAGTGCGTGAACCGCCTTGACGTAGGCCACGGCTTCCTTGGCACTGCGCATGTCAGGCTCGGAGACGATTTCCAGCAGCGGGGTGCCGGCACGGTTGAGGTCGATGCCGGTGGAGCCGCTGAAGTCTTCGTGCAGGCTTTTGCCGGCGTCTTCTTCCAGGTGCGCGCGGGTTACCCCGATGCGCTTGATGGTGCCGTCTTCCAGGGCGATATCCAGGTGGCCCTTGCCGACGATCGGCAGGTCCATCTGGCTGATCTGGTAGCCCTTGGGCAGGTCCGGGTAGAAGTAGTTCTTGCGCGCGAACACGTTGCGCTTGCCGATTTCGGCATCGATGGCCAGGCCGAACATGCACGCCATGCGCACGGCTTCCTGGTTCAGCACCGGCAGTACGCCGGGCATCCCCAGGTCAACCAGGCTGGCCTGGGTGTTCGGCTCGGAACCGAAGGTGGTGGCGCTGCCGGAGAAGATCTTCGACTGGGTGGCGAGCTGAGTGTGGATTTCCAGCCCGATCACAACTTCCCATTGCATGTGTGAACTCCTCAGAAGCCGTTGGGGGCACGGGTGTGCCAGTCGGTCACTTGCTGGTAGCGGTGCGCGACGTTGAGCAGGCGGCCTTCCTGGAAGTACGGCGCCAGCAGCTGCACGCCGACCGGCAGGCCGTCGACGAAGCCGGCCGGCATCGACAGGCCCGGCAGGCCCGCCAGGTTGGCAGTGATGGTGTAGACGTCTTCCAGGTAGGCGGCGACCGGGTCGCTGCTCTTGGCGCCAAGCTTCCAGGCCGGGTTCGGCGTGGTCGGGCCGAGGATCAGGTCGACATCGTTGAAGGCGGCCATGAAGTCGTTCTTGATCAGGCGGCGGATCTGCTGCGCCTTCACGTAGTAGGCGTCGTAGTAGCCGGCCGACAGAGCATAGGTGCCGACCATGATGCGGCGCTGCACTTCAACGCCGAAGCCTTCGCCACGGGAACGCTTGTACAGGTCGGTGAGGTCTTTCGGGGCTTCGCAGCGGTAGCCGAAGCGCACGCCGTCAAAGCGCGACAGGTTGGAAGAGGCTTCAGCCGGGGCGATCACGTAGTAGGCCGGGATGGCGTGCTGCATGTTCGGCAGGCTGATTTCCTTGACCACCGCGCCGAGCTTTTCCAGCTCTTTGACGCTGGCCTGGACCAGGTCGGCGATACGCGGGTCAAGGCCTGCACCGAAGTACTCTTTCGGCAGGCCGATGCGCAGGCCCTGCAGCGAACCGTTGAGGTTGGCGCTGTAGTCTGGCACCGGCTCTTCGATGCTGGTGGAGTCCTTGGCGTCGAAACCGGCCATGCCTTGCAGCAGCAGGGCGCAGTCCTCGGCAGTGCGGGCCAGCGGGCCGCCCTGGTCGAGGCTGGAGGCGTAGGCGATCATGCCCCAGCGGGAAACACGACCGTACGTCGGTTTGAGGCCGGTGAGGTTGGTCAGTGCCGCTGGCTGGCGGATCGAGCCGCCGGTGTCGGTGCCGGTGCTGGCCGGCAGCAGGCGCGCGGCCACGGCAGCGGCCGAACCGCCCGACGAACCGCCTGGGACGTGTTCGAGGTTCCACGGGTTCTTCACCGCGCCGTAGTGGCTGGATTCGTTGGCCGAACCCATGGCGAACTCGTCCATGTTGGTCTTGCCCAGGGTGACCATGCCGGCTTCAGCCAGCTTGGCAACCACGGTGGCGTCGTACGGTGCCTTGAAGTTGTCGAGCATCTTCGAGCCGCAACTGGTGCGTACGCCGTTGGTGCAGAACAGGTCCTTGTGGGCGATGGGTGCACCCAGCAGCGCGCCGGTTTCGCCTGCGGCGCGACGGGCGTCGGCGGCACGCGCCTGGCCCAGGGCCAGGTCTTCGGTGACGCTGATGAAGCTGTTGATTTGCGGGTCGAGGTGCTTGATGCGCGCCAACAGGGCGCCGGTCAGCTCTTCGGAGGAAAACGACTTGTCGGCGAGTCCGCGGGCGATCTCGGCCAGGGTCAATTGATGCATGGCAGTCTCTATCCCTTACTCGATGACTTTGGGAACCAGGTACAGACCGCTTTCGGTCGACGGCGCGATAGCCTGGTAGGCGTCGCGCTGGTTGCTTTCGGTGACCTGGTCGGGGCGCAGGCGCTGGCTGGCTTCCAGCGGGTGGGCCAGGGGCTCGATGCCAGTGGTATCGACCGCTTGCATCTGGTCGACCAGCCCGAGGATGCTGTTCAGGGCATCGGTAATGCGTGGCAGTTCGCCATCATTCAGCCCCAGACGGGCCAGATGGGCGATCTTTTCCACGTCGCAGCGTTCAAGCGCCATGAAGATCTCCAAGGGAAACAAAGAACGGAATTTGGGTCCGCGATGAGGAACATGTCAGCTTTCTGGCGGTCCAACGGCCGCGATCATCGGCTGGCATGCTCGGAAAAACAGCCAATTTAACATATTGGCTCCTTGCCCAAAATCCCTGCCATTGTTAGAGTTTGCCGCACTTTTTTACCCACGCTTTCCCCAGGGTCACTTTCCCATGTTCAAGAAACTGCGTGGCATGTTTTCCAGCGATCTTTCCATCGACCTGGGTACTGCCAACACCCTTATTTACGTGCGTGAGCGCGGTATCGTCCTGAATGAGCCCTCGGTTGTTGCCATCCGTACCCATGGCAATCAGAAAAGCGTCGTCGCCGTCGGTACCGAAGCCAAACGCATGCTGGGCCGTACGCCTGGCAACATTGCTGCCATTCGTCCGATGAAGGACGGCGTCATCGCCGACTTCAGCGTTTGCGAAAAAATGTTGCAATATTTTATCAACAAGGTTCACGAGAACAGCTTCCTGCAGCCAAGCCCGCGCGTGCTGATCTGCGTGCCGTGCAAGTCGACCCAGGTAGAGCGCCGCGCCATTCGCGAGTCGGCCCTGGGTGCCGGTGCCCGTGAAGTGTTCCTGATCGAAGAGCCAATGGCTGCTGCCATCGGTGCTGGCTTGCCGGTTGAAGAGGCTCGCGGTTCGATGGTCGTCGATATCGGTGGTGGTACCACTGAAATCGCACTGATCTCCCTGAACGGCGTGGTCTATGCCGAATCCGTCCGCGTTGGCGGCGACCGCTTCGACGAAGCCATCGTCACCTACGTGCGCCGCAACTACGGCAGCCTGATCGGCGAGTCCACCGCCGAGCGCATCAAGCAGGAAATCGGTACCGCCTACCCGGGCGGCGAAGTGCGCGAAGTCGATGTACGTGGCCGCAACCTGGCCGAGGGCGTACCGCGTGCCTTCACCCTGAACTCCAACGAAGTGCTCGAAGCGCTGCAGGAATCGCTGGCGACCATCGTCCAGGCGGTCAAGAGCGCCCTGGAGCAGTCGCCGCCCGAACTGGCTTCGGACATCGCCGAGCGTGGCCTGGTGCTGACCGGTGGTGGTGCGCTGCTGCGTGACCTCGACAAGCTGCTGGCCCAGGAAACCGGCCTGCCGGTGATCGTCGCCGAGGACCCGCTGACCTGTGTCGCCCGTGGCGGCGGTCGCGCCCTGGAGATGATGGACAAGCACGCGATGGACCTGCTCTCCAGCGAGTGATCCCACTCGCTGTTCACGAGCGCCCGGTTTACAGGTAGCACGCACAGTGCTACCTGTATGTGCTGGGCTGGCGCCCGTCAAGGGCGCCGTATCCGTCAACCCGCAACCAGGCTGGTGCGTTGTTCCATGTCCAATGACCTCCTGAGTCGTCCACGAGGAACGGCCCATTAAACCGCTTTTCTCCAAGGGCCCTTCGCTGGGCGTTCGCCTGCTCGTTCTGGTGGTGATGTCGGTCGCGTTGATGGTTGTCGACGCGCGCTTCGACGTGCTCAAACCCGTGCGCAGCCAGATGGGCCTGGTGCTGATGGAGTCGTACTGGATCACCGACCTGCCGCAACGTGCGTGGCAAGGCGTGGCTGGCCAGTTCGGCAGCCGCACTGAACTGATCGCCGAAAACGAAAAGCTCAAGACCGAAGCCCTGCTGTTGCAGGGGCGCCTGCAGAAGCTGGCGGCCCTGACCGAGCAGAACGTGCGCCTGCGCGAATTGCTGAACTCTTCGGCGCTGGTCAACGAAAAGGTCGAAGTGGCCGAGCTGATCGGTGTCGACCCCAACCCGTTCACCCACCGCATCCTGATCAACAAGGGCGAGCGTGACGGCGTGTTCCTCGGCCAGCCGGTGCTCGATGCGCGCGGCCTGATGGGCCAGGTCGTCGAGCTGATGCCCTACACCTCGCGGGTGCTGTTGCTGACCGATACCACCCATAGCATTCCGGTGCAGGTCAACCGCAACGGCCTGCGTGCCATCGCCAGCGGCACCGGCAACCCGGAACGCCTTGAACTGCGCCATGTGGCCGACACCGCCGACGTGAAGGAAGGCGACCTGTTGGTCAGCTCCGGCATGGGCCAGCGCTTCCCGGCGGGCTACCCGGTGGCCACGGTCAACGAGGTGATCCACGATTCCGGGCAGCCGTTCGCCATCGTGCGCGCCATCCCTACCGCCGCGCTCAATCGCAGCCGTTACATGCTGCTGGTATTCAGTGACCGGCGTACCCCGGAGCAGCGCGCTACCGACGCCGCCATCGCCCAGGAAGAGGCTGACCGCAAGGGCACCTCGGCCCCCGGCCAGCCGGCGGGCACGGGCGAGCAGGGCACACCTGCCAGCGGTACGCCTGTGGCGCCAACCACACCCGCAGCGCCGACAGTGCCGGCCGCCCAGCCTGCCGTCCCGGCGGCGACCCCTGTCACGCCTGCCGCAGCGCCTGCCGCACCCGCACATACCCGGAGACAATGATGGCTGCTTCACGCCGCAACAACGGCTGGGTCATCTGGCTGACTTTCGCCATCGGCCTGCTGCTCAGCGTCTCGCCCATGCCGCAGTTCATGGAAGTGTTCCGGCCCATGTGGCTGGCTTTGCTGGTGTCGTTCTGGACCCTGGCGGTGCCAAGCAAGGTCGGCATGACCACAGCGTTCGTGCTGGGCCTGGCCGAGGACGTGTTATACGGTACCCTGCTGGGCCAGAACGCGTTGATCCTTACCCTCATCACCTTCCTGGTGTTGTCCCTGCAGCAGCGCTTGCGCATGTTCCCCATGTGGCAGCAGAGCCTGGTGATCCTGGTCATATTCGGCATCGCCCAGCTCATCCAGCTATGGCTCAGTGCTCTGACCGGCAACCGCCTGCCGACCCTGGCGCTGGTCTGGTCGGCGGTAATCAGTGCCTTGCTCTGGCCATGGATCAGTTTCGCCCTGCGCGACCTGCGCCGACGCTTGCATATCAACTGACGGCGACGTCGCAACTGACAGGGAGATGTCTGCATGAAACCGCTATACCTGGCCTCTGGCTCGCCCCGCCGTCGTGAACTGCTGACCCAGATCGGTGTGCCTTTCACCGTCGTCAGTGCACCCATCGATGAGTCTCCGCTGCCCAACGAAAGCGCTCCGGCCTACGTCGAACGCCTGGCCAGGGCCAAGGCTGCCGCCGGCCTGGCCAGTGTCGCAGGCCCGGCTGTGGTGCTGGGCGCCGACACCGCGGTGGTGCTCGATGGGCGTATTCTGGGTAAACCGGAAAACCGCGCAGATGCCCTGGCCATGCTGGCCGACCTGTCGGGCCGCGAGCACCAGGTATTGACTGCGGTTGCCCTCAGCGACGGCCTGCATACACAAAGCCTGTGCGTCACCAGCACGGTGCGCTTCCGGGCCATCGGCGCCGATGAAGCGCAACGCTACTGGGCCAGCGGCGAACCTGTGGACAAGGCGGGTGGTTACGCCATCCAGGGCCTGGGCGCAGTATTCGTCACCGGCCTTTCCGGCAGTTATTCGGCCGTGGTAGGCCTGCCCCTCAGTGAGACGGCCGAGTTGCTTGGCACGTTTGGTATCGCCTGTTGGCAATCGCCCGTGCATACGCCAGAGGTAACAAACCCGCGGTAGCCAGCACGGCATACGCCATCCATCATTACAAAAGACCTTTGACGAGAGCCGGCCATGAGTGAAGAGATCCTGATCAACATCACCCCGATGGAGTCACGCGTGGCGGTGGTGGAAAACGGGGTACTGCAGGAAGTGCACGTTGAGCGCACCCAGCGCCGTGGCATCGTAGGCAACATCTACAAGGGCAAGGTGGTGCGTGTGCTGCCGGGCATGCAGGCGGCCTTCGTCGACATCGGCCTGGAGCGTGCCGCGTTCATCCATGCGTCGGAAATTTCCCAGCGTGAAGGCTCGGCGGTCGAGACCATCACTGCGCTGGTGCACGAAGGCCAGGCCCTTGTGGTGCAGGTGACCAAGGACCCGATCGGCACCAAGGGCGCACGCCTGACCACCCAGCTGTCGATCCCTTCGCGCTACCTGGTGTACATGCCGCGCAGCAGCCATGTCGGCATTTCGCTGAAGATCGAAGACGAAGCCGAGCGTGACCGCCTCAAGCAGGTGGTCAGCAACTGCATGGAAAGCGAAAACATCAAGGATGCCGGTGGTTTCATTCTGCGCACCGCCGCCGAAGGCGCACGTGCCGAAGAGATCTTGCAGGACATCCGCTACCTGCGCCGGCTGTGGGAGCAGATTGGCGCCCAGATCAAGACCTGCGGCGCGCCGATGGTCATCTACGAAGATCTGGGCCTCGCCCTGCGAACCCTGCGTGACCTGGTCAACCCCAAGATCGAGAAGATCCGCATCGACTCGCGTGAAACCTTCCAGAAGACCACGCAGTTCGTCGGCGAACTGATGCCGGAGATCGCCGACCGCCTCGAACACTACCCGGGCGAACGGCCGATCTTTGACCTGTACGGTGTCGAAGACGAAATCCAGCGCGCCCTGGAGCGCAAGGTGCCGCTCAAGTCCGGCGGCTACCTGGTGGTCGACCCGGCCGAAGCGATGACCACCATTGACGTGAACACGGGTGCATTCGTCGGCCATCGCAATCTGGAAGAGACCATCTTCAAGACCAACCTGGAGGCTGCCACCGCCATCGCCCGGCAACTGCGCCTGCGCAATATCGGCGGCATCATCATCATCGACTTCATCGACATGGAAGATGAAGAACACCAGCGCCAGGTACTACGTACACTGGAAAAACAGCTGGAACGGGACCACGCAAAGACCAACATCATCGGCATCACCGAGCTGGGCCTGGTGCAGATGACCCGCAAGCGCACCCGTGAAAGCCTGGAGCAGGTGCTGTGCGAGCCGTGCCTGGGCTGTCAGGGCCGCGGCAAGCTGAAAACCCCCGAGACCATCTGTTACGAGATCTTCCGCGAGATCCTGCGCGAGGCCCGTGCCTATCAGGCCGAGGGCTACCGTGTACTGGCCAACCAGAAGGTGGTCGACCGCCTGCTGGATGAAGAGTCCGGCAACGTGGCAGAACTGGAGGCCTTTATCGGTCGAACCATTCGCTTCCAGGTCGAGTCGATGTATTCGCAGGAACAATACGACGTGGTGCTGCTCTGAGGTCTTCTCGAACGCACCACTGGATGGTCGGGCTGGCAAAACCGCCACTACCGGCCATCATGGATAAACGACTTGGAGGGCCATGGCCATGGGACGTCTGACCCGCGTTCTTGTCGCCTTGACCCGCTGGGGGCTGGGCTTTTGCGCCCTGCTGGCGGTATTGGTGGCGCTGTATGTCAGCCTCGGCCGTGAATTGGTGCCGCTGGTGGCCGAATACCGTGCCGATGTGGAACGCAAGGCTGAGCAGGCGCTGGGCCTGCCGGTGCATGTCGGTGCCCTTGAAGGGCGCTGGAGCGGGCTGGCACCGGTGCTGCGGGTACGTGACCTGCAACTGGGTGAAGGTGCAACGGCGCTGCGCCTGGACGACGTCAAGGTGGTGCCCGATGTCTGGGCCAGCCTCAGTGCCCGCGAAGTGCGCCTGGCGCGTATACAACTGGGTGGCCTGCAACTGATCCTGCGTGAGAACGAGCAGGGTGCCTGGCACCTTGAAGGCCTGCCGAAGAAGGACGATGCGCCACTTGACCCCGCCGAACTGCTGCAGCGCCTGCGCCAGCTGGGCCGCATTGATGTGTTCGACAGCCAGGTCACCTTGCACCCGTGGCAGCGTGACCCGCTCACCCTGACTTATGTTAGCGCCGGCCTGCAGGCGGGGGCTTCGCGCCAGGCCCTTGACCTGAGTGCGACCCTGCCCGATGGCCAGCCCCTGGCGCTGAACCTGCGTAGCCGTGCGTCGGCCAAGGCCTGGCGTGATGGCCAGGTAGATGCCTACCTGAGCCTGCCGCAGAGTGACTGGGCCCGATGGTTGCCCCCACGCCTGCTGGGCCAGTGGCATGCCGACGCGCTGCGAGCGGGCGGCGAGTTCTGGGTCGACTGGCGCGAAGGGCAATTGCAGCAGGCTGTGGTGCGGCTCAACGCACCTGAGCTGCAGGGCGGCTATGTCGGGCGCAAGGCCGCAACGCTGAACAACCTGGCCTTGGGCGCCTGGTTCCAGCGCCGGGATCAAGGCTTTGATGTGGTGGTCGACTCCCTGGCCATGGACATCGGCAAGACCCGTTGGGAGTCGCACCTGCAGTTGCAGCAGCGCCCCGGTGAAAGCGCTGCCGATGAACGCTGGAAAGTGCAGGCCGACCGGCTCAACCTTACGCCCTTGACCCCGCTGATCGAAGCCCTGGCACCGCTGCCTGACAATGTCATGGCTGTTGTCGACGGCCTGAAGGTAACCGGCGCGCTGCGCAACGTGCGGCTGGAGGTTCGGCCCAAGGCCGAGGGTGACCAGCGCCTGCAGTTCGAAGCCAACCTGGAGAAGGTCGGTTTCGATGCATACCACAGTGCCCCGGCTGCCGGTAACGTCAGCGGCAGCATCAGCGGCGACCTGGGCCACGGTGAGCTACGCCTGGATACCGATGCGTTCATGCTGCATCTGTACCCGATCTTCGCCAAACCCTGGCATTACCAGAAAGCCAACGCGCGCCTGACCTGGACGCTGGACAAGGAAGGCTTCACCCTGATCGCGCCTTACCTCAAAGTGTTGGGCGAGGAGGGCAAGGTTGCCGGTGACTTCCTTATTCGCCTGTTGTTCGAAGAAGGCCGCGAGGACTACATGGACCTGCGCGTTGGCCTGACCGAGGGCGATGGCCGCTACACCGCCAAGTACCTGCCCGAAGTGCTCAGCCCGGCCCTCGACGAATGGCTACGCAGCGCCATTGTCAAAGGCACGGTGGATGAAGGCTACTTCCAGTACCAGGGCTCGTTGAACCATGGCGCCGCGCCGGAGGCCCGCAGCATCAGCCTGTTTTTCAAGGTGCGTGACGCGGCCCTGGACTTCCAGCCTGGCTGGCCGCAGGTGCAGCACGTAGATGGCGATGTGTTCATCGAGGACAGCGGTGTGCGCATCAAGGCTCAGCGTGGCGTGTTGCTCGACACCAAGGTGAGCGATGTCAGCGTCGATATCCCGCATGTCGAGGGTAACCAGCACAGCCGCCTGTACCTGGATGGCGACTTCGACGGCAGCCTGGGCGATGGCCTGAAAATACTCAAGGAAGCGCCGATCGGCACAGGCGAGATCTTCGCCGGCTGGGAGGGCGAAGGGCCGTTGAAGGGCAAGGTCAAGCTCGACATCCCGCTGGCCCACGGGGAGCGACCGAAAGTAAAGGTGGACTTCGCCACCCGCGATGCGCGCCTGAAAGTTGCCCCTCCGAGCCTGGAGCTGAGCCGCTTGAAGGGTGATTTCAGCTTCGATTTCGATAAGGGCCTGAGTGGCAATGGCATCAGCCTGCAGGCGTTCGGCAAGCCGGTGACGGCGCAAATTACTGCCGAAGGCCAGCCGGGGCAGATGCAGACGCGCATCGACGCCAATGGCCAGGTTTCGCTCAAGGCACTGACCGACTGGCTGCAGTTCAAGCAGGCCTTGCCAGCGTCCGGCGACCTTCCTTACCAGTTGCAGCTCAGCCTGGGTAGCCGGGACAACCGGCTGAGCGTCAACTCGAACCTGAAGGGCTTGGCCATCGACCTGCCGGCGCCCTTCGGCAAAGCAGCGGCAGACGCCCGCGACAGCCGTTTCAGCATGAACCTGCAAGGCCAGGAGCGACGTTTCGATGCCGCTTACACCGACCTTGCACGCTTTGCCTACGCTGCACCGGTCGACAAGCTGATGCAGGGTCGTGGTGAATTGCTGCTGGGCACGGGTGACGCGCAAGTGCCCGCCGGCCAGGGCCTGCGGGTGCGCGGGCGCCTGGAGTCGCTGGACCTGGCGCCCTGGCAGGAGCAGGCGGCCCGCCTGGCCGGCGACGACCCGGGTGGCAGCGCGCGGCAGAACCTGCAAAGTGTCGACCTGAGCATTGGCCAGCTGAAAGCCTTCGGCATGGACCTGAACCAGGCCGTGGTACGCATGGCCCGTGGCGGCGCGGCCTGGGACTTGCGCCTGGACAGCAAGGAAGTGATTGGCAACGCCCGTGTGCCGGATGCCAAGGGTGCGCCCATGGTCGTGCGAATGCAGACCCTGCGCCTGCCTGCTGCCGACCCCGCCCAGGCTCAGGCCGAAGAGGGCCCGGACCCGTTGGCCTCGTTCGACCCGCGCAAGGTACCGGCGCTGGACTTGAGCATCGACAAGCTCTACCGCGGCGACGACCTGTTCGGCAGCGCGGCGATCAAATTGCGACCGACAGCGCGTGGCGTGAACGCCAGCGATATCGACCTCGACTTCAAAGGGCTGCGCATCGACGGCGGTGGCGGCTGGGAGGGTGAGCAGGGCAGCACCAGCAGCTGGTACAAAGGGCGCCTGGACGGCAAGAACCTGGCAGATGTGCTCAAGGCCTGGGGCTTCGCCCCGACGGTGACCAGCCGTGACTTCCGCCTGGACGTGGACGGCCGTTGGCCGGGTTCGCCTGCTGCGGTGGGCCTGAAGCGCTTCTCTGGCAGCATGGATGCGGCGCTGCGCACCGGCCAGTTCGTCGAAGTCGAAGGCAGTGCACAGGCACTGCGCGTGTTCGGCCTGCTCAACTTCAACTCCATAGGCCGGCGCCTGCGCCTGGACTTCTCCGACCTGTTCGAAAAGGGTCTGGCCTATGACCGGGTCAAAGGCCTGCTGGTGGCCAGTGACGGTGTCTATGTGACCCGCGAACCGATCAGTGTCACTGGCCCGTCGAGCAACTTCGAGCTGGAGGGCACCCTGGACATGGTGCGCGACCGGGTCGATGCCAACCTGCAGGTGAGCCTGCCGGTGACCAACAACCTGCCGCTGGCGGCACTGATTATCGGCGCACCAGCCGTAGGCGGCGCGCTGTTCCTGGTCGACCGGTTGATCGGTGACCGCGTGTCGCGCTTTGCCAGCGTGCACTACCGTGTCGAAGGGCCGTGGAAAGAGCCTAGAATCACATTTGTGAAACCTTTCGAGAAATCCCGCTAGGAGTGCCCATGAAGGCAGCGGTAATCCAGATGGTCAGCCAGGATGATGTGCTGGCCAACCTGCAGCGTGCCGGTGCCCTGTTGGAGCAGGCCGCATCTGGCGGCGCACGGCTGGCGGTACTGCCGGAAAACTTCGCCGCCATGGGCCGCAAGGACGCCGCTGCCATTGGCCGCGCCGAAGCATTGGGCGAAGGGCCGATCCTGCCATGGTTGAAACGCACCGCCCGCGACCTCAAGTTATGGATTGTCGCCGGTACTTTGCCCTTGCCTCCGGTCGGCCAGCCCGAGGCCAAGGCGCATGCCTGCTCGCTGCTGATCGACGAACACGGCGAGGTGGCGGCACGGTATGACAAGCTGCACCTGTTCGACGTGGACGTTGCCGACAACCGCGGTCGGTACCGTGAGTCGGACGACTACGCCCATGGCGGCCAGGTGGTGGTGGCTGACACGCCGGTTGGGCGGCTGGGGCTTAGCGTGTGCTACGACTTGCGCTTCCCAGAGTTGTACAGCGCGCTGCGTGCTGCCGGCGCGGAACTGATCACTGCCCCAGCGGCCTTCACTGCCGTGACAGGCGCGGCACATTGGGAGGTGCTGGTACGCGCCCGCGCGATCGAAACCCAGTGTTACCTGCTGGCTGCGGCGCAGGGCGGCATCCACCCAGGCCCTCGGGAAACCCATGGCCATGCGGCAATCGTCGACCCTTGGGGGCGCATCGTCGCAGAACAGGCGCAAGGCGAAGCGGTACTGCTTGCCGAGCGCGACATTGAAGAACAAGCGTCCATCCGGGCGCGCATGCCGGTGGTATCGCACCGGCGCTTTTTCTCGCAGGGCGCGTTGCGGCCTGCGCACACCTCGGAGTGACTATGAGCCAGATGTTATCCACCGTCAGTGAGCAGCTTTTGGCCCCAGGCGGCTTGACCCTGGACAGCCTGCAGAGCGTGCTCGGTGAGTTGGCCGGCCCCGGCATCGACGCCGCCGACCTGTATTTCCAGGGTCAGATCTCGGAAACCTGGGCGCTGGAAGACGGCATCGTCAAAGAGGGCAGCTTCAACCTGGACCAGGGCGTGGGCGTACGGGCCCAGTCCGGTGAAAAAACCGGCTTCGCCTACAGCAATGCGATCAACCTCGAGGCGTTGACCTCGGCGGCGCGTGCCGCCCGTTCGATTTCACGTGCCGGGCAAAACGGCACGGTCCAGGCCTTCCGCAGCCAGGAGGTGACTGCCCTGTATGCCGCAGACAACCCGCTGGATGTACTCAGCCGTGCCGAAAAGGTCGAGCTGCTCAAGCGTGTCGATGTCGCCACCCGCGCCCTGGACCCGCGCATCCAGCAGGTCAGCGTGAGCATGGCCGGGGTCTGGGAACGCATCCTGATCGCTGCGGCGGATGGCAGCCTGGCCGCCGACGTGCGACCGCTGGTGCGCTTCAACGTCAGCGTCATCGTCGAGCAGAACGGCCGTCGCGAGCGCGGCGGGCAGGGCGGTGGCGGGCGCACCGACTACCGCTTCTTCACCGAAGAACGGGTAATGGGCTATGCCCGCGAGGCATTGCGCCAGGCGCTGGTAAACCTGGAGGCGATCCCGGCACCCGCCGGCACCTTGCCGGTGGTACTGGGCTCGGGCTGGTCGGGCGTGTTGCTGCACGAGGCTGTGGGCCATGGCCTGGAAGGTGACTTCAACCGCAAGGGCAGTTCGGCGTTCAGCGGCCGCATTGGCGAGAAAGTGGCTTCGAGCCTGTGCACCATCGTTGACGATGGCACGCTCGAAGGGCGCCGTGGCTCGCTGAGCGTGGATGACGAAGGCACCCCGACCGAATGCACCACGCTGATCGAGAACGGTGTGCTCAAGGGTTACATGCAGGACAAGCTCAACGCACGCCTGATGGGCATGGCGGTGACCGGCAACGGCCGCCGCGAATCCTACGCGCACCTGCCGATGCCGCGCATGACCAATACCTACATGCGTGCCGGCGAAAGCGACCCGCAGGAAATCATCGCATCGGTGAAGAAAGGTATCTACTGCGCCAGCCTTGGCGGTGGCCAGGTGGACATCACCAGCGGCAAGTTCGTGTTCTCGACCAGTGAGGCCTACCTGATCGAAGACGGCAAGATTACTGCCCCCGTGAAGGGCGCGACCCTGATCGGCAATGGGCCGGAGGCGATGAGCCGGGTGTCGATGGTCGGTAACGACCTGGCGCTGGACAGCGGGGTAGGGACCTGCGGCAAGGATGGGCAGTCGGTACCCGTGGGAGTAGGGCAGCCGACTTTGAAGCTGGACGCGATTACCGTGGGCGGTACCGGGGCGTGATGGCCATCTGGGACCGCTTTGCGGTCCTTTCGCGACGCAAGGCCGCTCCCACAGGGACCGCGCCATACAGCAATGGCTGCGCGAATACTGTGGGAGCGGCCTTGTGTCGCGATTGGGCCGCACAGCGGCCCCAGGGACTCAGCGCAAACCGCGCTGCATCTCGTCGAGGTCGCGGATGTACTTGAACACCTTGCGCGCGGCAGCAGGCGGCTTGTTCCGCGCTTTTTCGTGCTGGGCATGTCGGATCAGCGAGCGCAGTTGCTGGCGATCGGTATCGGGGTATTCGTTGACGAAACGCTCGAGGTCCTCGTCATTACCGTCGATGAGCCGGTCGCGCCAGCGCTCCAGGCCGTGGAAGCGCTCGTTGTACTGGCGGGTCGAGCTGTCCATCTGCTCAAGCAAGGCGTGGATGGCATCCAGGTCCTGCACGCGCATCAGCTTGCCGACGAACGACATGTGGCGTTTACGGGCGCCGTGAGCGGTGTGCTTGGAAGCCTCGGCCAGCGCCTTGCGTAGCTCGTCGGTCAACGGCAGACGCGCCAGAGTGTCGGCCTTGAGCGTAGTGAGGCGCTCGCCGAGTTCAACCAGCTCATGCAGTTCGCGCTTGATCTGGGTTTTGCTTTTTTCGCCGTCGTAGGCGTCGTTTGAATCAACCATGGTGGCAGTCCGCTAGAAATCGCCGCCATGATAACCAGTCGGGGGCCGCTTGTCCGGCCCGGTCGTAGAATGACCCCAAGCCGTACGCAGAATTTTAGTGGAGAGAACCATGAGTGCAGTCCAGAGCGTAGGTCCGAAAGACCTGCCAGCATTGCAGGAGCAGGTCGAGGCGATCATTGCCGAGGCGCGCCGCCAGGGGGCCAGCGCCTGCGAAGTGGCGGTGTCGCTGGAGCAGGGCCTGTCCACCACGGTACGCCAGCGCGAGGTCGAAACGGTCGAGTTCAATCGCGACCAGGGCTTTGGTATCACCCTTTATGTGGGCCAGCGCAAAGGCTCGGCCAGCACCTCGGCCAGTGGCCCGGATGCGATTCGCGAAACTGTCGCGGCGGCCTTGGCCATTGCCAAGCATACCTCCGAGGACGAATGTTCAGGCCTGGCCGACGCGGCGCTGATGGCCCGCGAAATTCCGGATCTGGACCTTTACCACGACTGGGATATCGAGCCCGAAAAGGCCATCGAGATGGCCCTGGCCTGCGAGGCTGCGGCGTTCGATGCAGACCCGCGCATCCTCAACGCCGACGGCACCACGCTCAATACCCACCAAGGCTGCCGTGTGTATGGCAACAGCCACGGTTTTATTGGGAGTTACGCCTCGACCCGGCACAGCCTGAGCTGCGTGATGATCGCTGAAGGCGACGGGCAGATGCAGCGTGACTACTGGTACGACGTGAACCGGCAGGGCACCCTGCTGGCCGATCCGCGCAGCATCGGCGTGCGCGCTGCCCAGCGCGCAGCCAGCCGTTTGGGCGCGCGCCCGGTACCGACCTGCGAGGTGCCGGTGCTGTTCTCCGCCGAACTGGCCGGTGGCCTGTTCGGCAGCTTCCTCTCGGCCATTTCCGGCGGCAATCTTTACCGCAAGTCGTCGTTCCTTGAAGGGACCATTGGCCAACGCCTGTTCCCCTCCTGGCTGACCCTTGACGAGCGCCCCCATATTCCACGGGCACTGGGTAGCGCGGCATTCGACGGTGATGGCTTGGCGACCTATGCCAAGCCGTTCGTCGACAAAGGTGAACTGGTGTCGTACCTGCTGGGCACCTATTCCGGGCGCAAGCTGGGCTTGCCGAGCACGGCCAACTCCGGTGGCGTGCACAACCTGTTCGTCACTCACGGTGTCGAAGATCAGGCCGCGTTGATCCGCCGTATGGGGCGCGGGCTGCTGGTGACCGAGTTGATGGGGCATGGGCTGAACATGGTGACGGGGGATTACTCCCGTGGTGCGGCAGGCTTCTGGGTCGAAAATGGCGAGATTCAGCATGCGGTGCAGGAAGTGACCATTGCCGGCAATATGAAAGATATGTTCCAGCAAATCGTGGCGATTGGTAATGATCTTGAAACCCGCAGCAACATCCACACAGGCTCGGTGTTGATCGAGCGGATGACTGTTGCTGGTAGCTGATCTTTAGCCTGTACCGGCCTATTCGCGGGCTTGCCCGCTCCCACAAGTAACTGCGCCAGCTTAGGCCTGTGCGATCACTGTGGGAGCGGGCGAGCCCGCGAAGAGGCCGGTCCAGGCACTACAAAATTTTCAGTCCCACAGAAGACCCGGCCCCTGCGCCGGGTTTTTTTCATCACCTTTTTCTTGAAGTGATTCTGTTTATCACTTAATAATGAATATCATTATCCAGTAACCCGGCGATGATGTTCATGAAACCCGTCCTCCGCGAACTGCCCTACCTGGAAAACTGGCGCTGGCTCAGCCGGCGCATCCGCTGTGCGCTCGAGCCCGACGAGCCGCGCCTGATCGAGCATTACCTGGCCGAAGGCCGCTATCTGGTGTGCTGCACCGAGACCTCGTCATGGACGGTGGCCCTGACTTCTTTCCGCCTGCTGCTGGATACCGCCTGCGACCGCATGCTGCCCTGGCACTGGCGCTGCCTGTGCCTGGATCAGGCCTGGCGCCCGCTGCTGGACCTGCGCAACCTCGACCGCCACGAACAGAACCAGCGCTGGCAGCCCTACGCCCTGCAGTTGGCCAATTGCCGTCTGCTGCCGTCGATTTCTCCCGATGAACTGATGCAAGGATTTGATGATGAGTGATACCCGTATCGAGCGTGACAGCATGGGTGAACTGCAGGTGCCGGCCCAGGCCCTGTACGGTGCCCAGACCCAGCGCGCGGTCGACAACTTCCCGGTCAGTGGCCTGCGCATGCCGGCCCAGTTCATTCGTGCCTTGTTGCTGGCCAAAGCTGCTGCCGCCAAGGCCAACGTCGAGCTGGAGCAATTGTCTGCGGCGCAGGGCCAGGCCATCGTCAAGGCTGTCGAGCAATTGCTGGCCGAAGACTTCATCCAGCACTTCCCGGTGGATGTGTTCCAGACCGGCTCCGGCACCAGCTCGAACATGAACGCCAACGAGGTGATTGCCACCCTGGCCAGCCGCGTGCTGGGTGACGCGGTCAACGCCAACGACCACGTCAACTGTGGCCAGAGCAGCAACGACATCATCCCCACCACCATCCATGTCAGCGCTGCGCTGGCCTTGCACGAGCAGTTGCTGCCGGCGCTGAGCCACCTGGTACAGGTGATCGAGACCAAGTCGGCGCAAGTGCATCAGTATGTGAAGACTGGCCGCACCCATTTGATGGACGCCATGCCGGTGCGCATGAGCCAGGTGCTGGATGGCTGGGCAGCGCAGATCAACGCTGCCAAGGGGCACATCGAAGCGACCCTGCCGAGCCTGCAGGCGCTGGCCCAGGGCGGCACCGCCGTGGGTACTGGCATCAACGCCCACCCGCAGTTCGCTGCCGGTTTTGCCCGACAGCTCAGCGGCCTGACCCAGGTCGAGTTCACCCCAGGGCAGAACCTGTTCGCCCTGATCGGCTCGCAAGACACCGCCGTGGCGCTGTCCGGCCAGCTCAAGACCACCGCCGTGGCACTGATGAAGATCGCCAACGACCTGCGCTGGATGAACTCCGGCCCACTGGCCGGCCTGGGCGAAATCGAGCTGCAAGGCTTGCAGCCGGGCTCTTCGATCATGCCAGGCAAGGTCAACCCGGTGATCCCGGAGGCCACTGCCATGGTTGCCGCCCAAGTGATCGGTAACGACGCGACCATCGCTGTCGCTGGCCAGTCCGGCAATTTCGAGCTGAACGTGATGCTGCCGGTGATCGCCCGCAACCTGCTGGAGAGCATTGAGCTGATGGCCAACGTCAGCCGCTTGCTGGCCGACAAGGCCATCGCCAGCTTCAAGGTCAACGAGGCCAAGCTCAAGGAAGCCCTGGCGCGCAACCCGATCCTGGTCACCGCGCTGAACCCGATCATCGGTTACCTCAAGGCCGCCGAAATCGCCAAGACCGCCTACAAGCAGGGCCGCCCGGTCATCGATGTGGCGCTGGAGCACACCGACCTGTCGCGTGACCAGCTTGAAGCGCTGCTGGACCCGGAAAAACTCACCGCCGGCGGTATCTGACCCTGCGTCACCGCCCAGGAGACAAACCATGCAGCACTGGAAACGCACCACGGAAACCGCCAACCGCCTGTTCGAACAAGGCGAGCTGGTTGACGCCCGGGAACACTACCTACAAGCCCTGGCGCTGGCCCAGGTGCTGTTCGAGCGCTGGCATGACGTCGACGAAGCGGTGGCCATATTCGTCATCGCCCACCACAACCTGGCCGACCTGCACCTGCGCCTGAATCAGCCGCACGAGAGCGCCGACTACCTGTGCGCCGCCCACCAGCGGCTGCTGCAGGCCAGCCAGGAGGCGCGCTTGCCCCAGGCGCTGCGTGACGCAGCCCTGCGCCACAGTGGGCGAACCTACACCGAACTGCTGAATTTCATCGCCGAGTACGGCCAGTACCCGCGAACCGAGCGCCTGCTCAACCGCCACAATGCCGGGGCCAGCGAACTCGCTGCCCAGCCGGACGTGGCGCCCAGAACCCATGCCTACGGAATTCACTGACATGCCCCATACCTTGCCTGCTTTGCCTTACGCCTACGATGCACTGGAGCCGCACATCGACGCCCAGACCATGGAGATCCACCACAGCAAGCACCATCAGACCTACGTCAACGGCCTCAATGCCGCCATCGAGGGCACCGAGTGGGCCGAATGGCCGGTGGAAAAACTGGTCGGTGCGGTCAAGCAGCTGCCGGAAAACCTGCGTGGCGCGGTGACCAACCACGGCGGCGGCCACGCCAACCACAGCCTGTTCTGGACCGTGATGTCGCCGCAGGGCGGCGGTGAGCCGCAGGGCCAGCTGGCACAGGCCATCTCCTCGCAACTGGGCGGTTTCGACGCCTTCAAGGACGCCTTCACCAAAGCGGCGCTTACCCGCTTCGGCAGCGGCTGGGCCTGGCTCAGCGTGACCCCGCAGAAAACCCTGGTGGTAGAAAGCAGCGGTAACCAGGACAGCCCGCTGATGCACGGCAATACGCCGATCCTCGGCCTGGACGTGTGGGAGCATGCCTACTACCTGAAGTACCAGAACCGTCGTCCGGAATACATCGGTGCTTTCTACAACGTCATTGACTGGGCGGAAGTGGAACGTCGTTACGTTGAAGCCCTGAAGTGAGTCGGACCGGTATGCGCTCTGAAGTGATGTCTGTCAGCAGTGTGCGCCTGTTTCGCCTGGCGCTTGGGACTTTGCTTTTGCTGGCCGGCACCGCGCTGCTGGTAGCGCGCGGCCTTGCCTGGCTGGACCTGGAGCCACGTATGTTGCGCGCCCTGGAGGGCGGCGCATTGTGCGCACTGGGGACAGCGTTGGGGGCGGTACCGGTACTGGTCATTCGCAACATGCCGGTGGCGCTGGCCGACACACTGCTGGGCTTTGGCGCCGGGGTGATGCTGGCGGCCACCGCGTTTTCCCTGATTATTCCAGGGTTGGACGCGGCCCAGTCCATCGGTTTCAGCCCTTGGGGCGCGGGTGGCCTGATCAGCTTTGGCTTGCTGTTCGGTGCGCTGTGCCTGTTTCTGGTTGACCTCAAGGTGTCTGGCGCCTCGCCAGAAGCGCTGGTCGGCATCGACAACCAGCCGGTGATTGCTGCGCGCATCTGGCTGTTTGTCATCGCCATCATCGCTCACAACATCCCGGAAGGCATGGCCATCGGTGTATCGGCCGGTGGCGGCATGGCCGATGCCGACAGCCTGGCCATGGGCATTGCGTTGCAGGATGTGCCAGAGGGGCTGGTGATTGCGCTGGTGCTGGCCGGGGCGGGCATGTCGCGCTTCAAAGCCTTCCTGATTGGCGCAGCTTCAGGCCTGGTCGAGCCGGTGGCTGCAGTGATCTGCGCCTGGCTGGTGAACATCGCCGAACTGCTGCTGCCGCTGGGCCTGGCCTGCGCGGCGGGTGCGATGCTGCTAGTGGTGACCCAGGAGATCATCCCCGAATCGCGCAGCAACGGCCATCACCGCTTGGCCAGCCTGGGGCTGTGTATTGGCTTCTGCCTGATGATGGTGATGGATACTGCGATGTCCTGATCGTTCGTCAGGTCGGCGGGATACACACTGTGGGAGCGGCCTTGCGTCGCGATCGGGCTGCGCAGCAGACCCGGCGATCTTCAAGGTGTTCGAGATTGCCGGGGCCGCTGCGCGCCCCAATCGCGACACAAGGCCGCTCCCACATGGGCGGTGCAGGGCTGATGCTTCTACTCGCCTTCGTCGAAGAAGTTGTTGATCAGCTCGACCAGCGCATCCATGGCGTCGTTGTCCTGCTCGCCTTCGGTGTGCAGGTGCACCTGGGTGCCTTTGCCGGCCGCCAGCATCATCACCGCCATGATGCTTTTGCCATCCACCAGCTTGTCCGGCGCACGGCCAACCCGCACCTGGCAGGGGAAGCGGCCCGCCACGCCGACGAACTTGGCTGCCGCCCGGGCATGCAGGCCCAGCTTGTTGATGATGGTGATTTCGCGGGCGGGCATCGTGGGGTGGATCCTTGGGCTAGAGGTCGCGGTGGCGGACCTGGACGTTTTTCAGGGATTGCTGCAGCAACTGGCCAAGGCGCTCGGTGATGTACACCGAGCGGTGGTGGCCGCCGGTGCAGCCGATTGCAATGGTGACGTAGGCGCGGTTGCTGGCGGCGAAGCGGGGCAGCCACTTGAGCAGGTAGCTGGAAATGTCGCTGAACATGTCTTCGACATCCGGCTGTGCGGCCAGGTAGTCGATTACCGGTTGGTCGAGGCCGGAGTGCTCGCGCAGTTCTGGCTTCCAGTAAGGGTTGGGCAGGCAGCGCACATCGAACACCAGGTCTGCATCGACCGGCATGCCACGCTTGAAACCGAACGACTCGACCAGGAACGCGGTGCCAGGCTCGGGTTGATTGAGCAGGCGCAGCTTGATCGAATCACGCAGCTGATACAGGTTCAGGTTGGTGGTGTCGATCTTCAGGTCGGCCAGGTCGGCGATCGGGCCCAGAAGCTCGTTCTCGACGCGTATCGCTTCTGCCAGCGAGCGGTTGGCATTGGTCAGTGGGTGGCGTCGGCGGGTTTCCGAGAAGCGCTTGAGCAGCATGTCTTCGTCGGCATCCAGGAACAGCACATCGCACTGGATGTTGCGCGCGCGGGCTTCTTCGAGCAATTCGGGGAAGCGCGACAGGTGGCTGGGCAGGTTACGCGCATCGATCGACACGGCAACCTTCGGTTGCAGCAGTTCGGTGTTGATCAGCGCTTCTTCCGCCAGCTGCGGCAGCAGCCCGGCGGGCAGGTTGTCAATGCAGTAGAAACCGTTGTCTTCCAGTACATCGAGGGCGGTGCTCTTGCCGGAGCCGGAGCGGCCGCTGACAATGATCAGGCGCATGTTCAGTGCTCGTTCTGTACGTCCAGGACAACCTGGAACAGGGCCTCGTTACTGCTGGCGGCACGCAAGCGATCACGAACCTCCTTGCGATCGAGCATGCTGGCAATCTGGCGCAGCAGTTCCAAGTGGGCATCGGTAGCGGCTTCAGGCACCAGCAGGACGAACAGCAGGTCCACGGGCGCGCCATCGATGGCGTCGTAATCGATTGGGGCTTCAAGGTGCAGCAGGGCACTGACCGGGGCGGAACAGCCTTCAAGCCGGCAGTGCGGGATGGCGATGCCATTGCCGAAACCGGTCGAGCCGAGTTTTTCCCGGGCAACCAGTTTTTCGAAGACGTCTTGCATCTCCAGTTCTGGCACTTGGTCGGCGATGACGGTGGCGACCTTTTCCAGGGCGCGCTTCTTACTGCCGCCCGGCACGTTCACGAGGGAACGGCCGGGGGTCAGGATGGTTTCAAGTCGGATCATGGATGAGGGGGATCAGCGGGCAGCTGCACCTTGCAGCAGGCTTTGCTGTTTTTCCTTGTGTTTTTTCAGTTGGCGGTCGAGCTTGTCGGTCAATGCGTCGATTGCTGCATACATGTCTTCGTGTTCGGCGTTCGCTACCACTTCGCTGCCGGGAATCTGCAGGGTCGCTTCGACCTTCTGCTGCAGTTTCTCGACTTTCATGATGACCTGCACGTTGGTGATCTTGTCGAAGTGACCCTCCAGGCGTTTGAGCTTCTGCTCCACATAATCGCGCAGCGGTTGGGTGACTTCGACATGGTGTCCACTGATATTGACTTGCATACAGCTTCTCCTTTGTTGCCCGTGCATAAAGAGGCAGGTCTTGCACCTGCCCCACAAACGCTGTGGCACATCTCAGGGGCTACATCAGTCGCTTGCGCTCGCTCGACGGTGCGATGCCGAGGGACTCGCGGTACTTGGCGACGGTGCGACGGGCTACCTGGATGCCTTGTGCCTCCAGTAAACCAGCGATCTTGCTGTCACTCAATGGCTTTTTCTGATTTTCCGCCGCAACCAGTTTCTTGATGATCGCGCGAATCGCCGTGGACGAGCATTCTCCGCCTTCGGAGGTGCTGACGTGGCTGGAGAAAAAGTATTTCAATTCGTAGATGCCACGCGGGGTGTGCATGTACTTTTGCGTGGTAACCCGCGAAATGGTCGACTCGTGCATCCCCACCGCTTCGGCGATGTCGTGCAGCACCAGCGGCTTCATTGCTTCGTCGCCGTGGTCGAGGAAGCCGCGCTGGTGCTCGACGATCTGCGTGGCAACCTTCATCAGGGTTTCGTTGCGGCTTTGCAGGCTCTTGATGAACCAGCGCGCTTCCTGCAACTGGTTGCGCATGAAGGTGTTGTCGGCACTGGTGTCGGCGCGGCGCACGAAACCGGCGTATTGCGGGTTCACCCGCAGGCGCGGTATGGCTTCCTGGTTCAGCTCCACCAGCCAGCGGTCGGTGTCTTTGCGCACGATGACGTCGGGCACCACGTACTCGGGTTCGCTGGACTCGATCTGTGAACCAGGGCGCGGGTTGAGGCTTTGTACCAGTTCGATGACCTGGCGAAGCTCGTCTTCCTTGATTTTCATGCGCCGCATCAGCTGGCTGTAGTCGCGGCTGCCGAGCAGGTCGATGAAATCGGTGACCAGGCGCTTGGCTTCGGTCATCCACGGCGTATTGGCAGGTAGCTGGCGCAGTTGCAGCAGCAGGCATTCGCCCAGGTTGCGGGCGCCGACACCCGCCGGTTCGAACTGCTGGATGCGGTGCAGCACCGCTTCGACTTCGTCCAGCTCGATGTCCAGCTCCGGGTCGAAACCGGCGCAGATTTCTTCGAGGGTGTCTTCCAGGTAGCCCTGGCCGTTGATGCTGTCGATCAGGGTAACGGCGATCAGGCGGTCGGTGTCGGACATCGGCGCCAGGTTCAGTTGCCACAGCAGGTGGCTTTGCAGGCTTTCGCCGGCCGATGTGCGGGTGGTGAAGTCCCACTCGTCGTCATCGTTGCTCGGCAGGCTGCTGGCGCTGGTCTGGTAGATGTCTTCCCAGGCGGTATCGACCGGAAGCTCGTTGGGAATGCGCTCGCTCCATTCACCGTCTTCCAGGTTGTCGGCACTGACGGTGCTTTCCTGGAAGCTGTTGTCCTGGGCTTCGGCTGTCGGCTTGTTCTCGGCGTTGTCCGCCATCGGGTCGCTGTTGTCGAAGTCCTCGCCGTCTTCCTGACGTTCGAGCATCGGGTTCGACTCCAGCGCTTCCTGGATTTCCTGTTGGAGGTCCAGGGTGGAAAGCTGGAGCAGGCGGATGGCCTGTTGCAACTGCGGTGTCATCGTCAGTTGCTGGCCCATTTTTAGGACGAGCGATGGTTTCATGGCAGGGGCTTGTACCTTGTTCGCCGGCGCGCATGCGCCATCCACTACACGAGGGCGCCGGGGCGCCAGATCAAGCAAGTTTTATGCCTTAAATTGTAGCGTTTGCCTAGAGCACCGTAACAACTTTACCCGCCGTTGTGCGGCTATTTTCCGGTGCTCCAGGCGCGTGCCGGGGTCAGAGACGGAACTCGTGGCCCAGGTACACCTCTTTGACCAGGTCGTTGGCCAGGATGGTTTCGGCGTCGCCTTCGGCGATCAGTCGGCCATCGTTGACGATATAGGCGGTTTCGCAGATATCCAGGGTCTCGCGCACGTTGTGGTCGGTGATCAGTACACCGATGCCCTTGGCCTTGAGGTGGTGGATGATCTGTTTGATGTCGCCGACCGAGATCGGGTCGACACCGGCGAATGGTTCGTCCAGCAGGATGAACTTGGGTGCGGTCGCCAGGGCGCGGGCAATTTCGACGCGACGGCGTTCACCACCAGAGAGGCTCATGCCGAGGTTGTCGCGGATGTGGCTGATGTGGAACTCCTGCAGCAGGCTTTCCAGCTCCTTGCGCCGGCCGTCGCGGTCGATGTCCTTGCGGGTCTCGAGAATGGCCATGATGTTGTCGGCCACCGACAGCTTGCGGAAGATCGAGGCTTCCTGCGGCAGGTAGCCAATGCCAGCACGGGCGCGGCCGTGCATGGGCTGATGGCTGACATCGAGGTTGTCGATGAGCACGCGCCCCTGCTCGGCCTGGACCAGCCCGACGATCATGTAGAAGCAGGTGGTTTTGCCGGCGCCGTTGGGGCCAAGCAGGCCGACGATCTGGCCACTGTCGATCGACAGGCTGACATCACGTACCACCTGCCGGCCCTTGTAGCTCTTGGCCAGGTGCTGGGCTTTGAGGGTTGCCATTTACTCGGCCTTCTTCTTGGGCTGGATCACCATGTCGATACGCTGACGCGGTGTAGTCACGTTGCCACCACGACCGGCGGTCGCCACCTGGGTCTGGGTGTTGTAGACGATTTTCTCGCCTTCGGTGGTGTTGCCTTCGTTCTCGACCTTGGCGCGGTCAGTGAGGATCACCAGGTCTTTCAGCGACTGATACTGGATGGTCACGCCCCAGCCTTTCATCTTGTCGGGCTTGGCCGCGCTTTGCTGCTGCTCGAAGTAGGCCAGGTTGCCCACCGAGGTCACCACATCGATGTCGCCGGAAGCGGAGCGGGTGATGGTCACGGTGTTGCCTTTGATCATCATCGAGCCCTGGGTAATGACCACGTCGCCGGTATAGGTGGCTACGCCTTGCTTGTCATCCAGGTGGGCCTGGTCGGCCTGGATGCGGATCGGCTGATCACGGTCATTCGGCAGTGCGAAGGCGCTCGCGCTTCCCAGTGCTGCGCTCAGGCTGAGCAAAAGGGGGAGGGTTTTAACGAGCCTCATACTGTCCTCTTACGTTAGAGAGCAGGTCCATCCTGCTTTCTTTCAAATACGCTTTCATTCCTTTGCCCGTAGTTGTGCCACCGGCGCCGTCGATTCTAACGGCTTGCTCGGTCTGCGCATATTGCTTCTGCGGGAACACGGTCATGCGTGAGCTGGTAATGATGGTTTCACGCTGCTTTTCGTCGATGCGTGCAATCCGTACCTTGTCGATCAGTTCGACCTCGGTGCCGTCCGGATTGACCTCGGCGCGGGTGCTCTGAACGTGCCACGGGTATTCAGTACCGCGGTACATGTGCAGGTCCGGCGTGGTCAGCAACGTGATTTCGCTGGCCTTGAGGTGCTCGACCTTGTCGGCAGTCATTTCGTACTGCAGCTTGCCATCAGGCAAAAACTGCACGCTGTGGGCGTTGATCGCATAGTAGTCGATGGCGCTTTCGTCGACCTGGGCCACAGGCTTGTCGAGGAAGCTTTCAGGGCTGACATTCCAGTAGCCGACCGCCGCCAGCAGGGCGGCAATCACTGCTAGCAGCGCAACATTGCGGGCTTTCTTGCTGAACATGGGCAGCCTTACAGGTAGTTGGCGTTGGCAGCGTCCAGGGTGCCCTGGGCCTGCATGATCAGTTCGCAGAATTCACGGGCTGCGCCTTCGCCGCCGCGTGCCTGGGTCACGCCGTGGGCGTGCTGGCGAACAAACGGTGCGGCGTTGGCCACGGCCATGCCCAGTGCTACCCGGCGAATGACCGGCAGGTCGGGCAGGTCGTCGCCCAGATAGGCCACTTGATCATAGCTTAGGCCCAGTTCGGCGAGCAGGCCGTCAAGCACGACCAATTTGTCCTCGCGCCCCTGGTACAGGTGCGGGATGCCGAGGTTTTTCGCCCGGCGCTCGACCACAGGGGTTTTGCGCCCGCTGATGATCGCGGTGGTCACGCCCGAGGCCATGAGCATCTTGATGCCCTGGCCGTCGAGGGTGTTGAAGGTCTTGAACTCGCTGCCGTCCTCGAGGAAGTACAGGCGCCCGTCGGTGAGCACGCCGTCCACATCGAACACTGCCAGCTTGATGGCTTTGCCACGTTGCATGAGATCCTGGTTCATTCCATCGCTCCTTACATTACACCGGCGCGCAGCAGGTCGTGCATGTTCAGGGCGCCGGTCGGGCGGTCCTCGCGGTCCACCACCACCAGTGCGCCGATCTTGTGGTCTTCCATGATCTTCAGGGCTTCGGCAGCCAGCATTTCGGCGCGGGCCGTCTTGCCGTGCACGGTCATCACTTCGTCGATCAGGGTAGTGTGTACGTCGATGTTGCGGTCCAGGCTGCGGCGCAGGTCGCCGTCGGTGAAGATCCCGGCCAGCGTGCCGTCGGCTTCGACGATCACGGTCATGCCCAGACCTTTGCGGGACATTTCAAGCAGCGCATCCTTGAGCAGGGTGCCGCGGGGTACCTGGGGCAGCTCGTCGCCGCTGTGCATCACGTTCTCGACCTTGAGCAGCAGGCGGCGGCCCAGTGCACCGCCCGGGTGCGAGAAGGCAAAGTCCTCGGCGGTGAAACCGCGGGCTTCGAGCAGGGCGATAGCCAGGCAGTCGCCCAGCACCAGCGACGCCGTGGTGGAGGAGGTGGGTGCCAGGTTAAGCGGGCAGGCCTCTTGCTCGACGCGGGCGTCGAGGTTGACCTCGGCGGCCTGGGCCAGGGGCGAATCCGGGTTGCCGGTCAGGCTGACCAGCTTGATGCCCAGGCGCTTGATCAGTGGCAGCAGGGTGACGATTTCGGCAGTGCTGCCGGAATTCGACAGGGCAAGGATGACATCGTCGCGGGTGATCATGCCCATGTCGCCATGGCTGGCTTCAGCCGGGTGCACGAAAAACGCCGGCGTACCGGTGCTGGCCAGGGTGGCGGCGATCTTGTTGCCGATATGCCCGGACTTGCCCATGCCGACCACGACCACTCGGCCCTTGCTGGCCAGGATCAGTTCGCAGGCTTTGACGAAATTGTCGTCGATGCGCGCCAAAAGGGCCTCTACGGCCTCGAGTTCCAGGCGCAGGGTGCGTTGGGCGGATTGGATCAGCTCGCTGGATTGGCTCATGTCGAGAAAGCAATGCCTGATGAAAAGGCCGCGATTATACGCGCAATGACGAAAACCCTCACCCCTTCGATTGCTGTAGCGAATGTCATCAAAGCCTGTCACAGGGCTGAACGACTGCTTGCCTGGCCTTGGGGCGGCGCCGTCAGCGGTGCTATAGTTCGCCGCTATTCGGCCTGCCAGGGGCGCTTGTGCCTTCCTGATGGAGGCCGGCGTCCACTAGGACGAGGCTGCACTAGCAAGGAGTCTAGATGAGTGTGGATAGCGCCTACGCGGTCGAGTTGAAGGGGGTTACCTTCAAACGCGGTTCGCGCAGCATTTTCAGCAACGTCGACATTCGCATCCCGCGCGGCAAGGTCACCGGCATCATGGGACCATCGGGTTGCGGCAAGACCACGTTGCTTCGCCTGATGGGCGCGCAACTGCGCCCCTCCAGCGGTGAAGTATGGGTTGCCGGCCAGAACCTGCCGACGCTGTCGCGCAGCGATCTGTTCGACGCCCGCAAGCAGATGGGTGTGCTGTTCCAGAGTGGCGCGCTGTTCACCGACCTCGATGTGTTCGAGAACGTCGCGTTTCCGCTGCGCGTGCACACCCAGCTGTCGGACGAAATGATCCGCGACATCGTGCTGATGAAGCTGCAGGCCGTGGGCCTGCGCGGTGCCATCGACCTGATGCCTGACGAGTTGTCCGGTGGCATGAAGCGCCGTGTAGCGCTGGCCCGGGCAATTGCTCTGGACCCGCAGATCCTCATGTACGACGAACCGTTCGTCGGCCAGGACCCGATCGCCATGGGCGTACTGGTGCGCCTGATCCGCCTGCTCAACGATGCCCTGGGCATCACCAGCATCGTCGTCTCCCACGACCTGGCAGAAACCGCCAGCATTGCCGACTACATCTACGTGGTAGGCGATGGGCAGGTGCTGGGGCAGGGTACGCCCGACGAGCTGATGGGCTCGGACAACCCTCGCATCCGCCAGTTCATGAAGGGCGACCCGGACGGCCCGGTACCCTTCCACTTTCCTGCGCCTGACTACCGCGCCGACCTGCTGGGAGCGCGTTGATGCGCAGAAAATCCTTACTCGAACGTGTCCGCCTGCTGGGCCGTTCGGCAATCGACGTGCTGGCCGTGCTCGGGCGTTCCTGCCTGTTCCTGTTCCATGCGCTGGTCGGCCGTGGCGGCATCGGCGGCGGCTTCCAGCTGCTGACCAAGCAGCTGTACTCGGTAGGCGTGCTGTCGTTGGCGATCGTTGTCGTGTCCGGTGTGTTCATCGGCATGGTGCTGGCGCTGCAGGGCTACAGCATCCTGACCAAGTACGGTTCGGAGCAGGCGGTGGGGCAGATGGTCGCCCTGACCCTGTTGCGCGAGCTTGGCCCGGTGGTAACGGCGTTGCTGTTTGCCGGCCGTGCAGGTTCGGCGTTGACCGCCGAGATCGGCAACATGAAATCCACCGAGCAGCTGTCGAGCCTGGAAATGATCGGCGTCGACCCGCTCAAGTACATCGTCGCGCCGCGCCTGTGGGCCGGTTTCATCTCGCTGCCGCTGCTGGCGCTGATCTTCAGCGTGGTCGGCATCTGGGGTGGTTCGTGGGTGGCCGTGGACTGGCTGGGCGTCTACGAGGGCTCGTTCTGGGCCAACATGCAGAACAGTGTTTCTTTCACTGACGACGTGCTCAACGGCCTGGTCAAGAGCCTGGTGTTCGCCTTCGTCACAACCTGGATCGCCGTATTCCAGGGGTACGACTGTGAGCCCACCTCAGAAGGGATCAGCCGTGCCACCACCAAGACCGTTGTCTATGCCTCGTTGGCAGTGCTGGGTCTGGACTTTATTCTGACCGCCTTGATGTTTGGAGATTTCTGATGCAAAACCGCACCCTGGAAATCGGTGTCGGCCTGTTCCTCCTGGCCGGGATCCTGGCGCTGCTGCTGCTGGCCCTGCGTGTCAGCGGGCTGTCGGCCAGCCCGAGCAGCGATACCTATAAAGTTTATGCCTACTTCGACAATATCGCCGGTTTGACGGTCAGAGCTAAAGTGACCATGGCCGGTGTGACCATCGGCAAGGTTACCGCCATCGATCTGGACCGCGATTCCTACACCGGTCGGGTGACGTTGCAGCTGGACAAGACGGTGGACAACCTGCCGACCGACTCCACTGCCTCGATCCTGACCGCCGGTTTGCTTGGCGAGAAATACATCGGCATCAGCGTGGGCGGTGAAGACGAAGTGCTCAAGGATGGCGCGACCATCCACGACACCCAGTCGGCACTGGTGCTGGAAGATCTGATTGGCAAGTTCCTGCTCAACTCCGTTGGCAAGGAACCGAAAGAAGCGCAACCGGCTAATTAAGGAGTTTCCATGATTTCGATCCTGCGACGTGGCCTGCTGGTCCTGCTGGCGGCTTTCCCCCTGTTGGTCGTGGCCGCGCAGACGCCCCACGATGTGGTTCAAAGCACCACCACCGAACTGTTGGGTGACCTCAAGGCTAACAAGGAACAGTACAAGTCCAACCCAGGTGCCTTCTACGATGCGCTCAACCGCATCCTCGGCCCGGTGGTTGACGCCGACGGTATTTCCCGCAGCATCATGACCGTCAAGTACTCGCGCAAGGCCACGCCTGAGCAGATGCAGCGCTTTCAGGAAAACTTCAAGCGCAGCCTGATGCAGTTCTATGGCAACGCGCTGCTCGAATACAACAACCAGGGCATCATCGTCGACCCGGCCAAGGCCGATGACGGCAAGCGCGCCAGTGTCGGCATGAAGGTCACCGGCAACAACGGTGCCGTGTACCCGGTGCAGTACACCCTGGAAAACATCGGTGGCGAGTGGAAGGTGCGTAACGTCATCGTCAACGGCATCAACATCGGCAAGCTGTTCCGTGACCAGTTCGCCGATGCCATGCAGCGCAACGGCAACAACCTGGACAAGACCATCGACGGCTGGGCCGGCGAAGTGGCCAAGGCCAAGCAAACCGCCGACAGCTCGCCAGACAAGGAAGTGAAATGAGTGATGCCGGTGTGAGCATGGCCGAACCAGGCGTGCTGCGCCTGGCTGGCGTGCTGGATTTTCGCAGCGGCCCGGGCTTGCGCAAACAAGGCAAGATGTTGATCGAAGCCTCTCGCGAGCCACGCCTGGTGCTTGATTGCTCGGCTGTCGAGAAGTCGTCGAGTGTCGGCCTGTCGCTGTTGCTGGCGTTCATTCGCGATGGCCAGGCCGCCGGCAAGGCCTTCGAGGTGCGTGGCATGCCCGACGACATGCGGGAAATTGCCGAGGTTTATGACCTCGATGAAGTGCTGGCGAGCTGATGGCTCGCCACTGATTGAGGCCCCTCGGTCAGCGCACGCCCTATGTGGGCTTCGCAGGCGAGGGGCTTTTTTGTATGATGGCCGACCCGTGCGCATCGGGCGCCGATTGAGGTTGAGCATGCAGGCCCTAGAAGTTAAGAGCTTCCTTGAAGAAAAATTGCCGGGATCCCTGGTCGAAGTTGAAGGCGAAGGCTGCAACTTCCAGTTGAACGTGATCAGCGACGAGTTGGCTGGCCTGAGCCCGGTCAAGCGCCAGCAGGCGATCTATGCTCACCTTAATCCCTGGATCGCCAATGGCAGCATCCATGCGGTAACCATGAAATTTTTCAGCAGCGCAGCCTGGGCTGAGCGCACCTGAGCCAACTTGGCGGCGAGACTCCAATGGACAAACTGATTATTACTGGCGGCGCTCGCCTTGACGGCGAGATCCGCATTTCGGGCGCGAAGAACGCAGCCCTGCCGATTCTGGCGGCGACCCTGCTGGCCGATGGCCCGGTCACCGTGGGCAACCTGCCGCACCTGCACGACATCACCACCATGATCGAGCTGTTCGGCCGCATGGGCATCGAGCCTGTGATCGACGAAAAGCTGTCGGTGGAGATCGACCCACGTACCATCAAGACCCTGGTCGCGCCTTACGAGCTGGTCAAGACCATGCGCGCCTCGATCCTGGTACTGGGCCCGATGGTTGCCCGTTTCGGCGAAGCCGAAGTGGCCCTGCCTGGCGGTTGCGCGATTGGTTCGCGCCCGGTCGACCTGCACATCCGCGGCCTCGAAGCCATGGGCGCGAAGATCGAAGTGGAAGCTGGCTACATCAAGGCCAAGGCGCCTGAAGGTGGCCTGCGCGGCGCGCACTTCTTCTTCGACACCGTCAGCGTCACCGGTACCGAGAACATCATGATGGCCGCTGCCCTGGCCAAGGGCCGCAGCGTGTTGCAGAACGCCGCGCGCGAGCCTGAAGTGGTCGACCTGGCCAACTTCATCAATGCCATGGGTGGCAATGTCCAGGGCGCCGGTACCGACACCATCACCATCGATGGCGTCGAGCGCCTGCACTCGGCCACCTACCGCGTGATGCCGGACCGTATCGAGACCGGTACCTACCTGGTCGCTGCTGCCGTCACCGGTGGCCGCGTCAAGGTCAAGGACACCGACCCGACCATCCTTGAAGCCGTATTGGAAAAACTCAAGGAATCCGGTGCCGACATCAACGTCGGCGAAGACTGGATCGAGCTGGACATGCACGGCAAGCGGCCGAAAGCCGTCAACCTGCGTACCGCCCCGTACCCGGCGTTCCCGACCGACATGCAGGCGCAGTTCATTTCGCTGAACGCCATTGCCGAAGGCACTGGCGCGGTGATCGAGACCATCTTCGAAAACCGCTTCATGCACGTTTACGAAATGCACCGCATGGGCGCGCAGATCCAGGTCGAAGGCAACACTGCCATCGTCACTGGCGTCAAGTCGCTCAAAGGCGCACCGGTCATGGCCACCGACCTGCGTGCTTCCGCCAGCCTGGTGCTGTCGGCGCTGGTTGCCGAAGGCGATACCCTGATCGACCGCATCTACCACATCGACCGTGGTTACGAGTGCATCGAAGAAAAACTGCAGATGCTCGGCGCGAAAATCCGCCGCGTACCGGGTTAGTAGCCCGCTGGTGCAAGGATGCACCTTTCGAATTGAATGCGGCCAGGTCGATGACCTGGCCGGCAGTAGCCGCTTAAGGACCGACGTTCCAATGTTGACCATCGCGCTTTCCAAAGGCCGTATTCTCGACGATACCCTGCCGCTGCTGGCCGAGGCCGGCATCGTGCCGACCGAAAACCCGGACAAGAGCCGCAAACTGATCATCCCCACCACGCAGGACGATGTGCGCCTGCTGATCGTGCGTGCCACTGACGTGCCGACCTATGTCGAGCATGGTGCCGCCGACCTGGGTGTGGCGGGCAAGGACGTGCTGATGGAGTACGGCGGCCAGGGTATGTACGAACCCCTGGACCTGCAGATTGCCCAGTGCAAGCTGATGACTGCTGGCGTGGTCGGCGCACCCGAGCCCAAGGGCCGCCTGCGCGTGGCCACCAAGTTCGTCAACGTAGCCAAGCGCTACTACGCCGAACAGGGCCGCCAGGTCGACATCATCAAGCTGTACGGTTCGATGGAGCTGGCACCGCTGATCAACCTCGCCGACAAGATCATCGACGTGGTCGACACTGGCAACACCCTGCGTGCCAACGGCCTGGAGCCCCAGGACCTGATCGCCACGATCAGCTCGCGCCTGGTGGTCAACAAGGCCTCCATGAAAATGCAGCATGCCCGCATCCAGAGCCTGATCGACACGCTTCGTCAGGCGGTCGAATCCCGACACCGCGGTTGACTCCTGCGCGCGACCTTCGCTGTCGCGCCCGTCTATCCGCGTCATAGCCACTTTTCTCGGGTGCCCGCGCGGATGGACTGGTAGCTTGGGATTGTGCGAAAAGTCGCCGAGCGGCGATCAGGCAAGATGAAAACAGATGAGGAACGGCCGGGGTCGCGCCCGACTTTGCTGGTTGCAAATGAGCATTCCGAGCCTGTTTTTAACGTAGCATGATCGTCGCGCAGGCACTTTTCGCACAATCCCCTAGGGCGCCTGAGCATTCGCTAATATTACGAGGCCCTCGCCATGACCGTGTCCACTGCAATTGCCCGTCTCAACGCTGCTGATCCGGATTTCGCCCGACATCTGGATCATCTGCTGAGCTGGGAAAGTGTGTCCGATGACGCGGTCAACCAGCGCGTGCTCGACATCATCAAGGGCGTGCGCGAGCGCGGCGATGCGGCATTGGTGGAATTCACCCAGCGTTTCGACGGCGTTGCCGCCAACAGCATCGATGACCTGATCCTCGGCCGCGAGCGCCTTGAGCTGGCCCTGACCCGCATTACCCCAGTCCAGCGCGAAGCCCTGGAAAAGGCCGCCAACCGTGTACGCATGTACCACGAGCGGCAGAAGCAGGACTCCTGGCAGTACACCGAGGCCGACGGCACCGTGCTCGGCCAGAAGGTCACCCCGCTGGACCGTGCAGGCCTGTATGTGCCGGGCGGCAAGGCGTCGTACCCGTCGTCGGTGCTGATGAATGCCATCCCGGCCAAGGTTGCCGGCGTCGCCGAAGTGGTGATGGTAGTGCCGACCCCGCGTGGCGAAATCAACGAACTGGTGCTGGCTGCCGCCTGCATCGCCGGTGTCGACCGCGTGTTCACCGTCGGTGGTGCCCAGGCGGTCGCAGCGCTGGCGTACGGCACCGAAAGCGTGCCGCAGGTGGACAAGATTGTCGGCCCGGGCAACATCTACGTGGCCACTGCCAAGCGCCACGTGTTCGGCCAGGTGGGCATCGACATGATCGCCGGCCCGTCGGAAATCCTCGTGGTATGCGACGGCCAGACCGACCCGGACTGGATCGCCATGGACCTGTTCTCCCAGGCCGAGCACGACGAAGACGCCCAGGCCATCCTGGTCAGCCCGGATGCTGCGTTCCTCGACCGCGTTGCCGCCAGCATCGACAAGCTGATGCCGACCATGGAGCGTGCCGGGATCATCGAGAAATCGATCAACGGCCGTGGTGCGCTGATCCAGGTGCGTGACATGCAACAGGCCATGGAAGTGGCCAACCGCATCGCCCCGGAGCACCTCGAGCTGTCGGTGGCCGACCCGCAAGCCTGGCTGCCACACATTCGCCACGCTGGCGCGATCTTCATGGGCCGCCACACCAGCGAAGCGCTGGGCGATTATTGCGCCGGCCCCAACCACGTGCTGCCTACCTCCGGCACCGCGCGTTTCTCGTCGCCGCTGGGGGTGTATGACTTCCAGAAGCGTTCGTCGATCATCTTCTGCTCCGAGCAGGGCGCGTCCGAGCTGGGCCACACCGCTTCTGTGCTGGCCCGTGGCGAGTCGCTGACCGCCCACGCCCGCAGTGCTGAATACCGTATCCTGACCCAAGAGAAGGGGAACTGAGCATGAGTCGATTCTGGAGCCCCTTCGTCAAGGACTTGGTGCCTTACGTGCCGGGCGAGCAGCCCAAGCTGGCCCGTCTGGTCAAGCTCAACACCAACGAAAACCCCTATGGCCCGTCGCCCAAGGCGCTGGAGGCCATGCGCGGCGAGCTGAACGACAACCTGCGCCTGTACCCGGACCCGAACGGCGACCGGCTTAAGCAGGCGGTTGCCGAGTACTACGGCGTGACCCCGGGGCAAGTATTTGTCGGCAACGGCTCGGACGAGGTGCTGGCGCACATCTTCCACGGCCTGTTCCAGCACGATGCACCGCTGCTGTTCCCGGACATCAGCTACAGCTTCTACCCGGTCTATTGCGGCCTGTACGGGATTGCCTTCGAGCAGGTGGCGTTGGACGAGCAGTTCCAGATTCGCATCGAGGACTACAACAAGCCCAACGCCGGCATCATCTTCCCCAACCCCAACGCGCCGACTGGCTGCCTGATGCCGCTGCAGGCGGTGGAGCAGTTGCTGCAGGCCAACCGTGACTCGGTGGTGGTGGTCGACGAGGCCTACATCGATTTCGGTGGCGAGACGGCCATCAGCCTGGTGGACCGCTACGACAACCTGCTGGTGACCCAGACCCTGTCGAAGTCGCGCTCCCTGGCCGGCCTGCGGGTTGGCCTGGCGGTCGGGCACCCGGACCTGATCGAGGCGCTGGAGCGGATCAAGAACAGCTTCAACTCCTACCCGCTGGACCGTGCGGCGATCGTTGGCGCGGCGGTGGCGTTTGAAGACCGCGAGTACTTCGAGCAAACCTGCCGCAAGGTCATCGACAGTCGCGAAGTGCTGGTCGGGCAGCTTGAGGCCAAGGGCTTCGAGGTACTGCCTTCGGCCGCCAACTTCATCTTCGCACGCCACCCGCAGCAGGATGCCGCCGAGCTGGCAGCACGTCTGCGCGAGCAAGGCGTGATCGTGCGTCACTTCAAGCAGTCGCGCATTGCCCAGTTCCTACGCATTACCATCGGCACGCCAGAGATGAACCAGGCGCTGCTTGATGCGTTGAACTGACGCTTTCCGCAGACTTTGTGGGAGCGGCCTCGTGTCGCGATAGGGCCGCGCAGCGGCCCCAGGATTTCAGCATTCAAGCAAGAATTGCCGGGGCCGCTTTGCGGCCCTATCCGACCGGTCCGGCGCCCCGGCAAGGCCGCTCCTACAAAAAGCGCGCCTTCCATCTAGTAGCTGCTCTCTTCAATGACAAACGCCTTGGCGGCTGGCCGGTTGCGCACCGCCGTCGGTGTGCCATCAAGCACCAGCACGTAATCGTTCTGCTTCTCCATCCCCTGCGGATCAGTCCATTGCCCGTCCCTGGCCGGTACCTGTGCAACCACATGCCCGTTCTTCAGAATCGTCAGGTAGCCAGTGGCATTGCTGTTCCAGCGTAACCGCCCCTTGTGTTCATCGGCTCGAACCTTGCGCGCACCGGTTTTACCCAGCAAAGGCGTGCCATCCAGTCGCCATTCCGGCTGCAGCGTCAGGCCCATGTGGCGCAGCACAGTAGGTGCCACCGAAGTCTGCGCGGGAAGGCCGTACAGGCTGTTGGGCCCAGGCATTTCCGCAGGAATGCTCAGCTCGGTCAGCTCCTGATTCAGCGGCTTGTTGCTGGCGATGAAGATGCTCTTTTCCTGCTCCGAAGCGCTGCCATGGCCTTTCCCCCAGTAATCGCGCCCATGGTCTGTGCTGATGATCACCAGCCAGTCTTCCTGCCGGTGCAGGCGCCGGCGTTCGTCGACCTTGTCCAGCAAATGCCCGATCTGGCTATCGAGTGTGCGCAACGCCTGCTGATAGTGATCGCCAAAGCCACTGTCGTGCCCGACCTGGTCTGCCGCATCCAACTGAATGAAGGTGAAGTCGGCGGGCGTGTTGGCCAGGATCTGCAACGTTCGTTCGATTACCCGCGCATCTGACAAACCGCTCTCGCGTACATCGGCACCATGGGCATCTTCCAGCAGGAATGCCGTGTTCAGCGGTGACCAGCCGACCACGCTGGACAGGTAGGCGTTGGGCATGGCCAGGCGCAGTCGTTTGAACAGGCTGGGAAACGCCGGATCTACCCGCAACGATTCGGTATCCGAATCGACGCCATGCTTGTTGCTCCAGACGCCGGTCAGCAGCGTGACCCAGCCTGGGCCGCTCAAGGTAGGCTGCTCGCTGGCCTTGCCATTGACTCCGCCAGTGTAGGCCTTGCCGTAATACAGCCGTTGTTTCAGGTGGGTGGCATCGCCCAACTGCAGATATTGCTCCAGTTGCACACCGTCGAGCCCGATAAGCAAGGCTTTGGGACGGCTGGGGTGTCTGGCCGGATCGCAACCCGGCAGCATTGCCAGAAACAACATTAACAGCAGGCTCGCCAGTCGCATGTAAGTACACCCTTGAAAGAACAGCACGAGCGTTGCAACAAAGGGTTTTGTTCACAACTGGCAGAAATACCAGGTGGTTTGCGGCGTTGACCGGCATCCATTAAGCTGTGCAAATTCATCGGATGATTGGTTGAGTAAGATGAGCACCGAGTTGACCAAGCGTTCCCTGGTCGAACTGGCTGTGGAGCGCATGCGCGAGCGCATCGTCATGGGCGACTGGCAAGTCGGCCAGCGTTTGCCGACCGAGCCGGAGCTGGCACTTGAGCTGGGCATCAGCCGCAACACCGTGCGCGAGGCCATGCGCGTGCTGGCGTTCAGTGGCCTGGTGGAAGTTCGCCAAGGCGACGGCAGCTACCTGCGCACGGCCCAAGACCCTTTGCAGGCGGTGCAGGCCATGTCCCGCTGCACCCCCGAGCAGGCCCGTGAAACCCGCCATATCCTCGAAGCCGAGGCCATTGGCCTGGCGGCGTTGCGCCGTACGGATGCCGACCTGCAAGCGCTGCGTGATGCCCTGGCCGGCAGTGCCGGGCACTTTCACGGCGATGTCGATGCTTATGTAGCCTGTGACCTGGTGTTTCACCAGCGGCTGGTCGATGCCGCCCACAACCCGGCATTAAGCGAGCTGTATCGGTACTTTTCCGGGGTGGTGGCTGCCGCACTGCAGCGCAACATGGCGACCGTGCCCCGTTGCCAGGCAACGTTCGATCTGCATGGGCAGATCCTCGACGCCATCGAACAACGTGATGCGGAGCAGGCCAAGCGCCTGAGCCGTACCCTCATCGAATCCTGACTCCGAGAAGGCCATGGCTGAATCCATCACCCGTAACAACCCGCGCAACCAGCGGGACCTCGACGAGCTGCTGATCGACGCTGAAGCGGACGACGAGCAGGTGCAGCAACAGCCTGTGGTGTTGCGGCGGCCGTGGCTGTTGCTGCTTGGCCTGGTGCTGGTGGCATTGAACCTGCGCCCTGCGTTGTCGAGCATGGCGCCGGTGCTGGGGCAGGTTACCGAAGGCCTGGGGCTGAGTGCCTCGCAGGCCGGGTTGCTGACCACCTTGCCGGTGCTGTGCCTGGGGCTGTTCGCCCCACTGGCGCCGGTGCTGGCGCGGCGCTTTGGCAGCGAGCGGGTGATCTTGGGCATCCTTGTCACCCTGGCGCTTGGCATTGTGGTGCGAAGCACCTTTGGGGCCATCGGGGTGTTCCTCGGCAGCCTGATGGCGGGGGCCAGCATCGGCATCATCGGCGTGTTGTTGCCAGGTATCGTTAAACGCGACTTCCCGCAACACGCTGGCACGTTGACTGGCGTGTACACCATGGCGTTGTGCCTGGGCGCGGCCATGGCGGCGGGGGCGACTGTTCCTTTGGCCCAGCATTTCGACGGTAGCTGGGCGGTGGGGCTGGGCTTCTGGATGCTTCCGGCGCTGCTGGCCATGCTGGTGTGGCTGCCGCAGGCCCGCCAGGGGCATGGCCTGCACAAGGTGGCCTATCGCGTGCGTGGCCTGTGGCGTGACCCGCTGGCTTGGCAGGTGACCCTTTACATGGGCCTGCAGTCATCGCTGGCTTACATCGTGTTCGGCTGGTTGCCATCGATCCTCATCGGCCGCGGCCTGAGCCCGACCGAGGCGGGCCTGGTGTTGTCGGGGTCGGTGATCGTGCAACTGGTCAGCTCGCTGAGTGCGCCCTGGCTGGCCACCCGCGGCAAGGACCAGCGGCTGGCGATCGTGCTGGTCATGCTGATTACCCTGGCTGGCCTGTTCGGTTGCCTGTATGCACCGGTGTCCGGGCTGTGGGGATGGGCCGTGGTGCTGGGCCTGGGGCAGGGCGGAACCTTTGCCCTGGCGCTGACCTTGATCGTGCTGCGCTCGAAAGATGCCCATGTGGCGGCGAACCTGTCGAGCATGGCCCAGGGGGTAGGTTACACCCTGGCGTCGATGGGGCCGTTTGCGGTGGGCCTGGTGCATGACCTGACAGGGGGCTGGGCGGCAGTAGGGTGGATCTTTGCTGTGCTGGGTATTGGCGCCATTGTGTTCGGGCTGGGTGCCGGGCGGGCGTTGCATGTGCAGGTGACCAGCGAAAAAGTCTGAAGCTGCTGTCGGCAACACTGGCCCTATCGCCGGCAAGCCAGCTCCCACAAGGAAACCACAATCTTCGGAGCCGTGAGCTTCCTGTGGGAGCTGGCTTGCCGGCGATAGGGCCGGTACTGGCGTAAGCCACCGGGGCAGATTATCGTGGCTGCTTTCGACCCCAGGACGGACCTGCCCCATGAGCGACGCCAACCGCGACCTGATCACCCGCTTCTACCAGGCCTTCCAGCGCCTGGACGCCGAGGCCATGGTGGCCTGCTACAGCGACGATATCGTTTTCAGCGACCCGGTTTTCGGCACCCTGCGCGGCAAGGATGCCGGCGACATGTGGCGCATGCTCACCACCCGCGCCAAAAACTTCACCCTGACATTCGACAGCGTCCGCGCCGACGAGCGCAGTGGCGGTGCGCACTGGGTGGCAACCTACCTGTTCAGCCAGACCGGCCGTATTGTGGTCAACGACATCCAGGCCCGCTTTGTGATCCGCGATGGGCTGATCTGCCAGCATGACGATACCTTCGACCTGTGGCGCTGGTCGCGACAGGCGCTGGGTGTGCCGGGTATGTTGCTGGGCTGGTCGCCACTGGTGCAGAACAAGGTGCGCCTGCAGGCATTCAAGGGATTGCGCGCATTCCAGCAGGCCCAGGGTGAGTGATGTCCTTGAAACGGTTGTTGGCAAACCCTGGTATGTCTACCTGGTAAGGGCTGCCAATGGCTCGCTGTACTGTGGCATCAGTGATGACCCGCAGCGCCGGTTTACCGCGCATCAGAAGGGGCAGGGTGCCCGTTACTTCAAGACCAGCCCTGCCCAGGCGCTGGTGTATGTGGAGCAGTGGCCGGACAAAGGCGAGGCGTTGCGCCAGGAGCGGTTGGTCAAGCGGCTGCGCAAGTCGGCAAAGGAGGCGCTGGTGGCCTCCTTCAGCGGCCTTGGGGGTATCAGTCCTTGCGCCGCTTCAGCTGGTCCACCAGGGTTGTAGGCAGGCCCTTGATGATCAAGGTCCCTGCCTCTTCGTCATACTCCACCTTGTCGCCCAGCAAGTGCGCCTCGAAGCTGATCGACAGCCCCTCGGCACGCCCGGTGAAGCGGCGGAACTGGTTGAGGGTGCGTTTGTCTGCGGGGATTTCCGGCGACAGGCCGTAGTCCTTGTTGCGGATATGATCGTAGAACGCCTTGGGCCGGTCCTCGTCGATCAGGCTGGACAGTTCTTCCAGCGTTACCGGCTCGCCCATTTTGGTCTGGCTGGTCGCGTACTCGACCAGGGTCTGGGTTTTTTCGCGGGCGGACTCTTCTGGCAAGTCTTCGCTCTCGACGAAGTCACTGAAGGCTCTGAGCAGGGTGCGGGTTTCGCCCGGGCCGTCGACGCCTTCCTGGCAGCCGATGAAGTCGCGGAAATAGTCCGAGACCTTTTTGCCGTTCTTGCCCTTGATGAACGAAATGTACTGCTTGGAGCTTTTGTTGTTCTTCCATTCCGACAGGTTGATGCGCGCTGCCAGGTGCAGTTGGCCAAGGTCGAGGTGGCGCGAAGGGGTCACATCAAGCTCGGCGTTCACCGCCACGCCTTCACTGTGGTGCAGCAGGGCAATTGCCAGGTACTCGGTCATGCCTTGCTGGTAGTGGGCAAACAGGGTGTGGCCGCCGGTGGACAGGTTGGACTCTTCCATCAGTTTTTGCAGGTGCTCCACTGCCACGCGGCTGAAGGCGGTAAAGTCCTTTTCTTCGTCGAGGTACTGCTTCAGCCAGCCACTCAGCGGGTAGGCCCCGGACTCACCGTGAAAAAAACCCCAGGCCTTGCCTTGCTTGGCGTTGTAACTGTCGTTGAGGTCTGCCAACAGGTTTTCGATGGCGTCAGAAGCGGCCAGCTCAGCGTCGCGGGCATGCAGTACAGCAGGGCTGCCATCGGGCTTTTTGTCGATCAGGTGAACGATGCAATGACGGATTGGCATGGGATTCTCGGCGAGCTGCAAAAGGCGTCAAGTTTACCCTAGACACAAGGTGATGCAGTGGCCGTATGTTGGCAGATATGTCGGTTGTTCGTTTTTTGTTCAGTTTTGCGCGTTTTAGGCTAAAACCCCCGAAAAACCTGCATTAAATCGAAGTGCGCAGCGGATATTTATCCATTCCTGTGGTAGTTTTGCGCGGTCTTGCGCCCCTCGTGTGGCGCATTGCTGGCAGCGTGCTGTCGTCGTGTCGAACCAAACGCCGATTTACGTATCTACATACGCGATTGGCGCGGCCCTCCACTGTAAGGGGCTGGCCCGATAACGTCGTAGTTCGCTGCATAACCATCGAATTTGATAGGGAAGGAACATCACCATGGCATTGACCAAAGACCAACTGATTGCCGACATCGCCGAATCGATCGCCGCGCCAAAAGCCACCGCTAAAAACGCTCTGGAGCAACTGGGCCAGATCGTTGCCGACCAACTGGAAAACGGCGCTGAAATCACTCTGCCAGGCATCGGCAAGCTGAAAGTCTCCGAGCGTCCTGCCCGTACCGGCCGCAACCCTTCGACTGGCGCTGCCATCGAAATCGCTGCCAAGAAAGTCGTCAAGTTCGTTCCAGCCAAAGTGCTGACCGACGCCATCAACAAGTAATTGTTGAAGCGTTGACAAAAACCGCGCCTGGCTTGCCCAGGCGCGGTTTTTTCATGCCTGTGATTTACGCTGGGCGTGCCAGGCCTGGCGCGCGGCGGCGTCCTGGAAGCTCCAGGCGACCATGCGGCTCTGTTTTTGCCCCTGGCCCATCTCAATGATGCGCACGGCCTTGGCGCCGGCCTTTTTCAGCGCGGCCTCGATCCCCGGAAGGTTGCCGGCCTTGGACACCAGGCTGGTGAACCACAGCACCCGTTGGGCGTATTGCACGCTTTCGCCAACCAGTTGGGTGACAAAGCGGATTTCGCCGCCTTCGCACCACAGTTCATTGTTCTGGCCGCCGAAGTTCAGCACCGGCAACTTGCGCTTGGGGTCCTGCTTGCCGAGGTTCTTCCACTTGCGCTGGCTGCCACGGGTGGCTTCCTCGCGCGAGGCATGGAAGGGCGGGTTGCACAGGGTCAGGTCGAAGCGCTCGTCATCCTGCAGCAAGCCGCTGAGGATGTGCGCGCGGTTGGCCTGCTGGCGCAGGGTGATGGCCTTGCCCAGGCCGTTGGCCTGGACAATGGCCTTGGCCGAGGCCAGGGCCACGGGGTCGATGTCCGAGCCGAGGAAGCGCCAGCGGTAGTCGCTGTAGCCCAGCAGCGGGTAGATGCAGTTGGCGCCAACGCCGATATCCAGCGCACGCACCTTGGCGCCCTTGGGGATCTCACCGGCATTGTCGTCGGCCAACAGGTCGGCGGCCGCGTGGATGTAGTCGGCGCGACCCGGAATGGGCGGGCACAGGTAATCGGCGGGAATGTCCCAGTGCTGGATGCCGTACTGGGCCTTGAGCAGCGCACGGTTGAATACCCGCACGGCTTCGGGGTTGGCGAAGTCGATGCTGGGTTTGCCGTGGGGGTTGGTGATGGTGAAGCGCGCCAGGTCAGGGTGGGCCTTGATCAGGCTGGGGAAGTCGTAACGGCCCTGGTGGCGGTTGCGCGGGTGCAGGGTGGGTTTGTTCGGGGTCATGGCAGTGTGTCCAGCCCTATACGAGCGGTGGCTTAATAGAGCCTAGGGCTGCTTTGCAGCCCTTTCGCGACACAAGGCCGCTCCCACAGGATGGTAGCGCCTGTAAACCCGGCGCCGTCCTGTGGGAGCGGCCTTGTGTCGCGAAAGGGCCGCGCAGCGGCCCCGACGGTCTCTCTAGTGATTAGAGCGCTGCAATCCGCGCATGCTGCTCGGTGAAGTTGGCCAGGGCCTGTTCGGACTCGGCCAGCTTGGCGCGTTCCTTCTCGATCACCGCAGGCGGTGCCTTGTCGACGAAGGCGGCATTGGACAGCTTGCCACCCACGCGCGCGACTTCGCCTTGCAGGCGCTGGATTTCCTTGTTCAGGCGCGCCAGCTCGGCATCCTTGTCGATCAGGCCGGCCATTGGCACCAGCACTTGCAGGTCACCGACCAGGGCCGTGGCCGACAGCGGCGCTTCGTCGGCATCGCCAAGGACGGTGAACGACTCGACCTTGGCCAGCTTCTTCAGCAGCGCTTCGTTTTCGTGCAGGCGGCGCTGGTCGTCGGCGTTGGCGTTCTTCAGGAACAGCGGCAGCGGCTTGCCCGGGCCGATGTTCATTTCGGCGCGGATATTGCGCAGGCCGACCATCAGTTCCTTCAGCCACTCGATGTCGCCTTCGGCAGCCACATCGATGCGGCTTTCATTGGCCACCGGCCACGGCTGCAGCATGATGGTCTTGCCTTCGATACCGGCCAGCGGCGCGATGCGCTGCCAGATTTCTTCGGTAATGAACGGCATGAACGGGTGCGCCAGGCGCAGTGCCACTTCCAGTACGCGAACCAGGGTGCGACGGGTGCCGCGGGCGCGCTCGACCGGGGCGTTTTCGTCCCACAGTACCGGCTTGGACAGCTCCAGGTACCAGTCGCAGTACTGGTTCCAGATGAACTCGTACAGCGCCTGGCTGGCCAGGTCGAAGCGGAACTGCTCCAGCTGGCGGGTCACTTCGGCTTCGGTGCGCTGCAGCTGCGAGATGATCCAGCGGTCGGCCAGCGACAGCTCGTAGGCTTCGCCGTTCTGGCCGCAGTCCTCGCCCTTGTCCAGCACGTAGCGGGCGGCGTTCCAGATCTTGTTGCAGAAGTTGCGGTAGCCTTCGACGCGGCCCATGTCGAACTTGATGTCGCGGCCGGTGGAGGCCAGCGAGCAGAAGGTGAAGCGCAGGGCGTCGGTGCCGTAGCTGGCAATACCTTCGGGGAACTCGGCCTTGGTCTGCTTGGCGATCTTCTCGGCAAGCTTGGGCTGCATCATGCCGCTGGTGCGTTTTTCCAGCAGGGCGTCGAGGGTAATGCCGTCGACGATGTCCAGCGGGTCGAGGACGTTGCCCTTGGACTTGGACATCTTCTGGCCCTGGCCGTCACGCACCAGGCCGTGCACGTACACGGTCTTGAACGGTACCTGCGGGGTGCCGTCTTCGTTCTTGATCAGGTGCATGGTCAGCATGATCATGCGCGCAACCCAGAAGAAGATGATGTCGAAGCCGGTCACCAGCACATCGGTGGAGTGGAACTTCTTGAGAAACTCGGTCTGCTCCGGCCAGCCCAGGGTGGAGAAGGTCCACAGGCCCGAGCTGAACCAGGTGTCGAGTACGTCGTCGTCCTGGCGCAGGGCCACGTCGGCGCCCAGATTGTGCTTGGCACGCACTTCTGCCTCGTCGCGGCCAACGTAGACCTGGCCGGCCTCGTCGTACCACGCCGGGATGCGGTGGCCCCACCACAGCTGGCGGCTGATGCACCAGTCCTGGATGTCACGCATCCAGGAGAAGTACATGTTCTCGTACTGCTTGGGCACGAACTGGATACGGCCATCTTCCACGGCAGCAATGGCAGGTTCTGCCAGCGGCTTGGTGGAGACGTACCACTGGTCGGTCAGCCACGGCTCGATGACGGTGCCCGAACGGTCGCCTTTCGGCACTTTCAGGGCGTGGTCGTCGATGCTCACCAGCAGGCCCTGGGCGTCCAGGTCGGCAACGATCTGCTTGCGCGCGACGAAGCGGTCGAGGTTGGCGTACTGGGCCGGCAGGCGGGTGTCGACCTGCTCGTTGATGCTGCCGTCGAGGTTGAAGGCCTGGGCGCTGGCCAGCACGAAGGCATTCTTGTCGAAGATGTTCAGCAGCGGCAGGTTGTGGCGCTTGCCGACTTCGTAGTCGTTGAAGTCGTGAGCCGGGGTGATCTTCACGCAGCCGGTACCGAACTCAGGGTCGCAGTAGTCGTCGGCGATGATCGGAATGCGGCGGCCAACCAGCGGCAGTTCGACGAACTTGCCGATCAGCGCCTGGTAGCGTTCGTCGGTCGGGTTGACCGCAACGGCCGCGTCACCCAGCAGGGTTTCCGGACGGGTGGTGGCAACCACCAGGTAGTCCAGGCCCTCGGCGGTCTTGGCGCCGTCGGCCAGCGGGTAGCGCAGGTTCCACAGGTGGCCTTTTTCGTCGTGGTTTTCCACTTCGAGGTCGGAGATGGCCGTGTGCAGCTTGGTGTCCCAGTTGACCAGGCGCTTGCCGCGGTAGATCAAGCCGTCTTCATGCAGGCGCACGAAGGCTTCCTTGACTGCTTCGGACAGGCCGTCGTCCATGGTGAAACGCTCGCGGCTCCAGTCTACAGACGAGCCCAGGCGGCGGATCTGGCGGCTGATGTTGCCACCGGACTGGTCCTTCCATTCCCAGACTTTTTCCAGGAACTTCTCGCGGCCCAGGTCATGGCGGTTCTGGCCCTTGGCTTCGAGCTGGCGCTCGACCAGCATCTGGGTGGCGATACCGGCGTGGTCGGTACCTGGCTGCCACAGCGTGTCGCGGCCTTGCATGCGGCGGAAACGGATCAGGGCATCCATGATCGCGTTGTTGAACCCGTGGCCCATGTGCAGGCTGCCGGTCACGTTCGGCGGCGGGATCATGATGGTGTAGGACTCGCCTGCACCTTGTGGGGCGAAATAGTTCTCGGACTCCCAGGTGTTGTACCAGGAAGTTTCGATGGCGTGCGGCTGGTAGGTCTTATCCATGCGCGGCGGGACCCTGTGCATTTATTCGGGAAAGCCGGGAAGTATAACCAAGCTGGGGTGTTGAGGCGACAGCCGCTGGGGCTGCTTTGCAGCCCATTCGCGGCACAAGGCCGCTCCTACAGGCACCGCGATCCCTGTAGGAGCGGCCTTGTGCCGCGAATGGGCCGCAAAGCGGCCCCGGAATATCACTCGGTACGCTTGATCAACCGCTCGATCCGCGCATCCAGCCGGCGCTTGATCTCGTTCTCGATATGCGGGGTGAAGTCGTTGATCACGTCCTGCATGATCATCTGCGCCGCTGCGCGCAGCTCGCTTTCCAGGTGCAGCAGGGTGTCCTGCCGGCGTGTCTGCGAGTCGTCCTCGGGCTGGGCGGCTACCGGCTCGACGACTGGCGCAGGGTTACCGGCAGGTTCTTCCAGCAGCAACGGGATCTGCTCCACCGTCTCGGTCAGCAGCGGCGGTTGCAGGTCGGCGTCGCCAAGCAGCTGGCGGATCGACTCGAGGTCATCGAGCAGATGGGCGGAGTCGGGCAAAGGTGAGGGCTTGTCCATCGTCGTCAAAGTCGCTGTAAGCGGTGGTCTTGCAGAGCATAGCCCTGTTCGCGGTAGAAACGGAATCGCTCACGGGCTGATTGGCGGATGCCAGGCTCTTCGACCACGATTTCGGCCACCCGCTCGAACTGGCCGACGAAGCCCGGCACGCCGGCCCCCAGGTTGATCAGCAGGTCGCGGTGCTCGCCCGCGTTGTCAGCCAGGCCAAGGGCCACGCCGGCATCGGCATGCAGCTCGGCCAGGTCGTGGGGCACGAAGGCCTCGCCCTTGAAGCGCCACAGACGCAGGTCCAGCTCGCTGCGCTGTTCTTCATCCTGGCAATGCAGATAGACCCGGTGGCCGAGGCGCCAGGCCTTTTCGCACAGTTTGCAGGCGAAATCGAGCCGCGCCGACAGCGAGTCGGTGGGCAAGATGTAGAAGTCGACTTTGCTCATGTTTGTAATCGCCGGCCGGTGGTGCGCAAGGCACCCCCGGCCTCAGGCGTCAGGCGCCAGCGCGGTCCAGCAGGTACTGGGTCAGCAGGGGCACCGGGCGGCCTGTGGCGCCTTTGTCCTTGCCACCACTGATCCAGGCGGTACCGGCGATGTCCATGTGCGCCCAGTTGTAGGCCTTGGCGAAGCGCGACAGGAAGCAGCCTGCGGTGATGGTGCCGGCCTTCGGCCCGCCGATGTTGCCCATGTCGGCGAACGGGCTGTCCAGCTGCTCCTGGTATTCATCGAACAGCGGCAGCTGCCAGGCACGGTCGTCGGCGCGCTTGCCGGCGTCGAGCAACTGGCCGACCAGGTCGTCGTTGTTGCCCATCAGGCCGGTGGTGTGGCTGCCCAGGGCGACGATGCAGGCGCCGGTCAGGGTGGCGATGTCGATCACCGCCTGCGGCTTGAAGCGCTCGGCGTAGGTCAGGGTGTCGCACAGCACCAGGCGGCCTTCGGCGTCGGTGTTGAGGATTTCCACGGTCTGGCCGCTCATGGTGGTGACGATGTCACCTGGGCGGGTGGCGCCGCCGCTTGGCATGTTCTCGGCACAGGCCAGCAGGCACACCAGGTTGATTGGCAGTTGCAGTTCGAGCACCGCACGCAGGGTGCCGAACACGCTGGCAGCACCGCACATGTCGTACTTCATTTCGTCCATGCCGGCGCCTGGCTTGAGGCTGATGCCGCCGGTATCGAAGGTGATGCCCTTGCCCACCAGCACGAACGGCTTGTCAGCCTTTTTGCCGCCCTGGTAGTTGAGCACGATCAGGCGGGGTGGCTGGTCGCTGCCCTGGCCCACGGCGTAGAACGCGCCCATGCCCAGGTCCTTGATCTTCTTCTCGTCCAGCACCTCGACCTTCAGCCCCTTGTGCGCCTTGCCCAGCTCCTTGGCCTGTTCGGCGAGGAAGCTTGGGTGGCACAGGTTAGGCGGCAGGTTGCCCAGGTCGCGGGTGAAGGCCATGCCGGTGGCAATGGCGCTGGCGTGCTTGACGGCGCGCTCGAGCTCGGCCTGGCCGGCCTTGTCGGCCAGCAGGGTGACTTTTTTCAGGGCGCGTGGCTCGACCTTCTGGCTCTTGAAGCGGTCGAACACGTACTCGCCGTCGAGCAGGGTTTCGGCCAGCAGGCGGTATTTGCCGTAGTGTGCATCGCGGTTGTTGACCGCGACATCGTCCAGGGCCAGCACTGCATCGGCGCCATTCAGGCCCTTGAGCACGCCGGCCACGCTGGCGACCAGTTTGCGCCAGGTGCGATCGCCCAGGGCTTCGTCCTTGCCACTGCCTACCAGCAGCACGCGCTCGGCTTTCAGGCCCTGCAGGTTCTGCAGCAGCAGCGTCTGGCCTGGCTTGCCAGCCAGGTCGCCGCGCTTGAGCACGGCGCTGATGGCACCTTCGCTGGCAAGGTCGACAGCCTTGGCAACAGCGCCCAGCTTGCGGTTTTCACCTACCGGAATGACCAGGGTGGCGGTTTTTACGGATGCAGCAGCTACGCTTTTTACAACCAGTTCCATGTCAGGGTCCCCGAATGATCGATACGAATGGCGCTGTGTGTTCCAGCGCTCTGGACGGGCCTGGCGGCACAGTCGCGCGCCAGCGGAAAAGCTGCCAGTTTGAGCCTGCGGCAAGCGTGCTGACAACCCCGTTATGCGCCTTCATGCGCGGCCAAGTGACAGGCGCGGTCAATCACAGGATAATGCGCGCACTTTACATGGAGGTTCGCCTTTGGCGAACCGGCATTGGTCTTGGCTGTACTAAGTCATTGTTTGGCGCCATTGCATGGCAGTCCGCCCTGACAACCCAGGAGTGTCTGGTTTGATCGTCTTTCGTTATCTGTCCCGCGAGGTCCTGGTGACCTTGAGCGCCGTCAGCGCTGTGCTGCTGGTGATCATCATGAGTGGGCGCTTCATCAAGTATCTGGCCCAGGCGGCCCAAGGCGTGCTCGACCCGGGCGTGCTGTTCCTGATCATGGGTTTCCGGCTGCCGGGTTTCCTGCAACTGATCCTGCCTCTGGGGCTGTTCCTCGGCATTCTCCTGGCTTACGGGCGGCTGTACCTGGAAAGCGAGATGACCGTGCTGTCCGCAACCGGTATGAGCCAGCAGCGGCTGTTGGGGCTGACGATGGCGCCGGCGGCGCTGGTCGCCCTGCTGGTGGCCTGGCTGAGCCTGAGCCTTGCGCCGTTGGGCGTTGCCCAGGTGCAGCAGATCATCGCTCAGCAGGACACGCTGACCGAGTTCGACACCCTGGTGCCGGGCCGCTTCCAGACTTTGCGTGACGGCTCGCGGGTTACCTACACCGAGCAGCTGTCGGACGACCGCGTCAACCTGGCCGGGGTGTTCATCTCCGAGAAGCGTTTCAACCAGGACAAGACCAAGGACCGCGCCCCATCGGTACTGGTCGCTGAAAAAGGTCACCAGGAGATCCAGGCCGACGGCAACCGCTACCTGGTGCTGGAAAACGGCTATCGCTATGACGGGAACCCGGGCCAGGCCGATTACCGCGCGATCAAGTACGACACTTATGGTGTGCTGCTGCCCAAACCGGAAGTCGCCGAGGAAGTGACCGAGCGCGAAGCCATCCCCACTTCCCAGCTTATCGGCAAGAAGGGCCTGCGGGAGCGTGCCGAGCTGCAATGGCGGCTGTCGCTGCCGATCCTGGTATTTGTGGTTACCCTGTTGGCGGTACCGCTGTCCCGGGTCAACCCCCGCCAGGGCCGCTTCCTCAAGCTGCTGCCGGCAATTCTCTTGTACATGGCCTACCTGACAATGCTGATTTCCGTACGCGGCGCCCTCGAGAAGGGCAAATTGCCGATTGGCCTGGGCATGTGGTGGGTCCACGGCCTGTTCCTGCTGATCGGCCTCGGCCTGTTGTACTGGGAGCCGATGCGCCTCAAGCGCGCCGCCCGTCGTGCGGAGGTGGCCCATGGGTAAGCTGGACCGCTACATCGGCCAGAGCGTACTGCTGGCCATCCTGGCTGTGCTGGGCATCATCCTCGGCCTGGCCTCGCTGTTCGCCTTCATCGACGAGATGAGCGACCTGAGTGACACCTACACAGTGATGGAAGCGGGCAACTTCGTCCTGCTTACAGCACCTCGGCGGCTGTACGACATGCTGCCGATGGCCGCCTTGATCGGCTGCCTGATCGGCCTGGGCAGCCTGGCCAGCAGCAGCGAACTGACCATCATGCGTGCGGCCGGGGTGTCCATCGGCCGCATCGTCTGGGCGGTGATGAAGCCGATGCTGGTGCTGATGCTGGTCGGCCTGCTGATCGGCGAATACGTGGCACCGGTGACCGAGAACAAGGCCCAGGCCGACCGTTCCCTGGCCCAGGGCGGTGGTGAGGCGCAAAGCTCCAAGCGCGGTATGTGGCACCGCCAGGGTGAAGAGTACGTGCACATCAACGCCGTGCAGCCCAATGGCCTGCTGCTGGGTGTGACCCGTTACCGCTTCGACAGCGAGCGCAAGATTGTCACCTCGAGCTTCGCCCGCCGCGCGCAGTACCAGAGCGACCACTGGTTGCTCGCCGACGTGCGTACCACCTACTTCCGTGGCGACCACACCGAAGTTGTCAGCGCGCCGCAGGAGCGCTGGGACGTTTCGCTCACGCCAGAACTGCTCAATACGGTGATCCTGGCGCCGGAGTCGCTGTCCATTACCGGGTTGTGGGATTACATCCACTACCTGTCCGACCAGGGCCTGAACAACGCCCGTTACTGGTTGGCGTTCTGGACCAAGGTGCTGCAGCCGATGGTCACCGCGGCGCTGGTGCTGATGGCGATTTCCTTCATCTTCGGCCCGCTGCGCTCGGTAACCCTTGGCCAGCGCGTGTTCACCGGTGTACTGGTGGGCTTCGTGTTCCGCATCGCCCAGGACCTGCTGGGGCCTTCGAGCCAGGTGTTCGGTTTCCCGCCGCTGCTGGCAGTGGTGATCCCGGCTGCCATCTGTGCGCTGGCGGGTGTGTGGTTGTTGCGCCGGGCAGGGTAGTGGCCTGAGCTGCACAAAAAAGCCGACCCTAGGGTCGGCTTTTTCATGGGTGTGGGCTTGTGCTGGCCTCTTCGCGGGCATGCCCGCTCCCACAGGGATCGCGCAGATTTCGGATCCTGTGCTGTACCTGTGGGAGCGGGCGCGCCCGCGAAGAGGCCCGAGCAGGCCATACAAGTCTTTGGCTTACTTCTTCTGCTTAGGCACCCGCACCAGCTGGGTTTCCGAATAGATGTCATGCCAGCCACGCTTGCGCTTGTCGATCAGCACCCAGAAAAAGCCCAGCCCCAGGCACAGCCAAGAGGCAATCGACACTACGAAACGCAACAATGCCTGCCACAGGCTGATAGCCGAACCATCGGCATTCTGCACGCGCACGCCCCACACCTGCATGCCCAGCGTCTGCCCGCCATGGGTCCAGAACTTGGCAAAGAAGCCGAACAAAGCGAACAGCAGTACCGTCGACAGTAGCGGGTCGCCGTCCAGTGCGCCGGCTTCGGTCAGCTCACGCATGCGCGCTTCGCCAATGATCGCCATCTGGATCAGTTTGTAGGCACCGGCGGTCACGATCAGCAGCGCAGTACAAAGCAGGAAGTCGTAGAACATCGCAGCCAGTCGTCGGCCGAGGCCAGCGGCGGGGAAGTCACCCTGCGGGAGAAGGTGTGGCTTGGGCATCGCTGGGCAGCTCCAGAGAGGAAAAAAGCTCATTCTATGGAATTGCACGCAAAAAAAAGCCCCTGCGCGTCAACGCAAGGGCTCTTTTTTAGAAGTATCAGGCTTCTGGCTGGACTTCGTCAGCCTGCATGCCTTTTTGGCCTTGTACAGCAACGAAGGTCACTTTCTGGCCTTCTTTCAGGCTCTTGAAGCCGTTGCCTTGGATGGCGCGGAAGTGCACGAACAGATCCGGACCGCTCTCTGGGGTGATGAAACCGTAACCTTTTTCGTCATTGAACCACTTGACGGTACCGTTCTGACGCTGGGACATTGTCTTAATTCCTATGAAACTTAAATTGTTATGACAGTTACTTTCGCACTTGTTTGTAAGCGAAAGATTACTGGGCTGGGTTGCAGGAAAGTAAGAGACGTCGAACGGGTTGTAGCAAATTGCGGCTACTGGCCCAGGTCACGAACTGTTGCGACCCATGCAAACACAGTGCTGAGACTCTACGACAACTCCCGAGCGAAAAACAAGCCCTTGGTCGTATGGGAAATCGGCCGCTTGCCGATAACCGACCAATTTGTCGGAAACGGCATGGCGCCTGGCCTGGCGCCATGTTCAAAAGTTATTGGGCAGGTTCGAAAACGAATATGTCGAACCTGCCCATAACCTTCACAAAGCTGTTTCAACCACGGTAGTAACGTTGCGCCACGAAAGGCATTTTGCTGACTTTCAAGGCAACCTTCTTGCCGCGCACCACGGCAAACAGTGCGGTGTCGAGTGCAGCATGTTCACTATCGATATAACCCATTGCGACAGGTGCGCCGAGTGTCGGGCCAAAGCCGCCGCTGCACACTTTACCCACCGGTTTATCGTTTGCATCGACAATATCCGCGCCTTCACGTACCGGCGTGCGCTCCTGCGGCAACAGGCCGACACGTTTGCGTGCCACACCGTCGCGCTGGTGGGCAAAGATCGCTTCGGCGCCGGGGAAGCCGCCCGCACGTGCACCGTCGGCACGGCGCACCTTGGAAATCGCCCACAACAGGCTGGCTTCGATCGGGGTGGTTTCGGTATTCATGTCATGGCCATACAGGCACAGGCCGGCTTCCAGGCGCAGCGAGTCGCGCGCGCCCAGGCCGATAGGCTGTACTTCGGGCTGATCCAGCAGGTGGCGGGCCAAGGCGTCGGCAGCGTCCACCGGTACCGAAATTTCGTAGCCGTCTTCGCCGGTGTAGCCCGAGCGGCTGACGAAGCAGTCTTCACCCAGCAGTTTTACCGGGCGGAACTGCATGAAGGTCATGCCGGCCACTTCCGGGGCCAGGCGCTCCAGCACCTTGACCGCTGCCGGCCCTTGCAGGGCGAGCAGGGCACGTTGCTCGAACAACGGCTGCACTTCGCAACGGCTGCCGATGTGCGTTTGCAGGTGGGCCAGGTCCTGGTCCTTGCAGGCGGCGTTCACCACCAGGAACAGGGTGTCGTCGCCCAGGTTGGCAACCATCAGGTCGTCAAGGATGCCGCCTTGTTCATTGGTGAACATGGCATAGCGCTGCATGCCCACCGGCAGGTCGATGATATCCACCGGCACCAGGCTTTCCAGGGCCTTGGCGGCCTCGGCACCGCGCAGGATGATCTGGCCCATGTGCGAGACATCGAACAGGCCGGCCTGCTCGCGGGTGTGCAGGTGTTCCTTGAGCACGCCCAGCGGGTACTGCACCGGCATGTCGTAGCCGGCGAACGGCACCATGCGCGCACCCAGTTCCAGGTGCAGGGCGTGCAGTGGGGTCTTGAGCAGTGTTTCGGACATCGGTGACTCCTTGGTTTTATTGTTGGGTCAACATTCGATGATGTTGACGGCAAGACCGCCGCGGGCGGTCTCCTTGTATTTGCTTTTCATGTCGGCGCCGGTCTGGCGCATGGTGCGGATGACCTTGTCGAGCGACACGAAGTGCTGCCCGTCGCCGCGCAAGGCCATGCGCACCGCGTTGATGGCTTTCACCGAACCCATGGCATTGCGCTCGATGCAGGGCACCTGTACGAGTCCGCCTATCGGGTCGCAGGTCAGGCCAAGGTTGTGTTCCATGCCAATTTCCGCAGCGTTCTCCACCTGTTGCACGCTGCCACCCATCACTTCGCACAGCGCCCCTGCGGCCATCGAACAGGCCACGCCAACCTCGCCCTGGCAGCCCACTTCGGCGCCGGAGATGGAAGCGTTCTCCTTGTACAGGATGCCGATCGCCGCGGCGGTGAGCAGAAAACGCACCACCCCGTCGTCGCTGGCGCCCGGCACGAAGCGCATGTAGTAGTGCAGCACCGCCGGGACGATGCCCGCCGCGCCGTTGGTGGGGGCGGTAACCACCCGCCCGCCATTGGCGTTTTCCTCGTTCACTGCCAGGGCGTAGAGGTTGACCCAGTCGAGCACCGACAGCGCATCGCGCAGGCTGGCCTCTGGGTGACGGCTCAGCTGGCGGTACAGGGCTGGCGCCCGCCGCTTGACCTTGAGCCCGCCCGGCAGGATGCCTTCATGCTGGCAACCGGCTTCGACGCAATCCTGCATCACTTGCCAGATATGCAGCAGCCCGGCGCGGGTCTGTGCCTCCGGGCGCCAGGCGGCCTCGTTGGCCAGCATCACCTGGCTTACCGACAGGTTCTGCGTGGTGCAGTGGCCAAGCAGTTCCTTGGCGGTCTTGAACGGGTAGGGCAGCACGGTGCTGTCCTCGACGATGCGGTCGTGGCCGGCGGCGTCCTCATCAACCACGAAACCACCGCCCACCGAGTAGTATTCGCGGCTGCGGATTTGCAGACCGGCGTCATCGAAGGCGCGGAAGATCATGCCGTTGGGGTGGTAGGCCAGCGGCTTGCGGATCATCGCCAGGTGCTGCTTTTCGATGAACGCAATGCGCTGTTCGCCCAGCAAGTTGATGTGACCGCTTTCGCGGATGGCCTGCAGGCGACCGGGGATGGCGTCGGTGTCGACGGTGTCGGGGTGTTCACCTTCAAGGCCTAGCAGTACGGCCTTGTCACTGCCGTGGCCCTTGCCGGTGGCGCCCAAGGAGCCATACAGCTCGGCCTTGACGCTAACCGTGCCGGCCAGCAGGCCGTCGCGGCGCAGGCCTTCGGCGAACCGCGCGGCGGCGCGCATCGGGCCGACCGTGTGGGAGCTGGAGGGGCCGATGCCGATCTTGAACAGGTCGAAGACGCTCAGTGACATGGTGAGACCTCCTGATTTGGGGCTGCTGCGCAGCCCTTTCGCGACACAAGGCCGCTCCTACAGGGATAGGTGCCGCCCTTGTAGGAGCGGCCTTGTGTCGCGAAAGGGCCGCAAAGCGGCCCCAGCTTTTCCAAGGCCGCGTCAGGCGTCCTGATAGCTCTCGATCGACGGGCAGGCGCACACCAGGTTGCGGTCGCCGAACACGTTGTCGACCCGGCCGACCGGCGGCCAGTACTTGCTTTCCACCAGGCTTGGCAGCGGGTAGACCGCCTGCTCGCGGCTGTAGCCGTGGGCCCACTCGCCAACCAGCTCGGCCGCAGTGTGCGGGGCGTTCTTCAGCGGGTTGTCGTCCTTGTCCAGGCTACCGCTTTCGACCGCACGGATCTCTTCGCGGATCTGGATCATCGCGTCGCAGAAGCGGTCCAGTTCTTCCTTGGCCTCGCTTTCGGTCGGTTCGATCATCAGCGTGCCAGCCACCGGGAAGGACATGGTCGGGGCGTGGAAGCCGAAGTCGATCAGGCGCTTGGCCACGTCGTCGACGCTGATGCCGCTGGTGTCCTTCAGCGGGCGCAGGTCGAGGATGCACTCGTGGGCCACCAGGCCATTGCCACCGGTATACAGAACAGGATAGTGCTCTTCCAGGCGGCGGGCGATGTAGTTGGCGTTGAGGATCGCCATCTGCGAAGCACGCTTGAGGCCGGCACCGCCCATCATGCGAATGTACATCCAGGTGATCGGCAGGATGCTGGCGCTGCCGAACGGTGCGGCGCATACCGCACCTTCGGTGTTTTCCAGCTGCGCATGGCCTGGCAGGAACGGCGCCAGGTGCGACTTGACGCCAATCGGGCCAACGCCCGGGCCGCCACCACCGTGCGGGATGCAGAAGGTCTTGTGCAGGTTCAGGTGGGACACGTCGCCGCCGAACTTGCCCGGTGCGCACAGGCCGACCATGGCGTTCATGTTGGCGCCGTCGATGTACACCTGGCCACCGTTGTCGTGGATGATCGCGCAGATTTCGCCGATCGCTTCCTCGAACACACCGTGGGTCGACGGGTAGGTGATCATGATCGCGGCCAGGCGCTCGCGGTGCTCGATGGCCTTGGCGCGCAGGTCCTCGACATCGACGTTGCCGCGGGCGTCACAGGCGGTGACGACGACGCGCATGCCAGCCATGTGTGCGGTGGCCGGGTTGGTGCCGTGGGCGGACGACGGGATCAGGCAGATGTCACGGTGGCTTTCGCCACGGCTGCGGTGGTAGGCGCGGATGGCCAGCAGGCCTGCGTACTCGCCCTGGGAGCCGGCGTTGGGCTGCAGCGACACGGCGTCATAGCCGGTGGCGGCGCAGAGCATGGCTTCCAGCTCGGTGGTCATCTGCAGGTAGCCTTGGCTCTGCGCGGCCGGGGCGAATGGGTGCAGGTTGCCGAACTCGGCCCAGGTGACCGGGATCATTTCGCTGGCGGCGTTCAGCTTCATGGTGCACGAGCCCAGCGGGATCATGCTGCGGTCCAGCGCCAGGTCCTTGTCGGCCAGGCGGCGCAGGTAGCGCATCAGCTCGGTTTCGCTGTGGTAACGGTTGAACACCGGGTGTTCGAGGATGGCCGACTGGCGCAGCAGGGCGGCAGGCAGCAGCGAGCCGGTGCTGGCGGCCAGGGCGGCGAAGTCAGGCTGGGCCTTGTCGTCACTGAACAGCTGCCACAGGGATTCTACGTCAGCCTGGCTGCTGGTTTCGTCCAGCGACAGGCCCACGTGGGCGGCGTCGACCTGGCGCAGGTTGATGCCCTGGGCGCGTGCCTTGTCATGCAGCGTTGCGGTGGCAGTGCCAGTCGCCAGGGTCAGGGTGTCGAAGGCGCTGGCGCCCACTACCTGTACGCCCAGCGCCTTCAGGCCGGCGGCCAGGATCGCGGTCAGCGCATGGGTACGCTCGGCAATGCGTTTGAGGCCGGCCGGGCCGTGGTACACGGCAAACATGCTGGCGATGTTGGCCAGCAGCACCTGGGCGGTGCAGATGTTGCTGGTGGCCTTTTCGCGGCGGATATGCTGCTCGCGGGTTTGCATGGCCAGGCGCAGGGCGGTTTTGCCGAAGCGGTCGATCGATACGCCGACCAGGCGGCCCGGCATGTCGCGCTTGAACGCGTCACGGGTGGCGAAGTAGGCCGCGTGCGGGCCACCGAAGCCCAGTGGTACGCCAAAACGCTGGGCGCTGCCGATGGCCACGTCGGCGTCGAACTCGCCCGGTGGGGTCAGCAGGGTCAGGGCCAGCAGGTCGGCCGCGACGGCGACCAGGGCGTTGGCGGCGTGGAAGCGCTGCACCACTTCACGGTAGTCGAACACATCACCGTTGCTGGCCGGGTATTGCAGCAGGGCGCCGAAGAAGGCGCTGACATCGCCCAGTTCGCGCTCGTCGCCGACGACTACCTCGATACCCAGCGGCTCGGCACGGGTGCGCAGCACGTCGAGGGTTTGCGGATGGCAGTGCACGGAGGCGAAGAAGGCATGGCTGGCCTTGTTCTTCGACAGGCGCTTGCAGAAGGTCATGGCTTCGGCCGCCGCCGTGGCTTCGTCGAGCAGCGAGGCGTTGGCGATCGGCAGGCCGGTCAGGTCGCTGATCAGGGTCTGGAAGTTCAGCAGGGCTTCCAGGCGGCCTTGGGAGATTTCTGGCTGGTACGGGGTGTAGGCGGTGTACCAGGCCGGGTTTTCCAGCAGGTTGCGCAGGATCGGCGCCGGGGTGTGGGTGTTGTAGTAGCCCTGGCCGATGTAGCTTTTGAACAGCTGGTTCTTGCCGGCGATGGCCTTTAGCGCGGCGAGCGCGTCGGCTTCGCTCTGGCCGTCGTGCGAGCCAAGTACGCTGGTGCCCTTGATGCTGTCGGGGATGACTGCGGCGGTCATGGCGTCCAGCGAGTCGAAGCCCAGGGCCGAGAGCATGGCTTGCTCGTCAGCGGCGCGCGGGCCGATGTGGCGGGCGATGAATTCGTTGGCGGTGCTGAGGTTGATGGTCATGGTGGGGTTCCTCAGGCGTCGTCGTTGGCTTTGATCAGGCGGTCGTAGGCGTCCTGGTCGAGCAGGGCGGTGACTTCGCTCATGTCGGCCGGGTTGAAGCGGAAGAACCAGCCTTCGCCCATCGGGTCTTCGTTGACCAGTTCCGGGCTGCTTTCGAGCTGGCCGTTGACCTCGACCACTTCGCCGGTCAGGGGCATGTACACGCCGCTGGCGGCCTTGACCGATTCGACGGTGGACGCTTCGCTGCCTTTCTCATACTGCTGCAACTCGGGCAGTTGCACGAAAACCACATCGCCAAGGGCGTTCTGGGCGTAGGCGGTGATGCCCACGGTGACGCTGCCATCGGCTTCGACGTGCAGCCATTCGTGATCTTCAGTGAAACGCAACTCGCTCATGGGGAATCCTCGGGAAGCAGGGCGTTGGGCGCGGTGGCTCCGCGCTCTTGAGTTGGGATTCCCTAAGCAATATTGCGGCCAATCACAAAAAGCCTTTTAAATCAGCTAGTTAGAAAATTACTGAACTGTATTTGTGATTCTTGTGGAATGAAAACGCTACAGTTGGCGAGAAGGGGGAAAGGGTTTTGGGATCAAACCCTTGTGCAGACGCATTCGAATGCGTGTGTATCGATTTCAATCCGTCGTATTGAAATCGATACACGTGAGGGTTGTGGGGGTTCAACCTCCAGTAAGGAAGGGCAATGCCAGGTACAACTTGATCACGATCACATTGATGATGTCGATGAAGAATGCCCCCACCATCGGCACCACCAGGAAGGCAATGTGCGAGGCGCCGTAGCGCTGGGTTACCGCCTGCATGTTGGCGATGGCCGTTGGCGTCGCCCCCAGGCCGAAGCCGCAGTGCCCGGCAGCCAGTACTGCTGCATCGTAGTTGCGGCCCATCACCCTGAACGTCACGAAGATCGCGAACAGGGCCATGACCAGTGTTTGCGCGGCCAGCAAGATGAAGAAGGGTAAGGCCAGTGCGGCCAGGTCCCACAATTTGAGCGACATCAAGGCAATGGCCAGGAACAGCGACAAACTGACATTGCCCAGTACCGATACTTCCCGCTCGAATACACGGTAGAAGCCGAATGCGGAAAGACCGTTGCGCAACATCACGCCGACGAACAACACGCACACGAAGGTCGGTAATTCAAATGCAGTGCCTTTCAACAAACCGTTAAGCAAGGTGCCCGCCAGCAAGCTGACCGCAATCAGTGCCAAGGTTTCGATAAATGAAAATGATGTAATCAGGCGCTCTTTATTCGGCTGTTCAAAGCCTTTTGGCAGTTGGGGTGCTTCTTCTTCGATGCCGTGTGTTTTTACCCGCTTGATCAACAGCCTGGCAACCGGGCCACCAATCAGACCGCCCAGCACCAGGCCGAACGTTGCAGAGGCCACCGCCAGTTCCGAAGCCGAAGCCAGGCCAAACTTTTCGGTGAACGTCGCGCCCCAGGCAGCGCCCGTGCCGTGCCCACCCGACAGGGTGATCGAACCGGCCAGCAGGCCCATCAGTGGGTCGAGCCCCAAGGCCGTGGCCAGGCCGATGCCCATGGCGTTCTGAACCAGCAGCAAGCCAGTCACCACCAGCAGGAACACGGCGACCACACGCCCGCCTTTCTTCAGGCTGGCGAAGTCTGCACTCAAACCGATGGTGGCGAAGAACGCCAGCATCAACGGTGTTTGCAATGAGGTATCAAACTGGACCTGTACATCGAAACTGCGCAATGCCAAGAGCGCCAAGGCAACGACCAATCCGCCTGCAACAGGTTCCGGGATATTGTAAACGCGCAGAAAACCAATGCGTGCGACCAGCCCGCGCCCCAATAGCAGTACTAAAGAGGCGGCTACAAGTGTCCCGTAAAAATCGAGTTCAAACATCAAGGTACTCTTCGTTCAAGGTGACATGCGAAATTACGATGTCACCATTCTACGGCGAGCACTCCAGTCAATTGCGGCTACGCGGCTAGGAAAAGTCTGAATGAGCTGTCGGTTTTGACGACACGTATCAAAGTTTCCCGGATATTCCATACTTACGCAGCCGCTGGGCAATAGCGGTATGCGAAGTTTGCAAGCGCCCGGCCAGTTGCCGTGTCGACGGGTAACTGGCATACAGGCGCTGTAACAGTTCGCGCTCGAAATCACCCACGGCCTGTTCCAGGCTGGCCACTTCGCCGTCCTGCCCGCGGGCCACCGAGGTGCCGGCAATGTCCAGGTCGCCGATATCCACCAGGTTGCCCTCGCAGATGGCCGCTGCGCGGAAAATCACGTTCTGTAGCTGGCGCACATTGCCCGGCCAAGGGTTGGCCAGCAGTGCAGAGTGGGTGGCGGGGGTGAGCCGGCAAGGTGGGCGCTGGATCTGTGTGCAGGCTTGCTGCATGAAGAAGTGCGCCAGCATCAGGATGTCCTGGCCCCTGTCGCGCAGGGGCGGTACCTGCAGGTTGAGCACGTTGAGGCGGTAGAACAGGTCTTCGCGGAAGCTGCCTTCGGCGACCATGCGCTCCAGGTCGCGGTGGGTGGCGCTGATGATGCGCACATCCACCTTCACTTCGCGGTCGCCGCCCACCCGGCGGAAGCTGCCATCGCTGAGAAAACGCAGCAGCTTGGCCTGCAGGTACGGCGACATTTCGCCAATTTCATCGAGAAACACCGTGCCCTGGTTGGCCAGCTCCATCAGCCCGGGCTTGCCACCGCGTTGCGCGCCGGTGAAGGCGCCGGGGGCGTAACCGAACAACTCGCTCTCGGCCAGGCTTTCGGGCAGTGCGGCGCAGTTCAGGGCCAGGAACGGTGCGGCGTGGCGGCTGCTGATGGCATGGCAGGCGCGGGCTACCAGCTCTTTGCCGGTGCCGGTTTCGCCATGCACCAGCAGCGGTGCATCGAGCGCCGCCACGCGCAGGGCGCGGGCCTTGAGGGTGCGGATGGCGGGCGACTCGCCAAGCAGGGCATCGAAGCCTTCGGCATGGTCGTGGTGCAGGGCCGACAGGCGTTCGCCCATGCGCGTTGGGGGGTACAGCGTCAGCAGGCCACCGGCGTTGGTGATCGGCATGGCGTCCAGCAGCAGGCTTTGGCCGTTCAGCTGCATCTCGCGCATGGGCAGGTGGAAGTTGTTGTCCAGCAGCGCTTGCAGCAGCGCGGGGTCGCCAAACAGTTCCCCCACCGAGCGCCCGGCGGATTCGCGGCCGCACAGGGCGATCAGCGCCGGGTTGGCCAGCAGCACCATGCCTGCGCTGTCCACCGCCAGCACCGGGTCGCTCATCGCTGCCAGCAGGGCATCGAGCTGCAGGTGGCGGCGCTGGCCGGGAAGGATGTCGACCACGTCCACCGATTGCACGCCCTGCACCTCGAATAGCGCGTCATGCAGTTCTTCGAGCACGGCGGGGCTGAGGGTGGGGGCGTCGATGTAGACGTTCGGCGGGACCATCTCCACGGCGTCCAGGTTGAGGTGGCGGGCACCGAGCAGGGCGAGGACTTCCTGGGTGATGCCGACGCGGTCGATGAAGCTGACGTGGATGCGCATGGGGAGGCGAAAGGTGGTGGCCGGGGAGGGCGGTAGTATGCCTTAACATCGCCGGGGCCGCTGTGCGGCCCTATCGCGACACAAGGCCGCTCCTACAGGCTGCGCGCCGGTTTCAGGCTTCGCGCGGTATCTGTAGGAGCGGCCTTGTGTCGCGAAAGGGCTGCAAAGCAGCCCCAAAATTCTGAAATCATTCCAGATGTTCAGGCTTGATAGAGTCGCCCGACTTCACATCCAGTTTGGCGCGGATGTCTTCGAACATCGCGTCGTAGATCTTGTGTGGCGAGCTGAGGGTTTCGAATTTCTTGGGTGCTGCAAGATGAGCCTGGGCCTTGCGGCTCAGTACCATCAAAAAGCTGGGCAGTGCCTGATCCTTGGGCAGAAAGAACTTTTCATCGACCGTCTTGCCCTCGATGCTGCCATGCATGTGGAACAGTATCCCTCGGCCTTCCTTGGGATCTTGTGTCGTCGCCTCGTACTCGATGTTGAGGTCGTAGCTATGGTCGGCGCTGTTCAGCGCAGTGCGCTCGATGTGCACGTGACCGGGTTGAAACTGAGCCATGGCGGAATTCTCCGGAAGGTCGAAAACGACGGGCGCCAGGCGCCCGCCCACTGCATTCAACGGTAGCTGATCCCAGGCTTCGCGGTGGAAACGCGGGTGCCGGCGGTGCCCTTGACGATGTCCTCGATGTTTTCCAGCGAGCTGATCACCGCCACCTTGCCGGTGTTGCGGGCAAAGTCACTGGCAGCTTGCACTTTCGGCCCCATGGAGCCGGCGGCGAAGCCGAGGCGTTCGAGTTCGTCCGGGTGGGCCTGGGCAATGGCTTTTTGCGTCGGCTTGCCCCAGTCAATGTAAGCCGCATCGACGTCGGTGGCGATAATCAGAAGGTCGGCTTCCAATTGCTCGGCCAGCAGTGCCGAGCACAGGTCCTTGTCGATCACCGCTTCGATGCCTTTGAGCTTGCGGTTTTCATCGTACATGGTGGGGATGCCGCCACCGCCTGCGCAAATCACGATGCTGTTCTTTTCCAGCAGCCACTTGATCGGGCGGATTTCAAAGATGCGCTTGGGTTTCGGGCTGGCCACCACACGGCGGTACTTGTCGCCATCGGCCTTGACCACCCAGCCTTTCTCTTTGGCCAGGCGCTCGGCCTCTTCCTTGCTGTAGACCGGGCCGATGAACTTGGTCGGGTCCTTGAAGGCGGGGTCGTTGGCGTCCACTTCCACCTGGGTCAGCAGGGTGGCGAACGGCACCTCGAAGGCCAGCAGGTTGCCCAGCTCCTGTTCGATCATGTAGCCGATCATGCCCTCGGTTTCGGCGCCCAGCACGTCCAGCGGGTAGGCCTCGTCGGGCTTGTAGGACAGCGCCTGAAGCGACAGCAGGCCGACTTGCGGACCGTTGCCGTGGGCAATGACCAGTTCGTTGCCAGGGTGGATCTTGGCGATCTGTTCGGTGGCGGTGCGGATATTGGCACGCTGGTTGTCAGCGGTCATGGGCTCGCCGCGACGCAGCAGGGCGTTGCCGCCCAATGCAACAACGATACGCATGGGGAATGTCCTTTAACGAAAGATGAATGTGCTGCTGCACTGAAAACTGTGGGGTTCCCTGTGGGAGCGGGCATGCCCGCGAAGAGGCCAGACCAGACATCACCAATGATGCAGCTGACGTTTTCGCGGGCTCGCCCGCTCCCACAGGTCCCTTGCAGTCTCGGCGGTAGCGGAAGCTACTTACAGGTCAGCCAGGGTCGAAACCAGTATCGCCTTGATGGTGTGCATGCGGTTTTCCGCCTGCTCGAAGGCGATGCAGGCCGGCGACTCGAACACGTCGTCAGTCACTTCGATGCCGTTGGCCAGGTCCGGGTACTGTTCGGCGATCTGCTTGCCTACTTTGGTGTCGGAGTTGTGGAACGCCGGCAGGCAGTGCATGAACTTGGTCCGCGGGTTGCCGGTGGACTTCATCAGGTCGGCGTTCACCTGGTAAGGCTTGAGCTGCTTGATGCGCTCACCCCAGGCTTCGATCGGCTCGCCCATCGATACCCACACGTCGGTATGCACAAAGTCCACACCCTTGACCGCCGCTTTCGGGTCTTCGGTGAGGGTGATGCGGGCGCCGCTTTCTTCAGCGTACTTCTTGCAGCGCTCGACCAGGTCGTCATGCGGCCACAGTGCCTTCGGCGCGGCGATGCGCACGTCCATGCCGAGCTTGGCGCCAATCAGCAGCAGCGAGTTGCCCATGTTGTTGCGGGCGTCGCCCAGGTAGGCGTAGCTGATGTCGTGCAGCGGTTTGTCGCTGTTCTCGCGCATGGTCAGCACGTCAGCGATCATCTGGGTGGGGTGGTACTCATCGGTCAGGCCGTTGAACACCGGCACACCGGCGAACTTGGCCAGTTCTTCGACGATTTCCTGCTTGAAGCCACGGTACTCGATGGCGTCGTACATGCGCCCCAATACGCGGGCGGTGTCCTTCATGCTTTCTTTGTGGCCGATCTGCGAAGAGTTGGGGTCGATGTAGGTAACGTTCGCGCCCTGGTCGTAGGCCGCCACTTCGAAGGCGCAGCGGGTACGGGTGGAGGTTTTTTCGAAGATCAGGGCAATGTTGTTGCCCTTCAGGTGCTGCTGCTCGGTACCGGTGTACTTGGCGCGCTTGAGGTCGCGGGACAGGTCCAGCAGGTAGCGCAGCTCGCGGGTGGTGTGGTGTTCCAGGCTGAGCAGGTTACGGTTGTGAATGTTGAACGCCATGATTGCTTCTCCTTGAGTTCGGTAGTGTCCCGGCCGGCGCTTTGTGGGCGCGGCCGGGTGCAATGGTCGTTAGTAGTCGATCGGGTCGCGCACAATCGGGCAGGTCATGCAGTGGCCGCCGCCACGGCCCCGGCCCAGTTCGCCGGCGCTGATGGTGATGACCTCGATGCCGGCCTTGCGCAGCAGGGTGTTGGTGTAGGTGTTGCGGTCGTAGCCGATGACCACCCCCGGCTCGATGGCCACCACGTTGTTGCCGTCATCCCACTGTTCGCGCTCGGCGGCGAAGCTGTTACCGCCGGTCTCGACCACGCGCAGCTTGTCTTTCTTGCCCAGCAACTGCTCGGATACCACCTCGAGGAACGAGGCATCCTGCGGCGCGATGTTCATGCCATAGGGCTTGCTGGAGTCTGGGGTGATGATGAATGGCTTGATCTCTTTCACCACCTCTGGGAATACCGTTACCAGGTCGCGGTCGCAGAAGCTGAACACGGTGTCCAGGTGCATCGCCGCGCGGGACTTCGGCAGGCCAGCGACGATGACTTTCTCGGCCGCGCCTTTCTCGAACAGGTTCTGAGCCAGTTGTCCGATGGCATGGCGCGATGTGCGCTCACCCATGCCGATCAGCACGATGCCCTTGCCGACCGGCATCACGTCGCCGCCCTCGAGGGTGGCGTTGCCGTGATCCTTGTCCGGGTCGCCATACCAGACCTGGAAGTCGGCACCGGTGAACTCTTTGTGGAACTTGTAAATGGCTGTGGTCAGCAGGGTTTCCTGGCGTCGCGCAGGCCAGTACATCGGGTTGAGCGTCACGCCACCGTAGATCCAGCAGGTGGTGTCGCGGGTGAACTGGGTGTTGGGCAGCGGCGGCAGAATGAAGCTGGAGTGGCCCAGGTACTTGTTGTACATCTTGATCACTTCGGCGCCTTCGCTTACTGGAAGGTCCTGGCCTGCCACGCCGCCAATCAGGAACTCCGCCAGGTGGCGTGGTTCCAGCCCTTCGAGCCAGCTGCGCACCTCGTTGGTCAGGCCGACACCCACGGTGTCAGAGGTAATCTTGCGGTCCAGGATCCACTTGAGGGCTTCGGGTTGCTGCACGATGTCGGTCAGCAGGTTGTGCATTTCCAGCACATCCACGCCGCGCTCGCGCATTTTGGTGACGAAGTCGAAATGGTCACGCTTGGCCTGGTCGACCCAGATAACATCGTCGAACAGCAGCTCGTCACAGTTGCTCGGCGTCAGGCGCTTGTGCGCCAGGCCCGGCGAGCAAACCATCACTTTGCGCAGTTTGCCGGCTTCGGAGTGGACACCGTACTTCTGTTTTTCAGCGGACATGGTTTCATTCCTCCAATTGAACGAAGACGTGGATCAAAGAGTCAGGAAGCCGTCATACAGGCCAAAGGCTGCCACCAGGGCGCCGATGACCACGGCTGCGAAGATCAGTTTTTCCACGTTGGTGAAAACGGGTTGGCCTACTTCACGCTTGGCCTTGGCGAACAGGATGGCGCCAGGTGCATAGAGCAGGGCCGAGAGCAGCAGGTATTTCACGCCGCCGGCATACAGCAGCCAGAGGGCGTACAACAGGGCGATGCTACCGATGACCAGGTCTTTCTTGCGTTCGGCCAGGGCCTGCTCGTAGGTTTCGCTGCGCAGTGCCAGCAAGAACGCATAGGCCGCCGACCACAGGTAAGGCACCAGGATCATCGAGGTGGCGAGGTAGATCAGCGACAGGTAGGTGCTGTTGGAGAACAGCGTGATCACCAGGAAGATCTGCACCATGGCATTGGTGAGCCACAGGGCGTTGGCCGGTACCTGGTTGGCATTTTCGCGGCGCAGGAACTCCGGCATGGTGTGGTCTTTGGCGGCGGCGAACATGATCTCGGCGCACAGCAGTACCCACGACAGCAGGGCCCCCAGCAGCGAGATGATCAGGCCGACGCTGATCAGCACCGCGCCCCAGTGGCCGACCACATGCTCAAGTACGGCAGCCATCGACGGGTTCTGCAGCTTGGCCAGTTCCGGTTGGGTCATGATGCCCAGCGACAGCACATTGACCAGCACCAGGAACAGCAGCACGGTGACAAAGCCGATGACAGTGGCCTTGCCCACGTCAGAGCGTTTTTCCGCCCGTGACGAGAAGATGCTCGCGCCCTCGATGCCGATGAACACCCACACGGTGACCAGCATCATGTTGCGCACCTGGTTCATCACGCTGCCCAGCTCCGGTGTACCCAGGGCCCAGATGTCGGCGGTGAAGATGTCGAGCCTGAAGGCGAACAGGCAGATCAGGGCGAACAGCACCAGCGGCACCACTTTGGCCACGGTAGTGACCAGGTTGATGAACGCCGCTTCCTTGATGCCACGCAGCACCAGGAAGTGCACTGCCCACAACAGAACCGACGCGCCCACGATGGCGGCCGGCGTGTTGCCTTCACCGAAGATCGGGAAGAAGTAGCCCAAGGTGCTGAACAACAGCACGAAGTAGCCGACGTTGCCCAGCCAGGCACTGATCCAGTAGCCCCAGGCCGAAGAGAAGCCCATGTAGTCGCCGAAACCGGCCTTGGCGTAGGCATACACCCCGCCATCCAGGTCAGGCTTGCGGTTGGCCAGGGTCTGGAACACAAATGCCAGGGTCAGCATGCCGACCGCGGTGATGCCCCAGCCGATCAGCACAGCGCCAACCCCTGCGCTGGCGGCCATGTTTTGCGGCAACGAGAATATCCCGCCGCCAATCATCGAGCCGACGACAAGTGCAACTAACGCGCCGAGCTTTAGTTTTCCGGATGAATCAGACATTTAACAACTCCTGCCAGGAGAAAGTTGACGTCAGCATAAATCCGACGCCGTTGCCGTAAGCTGACTTGTGTCAGTTTAAGGCGACGTGAAGGTAGGAAATTTCCTTCACGGGTGCTCCTGGAGAGTGCCGACAGCTGATGCTGCAAGCCTTGCGCGCTGGCACCTCCATGTCTTTCTAGAGCAAACGCTCTGTTCAGCTTGCGATGCTTGAAGCTAGCTGCTTTTGCCGCTTTCGCAAATTTTTCACAAGAATTTTGAGTTTTATCAGGAACTTTTCTAGTTGCTGTGCAGCTGCTAGCTTTTAAAGGAATGGTGCATAGACAAAGCAGTTATGAGTGCTATAGCTTGAATGGCTTGTTCCATTATAAGTAACAACATCTATATGGCCCGCAGGGCTGTTTCAAAGGCATGACAGCGCGAGAAAATGGGGGTTGCATGAGCGAACCGGGACAGAAGCTGCGCCTGGGCGCGCTGATCGCGCTGGTGGTCGGCTCGATGATTGGTGGCGGGATTTTTTCGCTGCCGCAGAATATGGCGGCGCGTGCCGATGTCGGGGCGGTGCTGATCGGCTGGTGTATCACCGCCGTTGGCATGCTGGCCCTGGCCTTCGTATTCCAGACCCTGGCCAACCGCAAGCCGGAACTGGATTCGGGGGTGTACGCCTATGCCAAGGCAGGCTTCGGCGACTACATGGGCTTCTCTTCGGCCTGGGGCTACTGGATCAGCGCCTGGCTGGGCAACGTCGGCTATTTCGTACTGCTGTTCAGTACCCTGGGCTTCTACTTTCCGGTTTTCGGAGAAGGCAACACGCCGATCGCCATCGGTTGTGCCTCGCTGCTGCTGTGGTCGGTGCATTTCCTGGTGCTGCGCGGCATCAAGGAAGCCGCGTTCATCAACCAGGTGACCACCGTGGCCAAGGTGGTGCCGTTGCTGATGTTCGTGGTGATTGCGGCGTTCGCCTTTCGCGCCGACATTTTCACCCGTGACATCTGGGGCTTGAGCAACCCGCAATTCGGCAGCGTGCTGGAGCAGGTGCGTAACATGATGCTGGTGACCGTATTCGTGTTCATCGGCATCGAGGGGGCCAGCGTGTACTCCGGGCGCGCCGAGCGTCGTTCGGACGTGGGCAAGGCCACCGTCATCGGCTTTCTCGGGGTGCTGGCGCTGCTGGTGCTGGTCAACGTGTTGTCGCTGGGGGTGATGACCCAGCCGGAACTGGCCGGGCTGCAGAACCCCTCGCTGGCCTCGGTGCTGGAGCATATCGTCGGCCCCTGGGGCGCCTTGCTCATCAGCCTGGGCCTGGCGGTCTCGTTGCTAGGCGCCTTGCTGTCCTGGGCGCTGCTGTGTGCCGAGATCCTCTTTGCCACGGCGCGGGACAAGACCATGCCGCGCTTCCTGGCCAAGGAAAACGCCAACCATGTGCCCGCCAACGCCCTGTGGCTGACCAACTGCATGATCCAGGGCTTCCTGCTGATTACGCTGTTCTCGGCCGGTACCTACACCAGCCTCATCTACCTGGCATCGTCGATGATCCTGGTGCCCTACCTGTGGTCGGCAGCATACGCTGTGCTGCTGGCGGTACGTGCAGAAACCTATGCCGGGCAGCCAGGGTTGCGGCGCAAGGACTTGCTGGTGGCGCTGGTTGCCTTGCTGTATGCCGTATGGCTGTTGTATGCCGGCGGGCTCAAGTACCTGCTGCTGTCGGCGCTGCTGTATGCCCCCGGTGTGATCCTGTTTGCCAGGGCCAAGCATGAGCAGGGCAAGGCGTTGTTCACCACCTGGGAAAAGCTGATTTTCGCCGCCGTGCTGGCGGGCGCTGCACTGGCGGCCTACGGCCTGTATTCAGGGTTGTTGAGCTTGTGACGGGGCAGGGCAGGCGTGCTCCGGGCGTGACCAGATCCACAGGTTGCCCAGGGTCATGCCGGCGATTGCCAGGAACACCGGCCAGTGGTGTTCCAGAAACGTCAGCATCAGCCCCGCGCACAGCAGCATGCTGATGGTCGCGCTTACCTTGGCCCGACGCTGGATCACCTTGCCATTGCGCCAGTTGTAGAGGATTGGCCCGAACAGCCGATGGTTCTCCAGCCAGGCAGACAGGCGCGGCGAGCTGCGGGTCGCCGCCCAGGCGGCCAGCAGGATGAATTCGGTGGTGGGCAAGCCGGGAATGACGATCGCGACCAGGCCCACCCCGAGGCTCACGTAAGCCAGGATTCCATACAACAGGCGGGCGATCTTCGAGCGGGCAGGTTGGGTCATGGTCTCACTGCAAAACGGTTCGGCCACCGGTAGGGTGGCCGGGTACGGCGTATCAGACCAGCGCGGCATCCGCAGCATAGGCATGTTTGAGCAGTTCGGTGAAACGCTCGAAGGCCGCAACTGCACCGCGCTCGGCAGCGGCTTCCTCTTCAGCCGACAGCTCAAGGCCGTCGAGGATGCGAGTGAACTGTTTCCAGCCCTCGGCACGTCCACCGGCTGGCTCGCCCAGGTGGCGGGCACCGAAGCTGTCGGACAGCTCCAGGGCCACGGCACGCTTGATCAGAAACGCAGCGCCCAGTTTGGAGCCTTCAGAGACGAAGATCCAGCCCATTGCCTCGCCCAGGCTCGGCTTGCCCACGGCGCCCGGCACGGCGGCTGGCACTTCGGTGTCGAGGTCGGCGAGGTCCAGGCGGGCCTGGTCGGCACGGCAGCGCTCGGCCAGGTCGGGGACGATGGCGATCAGCTGCGGGTCGTTGTACAGGGCTTGCAGCTCGGACTGGAACAGGTACTGGGCAACGACGAAGCGGGCGAAGCTTTCGCGGCTGTCGAAGGGCGCGTGGGATTTGACCAGGGCATCCAGCTCGGCGTGCGGGGCGTGGGTGATCTGGTTCAGGCGCTGGGAGCGCAGGGCTGGGCGTTCGGTCATGGGGGCAGTCCTTGGAAAGAGGGGCGTCTAGATACAAGACGAAACAGAGGGGGCGGGACAGTAAAAAAACTGGGTTTTAGTGTTGTCTGTACCGGCCTCTTCGCGGGCATGCCCGCTCCCACAGGTTCAACGCAGGCCTTGGACCTGTGATGTTCCTGTGGGAGCGGGCGCGCCCGCGAAGAGGCCGGTACAGGCGTGAGGGATCAGATATCCCAAACCACATTGATACCGAAGTTGCGCCCCGGCATGGTCAGGCGGTCGATGTTGGCTGGCTGGGTCACAGCCGCTTCACCCTGGCCGTCGTAGCTGCGTACCGAATCCCACTGCCAGTACTTCTTGTCGGTGAGGTTGTACAGGCCGGCGTTGATGGTCACGTCGTCGGTGACCTTGTAGAAGCCGGTCAGGTCCAGCACGCCGTAACCCGGGGTGCGGAACTTCGAACTTGAACCGTCGGGCGAGTAGAAGCTGGAGTCGTCGACACGGGTCTTGCGCTTGACCAGCGTCCAGCTCAGCAGGCCGCCGTAGTTCTGCTGCTCGTAACCCAGGCCGAGCACGCCCTTCAGCGGGTTGATGCTGTTCAGTGGCTCACCGGTGTCATCGTTGCGACCATAGGTGTAGGCAATCGAACCCTGGGTATACAGGCCTTGCGGCGCGCCGAAGTGGTCGAGGTTCAGGCGGCCCTTGAACTCGGCCCCCTTGATGGTGGCGTGCTTGATGTTGTTGGCCTGGAAGGTCTGTTCCAGGTTGGCGCTTTGCACCGCATCTTCGTCGATGAAGTCGCGGTACTTGTTGTAGAACACCGCCACGTCGAAGTTACCTGCGTCGAAGTTGCCACGCAGGCCGGTTTCGTAGCTCTTGCTCTTTTCCGGTTCCAGGCCTGGGTTGCCTTCTACGCGGTAACCTTCCTCAAGGTTGACGAATTTCCCGTACATGGACTTGGCGGTCGGGGTGCGGAAGCCTTCGGCGTACTGGCCATACCAGGTGTAGTTGTCGTTGAAGGTGTAGGTCATGCCGAACTTGGGCGAAACGCGGTGCCACTTCTTGTCCGAGTCGTCCTGGGAGGTGGGGGCTGTGCCGGTGGACTCCAGGCCACGCAGGAATTCTTCGGTGAACTTCGGTTCCATGTGCGTGTAGTCGTAGCGTGCACCGGGCATGAAGGTCCAGTTGTTCCAGCGGATTTCGTCCTGCACGAACAGGCTGTAGGTGTTCACGGTCGGGTCCGGGAAGTCGCTGACCAGCACCTGGCCGTCTGCCGGGCGTTCGGCGCCGGCGGCGGAGCAACCGGAGCCCACGGCCAGGCAGGTGCCGGTGCCGCTGCGCGAACCCGTGATTTTCTCGTGCTTGATCGTGGTGCCATAGGTCAGCAGGTGGTCGGTGACGCCGATGCTGAAGGCCTTGTCCAGCTGGGCGTCGAACACCCACTGGCGGTCCTTGTAGGTGGTGTCGCGGGTGCGCAGTACCTGGCGACCAGGTGGTGCGTAGACTTCTTCGGTGTGCTGGTCGGTCTTGGCGATCTGGTAGTTCAGGCTCCACTTGACGTGGTCAGCGACCAGCGAGTCCAGGCCGAACTCATGGTTGATGCCGAAGCGCTCGCGGCTGATGGTGTCGTTGCCACTGCGCGCCTTGTAGTAGCCCGTGCCGCCAAAGCCCGGAATGAACGGCCCGCCCACGGCGCTGAGGATGTTCTGGTCGCGGTCATCCTTGTAGCGCTCGTAGGTGACGCCCAGGCGCGCGTCGTCGGCGTAATTCCAGCCAAGCTTGGCCAGTACGTTGGTGGTGCGCACGTCCATCGGGTTGGCTTCGGTGCGCGACAGGCCGGCACCGCTGTGGCTGCCGTGGGTTTCGGTCTCGTGGCCGTTGCGTTGGCTCAGGTGCAGCAGGCCATCGAAATCACCCTCGCGGCCGGCGACGGTGGCGGAGGTCAGCCAGCTCTCGTCGGCCGAGCTGTAGCCGGTCTTCAGCCGCGCACCCACGTCCTTGCCGGGCTTGATGATGTCGTCGGGGTCGAGGGTGAAATAGCTCACCGCGCCGCCGATGGCGTTGCTGCCGTACAGCACCGAGGCCGGGCCGCGGAGGATTTCCACGCGCTTGACGATTTCCGGGTCGACGTAGTTGCGTTGGGTCTGGGCATAGGGGCCGTAGAAGAAGCTGTCCGGGATCGACACGCCGTCCACCTGGGTGAGGATCCGCTCGCCGTCGATACCACGGATGTTGTAGCCGTTCGTGCCGCTGCGCTGGCCGGTACCGGCCACCGACACACCCGGCTCGTAGCGCACCAGGTCCTGGATGTTGTTGACGTTCTGCCGGTCCAGTTGCTCGCGGGTCTGCACGCTGACGGTGCTCGGCACCTGGCTGACGTCCTGGGCGCTACGGGTGGCGCTGACGGTCACCTGCTGCAGGGCGATCACGTTGCCGCCAGTCTGGCGCTCAAGCACCACGTTGCCGTTGCTGATCTTGCGAAAACTCAGCCCGGTACCCTGCAGCAGGCGCTTGAGGGCGGCATCTGGCGGCAGTGAGCCTTGCACACCCGGCGAAGCCACGCCGTCGGCCAGCTCGGCGCTGAAGCCGACCTGCCAGCCGGTGACCTGGCTGAAGGCGTTGATCGCCGACACCAGCGGCTGCTGGCCGATGCTGAAGCGGTAGTCACCCATGCGCGGGCTGCTGGCCTGGGCCGGATCGGCGGCAAGCGCCGGCAGGCTGCAGGCGCCACTGGCGAGCAGGGCAAGATTCAGCAACGAAAGGCTCAGCAGGGACAGTTGCCCTGTACGGCCAGGAAGGGTGGACGAGCGGGTTGGACCAGTGGACATCGAAAGCGCTCCCTGATGCGCGGGCTGTTATAGGTGATTGCTGTTCTCGTTTTCAAACAAGAATCAGTTGCATTGGCTATAACGAGACGGGCGGGGCAGGGCGATCGCGTAAAAATAATTTCGGGGTCAGTTCAGAATCACCAGCGCAGGGTACTCATGCAGCTGTGCCGAGGTGATGTGGGCCAGTGCGCGCAGGGTTTCCAGCGGCTGGTCGAGGCGGTAGTTGCCAGTGACTGCAACGTCTTCCAGCTGGGCATTGCGGCTGATGATCCAGCCTGGGTAGTAGCGCCGTACTTCAGCCAGCACCTGGCTCAACGGGCAATTCTCGAACACCAGGCGGCCGTCGACCCAGGCCAGGTCCTTTTGCATGTCGGCGCGTTGGCGTTGGCCGAAGCCCTGCGGGCCAACGCTGATGCTGTCTCCGGCACTCAGGCGGATGCGCTGGTCGCGTGCCCCTTGCAGGTCGACATCGCCGCGTTGCACCCGCACCTGGGCCTCACCATCGAGGTAGCGCACGGCAAAGTCGGTATCGCGCACCTGTGCGCGCAACGGCCCGGCCTCTACCTCAAGCGGCAGCAGTGCGCCCTCGGGTATCTGGAAGTAAGCCTCACCCTGCAGCAGGCGGGCGACCTGGCGGCCGTCCCGGCGGTCGCTGGCAAATGCCGAGTTGGTGTTGAGCAGCACTTTCGCGCCGTCTTCCAGCTGCAGGCGCTGGCGCTCGCCCACCACGGTCAGGTGGTCGGCCTGCAAACGGGTGGGCAGGTTACCGACGGTGAACAGCCCGACCAGCAGCACTGCGGCGGTGGCCAGGGGTTTCCAGTGGCTGCGCATGCGCCCGCGCCACGAGCGGCGTTGCTGCTGGTGCATCTGCGTGGCCGCCTGGTGCAACGGCGTACCGTTCCACAGTGCTTCTGCCTCGACATAGGCCTCGGCGTTTTCCGGTGCGGCGCTCAGCCAGGCTTCAAAGGCCTGGGTGTCCTCGGTATCGGCGCATTGCAGGCGCACCAGCCAGTCCAGCGCCTCGTCCATGGCACGAGCACGGGCACAGGGCCCGGCAGGTGACGGGCGAGAGGCGGGGCTGTCAGTCACGGCGAATCCTTGAATGGTTTTTGCGAATGATCAAGGCTAAGGCGGGGTGTGGCAAGGGCTTTGCGTTACCGCTCGGCTGCGCCCGGACTACTTGAGGCGCTCGGCAACACCCATGCAGATCGCCATGATCAGTTTCAATTCCTTCTGCACCGTGCTGGGCGAAACACTCAGTTGTTCGGCAATTTCCAGGTAGGTGGCGCCATGCAGTCGGCTGAGGATGAAGATGCGCTGCTGGCGTTCGCTCAGCTGGTTGAGGCTGACACTCAGGTGCTTGAGCAACTGCTCGGCATGGGCGGCATCCTCGCTGCTGGTAGCGGGCGCGGCCACGCTGTGCAGCACTTCGTCAGGGACATCGTCGACCAGCATGCGTGCCTGCACCCGGCGTGCGCGCAGGTGGTCCAGCGCCAGGTTGCGCGCGGTCTGGAACACGAACGGCTCGATATGCTCGATGGGCCGCTCGCCCAAGGCGCGAGACACCCGCAGGTAGGTTTCCTGCAGCAGGTCTTCGGCCGTGCTGGGGTTGCCGACCATGCGCTGCAAGGTGCGCAGCAGGGTAAGGCGCTGGACGAGGAAGACGGAGTTGAACCGGGACTGACTCACGGGGGGACCTGGCCGACGAAAGGTTAATGATAATGCTTATCATCTATGCCGTTGGTCAAGTGTGGAAATGTTAGGAAAAGGTAAAGATTGTGAGTAGCTGGCGGTCGGAGTGCTTTTTGTGGGAGCGGCCTTGCGTCGCGAAAGGGCTGCAAAGCAGCCCCAGAAATTTCTGCGCAAATGCCGAAATCCGGGGGCCGCTTTGCGGCCCTTTCGCGACGCAAGGCCGCTCCCACAAAGGCTGCGTCAGCCTGCCCGATGTAACGCCAGGCAGTTATCCAGCATGCGGTTGCTGAACCCCCACTCGTTGTCATACCACGCCAGCACCTTGAGCATGCGCCCGTTGGCCCGGGTATGGTTGGCATCGAAAATGGAAGACAGCGGGTTGTGGTTGAAATCGCAGGAAACCAACGGCAAGGCGTTGTAGCCCAATACCTTGGAATGCTTGCTGGCTTCAAGGAACAGCTGGTTGACCTGCTCGGCCGTGGCCTCGCGTTGGAGGTTGACGGTGAGGTCCACCAGCGACACGTTGATCACCGGCACCCGCACGGCCATGCCGGTCAGCTTGCCGGCCAGCTCCGGCAGCACCAGGCCCACGGCCTCGGCGGCGCCGGTCTTGCTCGGGATCATCGACTGGGTGGCCGAACGCGCACGGTACGGGTCGCTGTGGTACATGTCGGTCAGTACCTGGTCGTTGGTGTAGGCGTGAATGGTGGTCATCAGGCCTTGTTCGATGCCGAACTCGCGGTGCAGCACCTGGGCGATCGGCGCCAGGCAGTTGGTGGTGCAGGAGGCGTTGGAAATGACCTGGTGCGAGGCCCGCAGGATGTCATGGTTGACCCCGTACACCACAGTGGCATCGGCACCCTTGGCGGGTGCCGAGACAATCACCTTGCCCGCCCCTGCAGCAAGGTGTGCAGCGGCCTTGGCGCGGTCAGTGAACAGCCCGGTGCATTCGAACACCACGTCGATCGCCTCGGCCTTCCAGGGCAGCTCGGCCGGGTTGCGGATGGCACTGACCGCGATACGGTCACCATTGACCGTCAGGCTTTCATGGTCGGCCTCGACCGTGGCGTCGAAAGTGCCGTGCACGCTGTCGTACTTGAGCAGGTGGGCGTTCATGGCGCTGTCGCCCAGGTCGTTGATGGCGACGACCTGCAGGTCCTGGCGGTAGCCTTGGGTATACAGTGCGCGCAGGACGTTGCGCCCGATGCGGCCGAATCCATTGATGGCGATGCGTAGGGTCATGGCAGTACCTCTGGCAGTCCGAGTGAAACCTGTGGCAAAAAGGAGCTTCACTGAAACGGTTTTGTTGTTGGAATTACAAGATTATTCACTGGGCGATAGAAAACAAGCCTTTTTAGTGGCAGTATTTTGTTTAAACATACAACGAGTGGTTGGGCGATGTGCTTCCACCGATGCAGCAGGCTCCTTACCTTGAGCCTAGGCCGCAATCGTTTGGAGGGGAAATGCCCGGTAAACCGCCCTTACAATTAGCCTGGAGTCCAGTACATGCATCCGCGCATCCTTGAGGTCACCCAGCGGCTGATCGAACGCAGCCGTGCCACCCGCGAACGCTACCTGCAGCTGATTCGCGGCGCGGCCAGTGAAGGCCCCATGCGTGCCAGCCTGCAGTGCGCCAACTTCGCCCATGGCGTGGCCGGCTGCGGCAGCGAGGACAAGCAGACTCTGCGCCTGATGAACGCGGCCAACGTGGCCATCGTCTCGGCCTACAACGACATGTTGTCTGCCCACCAGCCGTACCTGCACTTCCCCGAACAGATCAAGCAGGCCCTGCGCGAGGTCGGCTCGGTCGGCCAGTTCGCCGGTGGCGTGCCGGCCATGTGCGACGGCGTGACCCAGGGCGAGCCGGGCATGGAGCTGGCCATCGCCAGCCGCGAAGTCATCGCCATGTCCACGGCGGTAGCGCTGTCGCACAACATGTTCGACGCCGCGCTGATGCTGGGCATCTGCGACAAGATCGTCCCTGGCCTGATGATGGGTGCGCTGCGCTTCGGCCATCTGCCGACCATCTTCGTCCCGGGCGGGCCGATGGTGTCGGGCATTTCCAACAAGCAGAAGGCCGACGTGCGCCAGCGCTATGCAGAAGGCAAGGCCAGCCGTGAAGAGCTGCTGGAGTCGGAAATGAACTCCTACCACAGCCCGGGTACCTGCACCTTCTACGGCACCGCCAACACCAACCAGCTGGTGATGGAGGTGATGGGCCTGCACTTGCCGGGCGCTTCGTTCGTCAACCCGTACACCCCCCTGCGCGACGCACTCACCGCCGAGGCCGCGCAGCAGGTGACCCGCATGACCAAGGCCAGCGGCAGTTTCATGCCGCTGGGCGAAATCGTCGACGAGAAGGCACTGGTCAATTCCATCGTTGCCCTGCACGCCACGGGCGGCTCGACCAACCACACCCTGCACATCCCGGCGATTGCCCAGGCGGCAGGTATCCAGCTGACCTGGCAGGACATGGCCGACCTCTCCGAAGTGGTGCCGACCCTGTCCCACGTCTACCCCAACGGCAAGGCCGACATCAATCACTTCCAGGCCGCCGGTGGCATGGCCTTCCTGATTCGCGAACTGCTCGATGCCGGGCTGCTGCACGAAGACGTCAACACCGTGGCCGGCCACGGCCTGCGCCGCTACACCCAGGAGCCGTTCCTCGACAATGGCCAACTGGTATGGCGTGAAGGGCCGCAACAGAGCCTGGACGAAAGCATCCTGCGCCCGGTGGCGCGGCCGTTCTCGGCTGAAGGCGGCCTGCGGGTGATGGAAGGCAACCTGGGCCGTGGCGTGATGAAGGTTTCTGCCGTAGCCCCCGAGCACCAAGTGGTCGAGGCCCCGGCGCTGGTGTTCCACGACCAGCAGTCGCTGGCCGATGCGTTCAAGGCCGGCGAGCTGGAGCGTGACTTTGTCGCCGTGGTGCGCTTCCAGGGCCCGCGTTGCAACGGCATGCCCGAATTGCACAAGCTCACACCGTTCCTCGGTGTGCTGCAGGACCGTGGCTACAAGGTAGCGCTGGTTACCGACGGGCGCATGTCCGGTGCCTCGGGCAAGATCCCTGCTGCCATCCACGTTTGCCCTGAGGCGTATGACGGCGGCCCGCTGGCGCGGGTGCGCGATGGTGATATCGTGCGAGTCGATGGTGTCGAAGGCACGTTGCGGGTGATGGTGTCGGCCGAAGAACTGGCCAGCCGGGACCTGCCGCCGGCCCCCCAGGGCAACGACCTGGGCTGCGGCCGTGAGCTGTTCGGCTTCATGCGCATGGCGTTCAGCCCGGCAGAGCAGGGCGCCAGTGCGTTCACCTCGGCCCTGGAGCACCTCAAATGAAGGACCTGCTGGTTGGCGACATCGGTGGCACCAATGCCCGTTTTGCGTTGTGGCGTGACAACCAGCTGCATGAGGTAAAAGTCTTCGCCACTGCGGATTACACCAGCCCGGAGCAGGCCATCGAGGTTTACCTCGAAGGCCAAGGCATCGCCCGCGGCGGGTTGGCGGCTGTATGCCTGGCGGTAGCCGGGCCGGTCGATGGCGATGAATTTCGCTTTACCAACAACCATTGGCGCCTGAGCCGTACGGCTTTCTGCAAGACCTTGCAGGTCGAGCGGCTGTTGCTGATCAACGACTTCACCGCCATGGCGCTGGGCATGACCCGCCTGCGCGAAGGGGAGTACCGCGAGGTGTGCCCCGGTCAGGCTGACCCGTTGCGGCCTGCGTTGGTGATTGGGCCTGGCACTGGCCTGGGCGTCGGTTCGCTGCTGCGCCTGGGTGAACATCACTGGCAAGCCTTGCCGGGGGAGGGCGGCCATGTCGACCTGCCGGTGGGCAATGCCCGCGAAGCGGCGATCCACCAGCAGATCCACGGGCAGATCGGCCATGTCAGTGCCGAGACCGTGCTCAGTGGCGGTGGCCTGGTGCGGCTGTACCAGGCAATCTGTGCGCTGGATGGCGACACACCCAGGCACAAGACCCCAGCGCAGATTACCGACGCCGCGCTGGGCGGCGAGCCCCGGGCGCTGGCGGTGGTCGAGCAGTTCTGCCGGTTCCTTGGGCGTGTGGCGGGTAACAACGTGCTCACGCTGGGGGCGCGAGGTGGGGTCTATATTGTCGGCGGCGTGATTCCGCGTTTTGCCGAGCTGTTCCTGCGTAGCGGGTTTGCTGCGAGTTTTGCCGACAAGGGCTGCATGAGTGGCTATTTCGCGGGCGTGCCGGTGTGGCTGGTGACGGCAGAGTTTTCCGGGTTGCTGGGCTCTGGTGTGGCCTTGCAGCAGGCTTTGGATCATAGCTAGGCGTAAGGGGGCCGCTGCGCGGCCCATCGCGACACAAGGCCGCTCCTACAGGGACCGCGCAGTGTGTAGGAGCGGCCTTGCGTCGCGATGGGGCGCGAAGCGGCCCCAATAACAGGCATCCAAGACCTGTAACTGACAAGAGGAAGGACCACCTTGAGCACTGCCGGCAAATCGATCCTGATGGTCGACGACGACCAGGAAATCCGCGAACTGCTGCAAACCTACCTGAGCCGCTCCGGCTTCCAGGTGCATGCCGAAGCCGATGGAAAGGGCTTTCGTCACGCGCTGGAAACCACCCCCTGCGACCTGGTCATCCTCGACGTCATGCTGCCCGACGAAGACGGCTTCAGCCTGTGCCGCTGGGTGCGTCAGCACCCGCGCCAGGCACGGGTGCCGATCATCATGCTCACTGCCAGCTCCGATGAAGCCGACCGGGTCATCGGCCTGGAACTGGGCGCTGACGACTACCTGGGCAAACCGTTCAGCCCTCGCGAACTGCAAGCAAGGATCAAGGCCCTGCTGCGCCGCGCCGAATTCGGCCAGTCGGCGCCGGGCAGTGCCGTGCTGGCCTTCGACGACTGGCGCCTGGACACGGTCAGCCACCGTCTGTTCCACCACGACGGTGAAGAGGTGATTCTGTCCGGCGCCGACTTCGCCCTGCTCAAGCTGTTCCTCGACCATCCGCAGCAGATTCTCGACCGCGACACCATCGGCAACGCCACCCGTGGTCGCGAGCCGATGCCGCTGGACCGCATCGTCGACATGGCGGTCAGCCGCTTGCGCCAGCGCCTGCGCGACACCGACAAGCCCCCCCGGCTGATCCGCACGGTGCGTGGCAGCGGCTACCTGTTGGCGGCGCATGTCTGCAGTGCGCCCTGAGCGGCGCTGGCGCCTGCTGCCACGCTCGCTACTGGGGCGCATGCTGCTGCTGACCCTGTTGGTGGTGCTGCTGGCCCAAGGTTTGTCGAGCATCATCTGGGTGGCCCAGTTGCGCGCCAGCCAGCTGCAGGGCCTGCGCGCCAGCGCCAGCAGCCTGGCCCATTCCATGAGTGCCAGTGTCAGTTACTTCCGCTCGTTGCCGGTGGCCTATCGGCCGATGGTGCTCGACCAGTTGCGTAGCATGGGCGGCACGCGCTTTTTCGTCTCGCTCAACGCCAAGCCGCTGGACATGCAGGTGCTGCCCATCACCCCACGCAAGCAGGCAGTGATCGATGTGTTCCAGCAGGTGCTGCACGAACGGCTGGGCTCGCAGATGGATATTTCCGTTGAGTTCGTCGCGCCCGACGAGCTGCGCATTTTCAACAGCGGCCTGAAACTCGACGAGCTGCCAAGCTCCTGGGCGCATTACTCGCTGACCCTGGAGCCGCTCAAGCCGCCGGTACTGGTGACGCAGATCCGCCTGGGCGAGGGCGAGTGGCTGTACATTGCCTCGCTGCTGCCCGAGCCCTATACCAGCCTTGAGGCCGAACGCCTGCCACGCCAGCAGATCGGTTTCATCGTGCTCACCACCGCCTTGCTGCTGTTGTTCATCGGTTTGCTGGTGCACTGGCAGAGCTGGCCGCTCAAGCGCCTGGCGCGCGCTGCGCGGGAGATGTCGCTGGGCGCGGATGTGGCGCCAGTCGCTGAAGGCGGTGGCAGCGAGGTGGTCGAGGTAAGCCGGGCGTTCAACAGCATGCGTGAGCGTATCAGCCGCTACCTGACCGAACGCAGCCAGCTGTTCAGCGCCATCTCCCACGACCTGCGCACGCCGATCACCCGCCTGCGCCTGCGTGTCGAACTGCTGGAGGACGAGCGCCTGCAGGCCAAGTTCAGCCAGGACCTGGACGAGCTGGAGCTGCTGGTCAAAGGTGCGTTGCAGTGCGTGAAGGACACCGATATCCACGAGAACATAGAGCCGGTCGACCTCAACCAGGTGCTGGAGATTCTGGCCGAGCCTTATCTGCGTGATGGCCGCATCACGGTCGAAGGCCGGGCGCTGGCGCCTTACCCAGGCAAGCCGCTGGCGCTGCGACGCTGCATCGGCAACCTGATCGACAACGCCATCAAGTACGGCGAGCGGGCACGGCTGCGCATCATCGACAGTGCCGAGGGCTTTGTGCTGCAGGTGGACGACCAGGGGCCGGGGGTGCCGCAGCAGCAGCTGGAGCAGGTGTTCGAGCCGCATTTCCGGCTGGCCGGGCAGCAGCAGGGGTATGGGCTGGGGTTGGGGATTGCGCGCAACATTGCCCACAGCCATGGGGGCGAGGTGAGCTTGCTGAACCTGCGCGAGGGCGGGTTGCGGGTGACCTTGTACCTGCCGCGGGGTTTGGACTGAATTGTTGTGCTGCCGTCACCGGCAATGTAACCAAACGATGACATTCACGCATCGCTTCGTTACCTGGCGGGGCGGGCACGCTGTTTAGACTCCATGCAACGCAAGCGACCGACTTGCACGGCATAACAACAAGAAAGGTGCTTCGATGAATCCCACGCTCCGTCTCGCTGCCGCAATTTCCCTGGCTTCCTTACTCCCGCTCAGTGCCCAGGCTGCCGAACCCAAAGGCAGTGTCGAGGTGGTGCACTGGTGGACCTCCGGGGGTGAAAAAGCGGCTGTCGATGTGCTCAAGGCACAGGTCGAGAAAGACGGCTTTACGTGGAAGGATGGCGCCGTCGCTGGCGGTGGCGGTGCCACGGCCATGACCGTGCTCAAGAGCCGCGCCGTAGCCGGCAACCCGCCGGGTGTCGCACAGATCAAAGGGCCAGACATCCAGGACTGGGCGGCCACCGGCCTGCTCGACGGCGATGTACTCAAGGATGTGGCCCAAGAGGAAAAGTGGGACGCATTGCTCGACAAGAAAGTCGCCGACACCGTGAAGTACGACGGCGATTATGTCGCCGTGCCGGTAAACATCCACCGTACCAATTGGCTGTGGATCAACCCCGAAGTCTTCAAGAAAGCTGGCATCGACAAGGCGCCCACCACCCTCGACGAATTCTACGCTGCTGCCGACAAGCTCAAGGCTGCCGGTTTCATCCCGCTCGCCCATGGCGGTCAGCCGTGGCAGGACAGCACGGTGTTCGAAAGTGTGGTGCTGTCGGTAATGGGGACAGACGGCTACAAGAAGGCCATGGTCGACCTCGACAGCGCCGCCCTGACCGGCCCGGACATGGTCCGGGCGCTGACCGAACTGAAAAGGGTCGCCACCTATATGGACCCGGATGGCAAAGGCCAGGACTGGAACCTGGAAGCGGCCAAGGTCATCAACGGCAAGGCCGGCATGCAGATCATGGGCGACTGGGCCAAGAGCGAATGGACCTTGGCGCAGAAAACCGCCGGCAAGGATTACCAGTGCGTGCCGTTCCCCGGCACCGAGAAGGCCTTCCTCTACAACATCGACTCGCTGGTGGTGTTCAAGCAGAACAACGCCGGCACCTCTGCCGGCCAGCAGGACATTGCCCGCAAGGTGCTGGGCCAGGACTTCCAGAAGGTCTTCAGCAGCAACAAAGGGTCGATCCCGGTGCGTAACGACATGCTCGCCGACATGGGCAAGTATGGCTTCGATGCCTGCGCGCAGGCGTCAGCCAGGGACTTCCTGGCCGACGCCAAAACTGGCGGCCTGCAGCCGAGCATGGCGCACAACATGGCCACCACGCTGGCCGTGCAGGGCGCATTCTTCGATGTGGTGACCAACTACATCAACGACCCCAAGGCCGACCCGGCCGATGCGGCGAAGAAGCTGGCGGCGGCGATCAAGTCTGCCCAATAAAGCGACGTCAGGCCCGTGCGGGCTGGTTGTGGGAGCGGCCTTGCGTCGCGATAGGACCGCGAAGCGGTCCCAAAACCAGGCCGCGTAGTCCTTTCAGAGCAGCTTCGTTCATCAGGCCCCCGGGGCTGCTGCGCAGCCCTTTCGCGACACAAGGCCGCTCCCACAAAAAGCGTGCGGCGGCGCCTTTGAGGTGAACCATGACCACAACTACCGCCCAACTGCGGGCCTCACCCCTGGACGCGCTTCAGCGCTGGCTGCCCAAGCTGGTGCTGGCGCCCAGCATGCTCATCATCCTGGTGGGCTTCTACGGCTACATCCTCTGGACCTTCGTACTGTCCTTCACCACCTCGACCTTTCTGCCCACCTACAAGTGGGCCGGCCTTGCGCAATACGCCCGGCTGTTCGACAACGACCGCTGGTGGGTGGCAAGCAAGAACCTGCTGCTGTTTGGTGGCCTGTTCATCGCCATCAGCCTGGCCATCGGTGTGTTGCTGGCGGTGCTGCTGGACCAGCGCATTCGCCGCGAGGGCTTCATCCGCACCATTTACCTGTACCCCATGGCGCTGTCGATGATCGTCACCGGCACCGCCTGGAAGTGGCTGCTCAACCCCGGCATGGGCCTGGACAAGTTGTTGCGCGACTGGGGCTGGGAGGGCTTTCGCCTGGACTGGCTGATCGACCCCGACCGGGTGGTGTATTGCTTGGTGATCGCGGCCGTGTGGCAGGCCTCGGGCTTCATCATGGCGATGTTCCTCGCCGGCCTGCGTGGCGTCGACCCGTCGATCATCCGCGCGGCGCAGATGGATGGCGCCAGCCTGCCGCGCATCTACTGGACCGTGGTGCTGCCCAGCCTGCGCCCGGTGTTCTTCAGTGCACTGATGATCCTTTCGCACATTGCCATCAAGAGTTTCGACCTGGTGGCGGCGATGACCGCGGGCGGCCCGGGCTACTCGTCCGACCTGCCGGCAATGTTCATGTACTCGTTCACCTTCAGCCGCGGCCAGATGGGCATGGGCTCGGCCAGCGCCATCCTCATGCTCGGGGCGATCCTGGCGATCCTCGTGCCGTACCTGTACTCGGAGCTGCGGAGCAAACGCCATGCATAGCCCTGTCGACAAACCGGCGCTCAGCCTGAGCCGCATCGCCATCCACGCGGTGTTGCTGATCGCTGTGCTGCTGTACCTGGTGCCGCTGGTGGTGATGCTGCTGACCAGCTTCAAGAGCCCCGAAGACATCAGCACAGGTAACTTGCTGAGCTGGCCGACGGTGATTACCGGCATTGGCTGGGTCAAGGCCTGGGGCACGGTCAGCGGTTACTTCTGGAACTCGATCATGATCACCGTGCCAGCGGTGCTGATCTCCACCACCATTGGCGCGCTGAACGGCTATGTGCTGTCGATGTGGCGTTTCCGTGGTTCGCAGCTGTTCTTCGGCCTGCTGCTGTTCGGCTGCTTCCTGCCCTTCCAGACCGTGCTACTGCCGGCCTCGTTCACCCTCGGCAAGTTGGGCCTGGCCAGCACCACCGGCGGCCTGGTGCTGGTGCACGTGGTCTACGGCCTGGCCTTTACCACGCTGTTTTTCCGCAACTTCTACGTGAGCATCCCTGATGCGCTGGTGAAGGCCGCGCGCCTCGACGGTGCCGGCTTCTTCACCATCTTCCGGCGCATCATCCTGCCGATGTCCACGCCCATCATCATGGTTTGCCTGATCTGGCAGTTCACCCAGATCTGGAACGACTTCCTGTTCGGCGTGGTGTTTTCCAGCGGTGATTCGCAACCGATCACCGTGGCCCTGAACAACCTGGTCAACACCAGCACCGGGGCCAAGGAATACAACGTCGACATGGCGGCAGCGATGATCGCCGGCCTGCCAACCCTGCTGGTGTACGTGGTGGCAGGCAAATATTTCGTCCGCGGGCTGACGGCCGGCGCGGTAAAGGGGTAAGTCATGGCAACGCTCGAACTTCGCAATGTGAACAAGACCTACGGCAGCGGCCTGCCGGACACCCTCAAGGACATCCAGCTGTCGATCAAGGATGGCGAGTTCCTGATCCTGGTCGGCCCCTCTGGCTGTGGCAAATCGACCTTGATGAACTGCATCGCCGGCCTGGAGCAGATCACCGGCGGTGCGATCCTCATCGATGAGCAGGACGTCAGTGGCATGAGCCCCAAGGACCGTGACATCGCCATGGTCTTCCAGTCTTACGCGCTGTACCCCACCATGAGCGTGCGCGAGAACATCGAATTCGGCCTGAAGATCCGCAAGATGCCGCAGGCGGCCATCGACGAAGAAGTGACGCGAGTGGCCAAGCTGCTGCAAATCGAGCACCTGCTGGCGCGCAAGCCGGCACAACTGTCCGGTGGCCAGCAGCAACGGGTAGCCATGGGCCGGGCGCTGGCGCGACGGCCGAAGATCTACCTGTTCGATGAACCGCTGTCCAACCTCGACGCCAAGCTGCGGGTGGAGATGCGCACCGAAATGAAACTGATGCACCAGCGCCTGAAGACCACCACCGTGTACGTCACCCATGACCAGATCGAGGCCATGACCCTGGGTGACAAGGTGGCGGTGATGAAGGACGGCATCATTCAGCAGTTCGGCACCCCGCAGCAGATCTACAACGACCCGGCCAACCAGTTTGTCGCCAGTTTCATCGGTTCGCCGCCGATGAACTTCATTCCGGGGCGTTTGGCCAGGCAGGATGGCCGCTGGCTGGCGCTGCTGGACAGCGGCCAGGCGCGCTGCGAGTTGCCGCTGGGGCTGGCGGCTGACGAACTGGATGGCCGCGAGATCATCCTGGGCATCCGCCCTGAGCAGATCGCCCTGGGCGCTGCAGAGGGCAATGGTTTGCCGGCTATTCGCGCCGAGGTGCAGGTTACCGAACCTACCGGCCCGGACCTGCTGGTGTTCGTCACCCTCAACCAGACCAAGGTGTGTTGCCGCCTGGCGCCGGATGTGGCGTGCCGTGTAGGTGACACCCTCAACCTGCAATTCGACCCGGCCCGGGTGCTGCTGTTCGACGCCGACAGTGGCGAGCGCTTACACCTGGCCAGCACGGGCGCAACCGCAAAGGACAACGTGGCTCACTTCAAAGGCCGTTGACTCGTCTACACCATCAATAAGAAAAAAGAGGACGCAAAGGGATGGAACAGCGCAAACGTATCAGGACATTGGGCTCGCTGGCTTTGCTCGCCGTTGTCGGCAGCAGCGGCGCGCAGGCTGCCGAGGCCTTTTCCAGCGAATCGAAATGGATGACCGGCGACTGGGGCGGCACCCGTACCGAGCTGCTGGACAAGGGCTACGACTTCACCCTCGACTACGTCGGCGAGGTGGCTGGCAACCTGCACGGCGGCTACAACGACGACAAGACTGCACGCTACAGCGACCAGTTTGCCCTTGGCGCACACCTGGATTTGCAGAAGATCTTCGGTTGGCACGATGCCGAGTTCAAGCTGGCGATCACCGAGCGCAGCGGCCGCAACCTGTCCAACGACCGCATCAGCGACCCGCGGGCCGGGCAGTTCAGCTCGGTGCAGGAAGTGTGGGGCCGCGGCCAGACCTGGCGCCTGACCCAGATGTGGATCAAGCAGAAGTACTTCGACGGCGCGCTGGACGTGAAGTTCGGTCGCTTCGGCGAGGGCGAGGACTTCAACAGCTTCCCCTGCGACTTCCAGAACCTGGCCTTCTGTGGCTCCCAGGTGGGCAACTGGGTGGGCGGCATCTGGTACAACTGGCCGGTCAGCCAGTGGGCGCTGCGGGTGAAATACAACATCACCCCGGAATTCTTCGTACAGGTCGGCGCCTTCGAGCAGAACCCCTCCAACCTGGAAACCGGCAACGGCTTCAAGCTCAGCGGCAGCGGCACCAAGGGGGCGATATTGCCGGTGGAAGCGGTGTGGTCGCCCAAGGTCAACGGCCTGCCGGGCGAGTACCGCCTGGGCTACTACTACAGCACGGCCAAGGCCGACGATGTGTTCGACGACGTCAACGGCAACCCGCAGGCGCTGAGCGGCGGGGCCTTCAAGTCGCATTCCAGCAAGCACGGTTGGTGGGTAGTGGCGCAGCAGCAGGTCACTGCCCAAGGTGGCGACGTCAACCGAGGCCTCAGCCTGTTCGCCAACTTCACCGTGCACGACAAGGCTACCAACGTGGTCGATAACTACCAGCAGGTGGGGCTGGTCTACAAAGGCGCCTTCGACGCCAGGCCCAAGGATGACATCGGCTTCGGTGTGGCGCGTATTCATGTGAATGACGACGTTAAGAAGCGCGCTGAACTGCTCAACGCCCAGAGCGGTATCAACGATTACGACAACCCAGGCTTCGTGCCGCTGCAACGCACCGAGTACAACGCCGAGCTCTATTACGGCTTCCACGTCACCAACTGGCTGACCGTGCGGCCCAACCTGCAGTACATCAAGAGCCCGGGCGGGGTGGATGAAGTGGACAACGCGCTGGTCGCAGGCTTGAAGATTCAGTCGTCATTCTGAGGGCATTTGTTGTAAATTTACGCCAATCCCTTTTCGGTTCCCGGCATCCACTGGCCTGCAGTGGTTGTCGGGGATAGGCCGAGACAGCGCTATCTCAAACAACAAGAGCTCTGAACCATGCCCGAACATCCGCTCCATCGCTTCTTTTCCTCGCAGCGGCCAAGGCCGACATTCGAGTGGGAGCGTTACCAGCAGCGCGATGTGCTGATCATCGATCACCCCCGTTGCCAGGCGGTGTTCAGCCGCCAGGGTGCGCAGCTGCTGCACTTTCAGCCGGCAGGTGAACGGCCGTGGCTGTGGTGCGCCGAGCAGTGGCCGCAGGTGGGGGCCATACGTGGCGGCGTGCCGGTGTGCTGGCCGTGGTATGGCCGCCACCCCAGCGAGGACCTGTGGCCGGCCCATGGCTGGGCGCGCCTGCTGGACTGGAAGCTGGTGGACAGCCGCGAAGACGAGGAGGGCGTGACCTTGAAGTGGCGCCTGGACCTGTGCGACTGGCAGGTCGACCTGCACGCAAGGCTAGGTAGCCGGATGGAGCTGAGCCTGAGCACCGAGCACCAGGACAGCGAACCCTGCCAGCTGAGCCATGCGCTGCTGGCCTACTGGCGTATCAGCGACGTGTCCGAGATAGCGCTGTCTGGGCTGGAGGATATCGAAGGTTACGACCGCCTCAACCGCCAGGCCTGCCGTGAAGAGGGCGCGCTGAAGCTCAAGGGCGGCTGTCAGAAGGTGTACCCGGGCACGCCGCGGGTGCAACTGCAGGACCCGGCCTGGCAGCGCGAGCTGTGCATCGATACCGGCGACAGCGACGACACCGTGGTCTGGCACCCGGGCAACCGACCGCTGATGGGCGTGACTGGCCGCGAAAGCCAGCGCTTTGTCTGCGTCGAGGCTGCCAGCGGCAGTGGCGAGGGCCTGAGCCTGGCGCCGGGGCAGCGCGCGCACCTGCGCCTGCAGGCGCACCGGCTCAGTTGAGTTCGTCGTCCTCGATCGGGTAGCGGCTGGCGTTCAGGCTTTCCTTGATCTTGCGCAGGTGCGGCTGGAAGTCGACGCCGCGGCGCAGGGTCATGCCGGTGGCCAGTACATCAAGCACCGTCAGCTGGATGATCCGCGAGGTCATCGGCATGTAGATGTCGGTGTCCTCCGGCAACGGAATGTGCAGGCTCAGGCTGCAGGCGTTGGCCAGCGGCGAGCCGGCGGCGGTCAGGCCCAGCACCGAGGCGCCGTTTTCACGGGCCAGGCGGGCCACTTCGACCAGTTCGCGGGTGCGCCCGGTGTAGGAAATGATCACGAACAGGTCGCCGGTGTGGGCCACCGAGGCCAGCATGCGTTGCATCAGCACATCGGCGTGGGCCGACACCGCCAGGTTGAAACGGAAGAACTTGTGCTGGGCGTCCAGGGCCACCGGGGCCGAGGCGCCCAGGCCGAAGAAGTGGATCTGCCGGGCCTGGATCATCATGTCCACGGCGCGGCTGACCTGCTGAGGGTCCAGCTGTTGGCAGGCGCCGTCGAGCGAGGCGATGGCACTGGCGAAGATCTTCTGGGTGTAGGCAGCCGGGTCATCGTCGGCCTCTACTGCGCGGCTGACGTAGGCGGCGCCGCTGGCCAGGCTCTGCGCCAGTTGCAGCTTGAGTTCGGGGTAGCCGCTGACGCCGAACGAGCGGCAGAAACGGTTGACGGTAGGTTCGCTCACCTTGGCCGCCTGGGCCAGCGCAGCAATGCTGAAACGGGTGGCTTGTTGCGGGTTGAGCAGGATGACTTCGGCGACTTTGCGTTCGGCCTTGTTCAGCTCGTCGAGGCGTCCCTGGATCTGCTCCAGGAGGTTTCGCACGCGGTCCATGGGTGTGTCCTTGGGTCGGGAAGACAGCCGGCTGACGAAGCAGCAGGCTTTTTGCACGGTCGTCTATCGTACTTGTCGGTGCGGGTGGCGCACCACTTGTCTGTAATACTTGTGTGTAATGTTGTGGTTTTTACTACATTATCCCTTGAAAACCGTATTCGAAAGCGGTATTCCTAGACCAACTTTAGGAAAGAACCTACATCATGGCTGCGATCAGTGTCGATCCTTGCACGTTTGCCCTGTTTGGCGCCTTAGGCGACCTGGCATTGCGCAAGCTGTTTCCTGCGCTCTACCAGCTCGACCGGGCCAACCTGCTGCACCCGGACACCCGCCTGCTGGCGCTGGCCCGCGAGGCAGGCAGCGCACAGGAGCACCTGAACAGCATCGAAGCCCACCTGCGCCGGCATGTGTCCGAGGCCGATATCGAGCCTGCTGCATTGGGCCGCTTCCTCGCGCGGTTGAGCTACCAGCACCTGGACTTCCTGCAACCTGAGGGTTACCAGGCCCTGGCCGAGCAGTTGCCGGGCGACCTGCCGCTGATCGCTTACTTCGCCACGGCGGCAGCGGTGTACGGGGCCATTTGCGAAAACCTCGACAACGCCGGGCTGGCCCCGCGTACCCGGGTGGTACTGGAAAAGCCCATCGGCCACGACCTGGAGTCGTCGCGCCGGGTCAACGATGCCGTGGCGCGGTTCTTCCCCGAAAACCGGGTTTACCGTATCGACCACTACCTGGGCAAGGAGACGGTGCAGAACCTGATTGCCCTGCGGTTCGCCAATAGCTTGTTCGAAACCCAGTGGAACCAGAATTCCATCTCCCACGTGGAGATCACTGTCGCCGAAAAGGTCGGTATCGAAGGCCGCTGGGGTTACTTTGACAAGGCCGGCCAACTGCGCGACATGATCCAGAACCACCTGCTGCAGTTGCTGTGCCTGATCGCCATGGACCCGCCCAGCGAGCTGTCCGCCGATGCCATTCGTGACGAGAAAGTGAAGGTGCTAAAGGCCCTGGCACCGATCACGGGCGAGGGTTTGAGCACCCAAGTGGTGCGTGGTCAGTACATTGCCGGCTACAGCGAGGGCAAGCCGGTGCCTGGCTACCTTGAGGAAGACAATGCCAACGCCCGCAGCGACACGGAAACCTTCGTCGCCCTGCGTGCCGACATCCGCAACTGGCGCTGGTCGGGCGTGCCGTTCTACCTGCGCACCGGCAAGCGCATGCCGCAGAAGCTGTCGCAGATCGTCATCCACTTCAAGGAAACGCCGCACTACATCTTCGCCCCGGAACAACGTTTGCAAATCGGTAACAAGCTGATCATTCGCCTGCAACCGGACGAAGGCATTTCTTTACGGGTGATGACCAAGGAGCAGGGCCTGGATAAAGGCATGCAACTGCGCAGCGGCCCGTTGCAGCTTAATTTTTCCGACACCTGGCGCAGCACGCGGATTCCGGATGCCTACGAACGCCTGTTGCTCGAAGTGATGCGCGGCAACCAGAACCTGTTCGTGCGCAAGGACGAAATTGAATATGCCTGGAAGTGGTGCGACCAGTTGATCGCTGGCTGGCGTAATGCGGGCGATGCGCCCAAGCCTTACGCGGCGGGCTCCTGGGGGCCGATGAGCTCGATTGCATTGATCACTCGCGATGGGAGGGCGTGGTATGGGGATATCTGAACTGAAGTTGCCGGCAGCCGTGAAGGTTCACGACCTGGCGGACGCCAAGACGCTGGCTGCAACCCTGGCCCATGACGTGGCTGAACGCCTTCGTGCAGCCATTGCTGCCAAGGGCCAGGCCTGCGTGGTGCTGTCCGGTGGCCGCAGCCCGGTGCCATTCCTTGAGCAGCTGGCCAGTGAAAACCTGGACTGGGCCAAGGTCACCGTCAGCCTGGCCGATGAGCGCTGGGTGCCGGTGGAGCACGCTGATAGCAACGCTGGCCTGTTGGCCCGCCACCTGCTCAAGGGTGCGGCGGCCAAGGCCCGCTTTGTTGGCCTGTACCAGCAGGCGGAGAACCTTGAGGCCGCTGCCCTCAAGGCAGACCAGGCCTTGGCCGGGCTGCCGCCGATCGACGTGCTGGTGCTGGGCATGGGTGACGATGGCCATACCGCCTCGCTATTCCCCGCCAGCCCCAACCTGGAAGCAGGCCTGGACCTTGCCGGCCCGCGTCGCTGCCTGCCGTTGCTGGCGCCGAGCGTGCCCCACCAGCGCCTGTCGATGACCCGTTCGCTGCTGGCCAGCGCCGCCTTCATCGCGCTGTCCGTGCAAGGGCCGGGCAAACTCGCTACCCTGCGCGCCGCGCTGGCTGGCAACGACCTTACTGAAATGCCGATTCGCGCTTTTCTTCACGACCCCCTGGACATCTACTGGTGCCCATGAGCCAAGGATCCACTGTCATGACCACCCTCGAACGCCCACAGCCAAAGCTCTCGATGGCCGACAAGGCCGCCCGGATCGACGCCATCTGCGAAAAGGCGCGCATCCTGCCGGTAATCACCATCGCCCGTGAGCAAGACATCCTGCCGCTGGCTGATGCCCTGGCCGCCGGCGGTATCCGTACCCTGGAAGTGACCCTGCGCTCGCAGCATGGGCTCAAAGCCATCCAGGTGCTGCGTGAGCAGCGCCCGGAGTTGTGCGTAGGGGCCGGCACCGTGCTGGATCGCAGCATGTTCACCGCCGTCGAGGCTGCCGGCGCACAGTTCGTCGTTACCCCGGGCATTACCCAGGACATTCTCGAAGCGGGCGTGGACAGTGAAATCCCGCTGCTGCCAGGCATCAGCACGCCATCTGAAATCATGATGGGCTATGCCCTGGGTTACCGCCGCTTCAAGTTGTTCCCGGCGGAAATCAGCGGCGGCGTGGCGGCGATCAAGGCCTTTGGCGGCCCGTTCGGCGATATTCGTTTCTGTCCAACCGGCGGCGTGAACCCGGCCAACGTGCGCAACTACATGGCGTTGCCCAATGTGATGTGCGTAGGCGGCACCTGGATGCTCGACAGCAGCTGGATCAAGAACGGCGACTGGGCGCGGATCGAGGCGTGCAGCGCGGAGGCGATGGTGCTGCTGGACGCCAACTGAATTTGTTGTGTGCTTTACGGCTTATGGGGCGCTTGGTCGGCGCCCCTTTTTTTTGCCCCGAAAATTTCATTTCCTATAGAACGTTTCCTGGTGAGGAAAAATGAACATATAGGCGCGGTCGGCCAGGCAAATTAGTCTCGTGCACCCCAATACTATTTAGAGGTGTGCGATGGCAGAGTATGAATTTTTGTCACCCGATGACTTTCCGAGTTTCAGTGGCTCCTACCTGATTGAGAAGTATCTCGTTGGCGAAGATGAGTTTCATCGCGGGTGTTGGGTGGAAGGTGAAACTGTTCATGGCAGTTTTGCGCTTCCGGCAGGAAACAAAAATGTGCTTACCCGCCCTGTTTTTGCCTACCTGGATTACTTGGGCACCCATGCAGCCTTAGGGGCTGAGGAATGTGAGCTTGAGATCTCTCGATCCAGTGGGCATGAAGTCTGGTTTGCTCATGAGCCCGAGCGCTTTTCTGCCCCCAAAGCGCTTGAGTTGGTCAATGTAGTCTCGGAATTGCTACCTGGCGTTTGTCCTTCGGAAAATTGGCAGCCGCACTCATCGGTTGGGCACACGGTACGGGTATCAGGGGCCGAGCGCTATATGGCTTGCCAGATGAAATTGGTCTACGCGCATTGGTTGAAAGAGGGCACACCCGAGTGCGCTGATTTTTTTTCGGTGCAGCCGGTATCTGCGCAGGGCAATAACGATGGGGTTTTCTTTCTCTCCACCGTTTCCACGGATTTGGTATTGGTAAGGCCTGCGTCAATTGAAATCAATGCGCCAATTTCGCGCAAGATGATTTACCACCTGGTATTCAACTTGGCATTTGAAGCGACTGGCTCCAATGGCTGGAGCTTTGATGAGCAGGCAGTGAATAGCAAATTCTTGCAGTACTGAACCGGTGGGGCTGAAGCCAATGAGTAACCCAGTAGATGAGATTATTCAGTATCCGTTGATGAGAGGGTCGTACGAAATCGAGCAGTACCTGATAGGCGACGAACTCAAGGCCGGATGCTGGATTGATGGTGATACGAAATACGGTGATGTGCACTGTGGCAACCAGGATTGGGCCACCTATACGCGCCCCGTCTTTGCCTACTTGCAGCATGTCGCCACGATTCGATCCAATGTACAGACGGAGCATGAGCGTGAAGTGGTTGTTTGCGAGGGCTTCAGCAAGAGCTTTTCCAAAGGTGTCGAGTTTTCAGTAGGCTTCTCTGCTGACTTCGGAGCAGTCAACGTGGGGGCGGAACTCTCCGCCATGTTCTCGGTGACAGAAACTATCAGTAGTTCTGAATCAATCAAGCGCACCCTTAAGGTCAAAGGAGAAGGAACAATCATGGTGTATCAAGTGCACCTGGTTTACGCTCACCATTTGACGTCTGCGGGGACGCTTGCCGGGATGGTCCCTTACTCCAGGCATGCAGAAATATTCGATAACGATGGGCGGCTGGTGCGGGAAGACCTTACCCTGCTTTCTTCGGTGGTCTGCGATCAGCTTGTTCCGGTGAAGCTGGAAAAATCAATAAAACCGCTGACCTGGAAGCAGGTCAATCAGGCTGTCTTGTTCAATCAATATAAGAAAGAGCCAGGCGCCAGGCGGTGGACCTTCGATTACTCCGTCGCGTGAACGGCTACTTTTAATAAAAAAGCCCGCTTCCAGGAAGCGGGCTTTTTGCATGCCGGTATTACTCAGGCGGCCTTGGCATCCTGCTGGCTCAGCGAGCGGTTCAACGCACTGAACAATGCCTTGAAGCTGGCCGTGGTGATGTTTTCATCGATGCCCACACCATGCACCGGGCGGCCACCGGCCACACGCAGTTCAATGTAGGCCGCGGCCTTGGCATTGGTGCCCGCGCCAATGGCGTGCTCGTTGTAGTCCATGATTTCCACCGAAATCGGCAAACCGGCCACCAGGGCTTCCAGGGCGCCATTGCCCTTGCCGCGCCAGTGCAGGGTGGTTTCGCCTTCGCCGGCCACTTCCACTTCCACGGCGCTGTGGCCGTTTTCTTCCTGTAAGCGGTGGCTGACCAGTGCGTACGGCGCGTTAGCCTGGAGGTATTCCTTCTGCAGCAGGCTGTAGATCTGCTTGGCAGTCATTTCCAGGCCCAGGCGGTCGGTTTCACCCTGCACCACCTGGCTGAACTCGATCTGCATGCGGCGCGGCAGGCTGATGCCGTATTCCTGTTCGAGCAGGTAGGTAATGCCGCCTTTGCCCGACTGGCTGTTGACGCGGATCACCGCCTCGTAGCTGCGGCCGAGGTCGGCCGGGTCGATCGGCAGGTACGGCACTTCCCACCGTTCGCCTTCCTGCTGCTTGGCGAAGCCTTTGCGGATGGCATCCTGGTGCGAGCCGGAGAACGCGGTGTGGACCAGGTCGCCCACGTACGGGTGGCGCGGGTGTACCGGCAGCTGGTTGCACTCCTCGACCACCTTGCGCACGCCGTCGATGTCGGAGAAGTCCAGCAACGGGTCGATGCCTTGGGTGTAGAGGTTCAGTGCCAGGGTCACCAGGTCGACGTTGCCGGTACGCTCGCCGTTGCCGAACAGGCAGCCTTCGGCGCGGTCGGCACCGGCCATCAGGCCCAGCTCGGTGGCGGCGATGCCGGTACCACGGTCGTTGTGGCAGTGCAGGCTGATGATCACGCTGTCGCGGCGGCTGACGTTGCGGCAGAACCACTCGATCTGGTCGGCGTAGATGTTCGGCGTGGACACTTCCACGGTGGCCGGCAGGTTGAGGATGATCTTGTGCTCAGGCGTCGGGTTCCACACTTCGATGACCGCGTCGCAGACTTCCTTGGCGAAGTCCATCTCGGTGGCGCTGAAGGTTTCTGGCGAGTACTGGAAGGTCCACTGGGTTTCCGGCTGCTGGGCAGCGTACTTGACGAACAGCTTGGCCGCGTTGACCGCGATGTCCTTCACGCCTTGCTTGTCCTGGTTGAAGACAATGCGGCGGAACGACGGGCTGGTGGCGTTGTACAGGTGGACGATGGCCTTCTTCGCACCGCGCAGCGATTCGAAGGTGCGTGCGATGAGGTCTTCACGGGCCTGGGTCAACACCTGGATGGTGGTGTCGTCCGGGATGTGGCCGTCCTCGATCAGGGTACGCACGAAGTCGAAATCGGTCTGCGAGGCAGACGGGAACGAGGCTTCGATTTCCTTCACGCCCACCTGCACCAAGGTCTTCCAGAAGCGCAGTTTCTTCTCCGAATCCATCGGCTCGATCAGCGACTGGTTGCCATCACGCAGGTCGGAGCTGCACCAGATCGGCGCGGCGGTGATGGTTTTCGACGGCCAGGTACGGTCGGGCAGGTCGATGGTCGGGAAAGCGCGGTACTTCTTCGAAGGGTCTTTGAGCATGGACATGGAAGCAATCCTTTTGTGTGCGGCCGAGATCGGGCCTGCCGAGCGATAACGAGATGAAGAGGCGAGGCGACGCGATTCAGCCTGGTAGTCGGGCGCTGACCAGGCAGAGGCTGCGATGTTGTCGGAGCAGGATGAGGGTGCTGAAGGTTTTCATGCCTTCAACCCTAACCAGAGAGGTGAGGGATGGCAAGTGTTCAGCAAAAATTGAGAGGAATGCTTAAAAAACGGTAATGGGCGAGATTTTATGGCTGTAATTTGCTGACTGTTTCTTGATTTTTGCGCGGTATATTTCGATGGCGCAACCCAGTGGTATGGGTGCTGACAGCGCTGGCCTCTTCGCGGGCTCGCCTGCTCCCACAGGTACAGCGCAGCCTGCGGGCGCGGCGCAAAACCTGTGGGAGCGGGCATGCCCGCGAAGCAGGCGCCGCCGATATCAGGGTTGAAACGCGCCGATGAAAATCGCCGGATCCACCCGCGCGTCGTTCAGGCTGACGTTCCAGTGCATGTGCGGCCCGGTTGCCCGCCCGGTCGAGCCCACGCGCCCGACTACGTCGCCACGGCGCAGTGTTTGCCCGACCTGCGCATCGATCTTGGACATGTGGCAGAACATGCTGATAAAGCCCTGGCCATGGTCGACGAACACCGTGCGGCCATTGAAGAAGTAATCCCCCACCAGAATCACCTTGCCATTGGCCGGGGTCTTGATCGGCGTGCCCGCTGGCACCGCGAAGTCCAGCCCGGCATGCGGGTTGCGCTCTTCACCGTTGAAAAAGCGGCGCACGCCGAACTTGCTCGACAGCGGGCCGTTGACCGGTTTGTCGAGGATCAGGTTGCTCGGCAGGCTTGGGCTGAAGCTGCGGTAAGCCTTGATCTGCTCGGCCAGCTCGCGGTCGATGCGCTTGAGGTCGGCCGGGTTCGGGTTGACCTGGCGAGTGTTCTTCAGGGTGATGCGCTGCTCGGGGTACTTCTTGCTCCCGACGCTGAAGGGCAGGGTGCGGCCGTCCTGGTTCAGCACGGCAGTGCCGGGCTTTTGGGTCAGGGGGATGCCGACGATGGCCAGCCAGTTGTCCTGCTCCTTCACCACCAACACCGGTTTGCCGTCGAAACGGGCGCTGGGCGCGCTGGCGGAGCGGCCCAGGTCGACCACCGCCACACCGCCGGGTACCGGTTTGTTAAGCGTGCGGGTGATGTAGCTGGCCTGGGCGCCGCCGGCCAGCAGCAGCAGGGAAAGGGCAAGCAAGGGCGCGAGCAGGCGGGGCATGTGTCAGTCCAGTAGTGAGAGGGTGACCGGGGTCAGGTGGTTGTCTTCGACCCGCACCTGCAGTTCGCCTTCGTTCAGGCGGGCGGTGAGGCGCTGGCCGTTGCGGGTCTGTTCGGCGCTGCGAATGGCCTGGCCCTGGTCGTCCAGCAGGATGCTGTAGCCGCGGGCGAGGGTGGCCAGCGGGCTGACCACTTGCAGGGTTTGCAGCTGGGCCTGGAAGCGTTGGCGACGGTCTTTCAACACATCGCGCATGGCACGTGGCAGGCGCTCCGCCAGGCTTTCGAGGCGCTGGCTCAGCAGTTTCAGGTTGCGCCCCGGGTGCTGCGCGGCCAGGCGGGTGTCCATACGTGCCAGGCGCTCGCGGCGCTGGTTGAGGTTGAGCATGAATGCGCGGCGCAGGCGCATGTCCAGGTCGTCCAGGCGCTGGGCCTGCTGGCGCAGGCGCTCGCCCGGGTGGCGCAGGCGCCGGGTCAGTGACTCCAGGCGCAGGCGGTCATGGGTCAGGCGGTTTTGCATGCGCAGCAGCAGGCGCCGTTGCAGGCCGTCCAGGCGTTGCTGCAGGCCACTGTTGTCGGGGGCCAGCAGTTCGGCGGCGGCAGACGGCGTGGGGGCGCGCACGTCGGCGACGAAGTCGCTGATCGATACGTCGGTTTCATGGCCCACGGCGCTGACTATCGGGGTAACGCAGGCGGCTACGGCCCGCGCCACGGCTTCTTCGTTGAAGCACCACAGGTCTTCCAGCGACCCACCACCCCGGGCCAGGATCAGCGCATCGAAACCAAGGCTGTCGGCCAGGCGAATGGCGCGCACGATCTGCGCGATGGCTTCGCGGCCCTGTACCGCCGTGGGGATCAGGTTCAGTTCCACCTGTGGGGCACGGCGGCCGAACACGCTGATGATGTCGCGGATGACGGCGCCAGTAGGCGAGCTGATGATGCCGATCCGTTGAGGGTGGGCCGGTAGCGGTTTTTTGCCTTCGGCGCTGAACAGCCCCTCGGCGCTGAGCTTTTCCTTCAGTGCCTCGAAGGCCAGGCGTAACGCGCCGTCGCCGGCCGGCTCGACGGTGTCGAGAATCAGTTGGTAGTCGCCACGCCCTTCGAACAGCGAAACCTTGCCGCGTACCCGCACCGCCAGGCCGTCGCGCAGGGCCTGACGCACCCGCGTGGCGTTCTGCCGGAACAGCGCGCAGCGCACCTGGGCGCCGCTGTCCTTGAGGGTGAAGTACATGTGGCCGGACGCCGGACGGGCGAGGTTTGAGATTTCGCCTTCCACCCAGACGCTGCGGAACACGTCTTCCAGCAGCACGCGGGCGCGGCCGTTGAGTTGGCTGACGGTAAGGACCTCACGGTCCAGGCCGAGTCGTTCGAAGGGGTCTTTGATCATGGCAGGCATCATAAAGGACATCGGCCCCGGTTGTCTGTGCCAGCCCTGTCACCGGGCTTGTCGCGGTCCTTGTAGGAGCAGCCTTGTGCTGCGAAGAGGCCGGTAGGGCTAATGATCATCTTCGGCTGCAATGGCCTCTTCGCAGCACAAGGCTGCTCCTACCGGGTGATGCGGTTGCTTCCACAAGCCTCAGTCCTGCATGGCCGCCACAAACTGCCGTGCCATCTGCCCCGCATCACGGCGACAGGCCAGCGCCACTGTGCTCTGGCAATCACCTTCCAGCGCCACGAAGCTGACCGAAGCCGGCGCAATCTCCCGCATGCATTCAGGCAACAACGCCACCCCGAACCCCGCCTGAATCAACTGCAATTGCGTAGTCTTGCGTGACAGCACCTGCGCCGCCTGCGGGAAGAACCCGGCCTCCATGCACAACGAGGCCGACAAATAGCTCAACCCGCCGCGGTCCCGGTGTGGAATGGAAATGAAGCGTTCTTCCCGCAACTGCTCCAATTTCACCCGCGGCGTGCTGGCCAAAGGGTGCCCGGCAGCGACCGCCAGCAACAAGGGTTCGCTGAACAGTTCCTGCAGCACCACACCTTCGTGCTGGCGCAGCACAGGCAAGCGCAGCAGGCCGATATCCAGTCGCCCGGCAGCAATGTCTTCCAGCTGTGCCTCCGAAGACTGCTGCGCGATCTCCAGCGAAACCCCCGGGTTGTCTTTCAGGTAGTTGCCCAAGCGAGCCAGCAGCGTGCCGGTCAGCGGCACGGTACTGGAATGGTTCAGGCGCAGGCTGCCTTGCAGCCCCTGGCCAATGTCGCGGGTTACGCGCTCGGCCTGTGCCAGATCGGCCAGCAAGCGCCGCGACCGTTCAAGAAAGGCCTGGCCGGCCAGTGTCAGGCGTGGCAGGCGCGCAGTGCGCTCGAACAGCGGCGTGCCCAGTTGCTGCTCCAGCTCCTTGATCTGCCGGCTCAGCGCCGACTGGGCGATGTACAGCCGTTCGGCGGCAGCGCTGAAACTGCCGCATTCGGCGATTTCCACGAAGTAACGCAATTGGCGGATCGACGTCATGTCATGCCTTTTCGAGATAGCTGTGGCGATAAAGGCATATTAGTCGGCATGGCTCATCGCTGGCTAACCTTGGCCTGTCTTCCCAGGAACTGCTGCCATGCTCGCCCAACTGTCGTTTTCCGGCCTCGACTGGCTGCCCATCCTGCTGGGTGTCGGTGTTGCCTACATCGTTTTCGGCATTGCCGGTTTTGGTACCGCGCTGGTGGCCGGGCCGGTACTGATCCATTTCATGCCGTTATCACGCATTATCCCGCTGCTGGTGCTGCTGGACTTCGTTGCCGCGTTCGGCAACCTGCTGCCGTCGCGCCGGGATGTGGTGCGCAGCGAGTTGTTACGGCTGTTGCCGTTCATGGCCCTTGGGTGCACGTTGGGCGTGGTGTTCCTTCTGCAACTGAAGTCCGACCTTTTGCTGCTGATGATGGGGGTATTCGTGACCGCCTATGCGTTGTACGGGCTGGCAGTGAAAGTGCGGCCGGCGAGCCTGTCCGGCTTTTGGGCGGTGCCGATGGGTACGGCAGGCGGGTTGTTCGGGGCTTTGTTCGGCAGCGGCGGGTTTCTGTATGCCCTTTACCTGAGCGCACGGCTGGAGGTAAAGGAACAGGTTCGTGCCACCCAGAGCGCGCTGATCAGTTGCAGCACGGTCGTGCGCCTGACGCTGTTCCTGATAGCCGGTGTCTATGCCGACCAAAGCCTGCTGCTGCTCGCTGCCTGCTTGCTGCCAGTCATGGTCGCAGGCCTCTGGGTGGGGCGCCGGCTGACCAACCGGCTCTCCCGTGAAGCCTTTGTGCGCCTGGTCACCTGGCTGGTGCTGGCCAGTGGGCTGGCGTTGATTGGTCGCTACCTGAGCGCCTGAGCGGTAGAATTGCGTCATTACCGGCGTTTTTCAGGCTTGTCCCGTTCATGAACACCCAGAGCATCATCGTTCCCAAGCTGTCCACCGTCCCGGTGCATGAAGCCCGCGCCCGCGCCATCCTGCGCTGGCTGGTGCGCGAGAAAGTCGTCGAAGAACAACTGACCACCTGTGGCCGCACCGGCAACCGCATGGGCCATGCCCTGGCCGCCGGGGCGCGCAAAGTGGCGCTTCATCCGGAAAAACTGCCCTTTGACCAGCAGGTCAACGGCATGGAGGTGATGCTCAAGCGCTGCATCTACACCCCCACCGAAGGTTTTCTCGAAGAAGCAGGCTGCCCGGAGTGCCGCCGCGAGGTGGGCGAGCCGCTGTTCGAAAGCCTGGAAGAATGGATGCCGCGCGTCAGTGATAACTTCACCTGCCCGCTGTGCGGCTTCGAAGATGACATCAATGGCTTCATTTACCTGCAGCCATGTGCCTTTTCCAACCTGGGGTTCATCTTCAACAACTGGGGCGAGGCCGGGTTTACCCAGGCCTTTCTCGACAGCTTTGCCGACTGGCTCGACCAGCCGGTGGTCGTGGTACAGGTAAAAGTGCCACAAGGCTGACCGAAGGCCCTTATTTTGCATTGAGCGGCGCGCCGTGCATGAGTATAATGGCGCGCTTCCATTTTTCCCGCCCGGGAGCCCCCGCGATGCTGCGTATCAGCCAAGAAGCCCTGACCTTCGACGATATCCTCCTTGTACCTGGCTATTCCGAGGTACTGCCCAATGAAGTCAGTCTCAAGACCCGTTTGACCCGTGGCATCGAGCTGAACATTCCGCTGGTTTCCGCCGCCATGGATACCGTGACCGAAGCGCGTCTGGCCATTGCCATGGCCCAGGAAGGCGGCATCGGCATCATCCACAAGAACATGACCATCGAACAGCAGGCCGGCGAAGTACGCAAGGTCAAGAAGTTCGAGGCTGGCGTGGTCAAGGACCCGATCACCATCGAAGCCGACGCCACCGTGCGTGACCTGTTCGACCTGACCCGCCTGAACAACATCTCCGGTGTTCCGGTGCTGGCGAACGGCGACCTGGTTGGCATCGTCACCTCCCGTGACGTGCGCTTCGAAACCCGCCTGGACGCCAAGGTCCGCGACGTGATGACGCCTAAAGAGCGCCTGGTCACCGTCCGAGAAGGCGCCGACAAGAACGAAGTCCGCGAGCTGCTGCACAAGCACCGCCTGGAAAAAGTCCTGATCGTCGACGACAAGTTCGCCCTCAAGGGCATGATGACCGTCAAGGACATCGAAAAAGCCAAGGCCTACCCGCTGGCCAGCAAGGACGACCAGGGTCGCCTGCGCGTCGGCGCCGCGGTCGGCACCGGCAAGGACACCGGCGAGCGCGTTGCCGCCCTGGTTGCCGCTGGCGTTGACGTGGTGGTTGTCGACACCGCACACGGTCACTCCAAAGGCGTGATCGACCGCGTGCGCTGGGTAAAAGAAACCTACCCGCAAGTGCAGGTGATCGGCGGCAACATCGCCACTGGCGCTGCTGCCAAGGCCCTGGCCGAAGCGGGCGCTGACGCCGTCAAGGTCGGTATCGGCCCAGGCTCGATCTGCACCACCCGTATCGTTGCCGGTGTCGGCGTGCCGCAAATCAGCGCCATCGCCAACGTCGCCGCCGCACTGGAAGGCACTGGCGTGCCACTGATCGCCGACGGCGGTATCCGCTTCTCCGGTGACCTGTCCAAGGCCATCGTTGCCGGTGCTTCCTGCGTGATGATGGGTTCGATGTTCGCCGGTACCGAAGAGGCCCCGGGTGAAGTCGAACTGTTCCAGGGCCGTTCCTACAAGGCCTACCGCGGCATGGGCTCGCTGGGTGCCATGGCACAGGCGCAAGGCTCGTCCGACCGCTACTTCCAGGACTCCTCGGCCGGCGCCGAGAAGCTGGTACCGGAAGGCATCGAAGGCCGTGTGCCTTACAAAGGCGCCCTGGCCGCGATCATCCACCAGCTGATGGGCGGCCTGCGTTCGTCCATGGGCTACACCGGCAGCGCAACCATCGAAGAGATGCGCACCAAGCCGGAATTTGTACGCATCACCGGTGCCGGCATGGCCGAGTCCCACGTGCATGACGTGCAGATCACCAAAGAAGCCCCTAACTACCGCGTAGGCTGAGGCTTCCAGCTATATAAGGATGCGGGGCTGTCACGACAGCCCCGCGTCGTTTCCGATTTCCACTGACGAGATTGAGTCATGGCCCTCGACATTCACGCTCACCGCATCCTGATCCTCGATTTCGGTTCCCAGTACACCCAGCTGATTGCCCGCCGCGTGCGCGAAATCGGCGTGTACTGCGAACTGCACCCGTTCGACATGGACGATGAAGCGATCCGCGAATTCAACCCGCGCGGCATCATCCTCGCTGGCGGCCCCGAGTCGGTCCACGAAGCCAACAGCCCGCGCGCCCCGCAGGCCGTGTTCGACCTGAACGTACCGCTGTTGGGCATCTGCTACGGCATGCAGACCATGGCCGAACAGCTGGGCGGCAAGGTCGAAGGCTCCGAACTGCGCGAATTCGGTTATGCCCGCGTTGATGTGGTCGGCAAGAGCCGCCTGCTCGACGGCATCGAAGACCACGTTGACGCCGATGGCGTACTGGGCCTGGACGTGTGGATGAGCCACGGTGACAAGGTCACCCAGATGCCTGGCGACTTCCACGTGCTGGCCAGCACTCCGAGCTGCCCGATCGCCGGCATGTTCGACGATTCTCGTGGCTACTACGGCGTGCAGTTCCACCCGGAAGTGACCCACACCAAGCAGGGCGGTCGCATCCTGTCCCGCTTCGTGCAGGACATCTGCGGTTGTGAAGCCCTGTGGACCGCCTCCAACATCGTTGAAGACGCCATTGCCCAGGTGCGTGCGCAAGTCGGTTCGGCCAACGTCCTGCTCGGTCTGTCCGGCGGCGTCGACTCGTCCGTGGTTGCCGCGCTGCTGCACCGTGCCATCGGCGACCAGCTGACCTGCGTCTTCGTCGACAACGGCCTGCTGCGCCTGCACGAAGGCGACCAGGTGATGGCCATGTTCAAAGAGAACATGGGCGTCAAGGTGATCCGTGCCGATGCCGAGGCTCAGTTCCTGGGTAACCTGGAAGGCGAAGCCGACCCGGAGAAGAAGCGCAAGATCATCGGCCGCACCTTCATCGACATCTTCGATGCCGAAGCCAGCAAGCTGGATAACATCCAGTTCCTTGCCCAGGGCACCATCTACCCGGACGTGATCGAGTCGGCTGGCGCCAAGAGCGGCAAGGCCCACGTGATCAAGTCGCATCACAACGTGGGTGGCCTGCCAGAGGAAATGAACCTCAAGCTGGTCGAGCCGCTGCGTGAACTGTTCAAGGACGAAGTGCGCAAGATCGGCCTGGAACTGGGCCTGCCGTACGACATGGTCTACCGCCACCCGTTCCCGGGCCCGGGCCTGGGCGTGCGCATCCTGGGTGAAGTGAAGAAGGAATACGCCGACATCCTGCGTCGCGCCGACCACATCTTCATCGAAGAGCTGCGCAAGGCCGACTGGTACCACAAGACCAGCCAGGCGTTCGTGGTGTTCCAGCCGGTCAAGTCGGTTGGCGTCGTTGGCGACGGCCGTCGCTACGCCTGGGTCGTTGCCCTGCGTGCCGTCGAGACCGTGGACTTCATGACCGCGCGTTGGGCACACCTGCCGTACGAGCTGCTGGAAACCGTCAGCGGCCGTATCATCAACGAAATCGAAGGCATCTCGCGCGTTACCTACGACGTGTCGAGCAAGCCGCCGGCCACTATCGAGTGGGAATAAGTTGAGCCACAAGGGCGCCGCAAGGCGCCCTTGTCGTATCTGGCGACAGGGTATGCCCGCTGTTCAAGGGCGCACGTAACGCAAGCCTCGGCGGGCGAGTGCGTCGCGTAACTGTGCCAGGCCATCCAGGCGGCGTCCGCTGATCCATGGCCAGTCAGGTTTTTCGATATGGACGTATCGCCCGTCCTGGCGCACCGGGGTGTATTTCAGTTGCCCGTCGTGGCTGCGATGGACCAGGGTCAGCTGGCCATCGAGGTCGCTGAAAGCAAACATGCCCTTGTTCACCAGCGCCGCTTCCAGGTTGCCGCTGCCCTTGGCGTGCTGCGCCACTGCAACCTGCATGCGCAAGTCGCCCTGAACGCGCTGCAGGCTAAAATCGTCGCTGACAACCGTGCGTCCCGGGTCGACCTCTATACCGCCCACTTTGCCGAACTCGATGTCTTCAAAGCGCAGGCCGACAGCGCCTTGCAGTTCGCTCAGCCCGGGTACGCCTTCATAGGTGTTCGAGTGCGTACTGCCCACCAGGGCTATCCACTTGCCGGGGCCGCGGGTGGCCTGGTCGGCGTCGATGGTCAGGTGCGCGAAGTAGTTCATCATCTTTTGCCGAATCTGCGGCAATGGCGTGCCTTCCCACGCCTGACGGTAGCTGGCCATGCAATCGATGGGCTGGATGCGGATGCCCTGTTTCTGAGCGGCGATCAGTACTTGCTTGAAGGTGTAGCGGCCTGAGCGGTCGGTCCAGTGCCCCTCGTCCAGGGTCTCCACATAGGTCTGCAGGTCTTTTGGCATTTGCCCTGTGCGATTGAATACGTCCAGGTCCGCCTGCTGGAAGTCCGTCAGAAAATGCTCCATGTACAAGACGCTGACTTTCTGCTTTTTCAGCAGCGCCATGTTGTCGATCAGAAAGCGCTTGCTGCCCAGCTGCGAATGGCCTTCACCGACAACAAGGCCGTGGCTGCGCTCATACAGGCTGCGGATGATCTGCTTCGGGCCCGACTCGCGGGGCAGTTCGGGCAGTTCGGGGCGAGGTGGCAACTGTACCGTTTCGAGGAACTGGCTGGCGTCGGTGGCCAGGGCATTGCGACGCCTTCTGAATTCGGCATAGCGCTCATTGGCTACCGGGTCCAAGTCGGCAAAGATGCCGCTGAGTACCCGGTCATTGCCCCCTTGAGCGGCGGCTTTCAAACCGCTGCGCATGGCTTGAGGAATGTTGTAGGGGCTGTCGGGCAGTTCAGCCACTGCAGCCCCGGAAACCCTGCCCCAGCGAGCCAGCAACTTGCGTGGCAACATGCCGCCGCGTAACCCTGGGCGTTCGAAAGGCTGCCACTGTCCATCCGCGCCCAGGCGGATGGGGACGTTACGGTAGAAAGAGAATGGGTGCTCGGGGTCTACCACGACCCAGGTATTCATTTCTGCAACAAAGCGCACCTGATAGGGCTGCTCGTCGATCAACGCATAGAAGTTGCCTTCCTGGGTGTAAATCCCTTCGAGGGTGCCGCTGCCAGGCTTGCTGGCCAGCACGGCATTGGTCTCGAAAGGCGCCAGCAGGGCAAGTTGGCCAAGTGGCCTGTGCGGCTCCGGGACCCAGGCTTCGATTTCGCCGGGGGTGGCAGGCAGCAGATCATCTTCAGGTTCCGGTTCATGGCCTGTTTCTGCGCCCTCGGCCTCGTCAAGCTCGGCGAACTCATCCAGCGGCTTGCCTGCTACGCCGGTGAGCAGTGTCGCATTGAACAGGGTATTGATGGCGGCCAGCACGGCGCCGGTCACCCCCTGCTGGCGTTCGGCGGTGGTGTGGCCAGTGATCGCCTGGTCGATATTCAGCCCGGTCTCAGCCAGCCCCGCCCCGACCGCCGCCAGGGCGATCGGCCAGTCGACTGCGGCCATGGCTCCGGCAATCTCGCCGAAGGCTGTCAGGTAGCCGATCCACAATTGTTTGCGCAAGTCGGCATTGGAGCGCAGGGCGAAGTGGGCATCGTCGTTCATGCGCTGGCGGGCGGCGTCGCGCAGGTGGCTGAACGCATCGCCGGTCAGGGTGTGGTCCAGCTGGTTGAGGCAGTGATGGTCATCGCCTCCCCAGTTGAAGAACAGCAGGTCGATCATGTGGTTCAGGCCGACGCTGCTGGCCTTTTCGGCATGGCTCTCAAGTGCGAAGTGGCCCATGAAGCGTGCCCGGTTATCGGCCTGGTTGGTGTTCATCAGCACCCATTGATACAGCTCGCTGCGGTTGGCGAACAGGTGCAGCGCCTCGCTCTCGCCAGGGGTGTAGAGCAGTTGATAGCCATCGTCCATCTCGACCCGCAGGATGTCAGTGGCCAGGTGGCCGCCAATATCGAAGGTACAGACGCGGTAGCCAGCGGCGGGACTGGCGTGCTGTTGCAATTGCTCCAGGCTCGGCGGCCAGGTGCTGGTACCTGCAAGGGCGGCGGCGACCCGGTGAGCACGCCTGGCCAGCTCGCTGCGGGGGGAGTCCGAGCGCACCTCCAGAACCTTGGCGAGGAAATTGACCTTGGCCAGGGTGCGGTAGCCATCGGCGTGTTGCTGCCAGAAGTCATGCAGGCGTTGGTGGAATGTGCTGCTGAAGTCGATTTGCCAGAAGTCCTGCAGGATCGACTGTGGGGCGATGGGTATTTCGTTGTGCTCATCGTACACGTCCTTGCCCGCGCCATCTTTGTAGAAGCCGGTGAGGTAACTGAGCAGGTCGGCATTGTCCTGGTCGTGAACATCGAAGCGGTGCATGACCAGTTGCGGCAGGGTCAGCGATTGGACCGGTGGGTCGAAGTGCTGCCAGCCGCTGAATGTTCGCGGGCTGCTGACGGCCGTGGCAAAACGGTTGAGATAGACCTGGTCAGGGTCCAGCGCCGGATGCTGATGCTTGGCCAGGATGGCAAGGGCGGTATCCCGCGCTATCTGGCGCATGTCCGGGCAGGCGGTGACCAGTGGCATGGCCAGTTGCTGCAGCTGTTGGAGGGTTTTCTGCTGTTGGGTAGAGAGGTCCATGGGCATTTCCTCGATGAAGGACAATGGCCAAGCCTGCATCGGCAGCGGGTGTGGGTCGGGGTAGATATTGCTGGGGGGTAAATGTGCTGCGGCAACACTTCACTTAATCTTTCCCATTTGCAGGTGTATCGTATTCGCCCTTCATCGCCAGCCACTGCTGGCAGCTTGATTGCGCAGAACACGAGGTACCCGCACCGATGTCCTTCACCCGTCGACAAATGCTCAAAGGCCTCACCGGCCTGGTTGTGGTTGGCCTGGGCGCCGGTGGCGCAGCGCGTTACTGGCTGGGCAAGGTCGAAGACGACAACGCCGGGCATGACTACGAGCTGATCGCAGCGCCGCTGGACGTCGAACTGGTGCCGGGCTTCAAGACCGAAGCCTGGGCGTTCGGCCCATCGGCGCCAGGCACCGAGTTGCGCGTGCGCCAGGGCACCTGGTTGCGGGTACGCTTCATCAACCACCTGCCGGTCGAAACCACCATCCACTGGCACGGCATTCGCCTGCCGCTGGAAATGGACGGCGTGCCCTATGTCTCGCAACTGCCGGTCAAGCCTGGCGAGTACTTCGACTACAAGTTCCGCGTGCCGGACGCCGGCAGCTACTGGTATCACCCGCACGTCAGCAGCTCCGAAGAGCTCGGCCGCGGCCTGGTCGGCCCGCTGATCGTCGAGGAGCGTGAGCCTACCGGGTTCCAGCATGAGCGCACATTGAGCCTGAAAAACTGGCACGTGGACGAGCAGGGGGCCTGGCTGCCTTTCAGCATCCCTCGCGAGGCGGCGCGCAATGGCACCGCCGGGCGCTTGATCACCATCAATGGCCAGGCCGGCTCGGTCACCGAGTTGCCGGCTGGCCAGGTGGTGCGGGTGCGCCTGCTGAACCTGGACAACACCTGGACCTACCGCCTCAATCTCAAGGGCAACTGCGAGGCGAAAATCTATGCCCTCGACGGCAATCCGGTGACCCCGCGACCACTGGAGGACGAGTACTGGCTCGGCCCCGGCATGCGCATCTGCCTCGCCATCCGTATTCCCGAGGCAGGCGAGGAGATCTCCCTGCGCGATGGTTTCGTGCGCCTGGGTACCCTGCGTTCGGTGGCCAGCAATGACGCGCCGAGTGACTGGCCGCCAGCGCTGCCGGCCAACCCGATCGCCGAGCCGGACCTGGAGAATGCCGAAAAGCTCAACTTCAATTTCGAGTGGGCGGCCAGCGTCTCGGTCACGCCAGACCCGAACAAGCCGTCGAGCATGTGGCAGATCAACGGCCAGGCCTGGGATATCACCGACAAAACCTGCGCCGACCGCCCCATCGCCACGTTGAAAAAGGGCAAGAGCTACATCTTCGAGCTGAAGAACATGACCCAGTACCAGCACCCGATCCACCTGCATGGCATGAGCTTCAAGGTGATCGCCTCCAACCGTCACGACATCAAGGAGCCGTGGTTCACCGACACCTATCTGTTGGGCAAGAACGAGCGCGCCCAGGTGGCACTGGTGGCGGATAACCCGGGCACCTGGATGTTCCATTGCCACGTCATCGACCACATGGAAACCGGCCTGATGGCCGCGATTGCGGTGGTCTGATGCGCCCGCAGATCATCGATCGCAGCCGCGATCAGGAATTCATGCGCCTGGCCCTGGCTTTGGCCGCCGAAGGTGCTGCGCTGGGCGAGGTGCCCGTGGGTGCGGTGCTGGTACAGCATGGGCAGGTGATCGGCCAGGGCTTCAACCGGCCGATCCTCGACAGCGACCCCAGTGCGCATGCCGAGATGGTGGCCATCCGTGCAGCGGCGAAATCAGCCAGCAACTACCGCCTGCCCGGCAGCACCCTGTACGTGACCCTGGAGCCGTGCAGCATGTGCGCAGGGCTGATTGTGCATTCGCGGGTGATGCGCGTGGTTTTTGGCGCGCTGGAGCCCAAGGCGGGCATTGTGCAGAGCCAGGGGCAGTTCTTCGGCCAGGGGTTCCTCAACCATCGGGTGATGGTGGAGGGTGGGGTGCTGGCGGAGGAGTGCGGGCAGATCCTCAGCGACTTCTTCAAAGCCCGCCGGGCCAAGGCTTGACCTGAACCGGCCTCTTCGCGGGCACGCCCGCTCCCACAGGAATACCAATCCCCTCGGGCCTGTGGTGTACATGTGGGAGCGGGCGCGCCCGCGAAGAGGCCGGTTCAGGCCTACATCGGCGGCGACTGTTCCGCCGGCTTGGTCTTGTTGACCCCGGGCACATGCAGGTTGCCCTCGGCGACCTGGCCTTCGAGCTGCGGCTGGGTCACCCAGGTGAGGATGTCGTAGTAACGGCGGATGTTGGCCACGAAGTGCACCGGCTCGCCGCCACGGGCGTAGCCGTACTTGGTCTGGCGATACCACTGCTTCTGCGACAGGCGCGGCAGCATCTTCTTCACGTCCAGCCACTTGTTCGGGTTGAGCTTCTCGCGCTTGGCCAGGGTACGGGCGTCTTCCAGGTGGCCGCCGCCGACGTTATAGGCCGCCAGGGCGAACCAGGTGCGGTCCGGCTCCTGGATGCTGTCGTCCAGCTCGGCCTTGATCTTCATGAAGTATTTGGCACCACCCTGGATGCTCTGTTTCGGGTCCAGCCGGTTGGACACGCCCATGGCCTGGGCGGTGCGCTGGGTCAGCATCATCAGGCCGCGCACGCCGGTCTTGGAGGTGACCTCCGGCTGCCACATCGATTCCTGGTAGCCGATGGCGGCCAGCAGGCGCCAGTCCACCTGCTCGACCTTGGCATAGCTCTTGAAGTGCTTTTCGTACTTGGGCAGGCGCTGTTGCAGGTGCTGGGCGAAGGTGTAGGCACCCACATAGCCCAGTACGTCTACATGGCCGTAATAACGGTCTTTCAGGCGCTGCAGGGTGCCGTTCTTCTGTGCCTTGTCGAGAAATTCGTTGATTTCGTTGAGCAGGCTGTTGTCTTCGCCCGCAGCCACTGCCCAGCGCTGGTCGCGGGTGTCGCCCACGTCGAAGGCAACGCGTACGTTGGGGAAGTACACCTGGTTCATCGCCAGCTCGTTGGAGTCGACCAGGGTCAGGTCGATCTGGCCTTCGTCGACCATGCGCAGCAGGTCGACCACCTCCACGGCATCCGACTCTTCATATTCCAGGCCAGGGTTCTGCTTTTTCAGCTCGGCCAGCAGGTCGGCATGGCTGCTGCCTTTGAGCACCATGATTTTCTTGCCGACCAGGCCCTTGGCATTGGTCGGGCGGGGCCGGCCGTTGCGATAGATGACCTGCGGGGTCACTTCCAGGTAAGGGTGCGAGAATTTCGCCTGCGCCGCGCGCCGCTCGCTGCTGACCAGGCCGGCGGCTGCCAGTACCGGGCCGGAGGGCTTGCCGAGGTCGTCGAACAGCTCATCGAGGTTGTCGGCAGTCTCGATCTCCAGCTTCACACCGAGATCGTCGGCGAAATGCTTGACCAGCTCGTACTCGAAACCGGTTTCGCCGTTGCGATCCTGGAAGTAAGTGGCCGGGCTGTTGCGGGTGATCACGCGCAGCACGCCATCCTCCTTCACGCGCTCGAGGGTGCTGGGTTTTTCAACGCAGGCACCGAGCAGCAAAAAGAGTCCGGTTGCGAAAAGCCATTTGGCGCAACGCTGGCGCAAAGCAGTGTGGGCGAACATAGGTTGCAGTATACGCAAAGGACCGGTTCAACCATATCTCGACAACGGTTAGCTTGTCTGGTAGCGGGTTTTGTGTTGCGGGGGCGTGGCGGAGGATTGTGTTTGGGCTTTCGGGTGCTTGCCGTGGGAGGTGTGGCGCTCGATCTCCCAGGCCATAAACCTCTTGAGGCGAGCACCCGAAATATTGACCCGCAAGTCCGGTTACGCCGCCCGGCAGCCGTGGCGTAGAGCGGGTGCCGAAAGCCATCGAATTAGGCTAGAATGCACGGCCTCTAAGCACACCCCTTCCTGAGGCTGTCCCGACGATGTTGATCCTGCGCGGCGCTCCTGCCCTTTCTGCCTTTCGCCACGGTAAATTACTCGAGCAACTGAGCCAGAAAGTCCCCGCTGTTACTGGTTTGTATGCCGAATTCGCCCACTTCGCCGATGTCGACGGCGAGCTGACCGCCGACCAGCAGCAGGTGCTGGGCCGTCTGCTCAAGTACGGCCCGAGCGTGCCGGTACAGGAGCCGACCGGCCGCCTGTTCCTGGTCGTGCCGCGGTTGGGCACCATTTCGCCGTGGGCCAGCAAGGCCAGCGACATCGCCCACAACTGCGGCCTGCAGTCGATCCAGCGCCTGGAGCGCGGCATCGCCTACTACGTTGCCGGCACCCTGAGCGACGCTGACGCTGCATTGGTCGCCGCCGAACTGCACGACCGCATGACCCAGCGTGTGCTGGCTCAGCTGGAGCAGGCGGCCGACATGTTCAGCCATGCCCAGCCCAAGCCGATGACCTCGGTGGACATCCTGGCCGGTGGCCGCGACGCGCTGGCCAAGGCCAACATCGACCTGGGCCTGGCCCTGGCCGAAGACGAGATCGACTACCTGGTCAATGCCTTCCAGGGCCTTGCGCGCAACCCGAACGACATCGAACTGATGATGTTCGCCCAGGCCAACTCCGAGCACTGCCGCCACAAGATTTTCAACGCCAGTTGGGACATCGACGGCCAGGACCAGGAAAAAAGCCTGTTCGGCATGATCAAGAACACCTACCAGATGCACAGCGAAGGCGTGCTGTCTGCGTACAAGGACAACGCCTCGGTCATCGTCGGTAACGTGGCCGGCCGTTTCTTCCCGAACCCTGAAACCCGCCAGTACGGCGCGGTGCAGGAGCCGGTGCACATCCTGATGAAGGTGGAAACCCACAACCACCCGACCGCCATCGCCCCGTTCTCCGGCGCCTCCACCGGCTCCGGCGGCGAAATCCGCGACGAAGGTGCTACCGGCCGTGGCGCCAAGCCCAAGGCGGGCCTGACCGGTTTCACCGTGTCCAACCTGCGCATTCCGGGCTTCGAACAGCCTTGGGAGCAGGCCTACGGCAAGCCTGAGCGTATCGTCGACGCCCTCGACATCATGATCGAAGGCCCTCTGGGTGGCGCTGCGTTCAACAACGAATTCGGTCGCCCGGCCCTGACCGGCTACTTCCGTACCTTCGAGCAGTCGATCAACACCCCGCACGGCGAAGAAGTGCGCGGCTACCACAAGCCGATCATGCTCGCAGGTGGCATGGGCAACATCCGTGAAGACCACGTGCAGAAGGCAGAGATCACCGTCGGCGCCAAGCTGATCGTGCTCGGCGGCCCAGCCATGCTGATCGGCCTGGGCGGCGGCGCCGCTTCGTCGGTGGCGACCGGTGCCAGCTCGGCCGACCTGGACTTCGCTTCGGTACAGCGCGAAAACCCTGAAATGGAGCGCCGTTGCCAAGAGGTCATCGACCGCTGCTGGCAGCTGGGCGACAACAACCCGATCGCCTTCATCCACGACGTTGGCGCGGGCGGTATCTCCAATGCCTTCCCGGAACTGGTCAACGACGGTGGCCGTGGTGGCCGCTTCGAGCTGCGTAACGTGCCCAATGACGAGCCGGGCATGGCCCCGCACGAAATCTGGAGCAACGAATCGCAAGAGCGTTACGTGCTGGCTGTCAGCGCGGTCGACTTCGAGCGTTTCCAGGCCATCTGCGAGCGTGAGCGTTGCCCGTTTGCCGTGGTCGGCGAAGCGACTGAAGAGCCGCACCTGACCGTAAGCGACAGCCACTTCGGCAACACGCCTGTGGACATGCCGCTGGACGTGCTGCTGGGCAAGCCGCCGCGCATGCACCGTTCGGTTACCCGTGAAGCCGAGCTGGGCGATGACTTCGACCCGAGCGAGCTGGACCTGGACAATGCCGTCCAGCGCGTACTGAACCACCCGGCCGTGGCCAGCAAGAGCTTCCTGATCACCATCGGCGACCGCACCATCACCGGCCTGGTTGCTCGCGACCAGATGGTCGGCCCGTGGCAGGTACCGGTCGCCGACTGCGCCGTCACCGCCACCAGCTTCGACGTGTACACCGGTGAAGCCATGGCCATGGGCGAGCGTACCCCGCTGGCGCTGCTGGATGCCCCGGCGTCCGGCCGCATGGCCATCGGCGAAACCCTGACCAACCTGGCCGCTTCACGCATCGAGAAGCTGTCCGACATCAAACTGTCGGCCAACTGGATGTCCGCCGCCGGCCACCCAGGTGAAGACGCCCGCCTGTACGACACCGTCAAGGCTGTCGGCATGGAGCTGTGCCCGGAGCTGGGCATTACCATTCCGGTCGGCAAAGACTCGATGTCGATGAAGACCAAGTGGAGCGATGAGGGCGGCGAGAAGAGCGTCACCTCGCCAATGTCGCTGATCATCACCGGCTTTGCCCCGGTCACCGACATCCGCAAGACCCTGACCCCTGAACTGCGCATGGACAAGGGCGAAACCGACCTGATCCTGATCGACCTGGGCCGTGGCAAGAACCGTATGGGCGCCTCGATCCTGGCCCAGACCTACGGCAAGATCGCTGCCCAGGCACCGGACGTCGACGACGCCGAAGACCTCAAGGCCTTCTTCGCCGTGATCCAGGGCCTGAATGCCGACGGTCATCTGCTGGCCTACCACGACCGTTCCGACGGCGGCTTGCTGACCACCGTGGTGGAAATGGCCTTCGCCGGCCACTGCGGCCTCGACCTGCAACTCGACCCGCTGACCGACAACCGCAAAGACGTGCCGGCCATTCTCTTCAACGAAGAGCTGGGTGCGGTCATCCAGGTTCGCCAGGATGCCACCCCGGACGTACTGGCACAGTTCAGCGCCGCTGGCCTGGGCGAAGAGTGCGTCGCGGTGATCGGCAAGCCGGTCAACAACGCCGAAGTGTCCATCAGCCTGAACGGCGAAGTGCTGTTCGACGACGACCGTCGCATGCTGCAGCGCCAGTGGGCCGAGACCAGCTACCAGATCCAGCGCCTGCGCGACAACGCTGACTGTGCCGACCAGGAATTCGACCTGCTGCTTGAGGAAGACAACCCGGGCCTGTCGGTCAAACTGGGCTTCGACGTCAACGACGACATCGCCGCGCCGTACATCAAGAAGGGCGTGCGCCCGCAAGTGGCCATCCTGCGTGAGCAGGGCGTCAACGGCCAGGTCGAGATGGCCGCTGCCTTCGACCGTGCCGGCTTCGCCGCCATCGACGTGCACATGAGCGACATCCTCGCGGGCCGTGTCGACTTCGAGGCCTTCAAGGGCCTGGTCGCCTGCGGTGGCTTCTCCTACGGTGACGTGCTGGGTGCCGGTGAAGGCTGGGCCAAGTCGGCGCTGTTCAACGCCCGTGCCCGTGACGCCTTCCAGGCCTTCTTCGAGCGTACCGACAGCTTCGCCCTGGGCGTGTGCAACGGTTGCCAGATGATGTCCAACCTGCACGAGCTGATCCCGGGCACCGAGTACTGGCCGCACTTCGTGCGTAACCGCTCGGAGCAGTTCGAGGCACGCGTGGCCATGGTCGAGGTGCAGAAGTCCAACTCGATCTTCCTGCAGGGCATGGCCGGTTCGCGCATGCCAATCGCCATCGCCCACGGTGAAGGCCATGCCGAGTTCGCCAACGAAGCGGCACTGCTGGAAGCCGACCTGTCCGGTTGCGTGGCCCTGCGCTACGTCGACAACCACGGTAAGGTCACCGAAGCCTACCCGGCCAACCCGAACGGTTCGCCGCGTGGTATCACCGGCCTGACCAGCCGCGACGGCCGCGTGACCATCATGATGCCGCACCCGGAGCGTGTGTTCCGCGCCGTGCAGAACTCCTGGCGCCCGGATGAGTGGCAGGAAGATGCCGCGCTGATGCGTATGTTCCGCAACGCGCGGGTGTGGGTGAACTAAGGCGTGTACAAGCTCGCCTTCTTTGTCCCCGCCAGCCACGTCGAAGTGGTCAAGGCCGCTGTGTTCGCTGCGGGTGGCGGGCGCATCGGTGACTATGACCACTGCGCCTGGCAAACCCTGGGCCAGGGCCAGTTCCGCCCGTTGGACGGCAGCCAGCCGTACCTCGGGCAAACCGGTCAGGTCGAGGTGGTGGAGGAGTGGAAGGTAGAGCTGGTGGTGGCTGACGACCTGATTGCACAGGTCGTCGCAGCGCTAAAGCAAAGCCACCCGTACGAGACGCCAGCCTATGAAGTCTGGCGGCTCGCCGAGTTCTAGACCGCATCAAGGCTATTCGCGGCGGTTCGACGCCTCGACACGCCCGCTCCCACAGGGATCGCACATTACTCGAAGGTTGTGCGATCTCTGTGGGAGCGGGCGTGCCCGCGAATAGGCCCTATAACCCAGCCACAATCTCCTTGCCGGGCTCAGGCCGCTTCAACCACGCACAAGCCAGCAACCCCACCTCGAACAGCACCCACATCGGCACCGCCAGCATTGTCTGCGAAAACACATCCGGCGGCGTCAGGATCATCCCCACCACAAAGCACCCGACGATCACGTAGGGCCTGCTGCGCCTCAGTGTGGGTACATCCGCCAACCCCACCCAGACCACGATGAACGTCGCCACCGGGATCTCGAATGCCAGCCCGAACGCCAGGAACAGCGCCAGGATGAAGTCCAGGTACTGGCTGATGTCGGTCATCATCGCCACGCCGTCCGGCGTAACGCTGGCAAAGAAACCGAACATCATCGGGAACACCAGAAAGAACGCGAACGCCATGCCGGCATAGAACAACACGATGCTCGACACCAGCAGCGGCAGGGCAATGCGCCGCTCACGGCGGTACAGCCCCGGCGCCAGAAAACCCCAGGCCTGGTGCAGCAGCAGCGGCATGGCCACGAACAGCGCGCACATCGCGGTCAGCTTGAACGGCGTCAGAAACGGCGAGGTGACGCTGGTGGCGATCATGCTCGCGCCTTCCGGCAAAAAGCGCCGCAGCGGCTCGGAAATGAGCGTGTACAGCGTCTGGGCGAACGGGAACAGGCCGGCGAACACCAATGCCACCAGCGCCAGGCAACGCACCAGGCGTTTGCGCAGGTCGCGCAGGTGTTCGGTCAGCGGCATGCTGGCCGCCGGGTCCATGGCAATACTCATGAGGCGTTTTCCTTGGGCAGCGCGACCGTGGCCGCGTCATTGGCCGGCTCTGTGTTCAGGCTGATACCTTGGCGGATCTCCTGTTCCAGGCGTTGCAATGGGGCGCTGTCGAGGTTGGGCAACTCGATCTCGCGTTCTACCTGCGTGCGCAAGGCGTGCATGGCCCGGCGCGCCTGGCCCAGGCCGCGGCCGAGGGTGCGCGCTGCCACCGGCAGGCGCTCCGGGCCCAGCACCAGCAGCGCGACGACGCCAACCAGCAGCAGCTCGCTGAAGCCTACCTCGAACATCAGGCCTGACGGTCCGCTTGAGGCTGCTGCGTGGCCTGGCCGGTCAGCGGGGCCTGTTGCTGAACCTGCGCCTGGCCAGGTGCGCTGGCGTCAGCGTCGCCGCCCATGGACTTGCGAAAACCCTGGATCGCCTCGCCCACATCGCTACCCAGGCCCTTGAGGCGCTTGGTACCAAACAGCAGAAATACGATCAGCAGTACGATCACCAGTTGCCAGATTCCAATGCCACCCATTGCGACTACTCCTGTAAGGCCATGAAAAGGAAGGGCAATCCTGCCTCGTGTAGATGACGTGCACATGACGAACCGGCATTGCCATCTACCTGCAACACGCCGCGTGTTGACTGGCGTCTTTATTGCGCGAGCGAGGCACGCACGGATGGGTGGCAGGCAACAGCAGGGTGCGGCCCTGTTGATGGTGATGGTGGTGCTGGCAATGCTGGCGGCGGGCATGGCCTGGCTGGTGGAAGATGGCCGGCGCCAAGTGGATGAAGTGCGCCTGCTGCACCAGCGGGTGCAGGCGCGGGCCATGGAGCAGGCCGGCCTGGCCTATGCAGAGCAGGCCCTGCGCGACCCCGCCTGGCGGCTTAGCCCGTTGTTCTGGCAGGCCTTGCGTGGGCAGCCGCTTAAATACGATTTTGGCGCAGGTCAGGCGCAGTTACGGGTGCGCGACCAGCACACCTGCTTCAACGTCAATGCGCTGCTGGGCGCCGATGGTGAGCGTGCCGAGCGCCAGTTGCGCTACCTGCTGGGCGACGACATGGCTGCCGAGCGCCTGGTCGATGCGCTGGCCGACTGGCTCGACGCCGACAGCGACACCCGCCTGCAGGGCGCCGAAAGCGCCCAGTACCTGCGCCAGCAACCGCCGCGCCTGGCGGCCAACCAGCCGATGCTCGACACCAGCGAGCTGAACCTGCTGCTGGAGCCGGACGCCGCCCGCCAGGCTCGCTACCCGATGCTGTGCGCCTTGCCCCAGGTCACCGGCTGGCGCCTGAACGCCAATGCGCTTGGGCTGGAGCACCTTCCGTTACTGGAAGCGCTGTACGAAGGGCGCTATTCGCGGTCGTTGCTCAGCCGCATCATCAGCGGGCGGCCGGCGTCGGGGTACGTGGATGCAGCCGCGTTGCGCCAGGCGTTGGGCGCGGTGGATGACGAGACGTTTGAACGGCTGAGTGAAGGTTTGCTGCTCAACAGCGGGTACTTCCTGCTGCAGCTGTCGTTCGAGGAAGAGGGGCGGGCGATACGCAGCGAATTCCAGGTGGAGGCGCTGGGGGTGGTGCAATGGCATGCCCGGGTGCCGGCGCAGCAAGTGCGGGTGCGCAGCCGGGAGCCGATGGCCTGGTAGGGCTTGAGATTGCCGGGGCTGCTGTGCAGCCCTATCGCGACACAAGGCCGCTCCCACAACAACCGCGCGGTACCTGAAGGCTGCGCGGTTGTTGTGGGAGCGGCCTTGTGTCGCGAAAGGGCCGCAAAGCGGCCCCAGATTTATCAGGCAGTCCCGATCTCGCCGCCATCAACCCGCTGAATCACCACCGTCGAAGCCCGCGGCCTTACCTTGGCCCCAGCCGGGGTAGCATCGGTAGCCTTGTCGGTATACGGCCAGTTCCCCGGGTGCTGAATGTTGACGAACAGCGTCTTGTTGTCCGGGGTAAAGGCAATCCCGGTCACCTCGCAATCATTCGGCCCGACGAAGAAGCGGCGCAGGTCCACCTGGTTCTGTGCGTTCACCGGCACCTGCTTGCCGGTGGCGTCCACCAGGTCGGTAGGGATCACCGCCAGCAGCTGGTCGTTGGTGTAATCGGTGAGGGTGCTCTCGCCGTTGTCGGTCTCGAACCACAACACGCCACGGCTATCGAAGCTCATGCCGTCAGGGCTCGCGAACTGGTTCAGTTCGGTCAGGCCGGAGCGGTTGATGTCGGCAGTACCGGCCGCGTTGGCGCCGAACACGAAGATGTCCCAGTTGAAGCTCAACTGGTCGTCGCTGTCGTGCCAGCGAATGATGTGGCCGTGGCGGTTCGGGCCGCGCGGGTTGGCCGCATCGACCTTTTCCGGGGTGCGCGCGCTGTTGTTGGTCAGGGTCAGGTACACATCGCCGTTCAGCGGATTCACCGTCGTCCATTCCGGGCGGTCCATCGGCGTCGCGCCTACGGCATCGCCAGCCCCACGGGTGTTGAGGATGATGCCTGGCAGGTCACCATACAGCGCACCCAGGGTGCTGCCGCCCGTGGTGGCAGTGGCCACGTCCAGCAGCAGCCATACGCCGGTCCCGTCGGCATTGAAGCGGGCCACGTAGAGCTTGCCCTGGTCCAGGTACTTGGCGCCGGTGGCCAGGCGGTTGGCCGGGTTGGCATCGGCGGCATCCCACACAGCGGTGGAAACCCACTTGTACAGGTACTCGTTGTTCGAGTCGTCACCCATGTACCACACCAGCGGCTTGCCGGCGACCGGCAGGCCTGGGGCGCAGCCCTCGTGGCGGAAGCGGCCCAGCGCGGTGCGCTTGGTGGCCAGGGTGCTGCTGTTGTACGGGTCGATCTCGACGATGTAGCCGTAGGTGCTGGCTTCGTTGCGGTAGTCGTCGGTGGCGCTGGCGCCCTTGACGGTGACGTCGAAACGGGCGAATTCGTCGGCCACTTCGGTGCTGTCACCGGCAGCGGTTTCCCACTTGTACTGGCCGCTGGAGGTGCCCACGCCAATGCGGCGCTGGTCTTCGGGGCGGGTGCCCTTGTTGACGAAGATGCCCGGCCAGTTCTCTTCACAGGTCAGGTAGGTGCCCCACGGGGTGTAACCGTTTCCGCAGTTGTTGTTGGTGCCGCGGCAGTGGGTACCGGCGCTGGAGTACTTGGTCTTGACGTGGTCGGTGCCGCGCAGCGGACCGGTGATTTCCATGCGCGAGGCGGTGGTGAAGCGGCGGTTCAGCGGGTCGTTGTCGACGACCTGCCAGCGGCCGCTGACTTTCTTCAGGCGCACCACGCCAGCCCCATGGGCGTTGATTTCCTTGCGCACTTCCTCGACCGGGCGCTTGCCGTTGACATCGGTGGTCGGGCCGGCCGGGTGCAGGGCTGCGGCGTCGATGTACTCGAAGTTGATCGCCAGCAGGCCGTCTTCCGAGCTGCCGTTGATGGGGAAGAAGTGCATGCCGTCATGGTGCATGCCCATGGCGTTGGCCTGGTCGGTCGAGGTGTTGCTGCCGTCGGACTTCCATGGGTTGCCGTTGCTGTTCAGCGGCGTGCCCCACGGCGCCAGCACGTAGGCGCTGTAGCCGGCGGCAACCACACAGGCGTCGGTGCGCGAGCCCGGGATGGACTGGAAGCCCAGTGCCAGTTTCGGCACCTCCGGCTCGGTGACAGGCGGCTCGGTCACCGGTGGCTCGGTGACCGGATCATCGTGATCGGAACCACCACCGTCGAAGCAGCCTGTCAGGCCGGTACCGGCAATCATGGCGATGGCGGCGCCCAGGCTGCCGCGCATCACGCTGCGGCGGCTCAGGTAGGCGTCCATGACCTTGGCCATCGGCATGTTGGCGCTGTGGTTCCGGTCCAGGTTGTCGCCGGTATCTCGACTCATCAGGGTGTCCTTATAGTGGCTGAGTTAGAGGAACTCGCGACTCTAGTGGGGAAATATGATGATTGATTGGCAGAAATGTTAAGGGGTTTTTAAAACGACTCGCTCTTAGAAGATCTTCTGACAGATCAATTTGGAATTGTTGTCGGATTTCTGCCATCAAACTGTAATGCCAACGCCGCAACATCCGGGGCCCTGAATGAGTGTGAAAAAGGATGGCGGGTGCGATGGCGAGCAGTGTGCACAGGCGCGAAGTGATCGGCTGGATGGGTATCGGGGCATTGGCACCGCTGCTCGGCGCCTGTTCCGCCTTCCCAGGGCAGCAGGGCGGCAACGCCCGGCTCGACCTGCTGTACGTGGCCGATACCCTCGATGCCCGCCAACCCGGCCAGGCCGTGGTGCCTGCCACCCGCCTGGGGCCGGTCAGCCACCTGGGCCGCGCGCCGTGGATGACCGGCAGCAGTGCCAGCCTTGCCTACCCGCAACTGGCGCCGCTGCTCGATACCAGCCAGGCAGCCGCTGCGCAGCTGGGCGGCTATGCGGTGCTGGCGGCGCTGCTGGAGCAACTGCGCGGCGAGGCCGGCGCAGGCAACAGCCTGACCCTGGAGAATGGCCAGGGCTGGAACGGCAGTGGCCTGGCCTACCTGACTCAAGGCGAAAGCGGGGTGCAGGGCAGTCAGCTGCTGGGCACCGAAGCGCGGGTCAGCAGTGACGAGCGTGTGCTGTGGCCACAACGCAGTACAGGGCTGTATCGCCAGGCTGGCGCCGTTACCCTCGGCGCTGGATTGGCGGACGGGCAGCGCCAAGCCCTGGGCCTTGAAGCTTTGCACGTCTTCGAGCGCGGTGGCGCACGGATTGCCGTGGTCGGCGTGACCGACCCCTATGCCCAGGACCAGAAAGCCTCCCTCAAACAGTGGTACCAGTCGCTGCAGCCCGTGTTCGAGCAGGCCCGGCGCGAGGCCGACCTGGTGGTTGCCATGGCCGATGTCGGCACCGGCCCCGGCCTGTGGCTGGCCGAGCGGGTGCCGCAAATCGATGTGCTGTTGTGCGCCCGTGGCCAGGACCTGTGGCCGGCGCCCGTCGAGGTAACCCAGGCCAGTGGTCGCCGTGTGCCGGTGCTGTTTGCCGGTTGCCGGGGCAGCGGTGCCTTCCGCCTGCGTTGTCAGCGCGTGGCCGGGCTGTGGCAGTTCGACGGGCGTTTCTTCCCGGCCTTTGAACAACAACTGGCGCCTGCCGCGCAACTGCGCGTCGGGCCATTGCAGGCAGAATTGCGCCAGCAACGTGCCGGTCACGCGGCGTGGCTCGACCAGCCGCTGGCCCGCGCGCCACAGGCCTTGTGGCGTCGCGATACCCGTGGCGGCAGCTGGGACCGCCTGCTGCATCAAGCCTTGGCCGATGACAGCGGCATGCCCGTGCTGTTGCCCGGCCTGCGTTACGACTACCCGCTGCCCGCAGGTGCGTCGATCACACGTGAACACCTGATCAGCCTCACCGGCGGCTACCCGGCGCCGGTGGTCGAAGCGCCGGCCCGGCAGGTGGAGCAAGTGCTGGAGAACGCTGCAGAGCAGCTGTTCGGCGACCCGCTGCTGCTCGACAACAGCCAGGACCTGCCGCGCTGGCAGGGCCAGGCCTGGGGTGTCAGCTACAGCCCGCAAGGCAAGCGCATCATTGGGCTGGAGCCAGTGCAGGGCCTGTGCCGCACCTTCGGCCTGCAGTTTGAAAGCCAGGCTGGCGAACCGCTGTGGCAACGGGTCGAAGCCTGGCTCGCCCGCCAGCATGGCGACTGGCAACTGGCGCCGCTGCAACTGCCCGAAGTGCGTTACGTGCAGGGTCACCCGGGCTGGCACCCACGGCAGTTGGCCTCGTGACACTCGCCTCGCGCTTATTCACCGGCGCTGGCCTGACCCTGGCCGGCTGGCTGGCCGCCCAGTGCGTGCTGCAACTGAGCCGCCAGCCGCAACCGGCCATGGCGCCGGCGGCAGCCGTAAGCCCGCTGCCCGGGCTGATGGTCGGTCACTGGCAAGCGCCCATCGACGACGGCGCCATCGCCATTACCCGCCTGCCATTGCACTACCTCGGCGGCCTCAGGGCGCAGCCGCTGTCTTCCAGTGTGGTGGTGCTGCGCTACGGCGAGCAGGTGCGCACCCTGGCCCGCGGTCAGCGCCTGGCGCCGGGGATCGTGCTGCAGGACATCGACACCGATGGCCTGATTTTCAACAACCAGGGGCGGCGTGAACGCCTGCCCTGGCCGCCACGCCCCGCCGTGACCGGCTTCAAGCGGCAAGGATGAACGATGCCTGTTAGATACTGCGTGGCCGCCGTGCTGAGCCTGGCCCTGGCCGTAGGCCTACCTGAGGCCCGCGCCGAAGAGCCGGTGTTCGATGAAAATGGTACGCCTATGTACGAGGTGAACTTCGTCGATACCGAACTGGGCGAATTCATCGAAAGCGTGTCGCGCATCACCGGCACCACCTTCATCGTCGACCCCCGGGTCAAGGGCAAGGTCACCGTGCGCACCGTCGACCTGCACGACGCCGATGCCATCTACGACATCTTCCTGGCGCAGTTGCGCGCCCAGGGCTACGCCACCGTCGACCTGCCCAACGGCAGTGTGAAGATCGTCCCCGACCAGGCCGCGCGCCTGGAGCCGGTGCCGGTGGAGGCGGGTGGGCAGCAGGGCGCAGGCAGTGACAGCGTGGCGACGCGGGTATTCAACGTGCGCAACGCCGCCAGCGAGCAGGTGCTGGGCATCCTCAAACCGCTGATCGACCCACGGGTCGGGGTGATTACACCGTACCCGGCAGCGCACCAGTTGGTGGTGACCGACTGGCGCAGCAACCTGGACCGTATCGCCAGCCTGCTGCGCCAGCTCGACCGCCCCCAGGAAGCACCCGGCAACGGCAGTACCCAGGTCATTTACCTGCGGCACGCCAATGCAGGTGAAGTGGTCAAGGTGCTGCGCGGGCTGAGCCAGGAAGGCATGGCGCCGGCTGAAGGCACGGGCGAAGGCGAAAGCAAGGACAGGCCGTTAATGGCCGCCACCGGTGGCCCGGGCATTCGCCTGGAGTACGAAGAAGGCACCAACGCCGTGGTCATGGTCGGCCCCGACAGCGAGCTGGCCGCCTACCGCAGCATCGTCGAACAATTGGACATCCGCCGTGCCCAGGTGGTGGTGGAAGCCATCATCGCCGAGGTGTCCGACAGCAGCGCCCAGGAGTTGGGCGTGCAATGGCTGTTTGCCGACGAAAAATTCGGCGCCGGCATCGTCAACTTCGGCAGCAACGGGGTGAACATCGCCAACATCGCCGGGGCTGCTGCCAGTGGTGACAACGAGGCGCTTGGCGACCTGTTGTCCGCAACGGCCGGCGCCACGGCGGGCATCGGCCATTTCGGCGGCGGGTTCAACTTTGCCATGCTGGTCAATGCACTGAAGGGCAAGAGCGGCTTCAACCTGCTGTCCACGCCCACCCTGTTGACCCTGGACAACGCTGAAGCGTCGATCCTGGTTGGCCAGGAGGTGCCCTTCGTTACCGGCTCGGTCACGCAAAACAACGCCAACCCGTACCAGACCATCGAGCGCAAAGAGGTCGGGGTGAAGCTGCGCATCAAGCCGCAGATCAACATCGACAACAGCGTGCGTCTGGACATTGTCCAGGAGGTGTCGTCGATTGCCGAGTCCAGCGCGGCCAGCGACGTGATCACCAACAAGCGCGAGATCAAGACCAAGGTCATGGTCGAAGACAATGGCCTGGTCATTCTTGGCGGCCTGATCAGCGACGAGTTGAGCACCAGCAACCAGCGCGTGCCGCTGCTCGGTGATATCCCTTACCTGGGCCGGCTGTTCCGCTCCGATGCCACCAAGAACACCAAGCAGAACCTGATGGTGTTCATCCGCCCGCGCATCTTGCGGGACGGGCCGAGCCTGGCCGGGCTCAGCGAAGACAAATACCGCACCTTGCAGCAGACCACACCGCTGCAACTGCCGGACCTTGCAGAGGGCACGCCGCTGTTGCAGGTATTCCCCTCCAGCCGCGCGCGCCTCGAAGGCGGTGCCTGGTGATGCTGCCGTACCGCCAGGCACGGCAGAGCGGGGTGACCATGACCACGACGGAACAGGGCTGGCAGCTGTGGCTGCGGCCCGACGCCGACAGCGCCCAGTTGCAGGAACTGCTGCGGGTACATGGCCAGCCCTGCACGCTCGAATACCTGGAACCTGCCGTGTTCGACGAGCGCCTCGGCCAGCTGTACCAGGCTGGCGATGGCGCCAATCAAGCGCTGATCGAAGGCATCGGCGACCAGGTCGACCTGGACAGCCTGATGAGCGAGATGCCGCAGATCGAAGACCTGCTGGAAAGCGATGACGAAGCCCCGGTAATCCGCCTGATCAACGGTCTGTTCGGCCAGGCCTTGCGCCTGCGCGCTTCGGACATCCATATCGAAACCTTCGAGCAAAGCCTGGTGGTGCGCCTGCGGGTCGATGGCCACCTGCGCGAAGTGCTGCGCCCGCCGCGTGCGCTGTCGGCCATGCTGGTGTCACGGATCAAGGTCATGGCACGGTTGGATATTGCCGAGAAGCGCCAGCCCCAGGACGGCCGTATTACCCTGCGCGCGGCAGGGCGTGAGGTGGATGTGCGGGTCTCGACCCTGCCCGGCATCCACGGCGAGCGCGTGGTCATGCGTGTGCTCGACAAGCAGGCCAGCCTGCTGGCACTGGGCAACCTGGGCATGCCGCCCGCGGTATTACAGGGCCTGCACAGTTGCCTGGCCCGGCCCAACGGTATCGTGCTGTCTACCGGCCCGACCGGTTCGGGCAAGACCACCACCCTGTACGCCAGCCTCAACAGCCTCAACGATGGCAGCCGCAATATTCTTACCGTCGAGGACCCGGTGGAATACGCCATCGCCGGCATCGGCCAGACCGCCATCAACCCGCGTGCGGGGCTGACCTTCGCCAGTGGCCTGCGCGCCATCCTGCGCCAGGACCCGGACGTGATCATGCTCGGCGAAATCCGTGACCAGGAAACCGCGCAGATCGCCGTGCAGGCCAGCCTGACCGGCCACCTGGTGCTGTCCACCTTGCACACCAACAGTGCCGTGGGGGCGGTGACCCGTCTGCGTGACATGGGCATCGAGCCCTTTTTGATCGCCTCGTGCTTGCGCGGTGTACTGGCCCAGCGCCTGGTGCGACGCTTGTGCAGTTGCGCCGTAGCGCACCCGCTGCAACCTGCCGAGCGTGACCTGTGGCCGGAACTGGCGGCGCTGGGCAGCAGCTACTACGCGGTGGGCTGCGAGCAGTGCCAGGGCAGCGGCTATGTGGGGCGCCTGGGCCTGTACGAATTCATCGAGCTGGATGCCGGGCTGATCGGCTTGCTGTATGACGGCGCCAGTGAACTGGCCATGCAGGATTACCTGGCCGAGCGCCGGCAAAGCCTGGTCGCGATGGCCAGCGACTGCCTGGCACGTGGCGAGACCAGCCTGGCCGAAGTGCTGCGTGCGGTGCAGGGTTAAGGCATGCCGACCTATCGCTACGTGGCCGTCGACCTCGCCGGCAAGACCCGCAAGGCCAGCCTGCAGGCTGACAACGAACGCCATGCGCGCCAGTTGTTGCGCGATCAGGGCTTGTTTGCCCGCCAGTTGCAGCGACAGGACAGCGGTAACCGGCAACCCCGGCGCCAGCGCTTGAGCCGTGCCCAGCTGTGTGAACTGACCCGTCAGCTGGCCACATTGATCGGTGCCGGCATCCCCTTGGTCGATGCCTTGGGCACCCTTGAACGCCAGTTGCGTCAGCCTGCCCTGCACAGTGTGCTGGTGGCCCTGCGCGGCTCCCTCGCCGAAGGCCTGGGCCTGGCCCGAAGCCTGGCGCGCCAGGGGGCACCGTTCACTGGCTTGTACTGCGCGCTGGTCGAGGCCGGTGAACGCTCAGGGCGTCTGGCCCAGGTGCTGACCCGGCTGGCCGACCACCTTGAACAGGTACAACGGCAACAGCACAAGGCGCGTACTGCGCTGATCTATCCCACTGTACTGATGGGCGTATCGCTCGCCGTGGTCATCGGCCTGATGACCTTTGTCGTACCCAAACTCACCGAGCAGTTTGCCCACGCCGGGCAAAGCCTGCCGCTGATCACTGCATTGCTGATCGGCCTGAGCCAAGGGCTGGTGCAGGCCGGGCCTTGGTTGCTGGCCCTGGCGCTATTGATGGGCGTGCTCGGCACCTTGCTGTTGCGCAAGCCGCACTGGTGCCTGCGTCGCGACCAGTTACTGCTGCGCCTCCCGCGTATCGGCAGCCTGCTGCAGGTGCTGGAAAGCGCACGCTTGGCGCGCAGCCTGGCGATTCTCAGCGGCAGTGGCGTGGCCCTGCTCGAAGCCTTGCAAGTGGCTACCGAAACCGTCGGCAACCGGCGCATCCGCCTGGCCATGGAGCAGGTGCGCCAGCAAGTGCAGGGCGGCACCAGCCTGCACCGTGCGCTGGATGCCAGCCAGCAATTCCCGCCGCTGCTGGTGAACATGGTCGGCAGCGGCGAGGCCAGCGGCACCCTGGCCGACATGCTTGAGCGCGTGGCCGACGACCAGGAGCGTGGCTTTGCCCGCCAGGTGGATACGGCCATGGCGCTGTTCGAACCCCTGATGATCCTGGTGATGGGCGCCGTGGTGCTGTTCATCGTGCTGGCGGTGCTGCTGCCGATCATGCAACTCAACCAGGGCCTGCAATTGTGAATACAAGGAGTACTGTCATGCAGCATCAACGTCGCCGCCAGCGCGGTTTCACCCTCATGGAAATCATGGTGGTGATCTTCATCATCGGCCTGCTGATCGCCGTGGTCGCGCCCAGCGTGCTAGGGAACCAGGACAAGGCCATGAAGCAGAAGGTGATGGCCGACCTGGCCACCCTGGAACAGGCGCTGGACATGTATCGCCTGGACAACCTGCGCTTTCCCAGCAGCGAACAGGGCCTGGCCGCGCTGGTGAAAAAGCCGAGCCAGGAACCGTTGCCACGGTCCTGGCGCAGTGACGGCTATGTGCGTCGCCTGCCGGAAGACCCGTGGGGCACCCCGTACCAGTACCGCATGCCCGGTGAGCATGGCCGGGTCGATGTGTACTCGCTGGGTGCCGATGGCCAGCCGGGCGGCGAAGGCCAGGATGCCGACCTGGGCAACTGGGCGCTGTAAGGGTGCGCCGTCAGCGGGGCTTCAGCCTGATCGAGTTGCTGGTGGTGCTGGCCATCGCCAGCCTGATGACGGGCCTGGCGGTGGCCGGGCTTGGCAGCGGCCAGGCGCGTGTCGATCAGGCCCTGCAGCGCCTGGCCAGCGAAACCCGGGCCCAGGCGGCGCTGGCCCGGCATGCCGGGCAACTGCGTGGGCTGCGCTGGAATGGTCAGCGCCCCGAGTTCGTGCGGCGCGAGGGCAGTGGCTGGGTGGTTGAAGCGGTCGCGCTCGGCGACTGGCCCAAGGGCCTGCACCCGGACTGGCCCGCCAGCCCGCAGCCCCATGTGCTGTTCACCCCGCATGGCTGGGCACAGCCGGGCGGCGTGCGCTGGCGCTGGGCCGATGGCAGCCAGCAATGGGCCTGGGGCCGTGATGGCCGCTTGCAGGTGGCGGTTGCGCCATGAAGCAACGTCAGCGTGGCTTCACCTTGCTGGAGGTCACTGTGGCCTTGGCGATTGCCGCCGTGCTGGCGGTGATCACCAGTCAGGTTCTGCGTCAGCGTTTGGCCGTGCAGGACAACTTGCAACAACACCGCCTTGGCCTGTTGTGCGCGCGCGAACTGCAAACCCGTTTTGCCGTCGAGCAATTCTGGCCTTCTGCCAATCAGGTGAAGGGTGAACTGAGCCAGGGTGGTCAGCCGTGTCATTGGCAACTGCAACTGCGCCGCACCGGCGTGCGCGACCTGCGCCGTGGCGAACTGCAACTGTACGCCGACCGTGACCAGCGTTTGCCGCTGGGCCAGTACACCGTGTTTCTGGAGCGCCCATGACTTACAGAAATCGTGAGGCTTGCACGATCCCTGTGGGAGCGGGCATGCCCGCGAATCAGGCGACCCGGTGGATGGCACCGGCTATGCCGGTGTTCGCGGGCGCGCCCGCTCCCACAGGGGGGAAGTGTCTCCAGCAGCAAAGAGTACGGCCCATGAAAAGCCGCCAGGCAGGCCTGACCCTGATCGAACTGATGGTCGCCCTGGCCCTGACTGTCTTGCTCGGCATCATGCTCGCTGCGTTGGTCAATGGCTGGATGAAAGTGCGCGAACGCCTGCAAGTGACCACCCAGGAAACCTCGGTGCTGGACTTCTGCCTGGCCCTTGAGCGTCGTTTCGACAGCCCGGTGCTGCGCCGCGTCTACGACCAGCGCCTGCCCCTGGCCAGCCGCTGGCTGGACTGGCAACCGGCAAGCCACCAATTGCAGTGGGTTGCCACCACCGGCCTGCCGGAGGCCGAAGGCGGCTCGCGGCTGCAACGCCAGCGCCTGCGCTTCGAGGCCCGTGAGCAGCGCCTGCTGCTGGAAAGCTCGGCTGACCTGTACGCCGCCGCCGCGCCGCGCTGGGTCCAGCGTGAGCGGCTCGACCGGGTCGGCGCCATGAACGTTCTTTATTACCAGGGCGGCCAGTGGCTGGCCTGGCCTTCTGACCAACCTGCACACCCCGGCCGTGGTGTGCGCCTGGAACTGCAGCGTGATGGAGCACCCTATGTCTGCACCTTCGCCCTCCCGTGGGGGCGCTCATGAAATTTGAATGGCGACAGCGTGCACCTGCTCAAACGTGGTTGTTGCTGCGCCCGGGTGTTGTCTGGCACTGGGCGCTGGCCGAGGGCGGCATCGTGCAACGCCAGGGGCAGGGTGAGCCACCGGCTAACCTGCAAACCCGGGTTGCCCTTGTTCTGCCTGCCGAGGCCTGTAGCGTCTTCCACGTGCCTGCCCCACCCGGGCTCAAGCGAGAGGAGTGGCCGTTGCTGCTCGAAGACCGCTTGCTGCAAACGCCGGACGAGGTGACCTGCGCCTGTCTGGCCCGTCAGCCCGGGCACCTTCGCTTGCTGGTGGTGGCGCGCCAGCAACTGGACGACTGGCGCGGGCAGTGTGCTGCATGGGGCTGGCAGGTAGAGCGTTGCTGGGCGGAGTTGCAGTTGCTGCCGGGGCTTGAGGCAGGCACTGCCTGGCATTGGCAGCGCACGCCCGGCATGTCCTTGTACAAAGGGCTGGCCGAGGACGAACAGGAGCATTGGCTGGCATGGCCGCAAGCGCTGGGTGAGGTGCCGCAGCAACCTTGGGCACACCTGCAAAGCCTGCCGCTGAGTGGCGACTGGCCAAGCGCGCTGGCGCCACTCGACACGATACCCGGCCTGTTCGAGCGCGCTCGCAAGGCACCTTCGTTGCCCGTCGTTTCACGCCCACAGCAACGACTGCTGGCAGCCTGCCTGGTACTGGCGGCAGTCTGGGGCGGGCTGTGGCTGAGCCAGCAATGGCGCCAGGCACAGCTCTGGCGCGCCCAGGTGTTTGCCGTGACGGGCGAGCAAGCCAGCCCACGGCACGCCGCGCAGGCCCTCAAACGCCTGCGCGAAAGCGAGCTTCAACAGCAATTACGCACTCGCCAGCTCGAAGACCTGCAGGCAGCTTTGCAGGCCTGGCTGCATGATCACCCCGGCTGGCGTCTGCAAGCAGTGCGCTTCGATGGCCAGCGCTGGCACCTGCGGCTAGAGGGCGACGGCGCCACGCCGCCCTGGCAAGACATGGCCAACGCTGCCGGTGCTGCTGTACAGGTACAAGGTGGCGAAGTGGTGTTCGACTTGGGAGCCGCCGCATGAACCGGGACTGGATGCAGCGTCATCGGCTGAAGTTCGCCTGGTTGCTGATTACTTTGTTGCTTACTGTTCTGGCCCTGCGCGAGGGCCTGGCGCAATGGCGCGAGCTCAGCCAGTGGCGGGGGCTGGCTGAGCAAGCCGCAAGCCTGCGTGGCGGCACGGGCTTGAGCCTGGAGCGCCTGAAGCAGTCGGCCGAGGCGCGGCGGGTCGCATTGGCCGAGGTCGATGTGCAAGGCAAGGCCTGGCAATTGCGTGGCCAGGTGGCCGATGAGCGGGTACTGCAAGGCTGGTTGCAGTCCCTGCATGAAGAGGGCGCAACGCCGCTGCAATGGGGGCTGGAACAGGATGGCAAGGCATTGCGCTTCGACCTGGTGGTGCAGCCATGAGCCGTAAAGGTGCGGCGTGGGTGTTGCTGGTTTTCGGCCTGACCCTGCTCGTTGAGCTTCCCGCCGCCTGGGTGGCTCGCGGGGCAGGTCTGCCGGTGCGTGATGCCAGTGGCAGCCTGTGGCAGGGCCAGGCGCAACAGCTGGGGCCGGTGGGGCCTCTGCGCTGGTCGGTGCAGCCTTGGCGCTTGCAGGCAGCTGCGCAGTTGGGGTTTCAGGGGCAGGCCTGGCAGTTGCGCGCCGAAGGCTGGCCGTGGCGCTGGCGGCTGGAGGCAACGGCGATGGGCGCCCAGGCGACGGTGGCCACGGATTACCGCCTGGCCGGGCTGTGGCAGGGCGCAGTTCGCATTCAGGGGGCAGGGCGCCAATGCCTGGGCAGCGAAGGCCGTGTAACGGTAAGCGACCTGGCGCTGAGCGAGCCATGGTCGCTGGGCCTGGGGCAGGGCTGGTTGGAAATGGACTGCCGCAGTGGCTGGCGCCTGCGTGGCCAACTGGCGCAGCAGGGGCAGCATCAGTTGGCCGTGGAGGCTGGCCTGCCAGGTCGGCAGGCCCAGGTGGTGTTCGAGCTGCAACCGGAGGCGGCGTTGACGCCCTTGCTGCGGGGCGCGCAGTGGCTTGGGCCACAGGCGCTGTCTGGGCAACGCGACCTGCGCTGGTAAGCTGTGGGAGCGGCCTCGTGTCGCGAAAGGGCCGCAGAGCGGCCCCGGCAATTGATGTACAAACTCCGAACTCCGGGGGCCGCCCTGCGGCCCTTTCCGACCGGTCCGGCGCCCCGGCAAGGCCGCTCCCACAGGAGACCGTGTTCCGGCCCGGAGCTAGGCGCTACAAGCCTTAGGGGCGGATTTCGATCAGCGTGCCATCGCGCACCAGTTCCCACACTTCCTGCATGTCATGGTTGCGCATGGCAATACACCCATCGGTCCAGTCCAGGGTATGGAAGTACCACTCCGGGTACTCGTCGTTGATCGGCGTGCCATGGATCATGATCATGCTGCCGGCACTCACCCCTTCACGGGTGGCGCGGGCGGCGTCGCTGATGTTCGGGTAGTTGATGTGCATGGCCAGGTTGAAGCGGTCGCTTTGCTTGCGCCAGTCCAGCCAGTACAAACCCTCAGGGGTTTTCTTGTCGCCTTCGCGTTCCTTGGCGCCCTTCGGTTGCTTGCCCAGGGAAATGCGGTAGGTTTTCAGCGGCTCGCCGCGGCTGATCAGCTGCAGGCGCCGCTCGGACTTGATCACCAGCACCTTGTCGATCAGCGGCTGCATCGCCCGCTGCGAAGGCGACGGCGTTTGCGCTGCCGGCACGGGCTTGCGGATGATGGTCTCGGTGAAAGCCGCCTGGGACACCGAAGTAACGCAAAGGCAGAAAAGGGCAAGCAACCAGCGCATGTAACGGTATCCCTGAAGGCTTCTTCTAAGTAGAGGTCGAGGTCGAGACGTTCATCGGCGGCAGGTACTCATGGCCTATGGGGTAGTGCTGCCCGATGCGGTCGCGATAGTAGCATTCTAGTGTGCGTGTGACGGTGCGGAAAGCCAGCTCGCCCCACGGTATCTCATGTTGTTCGAACAACCGCACTTCCAGGCTTTCGACACCCACATCAAACGCCAGGTCCGCCAGCTCTGCGCGGAAGAACACATGCACCTGGTCGATGTGCGGCAAATCGAACAGCTGGTACAGGCTCATCGGCCCGACCCGGGCGCAGGCTTCCTCGACGGTTTCGCGACGGGCGGCCTGGTCGAGGGTTTCGCCGTTCTCCATGAAACCGGCGGGCAGGGTCCAGAAGCCGCGCCGTGGCTCGATGGCACGCCGGCACAGCAGCACCTGGCTGCCCCAGGTCGGTAGCACGCCGGCGACGATGTTGGGGTTCTGGTAATGGATGGTCTGGCAAGACTCGCAGACAAACCGCAGGCGGCTATCGCCCTCGGGAATCCGCTGAGTGACCGGCTGGCCGCACGCGCTGCAGAATTTCATGTGAGGTTCGTTCCTTTTGTTCAAGGCTATCTTGGCGCGCCGGCAGGGCCGCCGCAAGCGCAGGGGCTTGGGTGCTTCGCGGCTTTGGTGCATCATGCAAGGCAGGCCTTGGATACGAGCGTGCGCAATGCTGGACGAGCTACTTCGCCGAATGAGCAATCACCAACCCGCATCACTGGAAACCGACCGGCGGTTCCCCGAAGCGGCGGTCCTTTTGCCCATTACCCGCAGCGAAGCGCCCGAACTGGTCCTGACCCTGCGTGCCAAGGGCTTGTCCACCCACGGTGGCGAAGTGGCCTTTCCCGGTGGCCGACGCGACCCGGAAGACCCGGACCTGGTGTTTACCGCCCTGCGTGAAGCCGAAGAAGAAATCGGCCTGCCACCCGGGCTGGTGGAAGTGATAGGCCCGCTCAGCCCGCTGATTTCACTGCACGGCCTTAAAGTGACGCCATTCGTCGGGCTTATTCCCGACTTCGTCGAATACCGCGCCAACGATGCCGAAATCGCGGCAGTATTCACCGTGCCGCTGGAATTCTTCCGCCAGGACCCGCGCGACCATACCCACCGTATCGATTACCAGGGGCGCAGCTGGTACGTGCCCAGCTACCGCTATGGCGAATACAAGATCTGGGGGTTGTCGGCGATCATGATCGTCGAACTGGTCAACGTGCTGTTCGATGCCGGCATCAGCCTGCACCAGCCCCCTGAGCGTTACATCGAAAACTGAGCGGGGCCTACCCCGCCGTCTGCGTTCCAGCCTGAGGAGCATGCATGAAATACCGCCTGGGCGACCTGCGGGTCGAAAGCCACCCCACCAGTTGGGCCGCACCCAACGCCACGCTGATCGGCAACGTGCGCCTGCAGGCCAATGCCAGTGTGTGGTTTGGCGCGGTGCTGCGCGGCGATAACGAGCTGATCGATATCGGCGAAGGCAGCAACGTGCAGGATGGCACGGTGATGCACACCGACATGGGCTCGCCGCTGACCCTGGGCAAGGGCGTCACCGTTGGTCACAACGCCATGCTGCATGGCTGCACGGTGGGCGACTACAGCCTGGTCGGTATCAATGCCGTGATCCTCAACGGCGCGCGCATTGGCAAGCACTGCATCATCGGCGCCAATGCCCTGATCGCCGAGGGCAAGGAAATCCCCGACGGTTCGCTGGTGGTCGGCTCGCCCGGCAAGGTCGTACGTGAATTGACCGAGCAGCAGAAGCGCATGCTTGAAGCCAGTGCCGCGCATTACGTGCACAATGCCCAGCGTTATGCGCAGGAGCTGGTGGTTGATGATGAGTAATGTAGTAGAGCGTCCGGTGGCCTCGCCATGCGTGAGCATCTGCGCGCTGGATGAGCAGGACATCTGCACCGGGTGCCAGCGTACCGTGGCGGAGATTGGCCGCTGGGGGCGGATGGAGCGCCGGGCGGTGTTGAAACTGTGCCATGAGCGAGCAGTAGAAGCCGGCCTTATCCTGTAGGTTGACGCAGACCCTGTGGGAGCGGGCATGCCCGCGAATCAGGCGACGCGGTGGATGGCACCGGCTGCGCCGGTGTTCGCGGGCATGCCCGCTCCCACAGGGATGGTGTAAAGCCAGCAGTTGTCACCCTACCTGTGGGAGCGGGTTTACCCGCGAAGAAGCCAGCGGTAATCTGTACGGCTTGCCCACAGACGACCCGCCATGTTCTATCTGATTGCCTACATCAGCAGCGTAGTGCTGATCAACTACGCCTTTTCCAGCGCCCCGCACCTGGACATCATCTGGTCCGCCTGGGGCGGCCTGGTGTTCATTCTGCGCGACATGGTGCAGACCCGCTTCGGCCATGGCGCCCTGGTTGCCATGCTGGTGGCCCTGGTGCTGTCCTATGTCACCTCGGAACCGGCCATCGCCCTGGCCAGCGCTACCGCGTTCTTCATTTCCGAGCTGATCGATTGGCTGGTGTTCAGCATCACCCGTCGGCCGCTGCGCGACCGCTTGTGGCTAAGCTCGGCGCTGAGCATCCCGGTGGATACCTTCATCTTCTTCGGCATGATCGGCGCCCTGACCCCAGCGGTGATCGGCACCGCCATGGCCTCGAAGTTCGCCGGTGTCACGGCCGTGTGGCTGGCCATGGCATTTCGCGCCCGACGGGCTGCCGTGGCCGGTTGATGGTGTAGAATAGTGGTCCTTTTTCAGCGGGCGGCGCACAGCCTGGCGCGGCCCCGGACGCCTTCGAGGACCTGAAATGACCCGTATCGGAACCCCCTTGTCGCCTACCGCGACCCGTGTACTGCTGTGCGGCTGTGGCGAGTTGGGCAAGGAAGTGGTGATCGAGCTGCAGCGCCTGGGCGTCGAAGTGATCGCCGTCGACCGCTACGCCAATGCCCCGGCCATGCAGGTAGCGCACCGCAGCCACGTGGTCAACATGCTCGATGGCGTTGCCCTGCGCGCGGTGATCGAGGCCGAGAAGCCGCACTACATCGTGCCGGAAATCGAAGCCATCGCCACCGCCACCCTGGTCGAGCTGGAAAACGAAGGTTTCAACGTGGTGCCGACTGCCCGCGCCACGCAGCTGACCATGAACCGCGAAGGCATCCGCCGCCTGGCCGCCGAAGAGCTGGACTTGCCGACCTCGCCGTACCACTTTGCCGACACCTACGAAGACTACGCCAAGGCCGTGGCCGATGTCGGTTACCCGTGCGTGGTCAAGCCGGTGATGAGCTCGTCGGGCAAAGGCCAGAGCCTGCTGCGCAGCGATGCCGACCTGCAGAAGTCGTGGGACTACGCCCAGGAAGGCGGCCGCGCCGGCAAGGGCCGGGTGATTGTCGAAGGCTTCATCGACTTCGAATACGAAATCACCCTGCTGACCGTGCGCCACGTTGGCGGTACCACCTTCCTGGAGCCGGTTGGCCACCGCCAGGAGAAGGGCGACTATCAGGAGTCGTGGCAGCCGCAGGCCATGAGCCCGAAAGCGCTGGCCGAGTCGCAGCGCGTGGCCAAGGCAGTCACCGATGCCCTGGGCGGTCGCGGCCTGTTTGGCGTGGAACTGTTCGTGAAGGGCGACCAGGTGTGGTTCAGCGAAGTGTCGCCGCGCCCGCATGACACCGGCCTGGTCACCCTGATTTCCCAGGACCTGTCGCAGTTCGCCCTGCATGCCCGTGCCATTCTCGGCCTGCCGATTCCGGTGGTGCGCCAGTTTGGCCCGTCGGCCTCGGCGGTGATCCTGCCGGAAGGGCAGTCGCAGCAGACCAGCTTCGCCAACCTGGGCGCAGCGCTGAGCGAGCCGGATACTGCCATTCGCCTGTTCGGCAAGCCGGAAATCAACGGCACCCGCCGCATGGGCGTGTGCCTGGCGCGTGACGAGTCGGTAGAGCTGGCGCGGGCCAAGGCGACCCGCGCTTCGCAGGCGGTCAAGGTCGAGTTCTGATTCGACTGGGGCTGCGTTGCAGCCCTTCGCTGGCACGCCCGCTCCCACAGGGGTTGTGGGAGCGGGCGTGCCAGCGAAGGGCCGCAAAGCGGCCCCCATTGCTTACAGCTCGGTATTACGGGTCTCTTTCAGGCACAGCACGGCAATCAGGCTGATCACCGCTGCCACCGACACATAGCCCCCCACCCAGCTCAAGCCACCCATGCTCACCAGCTTCTGGGCAAAGAACGGTGCCGCCGAGGCCCCGACAATCCCGCCCAGGTTATACGCCGCCGAAGCGCCGGTATAACGCACGTGGGTAGGGAACAGTTCAGGCAGCAGTGCCCCCATCGGCGCAAAGGTCACGCCCATCAGGAACAGCTCGATGGCCAGGAACAGCGCCACACCCGTCGTCGAGCCCGAGGTCAGCAGTGGCTCCATGGCAAAGCCCGACGCTACTGCCAGCAGGCCGCCGACGATCAGCACCGGTTTGCGCCCGTAACGGTCGCTGAGCCAGGCCGACAGTGGCGTGGCCAGGGCCATGAACACCACCGCGAAGCACAGCAGGCCCAGGAATGTTTCGCGGCTGTAACCCAGCGTGGTCACGCCATAGCTCAGCGAGAACACCGTAGAGATATAGAACAGCGCGTAGCACACCACCATCGCCGCAGCGCCCAGCAGGGTGGGTACCCAGTAGTTGGAAAACAGCTCGACCACTGGCATTTTCACCCGCTCATGGCGGGCGACAGCCTTGGCGAACACCGGGCTTTCTTCGAGCTTCAGGCGTACATACAGGCCCACCAGCACCAGCGCGGCACTGAGCAGGAACGGAATACGCCAGCCCCATTCACGGAACTGCTCGTCGCTGAGCGTCAGGGCCAGGGTCAGGAACAGGCCGTTGGCGGCCAAAAAGCCGATCGAAGGGCCCAGCTGTGGGAACATGCCGAACCAGGCGCGCTTGCCTTCGGGGGCGTTCTCGGTGGCCAGCAGCGCCGCGCCACCCCATTCACCGCCCAGACCCAGGCCTTGGCCAAAGCGCAGCAGGCACAGGATGATCGGCGCCCACACGCCAATGCTGTCGTAGCCCGGCAATACGCCGATGGCCGTGGTGGAGACACCCATCAGCAGCAGCGAGGCGACCAGGGTCGATTTGCGGCCGATACGGTCGCCAAAGTGGCCGAACAACGCCGAACCCAGCGGACGGGCGAGAAAGGCGATGCCGAAGGTGAGGAAGGCTGCCAGCATTTGCGCGGTGCCCGACCCGGACGGGAAGAACACCGGGCCAATCACCAGGGCTGCAGCGGTGGCGTACACGTAGAAGTCGTAGAACTCGATGGCGGTGCCGATGAAGCTGGCGGTGGCTACCCGCGCGGGCGAGTTGACCGGCGCGGCAGGCGCTTCGGCGTAGGTGCTGCTTGTCATTAGTTAGGTCCCTAACAGTCTGGTCCGGCTCCATGGGCATGGTCCGCGCGGTGTGCTGAGCAAAAGGGCAGGCACGGTTGCGCGGACGCCGGAGCGTTTTGTTGTTGTGTGCGCCCGACTGACGATAGCCCAAGGGGGGTAGGGG
>NZ_JENB01000003.1 GCF_000708715.2 Pseudomonas putida W15Oct28 | reverse complement strand
AGGCTGGCGGGCGGGTGGGCAGGGCGTCGTCATCGGCCTGTTCGGCCTGCACGGTGACGGTTTGCAGCTGGGTATCTTCGGCGTGGGCCGGCGGCAGGCTGCCGGCCAGAATGGCCAGGGCCAGGGCGCTGGGCTGGAATTTGGGGTGCAGCAAGGTAACGCGGGGCATTGGCTGGGCCTCGTTCAAGAGTAGGAATGTGGGAGAAACGAGGGCGCAGCCGCGCCTGCGGTTATAGTTTGATGCGGGGCGCTGACACGGTTCCTGTGGGAGCGGGCATGCCCGCGAAGAATCCACCGCGGTGCATGGCCAGGGCTTTGCCCTGGTTCGCGGGCGCGCCCGCTCCCACAGAGAACGGTGCAGGCCCAGAGGTCAGGTTTTCAGCCATAGGCTCTCGAACCGCCAGGTACTGAACAGCGACTGCTCCGCCTGCGCGCCACCCACGCGGGTGCTGACGCTGTCGAGCAGGTCGGCAAAGCCCCAGATCAGCATGCCGCCGCGCGCGTACTGAATGCGTTGCGCGCGGTGCACCAGCGCCTTGCGTTGCTCCAGGTCCGGCTGGGCCATGGCGGCGAGGAAGGCCTCGCTGAATTCGGGGTCGTGGAAGTGGGTCTTGTTGGCCACGGCGAACGGCGCGTCGGTGTGGATGGCGCTGGCCAGGTACGGCGCACCGATGCTGCCGCCGGTGCTCAAGGTCCAGTCGTCGCGCTGCGGGCCCTGGAAGGTGGCCAGGTCGACCTGGCGCACGTTGACGGTCACACCGATGCGCCGGGCCTGTTCGGCCAATACCAGGGCCGAAGCCAGCCCCGGCCCTGGTGTGGTCACCAGCTCCACCTGCAACTGTTCATGGCCGGCTTCGCGCAGCAACTGCGCTGCCCGCTGTGGGTCGTGGGGGCGCGGGCCGATGCTGTGGTCGAAGGTGGGGTCGAACGGTGCATACAGGTCGTTGGCCACCCGGCCCTGGCCATTCAGCGCACGGCGCACCAGCTCCTCGCGATCGGCCAGCAGGCGGAATGCCTCCCGTACCCCCGGATCATTGAACGGAGCCTTGGCGGTGTTCATGTCGAACGACAGCCAGTTGCCGCTCACCGATTTCAGCAGCCGCAGCCGTGGGTCGGCCTGCAGCACCTGCAGGTGTTCGGTGGACATGACGTTGGCCATGTCGATCTGCCCGGCACGCAACGCCGCCAGGCGGCCGGTCTGGTCCTTGAAGTCGATGATTTCCAGTTCATCGGCGTACGGCTTGCCGGGTTTGTAGTAGTTGTCGAAGCGGGTGAACAGCGAGCGCTGGCCCGGGGTGAAGCTTTTCAGTTTGTACGGCCCGGCACCGACCGGGTTGGTGACCGGGTGGTAGTCCACCGGCACGATGCCGCCGAAGTTGACCCAGGTTTCCGGCAGCGGCAGGTAGCTGCGCCCTTCGCGAAAGCCCAGGCGCACGGTGCGGTCGTCCAGCTTGACCAGGTTGTCGCGGTCTACCCAGTGCAGCAGCGCCGCGTAAGGCGAGGCCAGCTGCGGGTCGGTGAGGCGGCGGATGGAGAAGATCAGGTCATCGGCGTCGATGGTCTTGCCGTGGTGGAACTCCAGCCCCGGTTTCAGCCGCAAGGTCCAGCCGCTGGCATCGGCGTTGGGCTCGGCGAACTCGGCCAGCGCCAGGCGCGGCTGCATCTGCTCGTCCCATTCCCACAGCTTGCTGTACAACGCAAAGCCACGCACGATGCCGCTGCCGATAGGCTTGTGGGCGTCGAGGTTGCCGCTCTGGTTGCCGTCGATGATGCCCAGCCGCAGGCGCCCGCCATGGCGCGGCTGGTCGGTGGCGGCATGGGTCGGGCTGTCGGCGGGGCCGCAGCCGGCCAGCAGCCCGCCAGCCAGCACGCCCGCGTGGCCAAGAAAGCCGCGCCGACTCAGTGGGTAACCGTCCCTGGCCATGGCGTCAGGCTCCGTTGCTGGCGTGCAGTTGCACGGGTTCGGCTGCCGGGCGGGCAAGGGCTGCGCGCTGTGCACGGAAGTGCGGCAGGATGTGCTCGCCGATGCGGTAGGCCTCTTCCAGGTGCGGGTAGCCGGCGAGGAAGAACAGGTCGACACCGATGCCGTGGTACTCGCGGATACGCGCCACCACGTTGGCGTAGCTGCCCACCAGCGCGCAGCCCGGCGGGACGCCGATGTAGCCGAAACCGGTCCACACATTGGGGTGGATGAAGAAGTCGTCGAACGCCTGCTGCTCGTCCTGGTCGCTGTAGCCGTGCTCGTAGCTCAGCTTGCGCGCCGTGCGCAGGCCGGCGTGGGCGGCGCGGGCCTTGACCGTGCCCTTGGCCACGCCTTCGTCGAAGAAACGTTTGGCCTCGGCCAGCGCGGCTTCTTCGGTCTCGCGGGCGATCACGTCGATGGACAGGCCAAAGCGGATGTCGGTACGGCCCCACTTCAGCGCCCGGGCGCGGATGTCGGCGATCAGCGCGGCAATCTCGTCCGGGTGCTCGGCGCGCATCAGGTAGAAGTCGGCGTGCTTGGCGGCGAACTCGCGCGCTGCCACCGACGAGCCAGCCGTGCAGATCAGCGGCAGCTCGGCTTTTTTCAGCGGGCCGCGCAGGCCACCGCCTTCGGCGCGGTAGTAGGTGCCTTCGTAGTGGAACTGCTCGTTGTGCCAATAGCCGCGCACCACGTCCATGAATTCGGTGGCGCGGGCGTAGCGCTGGTCATGGTTTTCGAAGTCGCCGACTTGGCGCTGGATGGCATCCGAGCCGCCGTTGATGATGTTCCACACCAGGCGGTTGCCGGTGGCGCGCTGGTAGGTTGCGGCCTGCTGCACGGCCACCCACGGGGTGTAGTGATAGGGCTGGAACGCGGTGACGAATTTCAGCGTGCGGGTTTCCCGGGCCAGCAGCGAGCACACCGTCCACGGCTCTTCGCCGGTAGGGGCGTTGACCATCAATGCGCCGCCGAAGCCGTTGATTTCCGCGGCGCGGGCGATTTGCCCGAGGTAGTCGATATAGGTGAAGTGATCACCTACGGCAAACCCCGACACCGCACCGGTGCTGGGCCCGCCCGCATGCCAGTCGCCGCGGTTGCGCGGGTCGCCGGGGAGGAACTGGGTTTCGCCATGCAGGGGCAGGCGGGTGAAGAATTCGATGCTCATGGGCTGGCCTCCTTACTGAACGCTGGGGCTGCAATTGGGGGTGACCGGCTGGCCGCTGATGACCTGGCGGGCGAACGGGATCGAGTCCTTCAGCGAGGCATTCACCGTTTCGCTGTGGCCCAGGCCCTTGTACAAGTGGCCCTGCACCACCGAGCCGGCCTTGCAGGCGTCCTGCATCAGCGCCACCTGGGTGGCGGCGGCGGGGGTCTTGTCCTCGGCGCCGGTGCCGATGAAGATCGGCTGGGCCAGTTTCAGGGTCGGGTACGACACCTGCGCCAGCCATGGCTTGAGCTGGTCGCCCTGGTAGTCTTTCTTGGCGTTGGCCGGGGTCAGGCCTGTGCCGACCACGTCGCTGACCAGTGCCGACAGGCAGCTGGTGCGCGCCTGTTCGAACAGCGGCAGGGCCTTGTCGGTGTAGAAGTCGCGCGGGTCGATGCTTGGGCCGTACTGCTGCGCAGCCAGCAGGGTGTAGAAGCCATAGGCCAGGGCTGGGTCGACCTTGTCCGGGTCCTGCTCGCCGACATTCTTCGCGCCCACGGTGTAGATCACCCCCGTGCCGATGCTGCCCTTGACGCCCAGCTTGGGCGCATAGGTCGCCGCATAGGCCCCGGCGGCGAAGGCCCCGGCGCCGCCTTGCGACTGGCCAATGATCAGCACCTTGTCGGCCAGCCCCGGCACGCCGGCGACCACGGCCTTGGCCGCATCGAGAATGCCGTAGGCGGCCATGCGGTTGTTCAGCAGCGGGTGGCCGCCCGGTACACCAAGGCCCTGGTAGTCGGTGGCGACGATGGCGTAGCCTTCTTCAAGCCAGCGGTTGAGGTATTGCACGTCGCGGTAGCTGCGGCCAGCCCAGGACGGCGCGCAGATATCCGCCACGCCGACCGTGCCATGGCCCCAGCTGGCGACCGGCCAGCCGCCTGCCGGGGCCTTGCCTTTGGGGATGAACAGTGCGCCGGACACCACGACTGGCGTCTTGCCGTCGATGCCATCCAGGGAGGTGTACAGAATGCGTTGCGCGCTGGCCGCATTGGGCAGGCTGAGCGCCTGGTCCAGGGGTTCGCTGCGCAGCAGCTTCCCGGGCGTGGCGGGGATGGCCTTGCTCCAGGTGTAGAAGGCCGACACACGGCCATCGCCCTGTTGCGGGTCGGGTTTGGGCGCGTAGGTTTCGGCGGCCATGGCACCGATGGACAGGGCCAGGGCGCTGAGGCCGAAGACGAGCGAAGCAGGCAGTTTCATGGGTAAGGCTCTCAAGGTTGTTGGCTGATCTGGGCGTCAAGGGACGGCCAGTAGTGAGTCAGTTGCAGGTCGATGAGTGCCTGGCGGGTAAAGCCCGTGGCCAGGTCGTGGGTAATGTCGTAGGGCGTGCGGATCAGCCGGTTGGCCAGGGCGTACTGGCCCAGGGCGTCGTAGTGGGCCTTGAGTTGGGCATCGTTTTTCGGCGCCCAGCGCGCCTTCCACGCGACCGGGTCGTCCTGGTCGTCCCGGCGCAGCACGCTTTCGCTCACACCGGCGCGCGAAGACAACCCGTAGTAGGCGTCGCGGTTTTGCTCCTGGGAGATCCACCAGGCCGCGCGCACCCAGGCGGTGGCCACCAGTTGCGTCAGGTCGGCGTGCTGCTGCACGAAACGGTCAGTGCCCCACAGGTCCGAGACCAGCCGCCAGTCGTTGGCGCCTTGCTTGGTCGACCAGAGGATGCGCGCCACGCCTTTGTCTTCCAGGGCATAGGCTTCGTTGAGCAGCACGGCGGCGTCGACCTTGCCGGCGGATACCGCAGCGGCGCCCACTTGCGGGTTGAGGTTGGCGATCTTGAAGTCGCTGAGTGCCAGGCCCTGGCTTTGCAGGAAGTTGCTGAAGGCGAACTCCCATGGGCGGCCGCGGTGCAAGGCCAGGCGCTTGCCCTTGAGGTCCTGGATGCTGCGCACCGTTGAATCGCTCGGTACTACCAGGTAGATGTTGTTGCCGCTGCCACCCGGTACCACCAGCTTGCCCGGCACCTGGCCGGCACCGGCGATGACCGAAGGCAGGTCGCCGCGTACGGCAAAGTCCAGGCTGTTGTTGCTGAAGCCTTCGTTGATCTGCGGGCCGGCGCCGGCGTGGGGCAGGGCGGTCCATTGCAGTTTCACGCCGCGGGCGGCCAGTTGCTGTTCCAGCCAGCCTTCTTCGATCACCCGCCCTGGGATGCCGCCGAACACCGGCGCACCGCCCTGGGTGAAGGCGACGATGGCAATGCGCACCGCCGCCGGTGGCTCGGCGGCCAGCGCAGCCAGGCTGAGGAACAGGCCGCCCAGCAGGGCGAGGGCATGACGCCAGGGATTGTTCATGTGCTGCTCCAGGCAAAGGTTCTACAGGCCAGGAGCGAAATGCATGCCAGCATGCCATGAAGTGGCTACACCCCTTGATTCACGTGGCCTACAGCCAAAGATAAATTGGTGTGTAGGGCAAGGCCTGCTGATCGGCGGGCAGGGGAGTGCTGACGGGTTGCTGCTGCAGCAGCAATCGGTTGCTGGAATTTCTAATATTCCTTATTCGAATATCTAAAGACTAATTAATAATTTTTTGATCTAATTTGTTTCATGCATTATTGGCCTGCGCGTCAACTGCCAGGAATGCCCCTATGTCGCTGATCACCCACCCCAATGCCCGCGAGCTGACCAAGTCGGTACGTGCCACCGTGCTCGTGTTCAAGGACCCGCGCTCCCAGGAGCTGCTCAGCCGCATCGAGCGCCTGGCACCCAGCGAGGCCAATACCCTGATCATCGGCGAAACCGGCACCGGCAAGGAGCTGGTCGCCCGTCATATCCACCACCTCAGCCGCCGTGGGCGCGAGCCATTCGTGGCCGTGAACTGCGGTGCCTTTGCTGAAACCCTGGTTGAGAGCGAGCTGTTCGGCCACGAGAAAGGCGCGTTCACCGGCGCCACCAGCAACAAGGCCGGCTGGTTCGAAGCGGCCAATGGCGGCACGCTGTTCCTTGATGAAATTGGCGACCTGCCGCTGAACATGCAGGTGAAGTTGCTGCGGGTGCTGCAGGAGCGTGAAGTGGTGCGCCTCGGCTCACGTACGCCGATCCCGATCAACGTGCGGCTGGTGGCGGCGACCAACGTCAACCTGGCCGATGCGGTGGTGGCGGGGCACTTCCGAGAGGACCTGTTCTATCGCCTGCATGTCGCGACAATACGTCTGCCGCCATTGCGCGAGCGGCCGGGGGACATCCTGCCGCTGGCAGAATTCTTCATCGAGGAGCATTGCCGTCGCCTGGGTTACGAGCGTGCTTCGTTGAGCCCGGATGCCGAACGCAAATTGCTGGCGCATAGCTGGCCGGGCAACATCCGCGAGCTGGAGAATGCCATTCACCATGCGTTGCTGGTGTGCCGGTATCAGGTGGTGGCACCGGCGGACCTGCACCTGGTCGATATGCGCCCACAGGTGTCGGCGCAGGTTGCGCATGCTTACTTGCCGGCGGCGAGTGCGGCACCGCCAGATCTGGAAAGCGCATTGCTGGCGCTGTTCGAGCAGAATGTGCCGAATTTGTATGAGCACATCGAAGAGACGGTGTTCAGGGCGGCGTATCGGTATTGCCACGGTAACCAGTTACAGACGGGGCGCTTGCTGAACATCAGCCGCAATATCGTGCGGGCGCGGCTGGAGAAGATTGGCGAACTGTCAAAAGCGTAGTGGGCGCAGCCACTCGGTCCCTTTGTGGGAGCGGCCTTGTGTCGCGAAAGGGCCGCAAAGCGGCCCCAGAAATTCATGCATCAACGCTTGAATCCCTGGGGCTGCTTTGCAGCCCTTTCGCGACACAAGGCCGCTCCCACAAGGACCGCGTGGCGGCGCTGCTGAGGTTTACTTGATGAACCGCACCTGGCTGTTGATCTTCTCGATCACCGCCCCTTTGCGTTCGTTGAAGCGGGCCTTGTTCTGCTCAAACAGGTTGTTGCCCTTGGTATCGATCGAGATGATCAGCGGCCCGAACTCGCGTACGCGGTTCACCCACAGCGTCTCCGGCATGCCCAGGTCCTGCCATTCGGCGCGCTCGATCTCCTCGACCTGGGTGGCTGCCAGCACCGCGCAGCCTCCAGGGAACACCGCATGCACCGCCTTGTTCTCCAGGCAGCCGGTGGTGGTTTCCGGGCCCATGCCACCCTTGCCGACAATCAGCTTCACACCGGTCTGCTCGATGAACTGCTTCTCGAACTTTTCCATGCGCATGCTGGTGGTCGGGCCAATCGAAACCATCTCGAAGCTGCCATCGTCTTTCTTCCTGACGATGGGGCCGGCGTGGAAAATCGCGCCGCCACGCAGGTCGACCGGCAGCTCGCGGCCCAGCTCGATGAGGCGCCGGTGTGCCACGTCACGGCAGGTCACCAGTTGGCCAGTTAGGTAGACCACATCGCCGACGTTGAGGTTGGCCAGGTCTTCGTCGCTGATCGGCGTGCTCAGGATCTTTTTCACAGTACTACCCCTTCGTGCGAGAGGATGTCGTAGGTCAGGTCGGCGTTGATGCGGATCTTGCCGCGACGGTGTGCCCAGCAACCGGTGGACACGGCCACACCGATGGTGGAGGGGTGGCGGGCCGAGGATTCGATGTTCACACCCATCACACTGCTGTTGCCGGTCAGGCCCTGTGGGCCGATGCCGATTTCGTTCAGGCCGTCCTCCAGCAGCTTTTCCATCATCGCCGCGCTTTCGTTGGGGTGGCTGGAGTCCACTTCGCGCAGGATGGCCTTTTTCGACAGGCGTGCTGCTGTCTCTACCGAGGTCGAAACCCCGACCCCCACCAGCAACGGCGGGCAGGCGTTGACGCCGCGAGAGGTGATGACATCAAAGACGAATTCGGTCACCCCTTCATAGCCTTGCCCCGGCATCAGCACCTTGGCCGAGCCTGGCAAGGTGCAGCCGCCACCGGCCATGTACACATCGACGATGGCGTAGTCGGCATCGGGGATGATTTCCCAGTCCAGCCACGGGATTTTCGAGCCGGTGTTGGTGCCAGTGTTCTTCTCGATGAAGGTTTCCACCGCGTTGTGGCGCAACGGCCCCTGGATGGTGGCTTCCTTGGTGGCGTTCTCGAGGATGCCTTCCATCTCACCCAGCAGCGGGAAGCGTGCGCCGGCCGAGATGAAGTACTGGATCACGCCGGTGTCCTGGCAGCTTGGGCGGTTGAGCTTGTCGGCGTATTCCTGGTTGTCGGCCATCGAGTCGTATACGGCGATTGCCAGCGGATTGGTTTCGGCGGCACGCAACTTGGCGGTCTTTTCCTTCACGTCTTTGGGCAGGCGTTTGCCGATGTAGGCGGTGAACTTGGCCATCACGTCGGTAAGCGATGACACGGCGTTTTCTTTATCCATGATTATTTCCTCACTGCATCACAAGGCGGGTTCTTCTTGCTGTTATCGATAGGTCAGGGTGTGGGGGTGCCGGCCTCCATGCGTGCAAGGGCAGGGCGGGCCTCAGGGGGTTGCGGTTCTGCCGGTAGCTGGCCGTCCAGGGCCTGGGCCATGCGCTGTTTGTCCAGCGCACCTACCCAATTGGCGATGGCCACGGTGCCGACGGCATTGCCGATGGTGTTGGTGATGGCGCGGGCTTCGGACATGAAGCGGTCCACGCCCAGCAGCAGCACCATGCCGGCCACCGGGATGTTGTCCATGGTCGCCAGGGTCGCGGCCAGTGTGATGAAGCCCGAACCGGTCACCCCTGCGGAGCCTTTGGAGGTAAGCAGCAGCACGCCCAGCACGATCAGTTGGTCCATCAGGGTCAACGGCGTGTTGGTGGCCTGGGCGATGAAAATGGCCGCCATGGTGTAGTAGATGCACTGGCCATCCGGGTTGAAGGTAAGGCCCGAGGGGATCACCAGGCCCACTACCGGTTTGGACACGCCGACCTTTTCCAGCTTGTTCATCAATTGCGGCACCACCGACTCGGACGAGCTGGTGCCCAGTACCGTGAACAGCTCTTCTTTCAGGTACTTGAGGAACTTCCACAGGTTGAAGCCGGACAACCGGGCGATGGTGCCCAGCACGATCACCACGAACAGGAAACAGGTCAGGTACATGGTTGCCATCAGCTTGCCCAGCGACACGATCGAGCCCAGGCCGTACTTGCCCACGGTGAAGGCCATGGCGCCGCAGGCGGCCAGCGGGGCCACACGCATGATCATGCCGACGATGAAGAACATGCCGTGGGAGAACGCTTCCAGCACATCCACCATGGGCTTGCCACGAGGGCCAAGGTGCGAGAGGGCGATGCCGAACAAGGTGCTGAACAGCAGGATCGGCAGGATCTCGTTCTTGGCGAAGGCGTCGGTCACGCTGCCGGGTATCACATGCAGCATGAAGTCGACGAAGCCGCCACCACTGCCCGCTGCGGCGGCGGTGTAGGTGGAGATGCTCTTGGCGTCGAGGGTGGCAGGGTCGACGTTCATGCCCTGGCCGGGCTGCACGATGTTGACCACCACCAAACCCAGTACCAAGGCAAAGGTGGACAGCACCTCGAAGTAGATCAGCGCACGCACACCCACGCGGCCGAGTTCCTTCATGTTTTCCATCTTGGCGATGCCCAGCACCACCGTGGCAAAGATGATGGGGGCGAAGACCATCTTGATCAGTTTGATGAAAGCATCACCGATGGGTTTCAAGTCTGCGCCAACCTGTGGCCAGAACACCCCGATCAGCACCCCGAGGGTTACGCCGATCAATACCTGTACGTAAAGCTTGCCGAACAATCGCTTGGCCATTGCCGTCTCCGAATTATTGTTGTGAGTCGGATTTATCTGGCGGCCGGGCTGATCGTGGGGTGCAGGTCACACCTGGCCTTGGCGGCCGAAAAGCCCAGCTTCTTTGTGGTTAATCACGCAGGGCAAAAGGTAATGGTTTTTCAAAAATGCTGTAATACAATGAAATTCAACTCATTGTTTCCCTCAGGTTAATTATGAATCCGGTATCGGAGCTGGCGTTCTTCACCCAGCTGATCAGGGTGGGCAGCCTGGCGGGCACCGCGCGCGAACTGAACCTGACGCCGCCCGCGGTCTCCAAGCGCCTGGCGCAACTGGAGCAGCGCCTGGGTGTGCGCCTGCTCAACCGCACCACACGCAGCATCAGCCTTACCGCCGAAGGCGAGACCTACCTGGTGAATGCCCGGCGGATACTGGGTGAGATCGAGGAAATGGAGCGCCAGGTTTCCAGCAGCCGTGCCGAGCCCAAGGGGCTGCTGCGGGTCAATGCGCCGCTGGGTTTTGGTCGTACGCATGTGGGGCCGGCCGTGTCGTCGTTTGCCAAGCGCTACCCCGAGGTGGAGGTGCAGTTGCACCTGACCGACCGCCCAATCGCCCTGCCGAACGACGCTATCGATGTGGCTATCCGCTTTGGTGAGCTGCCGGACTCGCGCCTGATCGCCCGCAAAATCGCGGCCAACCGCCGCCGGTTGTGCGCGGCGCCCGGTTACCTGGAGGCGCACGGCACCCCTGGCGCGCCAAAAGACCTCGTCAGCCATAACTGCATCGTGTTGCGCCAGAACGATGCCGCGTTCGGCATCTGGCGGCTCAGCCGCGGCAAGCAGAGCGAGTCGGTGAAGGTGCGTGGCAGCCTGAGCACCAATGATGGCGAGGTTGCCCTGAACTGGGCCCTCGATGGCCAAGGCATCCTGATGCGGGCCGAGTGGAATCTGGCTGACCACCTGCGCAGCGGGCGCCTGGTGGAGGTGCTGGGCGATTACCAGACACCGCCTGCGGATATCTATGCGGTGTATCTGGAGCGCCTGAACCTGTCGGCCAAGGTGTCGTGCTTTGTCGAGCATCTGCGGACGTTCTTCCGCCAGGACGACAGCCAGGCGGCGTGGCAGCTGCTCCATTCTCCAAGGCAAGCACAGGACTTGTAGGAGCAGCCTTGCGCTGCGAAGAGGCCGGTAAGGCTGAAGATCAGCTTCGGCTGCAATGGCCTCTTCGCAGCACAAGGCTGCTCATACCGCGCGCGCCTTGGCTCAGGATATAAATAGAGCTGATAACAGATCTAAAGCAATGCGAATTGCTCGATATCGCGGGTAAGTGGAACCTATGCAGACCATCCACCACCTGAACAATAAAAACCCATGACTATCTCGACTGTAGCCGCACTGCAAATTGGCTCTCACCCTGACGGCAAACAACAAACGCTGGAAACAATCCTGGCTTATGAAGCCGAAATAAAGCGCGCTGGCGCGCAATTGGTCGTCATGCCGGAAGCGGTGCTCGGCGGTTATCCGAAAGGTGAAATATTCGGCACTTACATGGGCTATCGCCTGCCTGAAGGCCGCGAAGCGTTCCAGCGCTATTTCGACAATGCCATTGATGTCCCGGGTGCTGAAACTGCCGAGCTGGCAGCGTTGGCACAACGCACCGGTGCACATCTGGTGGTCGGCGTGATTGAGCGTGCGGGCAGTTCGCTGTTCTGCTCGGCACTGTTCTTCTCGCCCGAAGAGGGCCTGGTCGGCAACCACCGCAAACTGATGCCAACCGGCAGCGAGCGGCTGATCTGGGGGCAGGGCGATGGCTCTACGCTGCCGGTGATCGACACCCCGGTCGGCAAGATCGGTGCAGCCATCTGCTGGGAGAACCACATGCCGCTGCTACGCACGGCCATGTACGCCAAAGGCATCGAGGTGTGGTGCGCACCGACCGTGGACGAACGCGACAACTGGCAGGTTTCCATGCGCCATATCGCTCACGAGGGGCGCTGCTTCCTGGTCAGTGCCTGCCAGTTCCAGCCGTCGCCGCGCGACCTTGGGGTGAGCCTGCCGCATTGGGACGATGACCGCCTGCTGATGCAGGGCAACAGCGTGATCATCGGCCCCATGGGCGAGGTGATTGCCGGCCCGCTGAAAAACGGCCCGGGCTTGCTGGTGGCGCAGATCGATTCGGCCGAGCTGGTCAAGGCGCGTTACGACTTCGACGTGGTCGGCCACTATTCGCGGCCCGACGTATTCACCCTGATCGTCGATGAGCGGGCCAAGGCCTCCGTCAAGTTCCAGCAGTGATCTGAACACGCGACACCGTTGAATCGGCCCCTGCCTGGCATCGCGCTGCTGCCCGGCAGGGGCCGATTCACGTTTCTGTGCATTACGCAGCCCTGCACCAATAAAAAAAACATCCGAGGCTTTTCAGAAATGAACAACGATTCGCGCCTGTTGTACCGCAAGATCGCCTGGAAGATCTTGCCCTTGCTGTTTGTCAGTTACATCGTTTCTTACCTGGACCGTGTGAACATCGGCTTTGCGGCGTTGCGCATGCACCAGGACCTGGGTTTCAGTGATGCTGTTTATGGGCTGGGCGCAGGTATCTTCTTTATCGGCTATGTATTGTTTGAAGTGCCCAGCAACTTGTTGCTGACGCGCATCGGTGCACGCAGAACGATCATGCGCATCATGATTGCCTGGGGCGTGGTGTCGTCCAGCATGATGTTCGTCCAGACTCCGCAGCAGTTCTATATCGCCCGCTTCCTGTTGGGTGTGTTCGAAGCCGGGTTCTTCCCTGGCATCATCCTTTACCTGACCTTCTGGTTCCCGGCGCGCCTGCGCGGCAGTGTGATTGCCGTGTTCATGTCTGCCATCGCCATTGCCGGGGTGCTGGGCGGGCCGTTATCCGGCTGGATCATCGGTGCGATGGATGGCGTGCATGGCCTGCATGGCTGGCAGTGGATGTTCCTGCTGGAAGGTTCGCCGGCGATTGTCCTCGGTATTCTTGCGGCCTTGCTGCTGATCGACAGGCCCGAAGACGCCAAATGGCTAAGTGCCGAGGAACGCGCGCGCATTGCCCAGGAGGTCGAAGCGCCCGTTGCCGGCAGCAGCCACAGGCTGGGTGCCGTGCTGCGCGACCCGCGGGTCTATGCCCTGGCGCTGGTGTACTTTTCGGAGATGGCCGGGCTGTACATCCTCGGCTTCTGGTTGCCGGGCATGATCAAGGGCTATGGCGTGACAGACCCATTGCACATCGGCCTGCTCACGGCAGTGCCGTACCTTGCCGGTGGTGTGGGCATGATCGTGATCGGCAGGCACTCCGATGCGGTGGGTGAGCGCCGCTGGCACCTGGCAAGCTGCATGGTACTGGCGGCCTGTGCCTTGCTTGCCTGTACCTGGGTGCCGGGGCAGTTGGTACCCGGGCTGGTGACCTTGAGTGTGGCAGCGGTGGGGTTGTATGCCTCGATGCCATTGTTCTGGACCATCCCCACGCGCTACCTGGGTGGCCAGGCCGCTGCCGGGGGCATTGCATTGATCAACTCGCTGGCCTTGTTCGGCGGCTTCACCAGCCCGACGGTATTGGGGGCGGTGAAGGCCAGCACCGGCAGCCTCGACCTTGGCCTGTATGTGTTTGCCGGTGCGCTCACCTTGGGGGCAACGGTGTTGATCCTTGCCATACCGGCGCGGCTGATCGAGGACACGGCCGTCACGACAGGCAGAACGACTGCTCAACCAGCTCGATGATCAAAGCCTTGACCGTTTGCAGCGTGCTGTCGTGCTTGCTGCCGACCCGCGTGCCGATCTCCAGGTCGTAGGAGGGCAGCGCCACCGGGCAAGGGAAGGTCTTGAGTGTCGACACCCGCTCCATGGCCCGTGCGGCGTGGGTAGGTACCGTGGTGATCAGCTCCGAGCCCACCAGCAGGAACGGCACGGCGGCAAAGTGTGAGGTAGAGGCACGAATGCTGCGCTTGTACCCGGCAGCATTCAGGCCCTCGTCGACGATGCCGACAAAACCACCCGATGACACCAGCAGGTGCGGCCGCTGGGCATAGTCCTCTGCAGTGACCGGCGGGGTGTTGTGCGCATCGGCAATGCCCAGGTAATTGCCCCGCCCCAGGCGCTGCCGGGCGATCAGGGGTGAGGACAACCCGCCTGCAGACACGGCGATATCCACCTGATGGCGCATCAGCATGTCCTGGACCAGGCCGCTGTGGGTTTGCCTGAACAGGATACGCAACCCGCCCAGGTGCTTGTCGACCAGTGCCAGCAGGCCTTGCCCCAAGGCGATTTCGGCATCGTCCGAAAGCCCGACAGTGATGGTGCGGCCTTTGATGTGCTTGCCTGCCACCGACAGTGCCAGGGCTTGCCGGCAGCGGTTGAGTGCCTCGCCAATCAGCGGCGCCAGCTCGTTGGCCCGCACGGTAGGCCGCAGGCCTCGGCCGGTGCGTTCGAACAGCGGGTCGGCGTAGATCTCCCGCAGGCGGGCGAGGGCGGCGCTGACGGCGGGCTGGGTTACGCCCAGGCGCAACGCAGCGCGGCTGGCGCCGCCTTCTTCGATCAACGCGACAAATACCCGAAGCAGGTTCAAGTCGACGCTGTCGATATCAATATTATGCATATCAGATATCCTGATAGTTGATTGATTTATAGTATACGCACTCGCAGAATGCACCGACAAATAATTCAGGGGCGCACTTCAGGTGGGGTTCTGAATGTATGAGTTGTGATGTGTTTCAGGTTCTGGAGTGTATGAAAGGTATTCGAGTTGTCGGCTGGTTGTTACGGGCGTTAGTTGCAAAGTTGCTGGTGCTGAATATAGGGCTGTCGCAGGCTGAAGATTATCTGCCCGCGCCGGGTGTTGCCGCGCAATCGTGGCTATTGATGGACCCTGAAAGCGGGGAAGTGCTGGCGCAGGGAAATGCCGACGCCCGGGTAGACCCGGCCAGCCTGGTGAAGATCATGACCAGTTACGTGCTGGGCCAGGCCCTGCAGGGCGGCACGGTCGACGGGAATGACCGCGTGACGATCGACACCGACGCTTCGGCGGCTGGCAACGCGCAGTTGCAAGGCTCGTCGTTGATGTTCCTGAAACCCGGTGACCGGGTGACGATTGATGATTTGAACAAGGGCATTGTCATTCAATCCGGCAACGATGCCTGTATCGCGGTGGCTGATTACCTGGCCGGCAGTGAACAGGCCTTTGTTGATGCCATGAATGAACAGGCACGCCAACTGGGCATGCTCAATACCCAATTCAAGACTGTGCATGGCCTGGCCGCCGAAGGGCAATACAGCAGCGCGCGGGACATGGCGTTATTGAGCCGGGCACTGATCGAACAATTGCCGGCTGAATATGCCCTGTACAAGCAAAAGGCGTTTTCTTTCAATCAGGTGGTTCAGCACAACCGCAACCGGCTGTTGTGGAGTACCAGCCTGGCTGTCGACGGTCTTAAGACCGGCAATTCCGCGGCGGGTGGCTACAGCCTGGTGACGTCGGCGGTGCTCGACGGGCGTCGGCTGATTGCCGTGGTGCTGGGCGCCGAGTCGGACCGGCTGAGGTTTCAGGAGAGTGAAAAGCTGCTCAAGTGGGGGTTTCGAGCATTCGAGACGGTCACCCCGATCAAGGCCGACGAAGTGTTTGTGAGCAAGCGTGTCTGGTTTGGTGATACGCACAACGTGAAGCTCAATGCAGGCGCGCACCCGGCCATCAGCGTGCCCTACGGGCAGGCCGCTGACGTGAGCGTCAGTGCCATCCTCGACAGCCCCGAGCTTCATGCGCCGTTGCAGGCGGGGCAGGTGGTGGGTGTGGTCAATTTCCAGATCGGTTCCCGGCATATCGCGGAAAAACCTTTGGTGGTGATGGAGGCTGTCGACGAGGGCGGCTGGTTCAGCCGTGCCTGGGACTTTCTGCTGCTGAAGCTCTATCAGTGGCTGGGTGTGTGCCTGTTGTGCAACGGCGAGGGGAGCTTATGAGCAGTTGCCTGCGTTACCTGCTACCTGCCATGTGCATGCTTGCCACGGCAGCCTGCAGTACCGACCACGCTGCCAGCGAGCACCGTTTGCGGGTGACCGCTGACGAGGCCGATGCCTTCAATGAACGCGCGCTGCGCCTGCAGTCAGATGAGCGCGAAACGGCTGGTGGCCTGGTTGTGTATTTCGCCACGGACAGCGCGGCCGTTACCGACCAGGACATCGCCAGGTTGGGGCAGGTAGCGGGCTTTCTGCTTGCCCACCCACAGGCCGAGGTGTTCATCGAAGGCCATACGGATGACGAGGGCTCGCCGGAGCAGAACGTGGTACTGGCCCAGGCTCGCGCCGACATGATCGCCTATTACCTGGTGAAGTATGGGGCTTTGTACGATCAGCTGAACACGCGTGCCTACGGCGAGCGCTACCCCGCGCACGAGGGCAGTGGTGCAGAGACCATGCAATACAACCGGCGGGTGGTGGTGGAATGGAACAGCCACAGCGATGCGTTTGGCTATGACCCGCTTCAGTAAAGGTGTGGTGCTGATGCAAGGCGTTTGCCTCGTGGTGCTGGCGCTCTGCGCCAACCTTTCGAGTGCTGCCCCGCACGTGCCGCATGGGTTGCCTGAAGAAAGCCAGGCAGCAGCACCGGGCACGCAACTGGTGACGCAGCTGCAGCTGGCATTGTCGGAGCTGCGCTTGTACCAGGATGAAATCGATGGGCTGATCGGCGCCCGCACACAGGAAGCACTCTACCTGCTGCAAATGGCGCATGAGCTGCCCCTCACTGGCAGCGTCAACCTGCCCACACTGAAGGTGCTGGGCATTGCGCCGCCGCACTGGATGCAGCACTGAACGGTTGTGAACCCTAGCCATGCCATTCGCTACAACAACTTCGCCGGGTTACCCGTGGCGCTTCAGGTTGGTCATTTTCCTGGTCTTGCTGTTGTCCTCGGTCCTGTGCTGGCGCATCGTCAGCCTGCAGGTGCTGGATAACCGCTTCCTGCGCCAGCAGGGGGATGCGCGCAGCCTGCGTTATCTGGACATTGCAGCCCCGCGCGGGCTGATCACCGACCGCAACGGCCAGCCGCTGGCGGTCAGCACGCCGGTGGTGACGTTGTGGGCCAATGGCCGGGAACTGGCCCTGGAAAAGCCAAGCTGGCCGGCGCTCGCCGACGCAGTGGGCATGCCACGCGACCGGCTCGAAGCTTTGTTGCAGCGCAGCACCGGCAAGGCTTTCATCTACCTGCGCAGGCGCCTGGCCCCCGAGCAGGCACAGCACTTGCTGCAGGCGGTGCAGCGCTTGCACGTCAAGGGCGTGTACAGCCTGGAGGAGCCGCGGCGGTTTTATCCGGCCGGGGCAGTTGCTGCGCAACTGGTCGGCTTTACCGATATCGACGGCAACGGCAGCGAAGGCATTGAGCTGGCGTACGATGCCGTGCTGCGCGGTGAGCGCGGCAAGCAGCAGGTGCTGAAGGACCGGCGTGGTCATGTGATCGAGGACCTGGGCGTGAGCCTGCCGGCCAAGCCGGGCCAGGCCCTGGCGTTGTCACTGGACCTGCGGTTGCAGTACCTGGCCAGTCGCGAACTGAAAAAGGGCATCGTGGACAACGCTGCCGAGGCGGGCAGCGTGGTGGTGCTGGATGTGCAGTCGGGCGAGTTGCTGGCCGTGGCCAACTACCCGACCTACAACCCGAACAACCGCACGCATGTCAGCCCGGCGGCGATGCGCAACCGCGCGCTGGTGGACGTATTCGAGCCCGCGTCGACACTCAAACCTTTCGCCGTTGCCGCAGCCCTGCAAAGCGGCCGCTGGCAGGCTTCCGATAGCGTGCTGGTGCAAACCGGCAGCCTGAAGATCGGCCGTTTCATCATTCACGATGCGTCGCGCACGGCAGGCGAGCGGCTGGACATGACCGGCATTCTGGTGCGCTCCAGCAACGTCGCGATCAGCCAGGTAGCGTTCGATATCGGTGGCCAGACCATTCAAGACACCTTGCAACGTGTAGGGCTGGGGCAGGCGAGTGGCTCGGGCTTTCCGGGGGAGCGTTCGGGGCTGCTGCCGGTCAGGCGGCAATGGCGGGCCACCGAGACTGCAACGCTGTCCTACGGTTATGGGGTGTCGGTCACGGCCGTGCAACTGGCCAGCGCCTACGCCACCCTGGTCAATGGCGGCAGGCGTGTACCGGTGTCGCTGCTCAAGGTGACGCAAGCGCCTGCGGCTACCCAGGCCATTGCACAGCCAGTGGCGGATGCGCTGAAACACATGCTGGTGCAGGTGGTCGAGGCGCCGAGAGGGAGCTACCGGGCCAAAGTGGCGGGCTACCATGTAGGGGGCAAAAGCGGTACGGCGAGAAAAACCGCAGTTGCAGGCCATGGCTATCAGGGCAAGGCCTACAGGGCGATATTCGCCGGCTTTGCACCCGCCAGCAGGCCAAGGTTCGCGGTGGTGGTCATGCTCGACAACCCGTCGAAGCAGGGCTATTACGGCGGGTTGGTGTCGGCGCCAGTCTTCAGCAGGGTGATGGGGCAGGCACTACGGTTGTACGGAATTGCGCCCGATAACCTTGGCTTTACAGGGCCGTAAAGAAACGCCTGTACAGGAATATTTGAATCAAATACGATGCATTAATGTGTTTTTTTTACAATATGCATTGTATACGGTGCAAAAATGTATGGATGAATTGGGCAAACTGATCAAGAAGCTGCGTAAGGATGCCGGGCTTTCCCAAGCCCAGCTCGCGCAGCGTCACGGCATGAGTCGTGCGACCATTTCGGGGATCGAGAACAATTCGATCCCCGAAGTCGGCATTCGCAAGGTTGCAGCGATCCTGGAGGGTTTGGGATACGAACTGACGGCCACGCCCAAGCGCCGGCGTAGAACACTCGATGAGCTGAAGGCCGGGGGTATCCATGATCAGTTCGAGTGATCGCTTGTACGTCGGCGCGGGCGACGCCACTGTCGGCACCCTGGGGCGCAGTGACGAGCATCCGCGTGATACGGTCTTCACTTACAACCCATCGGCTGGCTTGAAGTACTTTGGCCTGCTCTACGAAAAACTGTGCCGAGAACGCCGACATCTGGCTGGCACCCGCGTATGACCTGGTGACCACGACGGTGTACAGCAGCCACGACATCATGGGGCTTTTACTGGGCGGCTCGAAAGCGTGGCCCAAGCGCAAGATGCTGGTGCAGTTCGGGCGCACTGCGTGCAACCTGACGCAAGCGCGCTGCGAGGAGTTGCTCAACAGAGTGGAAGTCGGCATGAACCGTGCGATGGCGGAGCTTTCGGATTATCGCAACAGCCATCCGGCGTTTGAGCGTGTTGGGGAGAAGATGGCCGCTGCGTGGGGCTTGGGGTTGAGTAGAAGTATCGTGGCCTAGGCTCCAGCCATCTGCGCAAAGCAATTGCGAAAACCGCTCACACTCAGGTTAAATGAGAGTCATTACTAAAGACGCTCTCATCGGTTCTACCATGTCCTGTGCTGACCCTTCCCTGCAAAAAGCCGTGCACACGCTTTACGAGGACCATCATTCCTGGTTGTGCGGGTGGCTGCGCAGCAAGCTCGGGTGCATGGAGCATGCGGCCGATCTGGCCCAGGACACGTTCATACGGGTGCTGACCCTGCGCAAGGCCGCGGAGTTGCAACAGCCACGGGCTTATCTGAGCAGTGTAGCCCGCAGCCTGATGATCGACATGTTCCGGCGCCGTGCCCTGGAGCAGGCCTACCTGGAAACCCTCGCGGCACGGCCCGAGCCTGTAGCGGTTTCGCCGGAGGCGCGCCTGCTGATCATCGAGACCCTGCTGGAAATCGATCGGCTACTCGATGGCCTGGGCACGCGTACCCGCGAGATCTTCCTGATGGCCCAGCTCGATGGCCTGAGCTATGTGGAAATCGCGCGGCGCCTGGATGTTTCGCTTACCACCGTCAAAAAGCATGCAGTGCGGGCACTGACCCATTGCCTGATGCTGGCCGAGGCGTGAGCGATGGCGGAGGCTGAACCGTTGGACCGCAACACCCTGGAGGCTGCCGCACGCTGGTATGTCGAGCTGCGCTGCGAGGCGGATGACAGCACGCGAGCGGCGCATCAGCGCTGGTTGCTGAGTGACCCGCGGCACGTGCAGGCCTGGGAGCGCCTGGCACGCTTGCAGGGCAAGCTGGCGCAGGTCGCGCCCGGCATTGCACGGCCGACGTTAAGCAGCGCCAGGGCCAAGCGACGCGAAGTGCTCAAGGTGCTGTCGGTGTTGTTGGTCGCGGGCGCGACAGGGGGTGTGATGTTGCGTGATGGCGGCGTTGCACGGTTGATGGCCGACGTGCGCACAGGCGTTGGCGAGCAGCGCTCGTTGCGGCTGGACGATGGCAGCCAATTGCAACTGAACACCGATACCGCGGTTGATATTCGCTACGACGGCGAGTGGCGCTCACTCGAATTGTTGAAAGGCGAGATCCTGGTGCAGACCGCAGCGGATGGATTGTCCCGCCCGTTCATCGTGCATACCGCACTGGGTAGCGTCCGCGCACTGGGCACGCGCTTCATCGTGCGCTGCGACAACGACTTTGCGCGGGTCTGCGTGTTGCAGCATGCCGTGGAAGTGCGCAGTGCACATGCCATGGCGGCTGTGCGGGTAGACGCCGGTCAACAGCTGGAATTCAGCAACGGAAAAACGGGCAACGTGACGCCTGTGGCGGCGATGGCGGACGCATGGGCCCGCGAGATGCTGATCGTGGATGACTGGCGCCTGGCGGATGTCGTGAGCGAACTGCAGCGGTATCGGCCCGGTTACCTGGGCTGTGATGAGGCTGTGAGCGGGTTGCGACTGTCCGGGGCGTTTCACCTGGGCGATATCGATATTGCCCTTGAAAACCTGACCACCACACTGCCTGTGCGCATTCGTCACTTCAGCCGCTACTGGACGCGCGTCGAAGCTGCCTGAAGCCTAATGCCAGTCAGTTAAGATTTATAGCCTGCTGGTGTTCGGCTTCGGTTGTTTTTCGCCTGTGAGATCGTGCGCCGCCCGCGCGGCGCTTCGCGGGGCAAGCCCGCTCCCACATTTGTTGCAACGTGGCCATGCCTGTGAAAGAGGCGATGTCAGCCTTGGTGCAAGGCTTGAGGCATGTGGGGCGGCAGAAATGCCAGCACAGAGATCCAGCCAGCCCACCAAGGCTGACAACTATGCCCTTTCAGGTTCGGCACGTTGCAACAAATGTGGGAGCGGGCTTGCCCCGCGAAGCGCCGCGCGGGCGGCGCTCGATGTCAGCAGCCCCCACAACTCAAGGCATACGCATGCAGGCCACACATCAATCCCCCGAAAGTCCATTGCAGCCAAAGCTGCTTAGCTGACTGGCCTTAGAAGCCCGTAGATTTTTTTTGCCAGAGGGGTTATCGATTTTCGTTCTCGTTCGACTTGTAGGTAGACGCGCACCAAGCGCAATGAAAAAACTGCCGCAGGGCGAAAGGAAACCGCATGCTCGCTGTCAACGATTGCAACCGTACCCTATCGATCAACTCGACCAAAACCAGACTGGCGCGTGCAGTGAATCGCGCATTGTTCAGTGTGGCGCTGGCCTCGCCATTGGCAACGGTGATGGTCGCCAGCCCTGCGATTGCGCAAAGCCAGGCTGAAGCTTCGTTCGACATTGCCGCCGGCCCGCTGGCCACAGCGCTCACGCAATTTGCTTCGGCAGCGGGGGTAACGGTGTCCTTCGAGCCGTCATCGGTGCAGGCGCTGAAGTCGCCCGGCCTGCATGGTCGCTACAGCCCCGATGCCGGCCTGCGCCAGTTGCTGGCGGGTAACCGGTTGCAGGTGTTGAAGCAGGCCAACGGCAGCTACTCGCTGCTGCCAATGGTCGGTGACGATTCGGCCCTGCAGCTTGATACCACCAGCGTGACCGGCGCGGCCGTGGAGTCCGCCTATGGGCCGGTGAATGGCTACGTTGCCAGCCGCAGTGCCACCGGGACCAAGACTGACACGCCCATCCTGGAGATCCCCCAGGCCATCAACGTGGTTACCGCCGACCAGGTGCAAGCCCAAGGGGCGCGCAACCTGACCCAGGCGCTGCGCTACACCCCGGGCCTGGCCACTGGCGGCTTTACCGATCGCAACAGCATTGCCGACGAAATCACCAGCCGCGGCTTTGCCCCGACCCCGTTGTACCTGGACGGTGCGTACATTCCATACGCCGGTAGCCTGGGGGGCGCGCCGCAGATCGACCCCTACACGCTGGAACGTATCGAAGTGCTCAAAGGCCCCTCTTCGGTGCTGTACGGGCAAAACCAGCCAGGCGGGCTGATCAACATGGTCTCCAAGCGCCCGACCCGCGAGCAGCGAAGCCAGGTCAAGCTGGGCGCCGGCAGCTACAACCGGGTCAACGGTGCCTTCGATACCAGCGGCCCGCTGGATGAGCAGAAGGTCTTTACCTATCGCCTGGTCGGCGTTGCCGACAAAGGCAATGAAATGGTCGCACACACCCACAGCGAGCGCTTGTTGCTGGCGCCTAGCCTGACCTGGGCGCCGAACGAAGACACCTCGCTGACGTTGCTGGCGCAAGTGCAGCGCGATGACGGACTAGCCGATTATCAATCGTTGCCGATGGTGGGCTCGCTCAAGCGTGGCCCGACCGGCCAGAAAATCGACCGCGACTTCTTCTCGGGTGATTCCCGCTACAACGATTACAAGCGCGACCAGTACGTTCTGGGCTACGACTTCAGTCACCGTTTCAACGATGACCTGGCCTGGCGCTCAACGGCGCGATACACCGATGTGCGCGACCAATACAAGGGCTTCTACCTGCGCAGCTTCGTGACGGATGGCGATGTGGTCGACTACACCCGTGCCAACCGGGTCAAGCTTGACTGGCGCCAGCACAACATCGCCTACACCGTCGATAACAACCTGGAGTACACCTTCAACACTGGCGCACTGCGCCACACCCTGCTGGCGGGTGCGGACTACCGTCATTTCTCGCGCAAGTACGACGGCTACAACGCCTACAACGTGTTGCCGGTCGACCTCTACGGCAAGAACAACTACCCCACCAGCAACGTGACGCCGGTGCTGGATACCCGTTGGGACAACACGGTGCGCCAGACCGGGGTGTACGTGCAGGACCAGATCAAGCTGGACAACTGGATCCTGACCGTAGGCGGGCGCCAGGACTGGGCTGAAATCGACAACAAGGACTTGCTGGCGCACAGCATTGCCTCTCAGCGCGACAACAAGTTCACCGGGCGCATCGGCCTTACCTATGTCACCGAGTTCGGCCTGGCGCCGTATGTCAGCTATTCCCAGTCGTTCTTGCCAACCTTGGGCACGGCAGCGCCCGAGCGTGGCGGCAAGGCGTTCGAGCCAACCGAAGGTGAGCAATACGAAGTGGGGCTGAAGTACCAGCCCGTCGACGGTACCTTGTTCACCGCCTCGGTGTTCCAGGTGAAGCAGAAGAACGTGCTGACCGGTGATACCGAGTACCCGCAGTACCAGTCGCAAAATGGCGAGGTGCGCTCGCGTGGGGTGGAGCTGGAGCTCAAGTCCAGCATCGAGAATGTCGATGTACTGGCCGCTGCCACCTACATCGACTCGTTCTATACGAAAAGCACCTATGGCGACCAGGGCAACCGCAACGAGTCGCAGGCCCCTTTGTCGGCCACACTGTGGGTGGATTACCACTTCACCCAGGCCATGCTCAATGGCCTGACCTTTGGCGCCGGTGCCCGTTATACCGGGCGCAAGCCGGGTAACTCGGCCAACACCTTCGATGTGCCGGCCTATGCGGTGTACGACGCTACCGTCAGCTACGACCTGGCCAAGCTCGACCCGAGCCTGCGCGGCCTGCAGGCCAGCGTGAATGTGCAGAACGTCTTTGATCGCGAGTACGTATCGGACTGCAACTATGCGTTTGGCTGCTACTACGGGCAGGAGCGGGTAGCGTCGGTAGAGATGACCTACGACTGGTGATCAAGCCCCCGCGCCACGCGTTATACTCCGCGCCATTTTGCCAATGGCCGGAGAACGCTATGCGCCAGGTTTTGCTCATCGTCGATGTCCAGTCCACCTTCAGCCCGCCCGAGTGGCTGGTCGATGGCTTGCGGCGGTTGTCAGCGAACATTCCCACCATTGCCTCGGTCGAGCTGCACGACGAACAGGTCACGCCGTTCGAACGGCAGCTCGGCTGGCACCCGGCGGCCGAGGACGAAAGCCTGATCGAAGCCGACCAGGTGTTCATCAAGCATGGCTACGGGCAGAGCGCCGAAGCCATCGAGTACATCAGGCAGCTGGGTGTGGAGCGGGTGCTGGTGTGTGGGCTGCAGACCGAAACCTGTGTGCTGGCCGCCGGGTTTGCCCTGTTCGATGCCGGGCTGAATCCCACCCTGGTGACGGACATGACGGTAGGGTCTTCGCTGGACCGCTCGGCCAAGCTGGGGATCGAGCTGTGGCAGCATCATTTCCGCCAGGTCACGACCTCGACTGAAGTGCTGGCCGAACTGGCGGCGCAACGCTAAACAATATTGTCACTTTGCCATCATGCGGCGCCAATGCGTATCATTGGCGATTGTAAACCGCTGATCGAGAAGGATCTCCATGTTTGAAAAGCCATACCTGGTAGCTGTTCTGCTGCCTGTCACAATGCTCTGGGCTGGCCTTGCCCACGCCTTTACCGACGGTACCGACCGTTCCGTCACCCTGGAAAAGGTCGCGCAGACGTTCGTGGTGCAGAAGGACGGCAGCTTCCGTCTGGATGTCGACAGCGTCATGCTGATCAACGAAGAACGCGCCATCAAGACCAATGCCCAGCACCCGGTAAGCTACAACCGTTCGCTGGAGACGCTTGAGGTGGTGGAGGCCTACACGCAAAAGCCCGACGGCCGCAAAGTGCCGGTAGATGCCGCGCACATCAAGGAGCAGCAGGAGCAAGCTTCAGCGCAGGCGCCGATGTTCCAGGACTCGGTCAACAAGGTGGTCATCTTCCCCGAGGTTGCGGTGGGGGACCGGCTGGTGCTGCGTTATCAACGTAACCGCGCTACAGCGCTTTTCCCCGGGCAGTTCGAAGACATCACCGTGCCGCAGTTCTACCCGGTCGGGCAGTTTTCGCTGACCTATGACCTGCCCCAGGGCATGCCGCTGCAGGCCGATGCCCGCGGCTTCAAGGCGTCGTCACCCGCCAGCGGGGAAGGGCGCACGGTGTATCGCTGGGACTACGTACCAGGGGCGCGGGCGCGGGTCGAGACGGGGGCAGTGTCGTACCTGGATTACGGCCACTACCTGGCGGTTTCGACCTTCTCCGGCTTCAAGGACTTCGCCCAGGCCTACCAGGCCAGGGCCACGGTCGAGGTCACCCCGCAGATCAGTGAACTGGCGAAGCGCCTGACGGCCGGTTTGCCCACCGCGCGGGAAAAAGCCCTGACCCTCAGTGACTGGGTACGCGAGAACATCCGCTACGTGGCGGTGTACGTCGGCGCTGGCGGGGTGGTGCCGCATGCCGCGCAAACCGTACTGGACAACCGCTACGGGGACTGCAAGGACCATGTTGCGCTGCTGGAAGCGCTGCTGAGCGCGGCAGGCATCAAGAGCACCCCGGCCCTGGTGAACCAGGGCACTGCCTATGTATTCCCCAAAGTGCCGACCTTGGGTGTGCTGAACCATGTGATCACCTATGTGCCGAGCCTGAACTTGTACCTGGACTCCACTGACCCATCGATTGCTGCCGGCTACCTGCCATTGACCGTGCTGAACAAGCGGGTGCTGCTGACTGCGACCGGCGAGTTTGGGCAGACCCCGGCCATGCAGCTGAACCAGGTTTCCAGTGACTTGCTGTTCAAGGTCAAGGCCGATGGCGGCGCCGACTTCACCAACGTTTCGACGGTGAAGGGCTGGGCCAGCGAAATGAGCCGCTTCGGCTTGAAACTGATGCAACCGGCCGACCGCGAGATGCTGGTCGAAAGAGTGCTGGCCGCCTACGGGCAACGTGGCAGTGGTTCGTTCAAGATCGAGCCGGCCACCGCCAACGGCGACTTTGTCAGCAATGTGGATGGGCACACGGAAAACCTGGTCAACCTGCCAGGGCCGGTGGGTGTCGTGACCCTTACCAGCCTGGCAGGCGGTATCTCGCAAAACGTGTACAGCTTCACCCTGGAGAAGGAACGCAGCCAAAGCTTCGTGTGCATTGGCAACGACACGGTGGAAACCTCGCGCTTCGAGTTCCCGGCCCAGGTCAACGTGCTGGCAATCCCGAAACCTGTGAAGCTGCATGACGGCAATGTCGACTACAGCGCACGCTACACCCAGGATGGCAATGCGGTGGTGGTGGAGCGGCGTTTCAAGTTCAGCCGACCGGATGTGGTGTGCACACCTGAAGATTTCGCGGCCATGAAGCCCGCGCTGGAGGCAATGATCCGCGACCTGCAGAGCCAGATCATCGTGCAGGCGGGCTAGCCCTCATACCTGTCAGTTAAGCAAATTGGGGCCGCGCTGCGCCCCTTCGCGGGCTTGCCCGCTCCCACAGAGATAGCGCGATTCTGCACCGAGCGCGCAACCTGTGGGAGCGGGCAAGCCCGCGAAGGGGCGCAAAGCGGCCCCAATTTGCGCACCAACGCTGCCTTGCTGCCCTGTTAGAAGTCCCAGCGGGTCGTGACCATCATGTTGCGGGGCTCGCCGTAGTACGTGGTATCGAAGTTGCCAAGCCCGGTCAGGTAGACCTTGTCGAACACGTTGTTGGCATTGACCGTGAAGCTCAAGTGCTCGCTGTACTGATAGCGGGCCATCAGGTCCACCAGGGTGTAGCCGCCTTGCTTGATGCGCGTGTAGTCATTGGCGATCGGGCTGTAGATGTTGCCGTAGAAGCCGCTTTGCCAGCGCAGGCCACCGCCCACGGTCACCGGGTCGAATGCGCCAGGCAGGCGGTAGGTATTGAACAGCCGTACCACGTGCTCAGGCTTGGTGGTTGCCAGAGGGAAGCCGAAAATGCGCGCGTCGTCGGCGTCGCGGGTACGGGCGTAGGTGTAGCCGGCGGTGACGTTCCAGCCGGGTGCCAGTTCGCCGGCCAGCTCCAGTTCGACGCCCTTGGTGGTGGCGCCGTCGATGGCCTTGTAGATGCCTTCGTTGTTCACCGGGTTGGTGCCGATGCTGGAGGCGACGTTGTCTTGCTCGATACGGAAGAACGCCAGGGTGCCGTTCAGCTTGCCATCGAACCACGCAGCCTTCAGCCCGGCTTCATAGCCGTCGCCTTCGACCGGCGCGAGGGTGGCGCCGTTGATGTCCTTGTAAACCTGCGGCTGATAGATCGACGTGTAGCTGGCATAGACCGAGTAGGTGTCGTCCAGGTCATAGACCACGCCCGCATAAGGGGTGACCACACCGTGTTCCTTGTAGCTGGCGTGGGTGTCGCTCAACGAAGACGTTGGGTAGTAGTCCTGATCATCGTTGTACTTGAAGGTGCTGACCCGGGTGCCGAGGATGAGCGAAAGCTTGTCGGTCGGCCTCAGGCGGGTGGCCACGTAGGCGCCGTTCTGGCTTTGCGTGGTGGTGTACTCGCCGTTTTTCGGGAAGTCCTGCTCCGGCAGTTTGCCGTTCCAGTCGAAGACGGAGCCGGGCACCATGGCGAATGCGCTGCCGTCGTAGGTATCGCCGGTCTGCTTCGAATGCGAGGTCATGAAGCCTGCCACCAGGTCGTTCTCGCGGCCGAACAGGGTGAACGGGCCGGATACATTCACGTCGGCGGTGTTTTGCACGCGGTGGCCTTCCCAACGCCCCCAGTACAGGAACATGCCCTCGCCGGTTGCCGGGTTCGGGTTGCCGCCGCTGGCAGACGCCAGGCGCGTGTCATGGTCGCTGATCATGTGGTTGAGGCTGAGCTTGACCTTCCAGTTGTTGGCCAGGGCCTGCTCCAGGGAGGTGAAGTAGGTGGTGGACTCGAAGTCGCGGCGGCTCCAGTCTGCCGCCGGGTTGTGCGAGCGCGAAAAATCGGTGCGGCTGCCGTCGGAAAAGTAAGTCGGGTTACCGGTCCAGGACGACCCGCGCGGGGTGGTGGCCTGGTTGTCGATGCCGAAGGTGAGCAGGGTGTCGGGCGTCAGGTCGGCTTCGACAATGCCGTAGTAAACGTCCTTTTTCTGCTTGTAGTGATCCAGGTACGACTTACGGTCCTGGTAGGCCCCCACCAGGCGGCCACGCACGCTACCGCTGTCGTTGAGCGAGCCGGAAATATCACCTTCGGTGCGGTAGTTGTCCCAGGACCCGGCGCTGGCGGTGATCGATGCCTTGAAGTCGTGCGTGGGCTTCTTGCGCACCAGGTTGACCGTAGCCGAGGGGTCGCCAGAGCCGGTCATCAGGCCGGTCGCACCCTTGATGACTTCGATGCGGTCGTAGGCGGCCATGTCGACGTGGGTCACGCCCTCATCGTAGACGCCGTCGTAGATGGTGTTGATGCCATCGTACTGGTAGTTGGTGATGGCAAACCCGCGTGCGGAGTACTCCATGCGTTCGCTGTCGTACGCCTGGACCGAAACCCCGGGCGTGTTGCGCAGCACGTCGCCGATGTCTTGCGAGCCGTGGTCGTCGATCACCTGGCGGGTGATGATGCTGACCGACTGCGGTGTTTCACGCAGGGTCAGCGGCAGCTTGGTGGCCGTGGTAGAACCGCCGGTGGTGTATGCACCGGTCCCCTCGGTGACGTTACCCAACCCCAGGGCATCGACGCGGCTGGGGGCCAACTCCAGCGCATCGGCCTGGCCGGTGGTCAACAGCAGCGAATAGCGCCCGTCACTTTCCCGCATGGCCTGCAACCCTGTGCCACTGAGCAGAATCTGCAAGGCTTGGTCGACGTCGTAGCGCCCGTCTAGCGCAGGCGAACGTTTGCCGCGCGTCCAGTGGGTGTCGAACGACAGCACGATGCCAGACTCGGCCGCGAGCTGGGTCAGCGTTTCGCCCAGGTCGCCCTGCGGCAGGTGGTAGTCATGGGCTTGCGCGGCGCAGGCAGCCCCTGGCCCCGCGAGCAGTGCAGTCAGTAGCAGGCAGGTGCGCAGGCCTGGCGCAGTGAAAGGCCTGGGGTTGAAGCGGCAGGTCATCTTCGCGTTTCTCTGATAGGTAAAAAGTCGGGTTACCTATGAGTCGGATAAGCCCTGGCAAAGTGATCAGGCACTCAGCATTTTTTTTACGCTGCCGTGATGGTTACCCAGAAACGGGTACGGGCCTGTACCTGCACCGGCAGTGACGTGGTCAGCGCGCGCAGGATCTGGTCGGTGTCGTCGAGCCTGTAGGTGCCGCTGATGCGCAGCCCTGCCACGGCGGGCGCGCAGCGCAGCCAGCCCGGGCGGTAGCGTGAAAGGTTGCTGATGAAGGCGTCGAGGCGCTGGTCATTGGCAATCAGCAACCCCCGGCCCCAGGCATCTGCGGCCAAGGGGACGGTTTCCAGTGCGGCGAAGCCCTGGTCGTTGAACCGACAGCGCTCGCCACTGTTTACCAGCAGGGTCTGGCCCGAGCGCAGGGTTACACGCGCTTGCCGGGCAAATACCTCCAGGCTGCTGCCGTCCTCGAACAAGCGCAGGGCAAAGCGGCTTTCGCCTGCCTCGACCGCGCCGTTCCGGGTGCTGACTGTGCAGTGCTGGCGCGCTGGCACCGTGACCATGACTTCACCTTGGCGCAGGCGCAAGCGCGCAGGGTCGAGCGCGTCATCCACATCGACCGCAGAGGCGGTATTGAGCAGCAGCGCAGTGCCATTGTTCAGCATCAGCGAACGTTGTTCGCCCACCCCGGTACGCATGTCTGCCAACAGTGGCGACTGCTTGACCTCCCGGTACCCGCCGAGGCCCAGCGCGCCACCGCCCAGCAGCAGCAAGCCGGCCTTGACCACCCGCCGACGGCTGGCGTGTCGGCCATGCGCTGCCAGCGCCAGCACGCGTGCAGACGCCGGGTTTTCGCTGGCTGCCATGCGCGTTTGCAGGCGCTCGGCCTGCTGCCAGGCCCAGGCATTGACGGGGGTTGCATTCAGCCACAGCTGCCAGGCCGAGTGATCACTGGCCTGCACCTCACCGCTGTTGAGCTGGCTGAACCAGTGCGCGGCCTGGCGCAACGAAGCCAGTTGCTCGGCATTCAGGTTCATGCTCACTGGCTGTGGCCAAGGCTGTAGATCATGCAGTGCTCGGCCGCCTTGGCAATGTAGCGGCGCACGCTGACCTCGGAAATACCCAGCTGGGTGGCAATGTGTTTGTAGGGCATGCCATCGATCTGCGACAGCAGAAATGCCTCACGCACCTTGGGCCCGAGCGAAGCCAGCATGGCGTCGAGTTCGAACAAGGTTTGCAACAAGGCCAGGCGTTGCTCTGGTGAGATGTCCAATGCTTCTGGTTGCTCGGCGAGCACCTGCAGCCAGGCCCTTTCCAGGTGCACACGGCGCAGGTGATCGATCATCAGGCGGCGAGCGATGGTGGCCAGGTAGCCTTTGGGTTCGCGTACGGCTTCAAGCTTTACGGCGGCGTCGGCGGCCGACATGACACGCACGAACACATCCTGGACAAGGTCTGCTGCCAGGTGGCTGCAGTTCACCCGCGGCCGCAGCCAGTTATGCAACCATTTGCTCTGGGCCCGGTATAGCTGGCTGACTTGAGAAGTGAAAGCTACGTCCGGGGTGCTCATCCATGCCGCCTGAAAATGTTTGCAAATGTTAATGGTTCGCATTTTAGGCAGAGTATTTCGGGGTTTGCAATCACTGCGCCTATGCCGGTACGTCAGTTCAAGCGGAGGTGGCGCGTTCGGCTGGATCGGCCCCGCGCGCCTGGTTCTGCTTGTTCCTGCGGGCAAATACCAGGCGCACCAAGGTATTCCAGCAGTAGCCCACCAGCACCCCGCCGGCGAGGGCCAGGGCCACCTCGAACAGTGGGTGATTGAAAACACGGTCCGCCAGCGACTGGAACTGGAAATGCGTCAGGTAGATAAACAAGGTTGACGATGCGATCACCGCACCTGCCCGTGCCACCAGGGCAGGCACTGGCACCGAGCGGAACCAGATAAGGGCCAGCATTGCCGGCAGGGCGATGTCGACGTAGCGAGAGAAGGCCTGCCAGCCCACGCCAGCAATTGCCATCAGGTCCAGCTCGCCGACCACCAGCACGGCCACCGCGCTGGCCACCCATTTGCGTGCCGTGGTGTCGGCATGGTGCACGGCCATGCCCAGCACCATGACCGCCAGGAAGTGCTGGGGTACCCGGTTGAACAGCGCACCGGCATCGAACACGAAGCGGCTGAGCAGCACATCCAGCGCCACCAGCGCACAGGCCGCAATGATCAGGCAGCGGAACGGGTCGGCGAGGACGGCTTGGCGCACGCGCCTGATCGACAGCACCACACCGATGATCAGGATCATCTGTACCAGCACTTCGATGTACCAGTAATTGAACAGGCTGACTTCGCCGGCCGGGAACCAGTTGGACACCAGCAGCAGCGATTGCCAGTGCAACTGGTCGAACACCAGCTGGATCAGCGCGGTGTACAACAGCGTCGGCACCACGATGGCCGCCAGCGACCTGAGCAGCGTGCGCGCATCGCCACGGTCTTCGATGGCCTTGAGCTGGAACCGCGCCAGGCTGATGCCGGAGACCAGGAACAGCACCGACGTTTCGCCGACGATCAGCCAGTGATCGAACTCGCTCAGGTGGCCGACCACGATCAGGATGATGGCGAGCATCCGCACGAACACCGGCATTTCCATCACCCGCCACGCGCTTTTGGGGGGCGCATTCAGCTCGGCCAGCTGGCACACCGGTAGCGTTTCCCAACGCTGCGGCAGGTGGCCGATCAGCTCCTCCAATACCCGCGAGGCCTGCACGAACGACAGCGAGTCGCCGCCCAGTTCGACAAAGCTCAACCTGGCGTCCAGGCGCGGCACCTGGAGGATGCGTGCCCAGGCCGAGCTCAGTTTTTCGGCCAGGGGGGACAAGGGCAGGCTGGCGCTGTCGTCAAATGGCGCAGGCAGGGCGCGTTTGTCCACCTTGCCGTTCGGGGTGAGCGGCAGGGCGTCGAGGAACACGAACAGCGCCGGCACCATGTAGTCCGGCAGCTGGCCGGCGAGCGCCTGGCGCAGTTCATCGGTGCTGGTGGGCGTTTGACCCACGCAATAGGCCACCAGCCGGATCGACGCGCTGTCGCGGTTGGCCACGACCACGCACTGGCCGATGTGCGGGTGACGGGTGATGGCGTTCTCGATTTCTGCCAGCTCGATGCGGTGGCCACGGATTTTTACCTGGCTGTCACCGCGCCCCAGAAAACTGGCGCTGCCATCGGCCAGGTAGGTGCCCAGGTCACCGGTGCGATAACAGCGGTCATCGGCGGCACCAGTGAATGGGTTGACGATGAACTTGGCCTCGGTCAGCGCCGGGTCGCTCCAGTAACCCAGCGACAGGTAAGGGCTGCGGATCAGGATTTCACCGGTTTCGCCCGTGCTGACCAGCTGGTTGGCCGTGTTGACCACCAGCAACTGCGCATTGGCGATGCCCTTGCCCAAGGGCACCCGGGAGGTGTCCGAAGCCGGGTCGAGGGTATGGAAGGCCATGGCTTGTGGTGTTTCGGTGGTGCCGTAGAAGTTCACATTGGCGGCATTCGGCGCCATGGTGCGGATTTGCTGGTACAGCGCCGGGCTGAGGGCATCGCCGCCCCAGAACAGATAGCGCAGCCGGTCGAGTACCTGGCCATTCATGTGTGCACCGGTTTCGATCAGCTTGCCCAGCGGTGGGGTGAGGTGAATAACGCTCACGCCTTGCTGGTGAATCCAGCCTGCCAGCCGTGACGGGTCGGTCAGGGTCGCCTGGGCAGGGCAGGCAATGGTCGCGCCAATCGACAGGGGCGTGAACACGTCGCGGTACACCGGGTCGTGGCCCAGGCCGGAAAGCAGGGAGAAGGTGTCGGCCGGGGTGAAGCCATGCTGGCGCACATGCCAGTCGATGAAGTGCACCAGTGGCGCGTGGTGGGTGACGATACCCTTGGGTTCACCGGTGCTGCCCGAGGTGAAGGTGATGTAGGCGGGTTGCTCGGGGCTGACGCTGGGCAGCGCGACAGGTTGGCTGCGGAAGGCTTGCAGTGCCTCGGTGGGGGCTTCTGGCACTGCAACGACAAGGGGGCCGTCGGCATCGACAGTGGCCTCGCCACAGCGCAGGATCACGGCCGGCTTCAGTGCGCGGATGATCTGCCCGATACGTGCGGGAGGGTAAGCCGCGTCGGCTACGGTGAAGGCCAGGCCGGCGCGCAGGCAGCCGAGCATGGCATACACCAGGGCGGCGCAACGGCTGGCCACGATGACCACACGATCGGTGCCACCGGCAGCGTTTTCCACCAGATATTGAGCGATACCCTGGCTGACCTGCGCCAGTTGGGCGTAGCTGCAGGTGGTGTGCTGGGCAAGGATGGCGGTGGCATCCGGGCAGCGGCCGGCTTGCTCGAGGAAGGCGTGGTGAATCGGCTGCTCGGCACGGTATTCCAGGCGCAGCGTCGGGTTCGGGCGCAGGTCCGGCATGATGGGTGAAGGCTCCGCATGAACGTTGGGCTGGCAGGTAGCACAACGCTAGTGCAGGGTGGCCGTTGTCGCCAATGCCCGCGATAGCCGGGGGCACACAGCAGCCCCAAATAACGGACGTGGTCGAAGGAAGCCCAAGTGCACAGCCGTGCCCAGGGCGATGCCTACAGGTTTACGCGGTTCCCTTGTGGGAGCGGCCTTGCGTCGCGATAGGGCTGCGCAGCGGCCCCAGGATTCCAGCCTCACAGCGGAAATCGCCGGGGCCGCTGTGCGGCCCAATCGCGACGCAAGGCCGCTCCCACAGGAGAGCATCGGGATGCGACCTTACAGGACAGGCCTCAGGCCACATCCACCAGCACGATCTCGCTGTCCTCGATGGCGGTCACCCGCAGCACGTCTTCCTGCTCGATCGCCACACCGTCGCGTGCCTTGGCCCGCAGCCCGTTGACGTCCACCAGCCCCTTGGCCGGCACCAGGTAACCCCGGCGTGCGGTATCGAAGCGGTACTCGGCGGTTTCACCTGCTCGCAAGGTGGCAGCCACCAGGCGGGCGTCGGTGCGAATCTGCAGGCTGTCTTCATCGCCCTCGCGGCCGCTGGCCAGGGTCACGAAGCCTTCGCCACGTTCGCCTTTTGGAAACGGCCGGCTGCCCCACTGCGGTGCTTCACCCGTGCGCTCCGGTACGATCCAGATCTGGAAAATACGTGTATCGACATCTTCAAGGTTGTACTCGCTGTGTACGATGCCGGTGCCGGCACTCATCACCTGCACGTCACCGGCTTCGGTACGGCCCTTGTTGCCCAGGCTGTCCTGGTGACTGATCGCGCCTTCACGCACATAGGTGATGATTTCCATGTCGCGGTGCGGGTGCGGCGGGAAGCCGCTGCCGGCCGCGATAAGGTCGTCGTTCCACACCCGCAGGTTGCCCCAGTGCATGCGCGCCGGGTCGTAGTACTCGGCGAACGAGAAATGGTGGTGGGCATCGAGCCAGCCGTGGTTGGCGTGGCCCAGGCCTTCAAAGGGTCGCAATTGCAGCATGATCGTGCTCCTTGAATCAGTGGAATGACGCCATGATGCGCTAAAGAAATATCGAAAATAAGCGTAAATATCGGCTTAAAACAATCGTATTAGTAGATATTGTTTTCTGCCCTGCTTGACTCGCTTCATCGCCTAATCCACTGATCTGCAAGCATTCGCTGGCGATTTTCCGTCGATGCGGCGAACATGCCGGCTGTTTTTGTTTTTCAACGGAGTGACCGTGGCCCACGAGCAACCCCAGGCCCCCGCCGACCTAACCCCTCCTGCCCAATTGCCCTGGTTCCGCCGCCTGGTAGCCCGCCTGCTGGGGCGTGGCCTGACCGGCCTGCAAGCCCAGCACCGCGACTCCTGGTTTCTCGGCCACGCCACCGGCCAGCGCAGTGGCCACGCCGATGGCGTGCGTGAAGGGTTCGACCAAGGGCGGGTGGAGGGTTATGAAGCCGGGCGCCAGGTGCTGGTGATCCGTGATACCCGCCCTGACACCGCTGCCGTGCCCGGCCAGGACGACAACCTGTTCGACGACTGGCGCCTGCCGTTGACGGCCGAGCTGAAAAAGCGCTTCAAGGCCGATGTCGCCCAGCGCCTGCCGGCCGAGGCCCAGCCCAGCGCCGCGCAATGGAAGCTGATCTTCAGTGACACCCCGTCCACCTGTGTGGTGGCCGGCGCCGGGGCAGGCAAGTCTACGTCGCTGGTGTTGCGTATCCTGCTGCTGCGCCATTACCTGGGTTACGAGCTGGACGCGATGACCGTGGTCACGTTCACCCGCGAGTCCCGCAAGGACTTCATAAAGCGCCTGCTGCAGGTGTTTGCCCTGTGGCAGATCAACCTGCAGCCGGTGCAGGCCCGCGAGCTGGTGCGTACTTTTCATTCGCGCATCCTGCCGCTGGTACGCAGCCTGCCGGGCTTCAGCCAGGTGCGCGCCTTCGAGACGCTGGGCAACGAGATGCCTGCCGGGCGTGAGGCCGAGGCCGACAGCAACCCCTTCGACCTGCGCCTGAACGATGCCCAGCGCCAGCAACTGAACCAGTGCTACAGCAGCGTGCTGGGCGAGAGCCCGCGTTTTGCCGAGCTGGTCGGCCTGTTGCGCAGCGAAGCCTTGCAACTCAAACCACTGGACCCGAGCAACCCCGACGTACAGAAGCGTGCCCAGGTGACCCAGTTGGCGGCCCAGCGCGACGAAGAACTGTGCGACGTGATCGAGGACCTGTGGTTCGCCGCCGGCGCCTGGCCGATCAAGGGCATCGAGCCTTGCCGCGAAACCGTCGACATCCGAGGCAGCCGCTTCCATGTGCATGGCCGCCTGGCTGGCCAGGGGCCGTTGGTGGTGCTGGGCTTCGACCCGGCGGAAAGCGCGCAGTACCAGCGCCCCGGCGCCAAGTTGGCGGTGCGCGCCGAGTGGGCGGTAAAACGCACCCTGTTGCAGGCCTTCTGTGATCGGCCGCTGATCTGGCTCGACAACTACGCCATGGCCCGGCGCCTGGCGGCCTCGTTGGCTGGCGATGCCGTGGCCGGCCCGGGGTTCGAGTACAAGGTCAAGGGCGAACTGGCCCCGGCGCCTTTGCTGGACGCCTTTGTCGGCGCGGCCAACTTCATCGAGAACCTTGGCCTGGACGTGAACAACGCGGTGGCGGCGATGAGCTTCCCGTCCGGCGACAGCGATGCCTTGTTCTTCGAGGCCCTGGCCGTGTACTGGAAAGCCCTGGAGGCGCACCTGCTGGACCAGTCGCCGCCAGTGATGAGCTACAACCGCATGTTCGCCCTGTTCAGCGAGAACAACCCGGAAAACCTGCAACTGCTGCCCGACCCGTTGTTGCGGCCGCTGGCGCACCTGATGATCGACGAGTTCCAGGACGTGTCGCCGCAGATCGTCAGCTGGCTGCGCGCCAGCCTTGCTGAAATTCGCCGGCGTGGCCCGGCCATGCACACCGGGCGCCATGCCCAGCATTCGTCGCTACTGTGCGTGGGTGACGACTGGCAGTCGATCTATGGCTGGCGTGGCAGTTCGCCCAAGTACTTCATGGAATTCACCAAAGCGTTCCCGTCGCCGGCCAACACGCGGGTGATGCTGGTAGACAACTACCGCTGCCAGCAGCAGGTGATCGACGCGGCCGAGCACCTGGTCAAGGGCACCCCGGCGATTGCCGGCAAGAAAGCCCGCGCCAGTGGCCCGGCAGCCGAATTGCCGGGCTCTGCGGTCAAGGTGTTCGACCGTGACGAGGCCGCCCTGGGCGAAACGCTGATCGAGCACTACCAACGGGGCGAGACGGTCATGATGCTGTACCGCAAGGGCAGCGACAGGGCCTTGATGAACGAACACCTGCAAAGCGTGCTGCACGCCGAGGCGGCATTGCCGGCCGAGCAGCGCCGACTGCGTCAGCTGACCTACCACAGTGCCAAGGGCTTGCAGGCCGATGCGGTGTTCATGCTGGGCGACTGCCAGTACCTGACCAGCTCGCCCTACAAGAACCAGGTGTATCGCCAGGCCGGCCTGGGCAAGGCCGGTGATGCCCAAGCGTTCGATACGGCGCAGAAGGAAGAAGTGCAGCGCCTGGCCTACGTGGCGGTAACCCGCGCAGTGCAGCACTGCTACTGGCATGTCGAGGCCGCCAATGGTGATGCCGCCGCCGCCCCAAGGGCGTCGAGCCAGGTGGATGGCAGGCAGGCCTTCTTCGAAGACCTGCGTGGGCAGTAGGCCAAAGTCAAAGCAACTCTGGGGCTGCTTTGCAGCCCTTCGCGGGCACGCCCGCTCCCACAGGTTCTGTGTATGCATCAACCCTGTGGGAGCGGGCGTGCCCGCGAAGGGCCGCAAAGCGGCCCCACATGGTTTGACTGAGTGGCACCAAGGTGAACCGGTTCCAGTGAGCGCCTCAGTTGTTGGGGTCTTGCGCGCGCGTGAGCGTTTCGAACAACGCTTCGCGCTGCTGGTCACGCCCGGCGTTCAGGCGCCGGCTGGCCTGGTCGTAAGCCTGGCTGCCCAGGTCCATTCTGTGCAATTGGCCGCTTGCATCCAGCGGTGGTGCGGGCAGTACCTCGGTAAGGGTTTGCAGCACCGTGCGATTCAATGAAGTGACCGCTTCGCTTTCAGCATCCAGGCAATAATCCAGGTACTGCATGCCCTGGTACCAACGCTCGTCCAGCGCTGCGAAGCGGCTGGCGAAGCGCTGGGCAAGGTAGCGTTGCCAGCTGGGCTGTCGCGCAACCCAGGCCCTGCGTTCTGCAGCCGTGTCGTCGAGCCGCAGGACGGCGCGTTCGACATTGCTGGCCACACGTGCCGAAATCATCGCTTCGTGGCGATACAGCATACCCTGGCTGGTTTCCGGAAACTCCAGCGGCTCTGCCAGCGCTTGTCGCAAGGCCAGGCGTATTTCGATCAGGTCCACACCGCCAGTGAGCAGGGCGTTGTCACTCAGATCATCGAGGCGGTCCAGCGCAGGCACATCAAGCCTTGCGGGCTGTGCCTGGGCGGGCAGCCGCTCCAGCTCCAGCAAGCGCGCCTGACGCGCCATGCGCGCGAGCTGGATCCGTTCGGCCAGCGCGTTGACCATGTCGCGGCGATAGAGGGTTCTGAAGAAGTTGAACAGGTAGGCGGGGCGCTCGGCCTCCTCGGCCAGTTGCCTGAACACTTGTGCTTCGAGCTCGAGGGCACTGAACGCATCGGTACCGGCATCGCCACAGGTGGGCGGGTAGTCTTGTGCGACAGTGTCCAGATGGGTGCGCAAATCCTCATCCCGCCCGGCCTGTTCAAGCAGCCGCCAGACCTGGCGGGTCAGACCGCGCTGGTCGCGCTCGGCCTGCCGCGAGCGCGCCACGCGTTCAACGACATCGCGCAAATGCCGGTTTGCATCACCTTCGAACAGCCCGTCCCAGAGCTGCGCCTGTTCCGGGCTGGCATCCACGAGCCAGAAGTCCACGCTGACATCCGACAGCTCATCGTCGCTATGTACCTCGACGCCCGCCGTACGCAGCCGGCGATTGCTGTCGGTACCCAAGGTGTTTTCGTTGAAGTCCCAGAAGCCGTAGCGGCTTGTCGTACGCAGGGCGTCGGCAAAGGGGCTGGCCAGCACCTGGTCGAGGTCCGGCACCTGGTCGATCGGGTTGTAGCTCAAGCTGAGGTGGCGCAATTGCAGGTCGGCCTGCGTCATCAATGAGGTGAGGCCGCGCGGCCATTCACGCAGGCTGCAGTTGCTCATTTGCAGGTTCGCCAGGCGGGTCAGGCCGGTCAGGTCGGGTGCCCGCCCCAGCGGGTTGTTGGTCAGGCGCAGGTCGCGCAGGTGTTGCAGACCGGTGAATTGCGCTGCCAACGCGTCACTCAGCGCAATGTGGTTGTACTCCAGATCAAGGTATTCAAGGGGTAACGGTGCAAGGGTCTGCAGGTCGGCTTCGACAAGCTGCAGATTGTTCCGGCGCAGGCTTAGCCGACGCAGGCGCGTCAGCCCGGCCAGGCGCTGGCGCATATTGTCGGTCAGGTTGCCGAGCTGGTTGTTGCCCAGTTCCAGTATTTCCAGTTGCGGGGTGGAGCCCAGTGCCTGGAACAGCCCTTCGAAGGCGAGTTCCGGGCATTGGGCCAGGCGCAGGGTATGCAGGGAGGGAAAGCTCTGGAAAAAGTCTGCGGGCATCTGGCGGATACCGATGGCGCGTATGTTCAGGGTGGTGATGTGATCGAAGCGCGCCGGCAATGACGGCAGTGTGTCGATGTCCAGGCCTTCCAGCGCGAGGCTGTCAGGGTGGTCGCGGCGCCAGGCAGCATTGAACAGGTCACGCGCCACGTTACGTGTGTTGCGCTGGTGCTCACTGCCCTGACTCGCCCAGTCACGCAGTGTGTCGTCGAGGGTGTTGCGTTCTATTTCCAGCGCCCGGAGTTGTGCCGCGAAATCACCGCGCTGGCGCAGCTGGCCGCGCAAGGCATTGCGTTCGTTTGTGCTCAGGCCGGGGAAGAGCGCGCGCAATCGCCGATCTGCCGTATTGGCCCAGGGCAGCCTTCCACTGAGTGGGTAACCAAGGCGCCCATCGGCCAGGCGCATCGGCGAACGGTAGCCTGGCCTGATCGGCTGCTGCCCGATCAGCCTGGCTGCATGCGGCCGGTCGGCGACTGCCATTTCATAACGATGGCGTGCATCCAGGCCAGGGTGCTCGGCCTGGAGCGCGGCATCCAGCACTTCACTGTCGGCAGTGGCCAGATCAGGACGATAGAGCCCCAGCAAGGCCCTGCCCAGACGGGCGTGCGCCTGCAGGGCCCGGGCTTCTTCGGCGATGCGCAAGGGCACCCTGCCTTGGGCCAGGTGCAGGCGTTCACTGGCGCAGGTCCTGGCCATGATCTGCGCGATGGCACGGTGCGGCAGGCCTGGAAACTGCCTGGCCAGGGGCTGGGCTTCTTCGGGCAGGCTGCCTTGGTTTCGTGCTTGCAGCCGGTCTAGTGCATCGGCCAGCAAGGCGGGGGGATGCTGTGCGGCAACCTGGGTGTGGCGAAGTTCAGCGCCTTGCACCCCTGAGCACTGCAGTGCCGCCTGCAATTCGGCATCATTCAGGCCTTCGCTGAGCGGGCCCAGGCGCCGCATCAATTGCAGGTCATCCCACTCCAGTGGCACTTCATGTGCCGCGCGCCACGCCCCTGCGCCATTGTCCCGCACGATCGGCCGATAGGCCTGTGAGTCCTGTGGGTGGGGGATCTGCCATTGGCCGCGCTCGTGAATCAGCGCGTACACAGTGCCATCGATGCGTATGTAGTGGCGCCCGTCCACCGTGTAACGGCCCTGTGCATCGGGCTCAAGGTCTTCGGCAATCGATACCGGGCTAGCATGGTCCTTCAGCGTGGCGTTCCACAGGTAGTCCTTGCCATCCTTGACGACGCTCTGCATGGCATCGACGAAGCCGGAGGCCTTCAGCGCCACGGCACCGCCACCTACGGCAGCCACCGTGACAATGTTCAGCAACACGGACTCAAGCTGGGCCGCAGCCGCTTCATTGTCGCCTTCCTCCCAGGCCGAGATGCCCTCGAACACGCTGCCCATGATTTGCGCGGCGCCGATGGTCAGCATGATCGGGTTCAGGCATGGCACGACCATCGCTGCCACATTCAGCACGGTCATGCCCAGGTCCAGCCAGTATTCGATGTTCTGCAAGCGTACCCTGGCGTCAACATCTTCGGTGGGGACCGCAACCCGGCGCGCATCGGCCCGCAGGCGTGCCAGATGGCTGGATTCCAGGGGTGCCCAGGGAACATTTGGCAGGGTTTTGTCGATGGACTCCAGGTGTATCGAGTTGCGAGGTTTCAGCTGCGTCCCATCGTCCTTGTTGGCGTTGCTGTAAAGGGCGCGCTTGAGCCGCTCGCTCAACGCTGCCTGTTGTGATTGCAGGGCCAGGGCGATGAAGCGCTTGCGGTAGTCGTCCTGCAGCAGTTGCTGGCGCAGGTACTTGCGTGCGTCGCCAAGCGAGGCAAACTCCCTGAGCGCGTCGCCATCCGCCGGGTTGTAGAGAAATACCGGGTCATGCTTGCGGTTTTGCGCGGGTGCGATGAACAGCAGTTCGTGGATCGGGATGCCAAACAGCTGCAACTGCCAGCATCGCAGCGGGCGGCCTTCGTAGGTGGGGGCGGCGTTTTCGGCACAGAGGCCATGCAGCGCGAACGCGCCGGCCGGGCCGAGGTGGCCTTTGCAGGCGGCGATACGGGTTTGCACGCGGAACTCGTCTCGCCGTGCGTCGATGGCCAGCGATAGCAGTTCGCTTTTGTTATCGCCGTTGTAAATCTGATCAAGGTGCTGTTGGTAGCGCTTGCCAAGGTTCAGCGCCCGGCACTGGTCGATGAAGCCCACCCGCGTCACCCCCTCGATTGGCGTGATGTGCTGGCGGCTGCGCTGTAGCCGGCTGAAGCGGGTGGTGTCGGCAGGGCCTTCGAAATTGTGCAGGGCCGCTTCGAGCAGGCTGCGGTACTGCGGGTCGCCCTTGGGCACGATTTCGCCAACTTCATGTGGCACTGCTGGGCCAACAGGCAGCCCGACTGATTGCTTGACGGCGGTCGCTTGATAAACGTACTGCGCCTGAGTGACCGGGGTGTCGATATTGAGCTGTTGCTGCAGCAGCGGGGCGCAGAACTCGGTCACGCCCTGCAAGTTGCCGAGCGCCGCATGCAAGGCTCTGCTGCTGGCATCACGCTGGGTGATGGCACGCTGCAGGGCCTGGCGGGTGGGTTCGTCTGCCTGTTCATACCAGGCGTAGTTATTGCCCTCGGTGTCCCGGTAGTCCTTGCGCAAGCGCGTCAGGACCCGGCTGGCGTGCTCGATATGCAACGCCTTGCTCCAGTAGGGCAGGGTCCGCGCCATTTGCGCGTGGTGGTAAGGGGTTTGGCTCATGTCGGCGCTCCGTGGTCGGGAGCTTCCATGGAGCCGGATGCGTTGGCACCTCGTGCGGTAGATAGTTGCCTGCCTGGGGCGATCATGCAGTTGTCGGCATGTGTCCAGGCAGGTAGATGGCAAGCCTTCCACGAAGACCTGCCTGCCAGAAACAACGGCTTAGTCGCCGATTGTTTGTGCCTGGCGGGTAAGGCTGTGCAGCAGGCCGGTTTCGACCTGTTGCTGCTCGGCAGTCAGCACGTCCACGCCCTGGCGATACTGTTGCTCGTTGATCGCGACGCGACGCAGCTTGCCTTGAGCATCCATTGGGCTTTCAGGCATGACGCTGGCCACGGCGCGGAGCACAGAACTGTCCAGGGATGGCACCGGGTCGGCGGTTTCATCCAGGCAGAAGTACAGGTAGTCCAGGCCTGGCCGCCAAAAGTCGGTAATCAGGCTGAACTGTGCTGCATGCTCTCGCTTGAGGTACTCAACCCAGCCTGGTTGCTGGCTCAGCCATTGTTCCCGAGCGGTGGCATCTGCGTCTTGAACAAGCACCGCAGCTTTCACCCTGTCGATGATGGCCTGGTTGAGCCGGGCGGTGTTTCGATACAGCATGCCTCGGCTCGGCTCGGGGTAGTCCAGCGCGGTGGCCAGGGACTGGCGCAAGGCCAGGCGCAGCTCGATATCGTCCACCAGCCCCGTTTCCAGGTAAAGGTCGGGAAAGGCAGCGGGGTCGTCGAGCGCATCGTATGAGGGGAGGTCTTCATCGAACACATCATCGAGCAGCGCCTGTTTGCGCAATGACCTTTTCCAGCTGATGCGGTCGGCCAGTTGATTGACCAGATCACGTCGATACAACTTGCGATACAGGTTCAACATATCGGTTGCTCGGTTACCGGCAAGGCCTGCAGCTTGGTGGGCCAGCACTTCTATCTCCAGGGCACTGAAAGCGTCGGCACCTGCATCGCCACAGGTTGGGGGGAAGTCGCCGGCCACCGTGGCGAGGCGTTCACGCAGCAGGGTGTCCTGGGCCGCGTTCTCCAGCAAGCCCCAGACGCGCTCCCTCAGCGCTGCGCCATCGCGTCGCGCTTCAGCCGACCGGGCAAGGCGTTCCAGCACCCCTAGCAGCGCCGCATTTTCACCTTGGTCAAACAGATCGCCCCACAGCTGCTCTTCGGCGCTGCTCGCCTCGCCACGGAAAATACCTTGCCACGGCGGCACGTCCTCTGCGTGTTCGAACACGTTGACGCCACTATTACCCAGGCGTGAGCGTGTCCGGGCTTCCAGGGTGTTGTAGTTGAATAGCCAGCGGCGCTCTGGCAAGCGCGCCGCGACATCGCGGGCGAAGGGAGTACGCAGCACACCCGGCAGGTCTGGCAGCGTACGAATGCGGTTGGAGGAGAGGTTTACATAGCGCAGCTGGTACTGGGGCTGGCTCATGAGGATGGTCAAGCTGTCGGGCCACTGCTGCAGTTCGCAACGCTCAAGGTCCAGGTGGCTGAGGCGCGCCATGAAGCGCAGGTCGGGCGCCAGCTGTAATGGGTTGGCGGGCATGTGCAGCACCTTGGGGTGGACCATGTCCCGAAAATGGGCAGCGAGGGTTTCATCGAGTGTGATTTGATTGTGGCCCAGGCCGAGTGCATCCAGGGGTAAGCGCGTCAGGAAACGCAAACTGGCGTCATCGAGCCGCAGCCGGTTACGGCTGAGGCCCAGTACCCTCAGATTGGACATCGACCCGATAGCCTGCTGCGCGGTGGGTGAAAGGGTGGTCAAGCCATTGCCTGCCAGCCCCAGTTCGCGCAGCCGTGGCGCAGACTTGAGCGCCTGGAACAATCTTTCGGCGTCCATCTCTGGGTTACCGATGATTTCCAGGACTTCCAGGTTGGGGAAGTTCGACAAAAAGCCGCTCTCAAGGCGTCGCATTTGCAACCCATCAAGCGTCAGTTGCCGGATATGCGGCATGCGTGCAGTGAACGTTGGCAGCGCCTCCAGTTGCATGCGCTCCAGCACAAGTGCTGCGCGTTGCGCGCCACCTTCACGGCGGGAAGCACTCAGCAGTCGCTCGGTGCATTGCTGGCGATCGAAGCGTTCTTCAAGGGTGGGCGAGGTGCTTACCCAGCGGTTGAGGTCACGGTTGAGGGTGCGCTGCTCGATTTCCAGCTGGCTTATGGCGCTGCCCAGGTCGCCCCCATGGGCAAGTTCAGTTTGCAATGCACTGAGTTGCTGGCTGCTGAGCTCGGGGTAGAGCACCCTGAGTCGGCGCACGGCTGGCAAGGTACGCCCTTGCAGACCTCGACCACTCAGGGGGTACCCCCGCTGGCCGTTGGCCAATCGCAAGGGGGAACGGAACCTCGGCCTGATGGGCTGCTGGCCGAGCAGTGAAGCGCAGTGCTGGCGATCGCCAAGGGCAATTTGCAGCAACCGGGCCGAATCAGCCTGTGGGTGCTCGGCCTGCAGGGCCTGTAGCAGGCGCTGGCTGTCGTCGTTAGCCAGGCTGGGCCTGAAGATGCCGAGGATGGCGCGGTCAAGTCGCGCCCGGGCTTGCAGAAAGCGTGCTTCTTCGGCAATACGAAGCGGCACCCGTGGGTGTGTGAGGCGTTCCCGTTCGGCGTTGCTGATGCTGGCCAGCAATGCTTCAAGCGCGCTGTCCGGCAGCCCGGGAAACTGCCGGGCGAGGTGGAGAGCGGTTGCGGGCAGGATGGGGCGGCGACTTTGTTGCAAGCTGCTGAACAGCGCCCCGCGATGTTGCTCCAAGTGTTGTGCGAGCTTGTTGCTCAGTGTGCGAGCCCGGTGCTCGGGCGGCGTGTCACCGAGCAACTGTAGCGTGGCGTCTTCATCCATTTGAGCCAACACGGTCTGGCTCAACTGGCCATTGTCCAGGTCGGTACGGGTCACTCCGATTTCTACCTCACCTGCCGTGGGAGGAGGGCCGTAGCGCACGGATTCGCCCAAGGGTTCTGGCCCTTGGTAAGCCTTGAGCACATACGCCTCAGGCCACCCCGGCAGGCGCAGCAGCTCCGGTAAGGCAAAGTTCTTGTACGCAGCCAGCGGCAGCCCATCGCGCACGTGGGTGATGATCTGCTGTGCCTGGTTGTCCAGTTGCAGGCGTTGCAAGGTGTCGATCAACAAGGCAGGTGGGCGCAGGCCTGCTGCCTGGGAGCGGCGCAACACATCTTCATCCGTACCGGTACTGCGCAGGGCGTTGTCCAGTTCTGTAGCATCCAGGCCTGCGCCATAGCCGCCGAGGCGGCGCATGAGTGTTTCGCGGTCCCATTCCAGTGGCTGTTCGTGGGCCAGTCGCCAGCGGGCGTTACCTTGGTGCAGCAAGTGTGGGGCGTAGGCCTGGGCATCATCGGGATGGCGCACGCGCCATTGTTGCTCAGCGTCCTGAAACACTTCGTACAGCGTCCCATCCACCTTCAGGTAGGTCTTGTCATCGACGTGCACATGGCCGAGCAAATCGGGGTGAGTCCCCTCAGGGATGGCCGCGGTGTTCGCATAGGCCTTCATGTCGGGGTGCCAAAGCACTTCCGTATCCTGGTGCCACACGCTCGTCAGCGCATCGACGAAGCCTGACGCCTGGACGATTCTGGCGCCGGCAGCAAAGCCGGTAATCACCGCTGCATTGATGGCCAGCGACTCCAGTTGCGCCAGTGCTTGCCGGGTATCACCTTCTTCCCAGGCCTCAAAGCCGGTGAAAACAGCGCTCATCAGATCGTAGGCGAAAACGCCGAGCATGACCGTGTTCAACCCGGGCACGAAAAACGCGGCGACGTTCAGTACATTCATCCCCAACTCGAACCATTGCTTGAGGCGCTCGTTGCGGGCTTTGGCGTCGACCTCGGCGGTAGGCACAGCAATGGTTTTTGCGTCGGCCTTCATGCGCGCAAGGTGCGCGCTGTACAAGGTCGGCCAAGGGTCGGTTCTGGTTGGTGAGGGAATGAAGTGCAGTACGGGCCTGTTTCGGGGTTTGCGCGCACCTGTTTCATCGTGTTCGAACAGTGCATTTTCCAGCTTTTCGACCAGTTCTTTTTGTTTTTGCTTGTACGCGAATTGCACAAAGGCCTGGCGAAAACGGCTTTGCAGTAGCCGGCTACGCAGGTGCCTGCCCGCTTCCTGGCGTGAGCCAAACTCCCTTACCGGGTGTTCGCTGTCACCGGGTATATACAGCATGCAGGGGTTTTTCCGGTCAGGATTGTCTGGCCCGATAAACAGGATTTCGTGGATCGGGACATCGAACAGGCTGAAGTTCCAGCAGTGCAATGGCTGTTTTTCATAGGTAGGGTCGGGCTTGCCGTCGCACAGTTGCATGAGCGCATCGAACCCGTGGCTGCCCAGCAGGCCTTTGAGCCTTGCAATCAGTGCCTGGACCCTCAGGGCCTCGCGGCTTGCCGCTATCGACAGGCGCCGGATTCCGGCGCCATTGACGCCCTCATGGGTTGCAAGCAGATGGTCTTGGTAGCGTTTGCCAAGGTCCAGCGCCCGGCAATGCTTGACGAACTCCGGCATCGTCAGGCCAGGCAGGGGCGTATCGCTGCCAGCGGCGCTGGTGAGCCTGCTGTAGGCACCAACTTCGCCAAGGCCCTCGAAATTGTGCAGGGCAGCCTCCAGCAAGCTGCGTGTTTGCGGCTCGCCCACGGGGCGGGTAGCGAGCACATTCATCTCAAGGTCAGGGACCAAGGGTGTTTCTACATCGGGAACGCCGGTCCAGATGTTGGTAGCTGGTTCAAAGGGCTGGAAGACATATTGCGCCCTGTCTACGGGCACACTCAGGTTCAAGCGCTCGGTCAGCAGGGGGGTGCAGAACGCGATGATGTCCTTGAAACCCACAAGCGCCTTGTTGAGTTGGGCCAGAGACTTGTCTCGCGTTTCGATGGCGCTGCGTAACTGTTCACGCGCTGACGCCTCAGCAGCGGCATACCACGCGTACGGGCTGCCATCTTCTGCCAGATAATCCTTGCGCAGGCTTTGCAGCACTTTCTGCACATGCGCGGGATGAAGCGCCTTGCTCCATTTTGGCAGTGTGCGGGTTATCTGGCTTTGGTGTAACGGTGTGGGGTTTGTCATGGTGGCGATCTCTTGCGCAGGGCGTGATAGTCCACGCTCGTCGAGGTGCGGTGGTGCGGTAGATAGTTGTCGGCTACGGTCGGTCCTGCGCATGCGTGGGTCGGTGAGGGGCTAGCGGCGAGGGGGGATGTGCGAGAGGGTGAGGCAGGCCAAGACGCAGGCAGCCAAGGAGAATTGCAATGCGTTCGCTGTGCAGTCCGAAAGATCACCTGCTCGACCTCGATGGTATTGAAATAGCGGTGCGCACCTGGGGCGCCGAAGACGGTATCCCCGTTCTGGCCTTGCATGGCTGGCTGGATAACGCTGCCTCGTTCGAACGCCTGGCACCGATGCTGGACGGTTGCTTCGTGGTGGCCCCCGACCTGGTCGGCCATGGCCGTTCGGACCATCGCCGCCGCGACAGTGGCTACTACCTGTGGGAGCATGCCGAAGACATGCTGGCGGTGACCGACAGCCTGGGCCTGGCGCAATTCCATGTGCTGGCCCATGGCATGGGCACCGGTGTGGCGTCGCTGCTGGCGGCCATGACCAGTGGCATTGCCAGCATGACCTTCCTCGACGGCATGGGGGCACCGTTCACGGTGGCAGAGGATGACCGCGTGCAGCACCTGGCGCGAGCCTACCGGCTCAAACGCATGGTCCAGCGCAGCCAGCTGCCGGGCTTTGCCGAGCCGGACGTCGGCCGCTTCGACGACCTGGACACCGCCTTGGCGCAACGCCGCGAGCGCCTTGACACCGAACTGTCGGAAGGTGCCGCACGGCTGCTGGCGTTGCGCGACCTGCTGCAACTGGGCGATGGCTATTGCTGGCGCCATGACCCGCGGCTGGTGCTGCCCGAACCCATGCCGCTGACCGAGCGCGACGCATGCGACCTGCTCAACCAGATCCGCTGCCCGTTGTACCTGCTGTTCGGCCGCCAGGGGGCATTCACCGGCGAGGCCTTTACCCGGCGTCAGGCAGCCTTGCCCAGCCATGCCAAGGTGTCCTGGCACCCGGGCGGGCACCACTTCCACCTGGATGCCCCGGACCGGGCGCTGGTCGACCAACTGCTGCGTATCCTGGCGCACCATGAAGGGGGTGTGCTGCAACGCTTGGTAAACGAGTAGCTGGTGCTGTTCACACCGGGCGAAGCTGGGCTATGGTGGCGGAGGTATTCGCACCCACGGCACAAGGAGCCCGGCATGCGACCATTCGCTATCAAGCAAATCGACCATCTTGTTCTGCGGGTCAGCGACCTGCCGCGCAGTGTTGCGTTCTACACCGAACTGCTCGGCTGCCAGGTCAGCCGCGTGCGCGAAGACCTGGGCATGGTGCACCTGGCCACGGGCACGGCAATGATCGACCTGGTGACCCTGGATGGCCCGCTCGGGCTGCCAGGCGGAGCGGCACCTGGGGCGCAAGGGCGCAACCTGCACCATTTCTGCCTGCGTATCGAGCCGTTCGACGAGGCCGCATTGACCGCCTACCTGGAAGCCGCCGGGGTAAAAGTGGAACCGGCAGAAAAGCGTTATGGCGCCGAAGGCGAGGGGCTTTCGCTGTACTGCTACGACCCGGATGGCAACCAGGTCGAGTTGAAGGGGCCGATCGCGCAGGGGGTATGAGCGACCTGCACATTCGTGCACCTCGGCGTAGTGTGGTGCCAGTGGATATCCCGCCAAACCCGATTATGCTTCATTTACCTTGCTGCGATCCGAGGCGGCCCGCCTCGTCGTGCTTCGCGCAACCAAAGCAAGCCCCAGGGCCTGGGTGCGACGGTGAAGTGGTTGTGAGGTGCTCCGGCCTGTATGACGACCTGACGGAGGCAACCCATGGCGGTTATCGACAGCGCATCCACGGGCAGTAGCGCGCCCCAACGCGGTATCACCAAGGAGGAGCGCAAGGTCATCTTCGCTTCATCCCTGGGCACGGTGTTCGAATGGTACGACTTCTACCTGTACGGCTCCCTCGCCGCGATCATCGCCAAGCACTTCTTTGCCGGCGTCAATGAAACCACCTCGTTCATCTTCGCCTTGCTGGCCTTTGCCGCCGGCTTTGCCGTGCGGCCGTTCGGCGCCATCGTGTTCGGCCGCCTGGGCGACATGATCGGACGCAAGCACACCTTCCTCATCACCATCGTCATCATGGGCCTGTCTACCGCATTGGTGGGCCTGCTACCCAGCTACGCCTCGATCGGCGTCGCTGCGCCGATCATCCTGATTACCCTGCGCATGTTGCAAGGGCTGGCCCTGGGTGGCGAGTATGGCGGCGCGGCTACCTACGTGGCTGAACATGCACCCAAGGGCCGGCGCGGCTTCTTCACCGCCTGGATCCAGACCACCGCGACCTTGGGGCTGTTCCTGTCGCTGCTGGTGATCATGACCTGCCGCACCGTGATGGGTACAGAGGTGTTCGAGGCCTGGGGCTGGCGGGTGCCGTTCCTGCTGTCGATCCTGCTGTTGGCGATTTCGGTGTACATCCGCATGCAGCTCAACGAGTCGCCGGTGTTCATGAAGATGAAGGCCGAAGGCAAGGCATCCAAGGCGCCGCTGACCGAGTCGTTCGCCCGCTGGGACAACCTCAAGGTGGTGATCATGTCGCTGCTGGGCGGCACTGCCGGGCAGGCAGTGGTGTGGTACACCGGGCAGTTCTATGCGCTGTTCTTCCTGTTGCAGACGCTCAAGATCGAGCCGCAGACGGCCAACCTGCTGATTGCCGGCTCGTTGCTGATCGGCACGCCATTCTTCATCTTCTTCGGCAGCCTGTCTGACCGCATTGGCCGCAAGAAGATCATCATGGCCGGCTGCATCATCGCTGCGCTGACCTATTTCCCGATCTTCAAGGCGTTGACCGAGTACGGCAACCCGGATGTGTTCGTTGCCCAGGAGCAGAACCCGGTGGTGGTGGTGGCTGACCCTGGCCAGTGCGCGTTCCAGTTCGACCCGGTGGGCAAGGCCAAATTCACCAGCTCCTGCGACATTGCCAAGAGCCTGCTGGCCAAGCGCGCCATCCCCTATACCAACCAGGCGGCCGAACCTGGCAGCGTGGCGCAGATTCGTATCGGTGAGCGGGTACTGCCAAGCTTTGAAGGCAGCAGCATGGCCGCAGCGGACTTCAAAGTGCGGAGCGAGGCGTTTACCGCCACCATGAGTGGTGCATTGAAAGAAGCCGGCTACCCGGAAAAGGCCGACCCGGCGAAGATCCACTACCCGATGGTGCTGTTGTTGCTGACCATCCTGGTGATCTACGTGACCATGGTCTACGGCCCTATTGCCGCCTGGCTGGTGGAGCTGTTCCCTGCGCGTATCCGCTACACCTCGATGTCGCTGCCTTACCACATCGGTAATGGCTGGTTCGGCGGCTTCCTGCCGACGGTGGCGTTTGCCATGGTGGCGGCGACCGGGGATATCTATTACGGCTTGTGGTACCCCATCGTGGTTGCGGTGATGACGGCGGTGCTGGGGATCTTCTTCCTGCCGGAAACGAAGGACCGGGATATCAACTGAGACTGATGGTGCAGCTGTGCTGGCCTCTTCGCGGGCTCGCCCGCTCCCACAGATACAACACAGATTTCACGGCTTGTGTTGTACCTGTGGGAGCGGGCGAGCCCGCGAAGAGGCCGGCACAGGCCATGAATCAATCGAAGTAGCCGCGCAGGCCAAAGGCATACCCGGTATCCACATCCGCAGCTTCACCCCGGCTCCAGCGCTTCTTCAACACGAACTCGAACGCCGGCTCGTACAACCCGTCGCGCACCAGCGCCCCCGCCAGCACCTCCACGTCATACCAGCCATTGTCCAGCTCGATGATCGGCCGCCCCGGCACCTGGTAGCGGGCAATCAGGTCACCCAGCGTCTTGGGCGTGAAGTGCTGCAGGATGCGCCAGGTGTACAGCATCAGCGCCCCGTGCTCGACCTTCAGCACATAGCCATTGCGCCGGTGCTTCAGGCGGCTGCCGGCTTCGCGCAGGGCCGGGGTATGGCCATCGAGGGTAAACAGGATGCGGTAGGGCAGGTTGTCGACCCCGGCCAGCGGCAGGACGATGCCTTCGCGCACCGCCTTGTCACCGCTGTCGCCGTGGGTGAAGGTGTAGGCCAGGTCGTCCGGTAGCTCATGCTCCTGCTTGAAGCGTTCAAGCAGCTGGATATCGCCCAGCAGAAAGTAATCGACCAGGTCGTTGAGCACTTCGCTGAATTCGTGGCGCATCTGTTTTCCTTATTGGTGCGCGTTGGGGTGGGGCTGTCAGTGTTTCTGGGCGATCTGGATCAGGTTGCCACAGGTGTCATCGAACACGGCCACGGTGACGGGGCCCAGGTCGGTGGGCGGCTGGGTGAACTGCACGCCCGCCGCGCAGAGACGGGTGTATTCGGCCTGGATATCGCGCACGCCAAACGAGGTGGCAGGGATGCCATCCTGCTTGAGCGCGGCCTTGTACACCTTGGACGCCGGGTGCGCGTCGGGCTCCAGCAACAGCTCGACGCCGTTGGGATCGTTGGGGGAGGTCAGCGTCAGCCAGCGGTGCCGGCCCATGGGGATGTCGTGCCTGGGTTCGAAACCGAGTACGTAGTGGTAGAAGGCCAGGGCCTTGGCCTGGTCGTCGACGAGAATGCTGGTGACCACGATCTTCATAGGCGCACTCCGTATTGCTGGGGCCGTTGGGTATCAGTAAAGACGTTCGGGTGTATTTGGCCAGCAGCTCTTCCCAGACTCAGGCCATCGCGCTACAAAAAAACTGCTCAAGCCATAGGTAAATCCTTCATCACCCGGCCCCCGTCCGCCAGCGAGCGGGGTTAAAGTGTCAGGCATGTTCCCAGCGCGCCCAGACCGGCGTCAAAGAGGTGCCCGTGGCTGCCTATACCTTGCGACAACTCAAGTACTTCGTCACCACCGTGGAGGCCGGCAGCGTTGCCGAGGCCTCGCGCCAGCTGTACATCGCCCAGCCGTCCATTTCCACGGCCATCAAGAGCCTGGAAGAAAGCTTCGGCGTGCAGCTGTTCATTCGCCACCATGCCCAGGGCGTGTCGCTGACGCCCAGCGGCAAGCGCTTCTACGCCAAGACCCGTTCGCTGCTGCAGATGGCCCACGAATTCGAGCAGAACGCCCTGGCTGACAACGACACCGTGGCAGGGCAGATTGACATCGGCTGTTTCGAAACCGTGGCACCGCTGTATCTGCCGCGCCTGATCGCCGCTTTTCGCCAGCGTTACCCGGGCGTGGATATCCGCCTGCGCGACGGCGAACAGCAGGAACTGATCCAGGGCCTGACGGCCGGAACGTTCGACCTGGCGTTTCTCTACGACCATGACCTGGACGGCACCATCGAAGCTGAGCCGCTGATGCCGCCGCAAAAGCCTTACGTGCTGCTGCCGGAAAACCACCGCTTTGCCGGCCAGGCCCAGGTATCGCTGCGCGACCTGTGCCCGGAGCCGATGATCCTGCTGGACGTTGCCCCCAGCCGCACCTACTTCGTCAGCCTGTTCAACGAGATGGGCCTGACGCCGAACATCGTCTTCAGCTCGCCGTCGATCGAGATGGTGCGCGGCATGGTCGGGCAGGGCTTCGGTTTTTCGCTGCTGGTGACCCGACCGCATTCGGAATACACCTACGACGGCCAGCGCCTGGCCCTGCTGGATATCGCCGAGCCGGTGGCGCTGTCGGGGCTGGCGGCAGCGTGGTTGAAGCGGGTGCAACTGACCAAACCTGCACAGCTGTTCGTCGAGTTCTGTCGAGAAGAGCTGGCCAAGTTCTGAAGCTGGCACGCCATGCTGTACGATCCAGGCGCATGGCGTGCCCGCTGATCAAGGGTTGACCTGATAGCCGCGCCCTTGCAGGCAACCGCTGTAGGCACTGGCATGGGCCTGGGTTTTAGCCTGGTCCTGGCTGCGCCGATCCTGTCGCCGGTCCTGGCGCTGGCGCATGCCGCCGACTGCCGCACCGGCGGCGGCCGTTTCGCCGGCACGGTTCTGCCGGTATTGCTGTTTGGCATCGTCACTGGCCCGGTCATACAGCTCGTCGTGCTGGTTGCCGCGCACCTGCGCGCCCACTGCACCCGCGGCGGCACCTGCTGCCGCCCCACGCACCCGGCCACCGACGTGGGCTTCGCTGGACGTCGCGGTGCTGTTCGCGGCGTTGGTAGCGACGGTGTTGCAATCGTTGATGTCCAGTTGCATCTGCTGGCTGCTCTGGCCCTTGAGCGGCACGACCGACTGCGCCTGGGCTGCCGATGCGGCACACACCAGCACCAGCAGGTAACTCCACGTGAACGTACGCATGGCACACCTCCACCGGGCAGAAAGCCCGTTTCACAGGATAGTCCGTCATCGGTTGGGGATGGCGGATTTGCCTGCATGGTCTACACCGGATATCAGAGTTCGCCATTGCATGTGACCCTCACGTCGGGCTACCCGTGGACACGCCATGACCCAGCCCCAAGATCTGATCATCTGTGAGTACTGCGACACGGTGTACCAGCGTGCGCCTTTGCTCAAGCACCAGCGTGCCCTTTGCCAGCGCTGTGGCGGCGTGCTGTACCGGCACACGTCACTGACCATCGAGCAGCGGCTGGCCCTGAGTGTGACCGGCGGCATCCTGCTGGTGTTCGCCAACGCCTACCCGGTGATGACCATCGGCATGCAGGGGCTCACCCACTCGGCGACGTTGTGGGATGCGGTGCAGATCCTCAGCCATGGCAGCATCACCTTCATCGCCCTGGTCATGGCGCTGTCGATCATCTTTGCGCCGCTGCTGCAGATTGCCCTGTTGTGCTGGGTGTTGAGTTTTGCCCTGGCCGGCCAGCGTGCCCCCGGTTTTGCCCTGTGCATGCGCGGCCTGGAGAGCCTGCGGCCGTGGAGCATGCTGGAGGTGTGCCTGCTGGGCGCCATGGTGGCAGTGATCAAGCTGGCCGGGCTGCTCGATGTGATCCCCGGCATCGGCCTGCTGGCCCTGGCCGCGCTGAGCATGCTGATCATCCATATCGCCGGCAAGGACATTCGCGACTTGTGGGTGCAGGTATGAATTGCCCGGCCAACGCCGACGAGCTGGGCCTGTGCCTGTGCCATGGCTGCGGCCAGGCCTGTGACCTGAGCAGCGGCGCGCACAGGTGCATCCGCTGCGGCGCCGCCATCCACCGGCGCAAGGCCAATGCCATCGCGCGGGGCTGGGCGTTTCTGCTGGCGGCGCTGGTGTTCTACATCCCTGCCAACCTGCTGCCGGTGATGCACACCGAAATGCTTGGCAGTGGCAGTGACAGCACCATTGGTGGTGGTGTGCTGGAGTTCTGGGAGGCCGGCGCCTGGGACATCGCGCTGATCATCTTCATTGCCAGCGTGGGGGTGCCTGCCATCAAGTTCTTCTCGCTCGGCCTGCTGCTGTTCACCGTCCAGCAGCGTTCCACCTGGGCCTGCCGGCAACGCTCGCAGCTGTACCGCTTCGTCGAGCTGATCGGCTACTGGTCGATGCTCGATGTCATGGTGGTGGCGCTGGTCGCGGCGCTGGTGCAGTTGCGCGGGCTGGGCACCATCGAGCCGCGGGTGGGCATCCTGTTCTTTGGCATGGTGGTGGTACTGACCATGTTTTCTGCGATGAGCTTCGATCCACGCCTGATCTGGGATAGCCATGCCAACGAGGGGAGGCCGCACTGATGGGGCAACAGACTGACGAGCGCGAGGGCGCAGGCCAGGTTGAGGTACGCACCCGGCGCTGGAGTGTGTCGCTGGTGTGGATCGTGCCGATCCTGGCGATCCTGATTGGCGCTTCACTGGTGGTGCGCAACTGGATGCAGCAGGGCCCGGTCATTGCCATTTCCTTCCACTCGGGGGAGGGGCTGGTGGCGGGCAAGACCCAGGTCAAGTACCGCAGCGTGGTGATTGGCGAAGTCACGACGGTGGACCTGGCCGACGACAAGAAAAGCGTGGTCGCCAAGGTGCAGTTGTCCGACGATGCCCGCGCGTTCGCCACCGAAGGCGCGCGCTTCTGGGTGGTGCGCCCGCGCATTGGTGTGGGCGGGATTTCCGGGGTGGATACCTTGCTGTCGGGCAGTTTCATCGGGGCCGATTCCGGCGAATCGAAAGCACCGGAAAAGTCCTTTGTCGGCCTGGAACTGCCGCCGCCGATTACCTTCGACGAAAAGGGCAAGCGTTTTTTCCTCACCGCCAGCGACCTGGGCTCGCTGGATGTCGGCTCGTCGATCTACTACCGCAAGATCCCGGTGGGTGAGGTGGTGTCCTTTGCCCTGCAGGACGATGGCAAGGGGGTGGAGATTGGCGTGTTCGTACAGGCCCCCTACGACAGTTTCGTCACCGCTGATAGCCGCTTCTGGAATGCCAGTGGTGTCGACATGCAGATTGGCGCCAACGGCCTGAAGGTCGATACCGAATCGCTGTCATCGATCCTGGTGGGCGGGCTGGCCTTTGGCTCGCCCGATTTTGCCCCGCAGGCCGAGCCTGCTGCCGATCAGGCCCGCTTCCAGCTGTTTGCCGACCGAGACTCTGCGTTGGCCCCGCCCAATGGCCAGGCGCAATACCTGCAGCTGCGCTTCGACCAGGCCATGCGCGGCCTGTCGGTGGGTGCGCCGGTGGAATTCAAGGGCGTGGAGTTTGGCCGGGTCACCTCGATCAAACTTGACTACGACGCCGAGCGGCAGTCGTTCCCGGTGGTGGTCGATGCGGTGATCTACCCGCAGCGGCTGGGGCCGGTGCATCGCAAGATGCTGGCGGTGTTCAAGCACACCGAGGGCGACATGGATGGGGCGCGGCAGCTGATCGGCACCTTCGTCGAGCACGGGCTGCGGGCCCAGGCGCGTAGCGGCAACCTGATCACCGGGCAGATGTTCATCTCCCTGGACTTCTACCCGGATGCCCCCAAGGTGGCCTTCGACATGGCCGCCAACCCCATCACCATCCCCACCTTGCCGGGCAGCCTGGAGCAGTTGCAGGAGCAACTGCAGCGGGTGGTCGAGCGCATTGCCAAGCTGCCGCTGGAAAGCATCGCCAGCAACCTGGACGGCAGCCTGCGTGAGCTGCGCGCCAGCCTCAAGCAATTCAATGGCCAGACGCTGCCGGATGTGAAGGTAGCGCTGGACGAAGTGCACAAAACCCTGCGCACGGCCAATTCGGCCATTTCCGAGGACTCGCCACAGCGCGAGCGGATGGGCGAAACACTGGACGAACTGGAGCGCATGTCGCGTTCGCTGCGTGACCTTGCCGACTACCTGGGCCGGCACCCCGAGTCGCTTATTCGTGGGCGGCCAAAAGCGGCCGGGGCCGCAGAGCTTGAACCCTGAGGAGACAGCCGATGCAACGACTGCGCAATGCGTGTGTGGCCAGCCTGCTGGTGTGGCTCGGGGGCTGCAGCAGTACGCCGAACAACTACCACACGCTGGTGCCGAACGAGCCGATGCGTGACAGCGGCCAGCACATCCAGGTGACCCGGGTAGTCGTGCCGCCCCAGGTGGACCGCCCGCAACTGGTGGTGCGCCAAGGGCAAAGTGGCCTGGCCATTCTTGAGACCGAATGGTGGGGTGCCAACCTGGTAGATGAGTTTCGCAGCGCCTTGCAGGACCAGTTGGGAGGGCCGGCGGGTGGCGCCAAGGCGGCACTGCGGGTGGACGTACAGCGCTTCGATACGGTGCCGGGGCGCTATGCCTCGCTGGAAGCCGTGTGGCGCCTGAAGCTGGTGGGGCAGGCTGAGCTGACCTGCCGCACCTCGGTGCAGACTGCGGCTGACAACAGCATCACCAGCCTGGTGAATGCGCACCAGGCCAACCTGCGCAAGCTGGCCGAGGCGGTAAGGGGCAGTGCCGGTCGCGGTAGCTGCTCGCCCTCTGCCTGAAGGCCTGTCGACCTGTGTTCACGCCTGCGTGGCCTTGCGCAGCGGCACTTCGCGCAGCAGCCAGGACAGTGCGAAAGCCACGCTGGTGATCACCCCGGCCAGCAGGAACACCCCATGCATTGCCCCGGAAAACGCCTGCAGATAGCTGTGCTGCAGGCCAGCGGGCAGGGCATGCACGGCGGCCGGCGAAAGGCTCGCGGCACCCCCGGCACTGGCGGCAAAATCACTGCCCAGGCCGCCCAGCAAGGCATGCGAGAACAGGGCGCCGAACAGCGACACACCAATGGCGCCGCCAATCGAGCGGAACAAGGTGGCCCCGGAGGTCGCCACGCCCATGTGGCGCAATTCGACGCTGTTCTGCACGGCCAGGATCAGCACCTGCATGACCATACCCAGGCCGGCACCCAGCAAGCCCATGTACAGGTTCATCAGCGCCATGGGGGTGTCCAGCTCCAGCCGGCTGAGCAGGCCCAGGGCAATCACTTGCAGCAGGGTGCCGATAATCGGGAACACCCGGTAACGCCCCCAGCGGCTGATCAGCCGCCCGGTAATCGCCGACACCACCAGCAGGCCACCCATCAGCGGCAGCATCTGCAGCCCGGCACTGGTGGGCGTGGCGTTCTTTACCACCTGCATGTACAGCGGCAGGAAGGTGACGGCGCCGAACAGCGACACCCCGACGATGAAACCGATCAGCCCGGCAAGCACGAAGGTGCGATGGCGGAACAGGTGCAGCGGCATGATCGGCTCGGCGGCGCGGCGTTGTTCCACAACGAAGCCGACCAGGCCGATCAGGGCGAACAGCGAAAGGCACAGCATGTCCAGCGACTGCCACGCCAGCAGGCTGCCGCCGAGGCTGGTTATCAGTACCAGGGCAGCCAAGGCCACGGTAAGGAAGAACGCGCCGATGTAGTCCACCGTATGCCGTACCAGGGCCACGTGCGGGCGGAACACGCTGCCGATCACCAGCAGCGCCAGCAGGCCCAGGGGCAGGTTGATGTAGAAGATCCAGTGCCACGACAGCTGCTCGACCAGAAAACCGCCGATCAGCGGCCCTACCACCGTGGCCAGGCCGAACACGCCCCCGAACAGGCCCTGGTAGCGGCCACGTTCGGCAGGCGGGATGACATCGCCGATAGCGGCCATCGCCACCACCATCAGGCCGCCGCCACCCAGCCCTTGCAGGGTACGGAAGGCGATCAGCTGGGCCATGTCCTGTGCCGCGCCACACAAGGCCGAGCCCAGCAGGAACAGCACGATGGCCACCTGCAGCACGCGCTTGCGGCCGAACTGGTCGCCGAACTTGCCATACAGCGGCACCACCACCGTGGAGGCCAGCAGGTAGGCGGTGACCACCCACGACAGCCAGCGCAACCCACCGAGGTCGCTGACGATGGTCGGCAGCGCGGTCGAGACGATGGTCTGGTCGAGGGCGGCCAGGAACATCACCAGCATCAGCGCTGCCAGCAGCAGCGGGATGGAGGTTTGCGCGTCCGTTACGGCGGGGGAGGTATCAGTGGATACAGGTTGCACGGGGCTTACCTCAACGGGGTGTGGCGTGGGCCTGGGCATGCTGTTGGCCAGCGTCCTGCAGGCCTGCCAGGGCAAAGCGGTAAAGCTGCGCTGCAACGGCCTCGCTGGGCATCTGCAGAATCTCGTGCAGCGCCCCGGAGCCGCCGCGCGGGCCGATCAGCAACATCGCCCAGGGCGCCGTGACGCACAGGATGCAGCGGGTCAGGGCCGGTTCGTCGACAGGGATGGCGCTGACCTCGCTGAACAGCCCCTTGAGCAGTGACAACCGCAGGGGTGCAGCGGCCTGCAGATGCGCTTGGCCATGGGGGCTGGGGGCGAGGATTTCTGCGGCCAGTACCCGCAAGTGCCAGTTGTCCCGGGCCTGGGTGGCCTTGTGCACCACCAGTTCCACCAGCACGCGCAGCTTTTCGGCTGGCGCCTGGTTGCCTTGGGTGATGCGTTGCAGGTCGCTGAGGTCGAGGAAGCGTTGGCGAGCCTCGTCGAGCACGGCCAGGTACAGGCCGTTGCGGCTGCCGAAGTGGTAATTGATCGAGGCCAGGTCGACCTCGGCCTTTGCCGCGACGGCCTTGTTGCTGGTTTCGGCGTAGCCGAGCGCGGCGAACAGTTCACCGGCGGCTTCGAGGATGCGCGTACGGGTGACGGCGCCGTCCTTGCGGGGTTCGCGGGGGGCTGCGGACATGATGGGTACTCTGCAAGCCAGGAAGATGGGCAGAGCGTGGCTGATGCTTAATTTAAAATCAATTTAAATTTAAGTTATGTGATGAGAGGCTTAGGGCCCTGGGGGCTGCTTTGCAGCCCATCGCGACGCAAGGCCGCTCCTACAAGGGATTGCGTTAGCCTAGGCTGGTGCGATCCCTTGTAGGAGCGGCCTTGCGTCGCGAAAGGGGCGCAAAGCGCCCCCGGCAATCTCAACCGCGCAACATTCAGTTCAGGCTTTTGCCCTCGTGCCCTTTGCCGCTACTGGCCGTTTCCTGCACCTGCTCGGGCTTGTCCAGCGGCAGGTGGTCGAACTCGCGCAAGCCATCCTTGCGGTACGGGTCGCCGATCCAGCGCGGTGCCACCACAAATTGCGGGCTCACCAGGCTCTTGGCCGGCTCGAAGCGGTCGTAGCTCAGCCCGGCCAGGTCGGACAGGGTATGGATCAGGTGCGAGCTGCTGTAAGGGCGGCTGGCCATTGCCTGCAAGTCACGTGGGTGCTCGGCCTGCCAGCTGGGCGAGGTCCACAGCAGGAACGGGATGGTGTACATCGGCCGGGTCGGCGCCCCTTCGTTGCGCCCCAGGCGGTCGTGGTTGCCGGAGCTGTACACGTCTTCGCCATGGTCGGACAGGTACACCAGGAAGCCATTGGGGCTGCCGGCCGAGTAACGCTTGATCAGGCTCGATACTACGTAGTCGTTGTAGCGCACCGCGTTGTCGTAGAAGTTGTAGGTTTCTACCTGGTCTGGCGTCAGCGCTTTCGGCACGCCCTGGCTGTCGGTGAAGTGCGCATAGTCGTTCGGGTAGCGGAAGCGATAGTCCATGTGCGTGCCCAGCAGGTGCACGATGATGAACTTGTTCGGCGCAGGGTCTTGCAGGGCCGCCTCGAACGGCGCCAGCACCACGTCATCGTACTGGCTGGCGTTCTGGTTGCGCTGGTTGTTCAGGTATACCGGCGCATCGGTCTGCTGCGAGAAGGTGGTCAGCATGGTGTTGCGCTTGGTCATGGTCTGCTGGTTGGTGATCCAGAAGGTCTTGTAGCCTGCCTGTTTCATCAGGTTGATCAGCGACGGGTCGGTGAGGAAGCGGTCCGGGTTCTGCTCGTTGCCAAAGGTGAGGATCTGCTGCATCACTTCGATGGTGTACGGGCGTGGCGATACCACGTCGCGGAACACCGTCAGGCCCTTGTCGCTGGCGGCCAGCGCGTCCAGGTTGGGCGTGGTGTCGCGGTTGTAGCCATACAGGTGCATGTGCTCGCGGGTGGTGGACTCGCCCAGCACCAGCACCAAGGTGCGTGGCGCCGTACCGCTGCTGTCACTCAGGTTTTGCAGGGGCGGCAACGCGGCGTTCTGCGCCAGCAACTTCTGCATGTTGTCCAGTTGCTGAAGGTACTGACGGTAGCCGACCAGCAGTTGCCAAGGCACGGCGGGTTCCATGCGCTGCTGCACTTTTTCGGCGGCATCGGCGAAGTTGCGCTCCTGGGTGACCATCTGCTTGTAGAACGGGTACACCAGGTTGGCGACCAGCAACAGGGCCACCACCGGCAGGCGGCTGCGCAGGGGCAGGTTGACTGGGCGCACGCGCTTCCACAGCAGCACCGCCACCAGCGTGTACAGCAGCAGCGCCAGGCCCAGCCATACACTGAAGTACTGGCTGAAGTATTCACCGGCTTCGGCGGTATTGGACTCGAACATCACGAAGATGACGCTTTGCGAGAACTCCTGGCGATAAATGCCGAAGTAGCTCAAGCCCACCAGCGATACCGCCCACAGCACCAGGCCGATGACGGCCGCCGTGGCGCGGGTGAAGCGGGGCAACAGCAGCACTGGGGCCAGCCACAGGCTACTGAGGAAGAACGCATCGCGAAAACCGGCGAAGCCGGTAGTCCCGCTGAACAGCAGCAACGCCTGGGTGACGCCGGAGAAGTACCAGAAGAACAGCAGCAGCCAGCCCAGGCCGGCCCAGTCCACACGCTTGTGCGCGGCGGGGGATGTAGTGTGTGACACGTATGCCTCGTCGTACCTTGGAGGCCAGCGGATGTGCCCGTGACCGGAAAGGGCGTGACGCTAATCTGCGGCGTGTGAAAATAACGTCAACGCGGCGGGTATCACGGGCTGTCGCAGTTAGGCCCGGCTGTTACCCAGCGCCATGTTCACCGCCAGCCAGCCGTTTACCGCGTCTTCCCCGGCTTCTGCGAACACCCGTTCCAGCAACTTCACCTGCTCGCGCCGCAGCAGGTGCTCCAGGCGTGCGCCTTCCTCGGTCAGGGTCAGCAAACGCTTACGTTTGTCTGTCTCGCAGGCCACGCTCTCCACCAGGCGCATTTCCGTCAACTGGCGCATCGGCATGTTCAGCGCCTGTTTGCTGACCCCGAGCAAGGCCAGCAGGTCTTTCACGCTCAGGTTCGGATAGCGCGCGACGAAAAACACGATGCGTTGATGCACGCGGCCCAGGCCTCGGCGTTCGAGCATTTCGTCTGCCTTCGCGGTGAATGCCTGGTAGCCAAAGAAAAAGGCTTCCATCGCCTGTTGTTGGGAGGCTGGGTTTTTAAGGTCAATCATATTGACTTATCCGTAAGCGGCAGCGTAATTTCGGTCAAACAGTTTGACGTATTTTCCTTCTGCCTTGCTACCGGTGATCCCCATGGCTTTCTCTGAACGTGTCACGCGCCTCAAGAGTTCCCTGATCCGTGAAATCCTCGCCGCTGCGCAGCGGCCCGGGGTGATGTCCTTTGCTGGCGGGTTGCCGGCTGAAGCCATGTTGCCCAGGGTCGATTGGGCCGACATGCCGGTGGCTATGGGGCAATATGGCATGAGTGAGGGGGAGCCGGCCCTGCGCGAAGCGCTGGCGGCCGAGGCACGGGCATTGGGAGTCGACTGCCAGGCCAGCCAGGTGTTGGTGGTGAGTGGTTCGCAGCAGGCCCTCGACCTCGCAGCCAAGCTGTACATCGACCAGGGCACGCAGGTCCTGCTGGAAGCGCCGACCTACCTGGCGGCGCTGCAGATATTCCAGCTGTTCGGTGCCGACTGCCTCGCCTTGCCGATGCAAGCTGACGGCCCGGACCTGGGTGAGCTGCGTGATCGCCTGCAACACCACCGCCCGGCTTTCATCTACCTGATCCCAACCTTCCAGAACCCCTCGGGCCTGCGTTACAGCGAAGCCAAGCGCGATGCAGTGGCGGCTTTGCTGGATGAATTCGGTGTAACGCTGATCGAGGACGAACCCTACCGCGAGTTGAGTTTCGATGGTGGCAGCGCCCAGCCGATCGTCAGCCGCTTGCGTAACGCCAGCTGGATTTACACCGGTACGGTTTCCAAAACCTTGCTCCCCGGGCTGCGGGTCGGCTACCTGATTGCCAGCCCCGACCTGTTCCCGCATTTGTTGCGGCTGAAGCAGGCCGCCGACCTGCACACCAATCGCGTGGGGCAGTGGCAGGTGCTGCAGTGGTTGGGTAGCGACAAGCTCCAACTGCACCTGAAGACGCTGCGCGACTACTACCGCACGCGCAGGGATGCGTTCCAGGTGGCGCTGGAAACGCATTTTGCCGACTTGGCGGAGTGGCACAAGCCGGATGGCGGGTTGTTCTTCTGGCTGACGTTGAAGCAGCCGCTGGACACCCGCACCCTGTTGGCAGAGGCATTGGCGGTGGACGTGGCGTTCATGCCTGGCGAGCCGTTTTTCCCTGACCCGGACCGGCATCACGGGCATCTGCGCCTGAATTTCAGCCACGTTGCCCCGGGCCAGCTGGACGAAGGGCTGAGGCGTTTGGCGCAAGTGGTGCGCAATGCACAGGCCGCACAGGTATGATGTGCTCAGCAAAACCGCACTGACAGGCCCTGTGGATTATGAACCGTCGTAAGAAGATCAAGCAGCTATTGGAAGCGCATGCCAAAAAGGCCAATGCCAAACTGGCGCCGCGCAAGCCCAAGTACATCTGCAAGGCAGACCGCCTGAAGATGGAGGCCGAGGCGGCGGGGGATAGCGCCAATCCAGCTGACTGACGCAGGCTGTGTAACAACAGTCTCTCAGGCTACCGCATCACCCTGTAGGAGCAGCCTTGTGCTGCGAAGAGGCCGGTACTCGCGACACAAATGCTGCGCCTGTACCGGCCTCTTCGCAGCACAAGGCTGCTCCTACAGGGATCGCGTCGGCTTTAGCGGCGGTAGTAGCGGTGGTCGTCATGGTGGCGCTGGTGCATGGCCCGCTCGTGGCGGCGCTCCCAATCGCGGCGTCGTTCCCAGTCACGCCGCCGCTCCCAGTCCCGCCGGGCTTGCTCGCGCCGCCACTGCTCACGGCGCCCGTCGCTTCTGTGGTCATGCCAGCGGTCATCGTCATGCGCCAGCAGTGTAGCCGGCTGCGCATCGGCCACACTGGCCACCTTCGACCAGGGGTTGCCTGCTGGCTGCACCGGTGACTGAACGGCCGGTGCCTGCGCCACCGGTGCTTTCATTTGTGTTGCTGATGCCGTGCCCACCGCCGCGAACGAGAACAGGCCGAGCAGCACCAACCTTGCGACATGTATTTTCATGAGCGAAGCCAACCTCTGATAACAATTGAGCCATCTGGCCAGCAGGTGTGGGGCGAACCTTGTCTCGCGTGCCGCTACCTTTCTGTGCCTTCCACATAGACCGGCAAACGGGAAAAAGTTCGCTGCAGCAACAACTTGTAGAACTTTTGACGCCGGGTCACCCCTTTACACAAACGCCCGCCCGCCACGGCGGCGGTCTTCCTTCAGCAACCCCTCCACCTTGCGCAACGCCTGCCCCAGCAGGGCCTGGTCCGGCGCCCCACCCAGCGAGATGCGCACGGCATCCGGCCCCTGCGTTGCCACGCTGAACGAGTCCGCCCCGGCCACGCTCACGCCTACATCCTCCAAGGCTTGGGTAAACCGCTCCTGGTGCCAGTGTGCTGGTAGTTGCAACCAGAGGTGCAGCCCGGTGGGGTGGGCCTGGAACTCATGGCTTAACAGCGTGCGTGCCAGATGCTGGCGGGCGCGGGCTTCGCGCTGGATCTCCTGTACCAGCTCCCTGGCGGTGCCGCTGCGGATCCACTGCTCGACCAGCGCCAGCAGCAAGGCCGAACAGCCCATGCTCGATGCGCGCAAGCCATTGAGCAGGCCTTGCCCGTCATCGCCACGCGGTGGCAGCACAAAGGCCGTGCGCAGGCTTGGCCACAGGCACTTGGACAGCGACGCCAGGTAGTACGTATTGGCGCCCCCGGTCAGGCAGGCGATGGGCGCCGGCGCGTCGTCGAGCAGATAACGGTAAGGGTCATCCTCGATCAGCGTGATACCGCGCTTGAGCAACACCTCGGCAATTGCCTGGCGCCGGGCTGCGGGCATGGTGTGCGCGGTGGGGTTGTGGAACGTAGGGTTGAGGTACAGCAGGCGGGCACCGCTGTCCTGGCAGGCCTGCTCCAGGTCGTCCGGGCGCATGCCGTCGGCATCACTGGCCACCGCGACAATGCGCAGCCCCAGTTGCCGGGCGGCCAGCAGCAGGCCGGGGTAGGTGAGTGGATCGCAGAGAATGGCGTCACCTGCGCGGGCGTGGGCGCTGAGGATGGCAAAGATGGCCGCTTGCGAACCCGAGCAGACTTCCAGGCTGCGGCTGTCCAGATCACCCAATGCCGGTTTCAGCCAACCCTGCGCCGCCTGCAGCAGCGAGCGGGTGGTCGGTTCGTCCTGGTAGGGCGACAGTGCTTCGATGCGGTTGCGCTGCAGCACCTGTTCCAGCCCGGCGCCCACACGCTGGGCCATCGAGCCATTGGCCGGCTGCGGCGGGATGTTCATGGTCAGGTCGATGCCTGCCAGGGCGGACGTCTCGCGGGCGCCGAGGATGAACGAGCCGCGGCCACTGTAGGAGGCAATCAGGCCACGGTCGCGAGCCTCGGCATAAGCCCGGGTCACCGTGGTCAAGTCGACGCCCAGGTGCGCAGCCAGTGCACGTTGCGGCGGAATCTGCTCGCCGTCCTGCAAAATTCCAGACTGTATGGATTCTGCAATCATGTCTGCAATCTGTATGTATCTGGGGCCTGATTTTGGCTTTAAAGGCTTTGTCCAGCGCATTTGAGCAGCTTCTCTTGGCGTTTCGGCAAGAGGCATAGGTCTTCCTCCCGGTTGTCAGTCCATACGCATAGGCATATCATGACATATGGTTGTTAACAAATCCATACAATATGGAAAGCGTATGGTTTATTTGATGTGCACCGGAACGGCGCGGCAGGGTTGCAACGATAAGCGCTTCCGGGCTGCCAGTCATGGAGATGTTTGATGGATGACTGTCATCTGATCTGCGCCAATCGCCTCGACGATGGGGCTGTGGTCTGGCTTGATGCCGGGCATGAATGGGTAGACACACTGCAACAGGCCGGCACCTTCGATGCGCAGGCGCTGGTACCGGCAACCCTCGCCGCCGAGGCTGCCGTGCGGGCCAACCAGGTGGTTGCGCCGACGCCTTGTGAAGCCTGGCTGGTCGATGGCCTGCCACAGCCGAAAAGCCTGCGTGAACGGCTGCGCTCGCGTGGCCCGTCGGTACGCAGCGACCTCGGCAAGCAGGCCGCAGGCGCGTCGCCGCAAGGTGGCAAGGGCGAGCGCCCGCTGCTGCCGGTGGCGGCGGGGCAGGCTGGGGTGTACCGATACGACCCGTTCGAGCGTGAGTTCCTCAAGGACCGCGCCCGCCAGTTCGAGCAGCAGGTTGCCCGCCGCTTGAGCGGCGAGCTGGACGAAGAGGCGTTCAAGGTGTACCGGCTGATGAACGGCCTGTACCTGCAATTGCACGGCTACATGCTGCGCGTGGCCATCCCCTATGGCACCTTGAGCGCAGTGCAGCTCCGCCAGCTGGCCTACGTGGCTCGCACCTATGACAAGGGCTACGGCCACCTCACTACCCGGCAGAACATCCAGTTCAACTGGCCGCGCCTGGCCGATACGCCAGAAATCCTGTCGGTACTGGCCGATGCCGACCTGCATTGCATCCAGACCAGTGGCAACTGCATCCGCAACGTTACCACCGACCACTTTGCCGGGGCCGCCGAGGATGAAGTGCTGGACCCACGGGTGCATGCCGAGATCCTGCGCCAGTGGTCCACCGACCACCCGGAGTTCACCTACCTGCCACGCAAGTTCAAGATTGCCATTACCGGCAGCCCCAAGGACCGCGCGGCTGTGCGCTTCCACGATATCGGCATCCTGGCGCAGCGCAATGCGCAGGGTGAAGTGGGCTTCCAGGTGTATGCCGGGGGCGGCCTGGGGCGTACGCCGATTGTTGGCACCCGGGTGCGGGAGTGGTTGCCGGAGCGCGAACTGCTGCGTTATGTCGAAGCCATCCTGCGGGTGTACAACGCCCTGGGCCGGCGCGACAACCTGTACAAGGCGCGCATCAAGATACTGGTGCGCGAGCTCAAGCCCGGCCGTTTCATTGAAATGATCGAGCACGAGTTCGCCAGCCTGCCAGCCGATCACCAGTACCTGGAGCCGGCCATCGTCCAGGGGATCCGTGCCCGTTTCGTGCAGCCGGCCTTCGAGGCGCTGCCCGGGTTGTGTGACAGCTTCCTGCGTGCGCGGGCCGACGACAACGCGTTCGCCAGCTGGGTACGCACCAATACCCACCCGCACAAACAGCGTGGCTACATCAGCGCGGTCATCTCGCTGAAACCACCGGGTGGTATCCCCGGCGATATCAGCGCCGAGGAAATGCTCAGCCTGGCCGACCTCGCCGAGGCCTACTCGCTGAACGAGATTCGCGTGTCCCACGAGCAGAACCTGGTGCTGCCGCACATCCGCCAGGGCGACCTGTACAGCGTATGGCAGGCCTTGCGCCAGGCCGGGCTGGCGACCAGCAATATCGGTTTGTTGTCCGACGCCATCGCCTGCCCGGGCATGGATTACTGCAGCCTGGCCACCGCCCGTTCGGTGCCGGTCGCCCAACGCATCGCCTTGCGTTTCGACGCGGCCCGGCAACAGGACATCGGCGAACTGAAACTCAATGTCTCGGGCTGTATCAATGCCTGCGCCCACCACCATGTGGCGCATATCGGCATCCTCGGCCTGGACAAGGCCGGCCACGAAAACTACCAGATCACCCTGGGCGGCAGTGCCGAAGAGGACGCCGCGGTCGGGACCATCCTGGGCCGTTCGGTGCCCTTCGAGGAGGTGCCCGACGTCGTCGAGGCCATCGTTGGCATCTACCTGCAATTGCGCGAGGACGCCGAGCGCTTCCTCGATACCTATCGCCGTGTCGGTATCGAGCCGTTCAAGGAGGTGCTGCGTGATGCTCGTTGATCGTGATGGCCGGGTTCAGCCCGACAACTGGCGCTACCTGGATGGTGAAGCGCTGCCAACCTACGCCCCGCAAACCGTGCTACAGCCGCAGCAGTGGGATGACTACCACATGCGTTTCGGCCAACCGGCCGAAGGCCTGTGGCTGGCCGCCGACCAGGACCCGGCGCAGGTGCTGCCATTGCTCGGCCACCTGGCGTTGATCGTGGTCGAGTTCGCCAAGTCACGCGATGGCCGCGGCTTCACCCTTGCCAGATTGCTGCGCGAGCGCCACGGCTTCAGGGGTGACCTGCGTGCCGTCGGGCCTTTGCTGCCCGACCAGTTCGCCATGTTGTTGCAGTGCGGGTTCACCAGTGCACGGGTGTCGGCCAGCGTGCCGGCGCAGCGCTGGCAGGACGCCGCGGCCGCCCATCACCAGGCCCGTCCACGCACCCTGCTGCAACGTCTTTCCCAACGGAGCGAGGCATAGCCATGTTCAGCCTTACAGCCCTGGAGCTGGCCCGTATACAGTTCGGTTTCACCATTACCTTTCACATTATCTTCCCGGCCATCACCATTGGCCTTGCGGCATTCCTGGCGGTTCTGGAAGGTTTGTGGCTGTGGAAGAAAGACAACGCCTACCTCGACCTGTACCACTTCTGGTCGAAGATCTTCGCCGTCAACTTCGCCATGGGCGTGGTCTCGGGGCTGGTCATGGCGTACCAGTTCGGCACCAACTGGAGTTTCTACTCGCAGTTCGCCGGCAGCATCACCGGCCCGTTGCTGACCTACGAGGTGCTGACGGCCTTCTTCCTTGAAGCGGGCTTTCTCGGGGTGATGCTGTTCGGCTGGCACAAGGTCGGCCGCGGCCTGCACTTTTTTGCCACCGTCATGGTGGCCGTGGGCACGATGATCTCTGCCACCTGGATCCTGGCATCGAACAGCTGGATGCAGACACCGCAAGGGCATGAAGTGATCAATGGCGTGGTGGTGCCGGTGGACTGGTTCGCCATCATTTTCAACCCATCGTTCCCGTACCGCCTGGCCCATATGGTCACTGCTGCAATGCTGTCGACCGCGTTGTTCGTCGGCGCTTCGGCGGCGTGGCACCTGTTGCGCGGCAATAACACCCCGGCGGTGCGGCGGATGTTCTCGATGGCCCTATGGATGCTGCTGTTTACTGCGCCGTTGCAGGTGCTGATCGGTGACATGCACGGCTTGAACACGCTCAAGTACCAGCCGGCGAAGATCGCTGCGATGGAGGGGCACTGGAGCAACACACCGGGGCAGGGCGTGCCGCTGATCCTGTTCGGCATCCCGGACATGGAGGCCGAAACCACCCGCTACAAGGTTGAAATCCCCAACCTGGCCAGCCTGATCCTGACCCACAGCCTGCATGGGCAGATCCCAGGCTTGAAAGACTTCGCCAAAGAAGACCGGCCGAACTCGACCATTGTGTTTTGGTGCTTCCGGGTCATGGTCGGCCTGGGGCTGTTGATGGTCGTGCTTGGCCTGTATGGCACCTGGCAGCGCTGGCGTGGACGGTTGTACGCGTCACGGGGGCTCGCGCGGTTTGCATTGTGGATGGGGCCCTCGGGCCTGGTGGCCTTGCTGGCCGGCTGGTACGTCACCGAGATCGGCCGCCAGCCCTGGGTGGTGTACGGCCTGATGCGTACCAAGGACGCGGTTTCAGACCATTCGGAGCTGACCCTGTCGGTAGGCCTGGTGGTACTGGTGGTGATGTACATCGGGGTATTCGGCACCGGCGTCGCCTACATGTTGCGCCTGGTGGGCAAGGGGCCGCAGGCGCACGACGACCACGAGCAGCCCGTGACCGCCAACCAGCGGCCCGCCCGCCCGTTGTCGGCAGTGGACGACCCGCTGTATCCACATTCGCCCAATCACACTGACTGACCGGAGACGTTGTCATGGGTATTGATCTTCCGCTGATCTGGTTTTTGATCATCGGCTTTGGCGTGATGATGTACGTCATCATGGACGGCTTCGATCTGGGTATCGGCATCCTGTTCCCGTTCATCACCGACCGCGACCACCGCGACACCATGGTCAACACCGTGGCGCCGGTGTGGGATGGCAACGAAACCTGGCTGGTGCTGGGTGGGGCAGGGTTGATGGCGGCGTTCCCCAAGGTCTACGCCATCTTGCTCAGTGCGCTGTACATCCCCGCGCTCGGCCTGCTGGCCGGGTTGATCTGGCGTGGTGTGTCGTTCGAGTTCCGCTTCAAGGCCGACGAGGCGCACAAGCCGTTCTGGGACAAGGCGTTCACGGGCGGGTCCTACGCGGCGGCGTTTTTCCAGGGGGTGATGCTGGGGGCGTTCATCGAAGGGCATGCGATTGTCGACGGCGTGGCCACCAATGGTGTGATGAGCTGGCTGACACCGTTCAACGTGTTCTGCGGGGTCGGGGTGGTGGTGGCGTATGCGCTGCTGGGCGCCACCTGGCTGGTGTTGAAAACTGAAGGCCGGTTGCAGGCCAGCATCATTCGCGCGTGCTCACCGATTACCTTGGCGACGGTGGCGGCGATGCTGATCGTCAGCATCTGGACGCCACTGACCCACCCGGCCATTTTCGAGCGCTGGTTCAGCCTGCCGAACTTCTTGTTCTTCCTGCCGGTACCGGTGCTGGTGCTGGTGGCCACCTGGGCGATCCTCAAGTCGTTGCGCGGCGCACCGCACGCCGGGCCTTTCGTCTGGTCGCTGCTGCTGGTGTTCCTCGGGTTCACCGGGCTGGTAATCAGTATCTGGCCGTATGTGCTGCCGCCCAGCCTGACCATCTGGGAAGCCGCAGCGCCGCCCCAGAGCCTGGGCTTCGCCCTGGTCGGGGCGCTGCTGATCATTCCGTTCATCCTCGGCTATTCGGCCTGGTCGTATTACGTGTTCCGCGGCAAGGTCAAGGACGGCGAGGGGTACCACTGAGGCGTCGCGGCCAAACCCTTTCCCACAGGTACAGCACCTGTCCCTAAGCCGGCTGTACTGTGTGGGAGCGGGCGTGCCCGCGAACACCGGCGTAGCCGGTGCCATGCACCGCGTTGCCTGCTTCGCGGGCACGCCCGCTCCCACAGTGCAAGGCCTACCGATCCTGTGGGAATACCTCACGCAGATGCGTCCGGTAACTGTCGAACGCAGCAATCGCCCCCGCCACAACTTCTGCTTCCTCCCCCTCATCCAGCACCAGGCCATCAAGCCTGGCCACGAACTCGCGCCAGTGCAGTGCACGTCCGTCGGGGTGCGGCGCCAGGTGGCGGGCACCCTCATCGCCATTCAGGCCCAGACGCTGGGTCTGCTTGAACAGGAACGCTGCGCCCAGGTTGGAGCCTTCACTGCAATACAGCCAGCCCAAGGCCTGGGCCGCACTGGTGCAAACCTGTTGGGGCAGCTCAGGCAGCGGCAGGCCGAGGTCACGCAGGTCGTCCTCGACTGCCGAAAAACGCGACAGTTGCACCAGCCCCGGCAGGCGCAGGTTGAGCGCCTCGTCGCGGTAAAGCGACAACAGGCTGCCGTGGAAACGGTGCTGCACCTGCAGGAAGCAGGCATAACGTTCGCGGTCTGCGAAGGGCCGCGCCGCCATCACCAGTGCGTCGACGTTGTCATGGTCGCTGCTGCTGGCCGCTTTCAGGCGTTTGCAGCGTCCTGGCTCTGTGTGAGGGGGTGGGGCAGCGGTCATAGGCGTGTCCGTGGGCGAGTAGGCAATGCGCCCATGATGCTTGCCATCCCAGGTAGGCGGCAAGCACAACGCTACTGGTTTACCATGCCAGACGCTTTCACGTTTCCAAGGAGTCAGCCATGAGCACCCTACAGTTCCGCCTCCCTATAATTGCAGACGCCGAACGCTGCTACGCCATTGAAATCGGCGCCTATGAAGGGGATGAAGCGGCCACGCTGGAGAAGATCCGCACCCGCATTGCGCAGTACCCGCAAGGCTTCCTGATCCTGGAAAACGCGGGTGAGATCGTTGGCTTCATCAATAGCGGTTGCGCCCACGAAGTGGTCATGTCGGATGAAGACTTCAAGGAACTGGTCGGCCATGACCCGGCAGCACCGAACGTGGTGATCATGTCGGTGGTGGTGGACCCGGCGCACCAGGGCAAAGGTTACGCCAAGCGCTTGATGGACGAATTCATCGCCCGCATGACGGCATCGGGCAAGCAGACCATTCACCTGATGTGCAAGCAGCAGCATGTGGCGCTGTACCAGAAGATGGGGTATCAGTACGTGAAACCGTCGCCGTCGGATCATGGCGGCATGGCCTGGCATGAGATGGTCATGGTCCTCTGAGGGCACGGTTTGCCTGAGCCCCATCTACCCATCAGAAGGACCTGAAACTTTGGCCAGCCCGGCAGCCGTCCATACCTCCCGCCAAGCCACCGGCATCGCCTTGCTGGTCGCTATCACCTTCTTCATGGAAAACCTCGACGCCACCGTGATTGCCACGGCACTGCCACAAATGGCCAGTGACTTCGGTGAAAGCGCGGTCAGCCTGAACATCGGCATCAGTGCCTATTTGCTGGCAGTTGCGGTGTTCATTCCGCTCAGTGGCTGGGTGGCGGACCGTTTCGGCCCGCGACAGGTATTTGCCGGGGCCATTGGCCTGTTTACCGTGGCGTCGTTGCTGTGCGGCATGGCCCCGACCCTGGAAACCTTCGTCGCGGCCCGGGTGCTTCAGGGCATTGGCGGTGCCCTGATGGTACCGGTGGGCCGGCTGGTGGTGCTGCGCACGACCGAGAAGAAGGACCTGGTGAAAATGCTCGCGGTGATCACCTGGCCCGGCCTGGTGGCGCCCGTACTGGGCCCGCCGCTCGGTGGCCTGATCGTCACGCATTGGTCGTGGCCCTGGATCTTCTACCTGAACATCCCCCTTGGGCTGCTGGCCATCGCAGCGGCCTGGGTGCTGATTCCGAATGCGCGTTCAGATGAAAAACGCCGCTTCGATACGCTGGGGTTCGTTTTCCTGGCATCGGCTTGTGCGGCGTGGCTGGTCGGCCTGGAAATGCTTGGCTCGCTGGCGGGTGGCAGCCTGGGCGCCGGGTTGGCGCTGGTGTCGCTGGGCGGCTTGCTGACCTGGTTGGCGATTCGCCATTGCCGGCGCCATGCTGCGCCGCTATTGCCACTGGATACCCTGTCTATCCCCACGTTCAGGGTCAGCATCGTTGGCGGTACGTTGTTCCGCCTGTCGATCAGCGCCTTGCCATTCCTGATCCCGTTGCTGCTGCAGATTGGTTTCGGCTTGTCGCCGGTGGATGCCGGGCTGCTGGTACTGGCGATCTTCGCCGGCAACCTGGCGATGAAGCCGTTTACCACCGGGTTGCTGCGCCGCTATGGTTTCCGTCGCGTGTTGTTGGTCAACGGGCTGATTGGCGTTGGTTGCATTCTGGCCTGCCTGGGCTTGCAGCAAGGCATGCCGTGGTACTGGATGGCCGTGGTGTTGTTCGTGGGCGGGCTTTCGCGCTCGATGCAGTTCACCACGTACAACGCTGTCGGTTTTGCCGAAGTACCCAAGCCGCAGATGGGCGAGGCTTCGACGCTGTTCAGCATGTGCTTCCAGCTGGCGATGGCGTTGGGCGTGGCGGTGGTGGCACTGCTGTTGCGCGTGGCGATGATGGTGCGGGGCGGCGAAGGCGAGATGACAGTCAGCGACTTCCACTGGGCGTTGATTGGCGTTGCGTTGATTGCCTGTGTGGCGTTGGCGGATGCCATGCGCTTGCCGAGCAATGCCGGGGAGCAAGTGCTGCGCACCTGAAACCACGGGCCTGCTTCGCACCCCATCGCCGGCAAGCCAGCTCCCACAGATCTGGTGCTGGTCTCGGGAGTGATGCATTCCTGTGGGAGCTGGCTTGCCGGCGATAGGGCCGGTACAGGCAATTCAACTCTGCAAGGTATCGCGTAGCTTAACGACGCCATCAAGCGCCAGCGCCTGGGCCGAATAGCACAGGCCGATACGCCGGCGAAGGTCCAGCTGAGGCATGGGCTCGATGCGCACGCCGCGGTGCTCGGTGGCCAGTGACTCTGGCACGATCGCGGCACCCAGGCCCGCGGCGACCAGCTCCAGGGCCAGGGCAAAGGTGTCTGCTTCTGCCACCAGAGTACCGCTGTAGAAAGGTTGCAGGCGCTGATGGCTGGGCTGTGCCGGGCAGGTGATCCAGCGGGCTTCGGTGGTTGCCTGCTGCGCAAGCGCCAGCACGAACGGGTCGCTGTGCAGCGGCAGAAACAACTCATCCTCACAGCGCAGTTCTTCGCTGGCCAGCCGCACCGCGCCCAGGCAGCCGGTCGCCAGTTGCAGGCGCACCGGGGGCTGGATGGCAGCCGCTGCCTGCACCACCTTGCCCAGTACCGCCGCACTCACATCCTGCTCCACGCCGATCTGCAACGGCGCACGCTCACGATCACCCTTGAAGCGGCCGAGCAGGCGATTGGCGTCGGCGACCATGCGCTGGGCTTCGGGGTACAGCGCACGGGCATCTTCAGTCACCTCGACGCCGCGGGCCTGGCGCACGAACAGCGTGGTGCCCAGGGCCTGCTCCAGGGCCCGGATGCTACCGGAAAGCGCCGGTTGGCTAAGGTGTATCGAACGCGCGGCGGCGGTGATGTTGCGCTCTTCGAACACGGCGATGAAGGCACGAAGCTGGCGATAATCCATGGGTTACCCATAAGTGATGCCGATGGCTGCGAAAAGAATTTCCCGTTTTTCGCAAGAAAAACCAGCTTCTATACTCGCTCTACTTCTTACCCATAGGCAAATCGGATAACAGGATGGTGACCATGACCAACACCCACAAACCCTTGGTAGTGATTACCGGTGCCAGCTCCGGTATCGGCCTGGCCACCGCCAAGCTGCTGTCCAGCCGTGGCCACGCCCTGTTGCTGCTGTCCCGTCGCCTGGCGCCGATGCAGCAACTGCAGTTGCCGAATACCTTGGCACTGGCGGTCGATATCACTGACCGCGCTGCCGTGCTGGCAGCCGTCGCCGAAGCCGAAGCGCGGTTTGGCCCGGTAGACGCGATCATCAACAATGCTGGCGTGATGCTGCTGGGCAGTATCGCCACCCAGGACCCGGAGCAGTGGGACCGCATGCTCGACGTCAACGTGCGTGGGTTACTCAATGGCATCCATGCGGTGGCCAGCGGCATGGTCGAGCGCAGGCAGGGCACCATCATCAACGTCAGTTCCGTGGCCGGGCGCAAGGCCTTCCCCAACCATGTCGCCTACGTCGGCACCAAGTTCGCCGTTACCGGCCTGTCGGAAAACCTGCGTGAAGAGCTGGCGCCGAGCAATGTGCGGGTGATCACCATCGAGCCGGGTGCGGTAGATACCGAACTGCTCAGCCATACGACCGATGACGCCATCAAGGCGGGGTACAACGACTGGAAGCAGGAGATGGGCGGGGTGCTTACGGCAGAAACCATTGCCGAGACCATCGGCTTTGCCTACGGCCAGCCGCAGTCGGTGTGCATCCGCGAAATCGTGGTGTGCGCTACCCGCCAGCAGCAATAACCGGCCTGCTGACGCGATCCCTGTAGGAGCGGCCTTGTGTCGCGATAGGGCTGCGCAGCAGCCCCGGCAATGGCTGTGTTGACGCTGGAATCCGGGGGCTGCTGCGCAGCCCGATCGCGACACAAGGCCGCTCCTACAGGGGACCGCGCAAGGCATTCAGAAATGCAGTGTCAGTGCATGTGCGCCACAGGCGTCTTAGCCGGTTTGAAGTGCCCTTCATCAACCTCCATGATCGGCACCTCGTTGCCATCCCGGTCATACAGCCTGCCATCACGGAACACATCACCTTCATTCAACCCGGCGATATCCCGGTAGCGCAGGGTGCGCTCACTGGCGGCGACGAACACCGACTGCTGGTCGGAGTTGCCGGCGCGCAGGTGGTTGAACAGCAGGTTGAGCAGAATCGCCATGATCGCCGCCGAGCTGATGCCGGAATGGAAAATGGTCTCGAACCAGGTCGGGAAGTGGTGATAGAACCCCGGTGCCGCAATCGGGATCATGCCAAAGCCGATCGAGGTGGCGACAATGATCAGGTTCATGTTGTTGCGGTAGTCCACCTGGGCCAGGGTGCGGATGCCGCTGGCCGCGACCGTGCCGAACAGCACCAGCCCGGCGCCGCCGAGCACGGCGGTAGGTACTGCGGCGACCAGCCTGCCCATCACTGGCAGCAGCCCCAGCGTGACCAGGATCAGGCCGGCGCTGGCCACCACGTAGCGGCTCTTCACCCCGGTCACGGCGACCAGGCCGACGTTCTGCGCGAAGGCACTTTGCGTGAACGAGCCGAACAACGGCGCCAGGGCGCTGGAGATCATGTCGGCACGCAGGCCATTGCCCAAGCGCTTGGAGTCGACCGGGGTACTGATGATTTCCCCCACGGCCAGGATGTCGGCCGAAGTCTCGACCATGGTCACCACGATGACGATCAGCATCGACAGGATCGCCGCCACCTGGAATTGCGGCGCGCCGAAGTGCAGCACCTCGGGCATGGCCACCCACGGCCCTTGCAGCGCCTGGGAGAAATCGGCCATGCCGGTGGCCATCGCTGCCAGCGTGCCGATCACGATGGCCAGCAGGATCGACAGGCGCGACAGGCTGGCACTGCCCAGCTTGCTCAGCAGCAGTACCGAGGCCAGGGTGAATGCCGCCAGGCCAATGTTCGCCGGGCTGCCAAAATCAGCGGCCTGGCTGTTGCCGCCCATGGCCCAGCGCGCGGTCACCGGCATCAGGGTCAGGCCGATGGTGGTGATGACGATGCCTGTCACCAGGGGCGGGAAGTACTTGATGATGCGCGAGAACAGCGGCGTGATCAGCAGGCCGACCAGCGATGACACGATCACCGCGCCAAACACCACCTGCATGCCGCTGGTGCCGTCATTGCCGATGATCGCGACCATGGTGGCGACGCTGGCGAAGGACACGCCTTGCACCAGCGGCAGTTGGCAACCGAAGAAGGGGATGCCCAAGGTTTGCAGCAATGTTGCCAGGCCCCCTGCGAACAGCGAGGCGGCGATCAGCAGGCCGACATCGCCAGCGCTGAGGCCTGCGGCCTGGCCGATGATCAGCGGTACGGCGATCATGCCGCCGTACATGGTCAGTACATGTTGCAGGCCATAGGCCAGGTTGGCGCCCACGCCGAGGTTCTCGTCTTCCGGACGAGGTGAAGCGGGAGAAGTCATGGTGAGTAGCTCGCTTTGTTATTTTATGCGTCTAACAGCACGGTCTCAGTCGCATTCGTTGGGTGATGAACAGCTAAACGCGGGCCGCGTTGCGGCCCATCGCCGGCAAGCCAGCTCCCACTTTGACCGCATCGGGCTCAAGGCATGTGCAGTATTTGTGGGAGCTGGCTTGCTGGCGATGGGCTGCGCAGCAGCCCGTGTAGATCAGGCGCCGCTGACCAGTTGGTGTGCCAGCTGGTTGTGGCGCTCCAGCACGCGTGGCAGGTCGACGGTGGCCAGCTGGCCGTCTTTGACCACGACGCGGCCGTTGATCACGCTGGTGTGCACCTGGGTCGGGGTGCAGAACACCAGTGCTGCCAGCGGGTCGTGGTGGCCACCGGCGTAGGCCACATGGCCCAGGTCGAAGGCGACGAAGTCGGCGACCATGCCGGGGGCCAGGGCGCCGATGTCATTGCGGTTGAGCACCTTGGCGCCGCCGAGGGTGGCGATCTCCAGGGCTTCGCGGGCGGTCATGGCGTCGGGGCCGAAGCCTACCCGCTGCAGCAGCAGGGCCTGGCGCACTTCACCGATCATGCTGGCGCCGTCGTTGGAGGCAGAGCCGTCGACCCCCAGGCCTACCGGTACGCCGTGGTCGCGCATCTTGCGAATCGGGGCAATGCCCGAGGCCAGGCGCATGTTCGAGCATGGGCAGTGGGCGACACCGGTGCCGGTGCGGGCGAACAGCTCGATGCCGTGCTGGTCGAGCTGCACGCAGTGGGCATGCCATACATCGTGGCCGACCCAGCCAAGGTCTTCGGCGTACTCGGCAGGGGTCATGCCGAATTTTTCGCGGCTGTAGGCGATGTCGTTGACGTTCTCGGCCAGGTGGGTGTGCAGCGACACCCCGTAGTGGCGCGCCAGTACGGCGGCTTCACGCATCAGGTCGCGGCTGACCGAGAACGGCGAGCAGGGCGCTACCACGATACGGCGCATCGAGCCGTGGCTGGCATCGTGGTAGTCCTCGATCAGGCGCTGGGACTCCTTGAGGATGTCGGCTTCCTTTTCCACCACCGAATCAGGCGGCAGGCCGCCCTGGCTCTGGCCGACGCTCATGCTGCCGCGCGCGGCGTGGAAGCGCATGCCTATCTCGGCGGCAGCGTGGATGCTGTCGTCGAGCTTGCAGCCATTGGGGTAGATGTACAGGTGGTCGCTGGAGGTGGTGCAGCCGGACAGGATCAGCTCGGCCATGGCGGTCTGGGTCGACACCGCGATCATCTCGGGGGTCAGGCGTGCCCAGATCGGGTACAGGTTGGTCAGCCAGTTGAACAGCTCGCCGTCCTGGGCTGCCGGCACCACGCGGGTGAGGCTCTGGTACATGTGGTGGTGGGTGTTGACCAGGCCTGGGATGACCACTTTGCCGGCCATGTCGAGGATGACATCGGCCTGTTGTGGCAGGGTATCGCTGGGGCCGACCTGTTTGATCAGGTTGTCTTCGATGTACAGGCCGCCGTTCTTGATCTCGCGGCGTTGGCCGTCCATGGTGACCAGAAGTGCGGCGTTTTTGACGAGTAGCGTTTTTGCAGGGGTTGTAGATGACATGGCGTGAGCCTGCCGCAATACGCATCGGCGATTACCGATGTCATAGGCGCACGGCATTGTAATCAAGGTTTTTGCTGATTGTATACAGGCCTGTTAAGCCTGCGCCGGCCTCTTCGCGGGCTTGCCCGCTCCCACAGGAGCACCACAGTTGTCCAGGTGGGTGCAGTACCTGTGGGAGCGGGCAAGCCCGCGAAGAGGCCGGTACAGGCTAAATCAACGGATGATCACACCGCCTCGCGGCTACTCACACCGTCAAGCAACCGCGCAATCCCCAACGGGTTATCGTTTTTCAACGCATCCGGCAGCAGCGCATCCGGGTAGTTCTGGAAACACACCGGCCGCAGGAAACGGTCGATGGCCAAGGTACCGACCGACGTACCCCGTGCGTCCGAGGTCGCCGGGTAAGGCCCGCCATGCACCATTGCATCCGAAACCTCCACACCGGTCGGGTAGCCGTTGAGCAGCAGGCGCCCGGCCTTGCGCTCCAGCAGCGGCACCAGCGTGGCAAAGGCGTGCAGGTCGTCAGGCTCGGCTATCAGGGTGGCGGTCAGCTGGCCCTGCAGGTGGCGCAGTGCTTCGGCCAGTTGCTCGGCATCGGCCACCTCAACCACCACGGTGGTCGGGCCGAACACTTCTTCCTGCAGCAGGGGGTCGCCGTTCAGCAGCAGGCTTACATCTGCCTTGAACAGCTGAGGGTGGGCCTGGTTGCCGGTTTGTGGCTGCCCGGCCAGGTGCTGGATACCCGGGTGTGCCAGCAGGTGCTGCACACCGTTCTGGTAGCTGCGCAGGGTGCCGGCGTTGAGCATGGTCTGCGGGCCCTGGTCGGCCATGCGTGCCACCAGTGTTTGCACGAAAAGCCCGAATTGCGGCGACTGAATGCCCACCACCAGGCCCGGGTTGGTGCAGAACTGCCCGCAACCCAGCACCACCGAGGCGGCCAGTTCGCCGGCGACTTGCTCGCCCCGTGCCTGCAACGCCTGGGGCAGGACGATCACCGGGTTGATGCTGCTCATTTCGGCAAACACCGGGATCGGCTGCGGGCGTGCCGCCGCCATGTCGCACAGGGCGCGGCCACCGCGCAGCGAGCCGGTAAAGCCGACCGCCTGGATGGCCGGGTGCTTGACCAGCGCTTCGCCCACGCCGGCACCGTAGATCAGGTTGAACACGCCCGCCGGCATGCCGCTGCTGGCCACCGCGCGGTCGATGGCTGCAGCCACATGGGCGGCCGTGAGCATGTGCCCACTGTGCGCCTTGAATACCACCGGGCAACCCGCGGCCAGCGCCGATGCGGTGTCACCGCCAGCGGTGGAGAAGGCCAGCGGGAAGTTGCTGGCGCCGAACACGGCCACCGGGCCCACGCCGATGCGGTACTGGCGCAGGTCCGGGCGCGGCAGCGGGGTACGCTGGGGCAGGGCACGGTCGATGCGTGCGGCGTAGAAATCGCCGCGCCGTACCACCTCGGCAAACAGCCGCAGCTGGTTGCTGGTACGGCTGCGTTCGCCACGGATGCGGGCTTCGGGCAGCGCGGTTTCGCGCATCACATGCTGGATGAAGTCATCACCCAGTGCGTCCAGCTCGTTGGCGATGGCGTCAAGGAAGGTGGCACGCTGGGCCGGGCTGGTGCTGCGGTAGGCCGGGTAGGCGGCCTCGGCGGCCTGCACGGCGGCCTCTACTTCGTCGCCGGTCGCCTGGTGGAAGGCGTAGGGCAGTGGCTCGCCGGTGCGGGCGTCGACGCTGTTCAGCAGCACGTCACCGTTGCCGCTGAGCTGGCCGGCGATATGGTTCAGGCGATGTTCGATGGGCATTTCGTTTCCCGTTGGCAATGACAGTCGTTGTGCTGGGACTGTAGGCGGCGAACGGGGGGCTGAATAATGATTAATGCGGATCGGGTGATAACGACCAGTTATCACCCAGATGTCAGGGCGCGCACGTATTCGGGTGTCACTCCGCCATCTGCAACTCCGGCAGCTTCACCCGAAACGCGCGGGTCAGCCCCATCAGCACTACCAGGCCCATGCCCATCCAGCACAGGCCGATGGTGAACGACAGGCTGGTCAGGCTGCTCCACAGCCACAGCGTGCTGAGAAAGCCCAGGCCGGGAATGGCGCCGTACAGCAGGTAGTTGCGGCCACCGCGCAGTTTCTGGTCGACCAGGTAGTGCTTGACCACCGCCAGGTTCACCGCCGAGAAGGCGAACAGCGCGCCAAAGCTGATCATGTTGGCCACGGTGTCGAGGGTGATCACCAGGGCGATCAGCGACAGCAGGCTGACCACCAGGATGGCAGTGGCCGGCACGCGTTTTTTCGTCACCAGCTGGCCGAATGCCCGCGGCAATGCACCGTCGCGGCCCATGGCGAACAGCACGCGCGACACGCTGGCCTGGGACACCATCGCCGAGGCGAAGCAGCCGGCCACGTAGGTGGCCGTGAAGGCTGTTACCAGCAACTCGCCGCCCACACGGCGCATCACGTCCACGGAGGCCGAATCCGGGTCGGCGAAGCTGCCCCAGTCGGGGAACACCATCTGCGCGCAGTACGACACCACCAAAAACAGCAAGCCGCCGATCAGCGAAACGGCCAGGATCGCCACCGGGATGCGGTAGGTCGGGTTGGTCGTTTCTTCGGCCATGGTCGACACGGCATCGAAGCCCAGGAAGGACAGGCACAGCACGGCGGCACCGGTCATGACCAACGGCACGCTGAAGCCTTCGTGGTGGAAGGGTGCCAACAGCGACACCGGCTCCGCCTGTCCGCTGAGCTTGAGAACGGACAGGGCGACGAAGACGATGATGAACACCAGCTGCACCACCACCAGAATCCAGTTGACCCGGGTGATGGACTCGATGCCGATCAGGTTGAGGAAGGTGACCAGGGCAATGGAGCCTGCCACCCACACCCAGGCGTGGATGGCCGGGAAGTATTCCGACATATAGATGCCGATCAGCAGGTAGCTGAGCAGCGGCAGGAAGATGTAGTCGAGCAGCAGTGTCCAGCCGGTAATAAAGCCGATGCTGCTGCCGAAGGCTTTGCGCGTGTAGGTGTAGACCGAGCCGGAATAGGGGTGGGCCTGGACCATGCGGCCGTAGCTGTAGGCCGTCAGCAGCATGGCGGCGAGGGTGAGCAGGTAAGCGGTGGGCAGGTGCCCTTTGGTCATCTGGGTGACCAGCCCGTAAGTGGTGAATACGGCCAGGGGCACCATGTAGGCCAGGCCGAACAGTACCAGGGCGGTCAGCCCCATGGACTTGCGGAAGCGGCCGGTGCTGGCGCCGGGTTGCGAGGGTGCATGCGGGGAGGGGCTATGGGCTGTACTTGTTGTTGTATGCATTGCTAACTCCTGGAAAAGGATGCAGGACACCGCAGTACGCGAGCAGGCTCGCTACCGGTGGGTGAAGTGCAAGGAGGTCGAGCGGAAGGCTCGCAGCGCTGGGGCGGGTTGATGCTCCCACACACTGCAGGTACCCGGAATCACCCTTTGGGGTGAGTGGGTGAAGCCCTTGTCCGGCTCACCCCAAAGGGTGATTTCGGCGTCTGCAGCGGCGTGGGAGTATCTGGTCAACAACGCACCGCACTGGCGGCGGTGCCACTGAATAGAAACGGCAGGCCCACAGTGACTAATCAATTGCTTTCAGAACAGTGGTTCGAGCACCTGGCCAAGGTCACCGAGGCCATCGGCCGACCGGGCTTTGCCGCCAACCTGTTTGCCGCACTTGGCGTGATCCGGCCGATCCAGGCGACCACGGTGTACCTGTACCCGCACGACGGCATGCCTTGTGCGCTGTTCGAGCAGGACGACAAGGCGCCCTGGCAGCCCGAGGGCAATGTCAGCCGCTACTTGTCCGGCTTCTACCTGCTCGACCCGTTCTACGGGGCGTGTGTGGAGCAGGTCGAGTCGGGTTGCTATGGGTTGTTCGAAGTGGCACCCGACCATTTCGAGGTCAGCGAGTACTACCAGTCGTTCTACCGGCACTCGCACCTGGAGGATGAACTCAACTACATCCTGCAGGTTGCGCCGGGGCAGAGCCTGGCGGTGTCGCTGGCATTCACCGACAAGCTGGATGCGCACACCCGCGAGCAGTTCGGGCGCATCACGCCCTGGGTGCTGGCGGTGCTGAGCAAGCACTTTGCCGGGCTGGACAGCCGCGCCGGGCGCTTCGAGAACATCCTCGAACAACGCATCCACGCCGCGCTGAACAACTTTGGCAGCTCGCTGCTGACCGAGCGCGAGTGCCGTATCGCCCAGTTGATTCTGCGTGGCCACTCGACCAAGTCGCTGGCCGAGCGCCTGGGGGTGTCGGAAGACACCATCAAGTCGCACCGCAAGAACGTCTACGCCAAGCTCGACATCGGCACCCAGTCCGAGCTGTTTTCCCTGTTCATCGACGCGCTGGCCAATGCCCAGGGCGTGCTGGGCAAGGACCCGCTGGAAAGCTACATGGGCAAGCTGCGCTGAGCGCAGCCACCCTGCAACCCCACCGCAAAGGAAAACCAACAATGAATGCGCCTTTCGCCCCGCAACGCCAGACCCGCGACTACCAGGCATCCGATGCCGCGCACCATATCCATGCCTTCCTCGACCAGAAGGCGCTGAATGCCGAGGGGCCACGGGTGATCGTCGGTGGCGAACGCCTGCACCTGTGGGACAGCGAGGGCAAGCGCTACCTGGATGGCATGTCTGGCCTGTGGTGCACCCAGCTCGGCTACGGGCGCCGCGACCTGACTGTCGCCGCCGCCACGCAGATGGACCAGCTGGCCTACTACAACATGTTCTTCCACACCACCCACCCGGCGGTGATCGAGCTGTCCGAACTGCTGTTCAGCCTGCTGCCCGGCCACTACAGCCACGCGATCTACACCAACTCCGGCTCTGAAGCCAACGAAGTGTTGATCCGTACCGTACGCCGCTACTGGCAAGTGGTCGGCCAGCCGAACAAGAAGGTCATGATCGGCCGCTGGAACGGTTACCACGGCTCGACCCTGGCGGCCACGGCGCTGGGCGGCATGAAGTTCATGCACGAAATGGGCGGGTTGATCCCGGATGTGGCGCACATCGACGAGCCGTACTGGTACGCCGAGGGTGGCGAACTGACCCCGGCCGAGTTCGGCCGCCGCTGCGCCATGCAGCTGGAGGAAAAGATCCTCGAACTGGGCGCCGAGAACGTGGCCGGCTTTATCGCCGAGCCGTTCCAGGGCGCAGGCGGCATGATCTTCCCGCCTGAAAGCTACTGGCCGGAAATCCAGCGCATCTGCCGCCAGTACGACGTGCTGTTGTGCGCCGATGAGGTGATTGGTGGCTTTGGCCGCACCGGCGAGTGGTTTGCCCATGAATACTTCGGCTTCGAGCCCGACACCCTGTCGATTGCCAAGGGCCTGACCAGCGGCTATGTGCCCATGGGTGGCCTGGTGCTGAGCAAACGCATTGCCGAGGCACTGGTGGAGCGGGGCGGTGTGTTTGCCCACGGCCTGACGTATTCCGGCCACCCGGTGGCGGCGGCGGTGGCCATTGCCAACCTGAAGGCACTGCGCGACGAAGGCATCGTCACCCAGGTGAAGGATGACACCGGGCCCTACCTGCAGCGCATCCTGCGTGAGGTGTTCGCCGACCACCCATTGATCGGCCAGGTGCAGGGCGCCGGCTTGGTGGCAGCGTTGCAGTTCGCCGAGCACAAGCCGACGCGCAAACGCTTTGCCAACGAGAACGACCTGGCCTGGCAATGCCGCACCTTTGGTTTCGAGGAAGGGGTGATCATTCGCTCGACCCTGGGGCGGATGATCATGGCGCCGGCGTTGATCGCCAACCACAGCGAGCTGGATGAGCTGGTGGAGAAAACCCGCATTGCCGTGGACCGCACCGCCCGCCTGGTCGGCAAACTCTAAGGGCCACCTGTTTCCCTGTGGGAGCGGGCGTGCCCGCGAACACCGGCGCAGCCGGTGCCATCCACCGTGTCGCCTGATTCGCGGGCATGCCCGCTCCCACAGAGGGAGCGCGGCGCACTTGCGGACTGTGTGGTACCTGTTACCTCCGCAACAATGACCGCCACGGCGGTCGCCTGGAGTACAAATGTACACCCTCGAATTCTGGCAACAACGCGCCTCGGACCTGTACCTGCCATCCCAGGCGCTGATCAACGGCAAACCCGTCAACGCACAGGATGGCGCCACCTTCGCCGCCATCAACCCCGCCACCAACAGCGTACTGGCCCAGGTCGCCGCCTGCGGCCAGGCCGAGGTCGACCTTGCGGTAGCCAGCGCGCGCCGTGCCTTCGAACAAGGCCCCTGGCCGCGCATGGCCCCGGGCGAGCGCAAGAAAGTGCTGCTGCGCCTGGCCGAGCTGCTCATGGCCCATCGCGAGGAGCTGGCCCTGCTGGATTCGCTTAACATGGGCAAGCCGGTGATGGACGCCTACAACATCGACGTACCGGGTTCGGCCCATGTGTTCGCCTGGTACGGCGAGGCGCTGGACAAACTCTACGATCAGGTGGCGCCCACTGCGCCGAATGCGCTGGCCACCATCACCCGCGAAGCCCTCGGCGTGGTCGCCGCCGTGGTGCCATGGAACTTCCCGCTCGACATGGCCGCCTGGAAGCTCGCCCCGGCGCTGGCTGCCGGCAACAGCGTGGTGCTCAAACCTGCCGAACAATCACCGTTCTCGGCCCTGCGCCTGGCCCAGCTGGCGCTGGAGGCTGGCGTGCCGGAAGGCGTGCTGAACGTGGTGCCGGGCCTGGGCGAGCAAGCTGGGCAGGCGCTGGGCCTGCACCCGGATGTGGACTGCCTGGTGTTCACCGGCTCCACCCAGGTGGGCAAGTACTTCATGCAGTATTCGGCGCAGTCCAACCTCAAGCAGGTGTGGCTGGAGTGCGGCGGCAAGAGCCCCAACCTGGTGTTCGAAAACTGCCAGGACCTGGACCTGGCAGCGGAAAAGGCCGCCTTCGGTATTTTCTTCAACCAGGGCGAAGTGTGCTCGGCCAACTCGCGGCTGTACGTACAGCGCTCCATCCATGACGAATTTGTCGAGCGCCTGCAAGCCAAAGCCCGCCAGTGGTTGCCCGGCAACCCGCTGGACCCGGCGAGCCGTGCGGGTGCCATTGTCGATGCCGAACAAACCGGTCGCATCGAGGCCGCCATTGCGCATGCCGGGCAAGAGGGCGCACGGTTGGTGTGTGGCGGCCGGCGCCTGACCATCGAGGGTTCAAACAACTACATCGAGCCAACCATTTTTGCCGGTGTCGATGGCCGCATGCGCCTGGCGCAGGAGGAGGTGTTCGGGCCGGTGCTGGCAGTCAGCGCCTTCGACACGGAAGAAGAAGCGGTGCGCCTGGCCAACGACAGCGTCTATGGGCTGGCAGCCTCGGTGTGGAGCGATGACTTCAACCAGGTGCACCGGGTGGCGCGGGCCTTGAAGGCCGGTACCGTGTCGGTGAATACGGTTGATGCGCTGGATGTGACGGTGCCGTTTGGCGGGGGTAAGCAGTCAGGGTTCGGGCGCGACCTGTCGCTGCATTCGTTCGACAAGTATTCGCAGCTCAAGACCACCTGGTACCAGTTGCGCGGCTGATGTTTTGATCATAAACCGCGTCGCCTGCTTCGCGGGCACGCCCGCTCCCACAGGAATCGCACTGCACCTGAGAACGGTGCAATACCTGTGGGAGCGGGCGTGCCCGCGAAGAGGCCCTGTCAGGCGCCGCAACGGGCTCGGTTAGAAGTCGATGCTAGCCGACAGCTGATAAGTCCGCGGCGCCCCCAGCCCCAGGGTCTGGGTCAGCGGCACACCCCAGTAGTCCTTGTCCCCCAGGTTGGCGATGTTCGCACGCAAGGTCACCGGCTTGCTGGCGACCTGGGTCACATAGCGGGCGCCAACGTCGAAGATCGTGTAACCCGGAATCGACAGGCTGTTCTCGGCATTGATGTATTGCTTGGACTGCGAGGTCACGTTGCCGGTCAGGGTCAGCCCGTCCAGGCCGGGGATGTCCCATTCCATGCCCAGCTTGCCCTGCAGCTTGGGGTAGGCGGTGGCGGTCTTACCATCGTTGGCACCGCCTGCGGTCTTGGTCAGCTTGGGGTCGACATGGGCCACGCCACCCATCAGGCGCACGTCGGGCAGGGGGGCGCCGAAGAAGCTCCATTCCACCCCACGGTTACGCTGCTCGCCACCGAACGAGAAGATGTTGGTGACCGGGTCTGTGTTGCTGCCCGGGCGCTTGATTTCGTACAGCGCCAGGGTGTGGCTGAACGTGCCCAGGTCAAGCTTGAGGCCGATTTCCTTCTGTTTTGATTTGTACGGCGCGAACACGTCGCCACGGTTCTTCGCGGTAATGGGCGCGATGACGCCTTTGCTCAGGCCTTCGATGTAGTTGGCGTACAGCGACAGCTCATCGGTCAGTTTGAACAGAATGGCCCCGGCGGGGGTGGTGGCGTGGGTGTCGTAGCCGGGTTTGTTACGCGCGCCGGTGTTCATGTTGTAAGTGTCGGTGACCACTTCCTGGCGACGTACGCCGAGGGTCAGTTGCACACGGTCATCCAGCACCGACAGGGTGTCGGCTATGCCATAGCTTTTCAGGTCGTTTTCCGTGTGGGCAATCAGTGGCCAGGCCTCTGACACTTTCGGGCCCCAGACCGGGTTGTAGATATTGGTCGTCCAGTTCGAGCCGGCTGCGCGGCGGCCGAAGTCCTTTTGCGTGTCACTGTACTGGGTGGCATTGACCGACCATTGGTGGCCGATGCCGAAGGTGTCGAAATGGCCACGCAGCCCGACCTCGGCAGAGGTCTTGTGGATCTCCATCTGCAACTGGCCCATCGCGGTGGTGAAATCGCCGGCGCTGTTGTTCACCGTGGCTGTCAGGGCGCCGCTGTAGCGATAGTCGGTCTTGCTGGTGCCGACCGCGCCATAGGCCAGCAGCTGGTCGTTCAGCTCGTACTCGCCGCGCAGGATGACGCCCTTGTCCTTGGTTTCCACATAGGCCCAGTCTGGGTTGAGCAGCGTGTCATTCTTAGGTGGCCTGGGCACTGGCACGCCAGCGGCCAGGCCCATGCCGCGGTTCTGGCCGCTGATGTGGTCGTCGGTATCGAACAGGTCGAGCGACAGCTTGCCACGTTCGCCACGCCAGTCCAGGGCCAGCGAAGACAGCACGTTGCGCTGGCGTTGATCGTTTATGGCAGTGTCGCCGTCGCGGTACATGCCGTTGAAGCGCACGCCGAACTGGTTGCCCTCGCCGAAGCGCCGGCCAACGTCCACATGGCCGCCAAGCTGGGCGTCGGACGCGTAGGTGGCGGTCAGCCGGGTCAGCGGCGTGTCGCCAGCGCGCTTGGGAATCAGGTTGACGACACCGCCCACCGAGCCGCCCGGCGGCATGCCGTTGAGCAGCGCCGATGGGCCTTTGAGTACTTCGATGCGCTCGTACATCTCGGGTGAGGCGCGGTAGTAGGGTGCCATGCCGAACAGGCCATCGACAGTCATGTCGCTGACGCTGGTCTGGAAACCGCGAATCGAGTAGTTCTCGCTGTAGGTGCCGGTCAGGCCGTTGCTGAATACCGACGGGTCGGTGGCGGCGATGACGTCGGTGATGTCCCGGGCCTGCAGGTCCTGGATGTAGGTGTCGGTGTAGCTGACGGTGCTGAACGGCGTTTCCATGAAGTCTTTGTTGCCCAGCAGGCCCACGCGCCCGCCAGTCGCCACCTGGCCGCCGGCATACACCGGTGGCAGTGCATCGGCAGCGCTGGCCTGGGCGTCGATCAGGGTGGCGGGCAGTTCCGGGGCGGCGGGTTTTTCTTCAGCGGCCTCGTGGGGGAGGGTGTTGGCTGCATCGGCGTGTGCGGCGATTGGCGCCAGTGTGCAGCTACCAAGGGCCAGGCCAATGAATACAGCATGTGCCAGCGGGGTGCGCGGCAACGCAGGCAATGCCAGGGCAGGGGACGAGAGAGTGTGCAAGGGACGGATGGACACGCGATGGCTCCAGAGGGACAGATGGCTGGTTGTGTTTTTGGTTTTAAAAAGCGAAGACGTAAGGCAAACGAGAATCACGTGCTAACGCAGTGGCGGGCATTTGCAAAAAGGCAGTGTCTAGTCCTGATACCCCCTGATCACGTCATCCGCGATCAAGGCCAGTGAGGTCGGGCTGGCGGCCGTGACGTACCAGGCCTGTGGGTCGACGAACACCACGCGGCCGTGCTTCCAGGCGTTGGTCTGGCGCAGCAGGGGGTTGTCCAGGGTGTCTGCCGTCATCATCGGGCGGTGCTCCATCACGGCGGTGCGGTCAACCACATAGAGGATGTCGGGGTTGGCCTGCTGGATGAACTCACTGGAAATCGGCTGGCCATGCAGGCCGGTATCCAGGGTGGTGGTGGCCGGCTTGACGCCCAGGTCGTTGAAGATGAAGCCGTAACGCGATTGCACGCCGAAGGCACTGAAGGCGCCGTTGTTGTGCAGCACCACCAAGGCCCGCTCCGGGCGGTCGCGGGTGACGTTGCGCGCCTGGGCCAGCCTGGCCTCCAGTGCGTCAACCTGGCGCTGGGCCAGGGCCTGCTTGCCAAACACCTGGCCAAGGCTGAGCAGGTGCTGCCTGACCAGGCCGACATGCCCGGCTTCGCTGTCGCGGTAGTCCACATCGAAGTGCAGGGTCGGCGCCATTTCGCTCAACTCGCCATAGTGGTTGGCCTGCAGCGAAGTGATCAGGATCAGGTCAGGCCGCGCCGCATGCACCCGCTCCAGGTTGGGTTGCACGATCGAGCCGACATCTGCCGTTTGCCCGGCATCCTTGTAGCGTGCAAGAAAGTGCGGCACGAAGTCCTTGGGCATGCCCGCCACGGGCACGCCCAGTTGGTCGAGAAAGTCCACTTCGTTCATGTCCAGCGCCACCGCGCGCTGTGGCAGTTGACTGATCACGGTGGTGCCCAGCTTGTGCTGCACGGTAACCGGCATGTAGTCGCCATGCTGCGCGGTTTTCACCGTTGCCGCCGTGGTTGCCGTGGGCTCGTTGCAGCCGTGCAGGGCGAGGGTGGCGCCTAGCAGTAGCGCCAATGGCCAGCCGCTGGCGGGGTGGTTGCGGTTCATTGCTGTTCTCCGGGTGGGTTGAAGTAGTTGCACAGGCGGCCGCGCGCGCCGTGGGTGATTTCGAAATCCAGCCCGTACAGCGCGTGCAGCTGTTGCTCGGTGACCACCTGCTCGACGCTGCCGCTGCAATGCACCCGGCCGCCCTGCATGGCGACGATGCAGTCGGAGTAGGCGGCCGCGAAGTTGATGTCGTGCACCACCAGGATCACCGTGCGGCCGAACGCGTCGCACAGCCGGCGCAGGGCGCGCATGATCTGCACGGCGTGGCGCATGTCGAGGTTGTTCAACGGCTCGTCGAGCAGCAGGTAGTCGGTCTGCTGGGCGATGGTCATGGCCAGAAACGCCATTTGCCGCTGGCCGCCGCTGAGTTCATCGAGGTAGGCCTGGCGCAATGGCTGAAGGGAAAGGAATGCGATGGCCTGGTCGATGGCCACCTGGTCTTCCCGGGTGAGCGCACCGCGGCTGTAGGGGAAGCGGCCGAACGCGACCAGTTCGTCGACGGTCAGGCGCAGGTTGAAGTCGACCGACTGGCGCAGGGTGGCGACGCGTCGGGCATAGTCGCCAATAGCGATGTTGTCGATGCTTTGCCCGTCCAGGCGTATGTCTCCGCTGCCAGGCGCCAGCAGCCGGGCCAGCATCATCAGCAAGGTGGTCTTGCCGGCGCCATTGGGGCCGATCAACGAGGTCAGCTGCCCGCGCGGGAAGCTGGCGCTTACCCCGCTCAACACCGCCTTGCTGCCATAGGTTTTGTGCAGGTTGTGGACAGTAATCATGCGGCTCCCCGTTTGCGCACCATCAGGGCGAGGAAGTAGGTGCCACACACCAGGTTCACGAGGATGCCGACGGTGGTCCTGTAGTTGAAGACATGCTCGACCAGCAACTGGGCGGCAATGAACACGGCAATGGCCACGGCGCTGCCGAGGGCCAGGGTGACCCGGTGGCGGAAGGTGCCGGCCAGGGCATAGGTGATGTTGGCGACGAACACGCCCATGAATGCCGTGGGCCCCAACAGGCTGGTCGACACCGCCACCAGCGCTGCGATCAGCGCCAGCAGCAGGCGCACGTTGCGCCGGTAGTCCACGCCCAGCGAAATGGCCTGGTCGCGCCCGAGTGCCAGCACGTCCAGCACTGGCACCGTCCGGGCCAGCAGCACACACAAGCCCGCCACCAGCACCGCCGAATACAGCAGCAACTGCGGCGATGCCCGGTTGAACGAAGCCTGGGTGTAGCCCAGCAGCATCGAGAACTCGCCCGGGCTGACTTTCAGCTGGACGAACTGGGTGAACGTGGCCATGACCATGGTCAGCACCAGGCCGACCAGCAGCAGGAAGTACACGTTGTTTTTGCCGTCACGAAACAGCCAGCGGTGCAGGGCCCAGGAGTAACCGAGCATCAGCAGCACCGACAGCAGGAAGTTGCCGTCACTGCCGAGCACTGTCAGCCCCTGCACGCCCATGCCCAGCACCAGCAGCGCCTGCAGTAGCAGGTACACGGCCTCGTAGCCCATGATCGCCGGGGTGAGGATGCGGTTGCCGGAAAGGGTCTGGAAGGCAATGGCGGAGCAGGCCACGCACACGCCGCCGATCACCATGGCCGCCAGGCGCACAAGGCGCTTGGGGATGAGGTAGGCGAAGTCCGCCCCGGCGTTGACGAACACGAACAGCGTGGCCAGGGCGACCACGGCCAGCCACACGCAGTGTCGGCCTTTCATCGCTGCCTCCAGATGATCAGCCCGAGGAAGATCAGCCCGCCCAGGCCGCCTGCAGTCAAGCCGATGGGCACTTCGAACGGGTAGATCAGCAGCCTCCCGAGCAGGTCGCAGACCAGCAGCAACGCCGCACCGCCCAGTGCCACCAGTGGCAGGGTGCGGCGCAGGTTGTCGCCATGACGCAGGGCGACCAGGTTGGGCACCACCAGGCCGACGAAGGGGACGGCGCCGACGATAATCACACTGGCCGACACCGTCACCGCCACCAGCAGCAGGCCCAATGTCACGTTGGCGGTGTAGTTCAGGCCCAGGCTGGTGGCCATGCCTTCGCCCATGCCCAGCACGGTGAAGCGTTGTGCGTACAGGTAGGTGAGCAGCACGATCGGTACGATCAGGTAGAGGATTTCGTAGCGGCCCTGCACCACCTTGGAAAAATCACCCAACAACCAGCCCTGCATGCTTTGCAGCAGGTTGAAGCGGTAGGCGTAGAACTCGGCCAGCGCACTCAGCACGCCGCCGTACATCAGGCCAATGACCGGCACCAGCACTGCGTTGCGGGCGCGTATGCGGCGGATGATGGCGACAAACAGCAGGCTGGCGGCAAAGCACACGGCCAGTGCAAACAGCATGCGCAGCAGTGCCCCGGCCGCGGGCGCCAGGCCCAGCGACAGCAGGATGCCCAGGCGCGCGGCATCGAGCCCGCCGGTGGTGCCGGGCTCGACGAAACGGTTGCGCACGATCTGCTGCAGGATCACCCCGCATACCGCCAGCCCGACACCCACCAGTATCAATGCGGCCAGGCGTGGCAGGCGGCTTGCGGTCAGGGTCAGCCAGGCGTCGCCTTGCAGGGTAAGCAACTGGGTCCAGGCCAGCTCACGAACGCCGACCGCCAGTGAGGCCGCGCACAACAGCAGGAACAGGATGAGCCATGCAACACGCATCAGTCGTGTTCCACCCTCGCTGCCCCGATGCGCCAGCCGCTGGCGGCGTGGCGCTGTTCGAGCATGCGTGCATAGTGCCCGCCATTGGCGCGCAGTGTGGCCGGTGCGCCTTGCTCGACAACCTGCCCGGCGTCCAGCACCACGATATCGTCGGCCATGGCCACGGTGCTGAGCTGGTGCGCGATGACCACCAAGGTGCAACGCCCACGCAGGCTGTGCAGCGTCCGGGCAATTACGGCCTGGTTCTCGGCATCGAGGGCGGCGGTGGCTTCGTCCACCAGCAGTACTGGCGCTTGCCTGATCAGCGCACGGGCAATGGTCACACGCTGGCGCTCGCCACCGGAAAGCCGCGCACCGCCTTCGCCCACGGCGGTATCGAGGCCCTCGGGCAGCCGTTCGAGGGTGTGCGCCAAGCCGGCCATGTGCGCAGCTTGCAGCACCTTGGCGTCGCTGGCACCGGCTTTGCCGATACGGATGTTGTCGGCGATGCTGCCCTGGAACAGCCAGGTGTCCTGCAGCACCTGGCTGACCGTGTCGGTCAGGCAGGTGCGGGCCATGTGCCGCACGTCGACGCCGCCAATGCGCACACTGCCTTCGGTGGTATCGAAGAATCGTGCAATCAGGCGCATCAGCGATGTCTTGCCCGAACCCGAGGCGCCGATGACGGCGGTCATGCTGCCTGCCGGGATGTGCAGGTTCACGTTCTGCAACACGTCGGGCCCGGCGGGGTTATAGCGCAAGCTCACCCCTTGCAGGTCGATTGCGCTGCCCAGTGGCCGCTGAGGCGAGGCGGGTTCTGGCAATGGCTTGGCTGCCAGGATCCGTTCGATTTCCTGCAACTGGCCATGGGCCCCGCGCAGGATCTCGACATGGCTGGCCACGTCCTGCAGCGGATCGATGAAGCGGCAGACCAGCACCAGTGCCACGATCACCGCCACTGCGCCCTGCGCCGGGCCACCCGCCTGGTTACCGAACCACAGGCCCGCGGCCACCAACAGCGCGGCGAACGTTGCCTGTACGGCCCAGCTGTTGAGCAGTGCTGACAGCGAAGCACGAATGATCAGGCCCATGCCGCTGCTGCGCTGGCGCTCCAGGCTTTGCGCCAGCAACCGCGTGCCACCGCCAGCCCCATTGAAGGCCCGCAGCACCGACTGTGCCTGGGCGAACTCCACCATGCGCTGGCTGGCGGCGGCGAAGTGCTGGTGAAAGGCCTGATCGGCGCGGCGCCCCAGGCGTGCGCTGAACAGCAGTACTGCGGCCAGCGCCGGCAGCGCCAGCAGGGCGATCAGGCCCATCGGCGGGTGCAGGATGAATAGGGTAAACACCAGCACCAGCGGCGTGACGCTGCCACTGATCAAGGGCGTGAGCACATGGGCCGGCAACTGGGCCACGGCCATCGTGCCCTGGGTGATCACATGCCCGAGCCGGGCAGTGTTGTCGGAAGTGAACCAACCCAGTGGCAGCTGTGCCACCTGGGCGCCAATGTGCTGACGGCCGCCTTGCAGCACCGCTGCCGCCAAGCTTATGCCGGCCTGTTCCACCCGATGTCGCCAGGCCCAGCACAGCGTCATGCCGGCGGCCAGCACGGCCAGCCAGGCACTGGCAGCGCGTATTTCGCTGTTCAGCAGGTGCAGCATGATCGGCGCCAGGGTACTGATGGTCAGGCCACTGAATACCCCGTAAAGCACGGTCATCAGCAGGTAACGGCGCCAGGCCGGGGCGCTTTCGCCCAGCAGTCGAACGAAGGTTTTCAGCATGCTGGCAGCGCCTTTTTTTCGGTGTCCTGATACCCACCCTGCGCCCACAGCCGTGCATAAAGGCCTTGGCGAGTGAGTAATTCGCTGTGGCGCCCTTGTTCACACAGGGCGCCTTGGTCCAGCACCAGGATCTGGTCGGCATGCATCACCGTGTCCAGCCGGTGGGCGATGACCAGCAGGGTGCGATCCCGGGCGAAACGCGACAGGGCATCCTGGATCGCCGCCTCACTTTCGGCATCGGCGGCTGCGGTGGCCTCGTCCAGTACCAGCACGGGCGGGTCGAGCAGCACGGCGCGGGCAATGCTCAGGCGCTGCTTTTCTCCCCCGGACAATTGCGCGTCTTCGCCCACCACCGAGTCATAGCCACGCGGCAGTTGCAGGATGCGTGCGTGAATGTTGGCCAGGCGCGCAGCCGCTTCGACTTCTTTGCGGGTTGCAGTGGGTTTACCCAGGGCGATGTTGTCGGCCACGCTGGCATGGATCAGCCGCACCTCCTGCAGCACGAAACCGATGCGTCGGTGCAGTTCGCGGCTCTCGACCTGCCGCAGGTCGACGCCGCCCAGGGTGATGCGCCCGGCGTCGGGGTCGAAGAACCGCAGCAGCAGGCGCGCCAGGGTCGACTTGCCGGCACCAGAGGGGCCGACGATGGCGGTGGTGGTACCGGGGGCCAAGGTGAAGCTGACGTCATTGAGCACGTTGTTGCCGGGGGCGTAGGCATGGCTCAGATGCTCTACGCGCACTTCGCTGCCGTTGGGCAGGCTGCCAACCGCAGGGGCGGGCAGCACCGGGGTGTCAAGCAGGGCCTGCACCCGCTGGGCCGCCCCCACCGCGTTGTTGAGGTCGTGGGTGATGTAGTGCAACAACTGCAGCGGCGCGCACAACCCAGGTGTGACCAGGGCAAAGGGCAGTATCTGTAGCGGCTCTATCCAGCCCAGGGCCACGAACGCCATGCCTGCCAGCAGCACGATGCCCAGTACCGTCACCGGGGCGATCAAGGCATTGGCCCGTGCCATCGCCGCCACCAGTGGGCGGGTGAAACCGGTGAAGGTGTCGGCAAAGGTATCGACCGCTGCACGGTAGCGGTCCTGCGCGTTGCCGCGCCCGCCGAATGCCTTGACCAGCGGCATGCCATTGACGAACTCGACCACCGCGTTGTCGATGCGCCCCATGCCCGCAACCACATCACCCATATGCGCTGCGCTGGCCTTTATGGCCCGGTGCAGAAACAGGAAGAACGCCGGGAAGGGCAGCAGCACGACCACGGCAAGGCGCCAGTCCATGGCGAACAGGTAGGCCACGGAAATCAGCACGGCGCCCACGGCGCGGCCCAGCGTGGTGAAAAAGTGCGCGGTCAGGCTGTGCAGTGTGCCGATGTCGTCCTGCATGGCCCGTTTCACTTCGCTTGATGCCCGCTCGCTGAACCAGCCGAGTGGCACTTGCATCAGGCGCTGGCCGATCGCCACGCGCAAGTGGTGGGTGATGTGGTTGTCGGCCTGGTGCGCCAGCATTTCGGCCGCGGTGATCAGGGCCATGCCGGTGAACAGGCTGGCGATGCTGGCTGCGATGGCCCGGCCAATGGCGCCCGATGTGGCGGTTTCGCTCAAGGCCAGGTGTGCGATGTGCGCAATGCCTGCCAGCGGTACCAAAGCCAGCATCGAACCTACAGCGGCCAGAAATGCCGACAGCGCCAACCGCCCGCGAATGGGCGAGAGCACACGGCTGAGCGGGCTGCGGGCTTTGCTGGTTGAAGGGGCGGCATCGTCAAGGGGCGTTGATGAATCGGACATGAAGCGGGCCTGAAAAGCTGCAAATGAATTAGTTGCATGACTATAAACTAATTTGCGAAAACCCGACAAGACAGCTACAAGACTGTCTTCACAAAGCCTGGAGGAACCGATGCAACCACCACAACGCACACCCGGACGCGGTCGCCCTCGCACCATCACCCGTGAACGGATTGCCGACGTGAGCGTCGCCATCGGTCTGCCCAACCTCACCTTCGTGGGTGTGGCCGCTGCGTTGGGCGTAAGCCACATGGCGCTGTACAAGCACGTGCCAAACATCGAAGCGCTCAAGTGCCTGGTGGCCGAGGAGGTTTTCCAGCGCTGGCAGATCCCTACGGCAGGCGGGGATTGTGCAGAAGGGTTGCAGGCTTACCTGACGCGCTTTGCCGCGTCGGTCCAGGCATTCGTCAAAGCGCACCCGGGGTTGACGCCGTATGTGATCCGCAGGCTGGCGGCGACAGAAGCGATGATCGACAAGATCAACGACCACCAGGCACACATCGCCCAGGCCTACGGCCTGAGCCTGGAGCAGGCGCGCTGGTTGTTGTCGACGGTGGCGTTCCATGGCTTTGCGGTGGCCGACACGGTGTACACGGTGTCGGGGCGCGAGCCGCTGCTGGAGGCCGACCGGGCTGGCGAAGAATCGGAGATGGAAGTGGAGTTGCAGGAGGGCATGCAGGCGCTGATTGTTGGCGCGCTGGTCATGCTGGAGCAGCGCGGGCGCAGTTGATGCGGCTGCAAGGTGGCATGGCACCGGCTGCGCCGGTGTTCGCGGGTAAACCCGCTCCCACAGGAACCGAGTCACACCAGAGGGCAGTTCACCGCTGTGGGAGCGGGCGAGCCCGCGAAGAGGCCTGATCAGGCGCTGCCTGTGTTAGGGCAAGCACCTGACACCTCAACCCCACGTTTTTTTTCGCCAACCCGGCAGAAATCCCCCCCGCACTCTACACTGCTCCGGATATCAGCCAAGGCAATGTGCCACACATGGAGTACCTGGAATGGGCTGCGTGTCGAATGGCCGTGTTGCCGGTAAAGCCGGGCGTGGCATCTCGCTGCAATGGCTGATAGCGCTGGCCATCGTGCTGGGCATGCTGTTGCTCGGCGCCGCCCTGGCCTGGCAGGGTTATCGCGGCATTCGCCAGACCCTGGTAGCCGCCGCCGGCGATGCCGCCCAACAGGTTGGCAAGACCATCGACGAACGCGCCCGGCGCCTGATCGACCCGGCGCAAAGCAGCATCCGCCTGCTGGCGCACAACCCCGCTGCACATACCCAGGCACAGCGCTTGGCAAGGCTGCCACAGCTGGTCGAGACCCTGGATGCCAACCGCATGCTCAGTGCTGCCTACATGGGCTCCACCCAAGGTGATTTCCTGTTGGTGCGTCGGCTGCGTGACCCACAGTTGCGGCAGCGCTATGCCGCACCGCCGGGCACGGTGTTTCTGGTGCAGAGTGTCAGCCGGGGTGAAGGCGGGGTGGTGCAGGGGGAGTGGCGCTACTACGACCGGGCGTTGAACCTGTTGCAAGCCCAGGCCAAACCCGAATACCGCTACGACCCGCGCACGCGCCCGTGGTTCGCCGAGGCTAGCGCACAGCCCGGTACCGCGCTGACCCCGCCCTATGTGTTTTTCACCACCCGCGAGATCGGCCTGACCATGGCGCAGCGCAGCGTTGACGGTGGGGCGGTGATCGGCATGGATGTTTCGGTCAACGACCTGGCCAGCGAAACCCAGGGCCTGCGCATCACCCCCGGCACCGAGATTGCTGTGGTCGACGAACAGGGCAGCGTGGTGGCCTACCCGGACTTGCAGCGGGTGATCGTGCATGAAGGGCAGGGCGTGCGCCTGTCGCGTATCGGCGAGCTGGGCGTCGCAAGCCTGCAGCACCTTTACGCTGACCAGCAGCAAGGCACTCGGGCACACCCCTATCAGGTGGAGGGGCAGACCTGGTATGGCATGCGCATCCCGCTGACCAGCCTGGCCGGGCAGGACCTGCAGGTGCTGATTGCCGTGCCGGGCAATGAATTGCTGGCCGGTGCGCGCAAGGTATTGTTCGAGCAGTTGCTCTGGACCGCTGCGCTGATGGCCGTGCTGCTGGTGCTCGGCGGGGTACTTGGGCGGCGCATCGGTCGCCCGTTGAAGTTGCTGGCCGAGCAGGTACAAGGCCTGGCCGGCTTCGACTTCAGCCGTGAAGTGGGTGTGAAGTCGCGGGTGACCGAAGTACGCGAACTGAGCCATGTGCTGAGCCGCATGTCTGGCACCATCCGCAGCTTTCAGGCCATTACCCTCGCACTCAGTCGCGAGCGCGACCTGGAGCACATGCTCGATGGCGTACTCACCCACCTGGTGGAGGCTGCCGGGGCCGATGCCGGTGTGGTGTACCTGTTTGACGCCGAGCACGCGCTGTTGCGCCTGGCCGCGTCCTGCCGGGGTGAGCAGTACCCGGCCGAGCTGGCCGTGGATGAAGCTGCCCGGCCCACGCTGGCCGCTGCCGTGAACCAAGCCCTCGGCCTCCACGAGCGCAGCCTGGCCGTGGTGCTGAATGACCGTAGCCAGGCGCTGTTGGGCATTCTGGTGCTGCAACTGGACGATGCACAGGCGCGCGACCAGCTGGGCCAGCCGTTCCGGCAGTTTGTGGAGGAGCTGTCGGGTGTGGTGGCTGTGGCCATCGAGACGCGCCAACTGGTCGAAGCCCAGCAACGCCTGATGGATGCCATGATCAAGCTGCTGGCCGACGCCATCGATGCCAAAAGCCCCTATACCGGCGGCCATTGCGAGCGGGTGCCGCAGCTGGCGCAGATGCTGCTGGACCAGGTCGTCGCCGCCGACAGCGGCCCCTATGCCAGCTTCAGCATGACCGAGGCCGAGCGCTACGAATTCCGCGTGGCGGCCTGGCTGCACGATTGTGGCAAGGTCACCAGCCCCGAGTACGTGGTGGACAAGGCGACAAAGCTGGAAACCCTGTACAACCGCATTCACGAGGTGCGCATGCGCTTTGAAGTGCTGTGGCGCGATGCCGAGCTTGCCTACTGGCAAGGCCTGGCCAGCGGTGCCGATCAGCGGGCGCTGCAAGCCAGCCTGGTACAAAGCCAGGCCCGGTTGCAGGCTGACTTCGCCTTCGTCGCCCAGGCCAACATCGGCGGCGAGTTCATGCAGGACGCCGACATCGAGCGCCTGCAGCAGATTGGCCAGCGTCGCTGGCAGCGTCACTTCGACAACCGCCTGGGCGTTTCCCGCGACGAGGCCGAGCGCTTTGCAGGTTTACCGCAACCTGCATTGCCGGTAGACGAACCCCTGCTGGCCGACCGGCCTGAGCACCGCGTGCCCTGGGGTGAGCGCAAACCACCGGTGGCCAAGGGCGACCCGCGCAACCACTGGGGTTTCGACATGCGCCTGCCAGCCCATGCCAGCGACCACGGCGAGCTGTACAACCTGTCGATCCGGCGGGGCACGCTGAATGACGAAGAGCGCTTCAAGATCAATGAGCACATCGTGCAGACCATCATCATGCTCAGCTCGCTGCCGTTTCCGCGTCAGCTGAAACGGGTACTGGCCATTGCCGGCAACCACCATGAGAAGATGGATGGCAGCGGTTACCCGCGCCGGCTGGGCGAGCAAGACCTGGGCATTGCCGAACGGGTAATGGCGATTGCCGACATCTTCGAGGCGCTGACGGCGGCAGACCGGCCGTACAAGCCACCGAAGACCCTGTCCGAATCGGTGAAAATCCTGGTGTACATGGCCCGCGACAGGCACATCGACGGGCAACTGCTGCAACTGTTCCTCAGCAGCGGGGTGTACCACCAGTATGCCGAGCGTTTCCTGCGCGCCGAGCAGATCGACGAGGTCGATGTGCCGTACTGGCTGGCACAGATGCGCTGCCCGGCCTGAGTACTAGCGCGTACCCAGGCGCTTGTACAAGGTGGTGCGGGAAATGCCCAGCGCCTTGGCGGCGGCACTGACATTGCCTGCATGGGCCAGCAAGGCGCGCTCGATGGCATCCTGCGTGGCGTCTGAAAGCGAGTGTGGCGCAGCGGCTGCCTGGCCCTGCAGGTCGTCTGGCAGGTGCAGCACGCTGATGCACGGCTCGCCAGCGGCCAGCACGCCGACCAGCCGCGCCACGTTGTCCAGTTGCCGCAGGTTGCCCGGCCAGTGATAGGCCTGCAGCCGGCGCCTGGCCTCGGCCTGTAGTGGCGGGAAGCCCGGGCGCTGGAAGAAGGCATCGATCAGCTGTTGCTTGTCCAGCCGTTGCTCCAGGGCGGGCAGGGCGACGCGCAGGCCATCCAGGCGGTAGAACAGGTCTTCGCGGAAGCCGCCGCTGGCCACCAGAGCACCCAGGTCCTTGTGGGTGGCCGCAACGATGTGCGCCTTCAACGGCACTGCGGTGGTGCTGCCAATGCGGGTGATCTGCCGTTCTTGCAGCGCCCTCAGCAACCGGCTTTGCAGGGCCAGCGGCATGTCGCCGATTTCGTCGAGCAGCAGGACACCGTCCCCGGCCGACTCCAGCAGGCCCATGGCGCCGCCTTTGCGGGCACCGGTGAAGCTGCCCTCGGTGTAGCCGAACAGTTCGGCTTCGATCAGGCTCTCGGGCAGGGCGGCGCAGTTGATCGCGACGAAGGGGGCATGGGCACAGCAGTGTTCATGCAGTGCCTTGGCGAACACCTCCTTGCCGGAACCGGTCGGCCCGGTGATCAGCACCGGCAGGTTGCCGGCTACGGCCTTGCAGGCGTCATCGAAGCGGGCGTTTACCCGCCGGTCACTGCCCAGTGCGGTGCGGCTGGCACGCAGCGGCCGCGGCTTGGCCTCGGGCCGTGCCAACAGCCTGCCGTACAGGCGTGAGCCATCGGCCAAGGCCAGCAGCTGTGGCGAACCGTCCACGCCGCTATGGCTGGGGCGGTCGAATACGTCTTCAAGGGTCAGCCCTTCAGGGCGGTAGCTGTGCACGCCCAATAGCTGTTGGGCGGCGCGGTTGGCTGCGTACAGCGTGCCATCGTCGCGCACGGCCAGCAGCGCCTGCAGCGGCGAGCCGAGCAGCCTGGGGTCGTGTTGCAGTTCCAGAATGCGGCAGTCCGGCAAGCCGAGGAAGAAGTTGTTCTCGGTGGCCAGTGCCGCATGCTTCAGGCGCTCAAGCATGGCCCCGGCATTGCGCGTGCCGATGCCGGTCAGGTCCAGCGCCCCGAGCAGCTCGCCATCCACCCCGCGCAACGGCACGCTGACACAGAAAAACCGGGCAAACTCCTGCAGGTAATGCTGGTTGCCGGCAACGATGGCCGGCAAACCGTCCATCAGCGTGCAGGCCGGAGCGGTGGTGCCAACGTCCACCTCGCTCACCCGGCGCCCGGCATGCAGGGCCGACAGGGGGCTGTCGATCCCCGTCGGCTTGCGCGTCTGGACGATGCGGTTGTCCGGGTTGACGCAAAACAGCATCCAGTGGGAGTCGCCAATCAGCTCCCACAAGCGCTCCAGCTCTGGCTGCACGCAGGCGGCCAGCTGGGTGTCGGCATCGGTCAGTGGCTGCACATCCAGCTGCCCGCGTGCCAGGCGCGGCTGCCACGGGCTGAGCCCGGCGGCCCTGGAACGCTCCCACGAGCGTTCGATAGGTTCGGGCAGCAACCCGGCGGGCAACGGCAAGCCTTCGGCAAACTGCTGGCGGGCGCTGTGCAACTGAAGCTGTAGGCGATCCATGGGTACACCTTGTGAGGGTTGGCGGCACGCTACTGACTGCGCAAGTTGCGCCGCTGTCAGCAGCGCGTCAAGGCTGCCGGGCATCAGAACAGCAGCAGCGCCCGCAGGTTGACCCCGGTGTCCTCCTGGAAGCCACCGACCACACGGGTGTCGTGGGTCAGCTGGCCGCTCAGCTGCACGCTGCCGCCGACCATCTGCTGGAACTCCAGGCGCACTTGCTGCAACTCGGTCTTCTGCCCGGTGTAGTCGCCCGACAGGTGCTGCTTGCCGCCATCACTGGCGGAGAAGCCCAAGGCCAGGCGCTGGGCCGGGTTGAAGTCATAGCGCAGGTTGGTCTGCAGCTGGTAGGTCGTGTCCTGGCGCAAGGTCTGGCTGCCACTGCCTGCCTTGTCGTTGCTGCCATAAAACACCGCATCGGCGTACCACTCCATCGACCATCGGCCCCACAGCGGCTCTACCCAGCCCAGCTGCAGGTCGGCTTTCCAGCGGTTTTCGCCCAGGTTCACACCGGCGTCGCGGTCGTACTGCCCCCACGGCAGGTACAGCAGCGGGGTAATGCCGAAGTAGCGGCCGCTGGCGCCCACACCTGGCTGGTTAACCAACCAGAACGTCGCGCCGATGATCGGGTCGGCCATGCCGCTGTTGCTGCCCAGCGGCTGCCCGGCAACCTTCACGTCGTAGACATGGCCAAAGGGCAGCAGGATTTGCGGGTCTACCGTGATCCCGCCGATTTCGGTGAAGTGGATCAGGCGCAGGATGCTGATGTTGGACCGCAGGCGGGTGTCGTGCCTGGCGTCGGGCGCACCGTCGCCGTTGAAGCGGTCGGCACGGCTGAATTGCTGGTACCAGGCAGCGACGTTGGTGCCCGGCGGCAGCGCGGTGTAGTCGCCGGCATTCACATCGACGGCCAGGGCCTTGACCGAAACCAGCGCGCAGGCCAGCGTGCCCCAGGCAAGGCTGGAGTGTTTAGTCATGACAGGGTTTCCCTTGTTCTTGTTATAGGGCGGGGGCAGCGCGCGGCTGCCCCCTGAGGCTTACTTCTGGATGCGGATGATCGGTTTGAGGGTCAGGCCTTTTTCGCTGTCCTCGGCGGCCTGGTTGATTTGCTCGAAGTCGTAGAAGCGGACCAGCTTGTCGAAGGCGAAGCGCCCCTGCAGGTACAGGTTGACCAGCTCGGGGATGAACTTTTTCGGCACGCTGTCACCTTCGACGATGCCGCGGATGACCTTGCCGCCCAGCAGCAGGTCGTTGACGTCGAACTGCGCCGTCGTGCCCAGCGGCGGTGCGCCGACCACCCCGAGCGCGCCACGGCTGCCAAGGGCATCCACGGCCTGGCGCAGCACTTCCGGGCGCCCGGTGGACTCCAGGGCGAACTGCACGCCGCCGCCGGTGATTTCGCGGATGGCGGCCACCGGGTCGGCCTCGCGGCTGTTGACCACGTGGGTGGCACCCAGCTCCAGGGCCAATGCCAGGCGCGAAGGCACCACGTCGACCGCGATGATGGTTGCAGCCCCTGCCACTTGCGCGGCCAGCACAGCCGAGAGGCCCACTGCACCGCCGCCGAAGGCCGCAAAGGCGCTGCCGGGCGTTACTTTCAGCGAGTTGATCACAGCGCCAGCGCCCGTCTGGATACCGCAGCCCAGTGGGCCAAGCAGCTCGATGGGTGCTTCCTTGGGCACGCGCACGGTGTTGTTCTCGCGCCCTAATGCGTAGGTGGCAAAAGACGACTGGGCGAAGAAGTGGTCATTCAGGGCCTGGCCCTCTACGTCTTGCAGGGCATGCTGGCCGTCGGGGCCTGCACCACTGAAATTGCGCCCGAAGAAGTCCTGGCAGTAGGCGGCCTGGCCGGCATCGCAGGCCAGGCAGTGGCCGCAGTAGCCGTAGGTCATCACCACGTGGTCGCCCACGGCCAGGTTTTGCACCAGCGGGCCAACGGCCTCGACGATGCCCGAGCCTTCGTGCCCCAGCACCGCCGGCAGTGGTACCGGGTAATACTGGTCGCGCACGATCATGTCGGTGTGGCACATGCCGGTGGCAACGATACGCACCAGCACTTCGTCACCTTGCGGCGCGCGAATGCGCGCTTGCTCCAGCACGAAGGGGGCACCTTTGCCACGGGTTACGGCAGCCTGAATAGGGCGCAAAAGAGGTGTTGTCATTGTTATTGTTCTCCGGGGTTACAGGGGGTAGGCAGGTGCTTCGCCCTTGAGGGTCAGCCATTGCCATTGGGTAAACTCTTCCCAGTTGGCGGCGCCACCGATGCTGGTGCCGTTGCCGGAGGCGCCGACGCCGCCGAAGGGGTTGATGACCTCGTCGTTGACGGTCTGGTCGTTGATGTGCAGCAGCCCGGTGCGCAATTGCTCGCCCAGGCGCAAGGCGCGGCCGGTATCGCGCGACAGGATGGCGGCGCTCAGCCCGTAGTCAGTGTCGTTGGCCAGTTCCACGGCCTGCTCATCGCTGTCGAATGGCACCACCACCGCCACGGGGCCGAAGATCTCTTCGTGGAATGCCGGGTTGTCGCGCTGCACGTCGCTGAGCACGGTCGGCTGGAAGAACAGCCCGTCAGCCGAACCGCCGGTGGCCAGTGTTGCCCCGGCAGCACGTGCGGCGTCGACGATGCGCAAGGCGTTGTCACGCTGGGCCGCGTTGATCAGCGGGCCCAGGTGCACCTGGCCGCTGGCCGGGTCGCCCACGGTCAGGCTGCGTGCCTTGGCCACCAGGCGTTCGACGAAGGCGTCATAGATGCCCCGTTGCACCAGCACCCGGCCGGTCGACATGCAGATCTGCCCCTGGTGCAGGTACACCCCCCAGGTGGCGTTGGCGATGGCCAGGTCCAGGTCAGCGTCGTCGAGGATGATCAGCGAGTTCTTGCCACCCAGTTCGAGCGAGACCTTTTTCAGGTGGCGGCCGGCGGCCTCGCCCACCTTGCGGCCGGCGGCGGTGGAGCCGGTGAACTGGATCATCGCCACGCTGGGTGAAGCCGTCAGCGCCGCCCCGGCCTCTGCGCCGCCCGGCAGCACATGCAGCACGCCTGCCGGCAAGCCAGCCAGCTCGAAGATGCGGGCGATTGCATAGCCGCCGCATACGGCGGTGCGCGGGTCGGGCTTGAGCACCACCGCATTGCCGGTGGCCAGCGCCGGGGCAACGGCACGCATGGCCAGGTACAGCGGAAAGTTGAACGGCGAGATCACCCCGATCACGCCCAGCGGCCGACGTCGGGCGATGCTCAGGCGGCCAGCGGTCGAAGGCAGTACCTCGCCCTGACTGCGCGAGGGCAGGGCGCAGGCCTCGTGCAGTGACTTGATGGTGATGGACGTTTCAAAGCCGGCCTTGGCCTGGGTAGAGCCACTTTCGTGGACGATCCAGTCGGCGATCTCCGCCTGGTACTGCTCGGCGATGGCGGCGGCCTTGCGCAGGACCCTGGCACGTTCATCGTAGGGCAGGGCATACCAGGTGCGCTGGGCCGTGACGGCTTCGCGGGCACTTTGCTCCACTTGCTTGGCACCGGCATTGGCCAAGGTGCCCAGTGGCTGGCCATTGCCAGGGGAGGTAATCACGGTGGCGGGCAGCTCCCCGGGTACCCAGGTACCGGTGAACAGCCGCTCATTCCAGAGTTCGTTGGGCAGTAAGGTATTCACGCAAAGCATCCTGTGTGTTGTTGTGTTCACGGATGCTTGTTGCAGAGGGCATGCCAAGGTGGTGCGGGTGCTGAATACCGGGGCTAGGGGCGAGGGTGTGTTCACATCTTGAACAATCGCCGGTTTTGCGGGTGTTCATTTTCTGGACACAGGCAGTACGCCTTGAGGTTTGTGCCGCCTATGAGATCGAGCGCCGCGCGGGCGGCGCTCGATTTCATAGGCGGCACAAACCTTTCGGCGTACCTCACTCGTACCCTTGCACCCCGGCAATGTGCCGCCCGGCCACATAACCAAAGGTCAGCGCCGGGCCAAGGTTGATGCCACCCGACGGGTACCAGCCACCAAACACGCTGGCCATGTCGGTACCTGCCGCATACAGCCCCGGGATCGGCTGCCCGGCCTCGTCCAGCACGCGGGCATTGCCATCGGTGCGCAGCCCGGCAAAGGTGCCAAAGCAGCCAGGCTTCACCTTCACCGCATAGAACGGCCCATGCTCGATGGGCGCTACACAAGGGTTGGGCCCTTTGTGCTGCGGGTCGCCCTGTTTGCGGTTGAACGGTGTGGAGCCACGGCCGAATGCCGGGTCCTGGCCGTTGCGGGCGTGGCTGTTGAAGCCATCGACCGTGGCGCGTAACCCGGACGGGTCGATGCCACAAGCCTGGGCGAGTTGTTCGAGCGTGGCGCCGCGCTTGAGGTAGCCGTTGCGCACATGCGGCCCTACCGGCAGTGGTGCCGGGCGGGCATAACCCAGGCCATAGCGGCGCAAGAAGCGGTGGTCGCAGACCAGCCACGAGCACACTTCCTCGTCCGACGGCACCGCCGCGACCATCGCTGACACATAGTCGTAATAGCCATGCGCTTCGTTGACAAAGCGCTTGCCGTTGGCCAGCACACCAATGATGCCGGGCTTGCCGCGCTCGATGATGTGCGGGAAGTGGCCGACGCTGCCGTCACGGTGCGGCACCTGTGAAACCGGTGCCCAGGCCACGGGCGACTTCAGGTCGGTGGCAACCACGCCACCAGCGGACTCGCCCAGGCGCAGCCCGTCACCGGAACAACCCTGCGGCGGCAGGGCCAGGTTGTCGTGGCCGCTGGCATCACGCGGGAAAAGCTGCTGGCGCCGGGCGTTGTCGTTGGGGAAACCACCGGCCGCGAGTACCACGGCCTTGGCCCGAATCTGCCGATCGCCCTGCGGTGTGCCCACCAGCACCCCGCGTACCTGGCCCTCTTCGATCAGCAGGCGTTTGGCCGGTGCCGACTCCTGCAGGTGCACGCCCAGGTCTTGTGCCGACTTGGCCAGGCGCGCCACCAATGCCACGCCGTTGACCAGGTGCATCGCCCGGCCATGCCGGGCCAGGTGATACAGGTGGCGGCCAAAGCGCTTGCACACATGCAGCAAGGCCTTGGGCGAGCGGGTCATGTTGAGGAAGGCGGCCAGGTCGGTGCCGGCCATGATCGGCATGCCCATGAACGACGTTTCGCGCAGGGTCTTGCGTAAACGCGGCAGCAACGCGCCAACCTGGCGGGCGTCGTACGGCGCGGCAATCACCTGGTGCCCGCCCTGGGCCGCACCGGGTGTGTCGCCATGCATGTCCGGGATGCCATTGCCGTCGGCAAACTGCAGCGCTGTGTGTTTTTCGAAGAACGCCACCATATGCGGGCAGGCTTCGAGGAAGGCATCCACACGCTCGGCGTTGTAATTCGCCCCCAGTTCATTGCGCAGGTAGGTGCGTGGCTGCTCGATGTCTTCGACAATGCCGGCCCGCTGTGCCAACGGGTTGCGTGGTACCCAGGCCCAGCCGCCGGACCAGGCAGTGGCGCCGCCAAACACGGCCTCTTTCTCCAGCACGATCACCTTCTGCCCATGCCAGGCAGCCGTCACGGCCGCAGCCAGCCCGGCGGCGCCGGAGCCTATGACCAGTACATCGTATTCGCTATCGAGAGCAGCAGAAGGCATTGCGGCGTTCCTGTTTTGTTATTAGAACAAGGTTCCACATTTTTATCTGCAGTGCTTCAGCCCGCAAGGGCATGGCAGCCTGGCAGGGCAACTACTGGGCGATAACCGGACATTTCACGGTGTCCTGGCTGCGCCCTCTACCATTCATATGGAATCATCTTCTAGAATCCGCAAAAATTCAGGGACCTGTGTCATGGCTGGTAGTCAGATCGAACGCGCCTTCAGTCTTGTAGAAAGCCTTACCGGTGAACCCCAGGGGCTGCCCTTGCAAACCCTGGCCGAGCGCCTGGACATTCCCAAGAGCGCGGCCCACCGCATGCTCACCGAGCTGGTGCGGCTGGGCTACGTGCGGCAGAACCGCGACAACAGCCGCTACCAGCTGTCGGCCAAGCTGGTGGCCATGGGCTTTCGTTACCTGTCCAGCAACGGTGCCGACATCATCCAGCCGATTCTCGACCGCCTGGCCCAGGACAGCGGCGAACTGGTGCGCCTTGGCGTGATAGACGGTGCCCGCCAGACCTGGATCGCCAAGTCCCAGGGCGCCCGCTCCGGGCTGCGTTACGACCCGGACATGGGCCGCGATGCGCCACTGTTCTACACCGCCTCCGGGCATGCCTGGCTGGCCAGCCTGGACGATGAGCAGGCGCTGCAGATGGTGTTGCGCCAGGGCATTGCCGACCCTGCGCAGTTCGGCCCCAACGCACCACGTTCCACCGACGCGCTGCTCGCCTACCTGCACCGCGCCCGCGAGCAGGGTTATGCCTGGGTGGAGGAAACCTCGGCCATCGGTACCTCGGCCCTGGCGGCCGTGGTGCGTCGCCCGCAAACGGACGAGGTGATCGGCGTATTGAGCATCGCCGGGCCCAGCGCACGCATGGCGCCAAGCCGCCTGGCAGAGCTGGCGCCGCTGTTGCTGGCAGCGGCGCAAGAGTTGTCCGCAGCCAGCCGGGCAAGCGAATTGTTTGCCTGAAGGCGCATTACTGGTCGATTACCGCACATTCTGTTCTGCCGGTTCTTCTGAAAAGCTGAACTTGGTTCTAAATTGTCGAGTGTTGATTCTGGAATATGGTTTCAGAATCGGCACAACAACAATGACAAGAGGACAGGCTGTTGAACGCACCCCTTCGTATTGCCTTGATCGGCGCCGGCATCATGGGCCGCCAGCACTACCAGCACTTGCGCAATGTGCCGCAAGCCCAACTGTGTGCGGTGGCCGACCCCGGCCCGCAGGCTGAGGCTTTTGCCGCCGAATGCGGCGTGCCCTGTTTTGCCGACCACCGGCAGATGCTGGAGCGTGTGCGCCCCGAGGCGGTAATCGTTGCCAACCCGAACAACCTGCATGTGGCTACCGCGCTGGATTGCATCGAGGCCGGCGTGCCAGTGCTGGTCGAGAAGCCGGTGGGCGTGCACCTGGATGAAGTCCGTGCGTTGGTAGAGGCATCGCGCAGCCGGGGTGTGCCAGTGCTGGTCGGCCATCACCGGCGGCACAATCCACTGATCGCCAAGGCGCACCAGGTGATTGCCGACGGCAAGCTGGGCCGGCTGATCAATGTCACCGCACTGTGGCAGCTGCAAAAACCAGACAGCTACTTCGAAACCCCATGGCGCCGGGAGCCGGGGGCCGGCTTCTTGCTGACCAACCTGATCCACGACCTCGACCTGCTGCGCCATCTGTGCGGCGAGGTGGTACAGGTGCAGGCGTTCACCCGTAACGATGTACGCGGGTTTGCCAACGAAGACAGCGCCGCGGTGCTGTTGCAGTTTGCCAACGGTGCGTTGGGCAGCCTGACCGGCTCCGACGCGGTGGCCGCGCCGTGGAGCTGGGAGCTGGACTCCGGCGAAAGCCCGATATACCCGCGTCAGGAGGGCCAGCCCTGCTACCTGCTGGCCGGCACCCAAGGGGCGCTGAGCATTCCCCAGCTCAAGCGCTGGCACTACGCCGAGGCGGGGTCGGGCTGGCACACGCCGCTGCTGCAGAGCGAAGAAACCATTCCTGACGGCGAGGCGTTGACCCTGCAGTTGCAGCATTTCGTGCGGGTTGCCCGCGGTGAGCAGGCGCCGCTGATCGACGCTGCCGACGGTGGCCGCACGCTGGCGCTGATCGAAGCCATCCGCCAGGCGGCGGAAAGTGGCCGGGCCTGTGCCCCCGAGCAGATTGCCTAAGCCGACCTTGACTTACTTTTGGTGACGAACAATGACTGATCGAATTTTCTCCCTTGCCGCCCTGACGGTGCTCGAACTGTCCCCGCCGGACATGGTCGAGGCAGCTGCCCGCGCCGGTTACAGCCACGTTGGCCTGCGCCTGGTGCCGGCCACCGAACAGGAGCAGCACTTCCCCTTGGTGGCCGACGCCGACCTGCGCCGACAAACCCAGGCGCGCCTGCGCGACACCGGTATCAAGGTGCTCGACCTGGAAATACTCCGCCTGAAGCCGGAAACCTGCGTGGCTGATTTCGAACCGATTCTGGCCGTGGGCGCCGAGCTAGGTGGCACAGAGCTGCTGGTGGCCGGCAACGACCCGGATGAAGCCCGTCTGACCGAGCGCTTTGCCGCGTTGTGTGACCTGGCGGCGGGGTACGGCATTTACCCGCATCTTGAGTTCATGCCCTGGACCGATGTGCGCGACCTTAGCCAGGCTATGCGGGTGGTAGCAAACGCCGACCGCAGCAATGGCTGCGTACTGGTGGATGCCTTCCACTTCAATCGCTCCGGGTCTTCGCTGGACGACCTGGCACAACTGGCGCCGCAGCGCATGCGCTACGCCCAGCTGTGCGACGTCGCCGGCCCGGTACCGGCCGACATGGACGAGATCCTGCGCCAGGCGCGTAACGAGCGGCGCTTCCCGGGTGACGGCGATGCCGACCTGGTCAGCCTGCTGCGCGGCCTGCCGCCAACCGTACCCCTGAGCCTGGAAATCCCCACACGGCAGTTGCTGGAGCAAGGCATCAGCGGCGAACAGCGCGCGCGCATGGCGCTGGAGAAGGCCAAGGCGGTGCTGGCCGCCGTCTGATTTCGGAACCATCACTCAGTCAACCGCTTCACCCTGTAGGAGCAGCCTTGTGCTGCGAAGAGGCCGGTAAGGCTAAAGATTATCTTCGGCTGCAATGGCCTCTTCGCAGCACAAGGCTGCTCCTACAGGGCTTGTGTTTGCCCTTGCAATCGACGCTGCCCCGACAGAAAACGCGCTGTTACGGCCTGATCACCAGACCAAAAAAAGGGCCCGCAAGGGCCCCGTAGAGGTAAGTGGCTAGCGCCCTCAGGCGCTTTCGACAGTGCGCGGTGCCATGAAGTACATCCACACCAGCGCCAGGAAATACATGGCCGGAATCATCGTGAACAACACGGCATAGTTGTTGTTGGTGGCGGTCAGCACGCTGCCGACGATCTGCGTCATGAACATCCCGCCAATCGCCGCGCACATGCTGCCGAAGCCGAACACCGTGCTCACCAGGTGCTTGGGCGTGTAGTCCATCACCAGGCTCCAGATGTTCGCTGTCCACGCCTGATGGGCGCCGACCGCCAGTGAGATGGCGGCCACAGCGACCCACAGGCCACTGGCGTTGGCGGCAAAGACGACGCTGACCATGGTGCAGGCAAAGATCAGCATCGACATCAGCCGCGCAGTGGTCGCCCGCACGCCACGGCCGATCAGCCAGGACGACAGGATGCCGCCGCCGATGCTGCCAAAGTCCGCCGTCAGCCAGATGATGATCAGCGGGATGCCCATCTGGGTCACGTTGATGCCCAGGCTGTATTGCTGGTTGAGAAACGGCGGCAGCCAGTACAGGTAGAACCAGAACACCGGCGCAGTAATCGCATAGGCCACCGCAAAAGCCCAGGTGCCACGCAGGCGCAAAATACGGCTGAACGGCACGCGGGTCGGCTCGGGCTCGTCATCCTGCTGGATGTACTGCACCTCACTCTGGCGCACGCTGGGGTGGTCTTCAGGGTTGTAGTACTTCAACACCCAGAACACCACCCACACCAGGCCCAGGCTGCCCATGGCGATGAACGCTGCCTGCCAGCCCCACACGGCGAGGATCAGCGGCAGCAGGGCCGGGGTGACCATGGCGCCGACGTTGGTGCCGGCGTTGAACAGGCCGGTAGCAATGGCCCGCTCACCCGCCGGGAACCACAACCGCACGGTCTTCACGCAGGCCGGGTAGTTGGCGGCCTCGGTCAGGCCCAGGATGAAACGGCAGACCATGAAGCCAGCCGCCGAAGTGGCCAGGCCATGGGCGCCGGTGGCCAGGCTCCACAGCAGTACGGCGAAGAAGAAGGCGCGTTTTACCCCAACCTTGTCGATCAGCCGGCCCTGCAGCAGAAAGCCGATGGCATAGCCGACCTGGAACCAGAAGTTGATGTTGGCGTAGTCCATCGCCGTCCAGCTCATTTCCTTGGCCAGCACGGGCTGCATGATGCCAAGGGCGGCGCGGTCGATGTAGTTCAGGGTGGTGGCGAAAAACACCAGGGCAAGCATGCCCCAACGGGTCTTGCCGACGCCGAAGGCGCCGCGAAGCTTGTCGCCAATCGAACCCTGGTGCATCCGGGGCGCGGCGGGAGTGGTCTTGGTGTGGTTCATAAACTGCTCGTTTCTTGAAATTGTATTCAGCTGCGGTGCTACAGGTGCGTGACCAGGTCCCAGGCAGGGGGGCACGCAAGGCCGGTGCATGGTGCGCAGTGAACGCGGCAGCGTCAATTCGAGAGACGGGCTACTGTTCGGTTACCGAACGGTTGCGTTGCCCTGTGGGCGCGGCAGGGATTCACGCCAATAAAGGGTAGAAGGCTTTGACCCTTGTTGCTTGATGGGCGCAGGTCAAGCAGGGCAGGGTGTGATCGTTGTGCTGGTCAGCGTGGCTACAGGCCAGGTTTGTGCGTGCACACCGACCATGCAGTTGCCCAGCTTTCGACCTCGGCGCGGCCGTACTGCTGAATCCACAACCGCACCGATTTGTGCAGGGTGCTTTTTGCTTCTACTTCCTCCCCGGTATGAGGGTTTATGTAGTACTTGCTTTGCCGAGCTCTGTAACGTGCGGGTGATACGACAGGGGGCGGTTGTTGATAGGCATCGTACTCCCGGTTTGCGATTTCACTCTCGAGGATGGTCAGTATGTTAGATAGATCGAACTGATATTCGGCAAGGAGGTTGTGGAGTTTGCTTTCGAATTCGAATTCGCGGATGAGGCGCGGGTCGATTGTTATGAAGGAGAGTTCGGACTTTTTGGTCGCGAGTAGTCGCTCGAGGGCGCGGAATTCGGCGAGGCGTGACATGGTTAATCTCCATCGGGTGATGGGGTTAGTGTTAGTGGTTGCCGAATGGAAATGCAAGCGGTGAAATAATTTGAAGGATTTTTCTTGGAAGACCACCATGGCTTTGTTCTTCGTGAAGTTGTTTAGATTTATGAGCTTTGTGTAAGAGGATTCCCACGCTGGGGGAACTAATAGTTTCAGGAGATTACCTTGGTTTATAGTGCCTGTGAGCACGTGCTCGGTATTTGGGCCGAAAGACGGCCCAATCACGTGACTGACAGGTTTTAGAGTTAAGGGAGTGATCTCGTTTGATGTCTGGCGTTTAACCGGGCTCATCTCAGTGGCTGGGATTTTCTTTCAATCAATGAGCCAGCCCTGGTCCCCCTCGATCAAAGTCCCTCCGTGGCTGGTAGTGTCTCCCTCCCTTGCCGCTGGCTGGCCTTCGATCATCGTGCAGGCTGCGCCAGTTTCGATGACGGCGCCGCAACTGATGCGGTCGCCCACCCGTGCGACGGCCCTGCCATCCACAAATGTTGCGCTTGCGCCTGTTTCCACGGTGCCTTCGCCATGGAGCGGGCAGCTGTGACGATGGCCTACAAGTACGATGGGTCTCATTTGCGCTTCCTTTTTTTCGGTTGACCAGGGGCTTCTTCAAAGGCTGCTGCGGGCGGGGTTGCTGCTCGGACGTTGAACAGTTTGCAGATGAAGTACCAACAGACGGCAACCGTGAGGTTGTAGGGGAACAGCACGGCCCAGAACGGCAGTTGCCAGTTCTTTTTGCCCTGCATTTCACCGGGCTCGCCGGTACGCCAAGGGGCGTAGTGGCGCCAGGCTTCCGACGGGGTCAGACAGATGGCATGCAGTGGCTTGTGCCACCAATTGGGCTCGCCGGGTGGGGGGAGCTTGTCCGGGCCGTGGTTCATGAAATGGCGGAGGTACTCCCACACTTCGGCGACGTGTCTGACCCCGGGCTCGGTGGGGTCGTTGCTGTCGACCCAGAGGCAGTCTTTCTGGTGGAGGCTGCCGTCTTCTCGGCGAGGGGCGAAGGCGAGGGCATAGCTGGTGCTGAAAGATGAGCCGCCGTATTCGGTGCGTTTGAAAAGGCCGCCTCCGGTATCGGCCCATTCAAAGATAAATAACTTGCTCAAGCGTTGATAGTAAATCTTCTGAGTTGATCGGTTGAAGCATATGCTTGATAAGCGCTTTATGAAATATATTCGATAGGCTAAAAATGGGAGGAAAATGAAGGGTCCAATCACATTGAGGATGATGAAGGTATAGCTGAAGGTGTACGGGTTCCAGGCTTCGCTGGTTAGCAAATAAGGGTAAATGACAACAATCAGTGCTGTGGTGATTGCGCAGTACAGCTTCCCCATGAAAACTGAGTCTGTTACCCATGGGTTTCGTAGGCATAAAGTATTCTCGGAAACGTTTGCCAGTTGCCCCCGGATTGCAGGTTTGTGCCCAGAGTCTGACGTTGAACTGAATATCCAGATGGTTGCCATGGTCAGGGTTCCAGATGAAAAGTTGCGAGGATCTCATTGCCTTCGCCCAACCCTTGATTGGCGCTGTAAGCGAGATGCAGTGAGACATGATTTTGGTTGGCCAGCGTGTTCTCGAAATGCAGAACCAAACCAGCACGTACGATGTGGCCGGTTGGGGAGATTGGGAATACGTTCATTCCTTGGTCGTCACGGAGAGTGCTCAAGCTCCCTGTCCATTGTGCGCAGCAGGCAGGGCTGGAGGTGGCACTGCTGAGGGAGGCGTTAGTCATGCACGCTTCCTTCTGCCCGAATGTGCCGGGCGCTCCTCAAACGCTTCAGGCGGTGGTGACGCGACGCGAACATTGAACAGGCGACAGATGCCGTACCAGCAGATGGCGACGGTGAGGTTGTAGGGGAACAGCACGGCCCAGAATGGCAGTTGCCAGTTCTTTTTGCCCTGCATTTCACCGGGCTCACCGGTACGCCAGGGGGCGTAGTGGCGCCAGGCCTCTGCCGGGGGCAGGCAGATGGCGTGCAGCGGTTTGTGCCACCAGTTGGGTTCACCGGGCGGGGGGAGTTTGTCCGGGCCGTGGTCCATGAAATGGCGGAGGTACTCCCACACTTCGGCGACGTGTCTGACCCCGGGCTCGGTGGGTTCGTTGCTGTCGACCCAGAGGCAGTCTTTCTGGTGGAGGCTGCCGTCTTCTCGGCGAGGGGCGAAGGCGAGGGCGTAGCTGGTGCTGAATGATGAGCCGCCAAACTCAACACGCTTGAAAATACCCCCGCCCATATTGTCCCAATCAAAAACCAATACCTTGTTCAGTCGTTGATAGTAAATCTTTCGTGTTGATCGGTTGAAGTGGATGTTAGATAAACCCTTTATGAGAAATATCCGGTAGATGAGGAAGGGGAGGAATAAGAAAGGCGTGAGTGCGAATCCGATAGTAAGTATTGGGTCAAATGTGTGCGGGTTCCAGGCGTCACTTGAGAAAAAAGAGGAAGGGTAGATGCCGATCATTACTATCAGGATCGATGCGCAGTACAATTTTCCCATGAAAACAGAGTTTGTTACCCAAGGGTTTCTTAAGTGTAAGTTGTTTCTACATGCTTTTAGTAGTTGTCCGCCAATAGCGGGTTTATGCCCTGAATCTGACGTTGAATTGAATACCCAGATGGTTGCCATGGTCAGCGTTCCAAACGAAAAATTGACAGGGTTTCATTGTTTTCGTCCAACCCTTGATTGGCGCTGTAAGCGAGATGCAGTGAGACATGATTTTGGTTGGTTAGCGTGCTCTCGAAATGCAGAACCAAACCAGCACCTACGATGTGGCCGGTTGGGGCGATTGGGAAAACGTCTATTCCTTGGCCATCACGGAGGGCGCTCAAGCTCCCTGACCATTCGCTTACGCCTAGCCTGAAGCCAGGCAGTAGCACTGTGAACTCCACAGTTGGTTGAGGTGTGGCTACTTCGTTATGTGTGATAGCGGTCCAGTTTGGCGGAGACCAGAGATTATTCTGATGCCATCGGGTATCGACTTTAGTTATGCCGAGTGACAGGGCCTGCTCGGCGGACAGTAGTTTCGGCCCGTAGTGCTCATTGTGCCAAGCTTTGATTTCGGCTTGTAGCGAAGCAAAAGCAGGAAGTTTCTGCTCATAGTCCAAGTTGATGCCAGGGTGCGACTCTCCATCGTTATTACGATTGCCGAAGACGCTGCGTGCTGCCCACAACTCAATTGGGCTGTGGAGATGCTCATGTGCTTTGGCGTGTAGGTAGAGACCTCCTGCAATAATGGCTACGCCTACGAGGACAAGGGCAGCTGCGGCCCATCCGGCAAAGGGTACTAATGTAGTCGCGCCCGCAACGGCAAGTCCCGCTTCGAGGACGACAGCAGAACCAACAGCCATGGTGAAGCCACCAGTCAAAGTGTAGTCGGCAGCCGCTTGATTACCGTGCGCTCTCTGACGCCTTGCTTTGAAGATATCGGAAACCAAGCTGAATACTATTGCAGGATATCCGGCTAAACGCGCGAACAGGTTACTGTTTAAGAACTTGATAACTCCGTTACCAAAGGCCATCCCTGGTGCTGTCGAACTTAACCTCAGCATTACAGCCTTCTGCGTTGCCCGCACGCTGACCATCGTCGCCGCCGCTGCACCGATCACACCGAAAATCGATGAAGCAAAGCCCAAGGTGTATTCCGGTGCATCGCTCTTCTGCAGGCTGTTATAGGCCGTCTTGAGCGATAAGATGTTGAACCACAGCATTCCCGCGTTCAAAGCGCCCCCACCGCCCGAGGTGAGTAACCCGAGAAAGTTAGGTCTCACCCGCGCGGTGGTGGTCAGTTCTATCGATATCGTTCGGCTACCCGAGATGCGCAGTTGTTTCATCTCCTCAACCTGCGCCATGCCGCTCTTCAAATACTTCTGCACCTCCTGGCTAAATGGATTGTCCGTGATGGCCTGCTCGGTGATTCGATAGCGCGCTGCCAACAGCCCCAACGCCTTCTCGGCATTCGCCTCACGTGCCGCCAACAGCACCTGCTGACGCAAACCATGACTGGCATCCCAGCGTGTCTGCCCACGCAGGCGCTTGAGCACCACGGTATTGACTGCCTGGGCGGTGAGGTCGGTGATCTCGGCCATGGCCGGGAAGCGACCCACCAATCCTTCAATCACGTTGTCGCTCGCGCCGAACAAGCTGCCGATCGAATCCGCCTTGTCCTTGAACGGGTTGAACGGCGCCAGGGCGGTGTAAAGCGGGCTGTCGTGCTGGTCCAACCATTGCTCCAGGCGTTTGAAGCGTCGGTCATGCTCCTCGGTGCCAGGTGTCGGCTGGCCCATCGGGTGAATCAGCAAAGCCAGCGAGATTTCCAGACCGCGGGCGGAGGTGCGTTCGTCGCGGTCGTAACACGCCAGGGCGGCGGCCAGGCTGTAGGGGTTGTCGATATGTTTCGATTCGGCAGTGGCCAGCCAGGCGTCATGATCGCTACTGGCTTGCAAGGCCAGGTTGCGCAGGGCTGCAATACGCCGTTCCAGCTCATCGCGTTCGGCGAGGAATCGCCGGTATTTGGCGATATCGATACGCTTTGCCAGGCGCGCGCCGTGGGGGGAGTAAGCGGCCCTTTCCGACCGGTCCGGCGCCCCGGCAAGGCCGCTCCCACAATGAGATCGCGCCAGCAGGAATCACCGATGCGAGGCTTCTCGGGTTAGCTTGGCTTGGGTCACGTTGACCGCACCGGGCAGGGTGACGTCGTTCTTTGCCGCGAGGATTTCGGCCATGACGCTGACGGCGATCTCGGCCGGCGTCTTGCTGCCAATGTAGATGCCTATCGGGCCGTGCAGGCGCTGCAGCGAGGCTTCGCTTTCGCCGAAGTGTTGGATCAGGCGCTCGCGGCGCAGCTGGCTGTTGCGCCGCGAGCCGATGGCTCCGATGTAGAACGCAGGGGTGTGCAAGGCTTCGAGCAGGGCCAGGTCGTCCAGTTTGGGATCATGACTGACCGCGACGATGGCGCTGCGAACGTCTGCGGTGAAGGCGCGGACCACGTCGTCCGGCATGCCAGGCAGCAGGGTGACCCCGGCCACATTCCAGCCGGCCGTGTACTCCGGGCGCGGGTCGCACAGCGAAACGCTGAAACCGTTGAACAGCGCCATGGTAGCGAGGTACTCGGCCAAGGCCCCGGCACCGATCAGCAGCAGGCGGTAGCCGGGGCCGAGGGTGCTGAGCATGCGCTGGCCGTCGAAGCTGAACAGTTCGGGTGTGCCGGTGGCACAGAGGCTGGCTTCGCCATTGCGAAGGTTCAGGTCACGGCGCACCAGGCTTCCGCGGTCGAGGCAGGCCAGCAGTTGGTCCAGGTGCGCCAGTGCCGGGGCGAATTCCAGCACCAGTTCAAGGGTGCCACCACAGGGCAGGCCAAAGCGGTGGGCCTCGTCGGCGCTGACGCCGTAACGTACCACCTGAGGCAGGCCATCGGGCATGCCGGGGCCGCCGCGTGCGGTGGTGTAGCGGTGGATGAGGTCGTCTTCGATGCAGCCGCCGGAGACACTGCCGGCCACGCGGCCGTCGCTGCGCAAGGCCATCATCGAGCCGACCGGGCGCGGGGAGGAGCCCCAGGTGCGGGCGACCGTGGCCAGCAGGACACGGTGACCAGCGGCGAGCCAGTCTCGGGTGGTGCGCAGGACTAGCAGGTCGATGCTTTCCATAGGGGTTCCATCAAAGCCTGATGTTCAAGGGTGGCTGTACCGGCCTCTTCGCGGGCGCGCCCGCTCCCACAGGTATTTCGCAGGGCCTGAAAGTGTCAGGGATCCTGTGGGAGCGGGCGTGCCCGCGAAGAGGCCGGTGCATGAACCACGGCTACTCAGCGCATATGCAGGATGATCGGGCTGCTGCTGGCCGGGTCGGTATGCCCACGCAACTTGCCTACCGCCTGCGCATCCACCGCACCACCTTGGTTCCCCCACGCAGTGCGCACGAAGCTCAGCACCTCGGCAATTTCCTGGTTACTCAACTGCTCGCGAAAGGCCGGCATGCGGTAGGCATCGGGTAACCCCGCCGTTACCACCCGCTGCGAGCCGTTCAAGGTGATGTTGATCGCCGAGGCATCTTCTTTCGCCAATGCCGAGGTAGCCCCGGCCAATGGCGGCATCCATTCGGCCTGGCCTTTGCCGTCCACGCCGTGGCAAGACGCGCAGCGGGTCACGTAAGTATGCGCCCCCGGGCTGTCGAGCCGTGCCGCTGCCGATTCGGCCTGGTATTGCCATGGCGCGCCGTCACGCTGTGGGTCGCCGGGCAGTGATTTCAGGTAGTGGGCAATGGCGGCCAGGTCATCGTCATGCATGAACTGCGTGGAGTTGTTGAACGCCTCGGTCATCGAGCCGAACACCACGGCATGCCGGTTGCGCCCGGTTTTCAGGAACTGGGCGATTTCTGCCTCGCTCCAGCGCCCCAGCCCGGTGTTGTGGTCGGTGCGCAAGCTCGGTGCGTACCAGCCGTCGAGCAGGGCACCTGCCAGGAACGGCTTGCCGCCTTCATCCAGGGCCTTTTCGTTGAAGGCCAGGCCGCGTGGGGTATGGCAGCTGCCGCAGTGGCCGGGCCCCTGAACGATGTAGGCACCCCGGTTCCACTGCGCATCCTGCCCGGGCTTGTCGGCGTAAGGCGTGGTGGCGGCGAACAGGCCATTCCACAAGGCGATTGGCCAGCGCAGGTTCAATGGCCAGGGGATGTCGCTGGCCAGGTTGGCCTGCTGCACCGGTTGCACGCCGTGCATGAAGAACGCGTATAGCGCCTTTACATCGTCATCGCTGAGCTTGGCGTAGGACGGGTAGGGCATGGCCGGGTACAGCCGTCGACCACCGGGCGCGACACCCTGGCGCACGGCACGGTCGAAATCGGCCAGGCTGTAGCTGCCGATTCCGCTGTCGCGATCGGGGGTGATATTGGTGGCGTGGATGGCCCCCAGCGGGGTGGCCATCTCAAGCCCGCCAGCGAACGGTTTGCCTTCCGGCAGGCTGTGGCAGGCAACACAGTCACTGAGGCGGGCAACGTACTCGCCGCGGCTGATCAGTGCCGGGTCAGCGGCAGTGGCCTGTGCGTCGGCTAACGGCGAGGCCGGCTCACGGGTGACATACCAGGCCAGCAGGCCTGCCGCGACCAGGCACGGCAGTGCCAGCCAGCCAGCGGTTCTTGCGAAACGATGGGTCATGGGGCGTCCCTTGTGCGATCAGCTGAAGGTATGGCGGCTCAGTGGCAGGCTGCGTACGCGCTGCCCGGTAAGCTGCGCGACCGCGTTGGCCACTGCCGGGGCCACGGCGGGTAGCGGTGGCTCACCGATACCGCCCATCTTCGCCCCGCTTTCGACAATGCGCACATGCACCCGGGCCATGCGCGAGGGCGGCAGGATCGGGTACAGGTCGTAGTTGCGCGCGCGCGGTTTGCCATCCACGTATACCGCTTCTTCCACCAGCGTCTGCGACAGGCCAAGGGCAACCGCGCCGTTGACCTGGTGCTCGATGATCGCCGGGTTGACGATGCTGCCCGGGTCGATGGCCTGCCAGATGTCGTGCACCTTGACCTGGCCGTTCTCGATCGATACCTCGGCGATGACGGCCGCCTCCGAGCCGAACGGTGAGGCCATGGCCACGCCGCGTGCCCGTTTGCTGCCATCCTCGGCGGTGAACGGCCCGCGCTTCCAGCCACCGGACAACTCGGCGACCGCGTTCAGCAGGTTGGTCAGGCGCGGGTTGTCGCGCAGCAGGTGCAGGCGTAGCTCGAACGGGTCCTTGCCGCCTTTGTCGGCCAGTTCATCAAGGAACGATTCATAGAAGAAGTCGTTCAGCGAGTTGCCCACCGAGCGCCAGTAGCCAAGCATGGCCGGGCCTTTGACGTAGATCTGGGCGATGCGTTTGTTGGCGATGGCGTACGACTTGCCTGACAGCCCCTCAAGCGCGGTCGGGTCGATCTTATCCCCTTGCTTGCCAGCAAGGGCCTCGGTTGGGCCTTCGGTGGCGCTTACTGCCTCGAGCGCCACCGGCATGCCGTCGGCATCCAGCCCGGCGCGGAACTTCACCACTGCGACCGGGCGCAGCACATCACGCAGGAATTCCTCTTCGCGGCTCCAGATGAGTTTTACCGGCCGGCCAACCGCTTTGGCCAAGGCAATAGCCTGCGGGTAGGGGTTGGCCGAGTCGTACAGGAAGTGGCGGCCAAAGAAGCCGCCCAGCAGCGGCGAGTGCAGGTTGATCTGCGCAGGCTCCAGGCCGGTGCGCTTGGCAATGTCGTCACGGAACATGTCCGGGGCCTGGTTGGGCAGCCAGACGTCCAGGGTGCCGTCCGGGTTGAAGCGGGCGAGGGCGGACGGTGGTTCCAGCTGGGCATGGTTCAGGTACTGGTTGTGGTAGCTGGCCTCGATCGTAGTTTTGGCATTGCTCAAGGCGCCGGCGATATCGCCTTCGTTTTCGTCATCACGGGCCGGGCCTTCGACCGTGGCGAGGTGTTCACGCCAGGCGTCGCTGGAGAAATCGGCCGGCATCGGCCGCACCTTGCTGTCGGCGGTCGGCTCTTGCCAGTCAACCTGAATCGCCTCCGCCGCACGCTTGGCGTGCCACCAGCGCTCGGCCACCACCGCCACGGCGCCTGGCAACTGATGCACCGAATGCACGCCTTTCATGGCCTTGACCTGCTCTTCGTTGCGCAGGCTGCCCACGGTCATGCCCAGGCGTGGCGCGTGCTGCACGGCGGCGTGGAGCATGCCGTCGACCTTTATGTCGATGCAGTACTGTGCCTTGCCGGTGGACTTGTCGTAGGCATCCAGGCGGCGCACGGGCTTGCCGATCCAGCGAAACTGGCTGGGGTCGCGCAGCTTGACACTGGCCGGGTCGGGCACTGGCAGGTCCATGGCGCGCCCGGCGAGTTCACCGTAGGGTATCGAGCGCCCAGTCGTGGTATGTACTACGTTTCCTGGTGTGGTCGAGAGCTCGTCGACCGGCACCCCCAGCTGTTCGGCGCCCGCCTGCAGCAGCATGGCCCGGGCAAGGGCGCCCAGGCGGCGCATGGTCGGGTAGCTCATGCGCACCGACATGCTGCCACCAGTGATGCGCATGCCGTTTTCCATCACTACATAGGCTTCGCCCGGTGGTGCGCTATCGACCACGAAGTTGACGGGGTCGACATCCAGCTCTTCACCCACAATCTGCGCCATGGCGGTGAAGGGGCCTTGCCCGCCTTCCATGAAGGGGCTTAGCAGGCGCACCGTGCCGTCTGGGCGAATCTCCAGAAACGCCGGCACCTGGGTGCCGCGCTCTGCGGTTGCTGTGGCCGCGGCCTGCACGCGGGCCGAGCCCATGGGCAGGCCGAAACCCAGTACCAGGGCACCGACTGCGGTGCCGGCAAGAAAGCGCCGGCGCGACAGGTTGACGGTTTCGCCCAGTTGCAACTTGAGCAGTTCAGCGGGGGAATCAACTGGCGTGTTCATCAGGCCTGCTCCCCTTGGGCCAGGTCATGCATGGCAGCATGAATGGCGTTGTAGGTGCCGCAGCGGCACAGGTTGACCATGGCCGCGTCGATCTGCGCATCACTGGGCTTGGGGGTGTGCTTGAGCAACGCCGTGGCGGCCATGACCTGGCCAGACTGGCAGTAGCCGCACTGGGCCACCTGGTGCTCGACCCAGGCCGCAACCACCCGCTTGCCGACGGCATCGGCTTCGATTGCCTCGATGGTGGTGACCTCGCGCCCCACCACACCGGCCACCGGGGTGACGCAAGCGCGGACCACGTTGCCGTCCACCAGCACCGAACAGGCGCCGCACTGTGCCAGGCCGCAGCCATACTTGGTGCCGGTCAGCCCCAGGTCATCGCGAATCACCCACAGCAAGGGCGTATCGGCGTCCGCCTCGACCTGGTAGGTCTTCTGGTTGATGCGTAGTTCCATGGTTCACCTGCCAGTCATCGGTTGCTGTCGCTGTGTTTTTTATGTGCGGGGAATACGTTGTTCCCCAGAGAAGAAACGCTAGCACAGGGGGATGACCACTGGTCTGGAGGCGTGGGCAGGTTCAGAGGATCAGGCAAGCAATCCGGTGGAATGCGCAAGCCACCTTGCGCCGGCCCTTTTACCTGGGGCGAGTGGTGTACCTGTGGGAGCGGCCTTGCGTCGCGAAAGGGCCGCAGAGCGGCCCCGGTAATCTTGCATGCTACAGAGAGCCTGGGGCCGCTTCGCGGCCCTTTCGCGACGCAAGGCCGCTCCCACAAAAAGGACCGCGTTCGGATGCAAGGAGGACTTCCGGGGTGAAAACCCGGATAATGCCGGCCAATTTCGTTTTACACGCTTAAATCACGGTAATCCCGCATGGAAATCAAGGTCAATTTTCTCGACAATCTCCGTCTCGAAGCCAAGTTCGACGACTTCACGGTGATCGCCGACCAACCGATCCGCTACAAAGGCGATGGTTCGGCCCCAGGCCCGTTCGACTATTTCCTGGCGTCTTCGGCCTTGTGCGCGGCTTACTTCGTCAAGCTGTACTGCCAGGCCCGCGACATCCCCACCGAGAACATTCGCCTGTCGCAGAACAACATTGTCGACCCGGAAAACCGCTACAACCAGATCTTCAAGATCCAGGTCGAACTGCCTGAGGACATTTCCGAGAAGGACCGCCAGGGCATCCTGCGCTCCATCGACCGCTGCACGGTTAAAAAGGTGGTGCAGACCGGCCCCGAATTCGTGATCGAAGTGGTCGACAACCTCGATGCCGACGCTCAGGGCCTGTTGATGCCGGTGGCGGACAGCAGCACCTACATCCCAGGCAAGGACCTGCCGCTGGAGCAGACCATCGCCAACATGTCGGGCATCCTCGCCGGGCTGGGGATGAAGATCGAGATCGCTTCGTGGCGCAACATCGTGCCCAACGTATGGTCGCTGCATGTGCGCGATGCCCAGTCGCCGATGTGCTTCACCAACGGCAAGGGTGCAACCAAGGAAGCGGCGCTGGCCTCGGCGCTGGGCGAGTTCATCGAACGCCTGAACTGCAACTTCTTCTACAACGACCAGTTCTGGGGCGAAGAGCTGGCCAACGCGCCGTTCGTGCACTACCCGAACGAGCAGTGGTTCAAGCCTGGCCCGCGCGATGCGCTGCCGGCCGAGATCCTCGACGAGCATTGCCTGGCAATCTACAACCCGGACGGCGAGCTGCGTGGTTCGCACCTGTACGATACCAACTCGGGCAATACTGCCCGCGGTATCTGCTCGCTGCCGTTCGTGCGCCAGTCCGACCAGCAGGTGGTGTACTTCCCGTCCAACCTGATCGAAAACCTGTTCCTCAGCAACGGCATGAGCGCCGGCAATACCCTGGCCGAGGCGCAGGTGCAATGCCTGTCGGAAATCTTCGAGCGCGCCGTGAAGCGCGAGATCCTCGAAGGTGAGCTGTGCCTGCCAGACGTCCCGCAGGAGGTGTTGGCCAAGTACCCGGCAATCGTCGCGGGTATTCAGGGCCTGGAAGAGCAGGGCTTCCCGGTGCTGGTCAAGGATGCTTCGCTGGGTGGCGAGTTCCCGGTGATGTGCGTGACCTTGATGAACCCGCGCACCGGTGGCGTGTTCGCCTCATTCGGCGCCCACCCGAGCCTTGAAGTGGCGCTGGAGCGCAGCCTCACCGAACTGCTGCAGGGCCGTAGCTTCGAAGGCCTGAACGACCTGCCGCAGCCGACCTTCGAAAGCCATGCGCTGACTGAGCCGAACAACTTCGTCGAGCACTTCATCGACTCCAGTGGCGTGGTGTCGTGGCGCTTCTTCGGCGCCAAGGCCGACTTCGAGTTCGTCGAGTGGGACTTCTCCGGCCATGGCGAGGATTCCAACGTGCAGGAGGCCGCAACCCTGTTCGGCATTCTCGAAGACCTGGGCAAGGAAGTGTACATGGCGGTGTACGACAACCTTGGCGCGACTGCCTGCCGTATCCTGGTGCCGGGCTACTCGGAAATCTACCCGGTCGAGGACCTGATCTGGGACAACACCAACCGCGCCCTGTCGTTCCGCGCCGACATCCTCAACCTGCACAGCCTCGAAAGCCGCCCCCTCAAGCTGCTGCTCAAGCGCCTGGACAACTGCGATGTGGATGACTACACCACCATCACCACGCTGATTGGTGTGGAGTTCGACGAGAACACGGTGTGGGGCCAGTTGACCATTCTTGAGCTGAAGCTGCTGATCTGCCTGGCGGTGCAGCGTTTCGAGGATGCCAAGGAACTCGTCGAGGCGTTCCTGCAGTTCAACGACAACACCGTCGAGCGTGGCCTGTTCTACCAGGCGCTGAACGTGGTGCTGGAAGTGCAGCTGGATGACGAACTGGAGATGGACGACTACGAAGCCAACTTCCGCCGCATGTTTGGCAATGCGCGCATGGACGCAGTGCTGGGTTCGCTGGACGGCAGCGTGCGCTTCCATGGCCTGACCCCGACCAGCATGAAGCTCGAAGGCCTTGATCGCCACCTGCGCCTGATCGAGAGTTACAAGAAGCTGCACGCAGCCCGGGCCAAATTCGCCTGATAGCAGCTGCCCCACTCGTTGTTTTGTGCTGGCTGTACCGGCCTCATCGCCGGCAAGCCAGCTCCCACAGGTACTGCACCGTTCTTGAGCGTTTTGTTGAACTTGTGGGAGCTGGCTTGCCGGCGATTGGCCGGTATCCCTCATATAGCACTTTGATCTTGGCGCTATCCCCAATGCGTCTTTCCGCTTCGCCTGACAGGCGCGTACATTTTTCCTCCCCCAATATATGGCGCGTTGACCGCCAGAAGGACCTCGGCCGCGCACGACAAGAAGGCGCAGACCATGAGCACCCCTTTGGATACCAATGCCTTGAAGGCCCGCCAGCAGGCCGCCTGGGCCAGTGGTGATTACGCGGTAATCGGCACGACCCTGCAACTGGTTGGCGAACGCCTGGCCGAGGCCTGCGACTTGCGCTGGGATGAACAGGTGCTGGACGTTGCTGCCGGCAACGGCAACGCCACCCTGGCTGCTGCCCGGCGCGGCTGTCGCGTCACCTCCACCGACTATGTGCCCGAACTGCTCAAGCGCGGCGAAGAGCGGGCGCGGGCCGAGCACTTGAATGTGCTGTTCCAGGCCGCCGATGCCGAAGCGTTGCCGTTTGCCGACGGTACCTTCGATGCCGTGCTTTCCACCTTCGGCGTGATGTTCGCCCCCGACCAGGCCCAGGCCGCACGCGAACTGGCCCGGGTGTGCCGGCCCGGTGGCCGCATCGGCCTGGCCAACTGGACTCCGCAAGGCTTCGTCGGGCAGATGTTCAAAACCCTCGGGCGGCATGTGCCGCCACCTCCCGGTGCCTTGCCGCCTTCGCGCTGGGGCGATGAGGAGCAGCTGCGCGTGATGTTCGAAGGGGCGCTCGGCGAGCTGAAAGTCAGTCGTCAGCAGTTCAACTTCCGCTATCGCTCGGCGGCACATTTCATCGAGGTGTTTCGCACCTGGTATGGGCCGGTGCATAAGGCGTTTGCCTCGTTGGAGCCAGAGGCGGCCAGCGCGCTGGAGCGGGATCTGACCCAGTTGCTGGAGGAGAACAACGTCGCTGGCCCATCGTCGTTGGTGGTGCCGAGCGAATACCTTGAGGTGGTGGTCATTCGGGGCTAGCAGGCGCTCCTTCCAATGCCTGCGCGGGTGGGGGGGCTGCACGGACATTGAAAAGCTTGCAGACGAAGTACCAAGCGATGGCGACCGTAAGGTTGTAAGGGAACAGCACGGCCCAGAACGGCAGTTGCCAGTTCTTTTTGCCCTGCATTTCACCGGGCTCGCCGGTTCGCCAGGGGGCATAGTGGCGCCAGGCTTCAGCCGGGGTCAGGCAGATGGCGTGGAGTGGCTTGTGCCACCAATTGGGTTCGCCGGGTGGGGGGAGCTTGTCCGGGCCGTGGGCCATGAAGTGTCGCAGGTATTCCCAGACTTCAGCGACGTGCTTTACGCCGGGTTCGGTGGGTTCGTTGCTGTCGATCCAGAGGCAGTCTTTCTGGTGGAGACTGCCATCCGCTCGGCGAGGGGCGAAGGCGAGGGCATAGCTGCTGCTGAAGGATGAGCCGCCGTATTCGGTGCGTTTGAATATGCCCCCTCCGGTATTGCTCCACTCGAACACTAATACTTTGCTCAGGCGTTGGTAGTAGATTTTTTGGGTTGAGCGGTTGAGGCAAAAACTTGATAAGCGGTTTATAAAGTACACTCGGTAAAACAAGAATGGAAGAAATATAAAAGGTCCAATTACTATGCTGATGATAAAGATATGGCTGAACATGTATGGATCCCAGGCTTCGCTGGATAGTAAAGAGGGGTAAAAGCCGATCATCAATATGATAGTCAGTGCACAGTACAGCTTTCCCATGAAGACTGAGTCTGTTACCCAAGGGTTTCGCAGGCATAATGTGTTTTCGGATAAGCTTAGTAGCTGTCCGCCAATGGCCGGCTTATTTCCGGAGTCTGAGGTTGAGCTAAATATCCAGAGGGTTGCCATGATCAGCGCTCCAGACGAAAGATTGATTGGGTCTCATTGTCTTCGTCTAACCCTTGATTGACGCTGTAAGCGAGATGCAGTGAGACATGATCTTGGTTGGCCAGCGTGTTCTCGAAATGCAGAATCAAACCAGCTCCTACGATGTGGCCGGTCGGGGCGACTGGGAATACGTGCATTCCTTGATCGTCACGTTGGGTGCTCAAACCTCCTGACCATTCGCTTACGCCTAGCCTGAAGCCAGGCAGTAGCACCGTGAACTCAACGGTTGGTTGAGGTGTGGCTACTTCATTATGTGTAATAGCAGTCCAGTTGGGCGGAGACCAGTGGTCATTCCGATGCCATTTAGTGTCGACTTTAGTTATACCGATTGACAGGGCTTGCTCGGCGGATAGCAGTTTTGGCCCATAATGCTCGTTGTGCCAAGCTTTGATTTCGGCTTGTAGCGAGGCGAAAGCAGGAAGTTTCTGCTCATAGTCCAAGGTGATGCCAGGGTGTGACTCTCCATCATTAATACGATTCCCGAAGACGCTACGTGCAGCCCACAGCTCAATTGGGCTGTGAAGGTGCGCATGTGCCTTGGCGTGCAGGTAGAGGCCTCCTGCAATGATGGCTACGCCTACGAGGACAAGGGCGGCTGCTGCCCATCCGGCAAACGGTACTACTGACGTTGCGCCTGCAATGGCAAGTCCTGCCTCGAGGACGACAGCGGAACCAACAGCCATGGTTAAGCTACCCGTCATCGTGTAGTCGGCAGCCGCTCGATTGCCGTTTGCTCTCTGTCGCTCTGCCTTGGAGAGATCGGAAAACAAGCTGAATACTATTGCAGGGTATCCGGCTAAACGCGCGAACAGGTTACTGCTTAAGAACTTGATAATCCCGTTGCCAAAGGCCATGCCCGGTGCAGTTGAACTTATTTTCAGCACTACAGCCTTCTGCGTTGCCCGCACGCTGACCATCGTCGCCGCCGCCGCACCGATCACCCCGAAAATCGATGAAGCGAACCCCATGGTGTATTCCGGTGTATTGCTCTTCTGCAGGCTGTTATAGGCCGTCTTGAGCGATAAGATGTTGAACCACAGCATCCCCGCGTTCAAACCACCCCCACCGCCCGTTGTAAGCAACCCGAGAAACTTCGGTTTCACCCGCGCGGTGGTGGTCAGTTCGATCGAGACCGTCCGGTTCCCCGAAATGCGCAGCTCTTTCAGAACCTGCGCCATGCCGCTCTTCAAATACTTCTGTACCTCCTGGCTAAATGGATTGTCCGTGATGGCCTGTTCGGTGATTCGATAGCGCGCCGCCAACAGCCCCAACGCTTTCTCGGCATTCGCCTCACGCGCCGCCAACAGCACCTGCTGACGCAAACCATGACTGGCATCCCACCGTGTCTGCCCACGCAGGCGCTTGAGCACCACGGTATTCACCGCCTGGGCGGTGAGGTCGGTGATGTCGGCCATGGCCGGGAAGCGACCCACCAATCCTTCAATCACGTTGTCGCTCGCGCCGAACAAGCTGCCGGTCGAATCAGCCTTGTCCTTGAACGGGTTGAACGGCGCCAGGGCGGTGTAAAGCGGGCTGTCTTGCTGGTCCAACCATTGCTCCAGGCGTTTGAAGCGTCGGTCCTGATCTTCGGTGCCGGGTGTCGGCTGGCCCATCGGGTGAATCAGCAAAGCCAGCGAGATTTCCAGACCGCGGGCGGAGGTGCGTTCGTCGCGGTCGTAACACGCCAAAGCGGCGGCCAGGCTGTAGGGGTTGTCGATATGTTTCGATTCGGCAGTGGCCAGCCAGGCGTCATGATCGCTACTGGCTTGCAAGGCCAGGTTGCGCAGCGCTGCAGTACGTCGTTCCAGCTCATCGCGCTCGGCGAGGAAGCGACGGTATTTGGCGATATCGATGCGCTTTGCCAGGCGCGCGCCGTGGGGGGAGTAATCTTCATGGGTAAGGGCGTGAAAATGTGACTCGGCCGCAGACAGCGCAGGCCCGCGCCGCTCCGTGCCAAGCCTGAATGCAGCCAGTTCCGGTGAAGGTGCATCGGCCGGGTACATGCTTTCCAGCGTCTTGTTCAGCAGCATGCCCACCAGGTTGCGATGATGGAAATCGCGGCTTTGCACGCTCAGTTGCTCGGCATCCAGGCGGTAGCATGCCGGCACGCGTTCCTGCTCGGGAGGTTGCGCGGGCTTTGTGTGTGCCAGTTGCTCGGCGGGCATCAGGTCGCGCATTTGATGCTGGTAGGCCGAGACCGACAGGCTCAGGTCCAGGGCCATGCCTTCGGCGTCGGCGAGCGCTACTACCACCGGCACTTTCGGCTGGGTCCACGGGTAGTGACGCGCCACGGCGACCAGGTTGCCGATAGGAAAGGTTTCGGTGACCGGGTCGCTGCTCCAGGTCAGCGGCATGCGCCGTTCTGTTGGCTTGAAGTCTTCGACCCAGGTTTGCAGGGCACCGACTGGCAGCACATGGGGCTGGGTGGACGGTGCCTGGTTGCCGGCGATCAGTTCGGCCATGTCCAACTGGCGCATGTGCCGTTTGCGCAGGGCTGATGAGCCGGTGATGCGGGCGGTTACGGCGTTGGTCCACAGGTGCGAGCTGTAGCCGATCCACACTTCCTTGGCGGTATCGGGGCAGGTATCGGCCCACACCCAGCCCATGGTCCGGCTGGAGAGGTAACGCTCACGCAGGTGGTAGTTCTCCAGCCCTTTGTAGCGCAGCTCCTTGTAAAGGCCCGCGCCAATGTACTCGTGAATGACCAGCTTTTCGCCCTTCGGGCCTTTCATGAACACGTAGACATAGCCCGGGCGCAACGCGCGCAGGGTGTAGGCAGAGTGTTGCAGCGGGGCGAAGCCTTGCTCCAGGTTGAAACCTGCACCGGCATAGCGGCAGGCGGGGGAATCGCCGATGCGTGGCACGATGGCATAGCGCACTGGCAAGATAGGAACCCGTGCGCTGCAGGCAGGGCCGGAGGTGGCACTGCTGACGGAGGCGTTAGTCATGCGCGCTTCCTTTTCCTCAAACGCTTCAGGCGGTGGTGACGCGACGCGAACATTGAACAGGCGACAGATGCCGTACCAGCAGATGGCGACGGTGAGGTTGTAGGGGAACAGTACGGCCCAGAATGGCAGTTGCCAGTTCTTTTTGCCCTGCATTTCACCGGGCTCGCCGGTACGCCAGGGGGCGTAGTGGCGCCAAGCCTCAGCCGGGGTCAGGCAGATGGCGTGCAGCGGTTTGTGCCACCAGTTGGGTTCGCCGGGCGGGGGGAGTTTGTCCGGGCCGTGGTCCATGAAATGGCGAAGGTATTCCCACACTTCGGCGACATGTTTGACGCCGGGTTCGGTGGGGTCGTTGCTGTCGACCCAGAGGCAGTCTTTTTGGTGGAGGCTGCCATCCGCTCGGCGGGGGGCGAAGGCGAGGGCGTAGCTGGTGCTGAATGATGACCCGCCGTATTCGGTGCGTTTGAATATGCCCCCTCCGATATTGCTCCACTCAAAAACTAATACTTTACTCAACCGTTGGTAGTAAATCCTCTTGGTTGATCGGTTGAAGCAGAAACTTGATAGTCTTTTGATAAAATACAATCGATAAAGAAGGAATGGAAGAAAAATGAAAGGCCCAAGCGCTGTTCCGGCAATTAAGATGGGGTTGAAAGTAGATGGAGACCACGCCTTGTCGGATAGCAGTACAGGGTAGAAGCCGAACATTACCGCCATGATCATCGCGCAGTATAGTTTTCCCATGAATACAGAGTCTGTTACCCAAGGGTTTCGCAGGCATAAAATATTTTGGGATGAGCTTAATAGCTGTCCGCCGATTGCAGGTTTATGACCTGAGTTGGATGTGGTGCTGAATACCCAGATGGTTGCCACTGATCAGCGCTCCAGACGAAAGATTGATTGGATCTCAGTGCCTTCGTCCAGCCCTTGGTTGGCACTGTAAGCGAGATGCAGTGAGACATGACTTTGGTTGGCAAGCATGTTCTCGAAATGCAGGACCAATCCAGCACCCACGATGCGACCAGTTGGGGCAATTGGGAATACGTCCATTCCTAGACCGTCACGAGGGGCGCTCAAGCTTCCAGCCCATTCGCTTATTCCTAGCGCGAAGCCTGGTAGCAGCACTGTGAACTCAACGGTTGGTTGAGGTGTTGCTACGTCGTTGTGTGTGATAGCTGTCCAGTTCGGCGGGGACCAGTGATTATTCTGATGCCATCGGGTGTCGACTTTAGTTATGCCAAGTGACAAGGCTTGCTCGGCTGATAGTAGTTTTGGCCCATAATGTTCATTGTGCCAGGCTTTGATTTCCGCATTCAGCGATGGGAATGCAGGTAGTTTTTCATCATGGACCAAAGTGATTTCAGGGCGGACTTCTCCATCGTTAATGCGATTACCGAAGATACTGCGTGCTGCCCAAAGTTCAATAGGACTGTGAAGGCGCTCATGTGCTTTGGCGTGTAGGTACAGGCCTCCTGCAATAATGGCTACTCCTACCAGGACGAGGGCAGCCGCTGCCCATCCGGCAAAAGGCACTATCGAGGTTGCACCCGCAACGGCAAGTCCAGCCTCGAGGACGACAGCGGAACCAAGCGCCATCGTTAATCCACCTACCAGCGTGTATGCAGCGGCACCTTGGTTTCCATTCTCGTTCTGGCGCCACGCCTTGGCGAAGTCAGAGAACAGGCTAAATGCTATCGCTGGGTAACCTGCTAAACGCGCAAACAGATTACTACTTAAGAACTTGATAATCCCGTTGCCAAAGGCCATGCCTGGTGCGGTCGGACTCAATCTCAACATCACGGCCTTCTGCGTTGCTCGCACGCTGACCATCGTCGCCGCCGCTGCACCGATCACCCCGAAAATCGATGAAGCAAAGCCCAAGGTGTATTCCGGTGCATTGTTCTTCTGCAAGCTGTTGTAGGCCGTCTTGAGCGATAAGATGTTGAACCACAGCATCCCCGCGTTCAAACCACCCCCACCGCCCGTTGTAAGCAACCCGAGAAAGTTAGGCTTCACTCGCGCAGTGGTGGTCAGTTCTATCGATATTGTCCGGCTACCCGAGATACGCAGTTGTTTCATCTCCTCAACCTGCGCCATGCCGCTCTTCAAATACTTCTGTACCTCCTGGCTAAATGGATTGTCCGTGATGGCCTGTTCGGTGATTCGATAGCGCGCCGCCAACAACCCCAACGCCTTCTCGGCATTCGCCTCACGCGCCGCCAACAGCACCTGCTGACGCAAACCATGACTGGCATCCCAGCGGGTCTGCCCACGCAGGCGCTTGAGCACCACGGTATTCACCGCCTGGGCGGTGAGGTCGGTGATGTCGGCCATGGCCGGGAAGCGACCCACCAAGCCTTCAATCACGTTGTCGCTCGCGCCGAATAAAGAACCGATCGAATCCGCCTTGTCCTTGAACGGGTTGAACGGCGCCAGGGCGGTGTACAGCGGGCTGTCGTGCTGGTCCAACCATTGCTCCAGGCGTTTGAAGCGTAGGTCCTGGTGTTGCAGCGGGGCGAAGCCTTGCTCCAGGTTGAAACCTGCACCGGCATAGCGGCAGGCGGGGGAATCGCCGATGCGTGGCACGATGGCATAGCGCACCGGCAGGATGGGGATGCGTGCACTACAGGCGGGGCCGGAAGTGGCACTGCTAACGGAAGCATTGCTCATGCGAGTTCCTTGCTCAGAGAGCAGTCTTTTAAGACCAAACGCGTAGAACGGCCTGTTCCAGTGCAGATAAAGACTGGAAGGGAGTTGGCTGATGCTTATGCTGCAGGAAATATCTTCCTTGTTTTAGAAGGTGAGTAAATGATCGGCTTGTTAAGAGGCAGGCGAAAGACAATGCCTCGATTTCTCCTTCTTGGTCGAGGCTGAAAGTGTAATATTTTATTTGAATGTTTTTTGTGTTTCGCGGGTGTGGTTTTGTAAGTGGAAAGTTTGCTCTTTCCTGTAGGAGTTGTCTTACTTATTAAGATTTCTATAAACTTTTAGTTCTTGCATTTGGCCATCACTACTTGGCAAGTCTTGGGTGAGCCCCCCGAACGTCCGGCATAACGTATGCAATTGTTCATGGACTTCTGCCGGGCAATGCTCAGGGTATCGCCCCAGGCCAGGCCACCTTCGCCGGTGGTGGGCACCGCTTTGGCGAAGCAATTGGAGCCTGCGGCAGGCGTGGCGTAGCGGGCCTTGCCGGATTTGCTGGAGCAGCCTGCGGTGAGCGCCAGGCTGAGGGCGAGCAGGGTGGCCAGCGCCCAGGACGCGTGTGGGCGAATCGGTTGTCTGCTCATGGTTGTCTCCGTGGTAGTAGTGGGACGCTACAGCTTAAGGCAGTGGGTGGCATCGGCTTTGCCGGTGTTCGCGGCGGTTCGACGCCTCGATGAACCCGCTTCCACAGGGAATGTGCCAGCCGTGCATCCAATACCTTGCAGGATATTTCATTCCAGCGAAGCGGTGAACTATCGCGTCGTGAAGGGGCTCCTTTGCTAAGCGCACCCTGCGCTCACCTGATGGCGCAAGCCCATCAGCCCCCTGGGTCACTGAATGAAAAGGAGGCACTGTGACCGCTACTGACCAAACCCTCTACCGCTGTACGCCCAGCCCGCTGCACGCCCTGCTGCTGGCGGGCAGTGTGCCGTTATTCCTTGGCGCATTGCTGAGCGACATCGCCTACTTCAACAGCTACCAGATCCAGTGGAGCAACTTCGCGGCCTGGCTGATCGCCGGTGCCTTGGTGTTCTGCGGGCTGGCGCTGTTGTTCGCGCTGGCCAACCTGGTCCGCGCCGAACGCAAGGGCGGGCGCGCCACGCTGTACTTTGTGCTGCTGCTGGTGACCTGGGTACTTGGGCTGATCAATGCGTTCGAGCACGCCAAGGATGCCTGGGCGGTGATGCCGTCGGGGCTGGTGCTCTCGGTAATCGTGACTTTGCTCGCGGTGGTGGCTGCCTGGACCGGCTTGAGCAACCTGCGTTCGGGAGGTGCGGCATGAAGACTTTGCATGCATTGAGCCTGTTGAGCATGGCGCTGATGCTGGGTGCCTGCGGTGGCGACGGCGAAGCAACCCAGGCCCATGGCCCGGACCCGAAGTTGCCCGCGCCGCAGCGCGGGTTGCTGCCTAGCATGAAGATTGCCCAGCCGATTGCGTGGGGCGAGCAGAAGCCGACCGTGCCGGAGGGCTTCAGCGTCACGGCCATTGCCACTGACCTGAAGATTCCGCGGCAGAGCCTGGTGCTGCCCAATGGCGACATTCTGGTGGCCGAGGGCAGGGGCGGCAGCGCGGCCAAGCTCAAGCCCAAGGATGTGATCGCCAGCCAGATCAAGGCCAAGGGCAATACGCAGGTCAAGGGTGGCAACCGCCTGACCTTGTTGCGCGATGCCGACGGCGATGGCACCTACGAGGTGCAGACCGTGTTCGCGGAAAACCTCAATGCACCGTATGGGTTGGCCTATGCCGACGGCAAGCTGTATGTGGCCAACCAGGATGCGCTGGTGCGCTTCGACTACAAGGAAGGCCAGACCCAGGCCGACGGCCCGCCCTCCAAGGTCACCGACCTGCCGGCCGAGATCAACCACCACTGGACCAAGGCGCTGACGATCAGCCCGGATGGTCGTTACCTGTATGTGGGGATAGGCTCGAACAGCAACATCACCGAGCGCGGCCTGGAGGTGGAGATCGATCGGGCGATGGTCTGGCAGGTCGATGCCGAAACCGGCGCGCACCGGCCCTACGCCACCGGCTTGCGCAACCCGACGGCATTGACCATTCAACCGCAGACCGGGCAGTTGTGGACGGTGGTCAACGAGCGGGATGAACTGGGCCCCGACCTGGTGCCCGACTACCTCACTTCGGTGCGTGAAGGTGGCTTCTATGGTTGGCCTTACAGCTACTGGGGGCAGAATGTAGATGATCGGGTGCGGCCGCAAAACCCGAACAAGGTCGCTGCAGCGATCAAACCGGACTACAGCCTGGGCTCGCATGTGGCTGCATTGGGTGTCGACTTCTCGATCCCGGCCATGGGCAAGGGCTTTGCCGACGGGGTGTTCGTGGGCGAGCACGGCAGCTGGAACCGGCCTGATCCGGTTGGCTACAAGGTGATTTTCGTGCCGTTCAGCAATGGCCGGCCGGCAGGCGAGCCAATCGACTTTGCCACGGGCTTTCGCGGTGAGGATGGCAAGACCCGTGGGCGCCCGGTGGGGGTGACCGTGGACCCGCGTGGGGCGTTGATCATTGCCGATGACCTGGCCAATACGGTGTGGCGGGTGACGCGTAATCGCTGAATGACTACCTGTAAAGCTTGCCCTGTCTCCCCGCGCACTTTGGGGCTGCTGCGCAGCCCATCGCCGGCAAGCCGGGCTCCCACAGGTACGGCGCAAACCTCAAGCCTCATGCTGTCCCTGTGGGAGCCCGGCTTGCCGGCGATGGGCCGCAAAGCGGCCCCAATTGCTGGCTGACAGGCATTGCACAAAGATCAGAAGCGGTAGTTGAAGCTGGCTTCCAGCGTACGCGGTGCCCCCGGGGTAATCAGGTCCACCGAGCCGTGCGCAGACGCATAGTAGTCGCGGTCGAACACGTTCTTCAGGCGCAGCGCGGCATCCCACTGCGGCACGCTGTACAGCAGTGCGGCGTCGAAGGTGGTGTAGCCCGGCATCACCACCACGTTGTCGAGCGCGGTGTAGCGTTCGTCTACGTAGTTGGCACCGGCGGCCACGCGCCACTCCGGGGTCAGGGTACGTACCAGCCAGACGTTGGCGCTGTTACGCGGCGTCAGGGTCGGGGTCTGGCCTTCGTTGGCCACGCCGTTGGTCTTGCTGTTGGACTTGGTGATCTCCGCATCCAGGTAGGCGTAGCCGGCATAGACCTGCCACTTGTCCGTGAGCTGACCGCTCACGGTGGCCTCGAAGCCGTCGGTGCGTTGTTCGCCGGCCAGCACGGTCAGGTTGGGGTTGGCCGGGTCGGCAGTCTTCATGTTGGTGCGTTCCAGCCGGAAAACCGCTGCGGTCAGCGACAGGCGGCTGTCGAGCAGGTCCCACTTGGCGCCGATTTCGTAGTTGGTGGTTTCTTCCGGCTCCAGGTGCTGGTTGGTCGGGCTGACCGCGAACACCTCACCCGAAGGCTGGTAGCTGCGGCTGACCGATACGTAGTAGGACTGGATGGCGTCTGGCTGGTAGACAAGGCCGGCGCGTGGGCTCCAGGTCTTGTCGGTACGGTCGAGGTCGACGTTCTGCACGCGGTCGTCGTCGTACTCCTGGCCGAAGATGTCATAACGCACGCCCACCAGGGCCTTCCAGTGCTCGTTCAGCTCGATCATGTCCTGCAGGTACAGGCCGGTGGTCTGCTGGAAGTTGGTGCCCTTGGACGACAGGTTGGCGGCATCGTCGGGTACCGGCACCAGGGCGTCGCGGTAAACCGGCACCTGGGCCACGTTGTTCTGGCTCAGCACGCGCTGGTACTTGTCCTGAAAGCCCACCTCAACGCCATACAGCAGGTTGTGCTGCATGCCGGCCAGTTGCGCCTGTTGCTTGAGCTCGGTCTGGTTGAACACGCCGTACTCGTCGCGGGCCACGTTGCCGCGGTTGAGCTTGATCAGCAGTTCGCCGTCGGGCGCGGTGACGAAGCGCGTCGGGCTGCTGTCGGCCAGGGTGTTGTTGCGGTCCAGGTCGTAGCGGTAGTAGCGGCTGGTGTTGGTCAGGGTAAAGCTGTCGTTGATGCGGTAGTCCAGGCTTGCGGTCAGCGAGAACACTTCGCTGCGGGCGTAGTCCTGGTCGGCATCGCCAGAGCCGAAGCGCTTGTCGCGGTCCACGTCCACCGGCCGGTTGCCCAGCGCCGGGATGCCGAAGTCGATCAGGCGCTTGTCGTACAGGTAGGTGGCGCCCAGGTTCAGCTCCAGGTCGTCGGACAGGCGGAAGTAGGCCGACGGCGCAATGGCCTTGCGGTCGATGTAGCCATCGTCGCGGAAGGTGTCGCTGTCTTCGAAGGCGCCGGTCACGCGGTAGGCTTGGTTACCTTGCGGGTCGGCCCAGCCGGTGTCGAACTGGGTACGGCGCTTGCCCTCGCTGTCGAAGTTCATGCCGACTTCACGCTTGGGCGTGAAACTTGGCTTCTTGCTGATGCTGTTGATCAGGCCGCCGGAAGAACCGCGGCCATACAGCACGGCAGCCGGGCCCTTGATGACTTCGACGCGCTCGATGTTCGACAAGTCGCGGAAGTACAGGGCGTCGTCGCGCACCCCGTCGATGTACATGTCACCAATGGCGCTGAAGCCGCGAATGGTCACCTGGTCGCGCTGGCCGTCACCGTTGGACAGGCCGATGCCGGGCACGTTCTTCAGCACGTCTTCCATGGATTGCGCGCCCTGGTCCTTGATCACGCTTTCAGGCACGACGTTGACGGTTTGCGGGATATCGCGCAGCGGCGCGTCAATCTTCATGGCGCTGCGGCTTTCGCTGGCCTTGTAGCTTTGTTGCTCGTAGGCGCTGGTAACGGCAGTGGCGGGCAGGGCAAGGCTGCCCTGTGGTTCGGTTGGAACGGCCGCTTGAACAACAGGCACAACCAGCAGGCCCAGCATGGAAATGGATGCTGGTGCAACAGACCTTTTTGCCATTACAGGTGACTCTTTGTTGTTTTGGAAGGTCACGAATAGTAATGATTTGTAAATGTAAATCAAGTGTAAAGAATTCGCATTTGCTATTACAAGGGTGAGATTGGCGAGATAGAGACGAAATGCGTCGCAAAGGACGAGGCCGGCAAGGCGGTGGGCAGCGGCTATGCTTGTGGGCGCGTGAACATTTCGCGCTCCTATCCGGTCTTGATCACATGGAAGCAGGCCTATGAACCCGATTCGCTCTCTCGCTCGTGCTGTTGCCCTGGCCACGCTGGCATCCGCTGCCAGCTTCACGGTGCAGGCTGCCGATATCCCGATTGCCAGCGAGGCGCTTGAAAGCCACGTCACCACACAGGTTACAGCCATCGATCTGGCCAACCGCCAGGTCACGGTGAAAGGCCCCGATGACAAGAAGGATGTGACGTTCCAGCTCACGGAAAAGGCCAAGGCCCTGCCTAACCTCAAGGTGGGTGACCAGGTGGACATATACGTGACGCGTGCCGTGGCCTATGTGCTCAACACCGATGTGGGCGGGGCGCCCAAGGCCAGCGAGGAGTCCGGCACCATTCGCGCCACTGCGCAAAACCCAAACCCGGGCGGCGAGGCATTCCGCCAGGTCCGGGTCACCTCGCAGATCAAGAAGGTCGACCTCAAGAAGCATGAAGTGAGCCTGCTGCCACCGGAGGGCAAGTTGCAGGTGGTCAAGGTCGAAAACCCGGACTTGCAGGCCCGCATGAAGAATCTCAAGGTCGGCCAGACGGTCGATGCGATCTTTACCGAAGTGCTGCGCGTCGAAACGTCGCGCTGAGGATTCACTGAGACAGGCTACGGTTGCCCGCATGAATCCGTCGTGATGCTCCGCATGACGACGGATGCTGTACGCCAACCGAGCACGCCAAAATGCTCATCCTGGGCAAATCGCAACCGCTGCGTATATGCGCGGGACGAATAGTGTCCGTGCATGTTTTCGATTTCCATCAATGCAGAGAATTCCGGATCATTGCCTGAACGTTTTTCAGCAATGAGGAGCTGCCATGTTCAGTAAAACCCTGTGCCTTCTGGTGCTTCCCTTTGCCTTGGCGTTGCTTGCCGGGGCGGTGCTGCCGTTCCAGGCTGCAGGTAATGCCGCCGTTGGCCGTGCCCTGGGGCATTGGTTGTGGGGGGCATTCACGTCGTTGACGGTGAGTTCGCTGGTGGTAATCGCCGCACTGCTGATTCTCAGGGTGCCCGTACCAGACCTGGGCAAGGCCCTGCAGGGGCCCTGGTGGCTCTGGATTGGCGGTGTGCTGGGGGCGATGTATGTGGCTGGGGCTGCAGCGCTTACGCCCAAACTCGGCGCGGCGGGATTTCTGGTGTTGGTAGTGGCAGGGCAGATCATCACGGCAGTGCTTGCCGACCACTTCGGGGTGATGGGGCTGGGAGGCAAGCCGCTGAGCCTGGCCAGGGTGGCAGGCGTAGTGCTGATCCTGTGTGGCGTGCTGTTGGTGCAAGGCACCTGGTCGACGGCGCCAGCGACCAGTGCAATCACCGCTGTGAAACAGCCAGAAGGCTGATCAGCGCCCCGGCTGGCTGCAGGCCCACACGGTTTCGCGCAGCCAGCGGTGCCCGGGGTCGCTGTCCTTGCGGCTGTGCCAGGCCTGCTGGTAATCGAACGAGGGAATGGCCAGTGGCGGCGTGAACTGGCGCAGTGTCTTGTGCTGGCGCAAGGAGCCCACTGCGCGGCTGGCCACCGTCAGGATCAGGTCGGTGCCGGCGAGTACCTCTACTGCCGCGCTCCAGTGCGGCAAGGCCAAGGCAATACGGCGGCGCAGGCCCAATGCTGCCAGCGCGCGCTCTATTTCATCGAAGGCATCCGGGCGCATGGCCATCAACACGTGCGGGCGTGCCAGCCAGTCTTCCAGGCTAAGGTCGCCGCTGGCTGGCAACACCTGGCGATCGGCAACACTGATGAAATGGTCGGCAAACAGGGGCTGGGCGGTGATGTCCTGAGGCAGTTCGGGGAACAGGCCCAGTGCCAGGTCCAGTTCGCCATCGAGCAGTTGCGCCAGCATGGTTTCGCGGCTGGCCTGGCTGATAGCCAGGTCCACACCGGGTGCTACCTGGCGCAGGTGGCGCAGCAGGGGCGGCAGGATGATGCGCGAGGAGTAGTCGGACAGCGACAGCCGGAAGCGGCGCTGGGCTTTGGCTGGCTCGAACTGCGGGGTCGCCAGCAGGCCGTTGAGATTGCTGAGGGCATCCTGTAGCGGTTTTACCAGCGACTGGGCCCGGGAGGTGAGGGCCATGCCGCCGCCTTGGCGTACCAGCAAGGGGTCGTCAAAGTGTTTGCGCAGTTGCGCTAATGCGTGGCTGACCGCGGGTTGGCTGCGGTGCAGACGCAGGGCGGCACGGGTCACGTGCTTTTCGCTGAGCAGGGCATGCAGGGCGAGTAGCAGGTTGAGGTCGATCTTGCGCAGTTCATCCATGGGGTGAATGGCCTTGGTGGTTTTTAACCGTTTTGATCAGCTTAACAAATCACCTCGCCTCAGCGGCTATTCCCTGTGGGAGCGGCCTTGTGTCGCGAAAGGGCTGCAGAGCAGCCCCCCGATTTTGGCATCTACGCGACTATCAGGGGCCGCTTTGCGGCCCTTTCGCGACACAAGGCCGCTCCCACATGGATACAGCACTTTCTGGAGTTATACTTCCCGTCCGTTTTACTGTTATCCGAGTACTCCGATGGGTTTTTCCGCAACTGCCACACCCGAACCGCGTCGCCTGGGCGCCCCTTTGATTGCCTTGGCCTTGCTGTTGGCTGGCGCCTGGTTCCTCAACCTGAATGCCGGCTTCAAGCAGGTATTGCTGCTGCTGATCGGCGCAGCGCTTGGCCTGACCCTGTACCACGCCGCCTTTGGCTTCACCTCGGCGTGGCGGGTGTTCATCAACGAGCGCCGTGGCGCGGGCTTGCGTGCCCAGATGGTCATGCTGGCCCTGGCGGTGCTGCTGTTCTTCCCGGCATTGTCAGCTGGCAGCCTGTTCGGCAACCCGGTCACCGGCCTGGTGGCTCCGGCGGGGGTTTCGGTCGTGTTCGGTGCGTTCATCTTCGGCATCGGCATGCAGCTGGGCGGCGGTTGCGCTTCGGGCACGCTGTTCACCGTTGGCGGTGGCAATGCGCGCATGCTGGTGACCCTGCTGTTCTTCATCATCGGTTCGGTGACCGCCACCCATCATGCCGACTGGTGGTTTGCCTTGCCGTCGTTCCCGGCCACCTCGATCGTGCAGGCCTGGGGTGTGGGGCCGGCGCTGTTGGTAAGCCTTGCAGTGTTCGGGCTGATCGCCTGGGCCACCGTGGTGCTGGAAAAACGCCGGCACGGCGCGCTGGAAGCGCCAGTTGCCAGCGAACACCAGGGCCTGCGTCGCTTCCTGCGCGGCCGGTGGCCGTTGCTGTGGGGCGCCATCGCCCTGGCACTGCTCAACTACGCGACCCTGGCGCTGGCGGGGCGGCCGTGGGGCATTACTTCGGCCTTCGCCTTGTGGGGGGCCAAAACCCTCAACGGCCTGGGCGTGGATGTCGGCAGCTGGGTGTTCTGGCAGGCGCCGGCCAATGCCAAGGCTTTGGCCTCGCCGTTGTGGCAAGACATCACCACGGTGATGGACCTGGGCATCGTGCTGGGTGCGCTGCTGGCGGCCGGCCTTGCCGGGCGTTTTGCGCCAAGCCTGAAAATCCCGCTGCCGTCGCTGGTTGCCGCAGTCATCGGTGGCCTGCTGTTGGGCTACGGTTCGCGCCTGGCCTATGGCTGCAACATCGGCGCCTACTTCAGTGGCATTGCCTCAGGCAGCGTGCATGGCTGGCTGTGGTTGGTGGCGGCTTATGCCGGTAACCTGATCGGCGTGCGCCTGCGCCCGTTGTTTTTCGCCGGTGAGCGGCGCCCTGCGGTGCTGACGGGCTGCTGAGGCACCGAGTGAATTGCTGCAAGGGGTGCAGAAATCATCTGCACCCCGCCTGATTGTTCAACTTTTCCTACCTGATTAGCCTGACTCGAACACCCACCCAGCAGGATTCGAACATGGCTATCCGTATCACTCTCAACAGTACCGGCAGCGCCGACGTCATGCAGCCTGAACTGGTATCAGCGCAAACTCCAGGGCCCGGTCAGGCCTGGCTGGAGCAGACAGCCATGGGCGTGAATCCGCTGGACCTGTTGCAGCGCAAGGGCGGTGCGCCCCTGGCCTTGCCTTCCGGCCTGGGGCTGGAAGGCGCAGGCAGGGTCATTGCTGTCGGGGATGCAGTGCACAACGTGCAGGTGGGGGACCGGGTCGCTTATGCCATGGGGCCGGTCGGTGCCTATGCCAGCGGCCGGTTGTTCCCGGCCGAGCGGCTGGTCAAGCTGCCGCCGCAGTTGGAGGACGAGGCCGCCGCAGCGGTGCTGTTCAAAGGCATCACGGCGCAGTACTTGCTGAAAACCACCTACGCTGTGGGCCCGGGTACCCAGGTGCTGCTGTACGGTGCTGCCGGCGCCTTGGGCCAGCTGATGGCGCCTTGGGCGCGACATCTCGGGGCGACGGTGATTGGCGTGGTATCACGCCCGCAAGGTGTGGCCAGGGCCCAGGCCGCGGGCTGTCACCATGTGCTGGTGTTCGACGCGGCAACGTTGGCCAGCGAAGTGCGCAAGCTGACCCAGGGGCAGGGCGTGGACGTGGCCTATGACTGTGTCGGCAAGGTGTCGCTGCAGGCTTCGCTGGACAGCCTGCGGGTGCGCGGCCTGCTGGTGTCGTTCGGGGGCACATCCGGTGCGCCGGCGGCGATCGAAGTGGCCACACTCAATGCCAAGGGCTCGCTGTACGTGACCCGCCCTTCGCTGGCGGCACATACTCGCACGGTCGAGGAGTACCAGCAGCGCGCAGCCGACGTGCTGGCAGCCGTCGCCGAGGGTATCATCCAGCCTCGGGTCTGGCGTCGCTACCCGCTGGCCGAAGTGGCCAGGGCCCATGAGGACCTGGAGCAAGGGCGGTCGGAAGGCGCGCTGGTCCTGACTGCCTGATGCCCACCCCCTGACCCCACTGCCGAGCTTTGCCATGGATGCCTTCGACAGCCGCCGCGCCGATGAACTTGCCAGCTTGCTGGCCTTGCACGAGCAAGGCTCGTTTGCCGCTGCCGGGCGGCAACTGGAGCGCCACCCCACGGTGTTGTCGAAGCGCCTGAGTGCACTGGAGGCACGCCTGGGTATTCGCCTGGTGGAGCGCAGCACGCGGCAGTTGCGCTTTACCGATGAGGGCGAGCGGCTGGTGGCCAAAGTACGCGAGGCCAACCGACTGATTGCTGAAGCGGAGCAGGAGGCTGCCGAAGGTGCGGCAACCGTGCGCGGGCGTTTGCGCCTGGCGTTACCTGCGGCGATGGGGCGGCGCTGGTTGAGCGGGATGTTGGCCGACTTTGTGCTGGCCTACCCGCAGGTGACGGTGGAGGTCGAGTATGCCGACCGTTTCGTCGACCTGATCGGCGAGGGGTTCGATACCGCCATTCGTATCGGTGAACTGGCAGACAACCGTCTGGTGGCCAGCAAGCTGTGCGACCACGTGCGTATCCTCTGTGCGTCGCCCCTGTACCTCGCTCAACAGGGCGTACCCGCAATACCGGAAGATTTGTCTAGCCATAACTGCTTGGGTTTCAGTGGCTTACGTTCATTTCCTGAATGGCGACTGATGAATGCCGAGCAGCAGATAAGCGTCAAGGTAGCCGGTAGCCTACGCAGCAATGACAACGAAGCGCTGCTGGAGGCGGCCCGGCGCGGTGTGGGGATTCTGGCCGGGGGCGACTGGCTGATGGGCGAGGACCTGGCCAGCGGCCGCCTGGTGCGCGTGCTGCCACAATGGCAGCTCGACGTGGCGGCGGGTATTTATCTGGTGCGCCCGACAGCACGGCTGAACACAGCGGCCATGGGTGCCTTCAAGGCCTGGCTGGAAGACCGCTTCAGGGCTGGCGCCCCATGGCGGACACGGTCTTTGTAGGAGCAGCCTTGTGCTGCGAAGAGGCCGGCAGCACCGGCCTCATCGCAGCACAAGGCTGCTCCTACAGGGCTTTATGTTTGTCTAATAAGCTATTGATAAATAGGTAATTAACGTTTTGCCACGGCATGCTGAACACACTGCTCATAGTAAGTCTGCTTGATCGCTGCAGGCTTGAGCCGCGAGCGGCTGTTGTAGGTCTGCTCGGTAATGCCGAAAGCGGTCATGCGCATCCACGGTTTGGGGAATTTGCGTACCTGCAGCTTCTTGCGCGTGGCGTACAGGGTCACCCCGGAAAGCTTGGCCTGCTGGGCCTCGGCGGCTATCTGCGCACCCCAGCCGCAGGTGTGGCGATCATTCTGGCTCAGCGCCCGGGCCTGGGCGCCGAAAGCCAGCGTGGCCAGCATACAACCGGCCATCGTTGCTAGAAATACTCGCATGTTGCTGTCCTAAGCATCTGAAAGAGAACGGAGTTTGCCTTCGCTTTCCGATGCCGGGGGCCAGCAATTTGCCGTCAGACCACGGCCATGCGCAGCGGGCTGGCGGCTGGCCTGCGCAGGCTCGCCCAAGCCAGACCGGCAACCCAGATGACCGACACACCATAGTTCAGGCGTTGATACAGGCCGAATAGCTGGCCGTTTTGCGCTGCCTGGCCCATCAGCGCGACGGTAACGATCGCCAGCACCACGCAGGCCAGGGAGAACAGCGCAAAGGCCCGCGAGCTGGCAATGCGACTGCCCAGCCACGCCCACAGGGCACTGGCCAGGGTCAGCGAGAGGAACATCAGCAGGCCGGACAGGTTATGCAGTTGCTGTGAGGTGGACGGCTGCGCCGGTGCGCAACCTTGGTCACACGCGAACCAGCCGGTGCCCAGGCTGCCGACACCATGCAGCAACACCAGGGCCGCACTCAGCATTGCCAGCTTCGAATCACGCCAGCGCCGGGCCAGGCCCCAGGCAAACAGCGCGAACAGGGCGGCGAGTGGGAAGTTGTTTACCAGTGGCGACCAGCTGTGGGTTGGCGCGCCTACGGCGCCGAGCTGGCTCATGGCCTGTTGCAGGTGGTCATAGCCTGGGTAGGCCTGGGCGGTGAGCCAGATACCTGCCAGCAACCACAGGGGTATCAGCAGGCCGCTGGCAAGCAATAGGCGGTCGAGGGATTTCATGCGGCATTTTCCTTCCATGGATGAGTGAGCGCAAAGGCGCACAGTACAGGCTCGCGCGGGCTCTGAGCCAGCGCTTGGAACGGCTTTTTCATGGGCGAGGCTTGCAAGAGGGAGCAATAAATACCGCACCGGGTGTATGTGATCGTACAACTGCTTGCGCTATGATGAGCGCTGTCTTTCTAGGTGAAATACAGGGCAATGACAGAGCAACAGGTACAGGCAAGGACCCGGCGCAAGCCGCGCAGTCTGGCCCAGGAACTGGTCACAGTGCTGACCGAACGCATTCGCAGTGGCCAGCTCAAGCGTGGCGACAAGCTGCCGACCGAATCGCAGATCATGGTCGAAGAGGGCGTCAGCCGCACCGTGGTGCGTGAGGCGATCTCGCGGCTGCAGGCCGCCGGGCAGGTCGAGACCCGCCATGGCATCGGCACGTTCGTGCTCGACGCGCCGGCGTCGGGGGGCTTTCGCATCGACCCGGCGACTGTGGTCACCCTGCGTGAAGTGCTGGCGGTGCTGGAGTTGCGTATTGCCCTGGAGATCGAGTCGGCGGGCCTGGCCGCGCAGCGGCGCAGCGATGAAGAGCTGGCGGGCATGCGTGCGGCGCTGGACGAACTCAACGAAGGGGCGGCCCATGCCAATGATGCGGTGTCGGCGGACTTCCAGTTCCACCTGCGCATTGCCCAGGCCAGCGGCAATCATTACTTCGCCGATATCATCAACCACCTGGGCACCAGCATCATCCCGCGCACCCGGGTGAATTCGGCGCGGCTGGCCCGTGATGACCAGGCGCATTACATGAGCCGGTTGATGCATGAGCACGAGGCGATTTATGAAGCAATCGCCCGGGGTGACAGCGAAGGGGCAAAGATGGCCATGCGCATGCACCTGAGCAATAGCCGGGAGCGCTTGCGTCAGGTACATGAAGAGGCTGAGGCGCAAGGGGTCTGAGGCCCTTGTGACCTATACCGGCCTATTCGCGGGCTCGCCCGCTCCCACAGAGAGCGCACAAGTCTTGAATCTTGCGCAGTACCTGTGGGAGCGGGTTTATCGAGGCGTCGAACCGCCGCGAAGAGGCCGGTACAGGCAAAGAAAAGCCCCGCCATGTGCGGGGCTTTCTTGTTTCAGGCCATCAGTCAGACCGCCTTGTCACTCCACTGCCCATTCACCAGTCGGCGTAAGCCAAGCGGGTTGCCGTCACGTAGCGCCTCAGGCAGCAGGGCCTGCGGGTAGTTCTGGTAGCACACCGGCCGCAGGAAGCGGTCGATGGCCAAGGTGCCGACCGAAGTACCGCGGGCGTCCGAGGTCGCAGGGTAAGGCCCGCCGTGGACCATGGCATCACACACTTCGACACCGGTCGGGTAGCCATTGATCAGGATGCGCCCGACCTTCTCCTCCAGCAACGGCACCAGCCAGGCGTAGGCCTCGAAATCTTCCGCTTCGCCAATCAGGGTAGCGGTCAGTTGGCCACGCAGGCCTAGCAGGGCGGCGCGCAGCTGTTCGTTGTCCTGCGCTTCTACGGCCACGGTGGTGGGGCCGAACACTTCTTCTTGCAGCAGCGGGTCAGACTCGACCAGCAGGCGGGCATCGGCCTTGAACAGCTGGGCGCGGGCCTGGCTGCCTGCCTGCGCCTGGCCGGCCAGGTGCTCGATACCGGCATGGGCATGCAGGTGCTCAAGGCCGCCGACGTAGCTGCGCAGGCCACCTGCGTTGAGCATGGTTTGCCCGGCCTGCTGGTCCAGGTGCTGGCCAAGGTCGGCCAGAAGCTGGCTGTATTGTGGCGATTGCAGGCCGATCACCAACCCCGGGTTGGTGCAGAACTGCCCGGCGCCCATGCACACCGAGCCGGCCAGTTCACGGGCGATGGCCTCGCCACGTTTGGCCAGGGCGGCTGGCAGGATGATCACCGGGTTGATGCTGGACATCTCGGCGAACACTGGGATCGGCTGCGGGCGCTCGGCAGCCATGCGGCACAGGGCGTCGCCGCCTTTGAGCGAGCCGGTGAAGCCCACGGCCTGGATGGCCGGGTGCTTGACCAGCCATTCGCCCACACCACCACCGAACACCATGTTGAACACGCCCTTGGGCATGCCGGTGCGCTCGGCGGCGCGCACGATTGCGCAACCCACCAGGTCGGCGGTGGCCATGTGGCCGCTGTGCGCCTTGAACACCACCGGGCAACCGGCGGCCAGTGCAGCAGCGGTGTCGCCACCGGCGGTAGAGAAGGCCAGCGGGAAGTTGCTGGCACCGAACACGGCGACCGGGCCGACGCCAATGCGCATCTGGCGCAGGTCCACGCGGGGCAGCGGCTGGCGCTCGGGCAAGGCCAGGTCGATACGGGCACCGAGGAAATCACCACGGCGCAGTACTTGGGCGAACAGGCGCATCTGGCCGCTGGTGCGGCCACGCTCGCCTTGAATGCGGGCAGCGGGCAGGGCGGTCTCGCGGCAGACGATAGCGACGAAGGCGTCGTCCAGCTCGTCCAGTTCGGCAGCAATGGCGTCGAGGAATTCGGCGCGGCGGGCCGGGGCCAGTTGGCGGAATTCGGCGAAGGCGGCAGCGGCGGCCTTGGCGGCCTGGTCTACTTCGGCTTCGCTGGCTTGAGCGAAGCTGTAGGGCAGGGCTTCGCCAGTGCTGGCGTCCAGGCTCTGCAGGCGCTGTGGGCCAGCGGCGCTGCGCTGGCCGGCGATGAAGTTGTGGCCGAGGATTTCAGGCATGGGGTGCTCCTGTTGACTAACGGGTGAATTGGACTGTGGGAGCGGGCGTGCCCGCGAAGCAGGCAACCCGGTCTATGGCACCGGCTTTGCCGGGGTTCGCGGGCATGCCCGCTCCCACAGAGAAGGTGGCCAGTTCGAAGGTCGAGCAAGCCCTTGGCATCAGGTAATCGGTGCCGGGTTGAACAGGGTGATGTCGTTGTGCAGGCGGTGCTGCTCGGCCCAGGTCTGCTTGCGGCCGCTGGCTACGTCCAGGTAGTAGTGGAACAGTTCCCAGCCCAGTTCTTCGATGGTCGAGCGGCCTGTGGCGATGCGCCCGGCGTCGATATCGATCAGGTCGGGCCAACGCTGGGCCAGTTCGGTGCGCGTGCACACCTTGACCACCGGCGCCATGGCCAGCCCGTAGGGCGTGCCTCGGCCGGTGGTGAACACATGCAGGTTCATGCCGGCGGCCAGTTGCAAGGTGCCGCAGACGAAGTCGCTGGCCGGGGTGGCGCAGAAGATCAGGCCCTTGCGCGTTACCCGCTCGCCTGGGCCGAGCACGCCCTGGATGGCGCCGCTGCCGGACTTGACGATCGACCCCAGCGACTTCTCGACGATATTGGACAGGCCACCTTTCTTGTTGCCCGGCGTCGTGTTGGCGCTGCGGTCGGCGGCGCCTTGCTGCAGGTAGCGGTCGTACCAGTCCATTTCGCGTATCAAGGCGCCGGCGACCTCCTGGTTTTCGGCGCGTGAGGTCAGCATGTAGATGGCGTCACGCACCTCGGTCACTTCCGAAAACAGCACGGTGGCGCCGGCGCGTACCAGCAAGTCGGCTGCGTAGCCCAGCGCCGGGTTGGCGGTGATGCCCGAGAACGCATCGCTGCCGCCGCACTGCATGCCAAGGATCAACTCGCTGGCCGGTACGGTTTCGCGGCGGCGCTGGTCGAGCTTCTTCAGGCGGGTTTCGGCCAGTTCCATGATCTGTTCGATCATTTCCACAAAGCCCAGGCTGGCGTCCTGCAGGCGGTACAGCCATGGGTCGCTGAGGTCTACTGAAGGGTCGTTGTCGTGCATCACCTGGCCGGCTTGCAGCTTTTCACAGCCGAGGCTGATGACCAGCGCCTCGCCACCCAGGTTGGGGTTGCGCGCCAGGTTGCGCACGGTGCGGATCGGGATGTAGGCGTCGCGCGCGTTGATGGCCACGCCGCAGCCGTAGCTGTGGGTGATGGCTACCACGTCATCGACGTTGGGGTATTTGGGCAGCAGTTCGCTGCGAATGCGCTTGACCGCATGCTCCAGCACGCCGGTCACACACTGCACGGTGGTGGTGATACCGAGGATGTTGCGGGTGCCGACGGTGCCGTCGGCGTTGCGGTAGCCTTCGAACGTGAAGCCTTCGAGCGGCGGCAGCGGTTGTGGGACGGCGTCGCAGCGCGGCAGGCTGTCCAGCTCAGGGGCGGCCGGCATGGCCAGCTGGCTTTCCTGCACCCAGCTGCCTTGGCGCAGGTCTTCCAGCGCGTAGCCGATGATTTGCCCGTAGCGGCGCACGGGCTCGCCCTGGGCGATGGCAACGGTGGCCACTTTGTGGCTTTGTGGTACGCCTTCGACCAGGGTCAGGCCGTCGGCAAAGCGGGCGCCTTCGCCCAGGCCGCCGTCGTTGACCACTACCACGACGTTGTCGTCGTCATGCAGGCGGACGTAGCGGGGCGAGTCGGAATGTTCGATCAACTGCATGTTTGGGCCCTACTTGTCAGGTTCTCAGGCTTTTTTGTACATCCGCCCGCACCGGTTACTCCGGCGCGGGCGTGTTCATTCAGTGACGCGAGCTGGCCAGTTCGCCGTTGGCGGCGGGCTCAGCCTGTGGCTTTGGGGCATCTTCGCGCAGCTCGATACGCTTGATCGGGCCGACGATCACCAGGTAGCTGAACACCGCTACCAGGGCGTTGGCACCCACGTACACCAGCGCCCACTTGAACGAGCCGGTGGCGCTGATGATGTAGCCGATCACGATCGGGGTGGTGATCGAGGCGATGTTGCCGAAGGTGTTGAACAGGCCACCGGACAGCCCGGCGATCTGTTTCGGCGAGGTGTCTGCCACCACCGCCCAGCCCAGCGCGCCAATGCCCTTGCCGAAGAATGCCAGGGTCATGAAGCCAACCACCATCCACTCGGCGTCGACGTAGTTGCAGAACACCATGGTGGTCGACAGCAGCAGGCCGCACACGATCGGCAGTTTGCGCGAGAAGGTCAGCGAGTTGCCACGACGCAGCAGCCAGTCGGAGATCACGCCACCCAGCACGCCACCAATAAAGCCGCAGACCGCCGGCAGCGAGGCGATGAAGCCGGCCTTGAGGATGGTCATGCCACGTTCCTGCACCAGGTACACAGGGAACCAGGTGAGGAAGAAGTAGGTGATGGCGTTGATGCAGTACTGGCCCAGGTACACGCCCAGCAGCATGCGGCTGGTCAGCAGTTGCTTGATGTAGCCCCATTTCGGGCCGTCGTTGCCGCGCTTCTGGTCCATGTCTACCAGGCCGCCGTTCTGCTCGATGTGTTCGAGCTCGCTTTGGCTGATGCGTGGGTGTTGGCGCGGGTTGTGGATGGTCTTCAGCCACACCATCGAGAACACGATGCCCAGTGCACCCATGACCACGAACACGTGTTCCCAGCCGAAGCTGAACACGATCCAGCCCATGATCGGGGCGAACAGCGCCGTGGCAAAGTACTGCGCGGAGTTGAAGATGGCTGAGGCAGTACCGCGTTCCTGGGTCGGGAACCAGGCGGCAACAATGCGCGCGTTGCCCGGGAACGACGGGGCTTCGGCGAAACCGACCAGAAAGCGCAGCGCGAAGAGGGTGACGACGGCCCAGGCAATCGGCAGGCCACCGACAAAGCCCTGCAACAGGGTGAACAGCGACCAGGTGAAGATGCTGAAGGCGTAGACGTTCTTGGAACCGAAGCGATCGAGCAGCCAGCCACCAGGAATCTGGCCAGCCACGTAAGCCCATCCAAAGGCGGAGAAGATATAACCGAGGGTAACGGCGTCAATGCCGAGGTCTTTCTGCAGGCTGGAACCTGCGATTGCGATGGTAGCGCGGTCGGCATAGTTGATCGTGGTCACCAGGAACAGCATGAACAGGATCAGGTAGCGCACATGCGTCTTCTTAGTCGCTTGCATGCTGGCAATACTCCCACTAGTTATTTTTGTGCGGGCTCACGAATTGTAACCGGAGCGGGGCTGGCCCACTCCGGGCGCGGCACTTGGCAGGCCGCGGGCGACGCTTACTGCGGGCCCATCTTGTCCATCAGCGCGGCGAGCATCTCGTACTCTTCTGCGGTGAGGTCGGTCAGCGGCGTACGCACCGGGCCTGCGTCGTAACCGGCAATCCTGGCACCGGCCTTGACGATGCTCACGGCGTAGCCGGCCTTGCGGTTGCGGATGTCCAGGTACGGCAGGAAGAAATCGTCGATCAGTTTGGCCACGGCCGCGTGGTCGTCACGGGCGACGGCGTTGTAGAAGTCCATGGCGGTCTTGGGCACGAAGTTGAACACCGCGGAGGAGTAAACCGGCACGCCCAGGGCCTTGTAGGCGGCAGCATACACTTCGGCGGTCGGCAGGCCACCCAGGTAGCTGAAACGGTCGCCCAGGCGACGACGGATCGACACCATCAGCTCGATATCACCCAGGCCATCCTTGTAGCCGATCAGGTTCGGGCAGCGCTCGGCCAGTTTTTCCAGCAGGTCGGCATTCAGGCGGCAGACGTTGCGGTTGTACACCACCACGCCGATCTTCACCGATTTGCACACTGCTTCGACGTGGGCGGCGACGCCGTCCTGGCTGGCTTCGGTCAGGTAATGCGGCAGCAGCAGCAGGCCCTTGGCGCCCAGGCGCTCGGCTTCCTGTGCGTACTCGATGGCCTGGCGGGTGGAACCACCAACGCCCGCGAGGATAGGTACCGAGGTAGCGCAGGTGTCGACGGCGGTCTTGATTACCTGGCTGTATTCGCTGGCGGCCAGGGAGAAGAACTCACCGGTGCCGCCGGCGGCGAACAAGGCGCTGGCGCCGTACGGGGCCAGCCATTCCAGGCGTTTGATGTAGCCAGCCGGGTTGAAGTCGCCCTGGGCATTGAAGTCGGTGACCGGGAAAGACAGCAGGCCGTGGGAGAGGATGGATTTAAGTTCTTGTGGATTCATTGTTGTAGGCATCCTGTGGCGCTTGGGTGAAGGGTGTTGTTTTGCGTTGGAGGTAAGTTATCGTACAACCGGTGCGATGACTAGTCCTTGCTTGAGATTTTTTTGTAGGGGGGGTGGGACAGAGGTGTTGTTATCTGTACCGGCCTCTTCGCGGGCGCGCCCGCTCCCACAGGTACCCTAATACCTGCAAAAGTTGTGGAGATCTCTGTGGGAGCGGGCGTGCCCGCGAAGAGGCAGGTACAGGCGAAAAAATAACGGAAGGAAAAGACACCGATGGCAGCCTACCTGCAATCAGTCATCGTATCTCTTGGCGGGGAGGGGAAAAAAACGATCGCGGAGACAGGCACAAGGCCGCCGCCCGATTCCACGGGAAGTGTTCTGGGACCAGCAGAGGGTGACCGGGGAAACGGGGGCGGCCTTGCGCCGCCCCGCGATCAAAGCAGAGGAAACTGAAAGTCAGGCAGCGTGCTGGCGCTTGATCTGCGCCTTGCGTACCTGGGCACGGCAAGCATCGCCGAAGGCCTGGAACATCTTGATCGAATCTGGGTTCTTCGCAGCTTGCCACTCCGGGTGCCACTGCACCGCGAACAGGAACGGCGAAATGCTCGGGGCGTGAATGGCCTCGACCAGGCCGTCTTCGGCCAGGGCGATGGCTTCGATGCCGGCGCCGAGCGTGCGCAGGCCTTGGCCATGCAGCGAGTTGACGCGAATCTCGTCGGTACCCAGGGTGTCACGCAGCCAGCTGCCCGGCTTGATCTTCACCCCATGTACCTGGGCGTACTGCACTTCAACCGGGTCTTCCGGGTTTTCCCGGTGGTCGTTGAAGCCAGGCTCGGCGTACACCTTCTGGTAGATGTCGCCACCCAGGGCCACGTTGATTTCCTGCATGCCACGGCAGATGCCGAAGATCGGCAGACCACGCTTGATCGCCGCTTTCACCAGCGGGATGTCGAACAGGTCGCGGTTCTGGTCCTGGCCCTTGCCTGGGGTTTCATTCTCCTGGCCGTACAGGGCCGGGTCGATGTTGCTGCCGGCGCCGGTCAGGTACACGCCGTCGGCCATGTCCAGATAGGTGTCGAGGTCTTCAGTGCCGCAGCAAGTGGGCACCAGCACCGGGACGCAATCAGAGAACTCGACCAGCGGGGTGATGTATTTGTGGGTCATGACCTGATAGTCATGGCCTTTGCGCTCTTGGCTGCCCATGGTCATCAGGACGACGGGTTTGCGCAGGGAAGGTTGCTTGTTGCCAATGTTGCTGTTGGACATATGTCACCTTGGGACAGGTTCAGCCTGTCGTTGTTGTGCAGGTGCACGGCGCGGGGCCCTGAGTGCAGCCTGAAGCTCCGAGCACTGCCGGCTCGTCAGAGGCGACGATTCCGGTCGGGGCATGTAGATAGCTTGCCAGAGCCGTTCGATATGTCAAACGACGGAAGAGGGCTTTAACGCGGGGAATGCACCGGTTTTTGGGGGCTGAAACCGATGCGGGCCTGTGGCGGCGTGGGTTTGGCGGGGGTGTCGGTCAATAATATTTAACGATGCAGTTGGGTCTTTGCAGCGGTGCAATGAAGGCCACGCCCCATTGCCCATTTCTTCGGCTGACACGGAACCTGTAGGAGCGGCCTCGTGTCGCGAAAGGGCCGCAAAGCGGCCCCGGCGATATCGGCAGCGAAGCTGATATCCGGGGCCGCTTTGCGGCCCTTTCGCGACACGAGGCCGCTCCTACACAATTGCGCGCCAGCCCATCCGGCCCATTCAGTGCAGTATCTGCGCCAGGAACGCCTTGGCGCGCTCGGTACGCGGCTGGTTGAAGAACACCTGCGGCGGGCTGTCTTCGATGATGTGCCCACCCTCAAGGAACAGCACCCGCTCGGCCACTTGCCGGGCAAAGCCCATTTCATGGGTGACGCAGAGCATGGTCATGCCGGTGCCGGCCAGCTTTACCAGCACATCCAGCACCTCGGCGACCATTTCCGGGTCCAGTGCCGAGGTGGGCTCGTCAAACAGCATGATCCGCGGTTTCATGCACAGTGCCCGGGCAATCGCCACGCGCTGCTGCTGGCCACCGGACAGCTGGCTGGGGTACTTGTGCGCCTGGCTTTCGATACCCACCTTGCTCAGGTACATGCGCGCCCGCTCTTCGGCGTCCTTGCGCGACAGCCCGCGTACGCTGATGGGGGCCAGCAGGCAGTTGTCGAGCACGCTCATGTGCGGGAACAGGTTGAAATGCTGGAACACCATGCCGATGTCGCTGCGCACCTGCGCCGCTTCACGGGTGGTGGCCGCCAGGTCGATGCCATCCACCTGGATGTTGCCCTGCTGGGCCACTTCCAGGCGATTGATACAGCGGATCAGGGTCGACTTGCCCGAGCCGGACGGCCCACACAGCACGATGCGTTCGCCTTCGCGCACCTGCAGGTCGATGTTGTGCAGCACCTGGAAAGCGCCGTAGTGCTTGTTCAGGCCTTCGATGCGGATCAGCACCGGACGTGGGTCGGGCTCGGGGGCAAGGCTTGCAAGGCTCATTGGTGCGGTCATGTTGTTTTTCTCCCGCGTGGGTTCAGTCGAAACGAGTCGCGCTGTAGGGCGCGGGGTCGGTGAAAGGGCGCTCGCCGGTGATCAGCTCGGCCACCAGCCGGCCGCTGACCGGGCCCAAGGTTAGGCCGTGGTGGGCGTGGCCAAAGTTGAACCACAGCCCCGGGTGTCGCGATGCGGGGCCGATGACCGGGCGCATGTCGGGCAGGCACGGGCGGCGGCCCAGCCAAGGGGTGTCGTCCAGGCGCTCGCCCAAGGCGGGGAACAGCTTGCGCGCCAGGGCCTCGCAGCGGCCCAGCTGGATCTGGTTACCCGGCGCGCTGCTGGCGTCGAACTCGATGCCGGTGGTCAGGCGCACGCCGCGCGCCATTGGCGCCAGTACGTAGCCACCCTGGGTGTCGCAGATTGAATGCTCAAGCGTCGCGCCGTCACGGGTGCTGTAGTGCATGTGGTAGCCGCGTTTGATCGCCAGCGGAATCTGGTAGCCCAGGCCGCTGAACAGGTCGGCCGATTGCGGGCCGAGGCAGGCCACCACCTCGTCTGCGGTAATCGGACCACGGCGGGTCTCTACCCGCCATTTACCGTTGGCCTGGCGCAGGCTGCGCGCATCACCATGCACGAACTGCCCGCCGCGCTGCTGGAACAGCGCCGCATAGCCGCGGGTGAGGGCGCCGGGGTTGTTCACGGTCTTGGGGTCGAGCCAGTGGATGCCGCCGACCACGGTGGCGTCCAGCTGATGCTCGCGGGCCTGCAGCTGCCCGCATTCGAGGATTTCAAATTGCAGGCCATAACGGCTCAGGCCCTTGGCGTCGGCCTTGGCCTGTTCGAACAGCGCCGGGTCGCGGAACACTTCGATCCAGCCTTTGGCCTGCACCAGCCCTTGCAGGCCGGCAGCTTCGATCAACGCGTCGTGTTCTTCGACGCAGCGCTGCACCAGCGGCAGCATGTCGGCGGCGGCCCCGGCCAGGCGCCCCGGCGCCGACTGGCGCCAGTAGCGCCACAGCCAAGGCGCGGCCTTGGGCAGGTGGGCCAGGCTGTAGCGCACGTCGGGCTGGCGGTTCAGGCCGTAGCGCAACAATGCGCCCAACTGCCGGGGGAAGGCGTAGGGGATGACGCTGGAGCGCTCGATCAGCCCGGCGTTGCCGTGGCTGGTGCCGCTACCGGGTTCGTCGCGGTCGATCAGGACGACCTGGCGCCCGCGGGCCTGCAAGTGCAGGGCGGTGCTGACGCCGACGATGCCGGCGCCGAGGACAAGGGTCTGGCAATGCATGGAACGTATCCTTCGGTCAGTTCAGGTGGCGGCCCAGGCGGCCTTCCAGGTGTTTCAGCAGGCGCCGCACCACTTCGACGATCACCAGGTAGAGCACGGCGGCCCACAGGTAGATCTGGAAGTCGAAACTGCGCGAGAAGGCCAGTTTGGTCACGCCCATCAGGTCGTAGATGGTCACCAGCGAGGCAATCGCGCTGGCCTTGATCATCAGGATCAGTTCGTTGCCCAGCGGGCCGATGGCCACCAGCAACGACTGCGGCAGAATCACTTTGAAAAAGGTAGTCGAACGCTTCAGGTTCAGCGCCCGCGCCGCTTCATGCTGCCCCGGCGCGACCGCCATCAGGCTGCCGCGGAAGATCTCCGCCTGGTAGGCAGCGGTGTTCAGGGTGAAGGCCAGCAAGGTGCAGAACCACGCCTCGCGGAAAAACCACCACAAGCCGACGTCCTGCCAGAAGCCCTTGAGCGAACCCAGGCCGTAATACAGCAGGAACAGCTGGGCCAGCAGCGGCGAGCCACGGAAGAAGTACACGTAGCCGGCAGCCAGGCGTTGCAGCAGCAGGCTGCGCGACATGCGCGCCAGGGCCAGCAATAAGCCGAGCACGGCGCCCAGGGTGAAGGAAATGGCCACCAGTTTGGCGGTTACCAGCAGCCCGTCGAGAAAGCGCGGGCCGTAGCGTTCCAGCAGGTCGGGGTCGACCACCAGAGCCAGCAGTTGTTCGAAGCTCATGCCCGTGCTCCTAGCAGGTGGCGATTACTGCGCCGTTCGATAAAGGCGAACACGCGCCCGGAAAGCGCTGCGAACAACAGGTAACCCACGCAGGCGACGCCATAGAAGAACATCGGTTCCTTGGTCACGCTGACGGCCAGGTTGGTCTGGCGCATCAGGTCGACCAGCGAAATGGTCGACACCAGCGAGGTGTCCTTTAGCAGCGACAGCCAGTTGTTCGACAGGCCGGGCAGGGCGATGCGGGTAAGTTGTGGCAGCAGCACCTTGAAGAAGGCGGTGCGCTTGCTCAGGCCCAATGCCGAGCAGGCCTCCAGCTGGCCCTTGGGCAGGGTCTTGAAGGCCGCCAGCCAGATCTCGCTGGAGAACGCGGCGAACACCAGGCTGAAGGCGATCATCGCGGCGAGGAAGGTGTTGATCAGGAATTCACCCTGATAGCCCATGGCCGCGAGGATTTTCTGCGCGGCGATCTGGCAGCCGTAATAGATGATCAGCAGTGTCAGCAGTTCGGGCAGGCCGCGGAACACCGTGGAGAAGGTGGTGGCCCAGGCCCGTGGCAGGCGCTTGCGCGAGCGCGCCGCCAGGGCGACCACCAGGCCCAGCGGCAGGCCGATGGGCAGGCAGGCCAGAGCCAGTGAAACGGTAACCAGGGCGCCGGCCAGCAGCGCCTGGCCCCAGCCTCCGCTGGCGAAGGACAGCAAGGACAATTGATCGAGCATGACGAACCTCTTGGGCAGGTTATGCGGCCTTTGTGGGAGCGGCCTTGCGTCGCGAAAGGGCTGCGTAGCGGCCCCAGAATTTATGCAACTTGCAGAGATTGCCGGGGCCGCTAGGCGGCCCTATCGCGACGCGAGGCCGCTCCCACAGGGGTTTCGCAAAACTTCCTGAAGATCAGTTGTAGATATCGAAAGCAAAATACTTGCTGGCGATCTTCTGGTACGTGCCGTTGGCCACGATCTGTTGCAACGCGGTGTTCAGGCGCTGGCGCAGGGCTTCGTCGTCCTTGCGCACGGCAATGGACGCATCGGCCTTGGTATCAGCCACGTCGCCGAGGATCTTGCAGCAATCCCCACCGTTCTTGGTCATCCACTCATGCAGCGGGAATTTATCGGCAATGACCCCGTCCAGGCGCCCGGCGGCCAGGTCGGCGTTGGCTTCGTCCATGGTCGGGTACAGCTTCACATCGGCACCGGCCTTGCCATACACGTCTTCGGCGTAGATAGCCTGGGTGGACGACGACTGGGCACCAACGGTGTAGCCGACGAAGTCGGTCTGGGCGCTGTCGATCTTGCTGTCCTTGGCGACGGCAACGGTCAGCGGGGTGCGGTAGTAGTGGTCGGTGAAGGCAATTTTCTTGCGCCGTTCTTCGGTGTTGATCATCGACGCGACGACGGCGTCGTACTTGCGCGCCATCAGGGCGGGGATGATGCCTTCCCAGTCCTGGGCCACCAGCGTGCATTCGACTTTCATCTGTTCGCACAGGGCATGGGTGATGTCGATATCGAAGCCGTGCAGCTTGTTATCGGCGTCTACATAGTTGAAGGGCGGGTAGGCACCCTCGGTGGCGAAGCGCAGGGTTTCGGCACTGGCGGCACCCGTCAGCAGCAGGGCACACGCACCCACCAAGGCCATGGTCTTGTTCATCTCGCACCTCATTGCACTCTTGCTATTGTTGTTTGCCCGTCGGCCACGAGGTGTAGCCGACGAATTCGTTATGTAGAGCGGCAGTCGCTTCCAAGCGTTTTTCAACATCAGGCCCGAGTTTCTTGCAGACCTCGTTGACCATCAGGTGCACCCACGACAGCATCGTCGAGGTGGATTCCCAGAACAGATTGAACTCGGTGGGGATGCGGAACACCTCGTCGGCGTTGGCATCGGCCCAGTCACAGAAGGTGTCGGTCACCAGGGTGACCGCAATGCCCGCCTCGCGTGCCTTCTGGCACAGCAGCAGGGCGTGGCGGGAATAACGGCGCGCCTCGAACACCACCAGGGCGCTGTCTTCGGCACGCCCCAGCAGCACGTCGCCGAAGTGCCCGGCGCTGATGTCCACCAGTTGCACGCCATCGCGCAGGTACTGCAGCAGGTGGCTCATGCACACGGCGATGCCGCGTTCGGTCTGGAAACCGGCGATGAACACCCGCGGCTTGCTCGCCAGGCGTTGCGCTACGCTGTGCCAGGTCGGGCTCTGGCGGTACTCGTGCACGCGCATCAAGGCGGCGATTTCCAGCTCCAGGCTGCCGGCGTTGTCACTGGCGTCCTGGTTCTGGCGGTAATCTTGCAGGCGGTCACCCACCAGCCATGGGCCATCGCCCAGGTCGTTCTGCAGGTCTTGCTTAAGCGCCTTGAGGTGGGCATAACCGAGTGAGCGGCAGAAGCGCCCGACGCTGGATTCGCTGACGCCCAACTTGGCGGCGATGCTGGCCGAGGTCTGGAACGGCAGTTCGTGCAGGTTGGCGAGCATGTAGGTGGCGATCTTGCGACCCGAGGCAGCGGCCCCTTCGAGGCTGTTTTCCAGGCGTTGCTTGATCGGTTGGCTCATGCTGCGGCTCCAGGGGTAAGGCTTGGGAAGAAAATGAATGTTTTCTGTCATCAAGTCAACATTTGACAGATTGCTGTCACATGCCGGAAAGTTTTTGTCGTTGCAACGCTGTAGCCATTCCAATACCAACAAGGAGCTTCAGATGTCCGCACCTTCCACCAGCACCGTCGTGCGTGTGCCTTTTACCGAGCTGCAGGGCCTGTTGCAGGCCATTTTTCAGCGCCATGACTGCAGCGAGAGCGTGGCCCGGGTGCTGGCGTACAACTGCGCCAGCGCCCAGCGCGATGGGGCTCATAGCCACGGCGTGTTCCGTATGCCTGGCTACGTCTCGACCTTGGCCAGCGGTTGGGTTGATGGCCAGGCCACGCCGAAGGTCAGCGATGTGGCGGCCGGTTATGTAAGCGTTGATGCAGCGGGCGGCTTTGCCCAGCCGGCGTTGGCGGCGGCCCGTGAGTTGTTGGTAGCCAAAGCGCGCAACGCGGGTATTGCCGTGCTGGCGATCCACAACTCGCACCACTTTGCCGCGCTGTGGCCGGATGTAGAACCGTTCGCCGAAGAGGGCCTGGTGGCCCTGAGCGTGGTCAACAGCATGACCTGCGTGGTGCCGCATGGCGCGCGCAAGCCCCTGTTCGGTACCAACCCCATCGCGTTTGCTGCGCCTTGTGCCGAACACGATCCGATCGTCTTCGACATGGCCACCAGCGCCATGGCCCACGGGGACGTGCAGATTGCCGCGCGTGCCGGCCAGCACCTGCCGGAAGGCATGGGCGTGGACGCCAATGGCGAACCGACCACCGACCCCTTGGCCATTCTCGAAGGCGGCGCCTTGCTGCCGTTTGGCGGGCACAAGGGTTCGGCGTTGTCGATGATGGTCGAGTTGCTGGCGGCGGCGCTGACCGGGGGTAATTTCTCCTGGGAATTCGACTGGTCGGGCCACCCGGGGGCGAAGACACCATGGACCGGGCAGCTGATCATTGTCATCGACCCGAACAAGGCCGAAGGCGAGCGGTTTGCCCAGCGCAGCCGCGAGATGGTGGAGCAGATGCAGGCGGTGGGGCTGACGCGCATGCCGGGCGAGCGGCGTTACCGCGAGCGCGAGGTGGCCGAGGAGGAGGGCGTGGCGGTGACCGAGCAGGAGTTGCAAGGCCTGAAAGAGCTGCTCGCCTGAACCGGCCTATCGCCGGCAAGCCAGCTCCCACAGGTACTCCACAAACCTCAAGGCCTGTGGTGTACCTGTGGGAGCTGGCTTGCCGGCGATAGGGCCATTACTGACAGCCCGAATCTTCAGCCATGCAATGTTGCATAGACAACCTTGCACAATAGTGGATGTTCCTGAGCGCACACTCCGGGTATGCTCAGGTCTGCCTTTTCGAACTGTCCTGATCCAAGGAGCTGCACGCTGTGTTCAAACATGTCGATGCCTATGCCGGCGACCCGATCCTCTCGCTGATGGAAACCTTCAAGGCCGACCCGCGCGCCGACAAGGTCAACCTGAGTATCGGCCTGTATTACGATGAGGCTGGCGTAGTGCCGCAACTGGCGGCTGTGGATGCGGTGGAAAAACGCATTGCCGGCCAGGACCACGAAGCGTCCCTTTACCTGCCGATGGAAGGCCTGGCCAGCTACCGCCAGGCGATCCAGGCGCTGCTGTTCGGTGCCGATCACCCGGCCGTGATCGGCGGTCGCGTGGCCACCGTACAGACTGTGGGTGGCTCCGGCGCCCTGAAAGTCGGTGCCGACTTCCTCAAGCGCTACTTCCCGCAGGCTGAAGTCTGGGTCAGCAATCCGACCTGGGACAACCACCGCGCCATCTTCGAAGGTGCCGGCTTCAAGGTGCACACCTACCCGTACTTTGACCAGGCCACCCGTGGCGTGGACTTCGACGGCATGCTGGCCACCCTGCAGACCCTGCCGGCCAACAGCGTGGTACTGCTGCACCCGTGCTGCCACAACCCCACCGGTGCCGACCTTACGCAAAACCAGTGGCAACAAGTGGTCGAAGTGGTCAAGGCACGCCAGCTGATCCCGTTCCTCGACATCGCCTATCAGGGCTTCGCCGAAGGCCTGGTGGAAGACGCCTACGCCATCCGCGAAATGGCCCGCGCCGGCGTGCCGTGCCTGGTCAGCAACTCGTTCTCGAAAATCTTCTCGCTGTACGGTGAGCGGGTAGGGGGCCTGTCGGTGGTCTGCGACGATGACGCCACTGCCCAGAGCGTGCTTGGCCAGCTCAAGGCGACCGTGCGCCGCAACTACTCCAGCCCGCCCAACTTTGGCGCCCAGCTGGTTGCAGGCGTGCTGAGCGATGCCGCCCTCAATGCCCAGTGGGCCGAGGAAGTCGAAGTGATGCGCAAGCGTATCCTCGACATGCGTCAGGCGCTGGTCGATGCCCTGGCCGTGCTGCTGCCAGGCCAGGACTTCCAGTTCTTCCTGCGCCAGCGTGGCATGTTCAGCTACACCGGCTTCAGCGTCGAGCAAGTGCGCCGCCTGCGTGACGAGTTTGGCGTGTACCTGATCGACAGCGGCCGCGTGTGCATGTCCGGCCTGCGCCCGGCCAACCTGCAACAGGTTGCCGAAGCTTTCGCTGCCGTTCAGAAGTAACACCTCAAGGGGCCCTGCGCGGCCCCTTCCTGTGGGGGCGGCCGCTCCCACAATTATCTCCTTTGCCTACCGGTGTAGCCCGCTTGTAAAGACAAGTGCAACCGCCCCTCGGAAAAGGGCTTCGCAAGTGCAACCTTTCCGTGCACAATCGCGCCCCTCTTTTCCGGTTGAGTTGGGCGAAGGCACTGTTTCGCCATTCTCAGCCTGTTACAGTCTTGCGAGTGGAGCTTCACCCGGAATGAATGAGCAGGCCCCAAGCGTTGAACAACGCTTTGTAGAATCGACCCCCGCCACCCTCGGCAGCTGGGCGCGTCACGACACCACCTGGATGCTGGGCCTGTTCGGCACAGCCATTGGCGCCGGAACCTTGTTCCTGCCCATCAACGCCGGCCTCGGTGGCTTCTGGCCGCTGATGATCCTCGCCGTTCTGGCGTTCCCGATGACCTATTTCGCCCACCGCGGGTTGACCCGTTTCGTGCTCTCCGGGCGCAATGGCGGCGACATCACCGAGGTGGTCAAGGAGCACTTCGGCAGCACCGCCGGTGCTTCGATCACCGTGCTGTACTTCTTCGCGATCTTCCCGATCCTGCTTATCTATAGCGTGGCGCTGACCAACACTGTGTCCAGCTTCATCGAGCACCAGCTGCACATGGCGCCGCCACCGCGGGCCATCCTGTCGTTTGTGCTGATCCTCGGCCTGCTGGCCATCGTGCGCTGCGGCGAGCAGGCCACGGTCAAGGTCATGAGCTTGCTGGTGTACCCGTTCATCGTCGCCCTGGCGCTGCTGGGCCTGTACCTGGTACCGCACTGGACCGGTGGCATCCTCGACAGCGCCACCCAGGTGCCGCCGGCCTCGGCCTTCCTGCACACCCTGTGGCTGGCCATTCCGGTAATGGTGTTTTCGTTCAACCATTCGCCGATCATCTCGGCCTTTGCCGTCGACCAGAAACGCCGCTACGGCGAGCATGCCGACGAGCGCAGCGGCCAGATCCTGCGCCGCGCCCACCTGCTGATGGTGGTGATGGTGCTGTTCTTCGTGTTCAGCTGCGTGCTCACCCTGAGCAGCGCCCAACTGGCCGAAGCCAAGGCACAGAACCTGTCGATCCTGTCGTACCTGGCCAACCACTTCAGCAACCCGACCATCGCGTTTGCTGCGCCGCTGATTGCCTTCGTGGCCATTGCCAAGTCGTTCCTGGGCCATTACATCGGTGCCAGCGAAGGCCTGAAGGGTATTATCGCCAAGACCGGCGCACGCCCGGGTGCCAAGACCCTGGACCGCGTGGTAGCCGCGTTGATGCTGGTGGTGTGCTGGATCGTTGCCACCCTCAACCCGAGCATCCTCGGCATGATCGAATCGCTCGGCGGCCCGATCCTCGCGGTGCTGCTGTTCCTGATGCCGATGTACGCCATCCATCGTGTACCGTCCATGCGCAAGTACAGCGGTGCGGCCTCCAACGTGTTCGTTGTGGTGGTCGGCCTGGTTGCGTTGACCTCGGTGGTGTACGGCCTGCTGGGCTGATTCGCTGCTAGAAATAAAGAATGCCCGGGTCGCTTGTCGCAACCTGGGCATTTTTTTGTCCACAAAAATTGTCCGGCAATAGAACAATTTCACCTGCCCCCATAGGCACCCGGCCGCCTTCATGCTTAACTCAGTGTCCTTTTCAAACCCAGCATAAGGATTTCGTCATGGCTCAAGTGACTCTCAAAGGCGGCCCGGTTCAGGTCAAAGGCGAACTGCCAAAAACCGGCGCCCAGGCTCCGGCATTCTCCCTGGTCGGTGAAGGCCTGGCTGACAAGTCGCTGAAGGACTACGCCGGCAAGCGCAAGGTGCTGAACATCTTCCCGAGCGTCGACACCCCAACCTGCGCCACCTCCGTGCGCAAGTTCAACGCCCAGGCCAACGATGTGGCCAACACCGTGGTGCTGTGCATCTCCGCCGACCTGCCATTTGCCCAGGCGCGCTTCTGCGGTGCTGAAGGCCTGGAAAACGTGAAGAACCTGTCGACCCTGCGTGGTCGCGAGTTCCTCGAAAACTATGGCGTTGCAATCGCCGACGGCCCGCTGGCCGGCCTGGCTGCCCGCGCCGTGGTGGTGCTGGACGAGAACGACAACGTGCTGCACAGCGAGCTGGTTGGCGAAATCGCTGACGAGCCTAACTACGATGCAGCGCTGGCTGTACTGAAGTAAGGACTAGTTGGGGCAGGGCGGGCATCTATCCACTGTAACGGCCCTTTCGCGGGCTTGCCCGCTCCCACAGGTACGGCGCAGCGTTATAAGGCTGCGCGCTCACTGTGGGAGCGGGCAAGCCCGCGAAGAGGCCGGCACAGGCAGAAGAAACCTTTTAGCCCGCCACTACTCCAAGCAACACCCTGTAACGGCCCGGAACGCTTTCCGGGCCGTTTTCATTTAAAGTTCAGGCTCTTGGCAACGTCAGCCAAAGGTAAACCTCTGGTAAAGGCCCTTTGCTAAAACGATGCCATTGCTTATCGTTCACCCTCCCCAAGCCGCCATTCCGAACAAGGTTCGTTCAACCCATGCAAGCGTCCAATTCCCGTTCCCCCCGTCGCTGGCTCGTCGGCCTGCTGATCCTGCTGCTGGTGGCTGCACTGGCCTGGTGGCTGTGGCCTGCAGCAACGCCTGCGCATAAAGAAGCCAGCGGCGGGCGTGGTGGCAAGGGCATGGGCATGATGGGCGGCCGCCCGGGCTTCGGCGGTTCCAGCGAAGCGGTGCCGGTGCGCGTCGAACCGGTACGGGTGGGCGACTTCCCGCTGTATTACAAGGCCTTGGGCACGGTCACCGCGACCAACACGGTGAACGTGCGCAGCCGTGTGGCCGGCGAACTGGTGAAGATCCACTTCAAGGAAGGCCAGCAGGTCAAGGCCGGCGAACTGCTCGCCGAAATCGACCCGCGGTCGTACCGCATCGCCTTGCAGCAGGCCGAAGGTACCCTGGCGCAGAACCAGGCGCAGCTGAAAAACGCCCAGGTCGACGTAGCCCGTTACAAAGGCCTGTACGCCGAAGACAGTATCGCCAAGCAAACCCTCGACACCGCCGAAGCGCAGGTAGCGCAGTTCAAGGGGTTGGTCATGACCAACCAGGCGCAGGTCAACGACGCCCGCCTGAACCTCGACTTTACCCAGATTCGCGCACCCATCGCTGGTCGTGTCGGCCTGCGCCAGCTTGACCTGGGCAACCTGGTGGCGGCCAACGACACCACCGCGCTGGTGGTGATTACCCAGACCGAACCGATCAACGTCGCCTTCACCCTGCCGGAAACCGAACTGAGCACCGTGCTGGAACGCTACCGCAGCGGCGCCAGCCTGCCGGTCGAGGCCTGGGACCGCAGTGACAGCAAGCTGCAGTCCACCGGCGTACTGGGCAGCATCGACAACCAGATCGACACCACCACCGGTACCCTCAAGTTCAAGGGCCGTTTCGAGAACAAGGACCTGGCCCTGTTCCCCAACCAGTTCGTCAACGTGCGCCTGCTTGCCGATACCCTCAAGCAGGTGGTCATGGCCCCGGCAGCGGCCATCCAGTTTGGCAATGACGGTACCTTTGCCTATGTGGTAAACGCCGAAAACACGGTGAACGTGCGCAAGCTCAAGGTTGGCGCCAGCGATGGCGAGAACAGCGTAATCCTCGAAGGCCTGAAGGCCGGTGACCGCCTGGTGCTGGAAGGCACCGACCGCCTGCGCGAAGGCACCAAGGTGGAAGTGGTCGAAGACAGCTCGCAAGTGCCGACCACCCCAGGCCAGCACCTGCAAGGCCAGGAAGCCAAAGGTTCGGCACATACCGGCGAAGCACAGCCTGGCAACGCAGCAGGCAAGGCGGGCGCATGAACCTCTCGCGTCTGTTCATCCTGCGGCCGGTCGCCACCACGCTGAGCATGCTGGCCATCGTCCTGGCCGGCCTGATCGCCTACAAGCTGCTGCCGGTATCCGCTTTGCCGCAGGTGGATTACCCGACCATCCGCGTCATGACCCTGTACCCCGGCGCCAGCCCGCAGGTCATGACCAGTGCCGTCACAGCCCCGCTGGAGCGCCAGTTCGGCCAGATGCCGGGCTTGAGCCAGATGGCCTCGACCAGCTCCGGCGGGGCCTCGGTGCTGACCCTGCGCTTCAACCTTGACATGAACATGGACGTTGCCGAGCAACAGGTGCAGGCCGCGATCAACGCCGCCAGCAACCTGCTGCCCAGCGACCTGCCGGCACCGCCGGTGTACAACAAGGTCAACCCGGCCGACACCCCGGTGCTGACCCTGGCCATTTCCAGCAAGACCATGCCGCTGCCCAAGCTCAACGACCTGGTCGATACCCGCGTGGCGCAAAAGCTCGCGCAGATCAGCGGCGTAGGCATGGTCAGCATTGCCGGCGGCCAGCGCCAGGCCGTACGCATCAAGGTCAACGTCGATGCCCTGGCCGCGAACGGCCTGAACCTGGATGACGTGCGCACGCTGATCGGTGCCTCGAACGTCAACCAGCCCAAGGGCAATTTCGATGGCCCCACCCGGGTGTCGATGCTCGATGCCAATGACCAGCTGCGTTCCCCCGAGGAATACGCCAACCTGATCCTGGCCTACACCAACGGTGCGCCGCTGCGTCTGAAAGATGTGGCCGAAATCGTCGATGGTGCAGAAAACGAGCGCCTGGCCGCCTGGGCCAACGAAAACCACGCGGTGCTGCTGAACATCCAGCGCCAGCCAGGCGCCAACGTCATCGAAGTGGTCGACCGCATCAAGGAACTGTTGCCGTCGATCACCGACAACCTGCCGGCGGGCCTCGATGTGTCGGTACTGACCGACCGCACCCAGACCATTCGTGCTGCGGTCAAGGACGTGCAGCACGAACTGCTGATCGCCATCGTCCTGGTGGTGATGGTCACCTTCGTCTTCCTGCGCCGCTTCAGTGCCACCCTCATCCCGTCGATTGCCGTGCCGCTGTCGCTGATCGGCACCTTCGGCGTGATGTACCTGGCCGGTTTCTCGGTGAACAACCTGACGCTGATGGCCCTGACCATTGCCACAGGCTTTGTGGTCGACGACGCCATCGTCATGCTGGAGAACATCTCCCGGCACATCGAAGAGGGCGAGACGCCCATGCAGGCAGCGCTCAAAGGCGCCCGGCAAATCGGCTTCACCCTGATTTCGCTGACCTTCTCGCTGATTGCGGTACTGATCCCGCTGCTGTTCATGGCTGACGTGGTCGGCCGCCTGTTCCGCGAGTTCGCCATCACCCTGGCAGTGGCCATTCTGATTTCCCTGGTGGTGTCGCTGACCCTGACGCCGATGATGTGCGCGCGCCTACTCAAGCGCGAGCCCAAGCAAGAGGAACAAAGCCGCTTCTACCGCGCCAGCGGCGCCTGGATCGACTGGCTGATCAAGCACTACGGCAACGCCCTTCAGTGGGTACTCAAGCACCAGCCGCTGACCCTGCTGGTGGCCGTGGGCAGCCTGGTGCTGACCGTATTCCTGTACATGGTGGTGCCCAAGGGCTTCTTCCCGGTGCAGGACACCGGGGTGATCCAGGGCATTTCCGAAGCGCCGCAGTCCACTTCGTTCGCTGCCATGAGCGAGCGCCAGCAGGCACTGAGCAAGGTGATCCTGCAGGACCCTGCCGTGCAGAGCCTGTCGTCCTACATTGGCGTCGATGGCGACAACGCCACGCTCAACAGCGGCCGCCTGCTGATCAACCTCAAGCCGCACGGCGAGCGCGACGTCACCGCCAGCGAGGTGATCAGCCGCCTGCAGCCGCAAGTCGATCGGCTGGTGGGCATCCGCCTGTTCATGCAGCCGGTGCAGGACCTGAGCATCGAGGACCGGGTCAGCCGTACCCAGTACCAGTTCAGCCTGTCATCGCCGGACGCCGACCTGCTGGCGCAGTGGAGCGGCAAGCTGGTGCAGGCGCTGCAGCAGCGCCCGGAACTGGCCGACGTGGCCAGTGACCTGCAGGACAAGGGCCTGCAGGTGTACCTGGTGATCGACCGTGACATGGCCAGCCGCTTGGGCATCAACGTGTCGCAGATCACCAACGCCCTGTACGACGCCTTCGGCCAGCGGCAAATCTCGACCATCTACACCCAGGCCAGCCAGTACCGCGTGGTGCTGCAGTCCAAAGACGCGGCAGTCATCGGCCCGCAGGCGCTGGAGTCGATCCACGTCAAGGCCGCCGATGGCGGCCAGGTGCGGCTGTCGGCGCTGGCGCGCATCGAGCAGCGCCAGGCCCAGCTGGCCATTTCCCATCTCGGCCAGTTCCCGGCAGTGACCCTGTCGTTCAACCTGGGCCACGGTGCATCGCTGGGCGAGGCGGTGCAGGTGATCGAGCAGGTGCAGAAGGACATCGGCATGCCGCTGGGGGTGCAAACCCGCTTCCAGGGCGCGGCGGAGGCCTTCCAGGCGTCGCTGTCCAGCACCTTGCTGCTGATTCTGGCGGCGGTGGTGACCATGTACATCGTGCTGGGCGTGCTGTACGAAAGCTACATTCACCCGGTGACCATCCTCTCGACTCTGCCGTCGGCGGCGGTGGGGGCCTTGCTGGCCTTGCTTATAAGCGGCAACGACCTGGGCATGATTGCCATCATCGGCATCATCCTGCTGATCGGTATCGTCAAGAAGAACGCGATCATGATGATCGACTTCGCCCTCGAGGCCGAGCGCCACCAGGGCATGAGCCCGCGCGATGCGATCTACCAGGCGGCGCTGCTGCGCTTCCGGCCGATCCTGATGACCACGTTGGCCGCGCTGTTCGGTGCGGTGCCGCTGATGCTCGCCACCGGCTCCGGCGCCGAGCTGCGCCAGCCGCTGGGCCTGGTGATGGTCGGCGGGTTGCTGGTCAGCCAGGTGCTGACACTGTTCACCACCCCGGTCATCTACCTGTACTTCGACCGCCTGGCCCGCCGCTGGCGCCCGGCCACTGACGTGAAGCAGGCCGAGGCATGAACCTGTCCGGTCCTTTTATCCGGCGCCCGGTAGCGACCATGCTGCTGAGCCTGGCGATCATGCTGCTGGGCGGGGTCAGCTTCGGCCTTTTGCCCGTGTCACCGCTGCCACAGATGGACTTCCCGGTCATCGTGGTATCGGCCAACCTGTCCGGCGCCAGCCCCGAGGTCATGGCCTCCACCGTGGCCACGCCACTGGAGCGCAAGCTGGGCAGCATCGCCGGCGTGACCACGTTGACCAGCAGCTCCAACCAGGGCTCCACGCGGGTCATCATCGGCTTCGAGATGGGCCGCGACATCGACGGCGCGGCGCGCGAGGTGCAGGCAGCGATCAACGCCACCCGTAACCTGCTGCCCAGCGGCATGCGCAGCATGCCCACTTACAAGAAGATCAACCCGTCGCAAGCACCGATCATGGTGCTGTCGCTGACGTCGGACGTGTTGCAGAAAGGCCAGCTGTACGACCTGGCCGACACCATCCTGTCGCAGAGCCTGGCCCAGGTATCGGGGGTAGGCGAGGTGCAGATCGGCGGCAGTTCGCTGCCGGCAGTGCGCATTGCTGTCGAGCCGCAATTGCTCAACCAGTACGGCGTGTCGCTGGACGATGTGCGCACTGCCGTGGCCAACGCCAACCAGCGCCGGCCCATGGGCTTTGTCGAGGACGCCGAGCGCAACTGGCAGGTGAGGGCCAACGACCAGTTGGAAAGCGCCAAGGATTACGAGCCGGTGGTGATCCGCCAGCAGAACGGCACCATCCTGCGCCTGTCCGACGTGGCGACCATTACCGATGGTGTGGAGAACCGCTACAACAGTGGTTTCTTCAATGACCAGAGCGCAGTGCTGCTGGTGGTCAACCGCCAGACCGGTGCCAACATCATCGAAACGGTCGACCAGATCAAGGCACAGTTGCCAGCCCTGCAGTCGTTGCTGCCGGCCAATGTGCAACTGAACGTGGCAATGGACCGCTCGCCGGTGATCAAGGCCACCCTCAAGGAGGCCGAACACACCCTGCTGATCGCTGTGGTGCTGGTGATCCTGGTGGTGTACCTGTTCCTCGGCAGCCTGCGCGCCTCGTTGATCCCCAGCCTGGCAGTGCCAGTGTCGCTGGTGGGCACTTTCGCGGTCATGTACCTGTGCGGCTTCTCGCTCAACAACCTGTCGCTGATGGCCTTGATCCTCGCCACTGGCCTGGTGGTGGACGACGCCATCGTGGTGCTGGAGAACATCTCGCGGCACATCGAGGACGGCCAGCCGCCGATGAAGGCGGCTTTCCTGGGGGCCAAGGAAGTGGGCTTCACCTTGTTGTCGATGAACGTGTCGCTGGTGGCGGTATTCGTCTCCATCCTGTTCATGGGCGGCATCGTGCGCAACCTGTTCCAGGAGTTCTCGATCACACTGGCGGCGGCGATCATCGTGTCGCTGGTGGTATCGCTTACCCTCACGCCGATGCTGTGTGCCCGCTGGCTCAAACCACACCAGGCCGAGCAGACCCGCGTGCAGCGCTGGAGCGACAAAGTGCACCAGCGCATGGTCAACGCCTATGACCGTAGCCTGGGCTGGGTCCTGCGCCACAAGCGCCTGACCCTGCTCAGCCTGCTGGCGACCATTGGTATCAACATCGCCCTCTACGTGGTGGTGCCCAAGACGCTGATGCCGCAGCAGGACACCGGCCAGCTGATGGGCTTCATCCGCGGTGACGATGGCCTGTCGTTCAGCGTGATGCAGCCGAAAATGGAAATCTACCGCCGCGCCTTGCTGGCCGACCCGGCAGTGCAGAGCGTTGCCGGGTTCATCGGAGGCAACAGCGGCACCAACAACGCCATGGTGCTGGTGCGCCTGAAGCCGATCAACGAGCGCAAGATCGACGCGCAGAAGGTGATCGAGCGCCTGCGCAAGGAAATGCCCAAAGTGCCCGGAGGTCGGCTGTTCCTGATGGCCGACCAGGACCTGCAACTGGGTGGCGGTGGGCGTGACCAGAGCTCGTCGCAGTACCTGTATACCCTGCAGAGCGGCGACCTGGCGGCATTGCGCCAGTGGTTCCCCAAGGTGGTTGCGGCGCTGCGTGCACTGCCGGAGCTGACCGCCATCGACGCCCGTGACGGTTCCGGTACCCAGCAGGTGACACTGGTGGTCGACCGTGACCAGGCCAAGCGCCTGGGCATCGATATGGACATGGTCACCTCGGTGTTGAACAACGCCTACAGCCAGCGTCAGATTTCCACCATCTACGACAGCCTCAACCAGTACCAGGTGGTGCTGGAGATCAACCCCAAATACGCCTGGGACCCGAGCACGCTGGAGCAGGTGCAAGTGATTACTGCCGACGGCGCCCGTGTACCGCTGTCGACCATCGCCCACTATGAAAACAGCCTGGCCAACGACCGGGTCAGCCACGAAGGCCAGTTCGCCTCGGAAGACATCGCCTTTGACGTTGCCGAAGGCTACAGCCCCGACCAGGCCATGGCGGCGCTTGAACGTGCGGTGGCCAAGCTGGGCCTGCCCGAGGACGTGATCGCCAAGCTGGGCGGTACGGCCGATGCCTTTGCCAAGACTCAGGAAGGCCAGCCGTTCATGATTCTTGGCGCGTTGGTGTTGGTCTATCTGGTGCTGGGCATTCTTTATGAAAGCTACATCCACCCGCTGACCATTCTCTCGACACTGCCTTCGGCAGGCGTCGGTGCCTTGCTGACCCTTTACGTTACCGGTGGCGAATTCAGCCTGATCTCGCTACTGGGGCTGTTCCTGCTGATCGGTGTGGTGAAGAAGAACGCCATTTTGATGATCGACCTGGCCTTGCAGCTGGAGCGCCATCAGGGCATGTCGCCGGAAGAGTCGATCCGCCGGGCCTGCCTGCTGCGCCTGCGACCAATCTTGATGACCACCCTGGCCGCCATCCTTGGCGCCTTGCCGCTGCTGCTGAGCCATGCCGAAGGTGCGGAAATGCGCCAGCCGCTGGGCCTGACCATCATCGGTGGCCTGGTGTTCAGCCAGGTCCTCACCCTTTACACGACGCCGGTTGTCTACCTGTACCTGGACCGCCTGCGCCACCGTTTCAACCGTTGGCGCGGCGTGCGCACCGACGCCGCCCTGGAAACCCCGCTATGACTTTTGCCCAGACCCCACTTCACCGTGCGCTGCAAGCGCTGACCCGTGGGCGTGGCTCGCGCCTGCTCGGCGCCGGGTTGTGCGTGGCCTTGCTCAGCGCCTGTACCCTGAGCCCGGACTACCACCGCCCCGAGCTGAACAGCCCGGCGGCGCAGTTCAAGCACGCCGAAGGCTGGAGCCAGGCCACGCCGTCAGATGCCATCGCCCGCGGCGCCTGGTGGGAAATCTACGGCGATGCCGGGCTGAATGCGCTGGTTGAAGAACTGAACCGCAGCAACCAGACGGTGGCGCAGTCAGAAGCCCAGTACCGCCAGGCCCAGGCGCTGGTGCGCAGCAGCCGTGCGGCGCTGTTCCCCAGCCTGGACCTGAGCGCCGGCAAGAACCGCTCTGCCCAGGGTACCGGCAGCTCCAGTTCCAGCTTGTCCAATAACAGCAGTGGCATTCGCAACACCTACAACGCCCAGCTCGGTGTGAGCTGGGAGATCGACTTGTGGGGCAAGCTGCGCGAAACCATGAATGCCAATGAGGCCAGTGCCGAAGCCAGCCTCGCCGACCTCGCGTCGATCCGCTTGAGCCAGCAATCGGAGCTGGTGCAGAACTACCTGCAATTGCGGGTTATCGATGAGCAGAAGCGTCTGCTGGAAGCCACCGTGGCGGCCTATGAGCGCTCGTTGCGAATGACCGAAAACCAGTACCGCGCTGGTGTCTCTGGCCCGGATGCCGTGGCACAGGCGCGTACCCAGCTGAAGAGCACCCAGGCGGATTTGATCGACCTGATCTGGCAGCGTGCGCAATTCGAAAACGCCATTGCCGTGCTGCTGGGCAAGACCCCGGCCGACTTTGCCCTGGCTGACAGCAAGGCCATTCCGGCGTTGCCGCAAATTCCGGTTTCGCTGCCTTCGCAGCTGCTGGAGCGTCGGCCGGACATCGCAGCTGCCGAACGCAACGTGATGGCGGCCAACGCCAATATCGGCGTGTCGCGGGCAGCGTACTTCCCTGACCTCAGCCTGAGCATGAGTGGTGGTTATTCCAGCAGCAGTTTCAGCAACTGGATCGAGCTGCCCAACCGCTACTGGTCGGTAGGCCCGCAGCTGGCGCTGACCCTGTTCGACGCCGGCAAGCGCAGCGCCGAGGTGGACCGCACGGTGGCGGTGTATGACCAGACCGTGGCGCAGTACCGCCAGACCGTGCTGGACGGTTTCAAGGAAGTGGAAAACCTGCTGGTGCAGTTGAAGGTGTATGGCGATGAAGCGGTGGTGCGCCAGGAAGCGCTGGACGCCGCCCGCGAGTCGCTGCGCCTGACCGAGAACCAGTACCGCGCGGGGCTGATTGGCTACCTGGACGTGGTCAACGTGCAGACCACGGCGCTGAGCAACGAGCGCAGCGTGTTGAACCTGCTGCAAGGGCGCCTGGTGGCCAGTGTGCAACTGGTTGCCGCGCTGGGCGGCGGCTGGGATGCCGAACAAGCCTTTGCCGAGCAGGACTAAAGTAAACGCCCGCTTTTGTGGGAGCGGCCTTGTGTCGCGAAAGGGCCGCGAAGCGGCCCCAGATTATCCGCACAAACATCAATATTGCCGGGGCTGCTTCGCAGCCCTTTCCGACCGGTCCGGCGCCCCGGCAAGGCCGCTCCCACAAAGTACGCCACAGATCTGCTTAGGGCTTGCATTGGATCCATTCCCATTCGCAAAAACCCCGTGCGTTTCGCCTAAGCTTGAGTACAATTGTCAGCTTTTGCCGGGCCCCCTGTCCCGTCGCTGGAATTCCCAATGCTGACCGGTAGCTACTCCTCTTCGCTGGTGTTGATTTCGCTGTGCGTGGCGATTCTGGCGTCCTATACCGCCCTTGACCTGACCGGCCGCATTGCCACCGCCAAGGGGCGGGCGTCGTACTTGTGGATGGGAGGTGGCGCACTGGCCATGGGCATCGGCGTGTGGTCGATGCACTTCATCGGCATGCTCGCTTTCAGCCTACCCATCGACCTGGGCTATGACCTGGCGCTTACCGCGTTCTCGCTGCTGATCGCCGTGCTGTCCTCGGGTTTTGCCCTGTGGCTGGTGAGCCAGCCGAGCTTGCCGTGCCTGCAACTGGGTTTTGGCGCGCTGATCATGGGCGCCGGCATTGCCTGCATGCACTACACCGGCATGGCTGCGCTGCGCATGTTGCCGGGCATCGACTACGACCCGACGCTGTTCGGTGCCTCGCTGCTGATTGCCGTGGGCGCTTCGGCGGCGGCGTTGTGGATCGCCTTCCGCCTGCGCAAGCACACCCCCTATGTGCGGCAGATCCGCGGCCTGGCGGCGGTGGTGATGGGCATTGCCATCGTGGGCATGCACTACACCGGCATGGCGGCGGCGAATTTCCCTGAGGGGAGCTTTTGCGGTGCACTGGGCGGCGGGCTGCAGGGCGACGGCCTGGTCTACCTGGTGCTGATCACCACCCTGGCAGTGCTGGCGGTGGCCTTGCTGACCTCGGTACTGGACGCCCGCCTGGAGGCGCGCACCGCCGAGCTGGCCCGTTCGCTGACACTGGCCAACCAGGAACTGACCCAGCTGGCCCTGCACGACACCCTCACTGACTTGCCCAACCGCACCTTGCTGGCCGACCGCATCGAGCAGGCCATCGCCAAGGTAGCGGAGCAGGGCGGCTGTTTTGCCCTGATGTTCATCGACCTGGACGGCTTCAAGCCGGTCAACGATGCATTTGGCCACCATATCGGCGACCTGCTGCTCAAGGCAGTGGCGTCCCGCCTGCGCGGTCACCTGCACAGCCAGGACACCCTGGCGCGTATCGGTGGCGACGAATTCGTGCTGTTGGTAGAGCTGCAAGAGCCCGACGATGCCATGGACGTGGCGGTCAAGCAGGTGAACCTGGTGTCACGGCCATTCCGCGTGGCCGAGCATGACCTGCAGTTGTCGGCGAGCCTGGGCATCGTCCTGTACCCCGGCAACGGCCAGGACCAGCACGAGCTGCTGCGCAATGCCGATGCCGCCATGTACCACGCCAAAAGCGCTGGCAAGAACGGCTATAGCTTCTTTGATGTGTCGATGAACAGCAACGCACGCCAGCAGTTGCAACTGCTGCAGGACCTGCGCCAGGCCCTGGAGCAACGCCAGTTCCGTTTGCATTACCAGCCCAAGTTCGACGCCCAGGCCTGCCTGCCGATTGGTGCCGAGGCGTTGTTGCGTTGGGAACACCCGCAGCACGGCCTGTTGCTGCCCGACCGCTTCATCGGCCTGGCGGAAAAGACCGGCCTGATCATCCCGATCGGTGAGTGGGTGCTTGACGAAGCTTGCCGGCAGATGCGGCATTGGCTGGATCAGGGGCACGCGGGCTGGCGCATGGCGGTGAACCTGTCGGCCATCCAGTTCTGCCATGCCGGGCTGGTCGAGAGCGTGGCCCGCGCACTGGAGGAGAACGGGCTGCCGGCCAACTGCCTGACCCTGGAAATTACCGAAACCACGGCCATGCACGACGCCGATGCCAGCCTGACCGTGCTGCAACGCCTGTCCGACATGGGCGTGGACCTGTCCATCGATGATTTTGGCACCGGCTACTCCAGCCTGATGTACCTCAAGCGCCTGCCGGCCAACGAGCTGAAAATCGACCGTGGCTTCGTGCGTGACCTTGAGCAAGACAGTGACGATGCAGCGATTGTCTCGGCAATCGTGGCATTGGGCCAGGCGCTGGGCCTGCGCATCGTTGCCGAAGGGGTGGAGACCGACAAGCAGCAAGACTTCCTGACCCGTCTGGGTTGTGATTCGCTGCAAGGTTACCTGCTGGGGCAGCCGGTACCGGCCGAGCAGTTCATGGACAAGTTGCAGGGCTTGCGCCAGGAGAGCGCCGCAGGCTAGACAGCGTTGCGCAAGGTGAAGGCGGGTATGAAAGCGTCCATTTCCGCTTCGACGGCTTCGATGATGCGCTCCACATCGGCTGCAGCCATGATTGCGGCACACGGTATGCCGGCGATGGCCATCAGGGTTTCGCCGGTGGCGCGGTCGAACAGCCGCGCGATCATGCTGCGGGGCGCATCCATGGTGGCTTCGAAACCCAATGGGTGGAAATGCCAGCGCATCACCTGGCAGGCGTTGGGGAACGTCATCTTGTTCATGCCTGCCTCCTTGTCCGTGCCTGGACATGGTGAATAGCCCGCCACACAGATGGCGGCTGCCGGGAATGTAAAGATAGCAGCTGTCACGGGCGATTCTCGGCTGCCAACATGACAAATGTGCCAATCCATGACAGCGGTCACATCCGGGTCACCCTACCGATGAGGCGGCTGCTTTCAGGCAAACGTTTACCTCGCACGATCACGCCCGTTATCCGCTTCAATCAGGTAGATCTCATGGCTTTTCGGCGAAGCGTTTTTCGGACGAGCGGCGCGCTCACCCAAGCAGCCCGGCCGCGATGTTGATGGTGAACCCCAGGATCGCTGTATTGAACACGAAACCCACCAGAGAATGTGCCAGCACTACCCGCCGCAGTTGCCTGCCGGCCACGCCTACGTCCGAGGTTTGCACGGCCACGCTGATGGTGAACGAGAAGTAGTGAAAGTCCCAATAGTCCGGGTTGCGCTCGCCGTCGGCGAAACGCAGGGGAGGTTCATGGTTTTGCCCGGTATAGAACAGGCGGGCGTAATGCAGGCTGAAGATGCAGCCGATCAACAGCCAGGAGCCCGCCACGGTCAGGCCGGTGTAGAGGTAGTGCAGGGCCAGTGCCGTGCCCTCCAGGCCTTTGCTGGACACCAGTTGCAGGGTGACCGCGGCAAGGCTGGCGATGGCGGCGATGCACACGGTGAGCAGGACCAGGCCTGCGTTTTCGTCTTCGACGCGGGCAACCTTGCGGACCTTTTCCGGGCTGGCGTCCCAGGTGAGGTACATCACCAGCAGCAGGTACAGCCATACGCCGAGGTTCCAGCCGGCGAGTATGTGCTGCACGGTGTCACCGGCGGGGATCAGCCAGGCGCCGACAAGGCCGACTGCGGCTGCGAGGGTCAGGCGGGGGTGGGTACGGGTCAGACGGTGGAAAGCCATGGGGCCTCATTTACTGTGGGTGTGGCTACAACTCTAGACCGTTCCGGCCTGAGTACGGGTTCACACGTTCTTTGTGGGAGCGGCCTTGCCGGGGCGCCGGACCGGTCGGAAAGGGCTGCGCAGCGGCCCCCGCTTTTGTAGGCAAAACTTAGATTGAAGGGGCCGCTTTGCGGCCTTTCGCGACGCAAGGCCGCTCCCACAAGAGGGGCGCGTGGGCTGTGGTTTTCTTTGATACCGGCCATCGCACACCCTTGCAACTCTCAGTACACTGCACGTTCCAACACCAACATCTGTTGAACTCGAGGTTTTTGCATGACGCTCAGTCCTTTGGCAGGCAAGCCGGCTCCGGCCAGCGTGCTGGTCGATATTCCCCGACTGCTCACCGCCTACTACACCGGCCGCCCCGACGCTGCCGTGGCGGCCCAGCGGGTGGCCTTCGGCACCTCGGGGCACCGGGGCACTTCGCTTGAATTGAGTTTCAACGAATACCACGTGCTGGCCATCACCCAGGCCATCTGCCTGTACCGCCAGGAGAAGGGCATCGATGGCCCGCTGTTCATCGGTGCAGACACCCACGCACTGTCGGCTCCGGCCACAGCCAGCGCCCTGGAAGTGCTGGCCGCCAATGGCGTGCAGGTGATGCTGTCCAAGGATGACGAGTACACGCCCACGCCGGCCGTGTCCCACGCCATCCTCTGCCATAACCGTGGCCGCCAGCAGGGCCTGGCCGACGGCATCGTCATCACCCCGTCGCACAACCCGCCGCAAAGCGGTGGCTTCAAGTACAACCCGCCCAATGGCGGCCCTGCCGACAGCGACGTGACCAAGTGGGTCGAGGCCAAAGCCAACGAACTGCTGGCCGCGAACCTGGCGGGCGTCAAGCGCATGGACCATGCCCAGGCGCTGCAGGCCCCGACCACCCAGCGCCACGACTACGTGAGCAGCTATGTGGCGGACCTGGAAAACGTCATCGACTTCGATGTCATCCGCAACGCCAAGCTGCGCTTGGGCGTCGACCCGCTGGGCGGGGCAGGGGTGCACTACTGGTCGGCCATTGCCGAACACTACAAGCTGGACCTGGAGGTGGTGAACACCGAGGTGGACCCGACGTTCCGCTTCATGACCGTCGACTGGGACGGCCAGATCCGCATGGACCCTTCCTCGCCGTACGCCATGCAGGGCCTGATCGGCCTGCGCGAGCGCTTCGACGTGGCCTTCGCCTGCGACCCGGACCACGACCGCCACGGCATCGTCACCTCGGACGGCTTGCTGGCGCCGAACAACTACCTGGCCGTGGCCATCGACTACCTGTTCCGCCACCGCCCGCAGTGGCGCACCGACGCCGCCGTGGGCAAGACCGTGGTGTCCAGCGGCCTGATCGACCGCGTCACCCAGCGCCTGGGCCGTGAGTTGTACGAGGTGCCGGTGGGCTTCAAGTTCTTCGCCCAGGGCCTGTTCGACGGCTCGCTTGGCTTTGGTGGCGAAGAAAGTGCCGGTGCGTCGTTCCTGCGCCGTGATGGCTCGGTCTGGGCCACCGACAAGGACGGGCTGATCCCGGCCTTGCTGGCCGCCGAAATGACCGCCCGCACCGGGCGCAACCCGAGCCAGGCCTACGCCGACCTGACCGAGGCACTGGGCAAGCCGTTCGCTACCCGTGTCGAGGCCAAGGCCGATGTGCGGCAGAAGGCATTGCTGAGCAAGCTGTCGCCGGAGCAGGTGAAGTCGACTGAACTGGCCGGTGAGCCGATCGTGCAGATTCTCAGCCACGCACCGGGCAATGGCCAGGCGATTGGCGGCCTGAAGGTGATGACCGCCAATGGCTGGTTCGCTGCGCGGCCGTCGGGCACCGAGGACATCTACAAGATCTACGCCGAAAGCTTCATCGACGAGGCGCACCTGCAGCGCCTGGTGCAGGAAGCGCAGGTGCTGGTGGATGCGGCGATTGCCTGACCGGTAACAAACCGCTTGGTGCTGCGGCGCAACGTAAATTAGAATTAATCCTATTTACGCCGCCGCAGGGCCATCCCCATGATCGACGCCGCGCCGCCACCGCAGCCTAGCCTGCCTGCCCTGTACCGGGAGCATCGCAGCTGGCTTGAAACCTGGCTAAGCCGGCGCCTGGGCAATGCCTGGGATGCCGCCGACCTCAGCCAGGATACCTTCCTGCGGTTACTCACCAGTGCCCAGCCATTGGCAGACATTCGCGAGCCACGCGCCTACCTGCTGACCGTGGGCAAGCGGCTGTTGAGCAACTTCTACCAGCGGCGCAGCCTGGAGCAGGCCTACCTGGATGCCCTGGCACAGTTGCCCGAGCAGCACGTGCCCTCGCCAGAGCAGCGCTGGGTGTTGCTGGAAACCCTGCAAGCCCTGGATGAGTTGCTCGATGGCCTGAAGGCGCCGGTGCGCAAGGCCTTTCTCTGGAGCCAGCTCGAAGGCTTGGGTTACGCCGAAATCGGCAAACGCCTGGGCGTTTGCGAACGCTCCGTCAAACGCTACATGGCGCAGGCTTACGAACATTGCCTGCTGGCCGAGTTGCAATGACCACCCACTCCCCCGAAACCCGCGAAGCGGTGCGTGCTGCCGCCCGTTGGCTGGCGCTGCTGGATTCCGGCAACGTCAGCGAGACGGACTTGTTGCGCCTGGCGCAATGGCGGGCCAGCAGCAGCCTGCACGAAGACGCCTGGCAAAAGGCATCCTTGCTGCGCGAGCGTTTTTCCCGGTTACCCGGGGCGTTGGCCATGGCCACGCTGGACCGCCCGGACGCCGGCCGTCGCGCGCTGCTCAAGCAAGCCCTGGGTGTGGCGGCACTGCTGCCGGCCGCCTGGCTGGCAAGCCGGGAATTGCCGCTGGAGGCCTGGACGGCCGACATGCGCACCGCGGTAGGGGAGCGCCGGCAGGTGCTGCTGAGCGATGGCACATTTGTGCAGCTGAACACTGACAGTGCGGTGGACATCGACCTGGGCGCGCGGCGGCTGACGCTGCTGCGCGGCGAAGTGGCGATCAGGGTACCCGATAGCCTGAGCCTGGCCGTGCAGGTGCCTTACGGCCAGGTTGCGCTCAGCGCTGGCGATTTCAATGCGGGTGAAGTGTGCTTGCGCCTGGTCGATCAGGCCTGCCGGGTTTCGGTCGTCAAGGGGCTGGCCAGCCTGCAGCCACTGCATGGCCCGGCCCGTGTGCTGCAGGCCGGGCAGCAGGCCAGCTTGCAGGTGGCTGGCGTCGGCCCGGCCACAGCCCTGGACGAATGGCTGTTGGGTTGGCGCGAAGGCGTGCTGCGCCTGGATGACCGCCCCTTGGGCGAGCTGTTGCATGAGCTGCGAAGATATCGCCCCGGTGTGCTGCGCTGGGCGCCGGAGCTGGAACGCCTGCGGGTGACCGGCACTTTCCGCCTGGACGATACCGACCGGGTGCTGGCCCTGCTGGCCGCCAGCCTGCCGTTGCAGGTGCAGACGCGCACGCGTTACTGGGTCAGCCTGGCCGCGCGAGAAAATCGTGCATGAGGCTGTCCCCTTTTTTTCACTCACCGGTCATTACCGGTAGAAGAAACTAAAGGGGAGCCTTGTTCAATGCCTGCAGTAATGTCTTGCCGCCTGCGCCCACTGGTGCGCGCAGTGCGTCCGTTGTTCGCCATGAGCCTGTTGTTGTGTGCGCCCGCCTGGGCCGATGAGGCGGCGCGGCGAGCCTATCAGGTGCCAGCCGCCAGCCTGGGCGCCGCGCTCACCCGGTTTGCCGACCAGGCTGGCGTCAGCCTTTCGCTGGACCCGGCACTGGTCCAGGGCCGCCAGAGTAGCGGCCTGTCGGGTAACTACAGTGTCGAAGAAGGCTTCCTCCAGCTGCTGCGTGGCAGCGGCCTGCAGTTGCTGCCGGTGGGTGAGGGCGCTTTCACCCTGGTGCCGGCGCCACAGGCGGGGGGGGCGCTGGAAATTGCCCCGACCAGCATTGTCGGCGGCCTGGCGGCGGGTGGTGATGCACAGCCTTACGCCGGTGGCCAGGTGGCGCGCGAGGGGGCACAGGGCCTGCTTGGAGCGCGCGATTTCATGGAAACCCCGTTCAGCATCACCAGCTACACCAGCGAACTGGTGAAGAACCAGCAAGCGCGAACCTTGGGCGAACTTATCGCCACCGACCCCTCGGTGCGTGCGACCAACCCGGCGGGTGGGCGTTTCGAGCAGTTCACCATTCGCGGCTTCAGCCTGTTCAACAGTGACGTGGCGTACAACGGCCTGTACGGCATCTTGCCGACCTACTCGATCGACATGGAAATGGCCGACCGGGTCGATATCATCAAAGGCCCCAGCCAGTTGATCAACGGCATTTCGCCGCGAGGCAGTGTGGGCGGCGGTATCAATGTGCAGCCCAAGCGGGCCGGCGACAAACCGATCACCGAGTTCACCGGCAGCTATGCCTCGGCTGGCCAGGCAGGCGGTGCGGTGGACGTTGGCCGGCGCTTTGGCGAAGGCCAGCAGTTTGGCGTGCGCTTCAACGGTGTGAAGCAGGCGGGCGATACCGAATGGGACCACCAGCGCGTCGAGCGCGAAATGGCAGTGCTGGGCCTGGATTTTCGTGGCGAGCGCCTGCGGTTGTCGGCAGACCTCGGCCACACAGAGCGTGACACCGATGCGCCGCAAGAGCGTGTGCTGGTCGGTGCCAACGCCAAAGTGCCGGACGCCAACGATGTACGTCACAACTACGCCCAGGCCTGGAGCAAGGCGCGCACCAACGACACCTTTGGCGCACTGCATGCCGAGTACGACGTCAGCGAGTCGCTGCTGGCCTATGGCGCTGTCGGCGCGCGCAAAAGCAACCATGACTTCCTGCGGCACAACGTGTCCATCACCAACGATGCCGGCGACTTCACCGTGCAACCGCGCGACTTTACCCGCGATGAAACGGTGCGCACCGCCATGGCGGGTGTACGGAACTGGTTCCACACCGGGCCCGTCAGCCACGAGCTGAACCTGGCGGCCAGCTACTTCTACATGGACTTCACCAACGGCGGCGCGCGCTATGCATCGGCGCCCAGCAACCTCTACAACCCGGTAGCGACGCCGACGCCTGGTACCCCCACCCGCATCGATCCGGAGGTCTACACCGAAAACCGCTTCTCCGGCGTGGCCCTGGCCGACACCCTCGGCTTTTTCGATGACCGCCTGCTGCTGACCCTGGGCGCGCGTTGGCAACGGGTGCAGGTGGATGACTGGAGCGACGGCGTTAAAGGCGACACCGCCTACGACGAAGAAAAGGTCTCGCCTTCTGGCGGCGTGTTGCTCAAGGTCACCGACCAGCTGTCGTTGTACGCCAACTACATGGAGGGCCTGAGCCAGGGCAAGATCGCACCGTCGACCTCGGTCAACGAAGACCAGATTTTCCCGCCGTTCACCAGCCGCCAGGTCGAGGTGGGGGCCAAGTACGACCTGGGCCAGGTCGCCTTTACCGCCAGTGCCTTCCGCATCCGCCAGCCGGCCTACGAGACCAACGCCACCTCGTGGGTGTTCGGCCCCAATGGCAAGCGCGACAACCGCGGTATCGAGCTGAGCGTGTTCGGGGAACCCGTGCAAGGGCTGCGGGTGCTGGGCGGGGTGATGTATATCGACAGCGAGCTGACCGATACCGTGGGTGGCGCCTTTGATGGCAACCGCGCGCCGGCCACGCCCGAGTACAACGTCAACCTTGGCGCCGAGTGGGACGTGCCGGGGGTGAATGGCCTGACCCTGACAGCGCGGGGCATTCACTCCAGCTCGCAGTACCTGGACCAGAACAACAGCAAGCAGATCGATGGCTGGGAACGCTACGACCTGGGGGCGCGCTATGCCTTCAACGTGGACGCGACCGAGGTTACCTTGCGGGCCAGTGTCGAGAACGTGCTGGATGATCGCTACTGGAGCTCGGCGGGGGCTTCCGATGACAGTGAACCGGGGCTGACCCTTTCCACGCCGCGGACCTACCTGCTCTCGGCAACAGTCGGCTTTTAAGCCCTGCACGGTCTTTGTGGGAGCGGCCTTGTGTCGCGAAAGGGCCGCGAAGCGGCCCCAAGGATGCAATAGACTGGAAGACCCTGGGGCCGCTGCGCGGCCCTTTCGCGACACGAGGCCGCTCCCACAAGAGGGTGCACCCGCCTGCAAGATCAGGTGGGTGCAATTGCTCGGCCCAGCTTCTGCGACTGGCCCTGCAACACGCGCATCAGGTGCATCGCCGCATGCGACGGCGGCTCGAAGCGCGAATAGACAAAGCTGATGTCGAAGTGAATCTCGTCCGCCAGCGGCACCACCGCCAGGCCGCTGTCCTGCGCCACGAACTCGTCGATTACGCTGATGCCCATGCCTTGCTTGACCAGCGCCACAGCCTCGTTGGCATTGGTGAACGACAACAGTGACGGCAACTGCGCGCCGTGCCGCTCGATGTGCCCGGCCAGCAGTTTGCCAAACGGCATGTCGGGCCTGAACAGCAGCAGCGGATGGCCTTCCAGTTGGTGCAAGGTCAGCGAGGTATGCCCGGCCAACGCGTGATCGGGTGGCATCACCACCACCATGCGCCCGCGCATGAAGGGCTGTGAATGCAGGTGATCGTGTACCACGGGCAGGGCGGCAATCGACAGGTCGACCTTTTTCGACAGGATCTGGTTGGGCATTTCGCCCATCAGCGAGGTTTGCCACTCGATGTTCAGCGAAGGCGCCTCACGCTTGAGCTGGGCCAGGGCGATCGGGATGACCACCGTCGACAGCGAAGCGCTGCACGAGATGCGCAGCTTGCGGTGGCCGCCTGCGCCCAGTGACAGGGCGCACTCGTTGACCTCCAGCGCTGCCTGGTACACCCGCTCGACTTCGCGGAACAGCACCTGCGCCTCGGCGGTGGGCACCAGGCGGTTGTTGATGCGCTCGAACAGACGGTAGCTCAAACGCCCTTCGATGTACTGGATCAGCTTGCTGACAGCCGGCTGCGACACGTACAGCAGCTTGGCCGCCGCGCTGATCGAGCCGGTCAGCATCACCGCACGGAACACCTCCATGTGGCGCAGCTTGAACACCATGGGGCTTGCGTCTGCGCCTTCGTTGCCAAGCAGCATATCTATTACCTTCGGTTATGGTCTTTGCCATCTGTGTATGAGCGTCAAACCTGGCCACGCAGTATCTTGAACCCAGCCAAATTGCCCTTGCGGCGCACAATAACAAGATCTGAAGGCAAGCGCAGTGGCGCTGCCGGGAGTGCTGCGTGAACATCTTTGACGAACCGAAGATCGATTGCCATAACCATTTGTTTGACCCCGCCCGTTTCCCTTACCACCCCGACGCACCCTATGCGCCCTCCGGCCAGGAAGTCGCCACCCAGGAACAGTTCACCCGGGTGATGGACACCTACGGTGTGCAACATGCCTTGCTGGTGGGCCCCAACAGCGGCTACCACACCGACAACCGCTGCCTGCTGCATGCCCTGGCCACCGGGCAGGGGCGGTTCAAGGGCGTGGCGGTGGTCGAGGCGGGTATCCACCTCGATGCGCTGGCTGCGCTGCAAGCGCAAGGGGTGGTCGGTATCGCCTTCAACCCCGCGCTGTACGGGGTGGCCAGCCTCAAGGACGTTGACGGGTTGTTCGGCAAGCTTGCCGAGCTCGACCTGTTCGCCCAGGTGCAGGTATGCGAAGACCAACTGCTTGAACTGCGCAGCCTGCTTCAGGGCTCGCGTGCACGCTTGCTGATCGACCATTGCGGCCGGCCGGATGTGGCGGCTGGCGTGCAGCAGCCGGGCTTCCAGGCGTTGTTGCAACTGGCGGACAGCGGCCGTGCCAGCGTCAAGCTGTCTGGCATGCAGAAGTTCGCGGCGGCCGATGCGTTGCTGGAGCAAAGCCGTGCCTATGTGCACGCCCTGCTCGAAGCCTTCGGTGCGGACGCCTGTGTGTGGGGTTCGGACTGGCCGTTCATTCGCCAGCGCTCGCGGGTGGACTACGGCCCGCTGCTGAAACTGGCCGAGCGTCTGATGCCGGATGCCCGGCTGCGCCAAGCGGTGATGTGGGACACCCCACGACGTCTGTTCGGGTTCGTCTAGAACCTGGTTTTGCCATTCCAATAACAAGAGAGCAACCGTCATGAACACTGAGCAGAACGCCAGCCTCGGGGTGTTTGACACCCCGGCCCGCGCGCAGCAACGCACCCGCACCCGCTTCATGATCCTGGCGCTGATTTCAGGCGGCACCATGATCAACTACCTCGACCGCAGCGTGATGGGCATTGCCGCGCCCAGCATCAGTGCCGACCTGGGCCTGAACGCGGCGATGATGGGGGTGATCTTTTCTGCCTTCTCGTGGACCTATGCCGCCGCGCAGATCCCGGGTGGCATCCTCATCGACCGGCTGGGCACCAAGCTCACCTATTGGCTGGCGCTGACGTTGTGGTCGCTGTTCACCGGCCTGCAAGGGCTGGCGCAGGGCTTTTTGTCGTTGCTGGGCATGCGCTTTCTGGTGGGCATGACCGAAGCACCGTGCTTCCCTACCAACAGCCGGGTGGTGGCTACCTGGTTCCCGCAGAGTGAACGGGCCAGGGCGACCGGCATCTACACCTTTGCCGAATACACCGGGCTGGCGTTCCTGACGCCGCTGCTGTTCTGGGTACTGCATGCCTATGGCTGGCGCTTTCTGCTGCTGGCCGTGGGCCTGATGGGCATCCTCTATGGCCTGGTGTGGTGGCGTAAGTACCACGAGCCGCACGAGTCGACCACCGCCAACCAGGCCGAACTCGACTACATCGCCGCCGGTGGCGGGGTGGTCGATGGCGGGCAGAAAGCCACCCAGTTCCGCTGGTCGCAGATCCCGGCGCTGCTCAAGCACCGCAACATGCTGGGCATCTGCCTGGGGCAGTTCGCCTGCAACTCCACCAACGTGTTCTTCCTGACCTGGTTCCCCACCTACCTGGTGACCGAGCGGCATATGCCCTGGCTCAAGGTTGGCTGGGTGGCGGTGCTGCCGTTCATTGCCGCTTCGCTGGGCACGCTGGTCGGTGGCTGGCTGTCTGACGCCTTGCTGCGCCGTGGCTACTCGCTGAACGTGGCGCGCAAGCTGCCGGTAATCGCCGGGCTGCTCACCGCTTCGGTGATCGTGTTGGCCAACTACGTCGAGTCCGACGCGCTGGTCATCACCATCCTGTGCATCGCCTATTTCGCCCAGGGCATGTCGGCGCTGGCCTGGATGATCGTGTCCGACATCGCCCCCAAAGGTCTGCTGGGCCTCAGTGGCGGCCTGTTCAACCTGTTTGCCAACGCGGCGGGCATCGTTACCCCCCTGACCATCGGCATCATCGTTTCGATGACCGGCTCGTTTGTCTGGGCCCTGGCGTTCGTGTCGTCGATCACCGTGCTGGGGGCGCTGTGCTACCTGTTCATGGTCAGCGACCTGCGTCGCTTGCCGGAAATTCCTTCTATCGAAAATGGAGCTAAACAATGAGCCAGTACCTGCAAGGCCAGACCGCAATCGTGACCGGTGGCATGCGTGGCATCGGCCTGGCGATCGCCCAGCGCCTGCATGCCGCCGGCGCCCAAGTGGTGATCTGGGACCTCGCTGTCGGCGGCTGGGACAGCGTGGAAAGCGGCTTTGAGCCGGTGCTGCGCCAGGCGGTCGATGTGTCGTCGCTGGCCTCGGTGGAGGCGGCGTTTGCCGAGACGCTGGCGCGCTTGGGCCATGTAGAGATCCTGGTCAACAATGCCGGCATCAACGGCCCGGTGGTGGCGTCGTGGGAGTACCCGCCAGAGGCCTGGGACAAGGTCATCGCCATCGACCTGAACGGTGTGTTCTATTGCTGCCGCACCGCCATTCCGCACATGCGTGAACGTGGCTACGGGCGCATCGTCAACATCGCCTCCATGGCCGGCAAGGATGGCGTGCAGTACATCTCGGCGTATTCGGCCGCCAAGGCCGGGGTCATCGCCTTCACCAAGGCCGCGGCCAAGGAGCTGGCGCAGGACGGTGTGCTGCTCAACTGCGTGGCACCGGCCATGGTCGAGACGCCGCTGATGGCCGAGATGACAGCGGAGCACATTGCCGCAAGCAAGGCCAAGATCCCCATGGGGCGCTTCCTCAAGGCCGAGGAGATCGCCAACATGGTCAGCTGGATTGCCGGGCCCGAGTGCAGCTTTACCACCGGCTTTGTGTTCGACCTCAGTGGTGGCAGGGCGACCTATTGAATGGGCTGGGCGTAGCGCACCTGACGGCGCTGGCGCTAGCGCCGGCGCGGCTGGTACGCGAGGCGCGCCACGCCGGTTTCAGTGCGGTGGGGCTGCGCCTGCACCCGGTGATGGCGGGTGCACTGGCCTACCCGGTTGCGGCCGGTAGCCAGGCAATGCGAGAGCTGCGGGCGGTGCTGGCCGGGGAAGGCGTGCGGGTGACGGACATCGAGTTCGTGTCGCTGACGGCGCAAACCCGGGTGGCCGATTACCAGGCGCTGTTGGCCGCAGGTGCCGAGCTGGGAGCGGTGAGCCTGACAGTGTCCGGCGACGATGAGGATGTTGCACGGCTGACCGGCAACTTTGCAGCGCTGTGTGAAATGGCGCGTGGCCATGGCCTGCGTGTGGACCTTGAGTTCATGCGCTGGCGGCCGGTGGCCACCTTGCAACAGGCTTGCGCGGTGGTGACGGGGGCGGGGCAGGGCAACAGTGGCGTGCTGGTCGATGCCTTGCACCTGTTCCGTTCCGGTGGCCAGGTGGCCGACATCGCCGCAGTCGACCCGCGTTTCCTGCGTGCGGTTCAACTGTGTGATGCACCGATGCTGGCGCCCGCAGAGCCGCTGATCATCCCCGAGGCGCGCGAGGGCCGTTTGCTGCCGGGGCAAGGCCAACTGCCGCTGGCAGCGTTGCTGGCAGCGTTGCCGGCGGACGTGGACATCAGTGTGGAGGTGCCGTCCGCCAGCGTGCCCGCGGAACAGCGGCTGCAAGCGGCGGCGCAGGTAACCCACACCTGGCTGCACGGCAGGCGACCTATGTCACCCGCTGTGCAGGTTGCCGGTCACGCCTGATCCGGTACCACGGCGATCACGTCGATCTCCATCAGCCACTCGGCCTGGGCCAGCCCGGCGACCACCAGCCCGGTGGAGATCGGGAACACGCCCTTCAGCCACTTGCCCACTTCCTTGTACACCGGCTCGCGGAAACGCGGGTCGGTGATGTAGGTGGTGGTCTTGACGATGTGCGACAGGTCGGAGCCCGCTTCTTCAAGCAGCTGCTTGACGTTCTTCATGGCCTGTTCGGCCTGCGCCTGAGGGTTACCCAGGCCCACCAGTTTGCCTTCGAAGTCGGTACCGACCTGGCCGCGCACGTAGATGGTGTTACCGGCCCGCACGGCCTGGCACAGGTCGTTGTCCAGGGTCTGGTTGGGGTAGGTGACCTTGGTGTTGAACATGCGGATGCGAGTATGGGTAGGCATCAGTGGGCTCCGAGGGTGCTGACGTTGCTGATCGTGTTGGCTTGCTGTTCATCCGCCTCGCGTTGTTCGCGGTCGCGGTAGGCCAGGTAGGTGCGTTGCGTGGCGATGTGGCCGGCGACGTGCTTGGCGTCGTGCCACACGCCCCAGATGAACGAGGAACCACGGCGCGACAACCACGGCAGGCCAAGGAAGTACACGCCAGGTTCGCGGGCCACGCCGCGCTGGTGCTGGGGCTTGCCGTTGGCATCGAAGGTGTCTACCTGCAGCCAGCTGAAATCCACGCCGTAACCGGTAGCCCAGATGATGCTGGTGACGCCGGCCTTGGCCAGGTCCAGTTCGCGCAGCGGGTTGCTCATGCAGGCAGGGTCGGCCAGGCGAGTGCGGGCTTCGGGTTCTTCCGGCAGGTCCAGGCCGTTGCTTTCGATGTAGGCATCGGCTGCATCCAGGAGGGCCAGGTAGTTTTCATCGCCGCGGTTGATGTTCTCGACCAGGTTGTCTTGGAAGCGCGCCACGCCGTTGTCGAACGACTGGGTCAGGCCGACCAGGGTCATGCCTTGATGGGCGAGGGCACGGAAGTCCACGGTGTGGCCGCCACGGGCGCCGCTGACGGCGATGGTCACGTGCTCGCGACCGGGCTTGGCGATTTCTGCGTCCCACTCACCCAGCACACCCAGCCACCAGCAGAAGTCGCGGTTGCGGTAGGCCCGTGGCGGGCGGTCGTGGGCACCGACCGACAGGTACACCTGGCGGCCTGCGCGCATCAGTTCTTCGGCAATCTGCACCCCGGAAGAGCCGGCACCCACCACCAGTACCGCGCCTTCGGGAAGCTGCTCGGGGTTGAAGTAGGCAGCAGAGTGGATCTGGTGCAGGTTGCTGTCTTTTGGCGCGATGGCCGGGATTACCGGCTTCTGGAACGGGCCGGTGGCGGCGACCACACGGTTGGCGCGGATCACCCCTTCATTGGTTTCGATGGTGAAGCCAGGGCGGTCGCTGTTGCGCACCACACGCTTCACTTCGATGCCGGTACGCACTGGCAGGTTGTACTTGCGTACGTACTGTTCGAAGTAGTCGGCCACCTGGTCCTTGCCCGCGAAGGCGTCGGCGTCGAGGTTGAATTCCAGGCCCGGGAAGCGGTCGTGCCAGACCGGGCCGTTGGCCACCAGCGAGTCCCAGCGGCCGGTGCGCCAGGCCTCGGCGATGCGGTTGCGCTCCAGCACCAGGTGTGGCACGCCAAGCTTGTTCAGGTGTTCGCTCATGGCCACGCCGGCCTGGCCGGCGCCGACGACGAGCGTGTCGATTTCGAGGTTGTTCAGTGTCATGTCCGAGCCCTTGTTCAGGCGGTTTTTGTAAGGTCGGTTTGGAGGACCGCCGTTGCCTGGAGCCAGACTAGGGATGCTGCACAAATGGCGAAAATAGTATTTAGCTGGTGCTTGCCGATAAAATGGCGAAGGCCTTGATCTTCCTGGCTTGCAGCGTGCTTTTAAGGGTTTTTGGTGTGTTTTTTTGGGCTGTTTTGCGGGCTTAGTTTTTTCCTGCTCAAGGCACAGGAAAATGTTGGTTTCGTGGGGTAGAAGGTTGCGCCCAGAATGCCCTGAACCGCACAGGACAACAGGAGCTTTACCATGACCTTCTCCATCATCGGCCGCTGCCAGGAAACCGGCCAGGTCGGCATCGCCATCAGTTCGTCGAGCATCGCCGTGGGCGCCCGCTGCCCTTGGGTGCGTGCGGGTGTTGGCGCTGTTTCCACCCAGAACATCACCTTGCCGGCCCTGGGCCCGCAGATTCTCGATGCCCTGGAGCAGGGGCAGTTGCCGCCAGCGGCTGCGCTGGACCGGGTATTGAGCGCCAATGGGTGGAGCGAGTACCGCCAGGTCACAGTGATCGACAGCCAAGGCCAGGTGGCACTGTTCACCGGTCGCGAGGCATTGGGCACACACAATGCTGTGGCCGGTGAACAATGCGCGGCGGCGGGTAACCTGTTGTCCTCGACCCAGGTGATCGAAGCGATGGTAGTGGCCTTCGAACAGGCCGGCGGGCACCTGGCCGACCGCTTGCTGGCGGCCATGCACGCGGCGATGGCCGCAGGTGGTGAGGCCGGGCCGGTGCACTCGGCAGCGTTGAAGATTGCTGGCGAATTGACTTGGCCATTGGTGGACCTGCGCGTGGACTGGGCCGATACCGACCCGATCGGCGTGCTGGATGGCCTGTGGCAGGCGTACCGCCCGCAGATGCAGGATTACGTTATCCGCGCCCTGAACCCGACGGCCGCACCGAGCTACGGGGTGCCGGGCGATGAGTGATTTTGCCAGCCGCGCGCTGCTGGCCCGGCTGGTCGGCTTTGCCACGGTCAGCCGGGACTCCAACCTTGAGCTGATCGGCTTTATCCGTGATTACCTGGCCGAGCTGGGAGTGGAAAGCGAACTGTTCCATAACCCGGAGGGCACCAAAGCCAACCTGTTCGCCACCATCGGCCCCCAGGGCGTTGGCGGCGTGGTGCTGTCGGGGCATACCGACGTGGTGCCGGTGGACGGCCAGGCCTGGACTGTCGAGCCGTTTGCCCTGAGCGAACGCGACGGGCGCCTGTATGGTCGCGGCACGGCCGACATGAAAGGCTTCATCGCGTCGGTGCTGGCCGCCGTGCCCGCGTTCCTTGCCCAGCCGTTGCACATGCCGGTGCACCTGGCCTTCTCCTATGACGAGGAGGTCGGTTGCCTGGGTGTGCGTTCGATGCTGGCCGCGCTCGAACAGCGCCCGCGCAAGCCACGCCTGTGCCTGATTGGCGAGCCCACCGAGCTCAAGCCGGTGCTGGGGCACAAGGGGAAGCTGGCGATGCGTTGCCAGGTGCAGGGCGCGGCTTGTCATTCGGCGTATGCGCCGTATGGGGTGAATGCCATCGAGTATGCGGCGAAGCTGATCGGCAAGTTGGGTGACATCGGTGATGCGCTGGCATTGCCGGCGCACCACGACGCGCGCTTCGACCCACCGTTCTCCACGGTGCAGACCGGGGTGATCAAAGGGGGCAGGGCGCTGAACATCGTGCCGGCAGAGTGCGAGTTCGATTTTGAAGTGCGCGCGCTGCCAGGGTTCGAGGCACAGGCAGTGGCCGACCAGTTACAGACGTATGCGCAGGCCGAGTTGCTGCCGCGTATGCGCAAGGTCAATGCGGCCAGTGACATTCGCCTGGAGCCGTTGAGTGCCTACCCTGGGCTGGCAACACCGGCAGACAGCGAAGCGGCGCGGCTGGTGGCGTTGCTCAGTGGCACGGATGAATTCGGTACGGTGGCGTTTGGCACCGAAGGTGGGTTGTTCGACCAGGCGGGGATCCCGACCGTGGTGTGTGGGCCTGGCAGCATGGACCAGGGGCACAAGCCAGATGAATTCGTGAGTGTCGAGCAGTTACGGGGGTGTGATGCGATGCTGCTGAGGTTGGTGGATTACCTGCGGCAGGCTCCCGTCTGACAGGGTAAAGAACGCATCTAGGAGCGGCCTTGTGTCGCGATGGGCCGCGCAGCGGCCCCAAGATTTCCGCGTTGAAGCTGATTTCCTGGGGCCGCTGCGCGGCCCATCGCGACACAAGGCCGCTCCTACAGGGATCGGTGTCTGCTTCAGGTTAGAAGCTGGCCTTGACCTGCAGGCCAACCACTAACGCGTTGTCGATCTTCTTCCCCGAGAACGCCCCGGGCTCGATGATGTACTGCACATCCGGGCGCAGGTTCAGCCATGGCGTCGCCTGGTATCCATAACTCAGTTCGATCAACTGCTCGGCGCTGTCGATGTCGGGGAACTGCTGGCCAGCGTTGAAGGCGGCATCTTCCAGGACATCGCGGCTACGCGGGTTGGGCACGGCACGGCCGTAACCCAGCGCCACGGTATCTTTCGGGCGGCCTTCGAACGGCTTGTACAGCACCACGCCAGCGCCATACCACTTGGTGAACGGCGAGGCGGCCTTGCTGGATGCCGAGTACTGGCCGAAGGCGTGCAGGCTGCGGCCTGGCGAGCTTTGGTCGTTCCATACGGCCTGGTCGATCAGCAGGTAGTGGCCGCCACGGCCGGATACTTCGTCATCGCTGCCGATGCGTTTAACATCGGAGCTGTCGTAGTAGTAGCCCAGCTTGTACTCGCCGGGCAGTTCACCCTGCAGCTTGTACACCAGCTCCACCGGTACCACGGTGCCGGTGGTGTGTTTGGGGCCCAGATGCCAGGCGCGGCTGGAGTTGCCGTTGCTCTCGGGGTCGACGTTGAACGCCGCCACGCGCAATTGCCAGGCAGGCGACAGGTCGTACTTTACCCGCACGCCCAGGTGAGCGTTGGGGTAGTTGGTCCAGCCGCTGCCACCGGACATGTTCAGCGGGTGGCCGCAGAAGCCGGCGTTCATGAAGTTGCACAGGATGCCGCTGTCCAGGCCGCCCAGGTCGTTGCCCATGGCCATGTAGCCCAGCTTGACGTTGAGCGCCGGGGTGAACAGGGTGCGCTCGTAGCTCAGTTCGGTCAGGCGGGTGTACAGGCCACCGAAGTTTTCCTGGATCGGCAGGCGGTTGCCGACCAGGTCTTCCGAGGCACTGTTACCACGGCGGTCGTTGATGGTCAGCTGGACCTTGCCACCGTTGTCCAGGCCGTACAGTTTCGACAGGTCGAACTGCACGCCCAGCTTCAGGTTCTGCGAATAGCGCGCCGAGCGGTGCAGGCCACCGTGGGCGTTGTAGGCGGTTTCGCCGCTGTAGTCGCCGGTAAACTTGACGCCGTCGTCTTCAAGCTGGTGACGCAGGCCGCCCCAGTCACCGGTCAGGGTGCTGCGGGTCATCAGGTCGCCGTCGGCCAGGGCGGTGGTGCTGGCAAGGGCCAGCAGCAGGGTGGGGGTGATGCGGATTGCGGATGGCATTGCTAAATCTCGGTTTGTCTTTCGGGCCTATTCGCGGGTAAACCCGCTCCTACAAGGGCCGGTGTAGGCCTTGTGGGAGCGGGCGTGCCCGCGAAGCAGGCGACGCGGTCTTACGGCAGCGCGTAAGAAATTACGTAGTCGCCACGGTCAGTCGACTGGCGGGCGCCGCCAGCAGTGATGACCACGTACTGCTTGCCGGTCTTCGGCGAAACGTAGGTCATCGGGCCGCCCTGGCTGCCCACTGGCAGGCGGGCCTTCCAGATTTCGCTGCCGTTGCTGCTGTCGTAGGCGCGCAGGTAGAAGTCCTGGGTGCCGGCGATGAACACCAGGCCGCCTTGGGTCGACAGGGTGCCGCCCAGGGTTGGCAGGCCGATCTTGATCGGCAGGTGCATGCGGATACCGAGCGGGCCGGTGTCTTCAACGGTGCCCACCGGTACTTGCCAGGCCACCTGGCGAGTCTTCATGTCGATGGCGGTCAGGGTGCCGAACGGTGGTGCCTGGCACGGGATGCCGGCTACCGACAGGAAGCGGTTCTTGTTCACCGCATACGGGGTGCCCTTGAGCGGTACTGCGCCCATGCCGGTGTTCAGCGCTTCGCCACCGGAAGATGCACCGCCTTTGTTCTGCGACGGAATCATCTGGATCCACAGGCCCAGGCGCATGTCGTTGACGAAGATGAAGCCATGTACCGGGTCGGTGGAAATGCTGCCCCAGTTCATGCCACCCAGCGAACCCGGGAAGCTCAGCGACAGGTCGGTGCCCGGCGCGGTGTACAGGCCGTCGTAGCGCATTTTCTTGAAGTCGATGCGGCACAGCAGCTGGTCATACGGGGTGGCGCCCCACATGTCCGACTCGGTCAGGGTTTGCGCGCCGATCTGCGGCATGCCCACCGACTTCGGTTGAGTAGGGGAATACGGCTCGTTCGGGATGTTGCTTGGCTTGACCGGTACTTCGTCGACCTGGGTCAGCGGCTTGCCGGTGGCGCGGTCGAGCACGTAGATCTGCCCGGCCTTGGTGCCGATCACCACCGCAGGAACCGACTGGCCGTCGTCCTTGGTGAAGTCGATCAGGCTCGGCTGCATCGGCAGGTCGAAGTCCCACAGGTCGTTGTGCACGGTCTGGAACACCCACTTCTGGTTGCCGGTGGTGGCGTCCAGGGCCAGCACCGAAGCGCCGTAGGTGTGGTCCAGCTTGTTGCGTTCTACACCGTAGATGTCGGTGGACGACGAACCCATCGGCAGGAACACGGTGTTCATCGCCGGGTCGTAGGACATCGGTGCCCAGCTGTTCGGGGTGCTGCGCACGTAGGTGCTATCGCCCTGCGGTGCCTGGCGGTCTTCCGGGTTGCCCGGGTCGAAGGCCCAGCGCATTTCACCGGTGATCACGTCGAAACCACGGATCACGCCGCCTGGCATGTCGGTCTGGACGTTGTCGGCAACACGGCCGCCGACCACCACGGTGGTACCGGCCATCAGCGGCGCGGAGGACAGCTGATAGAAGGAGTCCGGCACGTTACCCAGGCCGGCCATCAGGTTGACCTGGCCGTTGTTGCCGAAGCCCTGGCAGAACTCGCCGTTGTCGGCGTCGACGGCAATCAGGCGGCCATCGATGGTGTTGGTCAGCAGGCGACGCTGGCAGTTGGCACCGGCCGGCACGCTACCGCCGGCGACCGGCGAGCTGTTCGGCTGGGTCGGCTGGGCGACGGCGGCAGTGGCGTCGAAGTAGGCCATGCCACGGCAACGCTGCCAGACTTTGGACTGGGCGTTGATTTCGTTTTTCCACAGCTCTTTGCCGGTGTCGGCATCAAGGGCGATGAGGTTGTTGTGCGGGGTGCAGATGAACACCTTGTTGCCGATCTGCAACGGGGTCAGCTGGTCCTCGGCACCGTTGCCGTCGCTGATGGCCACGTCACCGGTGTGGTAGGTCCAGGCCACTTTCAGCTTGTTCACGTTGTCGCGGTTGATCTGGTCCAGTGCGGCGAAGCGGCTGCCACCTTCGGTATTACCGTAGTGGGCCCAGTCCTTCTGCTCTTTGCCAGCTTCGACCGGGGTCATGCCCGGGCCTTTACCGGTAGGGGCGACGCTTGGGTGAGCAACGAACATGTTGCCGGCGGCGATCACCAGTGCCACGGCCATTACCCCGGCAACGCCGTAGGCACCACGGCCGGCACTGGCGCCGTTGGCACGGGCCAGCAGCGGGTAGACCAGCGCCACCACCATGCCGATCGCGGCAAACATGAACAGGCGCGAGAACAGTGGCCAGAACACCAGGCCCGTATCGATCAGCGCCCAGATCGCGGTACCGACCAGGAACGCTGCGTACAGCCAGGCACCGGCCTTCTTGCGGCGGGCAATGAGGACACCGGCGATGGCCATGGCCAGGCCGCCGATCAGGAAGTACAACGAACCGCCCAGGCCGGCCAGCTTGATGCCGCCAGCAGCCAGGAGGAGGCCGAGCAGGGCGATAATCACGCCCAGGCCGATCAGAATGATGTTTGTGGCGCCAGAAGCGCGCGGTGTTTCGTTCATGCCAGGGATCTCAGCAGGTGGAATGCGCGCAGTCTAAGCCCTTAGCTTGCTAATTAACAAGTTGGTACATAATTTTATGAGGCTGATTGTCGCAGGGCTGATCGTGCGATGGTGTGGCTAAAAGTGTAGAACAGGCGCTGAAAAATGCATTAAACGGGGTGTTCATGCTTGTTATGTAATATGCATTCATACTTTGGTCGAGTACAAAAGTGGCCAGGTATCACGCCGGCCACGGGGTGGAACTGGTGTAGAACACCGCCAGCCAGATGGTGGCTGTGCCGGGGGCGGTCCACTCCACGCGGTGGCGGTAGTGCGGGGGGATGTCCAGGCAATCGCCCGGCGCCAGCAGGCGGGTGTGGTGCTCGTGCTCGAAACGCAGGCCGGCGGCACCGCTGAGCAGCACGATCCACTCGCCTTCGGCCTGGTCGTACCAGAAGCCGGGCGGGCTGGCCTGGCCGCTGGAGACGATACGCTCCACACGCACGCCAGGGCGGCTGAGCAGTTCGTCGACACGTTCGGCACTGGTGGGGTCGCAGGGTGGCAGGGCAGTCAGCAGGTTATTCGGTGTCATGGAAAGCCTCGCTTTGAAGGTGTGTTGCCACTATGGACGCAAATACCCTGCAGCGCGCTTCTTGACCCGCCCGGCTGTTTGTAAGAACTTTCCGAGATTTGGAAGACGGGCAGCAAATGGACAAACTCCTGGCGATGAAGATGTTTGTGGCCACTGTCGATGCCCAGGGCTTTTCTGCCGCTGCGCGCAGGCTGGGGCTGGCGACTTCGTCGGTAACGCGCCTGGTCGATGCCCTGGAAGCGGCGCTGGGCACCACGTTGCTCAACCGCTCGACTCGCCAGGTCAGCCTGACCGAAGCCGGCGCCCGTTACTATGAGCGTGCGCGGGGCATTTTCGAGGCGCTGGACGAGGCCGATGCCAGTGTTGCCGACCGTGGCGAGGAGCCTGTCGGCGTGTTGCGCCTGTGCCTGCCGGTGGAGTTCGGCAGGCGGGTCATCGCCCCGCACCTGGGGCCGTTTCTGGCGCGGCACCCGGCGCTGGAGCTGGACATCGACCTCAGCGACCGCCTGGATGACCTGCTGGACGGGCGCTATGACCTGTCGATTCGCCTCGGCGACCCGTCGCCCAATGACGAACTGGTGTGTCGCCAGCTCGGCCGCTTCGAGCGTTGGCTGGTGGCCAGCCCGGCTTACCTGGCCGGGCGAGACACGCTGCAGCACCCCCGGCAGTTGCTGGAGCACGCCTGCCTGCGCTTTCGCTACGGGCAGAAAGCGCGGCCCTGGCGCCTGGCGCTTGGCCAGGAAAGCCTGGAGTTGAACGTGAGCGGGCCGCTGCGCAGCGCCAATGCCGACATGTTGCGCGAAACCGCACTGGCGGGCAGTGGCATCGCACTGCTGGCCGACTGGCTGGTGCGCGAGGATGTGCTGGCCGGGCGCCTGCAGCGGGTGTTCCCTGAATGGCGGGCCAGCCCTGGCACCGCCAATGACAGCATCAACGCCCTGTACCTGCCCAACCACCGGGGTTCGCGGCGGGTGAACGCGTTCATAGAGTTTTGCGAAAATTTACTGAAGCGGGGCGATTAGCGTTGCGCAGCGCGCAAAGCCGCATTGCGCCAAGGCTGGATTCTCGATGAAGACCTGTATGGGTAAGGTAGGCGGCATCTATCACCCCTTGCCGAGGAACCTCGCATGAATCCCTCCCTTGCCGCCGCGCCACCCGCAGCTACAGGCCTGAGCCGGGCACTGGTCGTGCTGCTGGCGTTCTGCTGCGGCGCGATCGTGGCCAACATCTACTACGCCCAGCCCATCGTCGGTTTGATCGCCCCGGACCTGGGGCTGTCCACCGAGCATGCCAGCCTGATCGTTTCACTCACCCAGCTGGGTTATGCCCTGGGCCTGCTGTTGCTGGTGCCGCTGGCTGACCTGCTGGAGAACCGCCGCTTGATGGTCGCCACCGCAGTGCTGGCGTGTGTCAGCCTGCTGTTGGCAGGCACCAGCAGCAGCGGCCAGGGCCAGTTGTTTCTGGGCTATGCGCTGTTGATCGGGTTCAGTTCGGTGGCGGTGCAGATGCTCATTCCGCTGGCGGCGCACCTGGCACCAGAGCAGCAGCGTGGCCGGGTGGTCGGTAACATCATGGGCGGGTTGTTGCTGGGTATTCTGCTGGCGCGGCCGTTGTCCAGCCTGGTGGCCGACCACTTCGGCTGGCGCGCAGTGTTCATTGGCGCTGCCGGGGTGATGCTGGCGATCATCCTGCTGCTGGCCCTGACCCTGCCAGAGCGGCGGCCCGAGCACAAGGCCAGCTATGCCGGGTTGATGCTGTCGTTGCTCACACTTTTGCGCCGCTATCCGCTGCTGCGCCAGCGTTCGTTGTACCAGGCACTGATGTTCGCAGCGTTCAGCCTTTACTGGACGGCGGTGCCCATGGCGCTGGCGGGTGAGCATGGCCTGTCGCAAAGCCAGATCGCGGTGTTCGCCCTGGTGGGCGCGGTGGGCGCCGTTGCCGCGCCCTTGGCTGGCCGCCTGGCAGATGCCGGGCATGCGCGGGCCGGCTCGTTGCTGGCGCTGCTGCTGGCCCCGGCGGCCTTGTTGCTGGGCTTGACGGTGCCGGGCTACAGCGTGATCGGCCTGGGCCTGACCGGCGTGCTGCTGGACTTTGCGGTGCAGATGAACATGGTCATCGGCCAGCGGGAAGTCTATGCACTGGACCCGGCCAGCCGCGGGCGGCTGAACGCGGTGTACATGACCAGCATCTTCCTGGGTGGGGCGCTGGGGTCGGCGGTGGCCAGTGCGCTGTTCAGCCAGTTTGGCTGGCAAGGAGTGGCGCTGGTGGGGGCAGGGTTGCCGGGTGTCGCGTTGCTGGTGTTCCTGCTCAAGGCCCGGCGTAGCTGAACGATGGCCTATCGGTATTCGCTGTCCCTGTGGGAGCGGCCTTGCGTCGCGATAGGGGGGCGAAGCGCCCCCAGAATTCTGGAATCATGCAGAATCGCCGGGGCCGCGTTGCGGCCCTATCGCGACGCAAGGCCGCTCCCACAAAAACTGTGCATGCCTTTACCAAATACTATCGGCTAAGCGGCAGCGCCACGCCAATCAAGGCGAACAGGCTGCCGCAGCAGCGGTTGAAACCTTTACCGCCCTTGGCCAGCCACGGCCGGACGCGAAACGCCAGGCGCGCCAACAGGTACTCGACCAGAAACTCGACACTGGCAAAGGTCGCCGCCATCACCACGAACTGCAGCATCAGCCCGCGTTGCGGGTCGATGAACTGCGGCAGGAAGGCGCCATAGAACAGCAGCACCTTGGGGTTGGCCATGGCCGACAACAAGCCTTGGCGGAACAAACCCGCATTGCCGAGCCGTGCACTGCGCTCGGTCAATTCCAGTTGCAGGCCCGGGCTCCGCCACAGCTGGATACCCAGCCACACCAGGTAAGCGCCGCCCACCCACTTGAGCACGCTCAACACCGAAGCCGAGGTTTGCAGCAACGCGCTGAGGCCAAACATGGCCAGGGCGATGAGTGCGCTGAAGCCGAACACGCCGCCAACGATGGTGAACAACGTGCGGCGGGCGCCATACAGGGCGCCATGGGTCAGGGCCAGCAGGCTGTTTGGGCCTGGTGTCAGTGACAGGCCGATGCTGGCCAGCAGATAGATGAGCCAGGTGTCGAGTGCCATCGTGGTGCAACGCCTTGTTGATTTGGAGGTTGCCAGTCTATGGCGCGGCGCCCGGTCTGGAAGGGTATGATCTGGACATTGAATGGTCGTTTCTGGACGCAATGCCATGCTGCCTGATATCCGTCTCGTAATCCTGCCGTTACCGGATTTCGCCCTGCTGCCATTCGGCGGTTTTCTCGACAAATTGCGTTTCAGCGCCGACGACGAAGACTACAGCCAGCAGCGCTATTGCAGCTGGACCGTGGCAGGCCTCACGCTCGACCCGGTACCGTCGAGCAGCGGTGCAGTGGTGCAGGTCGAGGCGGTGGCCGGCCAGCTGGAGCTGGCCAGTTTCGACTACCTGGTGGTGTTCGGCGGGCGCAATGCCATGGCTACAGCGGCGTTGGCGCCGCGCTACCAAACCTTGCTCAGGCAGGCCGGCAAAGCCGGGGTCAAGTTGGTGGGGGTCGACAATGGCGCCTTCCTGTTGGCCGCGTGTGGGTTGTTACGGGGGCATAAGGTGGTCGTGCACTGGCGTCACGAAGCCGAGTTTCGTGCAGCGTTCCCTCAGTTGCAGGTGCTGCGCGATCAGCTGTATTGCATCGACGCAAACCGAATCACCTGTGCTGGTGGCACGGCGGCCATCGACCTGGCGGTGGCGCTGTTGTCACAAGCCTGTGGGCGAACCCGGGCGCTGAAAGGGCTGGCCGACATGCTGGTGGACGAAACCCGCGACAGCCGCCATGCCTTGCGCTCGCTGGAGCTGGGCGCCGGCCAGGGGCGGCAGGTGCAGCGGGCACAGGCGCTGATGCGTCATCATTTGGGCACCCCGCTGGCGGTGGAGCAACTGGCCGCTGAACTGGGCATCAGCCGGCGCCAGCTGGACCGGCAGTTCCACGCCAGCCACGGCATGAGCGCCAAGGCCTGGTGGCTGGAGATGCGCTTGCAGCAGGCGCGCTGGCGCCTGCTCAACTCCAGCCACAGCCTGGCGCAGATTGCCGATGAGGTGGGGCTGGGCGATGCCAGTTACCTGGGTAAATGTGTGCGGCGGCGGTTTGGTTGTTCAGCCCTTGAGTTGCGGGCGCAGATTTCTGTGGGAGCGGGCTTGCCCGCGAAGCAGGCGACACGGTGACTGGCACCGGCGTTGCCGGTGTTCGCGGGCAAGCCCGCTCCCACAGAGGTGGTGCCAGACGCTGCAAAATTACTGGGGGGTGCCGAACAAGCCGGTCCAGTAGATCCCTGCATCGCTTTTCGGGTCCACGGCATAGGCGGCGCCCAGCTCACGGAAATCGGGGTTCATCAGCGTGGCGCAATGCCCCGGGCTCTCGAGCCAGCCATCAACCACCTTGTGCGCGGTGTCACGCCCGGCGGCGATGTTTTCACCGACTTGCTGGTACAGGTAGCCGGCCAGTTCCGCCCGGTCACCGGGGGTGCGGCCATCCTTGTCGATGTGGTCGAAGAAGTTCTGGTTGGCCATGGCCCGCGTGTGGTTGGCGGCGACCCCGGCCAGTACCGTGCTCCAGCTCAGTGCGGGGGCCGCGGCGTACGGCTGGCCGCCGCATTGGCGCGGCACCTTGCGCGCAGCATTGATCTCTTGCAATAGCTTCTGCCCCTCGGCCTGCCAATCGCCCAAGCGGCCGCTGAGCAGCGGCCGGGCCAGCACGATGCGCCAGTCGCGGCCCTCCTGGCTGACGCCGATATCGACGAACTGCGGGTCGAGCACCACTTGGCAAAAGCTTTCTTCGATGGCATGCATGGCCGCGCGCGCATCGCGTGGCCCCGACAGGCTGATGGCCTGGACGTTGACCATGGGGTAGGCGGCGCGGGTCATGGCCTGCTGCAGGTCACGGGTGCCCTCTGGCGACAGTGCCAGGCGGGTGTCGCTGCTGAGCGGCGGCAGCTCCAGCGACGCCTCGCCACCGCAGGGCTGGGCCTTGCTGCGGTAGACATTGATCGAATCGATCAGTTGCGCCTCTTCGCCGGTGACAGCCAGCGCACCGGTCGAGACGACCAGGCCCAGCGACAAGGCGGCAACGGATGACAGGACGCGCATGTGGATCTCCCTATGACTGGCAGCGTCGTGGTATGCGCTGCTCATCCTACACAAGCCGGGGGCTTTTGGCCCTAGCGGGTGCAAAGCAATGAAAACGCCGGCAATCGTTGCTGGCGGCAAAAGAGGGAGTAGACCACTGGTGGCCGGAAAAGTGCGATGAGTTGCTAATCATTCGTATCGAGCTAGAGCTCTCGGCGGTTTTGGCATCAACGGGCCAACGCCTGGTTCGGCTTGTAGAACAGGAAGTGCGTGGTCTGCGCAGTCTTGCGGTAGGCCTTGGCCCAGTCGGGGTGCACGGTGCGGTCGTGGAAGTACAGCGCACCGCCGGTAGGGTCTTTCAATTGCTGGTTGAGCGCCTTGCGTGCGATCTCCTTGGCCACATCGTAGCGTTGCGCTTCCTCGACCTGGTCCGGGCGGCCGTCGCACCACCAGGAAAACTGGCAGGCCTTGGTCTCCACGCCCTGCTTGACCACGCCGCAGATGGTGTCGGGGAAACCATCGTGGCCCAGGCGGTTGAGCACCACGCTGGCCACGGCCGACATGTCTTCGGCATCGGCGCCCTTGGCTTCCCAGTAGATGGTGCGGGCCAGGCAGGTGATGCTGTCGTCCAGTGGCGCCTGGCCGGCCGGGTCGACTGCCTTGGCTTCGCTTGAGGTCAGCTTTTCTGTTTTTTTCGGCGGCGGGGCATCGTTGGCCACCTTTTCTTCCAGTACTTCGGCCTTGTCTTCTGCCACTGCGGCCTTGGCCGTGTCGGCTGCGTGCAAGGGGCCTGCGAGCAGGGCCGAGGTCAAGCCGATCACTATCCAGACTGGGCGCATGGCAGGGCTTCCAAGTGGGGGCTGATTCCCAGTCTAGCCAAGCGTAAGCATTAGTACCAAAGGCAGGGTGGCAGCGGCGGCTACGGTCTGCAGGGCAATGATGGTCGCCATCAGCGGGGCGTTGCCACCCATTTGCCTGGCCATCACATAGGAGGACGAAGCGGTGGGCAGGGCCTGGAACAGCACCGCCACCACGGCTGCCTGGCCGCTGAGGCCTAGTACGCGGCACAGGCCCCAGGTGGTCAGCGGCATGACCAGGAACTTGAACGCCGACGCCGCCATCAGCGGGCGCACCTGCTGGCCCAGGCGGGCGCCACCCAGCGCCGCGCCCACACACAGCAGGCCTAGCGGCAGGGCGGCCTGGCCCAGCGCCTTGACCGTGGGTTCGATGCCCGGTGGCAAACCCAGCCCCGTTACGCGCAGCAGCAGGCCGCCAGCACAACCGACGATCAACGGGTTGGCGAAGATTGCCCGCAGCACCGTCGCCGGTGAGCTGTGGCGAGCGCTGAAACGGGCGAACACCAGCACGCAGAGCAGGTTGACCAAGGGCACGATGGCGGCGTTGGCCACCGCCGCCAGGGCGATGCCGGCGCTGCCGTAGATGCCGGCGGCCAAGGTGGCGCCGATGTAGTTGTTGAAGCGGATGCCGCCCTGGAACACTGAGGTGAAGTCTGCGCCGTCGTGGTTGATCGCGCCCTGGTACAGCACCAGCAGCACGGCCCCGGCCAGGGTCGAGAGCATCAGCACACCGACCATGCCCATCACTGGTACGCCATCGAGGTTGGCGGTGGCCAGGCCGTGGAGGAACAGCGAGGGTAGCAGTACGTAGTAGCTGAGGCGCTCGGCACCGGGCCAGAAGCTGTCGGCCAGGAAGCCGCGCAGGCGCAGGAAAGTGCCCAAAGTAATCAGCAGGATGATCGGGAGCAGGGTGGTCAGCAGCAAGTGGAGCATGGTCGACGTTCCTTGGTCGGGTACGGGCCCAGACTACTGCTGAGGACTGATCTGTAAAAACGTTGTTTTCTGCACTGACTGTTGAGAAAAAATGCATGGTTTAGGCGTTACGCGGTAACTGTGGGAGCGGGCGTGCCCGCGAAGAATCCAACGCGATGGATGGCACCGGCTGTGCCGGTGTTCGCGGGCGCGCCCGCTCCCACAGAGATCCCGCGCAACTACGCCTCAAGCGCAGTCTTCAGCACCGCACTCAAATGCCGCCGCTGGCTTTTCTCATGCTCAAGCAACACCACCCGCCGGGTCAGTTGCGGTTCGCCAAACGGCAGGCAAGTGGCCGGTGGCAGGCGTTTCAGGTCGTCGTCTGCCATGGGGATGATCGCCACACCGAGGCCCATGACGGCCATGCTTGCCAGGGCTTCCTGGCTGTCCAGCTCCATCTGCTCGCTTACCTGCAAATGCTGGCGGCGCAGTTCCTGCTCGATCTGCCGCCCGGCCCAGGCACGCTTGTCGAAGCGCAGGAACGGTTGACTGGCGAGCAGCTCCGGTACGCTGTGCCCGGCCAGTTCGGGGCTGGCGATGGCCCAGAAGCGGTCCTCGAACAGCGGTGTGAAATCCAGGCTTTGTGGGTACGGGCTGACGGGCTCAGTGGTGATTGCCGCGTCCAGCTCACCGTCCTCCACGCGGCGTGCCAGCTCCGCCGACATGCCCGAGGCCACGCTGATGTGCAACTGTGGGTGGTTGGCCTTGATCCAAACCAGCGCCTTGGGCAGACGCCGCGCCAGCACGGTATGGATCGCCCCCAGGCGCAGGCGGCCGCGCAGGCTCGGGCCGCTGGCCACAGCGTCGGCCAGCTCGTCGTAGGCAGCCAGGATGCTCTCGGCGCGGGCCACCGCCAATTGGCCTGCTTCGGTCAGCACCACCTGCCTGCGGCTGCGGTCGAACAGGGGTGCCTGCAACGCATCTTCAAGGGTCTTGATGTGCAGGCTCACCGCCGAAGGGGTGAGGCTGAGCAGGTCGGCGGCGCGGGCGAAGGTGCCGTGGCGGGCGATGGTTACCAGGGTGCGCAAGGCTTTGAGAGACATGCGGGTGAGGTCCGGTTACAAGCTGACAGGGCAGTATTGTCAGGCCCGGCCCTATCGCCGGCAAGCCAGCTCCCACAGGTACCCCACAAGCAGCGGGCATTGTGGTGACCCTGTGGGAGCTGGCTTGCCGGCGATAGGGCCGGTACAGGCAACACCGTTCAGCGTGCAATTCGCCCGTACGCCTGGCTGATCCGGTCGATCACCATGGCCAGGGCGACGATCGCCAGGCCGGCTTCCACGCCTTGGCCGACATTCAAGGTCTGGATCCCCGCCAGCACATCCTCACCCAACCCGCGGGCACCGATCATCGATGCCACCACCACCATCGACAAGGCCATCATCACCGACTGGTTGAGCCCGGCCATGATGCTTGGCAGCGCCAGCGGCAGGGCAATGCGCCGCAGCCGCTGCCAGCGGGTTGCCCCCAGGCCGTGTGCGGCCTGCAGCAACGAAGGGTCGATCTGGCTCAGGCCCAGTTCGGTCAACCGCACCAGCGGCGGCAGGGCATAGATCAGCGTGGCGAACACGGCGGGTACCTTGCCCAGGCCGAACAGCATCAGCACCGGGATCAGGTAAACGAAAGCGGGCAGCGTCTGCATCACATCCAGTACCGGTAACAGCAGCCGCCTCGCCAGTGGCCGGGACGCCAGCAGGATGCCCAGCGGCACGCCCACCAACACGCACAGGCCGGTACTGACCAGCACCAGGGCCAAGGTTTGCAGCAGTTTGTCCCAAAGCCCGAGCATGCCGATCAAGGCCAGCAGCGCCACCAGCACTGCGCTGCGCAGCAGGCTGCGGCTGGCGTGCCAGGCAAGCAGGCCAACCAGCAGCAACAGCAGCCACCAGGGCAGCAGGCGCAGCAGGTTCTCCAGGCCGACCAGCAGTTGCAGCAACTGGTCAGAGACGGTGCGCAGGTGATCGCCGTAGTTCAGTACCAGCCAGTCGACCAGCCGGTTTACGCTGTCAGCGAAAGAAAATTGCAGGGCTTGGGGAAAGCCGTTGCTCACAGGCTGCCCTCGACTTTGCCGGCAACGTCCGCAGGCAGCCAGGCTTTCCACACCTCGCGGTTGTCACGCAGGAAGGAGAGGGCGGCTTCGCGCGGCGGCGTGCGTTTTTCGCTCATGTCGGCCAGTGCCTTGTTGAGCCGATCGATCGGCAGGTCGATCTGCTCGAACACCGCCACCAGGTCCGGGTAGCCTTCACGGAAGGCCTTGGATACACCGATCGACAGCTTCGCCGGCAGTGAGCGGCTGCCCTTTGGGTTGGGGTTGCCGGCATCCGTCAGGGTGGCCCAGGCCTGGGCATCGAACGGCGGCTCTTCCAGGCGGATGAGCTTGTACCGCCCCATCAACGGAGTCGGGTCCCAGTAGTAGAACAGCACCGGCTGGCCACGGCGGATGGCCGAGCCGATTTCGGCATCCATCGCCGCACCGGAGCCGCTGCGAAAGTTCGTGTACAGGTCATTCAGGCCGTACGCCTTGAGTTTCTGGCTGTTGACCGTTTCCGATGTCCAGCCGCTGGGGCTGTTCAGAAAACGGCCCTTGTCGGGTGACTCGGGGTCACGAAACACCTGCGGGTAGCGCTTCAGGTCGTCGACGCTGCGCAGTTCGGGCGCCAGAGGCTTCAGCTTGCGAGCTGCGTCGCCTTCGATCACGTACGCGGGTACCCACCAGCCTTCTTCGGCATTCTTTACTGTGTTGCCCAGTGCGAATACCTGGCCTGCCTGCTCGGCCTTGACCCACGCAGGGCTGCGCCCGGCCCACTCTTCGGCGATCACCTGGAGGTCGTTGCGGGCCAGGGCCACTTCCATGCTGACGGTGCTGCCGGGGAGGGTATCGGTGGTGTAGCCATAGCCGCGCTCCACGATCAGGCGCAGGATTTCGGTGGTGAGGGCACCGCTTTCCCAGCCGATGGCACCGAAATGGATTGGTGGGCGTTGCTCTGCCGATACAGCGTTGTTGGTGTTGGCCAGGCCTACGGCCAGTATCAGGCCGGTCAGCAGCGTTGCAAATTTGTTCATCCAGACCTCGTCGTTTGCCGCACCTTGGGGGTGGGGCAAGTGTAGACGACGAGGTGTTGGCGGGGCTCAGGGCCGCGCGGGGCGGCCCCGTTTGCTTCAGACGCGGAACTGGTCCATCAGCGCCTGCTGCTGGTTGGCCAGGCTATTCAGGGACTGGCTGACACGCGCCGACTCGTTGGCCTGGCCCGACAGCGATTCGGTGACATCGCGGATGGTTGCCACGTTGCTGTTGATCTCTTCGGCCACCGCGCTTTGCTCTTCGGCGGCCGAGGCGATCTGCAGGTTCATGTCGGTGATCACCGTCACCGCCTGGCCGATCCGCTGCAACGCCGTCACGGCCTGGCCAACCTGCTCCACGCCGCCCTGGGCCTGACGGTGGCTGTTGTCCATGGCCCCGACCACTTCCCGGGTGCCGTCCTGCAAGGCCTCGATCACCTGGCGGGTTTCTTCCACCGACTCCTGGGTGCGTCGGGCCAGGTTGCGCACTTCATCGGCAACCACGGCAAAGCCACGGCCGGCTTCACCCGCGCGGGCTGCCTCGATGGCGGCGTTGAGCGCCAGCAGGTTGGTCTGCTCGGCAATCGAGCGGATCACTTCCAGCACCGAACCGATCTTCTCGCTGTTCTGCGCCAGGCCTTCGACTTCGGCCATGGCGTTGCTCATGTCGGCGGCCAGGGCGTCGATGCTTTGGGTGGTACGGTCGATGACTGCCAGGCCTTCGCGGGTGGCCTGGTCGGCATCACGTGCGGCCTGGGCCGCCTGCGAAGCACTGCGCGCCACGTCCTGGGCCGTAGCGCTCATTTCGTGCGAGGCCGTGGCCACCTGGTCGACCTGGCGATATTGCTGCTCCATGCCGGCGCTGGTTTGCGTAGCGATTGCCGAGGACTGGTCTGCGGTGCCTCGGGCGGCCTGCACCGAGCGTTTGACCTCGGCGATGGTCGGCTGCAACTTGTCGAGGAAGCGGTTGAACCAGCCGGCCAGTTCGCCCAGCTCGTCCTGCTTCTGATAGGTCAGGCGGCGGGTCAGGTCGCCTTCACCGCTGGCAATGTCCTTGAGCATGGCGGCCACGCCGAGGATCGGCCGGGTAACGCCGCGGGCCATCAGCCATACCATCAGCAGGCCGGCAATGGCGGCCGCCAGGCCCAGGCCCAGCTCCAGCAGGGTGCCACTGGTGTTCAGCGTGTCCAGTTCCTGCTTCAGTGTTTCGGCAGGCCCGGTCAGGGCGTTTTCCGGCACATCCAGCAGCACGCCCCAGGGTTGCGCGTCGGGGATCGGCCGGAACGCGGCCAGCACCTTCAGGCGCTGCTGGTCGTGCAGGATGGTCATCTTGCCATCGGCCAGCTTGCGTACCAGTTCGGCGCCCTTGGCCCGGTCCACCTGGTCGAAGCGCTGGGCCAGCTTGCTGGCATCGGCGCTGTAGCCGGCCAGCAGGCCGACCGGGCTGAGGATGCCGACCGTGGTGCGGCCCTCGTACAGGCTGCGGCTGGCTTCCTGGCTCAGGGCCTGCAGGCTGTTGAGGTTGATGTCGATGGACAGGGTGGCAATGATCTTGCCGTTGACCGCCAGCGGGAAGACGATGCTGGTCATCAGCACCTGCTGGCCATCGATGTCATAGAAGTAGGGTTCTACCACGCACACCTTGCCGGTTGTACGCGGGCACACCCACCAGGTGTTGGCCGGCTGGCCGCTGGGGCCGATCTCGGTGTTGGCCATGTCGTGTTCAGGCAGCGCCATGGCGGTCAGCTGGCCGGCCCGCGGCTGCGACCAGTACAGGGCAAAGCGCCCGGTTTCGTTGCTGCCCAGCTCTGCCTTGCCAGCGAACAGGCTGTCCTTGGTATCCAGCGCGTTGGGTTCGAACACCAGCGACAGGCCGAGCAGGTCGGGGTTGGCCTGCAGGGCGGTGCGTACCTGGCGCGTCATGTCTTCACGCAGGTCAAAGGCGTCGAGGTAGCGCTTTTCTGCCTGTTCGCGCAGGAACAGCACCTGACGGGCGAAGCCGGCGCCGTACTGGTAGGCGTCCATGAACTGGCGACGGATGTTCAGCGCTTGCACTTCACCCTGCGATTCGATGCGTGATTGCGCCGCCTCGGTCAGCATCTGCATGCTGCTGGCCTTGACCAGGTCCGAGCTGTGGTCCATGCGGTACAGCGACAGGCCGACGAGCAAGGTGACGATGCCGGCCAGGCAGAGGCCGGCGAGCAGGGTGATCTTCCACTGGATGGAAAGTTGGCGCAAAGGCATGGGGGCGGATCCCTTTTTTGAGCAGTAAGGGTTATGGCTTTGGGGCTGGGTTGGGCTGACAGGTGCATGGCTGGAGATTGTTGTCGCCTGTGAAATCGAGCGCCGCCCGCGCGGCGCATCGCCGGCAAGCCAGCTCCCACATTTGTTTCGGGCCAATGAGTCCTGAGGTGAAGGCGCGCGACCCTTTGGCGCCCACCTCGATATCGTGCCGGGCAAACAAGGCGGTCGCGCGCAATGGCACAGTAGTTACTGGCCCGAAACAAATGTGGGAGCTGGCTTGCCGGCGATGCGCCGCGCGGGCGGCGCTCGGTCTCACAAGCGGCATAAATCTCCAGCCAGGCACCCTCAGCCCAACACCTTATCGGCCCCTTCAATTTTTTCTTTATTCAAACATTCAATTTAAATTCGTCCTCCCTGAGAAATCCGCCGCAACATGGCGTTTTTGACATCTGCCGCCCACTGCTTCAGAGTGCGCGCTTTTTTCTGTCGTTATGAGGTAAGCCAAACATGAATGCAGTGATCGCCGCGGTCGGCATCATGCTGATACTCAGCCTGTCCCGCGTGCACGTGGTCATCGCCCTGATCATCGGTGCCCTGGTCGGTGGGCTGGTGGGCGGCCTGGGCATCGAAGGCACCCTCAAGGCGTTCAACGGAGGCCTGGGCGGTGGCGCCACGGTTGCCTTGTCCTACGCACTGCTGGGCGCTTTTGCCGTGGCCATCGCCAAGTCCGGCCTGGCCCATGCCTTGGCTGACCGTGCACTGGCCATGATCGATCGCCAAGGCCACGCCAATGGCGGCAAGGTCAAATGGCTGATGATCGGCCTGATGCTGGTGGTGGCGGTGTCGTCGCAGAACATCCTGCCCATCCATATTGCCTTCATTCCGCTGCTGGTCCCGCCGTTGCTGTATGTACTGACCCGCCTGCGCATCGACCGCCGGCTGATCGCCTGCGTGATCACTTTCGGCCTGATCACCCCGTACATGTTCCTGCCGGTGGGCTTCGGCAACATCTTCCTCAACGAAATCCTGCTGGCCAACGTCGCCCGTGCCGGTGTGGACGTGAGCGGTGTCAACGTCACCCACGCCATGGCCATCCCGGCTGCAGGTATGTTGGCCGGCCTGCTGCTGGCCGTGTTCATCAGCTACCGCAAGAAGCGTGACTATGATCTGGCGCGCATCGAGCAGGTTGAGCAGGTGAGCGTGCAGTACAACCCGCTGACGCTGCTGGTGGCGGGGCTGGCCATTGCCGCAGCGTTCATCGTGCAGTTGCTGCTGGACTCGATGATCATCGGTGCCATGGTCGGTTTCCTGATTTTCTCGCTGTCGGGCATCGTCAAGTGGAAGGACACCGACGACCTGTTCACCGAAGGCATGAAGATGATGGCCATGATCGGCTTCATCATGATTGCTGCCTCGGGCTTTGCCGACGTGATGAAGGCCACCGGTGAGGTAAAAAGCCTGGTGGAAACCTCGGCCCAGTGGATCGACCACAGCAAGGGCATCGGTGCCTTGCTGATGCTGTTGGTGGGCCTGCTGGTGACCATGGGCATCGGCTCTTCGTTCTCCACCGTGCCGATCCTGGCCGCGATCTTTGTGCCACTGTGCGTGCAACTGGGCTTCGACCCGCTGGCCACGGTGTGCATCGTCGGTACTGCCGGTGCCCTGGGGGACGCGGGCTCGCCGGCTTCGGACTCGACCTTGGGCCCGACCTCGGGCCTGAACGTGGATGGCCAGCACCACCATATCTGGGACACCGTGGTACCAACCTTCATCCACTACAACCTGCCATTGCTGGCGTTTGGGTGGGTGGCGGCGATGACGTTGTAAGGGGCGAGGGGGTCAGCCCTTGTCGGGCGGCGGCGAGATGCGGTTGAGCACGGTGCTGCCGTCCTTGCTGCGGGTGAGGTAGATCGGCAGCACCTTGGGCAGGTTGTTGACCAGGCGCGCGACCTCACGGGTGTTGTAGATACCACTGATGCGAATGCGGCCGGTGCTGGCATCGGCCAGCTGCAGCGGCGCGTCGAGGTAGCGGTTGATTACCGGCAGCGCCTGCTCCAGGCTCAGGTTGTCGAGCACCAGCTTGCCACTGCGCCAGGCCAGGCTGTTGCCGTAGTCGTTGCTCTGTTCCAGCTGCGGCTCGAAATCGCCCTTGTGATAGCTGGCCTGCATCCCCGGGCCCAGGCGGTAGCCACCAGCGCTGCCGTCGCTGGTCACCAGTACCGAGCCTTCCACCAGAGTCACCTTGACCTGGTCCTGGTACTTCCACACGTTGAACTGGGTGCCGGTGACGCGGGTCTGGCCACGGCCGGCATGCACGACGAACGGGTGGCTGCTGTCGTGCTGCACCTTGAAGAACGCCTCGCCGCGCTTGAGCGTGACCTGGCGCTGGTCCTTGTAGTTGAGGTAGGTCAGCTCGGTGTGGAGGTTGAGCTGTACCGTGCTGCCGTCGCTCAACTCCACGGTCTGCATGCGGTCGCCGGCTTCGAAGTGCTGATAGTGGTTGGGCAGCCAACCTTGTTCCCAGCCCACCCAGCCGGCCAGCGGCAGCACGGCCAGGGCGAGGGCGGCGGCAGACGCCAGCGGGCGCCAGTTGCGCGGGCGTGCAGGTTGCCGGATGGGTGGGTTGAAGTCGACGACGGTGGCGTTGCGTGGCAACAGGTCGGCGGTTTGCCAGATCTCCAGCATCGCCTGGTATTCCTCGGCATGCCGCGGGTCCGCCGCCAGCCAGCGGGCGAATGCCTCGCGCTCGGACGCCGTGCAGTCTTCGGCGTGCAGGCGCATGCACCAATGCGCGGCGGCGTCGGTGATGGCATCGTCAGGGCTGGGGTTGAGGCGGTCGTGGTTCATTGCGGCTCCGGATTTTGCGTATTCTACCCTTGCAAGAGGGCTCCCGAGAACCGACGTAATGGCGAATGACTATCAGTTGTGACGGTTTTTCGTCGGATTTGCAACGGTTTTTCAGCGTCTGAGAACCCTTCGCGTAAAGGTATGCCGGCTGAAATCCATGGGGCTGCCTTGCAGCCCATCGCGACACAAGGCCGCTCCTACAAGGCATCGCGTTCCCCTGTAGGAGCGGCCTTGCGTCGCGATAGGGGCGCAAAGCGCCCCCAGAGGCCTTTCAGAACTGCGCCGCCTCCAGCCCATAAAGGCTGCCACTGCCCGCCTTGATACTGGCTGCCAGCCCCAACCCCCGCGGCAGCACCCGCTGGAAGAAAAACGCCGCACACGCAAGCTTGGCCCCATGAAACGCGTGATCCTCTTCACGCCTGGCCAAGGCCACCGCCGCCATCCGCGCCCACATGTAGGCATACGCCGTCAGCCCGAACAGCTGCAGGTATTCCACCGCTACCGCACTGACCAGGTTGGCATCTTCGCCTGCCCGTGCCCGCAGCCAGGCGCTGGTCGCCTCCAGCCGCGCCAGGCTCGCCTGCAAGGCCTCGCGGTGCAGCGGTGCATCAACACTGAAAGCACGTACTTCAGCGGCAAAGCTGGCCAGTGCCTGGCCACCGTCACCCAGCACCTTGCGCCCCAGCAGGTCGAGCGCCTGGATACCGTTGGTACCTTCATAGATCTGCGCGATGCGCACATCGCGCACCCGCTGCTCCTGCCCCCATTCGCGGATGTAACCATGGCCACCGTATACCTGCTGGCCGAGCACGCAGCTTTCCAGACCGTTGTCGGTGAAAAAGGCCTTGGCCACTGGCGTCAATAGCGCCACCAGGCGCTGGGCATGCTCACGTTCACCGGCGTCTTCGGCGTAACGCGCCAGGTCCAGTTGCTGGCCGACGTAGGCGGCAAACGCCCGGCCACCTTCGGTGAGGGTGCGCATGGTCAGCAGCATGCGCCGTACATCACCATGGTGGATGATCGGGTCGGCAGCCTTGTCCTGCGCCTGTGGGCCAGTGGCGGCACGGCTTTGCAGGCGCTCGTTGGCGTAACGGGCGGCGCTCTGGTAGGACGCTTCGGCACAACCGATGCCCTGGATGCCGATGGACAGGCGCTCGTAGTTCATCATGGTGAACATGGCCGCCAGGCCCTTGTTCGGCTCGCCCACCAGGTAACCCTCGGCAGCGTCGAAGTTCATCACGCAGGTGGCCGAAGCCTTGATGCCCATCTTGTGCTCGATCGAGCCGCAGTGGGCGGCGTTGCGCGCGCCCAGTCGGCCATCGGCCTCGACCCGGTATTTCGGCACAAGGAACAGCGAGATGCCTTTGGCGCCGGCGGGCGCATCCGGCAGCTTGGCCAGCACCAGGTGGATGATGTTCTCGGTCAGGTCCTGTTCGCCGCCGGTGATGAAAATCTTGCTGCCGCTGATGCGATAGCTGCCGTCGGCCTGGGGTTCGGCGCGGCTGCGGATCAGCCCCAGGTCGGTGCCGGCGTGGGGCTCGGTCAGGCACATGGTGCCGGCCCAGCGGCCTTCGTACAGGGGCGGCAAGTAAGTTGCCTTGAGCGTTTCGCTGGCGTGGGCATCGATTGCCAGGCAGCTGCCGGCGCTCAAGGCCGAATACAGGCTGAAGCTGCAGTCGGCGGCGTAGAGCATTTCTTCGAACAGCACCCCAAGCATTTTCGGCATGCCCATGCCGCCAAATGCCGGGTTGCCGCCCAGGCCGACCCAGCCGCCTTCGCGGTAGGTCTGCCAGGCTTGGCGAAAACCGTCTGGCGTGGTGACCTGGCCGGCGTCGAAGCGCACACCTTGCTCGTCGCCGTTACGGCTGAGCGGGGCGATCAGCTGGCCGGTGACTTTGGCGGCTTCTTCCAGGATGGCGTCGGCGATGTCGGCATCGATGCGCTCGGCCAAGGCGGGCAGACGGGCCCACAGGGCCGGGGCGTTGAACACGTCATGCAGGACGAAGCGCATGTCGCGCAGGGGGGCGGAATAGGTGGTCATCGGCAGCTCTTGTAATGGTGCAAATCTGGGTGCGCCTCTTCGCGGGCAGGCCCGCTCCCACAGGAGAAGCACAGGTTTGGAGGTGGGTGCTGTCCCTGTGGGAGCGGGCGTGCCCGCGAAAGGGCCGTTACGGGTTCAGAGGGCTTTGGCCCGGTCGCGCAGCACGTACTTCTGGATCTTGCCGGTGGAGGTCTTGGGCAATTCACCAAACACCACGGTCTTCGGCACCTTGAACCCGGCCAGGTGCTCGCGGCACCAGCTGGTGATGTCGGCTTCGCGGGTATCTTCCCGGCCTGGCTTCAGGGCAATGAACGCGCACGGGGTTTCACCCCATTTTTCATCCGGGCGCGCCACCACGGCGGCTTCAAGCACTGCCGGGTGTTTGTACAGGGCGTCCTCGACTTCAATGGTGGAGATGTTCTCGCCACCGGAAATGATGATGTCCTTGAGCCGGTCCTTGATCTCGACATAGCCGTCGGCATGCCACACGGCCAGGTCACCGGTGTGGAACCAGCCGCCACGGAACGCTTCGGCGGTGGCTTCGGGGTTTTTCAGGTAGCCCTTCATCACGGTGTTGCCGCGCATGAAGATCTCGCCCAGCGTGTTGCCATCGCGTGCCACCGGCTCGAGTGTCTGTGGGTCGGCCACCATCAGCCCGTCCAGGGTCGGGTAGCGCACGCCCTGGCGTGACTTGATCCGGGCACGCGCTTCCAGCGAAAGTTCGTCCCATTCGTCATGCCAGGCACACACGGTCACCGGGCCGTAGACTTCCGTCAGGCCGTAAGTGTGGGTGACGTGGATGCCCATCTCTTCCACGGCGCCAATGATCTTGGCCGGTGGCGCGGCGCCGGCGACCATGGCCTGTACCGGGTGCTCGATGGCGGCTTTGGCTGCCTCGGGCATGTTGACCAGGGCGTTGAGCACGATCGGGGCGCCGCACAGGTGGGTGACCCGGTGTTCGCGGATCAGGTTCAGGATCTTCTGTGGGTCGACCCGGCGCAGGAACACGTGGGTGCCGGCCAGGGCGGTGATGGTCCAGGGGTAGCACCAGCCGTTGCAGTGGAACATGGGCAAGGTCCACAGGTACACCGGGCGGTGGCCCATGGCCCAGGTCATCTGGTTGCCAATGGCGTTCAGGTAGGCGCCGCGGTGGTGATAGACCACACCCTTGGGGTTGCCGGTGGTACCGGAGGTGTAGTTGAGCGAAATGGCCTGCCATTCGTCATCCGGCCATTCCCAGGCAAATTCCGGGTCGCCTTCGGCGAGCAAGGCTTCATAGTCCAGCGCGCTGACCGCACGGCCTTCGCCGTACTCCGGGTCATCCACATCCACCACCAGGGGCGGGTGTTCGAGCAACGCCAGGACGGCTTCGATCACAGCATGGAACTCGCGGTCGGTAATCAGCACCTTGGCTTCACCATGCTGCAGCATGAAAGCGATGGCCTCGGCGTCCAGGCGCACGTTCAGGGTATTGAGTACGGCGCCGGTCATGGGCACGCCGAAGTGCGCTTCGAGCATCGCCGGGGTGTTGGGCAGCATGACCGCCACCGTGTCGCCACGGCCGATGCCACGGCCTGCAAGGGCGCTGGCCAGGCGTCGGCAGCGTTGGTAGGTTTCTTGCCAGTTGCGGCGGATGGCACCGTGGATCACCGCCGGGTATTTGCCGTAAACGGCAGCGGTGCGTTCGATGAAACTCAGCGGGGTGAGGGCGACATGGTTGACGGCAGCGGGCATCAGGCCCTGGGCATAGATCGACATGCGGTAATCCTGTAAGGGAGGCAGGCGCAGCTAGTGCGCTTGGCCCCCGATGGCTGATTGTTAGCTCTGTTCAGGGTGCAAAGAGGCGGACGGTGGGCCGCTCCCTCTGTCGCAGTTTTACGCGAGTCGCTATGGTAGTAGGAATATCGACTATAGCAATATAGTAAAACTACTATAACAATGAGCCGCCTACTGTGAACCAGACTGCTTACCCCTGGCTTGCCAAGGACCCGCAACCCAGCCTTTTGCTGGCGGCCGACGCCAGGCCACTGGCGCTCAACCCGGCGCTGCAAGGTTGGGTGGACGAAGGCCCGGCGCTGGCCAGCTGGCTGCCGGCCAACAGCGCTGCCCTGGTACGTGCCTGCCTGCGCCAGCATCGGGCGATTGCCGATGTCGAGGTGCAGGTGGGGGAGCGCACCGTGCTGTGGACTTTCATTCCGGATGACCAGGGCCAGCAGGTACTCGGGCGCTGTCGCGACGCCAGCGAAGAACGCCATGGCGCACGCGAAGCCAGCCGCGCCCGGCGCTTGTACCGGCTGATCATCGAAAACACCACCGACCTGATCTCCCGGCACAGCCCGGATGGCCGTTTCCTGGATGCCTCGCCGGCAGCGTTTCGCTTGCTCGGCCTGTGGCCCGAGCAACTGCGTGGCATGGCCGTGCATACCTTGCTGCACCCGCGTGAGCGCCGCCAGGTGCTGCGCCAGGCGGCCGCTGCCCTGGACGAGGATGGCTATCACACCATGACCTGCCGGGTGCGCCAGGCCTCTGGCGGCTATCGCTGGTTTGAAATCGCCAGCCGGGCCATCCGCGAAACCTACACCGGCGCGGTGGTGGAGGTGGTCAGCGTATCCCGCGACATCACCTTGCGCATCGAAGCCCAGGAAAGCCTGGCGCACAGTGCCCGGTTGGCCACCTTGGGTGAGCTGGCTTCGGGCATCGCCCACGAAATCAACCAGCCACTGGCTGCGGTGGTCAACTACGCCAACGCCAGTCAGCGTTACCTGCAGGGCCTGGAGCGTGATCCACAGGCCCGCGAGCGGGTAGGGCAGGGCCTGCTGCGTATCAGCGAGCAGGCCACCCACGCCGCCGAAGTGATCCGCCGCCTGCGCGCCTTCCTGCGCAAAGGGCCACGGCGCCTGCAGGCGCTGGACGTGGCCGAAGTGGCCGGCGAAGCCATGCGGCTGTGCGCCTGGGAGGCCGCGCGCGACCAGGTGCTGGTCGAACTGCGCGTGAGTGCGCAACTGCCTTCGGTGTATGCCGACCGGGTATTGCTGGAACAGGTGCTGCTCAACCTGTTGCGCAATGCCATCGATGCCAACCGCGAGCTGCACGGCGACCAGCCGTCACGTATCCTGCTCGGCGCCGCGCGGGACGGCGATGGTGTGCGGGTCGAGGTGGCCGACCAGGGCCCGGGTGTAGCGCCCGAGCGCCTGGATGAAATCTTCACGCCGTTCACCACCAGCAAGGCCGACGGCCTGGGCCTGGGTTTGAGCATGAGCCGCAGCCTGATCGAAGGCTTTGGCGGCAGCCTGTGGGCGCGAGCGGGTGACAACGGCGGTTTGGTACTGTGCTGCCGGCTGGCAGTCAGCAGGGGATAAAGGGGGGCGGTGGTGCAAGCGAAAGTGTATGTGGTCGATGACGACCAGGGTATGCGCGACTCGACGGTTTGGCTGCTGCAGTCGGTGGGCCTGCAGGCCTTGCCGTTCGCCAGCGGGCAAGCGTTTCTCGACGCCTGCGTCGACGATGGCCCCGCCTGCGTGCTGCTGGATGTGCGTATGCCGGGGCTGGGCGGGTTGGCGGTGCAGCAGGCAATGCGCGAGCGCGGCCTGGCGCTGCCGGTGATCTTCGTCAGCGGCCATGCCGATGTGCCGATCGTGGTGCGGGCATTCAAGGCTGGCGCCTGCGATTTCATCGAAAAGCCCTACAACGACCAGTTGCTGCTCGACAGCGTGCAGGCGGCGCTGGAGCACGCCGGGCGGGCGCGGCAGGGCGACCAGGCGCTGGCCTTGGTGCAGGCGCGCATCGACGGCCTCACGCCGCGTGAACGTGACGTTTTCGTGCCGTTGGCCCAGGGGTTGAACAACCGCGAAATTGCCGAGCGGCTGGGCGTCAGTGTGAAGACCGTGGACCTGTACCGGGGGCGGGTGATGAAGCGGCTGCAGGCGGGCAGCCTGGCTGAGCTGGTGGGCATGGCCATCGCCTGCGGGGCGGTGCAGGCGCTTGGCCTGCAAACACGGCAATAGCCCTGTGGGAGCGGCCTTGTGTCGCGATAGGGCTGCGCAGCAGCCCCCGGCGATCTTCGCTATGGCTCAAATTCTGGGGCTGCTGCGCAGCCCTATCGCGACACAAGGCCGCTCCCACAGGGATCTCGGCAAGCATCCGAAGGCGCGCATGGTCGGTGCCGGAAGCGCCAAATAATGAAATTTTACATAGCCAGCTAATCAAAGCTTTGACATTCACTGCCTAGGCAGTAATATTTTCACACAATTGCCCGAGCAGCCTCCGATGGCCCATTTCTCCCCCGAAAACTTCCAGACCTGCGCCATCGGCATGCTGCTTGGCCGGGCGGCGATCCTGAAGGACCGCATTCTCGATTGGCACCTCGAATCTGAGGGCGTCACTGCCGCGCAGTTCAAGGTGCTGATCATCGTCACCCAGTACCAGGTGGATACCCCGGCCGAGCTGTGCCGCTACCTGGGCCTGGACAGCGGTTCGATGACCCGCATGCTCGACCGGCTCGAGCAGAAGGAGCTGATTGTGCGCAACCGCTGCGCCGACTCACCGCCGATGGCCAGCGCCTGGCCGACCGCCTCCCGGAAATTGGCGCTGCCGCCATGAACGAGTTGTGCGGCGTGCTGGCGCCCGAAGAGCTCAAGGCCCTGGAAGGCTTGCTGGCCAAGGTTTTGCTCGGTGCCGGCGACCCGTTGACGATCCGCCGCTTTGGCGACCGTTGAACCCTGTCACGAATTATCCAAGGTATTGTCATGGCCACTCCCGCAGATACCCCGACTCCCTCCGTCGCGCCCGAGCCGTCGCGCAAGCGCAAGGCCTGGCTGCTTGGCCTGCTGCTGTTGCTGATACTTGGCGGTGCCTGCACCTGGGCCTGGTACAGCCTGGTGGGGCGTTGGCACGAAAGCACCGACGATGCCTACGTCAACGGCAACGTGGTGGAGATCACCCCGCTGGTCACCGGCACCGTCACCAGCATTGGTGCCGATGACGGCGACCTGGTCCATGCCGGCCAGGTGTTGCTGCAATTCGACCCGGCCGACAGCGAGGTGGCCTTGCAGTCTGCCGAAGCCAAGCTGGCACGCAGCGTGCGCCAGGTGCGCGGGCTGTACAGCAATGTCGACTCGCTCAAGGCCCAGCTGGAAACTCGCCAGGCCGAACTGCGCAAAGCCCAGCAGGACTTCAACCGGCGCAAGGTGCTGGCCGATAGCGGGGCGATTGCTGCAGAAGAGCTGTCCCACGCCCGCGATGACCTGAGTGTCGCCCTGGCCGCTGTCAACAGCGCACGTCAGCAGCTCAGCACCAGCAGCGCGCTGGTCGACGACACCGTGGTTTCCTCGCACCCCGAGGTAATGGCCGCCGCTGCCGACCTGCGCCAGGCCTATCTCGACCATGCCCGTACCACGCTGGTGGCACCGGTTACCGGTTACGTTGCCAAGCGCACTGTGCAACTGGGCCAGCGCCTGCAGCCAGGCACCGCGACCATGGCGGTGATCCCGCTGGACCAGGTGTGGATCGACGCCAACTTCAAGGAAACCCAGCTGCGTGAAATGCGCATCGGCCAGCCGGTGCAGATCAGCGCCGACCTGTACGGCAGCGAGGTCAAGTACAGCGGCACGGTCGACAGCCTTGGCGCCGGTACCGGCAGTGCCTTCGCCCTGCTGCCGGCACAGAACGCCACCGGCAACTGGATCAAGATTGTCCAGCGCGTCCCCGTGCGTATTCACCTGAGCCCCGACCAGCTCAAGGACCACCCACTGCGCATTGGCCTGTCCACCGTGGTGGAAGTCGACCTGCATGACCAGAGCGGCCCGGCCTTGGCCCAGCAGCCCCCACAGCAGGCCAGCTACACCACCCAGGTGTATGACCGGCAGCTGGTCGAGGCCGACAACCTGATCGCCCGGTTGATCCACGACAACAGTGCAACCGGCAAGACGGCCCAGCGATGAGCAACAACGCCGCTGCCCAGTTCACGCCGCCGAGCCTGCTGCTGACCACCATCGGGCTGTCGCTGGCGACGTTCATGCAGGTGCTCGACACCACCATCGCCAACGTGGCGTTGCCGACCATTTCCGGCAACCTGGGGGTGAGTTACGAGCAGGGCACCTGGGTCATTACCTCGTTCGCGGTGAGCAATGCCATCGCCTTGCCGTTGACTGGCTGGCTCAGCCGGCGGTTTGGCGAAGTGAAACTGTTCATCTGGGCGACGCTGTTGTTCGTGCTGGCCTCGTTCCTGTGCGGGATCGCCCAATCGATGCCCGAACTGGTCGGCTTCCGGATATTGCAGGGCGTGGTCGCCGGGCCGTTGTACCCGATGACCCAGACCTTGCTGATTGCTGTCTACCCCCCGGCCAAACGGGGGATGGCCCTGGCGCTGCTGGCGATGGTCACGGTGGTGGCGCCGATTGCCGGGCCGATCCTGGGGGGCTGGATCACCGACAGCTACAGCTGGCCGTGGATCTTCTTCATCAACGTGCCCATCGGCCTGTTCGCCGCCGCCGTGGTGCGCCAGCAGATGCGCACCCGGCCGGTGGTCACCAGCCGCCAGCCGATGGACTACATCGGCTTGCTGACGCTGATCGTCGGTGTCGGGGCTTTGCAGGTGGTGCTCGACAAAGGCAACGACCTGGACTGGTTCGAGTCGTCGTTCATCATAATCGGCAGCCTGATTTCGGTGGTGTTCCTGGCGGTGTTCGTGATCTGGGAACTGACCGACCGCCACCCGGTGGTCAACCTGCGCCTGTTCGTGCACCGCAATTTCCGTGTCGGCACCATTGTGCTGGTCGGGGGGTATGCGGGCTTCTTTGGCATCAACCTGATCCTGCCGCAATGGTTGCAGACGCAGATGGGCTATACCGCGACCTGGGCGGGCCTGGCGGTGGCGCCGATCGGCTTGCTGCCGGTGATCATGTCGCCGTTCGTGGGCAAGTATGCACACCGGTTCGACCTGCGTTTGCTGGCGGGGCTGGCGTTTCTGGCCATTGGTACCAGTTGCTACATGCGTGCCGGGTTCACCAGCGAGGTGGACTTCCAGCATGTGGCCCTGGTGCAGTTGTTCATGGGCATTGGCGTGGCGTTGTTCTTCATGCCGACCTTGAGCATCCTGCTGTCCGACCTGCCACCGCACCAGATTGCCGATGGGTCGGGGCTTGCAACCTTCCTGCGTACCTTGGGCGGGAGTTTTGCGGCGTCTTTGACGACGTGGATCTGGATTCGCCGGGCGGACCAGCATCATGCTTATCTCAGCGAGAACATCAGCCAGTTCGACCCGGCGACGCGGCATACGCTTGAGCAGTTGGGCGGGGCCAGCCCGCAGAGTTATGCGCAGCTGGAGCAGATACTCAACGGGCAGGCTTACATGATGTCGACGGTGGATTACTTCACCCTGATGACCTGGGTGTTTGCCGGGTTGATCCTGCTGGTGTGGTTTGCCAAGCCGCCGTTCACTGCCAAGGCAGGGCCTGCATCAGCGGGGCATTGAGTTAAACCACACCACAAAGGTTCCAGCGTTATCGCCCTTGCTCTTGCTTCGGCTTTTGCTTCTAAGCGCGCGATAGTTCAGGCGACGCCCCGGAGCGCAGCGCAGGGGCCGGATGATGGGAGCGGACGGCTTTGGTTACTTTGGCCAAGACCAAAGTAACCCGCCGGAAGGGCGGAAAGGTGACTCAGCGCCACCTGCGCGAACGAATGTCTACACTGTGTTAAAGCCAACATCCCAGATCAAGAGCTGCTGCGGCGGTATTGAAACGGAGAACAGTCCGTTTGCGATGGCGACGCATACTCACCTTTTCGCTCTTACAGCGAGTCACTTTTTGTCAAACGCGGTGCGTGTCAATGTACCTGTCGCCTTAACTTCAGCTAGCTATGGCAACGCCAGCTTCCGGGCGCTCCGGATTCAAGTAAACAGCATCTGCAAGNGTCACTTTTTGTCAAACGCGGTGCGTGTCAATGTACCTGTCGCCTTAACTTCAGCTAGCTATGGCAACGCCAGCTTCCGGGCGCTCCGGATTCAAGTAAACAGCATCTGCAAGTCGCCAATTTCGCGTCTGGCCGCTCCAGCGTGTCGGATTAGCTGCTTTGGCAGACGAATACAATGCCGCTCGCGCCTGTAGCAACGCGGTCGCTCTGCCTTCGTGACGCTCGTTGGGCGTGACGTATCGCAGGGCACTGTGCCGGTGCTCTTCGTTGTACCACTCGACAAATTTCTGCACCCAGAGTCTCGCTTCCATAAGGCTGTCGAACGGACGATCTGGCCACAGTGGGCAGTACTTCGCAGTGCGGAAGAGTGTTTCCGCATAAGCATTATCATTGCTCACCCGCGGACGACTGAACGAAGGCTTAACACCCAGCGAAACCATTTGTTCGCGTAACAGTGAGCCCCTCATCACAAGGCCGTTGTCAGAGTGCAGTACCAAAGGGCGACCCGCTGTTCGCTCACGCAAACACCCTTTCTCAAGCAGCACACAGGCGTTCTCAGCACATTCGGATTCATGGACTTCGTTAACTACAAGCTTGCGGCTGTAGATGTCTTTGACCATGTACCAGTAGTAGAAACGCCCCTTGATCGTGGTTGGCAACCATGTGATGTCCCAGCACCACACCTGGTTTGGGCCATCCGCTCGATGCGTAGTCAAGATTCGGCGTTTCGGGGCTTTAGCCCGGCCTCGGCGCACATTTTGATTCGCCTCTTTGAGCACTCGATAGAAAGTCGATTCCGATGCCAGATAAATACCTTCATCTGCTAACTTGGGCACGATCTGATGCGGTGTCAGGCTGGCATAACCTGGCTGATTTGCAGCCGCTAATACTGCCTGTCGCTCCGCCACACTTAGCTTGTTCGGTGGTGCCTCGCGTTGAACTGTCTGACGCCTATCACCGTTGCTATGGCGCCAGCGCTGGATCGTTCGAAGGCACAGCCCTAGCTCGCGGCACGCATGGGATTTTCTTGCCCCCGCTTCGACAGCTTCGGCTATCAAACCTAGTGCCTGCATGCGATCTGAGGAACTGATCAGTCTTCCTTGTCCTTGCCCCAGATCGCATTGGCTTTTTTTCGCAGTTCCAGTAAAGCCTCCGCCTCTTTGCGACCAGCATCAGACTTCGACAACTGACGTTCTAGTTCCTTGATGCGCCTTTGTTCTGCAGTTTTCTTGGCACAAGGTTGGGGCTCAGCTACCTCGTTGGCGTTTTGGCAAGCCAAACGCCATTGCTGGATCTGCTCAGGGAATATCCCTTTCATACGGCAATACTGAGAGAGCTCGATCTCACTCAAGGGNTCGTTGGCGTTTTGGCAAGCCAAACGCCATTGCTGGATCTGCTCAGGGAATATCCCTTTCATACGGCAATACTGAGAGAGCTCGATCTCACTCAAGGGAGCTGTCTCCATGACAGTATTGAATTTGTCGGCGCTGGACCATTGATCGCTGGTCTTGTTGTTACCAGGGACGATCAACCCTTTCTCTCTAGCCATTTGTCTCCAGTTTCGCAGGGACTGCGGAGTAACGCCGATTGCAACGGCAAGCTCCGCCACAGAACGGTTCAGAGGCGGCATCATTTGCTGAACAGCCCAGTCTCTGAATTCAGAGTCATAACGCTTTTTCATTACCTTGCACCTTCGCCCCCTTGGAAGATTGAGTCAATCAATAGAGGCGACAGGTAGGCTGACACGGGGGG
>NZ_JENB01000002.1 GCF_000708715.2 Pseudomonas putida W15Oct28 | reverse complement strand
GCTGTGGGGGCTTTTGGGGCTGCCGCTGCTGCTCGTCTGGCTGGGCGCGGCGGTGAGCCTGCTGGGCGCGCCGGTGGAAGCCCGGGCGGACCTGCTGTTCGGGCGCACCTGGCGCACCTGCCCGCTGAACATCGCCTTGCTCTCGGTACCCACCTTCATTGCGGTGTTCTGGGCGATACGCGGCCTGGCACCCACCCGCCTGCGACAGGCCGGTGCTGCGGGCGGCTTGCTTGCAGGTGGCACGGCCACTCTGGCTTATTGCCTGCATTGCCCGGAGATGGCTATGCCGTTCTGGGGGCTGTGGTACGTACTGGGGTTGCTGGTGCCGACCGCCGTCGGGGCGGCGCTGGGGCCACGCTTCTTACGCTGGTGATCCCGGCACTTCGAGCGCTGAACCCACTGGGTCACAAGGCTTCCGGTTCATCAGGCACACGCCCCGTCCAGCGCTGACTTGAAGCGGCGGTGTGAGGGTGCCGGGCGTCTCGTCGCACCGCTCATCTGCTGCGTCGAAATCAAAACGAATCCTTCAAGGTGGATTGGACTCGTCAGGGGTAAGTCTTTTTGAAAAACAACGAGAACCCTTGTGGCGATGACGAAGAGTGGTGCGGCGACCGACAAGGTGCCCGATGGGCTGGAGCATCGCTATCGGCTGATGCTCGACGGCCGCGACCCCACGGCCAAGGCCTGGCTGGAGGGGCAGTTGCGCTACGTCCGCACCCTTGCAGACGACATGCCGGACGATCCAGCCCAGTTGCCGCGATGGGCGAGCGCCCATGCAGACGGGGTTGCCAGTGAACATGCGGCGTACCTGGCACAACGGCGTGAGGGCGCTCCACGCCGCTATTTCGGCAACCGAGCCCATGCCTTGTGGTTCCTGCAGCAGATCGCGCCGACCAAGGCGGTGGATGGCGCATGGCTGCACGGTACGCTGTGGCATTGGCAAGACCCGCGCTTTCACGGGTTGATCCGCACCTACCTCGAAGAACTGGGTGACGGCGACCCGCACTGCAACCATGTGTTGATCTACCAGCGCCTGCTCAGTCGCCTCGGCTGCCTGCAAGGACCCCCGCTGCCCCCCGAACGTTATCTGCAAGGCGCAGTGCAGCTGGCCTTGGGACAGCTGTGCGAAAGTTTCCTGCCGGAGGTGATCGGTTATAACCTGGGCTACGAACAGCCACCCCTGCACCTGCTGATCACCACCCATGAGTTGGCCGAACTGGGTATCGACGCCCATTACTTCCAGCTGCATGTAACCATCGATAACGCCGCCAGCGGTCACGCACGGCGCGCCCTGGAGAGCTTTACGGCCCTTGCCCGGGATCAGCCGCCCGCGTTCTACGAGCGTGTCAGGCACGGCTACCGGCTCAATGACCTGGGCATCGACACCCCGTCGCTGGTCGCCTCGTTCGACTTGCAAGCCGAGTTGCTCGCTGCGCTGGAACGCAAGCGTATCTATGGGCAGTGCATGCATTCCGACCGCTGTCGTCTGCAAGGGCGGACCATCAATCAGTGGCTCGCCGAACCCGATGCGATGCCCGGCTTCCTGCAAGCTTTGCAGGAACAGGGTTGGGTCAAGCGCCACAGCGATCCCAGGCAAAGCCGTTTCTGGTCGTTGATCGATGGCCCGGTTGCCGCCATGTTCGGTGTGTTCGACGCCTATGAAAAGCAGCTCTGGCACGACTGGATCGCAGGAACCTGGCAAGGCACCACGACGCGTCGGGTACCGCCTGGGCAGTGGGAGCACGCCTTGCAACTGGAGGATGAGCCGCTCATCGGGCCGCAGGTAGCAGACATGGCTGCGCTGATAAAGGCATTGGCGGGTAATCGGCATTCCACCCCCCAGGGCCTGCGCGCCACTCGCGCGTTTATCCAGGCCACCGGACTGATGCACGGAGGGCCCAACTGATGGTGCTCGACCAGGACCAGACGCGTGCCGACCAGGCCCTGCTGCAACTTGGGCGGCGCCTGCTTGCCGACGGTTACCGTTTTACCTGCGTGACCCCGGCAACGCACGCCCGTGTCAATGCCCGCGCCGATGTTTGCCCAGCCAGCAGCTTGCGTGATGTGTTCGGCTGGAGCCGACCGTTCGCCGCGTCGCTGCTCAGCACCGACGAACTCGAGCAACTGCGTGCTGCCAGCCTGCTGGAAGCGCAGGGGCCGCTGTGGCGCAGCAGGGTACGCTGGTCCAGCCTGGACGATCTGCTGCTGGTCCACTCCGCCTGGCCGACCGATAGCCGCGACGCGGTGTTCTTCGGCCCGGACAGCTATCGATTCGCTCAGGTGATCAAGGATCATCTGCGCAACAGGACCCGGCGCGTGCAGCATGCCGTCGACATTGGCTGCGGCAGTGGTGTCGGCGCGCTACTGATCGCACGTGCCGCGCCGCACGCGCAGGTCAGCGCGGTGGACATCAACCCCTTGGCCTTGCGTCATACCGCCGTCAATGCCGCGCTGGCCGGTGTGGCCAATGTTTCGGTGCAGCCCAGCAACCTGCTCGACGACGTCGCCGGCACGTTCGACTTGATCGTCGCCAACCCTCCCTACATGCTCGATGCCGGGCAGCGCGCCTATCGCCATGGCGGCGGCGCGCTGGGTGCCGAACTGTCGCTGCGCATCGTCGAGCAAGCCTGTGAGCGCTTGTCCGCCGGGGGCACGTTGCTGCTGTATACCGGCGTCGCGATCGTCAAGGGACGCGACGCGCTGCTCGACACCGTTCGCCCAAGCCTGGCCGGGCCGGCACTCAGCTGGTCTTATCGGGAGCTGGACCCGGACGTGTTCGGCGAGCAGTTGCTCGAACCCGGGTACGAACAGGTCGAGCGTATCGCCGCCGTGGCCCTGACCGTCACTCGAAGCGGCTGATGCCGCCATGGCGCGGCCTTGCACGTTCGGCATCGAGGAAGAATACCTGCTGGTGGACCTGGCCACAGGTCGGGTCTTGGCCGCGCCCTCACGGGCCGTGGCCCGCTGTTGCCAAGACGTGCTGGGCCCCTGGTTCGCTGAAGAAATGTTCCACTGCCAGGTCGAGCTCGCCTCGCCGGTGTTCGACACGTTGCACCAGGCCCGCAAGTTCTTTGTCGATCAGCGCCAGCGCTTGAGCCAGGCGCTGGCCGTCGAGGGGGCCGGCCTGTATTGCGCAGCAAGCCATCCCAGCGCGCAGTGGCTACGACAGCGTCCGCGTGCTACCCCGCACTATCGCCAGTTGTTCGACGACTACCGGTTCGTGGCCCGACGCAGCCTTTTGAACGGCTTGCACGTGCATGTTGGGGTGCCGGCAGGCGTTGACCGCATGCAGGTGGTCAACCGGGTGCTGTACTGGCTGCCCTTGCTGTTGTCGCTCTGCACATCGTCCCCGTACTGGGGTGGCCAGGACACCGGATACATGAGCTATCGACGTGTGATGTGCGGGGAATGGCCGCACATGGGGCTGCCCGAATCGCTGCCGGACTGGAGCGCCTACACGCGCTATCGGGCGCTGTTGCAACGTACCGGCAGCCTGGCCGAGGACGGCGACTTCTGGTGGGCGATCCGGCCGTCGCGGCGGTTTCCCACGGTGGAGTTGCGCATCTGCGATGGTTGTCCGCGGCTGGAGGATGCCTTGGCCGTCGCCGGTCTGTTTCGCCATCTGGTCGAGCATGCGCTGGACCGGCACGATGGCGCCACCCGCCGCGAGATGCGCTGGGTGACCCAGGAAAACTACTGGCGGGCCATGCGTCATGGCCGGCTGGCCACCTTCATCGGCGTGCACGATCAACAGCCGGTGAGCGCTGAAGGCTGGCTGACGCAGCTACAAGTGCAATGCCCGGCCGACACCGCCGATGCCGAGCGTTCATTCATGCAGGCCCGGCGTATCCTGCACGACGGCACCAGTGCTGATCGCCAGCGCTACGCTTATGCCCTGGCCCGCGAACACGGCCTGGATGACCGCCAGGCGATGCGCGCTGTGGTAAAGCAGGTAATGGGAGACAGCCTGTGTACCTGAATTCGCAGTGCCAGGCACTTGCAGGGGCGGTGCCGGTGCGAGCCATTCAGGACGTGCGCGGGGCGGGCTTTCTTCCAGAAACTCTGAATCATTGCCCCCGAGGGGAGTCGACCGAATGAAGCCCACAGACGGAGAACGTTCATGTCCAAACCCGATGACCCAAAACCGCAGGTTGAGATCGACGACACCGAAGACCGCATGGGCTCTGTCCACGAGCTGGATTTCAGCGAGCGCCGTGATGAGCGCCAGGGCCGTATCGGCGACGAACGTCCGGCTCGCGAGGTAAACGAGGAATTCCCGCCCCGGCGTGTCGCTGAAAGTGGCATGACAGGCGGTGAGACCCTCAATGACAGCTTGCACGAGGACAATGTCTCCCTCGACGACTTGAGCCCGGACACCTTGCTGGATGAAAGCGGCGCCCGTGATCCCTATGAGCCAGGGACCGAGGGCGGCCCGGCGGACGAGACGTTGCGCCAGGTAGAGGCCCACGAGATCGGTGGCGGCATCGGCTTGGACGAGGCCGAACTGGCACGCTCCGCGCCGCTGGACGGCGAGCCATGGACCGATGATGTGGCGTCTGAAGACGACAGCAGAGAACCGTGAGCTAGGACAGTTCCTGGACCGTTTATGCCCATGCCGTAACCCGGCATGGGCATAAACGGTCCATCAGCGCTTGTCGGCAGCCAGCCCGGCCTGTTGGCGCAAAGCCTTGGCACGCTTCTCGAGGACCAGGTAGATGACCACTGCCAACAGCAGCGGTATCAGGTAGTACAACGTGCGATAGCCCAGCAGCGCGGCGACCAGGGTGCCCTGGCCGATCTGGCCGTGGAGCAGGGCGAGGAACACGGTCTCCAGCACGCCAAGGCCTGCGGGAATATGCGCCACCACGCCGGCCACGCAACTGATCAGCAACACGCCCAGCACCGAGGGATACACCAACTCAGGGGGCAGCAGCAGGTGGATAAGCGCTGCCATCAACGCCCAGTTGCTTGCGCCCAGCGCCACCTGGCACAGCGCCAGGCGCAGGCTTGGCAGGGTTACTTCATGGCCCCGCAGGTTCCACGTGCGCCGCTTGGCGAACGCGCAGGCAAGCAGGTAGGCCACCGCTATTGCCACCATCAGCATGCCGATCAGGCGCAGGCCGCCAGAACCGACCGCCCAGCTTTCCGGCAGTTTCACCAGCCCCAACGCGAACACGGTACCGGCCAGCAGCAAATAGCCCATCCAGTTGGTCAGCAGGCCCAGGGTAAGGATACGGGTGATGGTCGCAGTATCCAGCCCCAGCCTGCCGTAGAGTCGGTAACGCAGGGCCACACCGCCAACCCAGGTGGTGAAGCTGAGGTTGAACGCATAGCACACGAATGCCACCGGCAGCACCTGGCGGGCCGGCAGGCGGTGACCGGTGTAGGCACGGGCGAGCAAATCGTAGCTGGCGAACACCAGGTAGCTGCACAGGGCAAGCAACAGACCGAGGGCCAAGGTCGAGGGCCGATATGCCAGCAGCGACTGGCGCACTTCGTTCCAGTCCAGATTGCGCGCCAGGGTGAACAGCAGCATCGGGATCAGTATCAGGAACAACACGGTCAGAAGGCGTTTGCCCCAGGTCTTCCAGCGTGGACTGGCCATCAGGTTTGGCCCTCGTGGTAGTCGACCGGGATTTCGCTGCCTGCTTGCAGCGACTGCAGGCGTTGCCGGTGTGCAGGGAACCAGCCGGCGATGCGCGGAAAATAGCGGGTGAGGTGGAAGCCCAGGAAGATCAAGGGTGCACGCCACCAGTAACCACGCACCGCGCGTTCCAGAGTCACGGTCTTGCAATGCTCCTGGCTCAGTTCGCTCAAGTGAGCGTACAGGCCATGGTTGAATGCGCGGTCCCGGATGATCAGGTTGGCTTCGAGGTTGAACGACAGGCTCAGCGGGTCAAGGTTGCTTGAGCCGACAGTGGACCAGTCGTCGTCCACCAACGCCACCTTGCCGTGCAGCGGGCGCTTGCAATACTCGTGGATGCGCACGTCGTCGCGCAGCAGGTAGTTGTAAAGCAGGCGCGACAGGGCGCGTACCCAGCGCATGTCCGGTTGCCCCTGGAGGATCAGGGTCACCTCGACCCCGCGGCGGGCAGCGTTGCGCAGTTCGCGCAGCAGGCGATAGCCGGGAAAGAAGTAGGCGTTGGCAACGACGATGCGCTGCCTGGCCTCGCGAAAGGCTTGCAGGTAACAGACCTCGATATCGTTGCGATGGCGACCGTTGTCGCGCTCCACCAGCACGGCGCTGGCCGTGCCGGCAGAGGCGTTGGCCGGCTCGACCCGGCCCACGCTATCCAATACCGGTGCGAGCATCCTGCTGCAGGATGCGTGCACCTGGGCAACCACGGGGCCGACGACTTCCACCGCGTAGTCCTGCTTGGCCTGTGGCCCAAAGTCGCCGAGGTGGTCGGCGCTGTAGTTGATGCCGCCGATGAACGCGCGCTGCCCGTCGATCACCACGATCTTGCGGTGCAGGCGGCGGAACAGGTTGGTGCGCATGCCGGCCAGCCGTGGTTGCGGGTCGAACGAGTGAAAACGCACGCCGGCCGCGGTCATGGACGAAATGAAATCGTCGGGTAGATCGGCAGTGCCGTAGCCATCTGCCGCCACCTCGACCCGCACCCCACGCTGGGCGGCCTCGATCAGTGACTGGCGCAAGGCCTGGCCGACCTTGTCATCGAAGATGATGAAGGTTTCCAGGAGCACTTCCTCGCGGGCCTGGGCGATGGCCTCGAACACGCGTGGATAGTACTGCTCGCCATTGATCAGCAGTTCGACGTGGTTGCCGTCGCTCCAGGACCGTTTCATAGCATCACCTCGGCTACCAGCGGGGCATGGTCGGAAAGGTGCGACCAGGGGTAGCTGGACAACACCCGCGCCTTGCAGGTTTGCGCGTTGCGCAGGTAAATACGGTCCAGGCGCAGCAGGGGCAGGCGGGCCGGAAAGCTGCGCGCCGGTTTGCCGAAGGCTTCGATCAGGTGCCCCGAAAGCCGCGCATCGGCTTTCAGGCGCCAGTCGTTGAAGTCACCGGCGACGATGACCGGCTCCTCCGGCGGCAGGCTCTCGAGCAATGCCATGAGCAGGTCGAGCTGACGCTGGCGATGGTTTTCGCGCAGGCCCAGGTGTACGCAGATCGCATGCACCTGTTCATGGCCCGGCACTTCGAGCTGGCAGTGCAGCAGGCCGCGCTCCTCGTCGCCCTGGATCGAAACGTCCAAGTTGTCGTAGGCGCGGATCGGGAACTTGGACAGCAGCGCGTTGCCATGGTCGCCATGGGGGTAGGCCGCATTGCGCCCGTAGGCGAACTGCGGCCACATGCTGTCGGCGAGAAATTCGTATTGCGGGGTCTGCGGCCAGGCCGAGTGGCGCTCGGCATGGTGTTGGTGGCTGCCATGCACCTCTTGCAGGAACACCAGATCGGCGCCGGTGGCGCGCACTGCCTCGCGCAGCTCCGGCAGGATGAAGCGGCGGTTGAGCGGCGTGAAGCCTTTGTGCACGTTCAGGGTGAGCACCGTCAGGCGGTGCACGGCGGTCACCTTGTCGATAATGCAGCTGGGGGTGGGCAGGGTCTTGGTCATAGCTGCTCCTGCAGCCCGTTGGGGCAGGGCTTGTTGCGCCATGTGCGCCATAGGCCACGGGGCCAACCGGAAATACCTTTGCAGTTCTCGCTCACGAGGGCTCCCATACATTCGTGCACTCATCATTAGCGACCGGCGTCGGGGCGAGAGGTTTCAGCAAGATTGACGAATGGGCGGGCCAGCAAGAGAAACCGGGGCTTTGCCGGGGTCGTGAGCGCCCATGGATACCTGCCAGCGGTGCGAAAGCTGGCAGGTTATGGCTTCGTCAGGCCGCGCGCAGCTCCGCTTTGCGCATCTTTTTCTGCATTTCCATGGTCTGCCCCAGCTCTTCCAGAGTGTCTTTGCCGAGAAGCTTCTTGGCAGTGGGGAAGAGCTCGCCTTCCTCTTCCTCGATGTGGTGCTCAAGCAGCTCCTTCATCACTTTCAGCCGGCCGGCAAATTCAAGGGTGCCGGTATCCGTATGAAGCAGGTCAGGGAGCACCAGGGAATCGACTGTCCGGTGTTCTTCCTTGGCCTCGTAATACATTTTGGCTTCCTCTTTACCACCGGCTTGTTTGATCGCGGGGTAGAGGATTTCCTCCTCCAAGGCAGTGTGGATTTGCAGTTCCTGCTCAATGCGGTGCAGCAGTTCTGCGCGTTTTTTTACGGCACGTTCAGTGGTCGATGAGAGTTCTTCCAGCAGTTTCTTGACCACTTTATGGTCTTGAATCAGCAGATCGATGGCATTCATGGCGGCACCTCGTCGTGGGCGGATAAACACGGGCTTCCCAGAAGTTGAGTGGCCGTCATTGGCAGGGTTCAACCTTGATGATGATTGGTGCAGAGTCGGCCTGTTTCAGCGCTTTGGCCTTTGAGCTGAACTTTGTTGCCCGCGTTGAAATCACTGTAGGGAAGACCCAGCGGGGCTGCGAACTGCTGTTTCAATCAGAGAGAAAAGGTGAGGGCAGGCCATGAAAAAGCACACAGACGGGGGACCCAGGCCGCACGCGCCGTCAAAACCTCAGGGTGAAGAGGAACGCGATAACGATGCACATCGGCCGGACGGCTCGTCAGGGACCGATCATGACTCGACCGCGCAGAAAACGGCGCGTCACGAAGGCGAGAAGAAGCGTTGAGACCAGCAACAGCTGGCCTCGTTAATGCCATCAGAGGATCGGTTTGCCACCGGTTACCCCGTAGCGCGAGCCCGAGATGTAACTGGCTTCGTCAGAGCCCAGCAAGACGTAGATCGGAGCCACCTCCACGGGCTGCCCAGGCCGCCCCATCGGGTAGCTGGAACCGAAGTTCCTGACTGCTTCATCGGGCATGGTGGCAGGGATCAGCGGTGTCCAGATAGGGCCGGGCGCGACGCTGTTGACCCGAATGCCTTTCTTGCCCAGTGACTGTGCCAGGCCTGCGGTGAAATTGGCGATGGCCCCCTTGGTGGCGGCATACGCCAACAGGCTGGGTGAGGGGTCGTCGGAGTTGACCGAGCTGGTGTTGATGATCGAGCCACCTTTTGGCATCGAGGGCAGCGCGCGCTGGCAAATGCGGAAAATGGCGGTGATGTTGGTATCGAAGGTCTTGACCCATTCATCATCGTCAATCTCGTCCAGGCCTTCATGGGCCATCTGGAACGCGGCGTTATTGACCAGGATATCGATACGACCGAACTGCGCCACGGTCTTGTCGACGATGTCATAGCAATGCTGTTTCTGCGCCAGGTCGCCGGGCAGCAGCAGGCATTGGCGGCCAGCGGCTTCGACCCAACGCGCCGTTTCCTGCGCATCTTCGTGCTCGTTCAGATAGGAAATGGCAACGTCAGCGCCCTCGCGGGCATAGGCAATCGCTACCGCCCGGCCAATGCCGCTGTCGGCACCGGTGATCAAGGCGATTTTGCCTTCCAGTCGGTTGTTGCCGGTGTAGGTTTGCTCACCACAATCCGGATACGGTTCCATTTTGCGTTGTGAGCCCGGCACGCTTTGCGGTTGGGACGGGAATGGAGGGGTAGGGTAGTCGCTCATGGTGGAAGCTCCTGCAGGTGGGAACGGTCATTACCGTTCGAGACGTGCGCGAAGCCAGCGTTGAAGTGGATGCTCGGTCAGCGCGACGAGCGGATGGTACACGCAGTCCTAATGAATTTTTGCCAAGCGGCTAGCTCTATCGCTGACTGGTCTTGCACTGTCATGGGTGGGGCTTACGATATCAAGGAGTACCCAGGTGCCTCGAATCATCACGCCCACCACACCGCAACACGAGATCGACCAAAGCAATGCGAGGATGTTCGGCACGCCGAAAGAGCGGCTGGATTTCTATCGACGCGAAATCCAGTACGAGACCACCATCCTGGCCAACCGCACTGACGCTTATCTTGCTGCCCAGTCGTTTCTGGTGATCGCGTTCGTGTCATCGATGGGCAACCTGAACCAGAGCTGGGGCGAAATGTTCACCTTGATGGTGCCGGCTTTTCTCGCACTGCTCGGCGTGCTCAGCACGTTGAATGCCTGGCCAGGCATCCGTGCGGCCTTCCGGATTATCGAGCACTGGCAGATGAAACAGAGCCACTTGCTGCGCAGCGAGCCGATGATGGGCCTGGCCTATGACGAATCGCCGTTGTTCTGCGAGGCGGAAACCTCTCAGGCGGGGCACCGCAAATCACTGCTGTTTTCCCTGCGCACGCCCTGGATTTTCCTCTGCTTCTGGGTCTTGCTGGGGAGCTATTCGGTGTATATCCAGTTGGCATGACCAGCGCTACTCGCCCTGATAGAACTCCCGAATGCCCGCCGGTGGAAGATAAGGCTGTGCAGCCCACGCAGCCCATGAACTTGGCCTACAGTTAGCGACACAGAAGATGGCGCAATCATTTATTGACCAGTGCCACAACTATTTTCATCGGTAGATGTCATTTTCGAAGCCGGCACGAACATCGGTGAGCCGGCCAGGCATTTTTCAGGAGCAAACCGCACATGGCAGCACTGCAGAACAGTACCTTGGAAGCAATCGCCGGTAATCAGGCGCAGTTGTTGGCGCAGTGGCTCAGCGCCCTGGAGGCCAACGGCGCGACACGCAATATTCGTGAACACGACTTGCGCCAGGAAACCCGTGACTTCCTGCAGCTGCTGATCGACGGGCTGCGCAAGGAGGCGGGTACGCAGATCGGCGTAGAAGAGTGGGAAGAAACGCGTAGTTTCCTCGAAAAACTGTCTGCCAGCCGTGCGCAGGCTGGGCACGAATCGCACCAGACTGCCTATTTCATCTTCGCCCTCAAGGGGCCGCTATTTACACTGCTGCAAGCCCATTACCGCGAACAGCCAGCGCTGTTAGCCGAACAACTGTGGGAAATCTCCCAACTGCTCGATGCGCTCGGCCTGCACACCATTCGCACCTATCAAAAAAACCGCGAAGGCGTCATCAAGCGCCAGCAGGAAGAGCTGCTTGAGCTATCCACGCCGGTGGTCAAACTCTGGGAGGGTGTACTGGCCCTGCCGTTGATCGGCACACTCGACTCGCAACGCAGCCAGACAGTAATGGAATCGCTGCTGCAGCGCATTGTCGATACCGGCTCCGAGATTGCCATCATCGATATCACCGGCGTGCCTACTGTCGACACCCTGGTCGCCCAGCACCTGCTCAAGACCGTGACGGCCATCCGCCTGATGGGTGCCGATTGCATCATCAGCGGTGTTCGCCCGCAGATCGCCCAGACTATCGTGCACCTGGGCCTTGACCTGGGCACGCTGACCACCAAGTCCAACCTTGCGGATGCCTTGAAGTTGGCGCTTTCGCGTCTCGGTACCAGCACTGGCGAGAAGGTGTGAGCCGATGGAGCGTATTCCCATTCTGCAAATGGGTGAATTCCTGCTGGTAACCATTCAGGTCGACATGCATGACCAACTGGCGCTGCGCCTGCAGGATGACCTTACCGACCGTATCGACCACACCTCGGCCCGTGGCGTGCTGATCGATATTTCCGCGCTGGATATGGTCGATTCGTTCATCGGCCGCATGATCGCCAGTATCTCCGGGCTTTCCCGGATCATGGATGCCGAGACGGTCCTGGTCGGTATGCAACCCGCGGTGGCCATCACCCTCGTGGAGCTCGGCCTGACCTTGCCCGGCGTAAGCACTGCACTGAATGTGGACCGCGGCATGCACCTGTTGCGCCAGCGGGTAGGCCACTCATGAGCATCCGCCAAAGCGGCAGCCAGCCGGTGCGCATTGAGCAGGACGTGGTGCTGGCCCGTCAGTTGGCACGCAAGATCGCCAGCGAGTGCGGCATGCGGTTGGTCGACCTCACCAAACTGGTCACGGCTGTGAGTGAGCTGGCGCGTAACACCGTGGTATACGGCGGCGGCGGTGACATGGACTGGTCGGTCATCGAAGAAACCGGGCGGGTTGGCCTGCGCCTGGTGTTTCGTGACGAGGGGCCGGGTATCGCCGACGTCAAGCTGGCCCTCACCGATGGCTGGACATCGGGCGGGGGGCTTGGCCTGGGCTTGACCGGCGCCCGCCGACTGGTAGACGAATTTGAACTGGACACCACCCCCGGGCAAGGCACCCGGGTAACGATCACACGATGGGCCTGAACCTGGCAGCGAGTTTGACACAGGTCCTGCGCCTTGATGATGCCAGCCAGGTCGGCCATGCCCGGCGTGTTGCCCAGAGGCTGGCCGAGCAGCTTGGTTTCAATGCCGCCGACGCCGGCCGGGCGGCCATTGTCGCCACCGAGCTTGCCAGCAATGTACTCAAACACGCCGAGCGTGGTGAATTGCATCTTCGCGTGCTTGCGGATGGCGCCCACCCGGGTATGGAACTGGTGGCGGTGGACCGTGCACAAGGGTTCGACCTGGCTAACTGCCTGGCCGATGGCTATTCCACCGGAGGTACCCAGGGCATCGGGCTGGGGGCGGTCAGCCGCCTGGCGCAGGTATTCGATGTGCATGCGGACGCGCATGGCGCTGTGGTGCTGGCGCGCCTTTACCGTCAGGACCATACGGGCCGGGACATACGCATCGGCGTGACCCAGCATTCGCTGCACGATGACCCGGCCTGCGGTGATAGCTGGCATGTGACGCTGGCCGAACAGCGTATCAGCGCCGTGCTGATCGATGGGCTTGGCCATGGCGAGGAGGCCGAGCGTGCGGCCAAGGCGGGTGTTCAGGCCTTTACCCTGGCGCCCTTCAGCGCACCGGAGCACTTGCTTGGCGAACTGCACCATGCCATGGCCGGCACCCGCGGCGGTGCGGTTGCCATTGCCCAGTACGAAGGTACGGGTGACCACCTGTCGTTCATCGGCATCGGCAATATCGGCGCAACCCTGGTCGGCACCGAACGGCCGCGCGGCCTGGCCTCGCACCCCGGTATCGTCGGCGGGCAATACCGCAAGGGCCAGGTGTTCGACTACGCTCACGTGAAGGGAACTCTGTTGATCATGTTCAGCGACGGCCTGCAGTCCCGTTGGAACCTGCAAACCTACCCGGGCCTTGTTCACCGCCACCCGGCGGTCATCGCTGCCGTATTGCATCGCGATTTCTGCCGTGGGCGGGACGACGTGACGGTGTTGGTCATCGACCTGGAGACCGTGCATGGCTGAATCATCATCCAACAACAGCGTCGAGCAGGCCGACCTCATCGCCCGGTTGCAGGCGGAAAACCAGGCGCTGCGCGCCGAACTGGAGGAGACCAACCAGGGGGTGCTGGCGCTGTATGCCGAGCTGGACATCCAGGCTGAGCAACTGCGCCAGGCCTCGGACCTGAAAAGCCGCTTCCTGTCCTACATGAGCCACGAGTTCCGCACGCCGTTGGGCTCGATCCTGAGCATCACCAGCCTGCTCGCCGACGAGGTGGACGGGCCGCTGAGCAAGGAGCAGCAGTTGCAGGTGGCTTTTATCAACACTGCAACCCGTGAGCTGGGCGACATGGTCGACGACCTGCTCGACCTTGCCAAGATCGAAGCCGGCCGCATCACCATATCGCCTGCCTGGTTCGATATGCTCGACCTGTTCGCGGCCCTGCGCGGCATGTTCCGCCCGATCGTCGACACCGGGAGCGTGGACCTGATCTTCGAAGAGCCGCAGGGCCTGCCGAAGATGTATACCGATGACAAGAAGCTGGCGCAGATCCTGCGCAACTTCATTTCCAACGCCCTGAAGTTCACCACCCGTGGCGAAGTGCGCGTGTCCGCGCAGCTGCTGGGCAGCGAACAGGTGCGTTTTGCCGTGAGCGATACGGGTATCGGAATTGCGCCCGAGCTGCTAGGTGGCTTGTTTGAAGATTTCGCCCAGATTGACTCGCCGCTGCAGAAGCGCCTGCGTGGCACGGGGCTGGGGCTTTCGCTGTGCAAGCGTTTTGCGGCGCTGCTGGGCGGCGAGGTTGGGGTGGAAAGTACACCCGGCAGCGGATCGTCGTTCTTTGTCATCCTGCCAATGGCGCTGGCCCAGGAGGGCGCTGATGAACGCTGACATCCGCCTGCTGATCGTTGACGACAATGCCGCCACACGTTATGCGCTGCGCCGTCGCCTGGCATTGCATGATTACATCGTGACGGAGGCCGGCACCGGTGGCGAGGGGCTGGCGTTGATCGATAGCGAGCATTTCGATGCCCTGATCCTGGACGTCAACCTGCCAGACATGAGCGGCTTCGATATCGTCCGCCTGCTGCGTGCCAGGCCCGAGACCGCCTTGCTGCCGGTGATCCACGTGTCGGCAGCGTCGATCCAGACGGGTGACATCATTACCGGGCTCGACGCAGGCGCCGACGCCTATCTGGTTCACCCCGTGGACGCCGATGTGCTGGTGGCCACCCTGCGGACCCTGCTGCGGGTACGCGACACCGAGCGGGCCTTGCGGGAAAGCGAGGCCAGTTTTCGGGAAATCTTCACCAATGTTTCAGCCCCGATCGCTGTGCTTGATGCCGGGCTGAAGGTGCATGAATGCAACCATGCCTTCGAGCAGTTGACCCAGGACAACCGCAACCCCGAGGCGCTGCAGGAATGCTTTGCCGATGACCAGCAAACCGCCATGGCCGAGTTGCGTCAGCACCTGCTTGCGGGGCAGCGCTGGCGTGGCACGTTGGGCATGCACGTGGGCGGCATGCCCAGGGACACCGAATGGCAGCTATCGCCCTACCGCGCGCCTGGGTTGTGCCTGGTGTTCGTAGAAGACGTCACCGAACATCGCCACCGCGAGCGCTCGCACCTGGCGCGCCTTGAGGACGCCAACACCCAGTTGGCGCGGGAAACGGCCCAGCGCGAGCAGACCGAGGCGCAACTGCTGCAACTGCAGAAGATGGATGCCCTGGGCAGTCTGACAGGCGGCATCGCCCATGACTTCAACAACCTGTTGACCGGCATCATCACCAGCCTTGAGCTGATTCGCAAACGGGTGGCAGAGAACCGTCTCGAAAAGGTCCCTGCATACGCCGACGCGGCTCTGAGCTCTGCCATGAGCGCCGCCTCGCTGACCCATCGGCTGCTCGCCTTCGCGCGGCAGCAGCCTCTGGACACGCGTCCGGTGGATATCAACGAGCGGGTGCGCTCGCTGGAGGAACTGATCAACCGCACCATCGGTGAGCGAATCGTGCTGCAACTGGAGCTGTCCCGTGAGCCGACGATCGCGCTGGTAGACCCGATCCAGCTGGAAAGCGCGGTGCTCAACCTGGTGATCAATGCCCGCGACGCCTTGGCCAAGGGCGGGCATATCTGGGTGAATACGGCCGCGACCTTCTCACTCGGCGACCCCAACCTGCAGGATGGCCCTTATGTTGCGGTGACGGTACGCGATGATGGCTGTGGCATTGCGCCAGATCTGCTGGAAAAGGTATTCGATCCGTTTTTCACCACCAAGCCGGTAGGGCAGGGTACCGGGCTGGGGTTGTCGACCATCTACGGTTTCGCTCGCCAGTCGGGCGGGCACGTGACCATCCACAGCGTGCCGGGGCTGGGCACTCAGGTCATCCTGATGTTGCCTGCCAGCAACCGGCAGGCATCCTGCGAGCAGCGCAGCCTTCAAGTCGACCAGCAAGGGGCAGGTGAACATGTGCTGGTGGTCGAGGACATGGCCTCGGTGCGCTTGTCAGTGGCAGAAGTGCTGGCCGATGCCGGATACCGCTGCAGCTTGGCCGAGACCATCGAGCAGGCACTCGATCATCTGCGGGAAGATGCCAGTATTCAGTTGCTGCTCACCGATGTCGGTCTGGCAGGGATCAGTGGGCGCGAGCTGGCCGACATGGCGCGGGCCTACCGCCCGGGGTTGCCGGTGCTGTTCATGACCGGCTATGCGGAGACGGCCCTGGACCGTCAGGCGTTTCTGGGCAGTGGAATGGACCTGCTGATCAAGCCGTTCCAGATCGGCGAGCTGCTGGCCAAGGTACGCCGGGGGCTTGATCAGGCGGCTTGAAGGGTGTGGCTGACCGTTTCGGAGCAGCGTTAACTGTGGGGGCTCAAGCCGCGAACACCGGCCAGGCCGAGCCCAGTCATCGCAGCGGAACGACGCGTCGTAACGGCAAGTCAAAAGCTGATCGACAACTCTACCAGGGCACCTGCGCAGATGACCTTCATCGTCTGGTTCGCCATGCTGGGCGTGGTCTTGCTGCTGCTCGCGCTCTCATCCTCCTATCTACGCTGGATGCCTGTGACATCCTCTGTGGTGTGCCTTGCCCTGGGCATCGGGCTGGGAGCCTCCGGGCTGGGTTTTCTTCATCTGGATGTCAGCAAGTCCAGTGAGTGGATGGAGCACCTGACCGAGGTCGCGGTGCTGTTTTCGCTGTTCTTCAGCGGTTTGAAACTGCGCCTGCCCTTGCATGACCGCCGATGGTTGGCGGCGTTTTACCTGGCAGGGCCTGTGATGATGATCTGCATCGGTGGCGTAACGCTGGTGCTGCACTACGGCCTGCACCTTGAATGGGGTGTTTCGGTGCTGATCGGGGCGATCCTGGCACCCACAGACCCAGTGCTTGCAACACTTGTGCAGGTGGCCGATGCCCAGGACGAAGATCCTGTTCGTTTGAGTTTGTCCGGGGAGGCGGGCCTGAACGACGGAGTGGCCTTTCCCTTTGTCATCCTTGGGCTGCTGCTGCAACAGGACACGGGCCAGGCCTGGCTCGGTGGCTGGTTGATGAAGGACATGCTGTGGGCGGTAACAGCGGGTCTGCTGCTTGGCTACTGGATGGGGCGCGGGCTGGGCAAACTCACGCTGTTCCTGCGGCTGCGCAACGACGACAGTACCGTATCGCCCAACGATTACCTGGCCCTGGCACTGATCGCGCTGGCCTATGTGATCGCCGAATCGATTCAGGCCTACGGTTTTCTCGCGGTGTTCGCCGCCGGGCTGGGCCTGCGTCAGGCAGAGGTTCATACGTCCAGCAGCCCGGAACAGCCGGCCGCCGAACACCTGGTGCAGCCTGTCGTCGGCCACCAGCATGTCGCGCCCGAGTTGGCCGTGACAGGTGATGTGAAAGGGCTGGAAGATTCTCAGGTTGCAGCGGGGATCATGCTGGGGGACATGCTGGCCTTCGGTAGCTTGATCGAGCGGGCAATGGAAGTGTTTCTCGTGACCTTGCTCGGGGTGGTGCTGATAGAACACTGGGACTGGCGGGCGTTGCTGGTCGCCGGTGCGTTGTTCCTGCTGATTCGTCCCTTCGCCATTGCCCTGTTCCCCATTCGGGGGCTGGTGGATATTCGGCAACGTGGGCTGCTTGGATGGTTTGGCATCCGGGGGATCGGCAGTTTCTACTACCTGTTCTATGCCCTTAACCATGGGCTGCTTCCGGGCTACGCGGCACTGAGCACCAACCTGGTGTTGTCGGTGGTGGCGTTGAGCATCCTGCTGCACGGGTTGAGCGTTCAGCCGCTGCTTGCCCGCTACGAAGCATGGAAGGAGCGGGCGTCATGAGGATGCTTCAGTCGAACGGAGGACAGGCCGATCATTCTCGCGGGTAGCCGGTTGCAGCAGGATGGCCTTGCACAAGTGGGTGGGCATTTGCGGGCAAAAGAAAGCCCGCTGCTAGGCGGGCAAGGTCTATCACACGTAGGGATAGCTTCAGGTTCTCAGGAATGCTGTGAAAATTTAGTCAAAGAAAAGTCCTTACCGCGTGATCGAGTTGCTCCCGGTATACGGGCTGGTTCCGCAAGCAGCGCCAAGCCGACTGCTCCATGCCGAGCCGCAGGCGTGATGGTATTTGGCGCTACGTTATTGATGATCCATTCGGGGTTCTGAATGCAGGGCGGCTCGATCAGTGAGACGAGACTCGGTTTCGATCCTGATAGCCGCCCAGGCGACCTGCATCTAGTCCGCTTTCGTCCACTCCAACGTACCAGGGAACTTGGCTACGAAGCGCGTGCCAGCTTCAGGCGTAGAGGTTACTGTCAGCGTGCCGTTGTGACCCGTGACGATCTGAGATGCGATATACAAACCCAGCCCCAGCCCCTCTGCGCGACCACCGCCTGCCGACCGTTTAAACGGCTGGAACAGTAGCGGTAACAAAACGTCGGGGATTTCTGGGCCCTGGTTCATCACTGACAGGACTATATGATTTTCTTGCATGCTTGCAATCACCTCTATCGGGTGATCACACGCCCCATGTGCAACTGCATTACCCAATAGGTTGGAAAGCAACTGCCCCATTCTCCCGGCATCACAGAAGATGCCAGGTGAGATGATGACTTCTTGATGGATTTTGACATTGGGATGACTCGTCATGATTTCATGTATGACGGCGATAAAAATGTCACCAAGGTTGTCCACCAGAGTCCGTTTGACCGGAATGCCGCCCCCCAGCTTGCCTCGGGAAAAATCCAGGACATCTTCAATCAAGTTGTTCATCCGCTGCGAGCTTTGTCGTATGGCAGTGGCAAGCTTCTGCTCGCGACCGGCGGGAAGCTTAGCCTCCAGCAGATCGGCGCTCATTCTGATAGCGCTCAGTGGTGAACGGAGGTCATGGCCCAGTACGGCAATGAATTGCTCCCGGACAATACCCGCCTCGGCGGCATCGGCCAGTTCAATCGTTTTGGTCTCAAGATCCGCCAAAACGTCTAGTTGAACTGCTATTAGCTGGGCGAATAGCGACAGTGTTTTGCACACCGCATCTTCATCAAAATGGGCCGGAACCTCATCGATAGCGCAGAGCGTGCCGAAAAAATCTCCGTTTGTCCTGGTGATAGGAATTGAGACGTAGCTTTCCAGACCGTAGGTCTGAGGTGTGTGATGGGCCGAGTATACCGGATGCTCAGTGGCATTCTTGAATATAACGGGTTGGCGGTGCTGACGAATTTCGTGGCAAATAGTCGTTTCCAGTACCAACTCGCCGCCAGGTATGAGCCCAAAATCAATAGCGTCATCGACGGCGCAAGCCACCCATCTTGTCTCGGTGACACGCGCAATGGCAGCAAAGCGCATGCCGGTAATGTGCTTCACCATATTGAGAATAAGCGGCACGGCCTCAATCCTGGCAATCGTACTGATGTCGTGTGAAAGGTCAGACGGATGAGGCATCTATATAGCCGATTGGGTAAGTGGCAAATTGGAATTAAAGCGTAAGGCCCAGCTTTTGACAACGAGCCCGCGTAGGGTACGCGGTCGTCGACACGGCCATGGGGGCCTGTGCCATCCAACTTTTCAAATGGAATTTTTTGGCTCTGCGGCCGCTCATACTGAGGATGAAAACCAGGTATCGATGTCGGGAAATTTTCGAGACTTCTGAAAGCGCTTAGTGACAGACATCTGATCCATTAGCTTGGAGGTTTTGCCATGCAACCGAAGACCGAGGGCACTGAAGAAAAGGGGCCAAGCGATGTCCCCTACATCAACGACCCGCACAAGCCTACCTCACCACCCTTGAATGACGCTGATGCAACGAATGAAGCGGAAGCTGAAGAAGATATCCAGGACGATGGGCAGTCAATTTAGCCAGGGTTGCATTCGCGATGCTGAGCGGTTCAAATCAGCGGCGCCTGCGTTGCGTGCAGGCCACGCAGGCCGAACTTGCTTGCCGAGTACGCCGCTGCGTAGGGCTGGGCAACCCAGCTGCCCAGTGACAGGGTGTTTATCAGAGTGCCAGCCGACAGCCGTCAGCAGTTCAGGGCCAAGGTAGTATTTCCCATCCAGAAAGAAACCCGGAAATTGATGGGCGCGCTCGACGTTCTCTACGCTGTATCGTTCGCCAGGTTTCATGCCAGTCGCTTGATCAATCATGTTGCAACCCCCTATAGGTGGTAATCAGATTTCCGCCACGGCAATTCAGAAGTAACTGGCGAGACCGTTCATGACCTTGGCTCCTCTACACGTAGTCAGGGCCCAGGGTGCCCGCCGCAGCGCCTGGCACGAGGATGACCTTGCGGCAGTTGTCCTGCTTCTGATCGAACATCTTGTAACCCATGGCCGCTTCTTCGAGTGCTAAGCGGTGGGTGACGATAAGCTCCGGTTGCAGGCGTCCTGCTTCGATGTGCTCCAGCAGTTCGGGCAGGTATTTCTGGACATGGGTCTGGCCCATCTTGAAAGTCAGGCCCTTGTCGAACGCATCGCCGAACATGAAGGCGTGAATGAAGCCGGCATACACACCTGGGACGCTCACAACGCCGCCACGACGCACTGCAGCAATGCTCTGGCGCAGCGCCTTGCCACTGCTGCCTTCGATTTTCAGTGCGGTCATCACCGTTTCGGCAGTGCTGCCTTTGGCCTCGAAGCCGACCGCGTCGATCACCGCGTCAACGCCGCGCATACCTGGCGTTTGCCGGATGATGCTGTCTGCGGGATCGTCGTCCCGCTCGAAGTTGATGGGTACAACACCGTAAGCGTCCCGGGCATATGCCAGGCGGTAATCGTTGTCATCGACCATGAAGATGGTCTGGGCACCGAGCATTCGCGCACAGGCGGCACTCAGCAAACCCACTGGCCCGGCGCCGTAGATTGCCACCGATGAACCCTGGCCAATTTCGGCATTAATGACCGCCTGCCAAGCGGTCGGCAGAATATCGGACAGGAAAAGCACCTTGTCATCGGCCAGGTCGGTGGGGACTTTGAACGGGCCGACATTACCTTTGGGTACCCTGACGTAGTCAGCTTGTCCGCCAGGGATGCCGCCATATAAATGGCTGTAGCCAAACAGCGCCGCGCCTGGAGGAATGCCCTTTTTATTGATGATTGAGCCACGCCCAGTGTTTGTGGTTTCGCAGGCGGCAAACAGATCGTGCTGACAGAAGAAACAACTGCCGCAGGCGATAACGAAGGGAATCACTACCCGGTCGCCAATCTGTAGATGAGTGACTGCACTTCCGGTGTCCTCGACGATGCCCATGAACTCGTGGCCGAAAATATCGCCAGCTTCGGTTTCCGGAATCTTGCCTCGGTACAGATGCAGGTCGGAGCCGCAGATCGCGGTGGCGGTGACCCGGAGGATGATGTCGTCTGCTTGCTCGATGATGGGATCAGGGACGTTATCGACCCTGACGTCGTTTGCTCCGTGGTAGGTCAGCGCTCTCATATACTTCAGCTCCTGCAGCCGTAAGGTTTGTGGGCGGGTATGCAGGTGAAGCCATGTGGGGCATCAAAGTTCAGCAATTTTACAAATCAGCCGCTCATTTCTGCTTCTCCAACACAATTCACATCCCGTCATCTTTCGGATCCATAATCCGCTCGGCGGTGCTGTTGTCCCCGCTTCGCTGCGCTATGGTGGAGGCACCCCACATATAAGACTAAAGTCGTAGGAGGGCGGCATGCGGATTCGCGGTGATGTGTTTTGGAAATGGGCTGATCCATCGCTCCACCATAGAAATCACCATGAAACCCTGGACGACGGCACAACCATGGACATCCAGGTGCGGCTGTCGCGCACGGGCGATACTCAGATGTTCATTGGCGTCTACGCCGGCTCAGGCATGGTGCTTCATGAAGAGGCTTACGACTCTCGCCCGGGAGAGTCGATGACACGCGCTTTGGCATGGGGGGTAGGACGCGCAAGATGCTTGGCGACCGAGCAGCGTCCTGCCGAGAAGCATGTAGCCTAGACGCCTATGCGACGGATTGGTGGTCGCTGGCAGTCGTATCAGCGACCGCCACAGGAACGCTCAGGATGATTCATATTGGTTGCGCGGGTTGGAGCCTGTCACGGCTTCATGCCGGTGACTTTCCTACGCAGGGGAGCCAGTTGCAGCGATACGCGGCCCGATTGAACGCGGTCGAAATCAACTCTTCGTTCTACCGCGCTCATCAGCCAAAAACCTATGCCCGATGGGCTGAGTCGGTGCCTGAGCATTTTCGGTTTTCCGTCAAGTTGCCCAAGGCCATTACCCATGAACATGGCCTGAAGGGCTGTACAGGCTTGCTTGAGCAATTTCTCCATGAATGCGGGCATCTGGGCGATCGACTTGGTTGCCTGCTGGTGCAATTGCCGCCGTCACTGGCGTTTGACGTCGACACTGCCAATCAATTCTTCACCAGCCTGCGAAAACGCTATCGTGGATGCCTGGCGGTCGAACCAAGGCATCGTTCCTGGGCGACGGCCCAGCCAATGCTCGTCGACTTCCAGGTGGCTCAGGTAGCGGCCAGCCCTTCGCGGTTTGGCGTGGATGCCCAACCTGGCGGCTGGCACGGGCTGGTTTACTGGCGCTTGCACGGTGAGCCGCAGATCTATCGCAGCGCTTACGAGCGCGATTACCTGCAGCGCCTGGCTGCTCGTTTGCAGCAGTGTGCCGCCCGGCAACCCACCTGGTGCGTATTCGACAACACCGCAAGCGGTGCGGCCTTGGGCGACGCCCTGGCTACCGATGCCTGGTTGCACGGGGGCGCCGCTGCGTGAACCGGCTCGGTCGAGCCCCCGCCCAATCACAGCACTTTGTCCAGCGTGATCGGGAACGCCCTTACACGCTTGCCGGTGGCATGGTAGACAGCGTTGGCCACCGCCGCTGCCACCCCGACAACGCCGATTTCACCCACGCCCTTGGAACCCAGCTCATTGACGATGTCATCGTTCTCTTCGACGAAGATCACCTCGATATCCCCAATGTCTGCATTGACCGGGATGTGGTAGTGCGCCAGGTCGTGGTTGACGATGCGGCCCAGCCGATGGTCGGTCAGTGCCTCTTCGTGAAGGGCCATGCCCACACCCCACACCACGCCTCCCAGAATCTGGCTGCGTGCAGTCTTTGGGTTGACCACCCGTCCTGCCGCCACGGCGCTGACCACCCGGGTGACCTGGATGGTGCCAAGGTCCTCGTCAACGTGGACTTCCACGAACACCGCCGAATGAGTGGCGGTGGAGAACGGTTGGCGCCTGGCGCCTGGCTCGGCATCGATCTGCACTTCGAAACTACCACCCGCGGCGCTGCCCACGATGTCACCCAAGGCCAGGCGATGGCTGCCGGCGTACAGGTAGCCATCAGCGAAAACGATCTGCTCCGTGGGTGTATTGGCGAGCTGTGGGTACGTGTTGCGCGCGTGCTCCAGCACTTTGCTGCGCAGCACCAGGCAGGCTTGACGCACGGCCGAGCCCACTGACGACACGGTGAAAGACCCGCCCTGAAGTGGCGCGGTGGGCAGCGAGGAGTCGCCCAGCACGAAGGTGATATCCTGCACCCTGACCCCGGCAGCGTCGGCGGCGATCTGAGTCATGACGGTGTAGGTGCCGGTTCCAATGTCGGTGGTGGCACTGCTGACCGTCAGCTGGCCCTGTGCATCGATGCGGGCCTTGGCGCTGGCCTTCATCTGCATCGCTTCCCAGACGCCGCCAGCCATGCCCCAACCGACCAGCTGATGGCCATTGCGCATGTTGCGAGGCTGCGGGTTGCGGTTTACCCAGCCGAAACGGTCGGCGCCTTGCTGGTAACACGCCAGCAACTCCTTGCTGGAATAGGGCTTGCCCTCGTTGGCATTGTTGGCGGCGAAGTTGCGCCGGCGCAAATCGAGCGGGTCGATCTGCGCTGCGCAAGCAAGTTCATCCATGGCGCATTCCAGCGCTATCATCCCGGAGGCCGCGCCGGGCGCGCGCATGTCCAGCGGGGTGTACACATCCAGTGGGGCCAGGCGATAGCTGAGCGCAACGTTGTCACACTGGTAGAGCATGCCGCTCCATTCCACCAGATGCTCGGTGAAGTCCTCGAAGCGGGATGTCTGGCCAAGCGCATCGTGGGCAATCGCCAGCAGCCGACCGTGCGCGTCTGCGCCCAGGCGCAGCCGCTGTTCGGTGCGGGGCCGGTAACCGAAGGTGAACATCTGCTGGCGCGTCAGCGTGACGCGCACCGAGCGTTGCAGGTGCAATGCCGCCATCACTGCCAACGGCAGCTGGTACTGCGGGCGCAAGCCCGAGCCGAAGGCGCCACCGACAAATGCCGCACGCACCCTGATGTCAGCCTTTGGCAGGCCGAACACCTTGTGCAGGTAGTCCTGGCAGTTTTGCGTACCCTGGGTCTTGTCGTGGACTTCCAGGGTGCCGTCGGTTTTGTAGTGCACGGTCGACGCATGTGGCTCCATCGGGTTGTGATGCTCATTAGCGGTCAGGTAAGTGGCATCTACCTGCACCGGTGCACCGGCGAACTGCGCGACAAAGTCGCCACGCGGTGCCGGTGTCTCGGCCGGTGCTTCATGCGATTGCGGGCTGGCACCCAGGTCTGTCTGGTGGGCCTCTTCGTCATACTCGATATTGATCAGCGACCCTGCGTACCGCGCCAGTTCCAAGGTGTCAGCCACCACCAGGGCCAACGGTTGCCCGCTGTAGAGCACGCGGTCGTTGAACAACGGCCGAAACGGCGACCCCTCGGCCGAGTCGGCGTCACTGTAGTCGTCGTCGTAACCGGAAATGTGCGGCCGGTGGCGATGGTCGAGCACGGCGATCACCCCGGGCACGCGGGTTGCCAGGTCGCTGTCGATCTTGAGTACCCGGCCTCGGGCGATGGTACTGCACACGACACTGCCATGAAGCAGCCCGGCCTCGGGGTACTCACCCGCGTAGCGTGCCTGCCCGGTGACCTTGGCCACGCCGTCCACGCGGTCCAGGGGGGTGCCGACCAACGGTGTGGTTCTGTTCATGGTCGTGCCCCCATGCCTGCAGCGCCCAGCGCCGCCTCGCTCAATGCCCGCACGCTTGCCCGCTGCGCGAGCGTTACCTTGAAACCGTTGTGGCTCAGGGGCTGTGCACCTTGCAGCAGCATTTGCGCGGCTTGGGTGAAAAGCGCTTCGCAAGGCACCTGGCCGACCAGCATGCGCTCCACGTCCGGGACTCGCCACGGCTTGTGGGCAACACCTCCCAGGGCCAGACGAGCCTGCTGAATCACCGCGCCATCGAAGCGCAGGGCAGCGGCAACCGACACCAGCGCGAACGCATAGGATGCGCGGTCCCGAATTTTCAGGTATCGATAGTGGTCTGCGAACACCGGGGGCGGCAGCTCGATGCCTGTCACCAGTTCATCGACTGCCAGTTGATTGTCGTGCTCGGGGGTGTCCTCGGGCAGGCGATGGAAATCTGCGAAGGGTATCTGGCGGTCACCGGACGGCCCTTGTACGTGCACCACGGCTTCGAGCGCTGCCAATGCCACGCACATGTCCGAGGGGTGGGTCGCGACGCAGGAAGCGCTGGCGCCAAGAATGGCATGGATACGGTTCAGGCCATCACGCGCGGGGCATCCGCTGCCGGGTTCACGTTTGTTGCAGGGGGTGCCTGTGTCATAGAAGTAGTAGCACCGGGTACGTTGCAGCAGGTTGCCACCGGTGCTGGCCATGTTTCTCAACTGCGGGGATGCCCCTGCCAGGATGGCTTCTGACAGCAGTGGGTAGTGCTGCTGAATCATCGGATGCCAGGCAAGGTCGGCGTTGCTTACCAATGCGCCGATCAGCACGCCAGCGTTCGCGGTGGCGTGGATGCCGTTCAGCCCAAGGCCGGAGATGTCGATCAGCCGTTCGGGCCGAACCACGTTTTCCTTCATCAGGTCGACGAGGTTGGTACCACCGGCAATGAAACGCGAGCTGGGGTCTGCCAGGCTGATGGCTTCGCTGACCGATGCAGGCTTGTGGTAGCTGAAGGGCGTCATGGGTTCGGCCCTCCTTGCGTGGCCTGGGGCCGGTCGTTCATTAACGGCAGGGCTTCTTCCACCGCAGCGACGATGTTGCTGTAGGCACCGCAGCGGCACAGGTTGCCACTCATCTGTTCCCGAATTGCCTGTGGGGTATCGGCATGGCCTTCGTTCGCCAGCCCGACTGCGGAGCAGATCTGGCCCGGGGTGCAATAGCCGCACTGGAAAGCATCATGGCGGATGAAGGCGCGTTGCAGGGGATGCAGCTCGCCGCCGCTGGCCAGCCCTTCGATAGTCACCAGGTGGGCACCTTCACACATGACGGCGAGGGTGAGGCACGCATTGATGCGCTTGCCATCACGCAACACCGTGCAGGCCCCACACTGGCCGTGGTCGCAGCCTTTCTTGGTGCCGACCAGGTCCAACTGCTCACGCAGCAGGTCGAGCAACGTTGTCCAGGGAAGGACCTGCAGTGATCGGGGCTGACCATTGATGGTCAGGCCAATGCGGTGTTCTTCGGTACCCACGGGGGCGGTTGCGCTCATGGAAGGTCCTCACGGTCAGGGTTCGCACAGTTGGCTGTGTCTCTGTCGTGCGACCGGGCCGGCCGGGAAAACGTTCAGCCTGCTTGCCGAGCTGCGGGGCAGCACCCTCTCTGGCGCTGATTACCATTGCGGTCAAAGCCTCGGCGCCGGGTTCAATGCCGGGGGTTGATCGCGCCGTTTCATTTTGATCGCCAGGTAAGCGTCATAGATCACACACGCTGAACTACCGCCGTCCTGCCTGCGTCCTCCGAATGAATGCCCAGTAATGACGGCATTCGCTCATTACTCAGTTACGAGGGCGTAACGATGGACAGGACCGATCAAGGCTCGACATCTCCACCCGGCAGCACTCAGGATCACGCGCAGACCATCACCGATGAGGCCGGTGCGCTGCTAGGTGAGGCCAGGCAGAAAGGCAGCGAGCAGTTCGAGCACTACCGCGATACCGCAGCCGATCAGCTTGATTCGCTGGAGCAAGGCGCACGCTCGGCCGCGCAAGCACTGCAAGAAAACGACACCCTCGGGTTATCGCAGTACCTGAGCCAGGCAGCAGGGTGCGTGGGCGACTTCGCCGCGCAGCTGCGCCATGAAAACGCCGAGAGCCTGCTGCAACGCGGTGCCCAGTTGGCGCGGAGCAACCCGGCGCTGTTTTTGGCCGGTAGCGTCGCACTTGGGTTTGCCGTGTCGCGGTTCATGCGGGCCAGCGCCACTCATGGCGAGGCTACCGCTGCGTCATCCGACGATTGGCGCCACTCCCGGCCTGCGCAGCCTGTGACGCCCGATCGCGGTAGCGACGTATCCACCCGTAAACCTTACACCCCCATCGACCCGATCGGGCCAGGCGCCGGTACGCCGGTCAGTGGTAGCCCGTTCGAGCGTGATCCACTCAAAGGAGGTGAATGATGAACAAGGACCCCTTGCACACCACCCCGGGGTTACGCCCGGCGGACGAAGACGCGGTCGGTGTCGGTGGCCTGCTGCGCCAGCTGATGCGCGAAGTACCGGAGCTGTTCACCAAGGAACTGGCACTGGCAAAGGCCGAGCTGCAGCACAACCTGGCTACCCTGAAAGCCGGGACGGCGGCCGTTGCAGCGGGGGCTGTGGTGATTCTGGCGGGGTTCATCATCCTCTTGCTGGCGGCAGTCTATGCCTTGGCAATGGTGGTTGAGCCCTGGCTGGCCGCGTTGATCGTCGGCGCAATCACCGTGGTGATCGGTTTCATCATGCTGCAGTCGGGCAAGAAGCAGTTCGAGCCCGCGCATCTGGCACCTGATCGTACCTTGCATGCCATGCAACAGGACAAGGACACGCTGAAGAGGAAATTGTCATGACCACTTCCTTCGAACATGACGCACAAAAAGACCCGGACCTGCTCGAGCAGGAAATCAACGCCAGGCGCGAGCACATCAGCGACCTGGTGGATGCACTCGAACAGCGCCTGAGCCCCGGCCAGATGGTCGATCGGCTATTGGCCTATGCAAAGGGCAATGGCGGCGAATTCTTCCAGAACCTTGGCACCACCCTCAAGAACAATCCCGTACCCGCTACCCTCACGGTACTGGGCCTGGCCTGGCTGGGTTTGAACCAGAACCGCCCCTTCAACCCAGGGCCCGTGCATCAGGGACCTGGATTGGGTGAGAAGTTCGCAGACGCGGTGGACACGGTAAAGGATGCCTTTGCCCATGCCGGGGAGGCGGTGCACGATGCCAGCCAGGCGGTGCGCATGAAAGCCCATGACGTGCGGGACCGGGCAGGTGAACTTGGCAGCAATGCGCGGGACTCGATGGGTGCTTCTGCAGATAACCTGCGCCACTCAGCACACAAGGTTGCAGACCAGACCACGGCGTTGAAGGGGCAGTTCGATCAGATGCTCCAAGAGCAACCGCTGGTATTGGCCGCCTTGGGTATAGCGCTGGGCGCGGCATTGGGGGCGGCGTTGCCCGGTACCCGCAAGGAAGATGAGCTGATGGGCGCCAGTAGTGACCGGTTGACCGACGCGCTCAAGACCAAGGGTAGCGAGTTGAAGACGTCGGTCGAAGATTCGATGGATCAGGCAGGTGGCAACGCGTCGCCGCGGGTAGAGCGCAAACCGGAAGGCACCGACCTTTCCGACGGGCTTGGCTTCGCGCCTTGAGCCTGATGGATGTTCACAACCAGCTCCATGCCAGGGCAAAGGGCAGGCACGATGGGTGGGGCCATCCCTCACGAGGATGGCCCTGACCGCCGAGCAGGGGCAGGATCGGGTGGCCGCTGGCAGCAATGTCAGCAACTGGCACCGGCGTGAATCCACACTGCGTATGCCGACTTCAATGCTTGTGGAAGGTGAGGTTTATCCCGTTGCAACTCTGCCCGTGCTTGAGGGGTTCGGACCCACTCCGTTAGCCACGCGACCAGCAATAGCCGGGTAACCGGGCAGGGCGCTACTTGGCGTTCAAGCTCGTTGGCGATCTCACCGAGCCACGCAAGCTCCGCGTCCAGCTGCATTATCGGATCTACCATCAGGGCCCCTCCGTCGACTTTGGCTGTGCCTGCTTTAACGTATTTGCAGTCTGTTCCAGCGAATACCCGACCACTGCCAGCGCCCCACGCCATGGCGTGAGCAACTGCCTGCACCGGCCGTAAAGGAACAGATTTTTGGCTTGGTGGTCAGGTTGAAAAGTCCCGTAAACCTCGAGGTGAGCATGACAATTTATAGCATCGTGTATCGCTTGGCTGAAGAGCCAAAAAGCTACCGGCTGGAGTTGGACCAGGACAAGCTTGGTCGTCACGAGGCTGCTATGCACCTGATCGTGTTGCACTTTGGGGACAGTGAAAACAGCCTTGTACTGCCTGCTGCTGATTCATCGCCGGACGAGATCATGGCTCAAGCCGATTTGCTTGGGTTGTCCCAGATATCGGTCTCGGCCGAATCGTGACGCTGGCAGATCACGCCAACGTGCCGGATTGCGCTTTTTGGTGATCAGGTGCGTCCTTGAACAATGCTTCGACTGAACCCGGCTCGTGAGGGGCAGGTCGCATGTTCACATTCACAGCAAAAAGGAAGTTGGCGATGAAAGCGATGACTCGACTGTTCACTGGCTTGGCGTTGGTAGGTGCCATGGGGGCTTCTTGCGCTTGGGCTGATACGCCCGGTGCTGACTGGAAGGTCAGCAAGGATCAGGCTGAGGCCACGTTGAAAGGCGCTGGATATACGCAAATTATCAAGATCGAAGCCGACGACGGTCACTGGGAAGGTGAGGGTATGAAGGCTGACGGCAAGCAGTACGAGTTCCAGGTCGACCCGCACGACGGCAAGATCATCAAGGACGAACTGGATAACTGATTGCCTTGTGATCAAGGCTTGCCCGCGCTTCGGCGCGGGCACCGTTTCCTGCTTGCGGCCATTGAGCTTGGGCGCCGCCAGCGCTGTCACCTCGCGTGTGTAGATCAGGTGATCAGCGGTGCAAACGGACGGGTGCTTACGGGTGAGAGTTTGCGGGCAAAAGAAAGCCCGCTGCTAGGCGGGCAAGGTCTATCACACGTAGGGATAGCTTCAGGTTCGCTCAAACCCTGTGAAAATTAAGTCAAAGAAAAGTCCTTACTGTGTGAAGGATCAATGATCAATTTTCCGCAATAAGTGGGTTCGCTCAGAGGCTATCGGGTCGCCGCAATGGACTGCACAGGGGTTTACAGTGGAGGGCCTCTTCTATTGAGGCAGCGTACCGGTACGGGTGAAACTCACACAGAATGCTGTACCACTTTCGTTCGTGGAACTGACTGCCACATCGCCGCCATGGGCCTTGGCTATTTCCCGGACAATGAAAAGGCCAAGACCTACGCTTCTAAGATCAGTGTCCAGCTCGCTCACTCTGGTCATCGGCTCAAAGAGGTTGCCTAACGAGGACTCGGGTATGGCTGTACCCTCGTTATGCACCCATAGCATGGCCATCTCGCCCTGCAGGGTAGAAGTAACCGTTATGGGTTGGCCAGGATCCCCGTAAGCCACGCTGTTAGCCACCAGGTTTCCAATGATCTGATGCATCCTGTCAGCGTCGACCTCTGCCATACCTGCGCCTTCCTGCTTGTGGATCACTTTTGCCTGCGGGAACGCAACGCGTAGCTCTTTTACGCTTCGCTCAATGACCAGGTGCAGATCAACCATCCTTCGTGTGATGCCGATCCCACGGCCTACCCTGGCCAATGCAAAGTCCAGAAGATCCGCGATCATACGTTGAGCGCGCTCGGAGGATTGACTGATATGGCCAAGTAATTCTATATCTCTTGGTGTACGTTCGCCTCGTGCCAGCAAGTCTGCCGCCATCTTGATGGCGGTGAGAGGGTTCTTGAGGTCATGGCTTGCGATAGCGACCATTTGCTCCGCAAAAAAAGCCCGCTGCAGGGATTTTTCATAGGCTAGATCAAGTTCCACTTTTGCCTGCTGTAAAGCGGCCTCTGTGGTTGTTTTTTCCCATAACAGCTGTTCGGCACGCCGGCGTGCTTCCAGAATCTCGCGCTCATACTTGTCCCGGTCAGTTGTCCCGAACAGCGCCAGTTCGTAATAAACGCCATTGACATGCTCGCGCCTCACGCCATTGAGCAGCGTGGTGACTGTGTGCCCACTGGCGTTTTTGAGGTCAAGTTTCACCTCCGCGACGGAACCCTGCATGCGCATCAGGGGAGCCCAGTGGGTCTGATGAAAGATTTTTCCACCCATGGTCAGCAGATCCTGAAACCGACGCTGGGCAAGATCCTTCTGGCTGATGCCGATCCAAATGCTGAAAATCCGATTGCTGCGCAGGATGGTGCCGTCTTCATCGGTGACAACCAGGCCACAGGGGGCACTGTCGAAAAGATCTTCGAACTCGGGCAGCAGAGGCTGATCAATCGACATTTTCGCCTACCCAGGGCTTGAGGAAATCGTCCATTGCTTTGGCACATGCTTCTGGAGCACTCATGTGCGGGCAATGGCCCACGTTATCTACGAGATGGAAAACACTGTTGGGCAAGGTCGCATGCATGTACCGGCCCACTTCCAACGGAGCGATCAGGTCATCGGAAGATTGTAGAATGAGAGTTGGAGTATCCAGGCCGGCGATGTCTTCGCGGTTATCTGATAAAAAGGTCACGCGGGCAAATTGCTTGGCGATCTCCGGTTCTGTACGGCAAAAGCTGTTGGTAAGTTCATCGCCTAGTGCTGGCTGCCCTGGTGAACCCATGATGGCAGGTGCCATTGCGCTGGACCATCCCAGATAGTTGCTGTCCAGGGTGTGGAGCAGCGAGTGGATGTCTTCGAGCTTGAAACCTCCCACGTAACCATCGCAATCGATATAGCACGGAGAGGGCCCAACCATGACGTGCGCGGCAATGCGATCCGGATAAAGACGGTCGGCCAGTGCGCCGATCATCGCACTCACAGAGTGGCCGACAACAATCACCGGGCCGCGCCCAAAGTGATCTATGACATCGTTCAGGTCTCGTGCATAACCGGCCAGTGAACCGTATTTTGCGCTCTCATACGCATCCAGGTCCGATCTGCCTGCGCCGACCAGGTCATACAGCACCACGCGAAAACGGCTGGTGAAGTGCTGGAACAGGTAATGCCACATGGTCTGATCGCAGCCGAAGCCATGAGAGAACACCAGCGTCGAAGTGCCTTCGCCATGGACTCGAACGTTGTTCCGGCGCTGAATGTCCATGTATCACTTCTCCGATCAGCCAAGAGGTTTTGGCTCAGGGGAGAATAGTGCCGCTCAGGCAATCGAAAGGGCAAGATGTTGAGTGCATCTGCCGACACGCCTGCAGGGTATGAAACCGTTGCAGGCGAACAGCAGAGGTGGCTATCACTTCTTGCCAGGCAGCACCGAGCTGAGCACCTGCTTGGCTGTCTGCACGATTATGCCCCCTTGGTCGGGGTCGCCCTTGAGCAAGGTAGTGGCAAACTTCTTCGCCTGCTCCAGCTTGATGTGGGGTGGCAGGGGCGGCACGTTCGGGTCGGTCTTGAACTCGATCAGTACTGGCCGATCAGCAGCCAGTGCGCGCTCCCACGCAGCGGCAACGTCCTCTTCGCGATCTACGTAGATACCTTGCAGGCCAATGGAAATGGCGAACAGATGGTAGGGCACGTCAGGGATCGACTGCGAAGCTTCGAACTTGGGGTCGCCTTCCATCACCCGTTGCTCCCAAGTTACCTGGTTGAGGTCCTCATTGTTGAACACGGCACAGATCCATTGTGGGTTGTCCCACTGCTGCCAGTATTTGGCCACGGTGATCAGTTCGGCGAGGTTGTTCATCTGCATCGCCCCATCGCCCACCAAGGCAACTACAGCCCGTTGCGGGTGGGCGAACTTGGCTGCAATCGCATAGGGCACGGCTGCGCCCATGCAAGCCAGGCCGCCGGACAGCGAACACTGCATACCCTGGCGAATCTGCAGGTCGCGGGCAAACCAGTTGGCACAGGAGCCGGAGTCGCTGGTGATGATGGCGTGATCGGGCAGGCGAGGGGACAGCTCATGGACCACGCGTTGCGGGTTGATCGGGTCAGCCTTGACCAGCGCGCGCTTGGCCACGGTCTTGTCCCACTGCGCACGCCAGGTCTCCACCTTGTCGCGCCAGCGCCGGTCGGTCATGTGCTCAAGCAACGGCAACAGTGCGCGCAGTGTTTCGCTGGCATCACCGACCAGGTTGACCTCCATCGGGTAGCGCAGGCTGAGCATGTCGGGTTGCAGGTCGATCTGCACGCCGCGCGCCTGGCCCTCCTTGGGCAGAAACTCGGAATAGGGAAAGCCGGAGCCGATCATCAGCAAGGTGTCGCACTCGGTCATCAACTGATAACTGGGTTCGGTGCCGAGCAGGCCGATCGACCCGGTGACCCACGGGAGGTCGTCCGGCAACACAGCCTTGCCCAGCAGCGCTTTGGCCACCCCGGCGCCGAGTTTTTCGGCAATTGCAATGACCTGCTCTGTCGCCTGCAGTGCGCCGGCACCCACCAGAATCGCCACCTTGTGCCCGGCGTTGAGTACCTCGGCGGCGCGCTGCAGGTCTTCGTCGAACGGCAACACCCTGGGCTTGCTGTAGCCGATGCCGGAATGCACCGTACCGTGAGCCCTCGGCGGTTCGTTGTAGGGCAGGTCCTGCAGATCATTGGGCAGGATGATGGCGGTAACGCGGCGTTCGCCGACGGCCGTGCGCACCGCACGGTCGAGCAGGTGGCGCACCTGCTCCGGTGTCGATGCCTGCTGGACGAACGCACCTGCAACGTCCTTGAACATCGACAGCAGGTCCAGCTCCTGCTGGTAGTGCCCGCCCAGTGCCGCACGGGCCTGTTGACCGACGATGGCCAGCACCGGCTGGTGGTCCATGCGTGCATCATACAGGCCGGTAAGCAGGTGCGAGGCGCCTGGGCCGGAGGTGGCCATGCAAACACCGAGCTCGCCGGTGAACTTGGCATGGGCGCTGGCCATGAAGGCGGCCATTTCCTCATGGCGGGCCTGGATGAATTCAATCTTGCCGTTGGCCCGGCTCAGCGCGCCGAACATGCCATTGATGCCGTCGCCGGGGTAACCGAAGATGCGCCGTACGCCCCATTGATACAAACGTTCCACCAGAAAGTCGCCTACCGTGCCGGTCATTGCCTGCTCCCGTTCTGTTATCGATAGGTGTCTGGACTTGGCACGTGCGGGGAAAGTTTCAACGGCATGCGCACCGGTCTGCTGGCTGGAACCTGGAAACAGCCGGGGGTTCGAAGGTGAACCGATAACCCCTCAGGGTGCGCATCATGACGCTCATGAATACACAAGATGCCAGCGTGCAGGCCTTGTATTTCGAAGACGACGGCGCCACGCCGAACAGCCGTTTTCCCGTACTGTTCTACCGGTTGAAGGTTGATCCGGCGGCGGACAATGCCAGCGCATTCGAAGCGCTGTTTGCGGCTCACCAATGGACCCCGCTGTGGCGCGACGGAATCTTCGATTATCACCACTTTCACCCTAACGCTCATGAGGCGCTGGGCATTGCCTGTGGGCAGGCGCGATTGACGCTTGGCGGGGAATCAGGGCAGAGCGTTAGCGTGGAGCGGGGCGATGTGCTGGTGCTGCCAGCAGGTACCGGCCATCGCTGCATCGAGTGCAGCGATGAGTTTCTGGTGGTCGGCGCCTATCCCTACGGGCAGGAAGACTACGACATCCAGCGGCCCGGCAGGGCAGTGCACCAGCGTGCCGTTGCGCGCATCGCCAAAGTACCGCTCCCTCAGCAAGACCCGGTCGGCGGCATTCGGGGTGCGTTGATGACGCATTGGCGCTGAGTGCGCGGCAAGCAGGCCAAGTGGTCCATTGCCATCGACCATTTCAGCTAACTGCCGGAACCTGCGCCGGATCCATTACCCGAGGAGTTACCGTTACCACTGCCCGAGCCGGTACCGCTGCCACCAGAGCCATTGCTGCCGGTGCCTGAACCACTGTTGGTACCGTCACCGCCCGTGTTGTCCGTCCCATTGTCATCAGTACCGCCATTACCCGTACCCATGCCATCGCCTGGTGTTCCTGAGCCCGTGGCACCGCCTTGGCCGTTCATTTGACCATTGTCGTGCGGTTGCACGCCCGGTGCGTGCTGATCGTTCAGGTCTGTGGCAGCCAAGGCAAGCGGTGCAGCGAAGCCCAGGCACAGTGCGAGCACAAACGTAGAGGGTTTTGTTGGTGTCATGGTGAAACTCCTTTCAGGGTTGTTCACCTAATGTTCGGCCTGCCGCTCGCGGGAGGGTGCCTGCTGAGCGACGGAAGGCGCATTGCTTCGACCGTCTATGGCGACTCATTTTGTAACTTGGCATACACCACCAAACGTAGGTGGCGGTCTTCGTCGATGGTCAGCGAGGTGTGTTCGAACTGCTCGATCTTGCCGTCAATCGTCAGCTTGTGCATGCCCGCAGAGGGGGCATGCACATCGTGCCTGCGCCACCAGATCTTGAACTCCGGTGAGACGCGCTCCAGCTCTGCCACCAGTTCATGGATGTCCGCATCTTGCGGGGCGCGGGCGAAGTCGCGCCGGAAGGCCGACAACATCTGCGGCGCCTGTTCATCCCAGGTACACAATTGTTCGCGCAGAACTGAATCGGTAAACAGCAGCCAGAGTAAATTGCGTCGCTCGGGTGTGTGCGAGCCAAAGTTGAACAGCTGATCCGCCAGCGCATTGAAGCCCAGTACATCCCAGCGCAGGTTCAGTACAAAGGCGGGGTGCGGCAAGTCGTGCATCAGGCGCCGCACCAGTGGTGGTAGCACGCACCAGGTTTTGCCTGGCTCGGCAGGCGGCCGTTCGTGAGCCAACAGGAACAAGTGGCGTCGTTCTGCGGCATCGAGCTTGAGTACCCGCGCAAGGTTGTCCAGAAAAGCAGCCGAAACCCCTATATCACGGCCCTGTTCCAGCCACGTGTACCAGGTCAATCCGACACCTGCCAGTGCGGCGACTTCTTCACGTCGCAGCCCTGGCGTGCGGCGGCGACCACCACTGGGCAGCCCCACATCGACGGGTGATAGTCGCTGGCGGTGCGCCAGCAGGAATGCCGCCAGATCGACGCGTGTACGTGCCAAGGTTCGCATCGTTTATCTCGTTACTTTGAGTAATAGCATAAGTGGTTAAATTGTAATTGCTTAAAGGTGGTTTGAGAATGCTGACGTCTCTTCCCAAGGATGCGCAAGATGAACTCAAACACCCACCCCTCGGTGCTGCCTGCGCCGCGCACCCTCGACGGCCCGCCCTGGCTCGGTTTGTCCGTGCTGCTGTTGGCGGGCTTCGTGACGATCTTCGACCTGTTCGTGGTCAATGTGGCCATCCCCAGCATGCAAGCAGGCTTGGCGGCCAGCTTCGCACAGATTGGCTTCATCGTTGCCGGTTATGAACTTGCCTTTGGCGTCTTGTTGATTACCGGTGGCCGTATGGGCGACCTGTTCGGGCGCCGCCGCCTCTTCGTGATCGGCATGGCCGGCTTCACCTTCGCCTCCCTGCTGTGCGGGCTGGCTCCCACTGCCGGCTTTCTGATGGGTGCGCGGGTATTACAGGGGCTGGCGGCGGCCTTGCTGTTCCCGCAGGTCTATGCCTCTATCCGTGTCAATTTCCACGACGGCGATAGCCGTCGTGCCTTTGGTCTACTGGGCATGACATTAGGACTGGCCGCCATCGCAGGCCAGGTGCTGGGGGGAGGTTTGGTTCATGCCGACGTGTTCAGCCTGGGGTGGCGTAGCATCTTCCTTATCAACGTGCCTATCGGCCTGTTGGCCATCGCTGCGGCACGTTATATCCCTGAGTCGCGCGCACCACAGCGACCAACCCTGGACTGGACGGGTGTAGGGTTGGTCACCACCGGCCTGGTGCTGCTGTTGGTGCCGTTGATCGAAGGACCGGCGCTAGGCTGGCCAGCCTGGAGTCTAGGGTCGTTTGGCCTGGCGGCAGTACTGCTGGTGCTTTTCCATCGGCAGCAGGAGCAGCGAAGAGCGGAGGGCGGATTGCCACTGGTGGATATGCGCTTGCTGGCTCAGCGTCACTTCGCGCTGGGCGCATTGCTGGTGTTTCTGGTTTATTCCACGTCCAGTTCGTTCTTTTTGTGCTTCACCTTGTTGGTGCAGACCGGGCTGGGGCTTGATCCTCTCACCGCGGGTGGCATTTTCGCGCCATGCAGCGTGGGCTTCGTGCTGGCGTCGCTTGTCGCGCCGAGGCTGGTGGCGAGATGGGGAGCGAGCGCCATCGTCGCAGGTGCGATGGTGTATGCCGTGTCGATCGGGCTACTGATTGCGCAGGTCTGGATGGCGGGTGCGGCCCTGATGCCCACGGGGTTGATTCCCGTGCTGGTGGTGCTCGGCGCCGGTCAGGGTTTGATCATGACGCCACTGCTGAACCTGGTATTGGGTTTTGTCGATGAAGCCCAGGCGGGCATGGCGTCGGGTGTGATCTCGACTGTCCAGCAGGTGGGGGCGGCGCTGGGAGTAGGGGTAGTGGGCATCCTGTTCAACAAGGCGCTTGTCGCGGATGCTGGCGGGGGAGTGCAGGCAGATCACTACGCGTCGGCTTTCGTTACGGGCATGCTCTACAACTTGATAGCAGCGGTGCTGGTCGGTATTTTGTTGCTGATGTTGGCGAGGGGACAGCAGCGGGCGGCAGGCTGTTAAGAGGGACCGTGCGATAGCAGGTGTAGCGCTATAGCGATCAACGGTTCCCAACGTGCTGAAAAAGGTCGAGAAGGCTCGGCGCTCATGCTTTGGGTTCGTCCCAGTCGCTACGCGTCGCAGCAATCAGCGCATCCCAGTCATCAGGAGGGTTGCCGCGGCCCAGCATCTTCTCAAATACGGCGTATGGATCGGATTTGCTGCCTGCGGACCGTAGGGTATTTTCGTCGTTGATCCATGCATAGACGATGACCTTGGATCTTGAGTCGTAGCGAAAGAACAGCCGAAAGCGCCTGCCGATTTTTGCCCGCCGCCAATGTCGGTAGGCCGTGCCTAGCGTGTTGCCTTGGCGGAACTCATCACGGCCCGGGTCGGCTGGTACAGCTTCCATGATCAGGTGGCTCAATGCCCGAAACAGCTTAACGTTGGCGTTGCTTTCAAAACCTTGCGGATCGTGCTGCTCAGCTCGGGCGGCGGCTTCTTGCAATTTGCGTAGCTGTAAAGTCACACCTTCATGGAACAACAGTGTCCAGCCATGTCGCAGCATCAGATCGCGACCTCACCATCAATATCTTCGTCCAGGTTTACGGAGTGGTTTACGTTGGCGAGCATGGTTTGCGCCAAGTCTTCCGGCAGAGTGTTGAGGTTGCGGCCGCCTCGGATATCAGCCTCCAGCAGGTCCAGAAACGCACCGATGGCGGGGTCTTTGTGATCGGCCTCCACTACGCTGACCACGACTTCATTTCCTCGCACGTCGAAGGCGATCTTGGTCCCTGCATTCAGGCCCAGTAATTGGCGGATAGATTTCGGTAGAGTGACTTGGCCTTTCGAAGTCAGCGTGGCGATTTCGTGGATGGCAGGCATGAATGTTCTCCCGGATGCTAGAGTTGGATGGTAAGGAAAAATCCTTACGTCGTCAATCTCAGCTTTTTCCTGGTTCAGAATCGACAGGGTGGAGACTCGAAAGCGCCTCAGGGTGAATTACGCAATTTCCGCAGACACGATCAGTTAGAGACTATCCGGATCCCCGAAGAACATTTTGACTAGGCTCTAGGACGGTAGTTTCAGGTCATAAAAAACTAATGATGCCCCCAGTTTTGCCCCCAGTTACACAGGGTGCGAGAGCGCTCGCGAGCGGCGATTTCTCACGGACTCCAGTATGGCAGTGACTGGCTTTCGGTGTAACTCCTCATTGGATCTGGAGGTTGGTTGCAGGGCTCATCAAGGACACGCTAATCCGCTCTCGCTCGAGAGCAGCAACTCCGATCGGCTGTGTTCGACTCAATATTTGCATCCGCGTAATTGGTTTGCTGGTCTTGGAGGTTTCTACGAAACCAGGGACGATTCAGTCCAGCTCTGCCAGCTTCAACGATCCTTTCGATTGCACGATTAACTTAACCCCAAGAGGCTGCACGAGTCTGTCGCACATGCCCTCGAGATCATCATGAAAAATGCCGTGGTGGGCGATGCCCTGAAAGTACCGAGTCACTGCGCTGAGTACCACAAGGGCTTCAGCGTGCCGTCACCCACTGGGTCAATTCGACATCATCGAGCGCATGTTTGGCTGGCTGAAAGAGAACCGCAGGATCGTGACACGCTTCGACAAGCTCGCGAAAAGCTATCCGGCCATGGTCTCACTGGCTTTTTCCATGCGGTGTTTGCGGCATCTCTTTTCGTACAGAGCCTAGCATGCACCTTTCGTTAGGGTGCTATCAATTGGTTTGATGACAAAACTGTGTTGGGTTGCCAGCAAGGATCGAACACCTGCGTTGAAAGCGAATGGACGGCCTGCCAGGTAAGCTTTGATCAGACGAGGCGCTTCTCGAAACCAGCCAGATATTCGCGAACCATCGTCGAGTAGGGTGCTTGAGGCTTGGCCATCTCTTTCATATGTCGCACCGTACGGTCTATCAATGCCTCCATTCGGTTTATGATGCGCTTGTTTTCATCCGCGCACGGAGCATTCCTGCACACTTCGAGTTTCAGAATCATCGCGCAAAGATCCTTTACTGACTCCTCCATAAAGGCGAGTTGGCGCAGTACTCGCGTGCGATCCTGGACCAACCCCAAACGGTTCAGTCCGTAGGTATGGATCGATACCGCGCCACGAAGACTGAGCTTGTCTTCAAGCGCCTTATCAATTTCACCTTTGAATTCCGGGAGTAGATCTTGGGTTGGAATGACTTCAGGTAGCCCCGCGCCATCGTGTGGTTTTGGTAACACCAACCCAATGAGCTTTTCGCAGTCGACATGGAAGGCTAAATGCTCTTGTGGATCATCCCGGCAGGGATTGAGTAACAACGCGTATTCCGTTGAACAGTCCCTCGAGTCCTGTGTCGCGCGCGGCCCCAGGATTGGAAAATGGTTGCCTTTGCCTGTAGTGACCCTGCGTTGCTTGCTGAAGCCTAAGTGGTCACTGCGCAGTTCAACCAATTGGGTCGAGAGCACCGGTGTGATGTGTTCGTTCAGTCGGTTGCAATGGATACAGCTGGGAAGCAGGTTTTCCCAATCCATCGCCAGCCACCAATACCCCGTATGGTCAGTATCATTTACGCCCCCCTTCGGCCTGTAATGCTCTACGTCAACCGGGGCCACGGCAGGGTAGAACGTTTCGCAATACGCGCACTTGCCATGAAACAGCGCTAACAACTGGGTTTTGACCGAATTTTTGCGATAGGTCTTGAAAAGGGGTTTTTTCAAGGAGTCCACTGCCTTTGCGGCTTCAATCACAACCGGATCATCGGCCGCCAGCGTGGCTCTGGCGCGCGCCAAGGTCTCAAGTGCAGCCGTTTTTTCTTTGAAATAGGCGGTTAAATCAGTGAGTTCCTGATCCGCGGCACTGACTGTGGTCTTTCTCGGCAACATCGCCAGGGGCTTTTTCACGAGGGATCGGTTAACGAAGCGCACGGTTCAAAAGTCCTTGAGGATATTCAGTATTTTGGTCTTGGTTTCCACACGTATCGTTTCCCACTCACTGGAAGGTTCCTTCTTTCGCCGCTGAAGAAATTCGGCGACAGCCTCCTGAACGACACGCTGGGCCTCACTGGTGCCAACGGGAAGCGCGTCGTTGACCTCATCTTCGAAATAGGCCATGACCCGCTGTTCTTGGGCGGTCAACACCTCTCTGTTTTTGCGCTTGCTCAATAGATCGGCCACGCTGGCCAGTTGTTTCTCCATTTCCGGCTGATCAGTTGACATCAAATTGAAAAAATCGGACGTCAGCAACTGCTCGATCGTCAACCGGGAGGAGTCCGGTAGATCACTCAATTGCTCAATGCACGTGGCGTACTGAGTTTTTGCCCCGCCAGCCTTGGACCGACGTTGAACGACCACGACTTCTCCTTTCTGCATGCCGCGCAGACACAGGGGGTCATGGCTGGTGGCGATGAACGTGACCTTGGGCAAGGCCTTGCGCAACACATGCATGATCTGAATTTTCCAGCGCGGGTGCAGGTGCGCTTCGACTTCGTCGATTAACACCACAGCCTGGGCATGCTCAAGTCCTTGAAAACGGGGATGGACGCGACGGTCCATGAGCCGTTGCATGATGTCGCACACCATTGCCAGGATGGTTCTGTAGCCTGAGGACACATCATTGAGCGGTGTCCTGGTCACTACACCGGCGGGGACCGTCACGATCAGGCAGGATTTACCGTCGGGCGCTTTTTCGATGACTTTTATGTCGCCGTCCACAGACATGATGATTTTCAATGCACGGGCTACGTCATTGAAGTCTTCGCCTTCCAGCCCGAGCAGCCATTGCTCCGGATTGGCCAGCAGGCGATCCGTTTCGAACAGGTTGATGATCGCGTGATTGGCTTCATGAGCCTGAGGAGATCTTTTCTGGTATTGGCGAAAGGCGCCATAAGCGAACACCGGCGGTACATCATCCAGTCCATCCGGTCGAAAGACGTTGTCATCAATCCTCAAGACTTTGGCTTGCCCCTCGTCGAAACTCAAACGTACCTGTGCCAGGGTTTTAGAGGCCACGTCATCCGAGCCCAGTTGGGCTGGAGAAAGTACGAAGGAGGCAGGTGTCAGGTTCAAGGTGGCAGGTGTATCTGGATGGCTCAGCGCAAGCGCAATCGCTTCGAGAATCGAGCTTTTCCCGGTGGCGTTTTCACCCAGTATCAGCAGTGCTGGCTGTAGAGTTTCATTGCTCAACTGCGATTCGGCGCTGAGTGTGCCGAGATTCAATTCGAGGTGCTCGATCGCCTTGAAATGCTGAAGTTCGATGGAATGCAAGGACGGGTAAACCAGCGGCACAGGTGTCTTCTGCTGGTCTGGCTCAGTGCCCAGAACGCCATAGTCCGTTGGCGGTATGTTCAAGGTTTTACGGCCGAAGTCAGTTTCTTCAATCCACCCCTGCAATTGTTCACGCGTCTGCTGATAGTCCCCGACTGAAAGCAGGGTTTTCAGTGTCTTTGCCACCCCGGAGCGGCCGGTAGGCATTGTCAGGCCAGCTCTTTGTGACAAGTACAGCGCAATTCGCCGGCATTGCAGGTACCACAGGCCACCGAACTCAAGTTCGGCGAAGTCAAAATAGGTCTGAAAGGTAGCCTGGCGTAATCGCGGCAGGTGTTCACCAGACGCCAATAGTTCTTCACGGTACTGCCGAAGTCTGGCTTCCCGCAGTTCATTCAATTCTGGACGGTCCAGGCGAAAATTAGCGATTGTGATATCGCCCTCTTCAGACAGTGGCAGCAGCTCGCCATTAACGGAGGGGAAAAAGTGCTTTTCAAAACGCTGATCAACGCACGGATCAAGCAAAACGGCTGTCTCGCGGTATGTGGAGAAGCGCCATGAACCGAGATTGTCATCGGCATACTGGCGCAATTGCTCAAGGTTCGGAATCGGAGCACGTTTGCCCTTGACCGGAAAGAACGAAGGCTGACGCGGAATACACTTCAGACAGATGGGATAGATATTTTCCCAGGCATTGGCGAGCCAGACATAGTAGAGATGCGAGTCAATCCCTCCCATCGTAGAGGTTGCAGACGACGTTGGTCGGAATCGGTAGGGAAGTGGATGATCCTTGCTTTCGCAAAATGCGCATTTCCATCGAAACATTTGTCCCAGCGCATCATAAACAGGGCTGACCTGGTTCAGATTCAGTTCCAGGTCTTCCATGGGCACACGGGTTTGAGAGCGCTCCTGAGTGTCCAGACTGAAGAACTCCAGCAGTTGCTCTCTGGACTTCCTGAATTGCTTTTCGCGGAAAATGGAGGGAGGTACTTTGTTGCGTAAAAATCGTTGCATTGCTCATCTTCCCTGACACGGCGAAACAAACCGCCACAGATCATCGCCAAACACAGGGTGCACGATATAGCATGGGGCCACTATCGAAAAGTCTGTGATGGTCCGCGAAGGCTGTCACGAGTCATTGGGGCATACCTAGTGTCCACGGCTACAGGAATGGCTTGTTTCAAGCAATAGCCGTTACTCCCAGCCGGCCGCCTTCGACCTACAACATGCGGTGGCGGAAAGCAGCATCCGGCAATCAGGTCGACAGCTACTCCCCACTCATACAGTTTCCTTCCGTGCACTCATTCAATTCTTGCCGCGGTTCGGTGATCACGTCTTTTATTGACGCGGTCACTGATAAACGTTCACCGGGTACGGCTATCATCGCGCGACAACATCCAGAGCGGAGCCGGTATGCCATTCCCCATCCTGCCGTGGGCAGAAATTTCTAACAACTACCGTCGCGGCACTATCTTGCTCGGCAACGGTGCGAGCATCGCGATTGCGCCGACCTTCGCGTATGGCTCTCTGCTGACGCACGCTCGCGAGAATGAGTTGCTCGACGGCGATGTGCAGCGCCTGTTCGACTTCTTCGAAACCAGCGATTTTGAGCTTGTCCTGCGGCTGGTCTGGCAGGCCAGCAACGTGAACCGGTCACTTGAAATTCCTGACGAGCGAACGCACCAGGCGTATGTGCGAGTTCGAGACTCCTTAATACAAGCGGTCCGCAGCGTACACCCTGAGTACGAGCAGGTCACACAACATCTGCCCAACATGTACCAGTACCTTAAAGGGTTCGACACGGTGCTCTCGCTGAACTACGACTTGCTGGTCTACTGGACCATGGCGCACGGCTTTAACGTCGACGATGGTCACAAGTTCAAGGACTGCTTCCGCGACGGCAGTTTTGACGACGATTGGCGGCGATTCCGTTCGCTTTACGGCGAGCGCGAAAATACCTTGGTCTTCTACCCCCACGGTAGCTTGGCTCTGAGCCGTAATAACGTGGAGGAAGAGTTCAAAATCCATGCTGCAGGCCATGGGCTGCTGGAAGCGATCCTGCGGCAGTGGCGTAGCGAACGAGTTGTGCCTCTGTTCGTCAGTGAGGGCACCGCCGGGCAAAAAATCAACTCAATCCGTAGCAGCTATTACCTGTCCACGGTCTATCGGGAGGTCCTCACATCGCCACGCAGATCGCTGACCCTGTTCGGCTGGGGACTGGGGGAGCATGACAGGCACCTGCTCAAGCGAATGCGAGGCAGTGGCATCCAGCGTGTGGCCGTTTCAGTATTTCGGGGCAGCCAGGCTTACTGCAATACGGCCCATCAGATCATCCAGGATGACCTCGGCGAGGTAGAAGTAGATTTCTTCGATAGTGAGAGTCCCGGGTGCTGGATTCACCCGGCAGACGAATAGACTGGAACTTTTGGGAGCTAGAAAGGCCATGCAAACAGCGTCGCTGCCGGCATGGCTCTACCGGACAGGATTGGCTGCTGCAGAAGACTGCTTTGTCACCCGGCGTGGTAATTGCCGACGACGATGGTCTGAGGTATGAACTTCTGCATCACGACCTTGATAGGGGTATTGCCGCAGCCTGGACATTCGGCAGGCCAGCGCGCCAATTGGCCAGGTAAGCAGTCAGGTCTTGGCATTTACTACGCTGCGGTCTCCTTCAAAAGCGACGCCAGTGTGGTCGCATGGCAACATAGCTTCCCGGTGAAGGCTTTTCTGCGTGTTCCCGGGCTAAGCACCTAGCTCTTCTTTAATGCCTACATCTAGCCGAGCGGTAGGGATGATGCTTGCGCCTGCACCTGCTGTGATTCTATTAGGGCGTTGAGTCAGCGGCGGACGACATATTTGCGGAACTGTCGGCGCAAATTGCATAGGAGGTGGCGTGACTGTTATCGCCAGCACAGCATTGACCCTGTTGCTGAAACCTTACTGATCCAAGCTTCTACCTTATGAACCGTTACCAGTGCTGGTTTTATGCGGTTGCTGTTGGAACATCATGGCATTGGCCAATGGGTCAATTTGACGCCAGCGCCAACAGCAAGACCTTCGCAAGCGTGTTCGTGCACGGCCTGCGGAAAGGGTGGGCGACCACGTCTTTGGACTTGCGCTTACTTGAGCAGATCTTACGTGGGGCCTAACCGCGCATGACCCACCGCTCTGCGAATCTAAAAACCATGTCGTTCGTCTGCTTGGCAAGAGCTATCGCCAAAGGAGTGGGTGTGGAATTGCCGCACCCTAGCTATACGCGCTTGATCATCAAGGCAGCAAGCGAAGGGCTGGAGTCGGTTTCCCAGTCGGGACTGGCGTTCAGCAAGGTTGAGCTCATGCTGCTCGATTTACGTCAGCCCGGCGAGCTCTCAGGGGGGCTAGTCGAGGTGACCCAGCACGAGCGTAGCGGTGAGGTGATGCAGGCGATGGATTGCATCAATGCACTTTCGGAGAAAGGCACGGTCCGCTCTGCAATTGCACCTGCTGAGCCGATTTGATCAACCGGAGTTTACGAGATGCCTGAGTCAGCTGTGGAGCGCACATTGAAGGTGAGGCGACTTGAACTTCCTTATACTGCTCGGCCCCCATGGCTGCCGGTAAGTCGTCGGCAACCATTTAGAATGCGTTGCACAAGGACATTGAAATGCAAGATGAAGCCGCCGAGGTAAAAGCGAAACTGCTCGTAGAAATAGAGAAGGATCGTAGTGCTATCAACGAGCAGATTAGCCGGATCAAGACAGAGCTAGACGCTCCGACAGTTCCTGATGACGACGAAAGCCGTACTCAAGAACAGCGATATCGCAAGCGTGCGCTAGAGTACTTTCTCCAGAAGAACGAGGCTGCTGCGGCCGAAATAGAAGAGTACATCAAGGTTCAACTCGACAACGCTTCGCTCACTATTGCGTTTCAATGCAGCCCTGAGATGAAGAGGGCGTTTGGCTCCGGGTCACTTCTGGGCTTCAGTCCACCGTGCCTCTTTGACGCCCTCACTTATAGCTATCGGTTCCGTAATCGGCGAACCCGAAACTTGAATCCCGATCTCCTGGAGGAAATTGATTTTCGCTTCCTGTCACTGCCTGTATCTGTGTACCGCGAGAATATCGACGAGATTCGGGCGTACTACAAGCGTCGGGAGGTAACCGATGACTACTACCAGGTAGCTGAGTGTTACATCGAGGAGAACATCATTCCGAGGTTTTTGGAGGCCGGTCGTAACGACATTCATGTTGCTGGCAAGGGCGATCTCGTAGAGCACATCGTCGAGCGTTTCAAACAACGCGATTACATTTCGTTGTCGTTCATCCTCCCGCCGTTCATCGAAGGGACCATTCACAACATCTGCCAGACGCTTGGCCTGAAGGAGTCGATGAGTGAGAGAGCTGCTCTTAATCACCTGCTCGAGACGATCCAGAAGCACACCGATGTAATCGGCATGGAGTACCTCCTCTTCATCATGCCGATTCGTCGCAATCGCATCGCTCACGGTCGGGATCTCTACGCCAGCTTCCGGGAGGTCGCAGTGAGCTTCATGCTAGATCTCGATCTCCTTCTGGTGCTCGCCAAGCACAGTGAACTTCCGTTGAACGGTCTCCTGGATGTGCTTCGGCAGCCGACAGTAAAGAAGGTCAAGAAGATCTTCACCATGGGAATCGAACAGCATCACGTTCGGCTTGAATCCGAATGCAGGGAGTTGGGCGCATGGATCAACACTGAGGAGTTCTGGAGCCAACTGGATAAGCAACTCACACAAGCTGATGTCGACGCAAAGGAGACCCAACGCTTCGTGTGCAAACTCGAATACCTTGCGGTGTTGTTCGGCGATGATGACGTCGCAGCGCTGATAAAGGCTCGTGCCAAGGAGTTCCTAAGATACACCTTGTCCGCAGCACGTCAGCGTCTGGTGGAGGATGCTGAAAAAAGAGCCCGCTTACTCGATATGCTCAAAGCGAGGCTTGCCGGTCACGACTGAACTTCACCGTCAGTGCTTAATGAGATCATCACACCTGCACCTTACGAGACCTACGATTTAGCGAAGATCGTCATCAAGAGTAAGAATCCGGTCTACGCTCAACTGTGCGTTTGGGCCTGACATGTGAAATTCCAACGTTCTGGACTTCTATGGTTCGTCAAGGGCTCCGCGTATCTGTCTGGGTACGTGGGCCTGCTCAACATAGCCTCCGGAGGGGGAATGAATGGAATCATGGCATTGAAATACTACTATTTGTGACAAGCCAAAGGATGGGGATGGAAATGCGGATTTCTCGTGTCAGGCTAATCAATTTCGCTAATTTCTCGGATGTTGACGTCGAGACCGGTGACAGCATAGTCATTGTTGGAGAAAACAAGGTTGGTAAAAGCAACTTCATTCGCGGGCTGCAGCTGATTCTTGATCCGAGGTTGTCTGAGCGGGATAGGCAGCTGGGCCTTGAGCATTTTTGGGATGGACTAGGCGCCAATAAGATTGGCGAGAGCATTGAAATTTCCGTGGATCTGACGGACTTCACCGGCGACCCTCGGTTGATGGCCCACCTCAACGATTGCGTGATCGATCCAGGCCCTCCTATGGTGGCTCGACTTACTTATCGTTACCAGCCTAAAGCCGCGCTTCGAAATGCAGCAGAATCACTAACTGACTATGAGTACGTAGTCTTTGGTGGTCACGATCCCGAAATGCATGTCGGAGGCGGCCTTCGACGCATGTTGCCAATGGATGTACAGGGAGCGTTGCGTGACGCCGAGAAGGATCTCGCAAGTTGGCGCAATTCGCCATTGAGGCCGCTCATCGAGGATCTTGCCGCGTCTTTGGACGACGATGCCCGTGAAGAGATTCAGAACCAGATCGATGAAGCACAGCGCGAACTGGCCGGCCACGATGAAGTGGTGGCTGCGGCAAACCGCATCAGCGATCGGCTAATCGCTATCGCTGGTGGTCAGCATGCGGTTCCTGTATCGCTCGGACTCGCTCCCACTCGAGTGGACGCGTTACTGCGTAGCTTGCGGTTACTGATCGACAATGGCGTACGCAGCGTCGGTGAAGCCAGCCTGGGAACCGCAAACCTGATTTTTTTGGCGTTAAAAAGCCTCGAGCTTGATCGGCTCGTCACCGACGGGGAGCGTGACCATACCTTCTTTGTAGTCGAGGAGCCTGAAGCGCATCTGCATCCACATGTGCAGCGCCTCGTCTATCGCTATTTTCTCGGAAGAGAAACTGAGGATGGCGAGGATTCCCCCCCGCTGACAACAATCCTCACTACACATTCGCCACATATCGCGAGCGTAGCTCCGATCAGATCAATCGTTCTACTGCGGCATGACGCGGTGTTAGGTGAGACTGTCGCTGTTTCCACAGCGAACGCGCCTTTTACTCAGCGTGACGAGGAGGACCTTCAGCGTTACATCGATGTTACTAGAGGCGAGATTTTCTTCGCTCGAGGTGTGATTTTAGTTGAGGGAGACGCGGAGCGCTTCCTCGTTCCCGCATTCGCCGAGGCTCTAGAAATCCCGCTCGACATGCTTGGAATTACCGTGTGTTCGGTTGGGGGAACCAACTTTACACCCTACGTAAAACTTCTGGGCCCCGAGGGCCTAGACATCCCCCATGTGATTCTCACGGATCTTGATCCCGTCAACGGCAATCATCCGTTGGTCCGCAGACGACTGATCAACGTTCTTAATGTGGTTCAAAGCGACGTAGACCATGAGGACCTGGATGCGGATGAGGTGATTGAGCTAGGCGAAGAGTACGGATACTTCGTCAACGAAAACACCTTGGAAACTGAGCTTTTCGCGGGCGGGCTCGCGGAAGCGATGCAGGAGGTCATTTTAGAGGAACTCTCTCTAAGGCGGGTTACTTTGGGCGCCCTACAACAGTGGGTCGACGATCCGGGGCAGGTCGATGAAGACCGCTTGCTGAAGTTGATCGATAGGATCGGGAAGGGGCGATTTGCGCAGGCTCTAGCTCCATCTGTTTCGGAGCACGTTTGTCCGGGCTATATTCGGGCCGCGCTGGAGCACATCCGCAATGCCGTCGCGTAGTGTCAGTACAGCCTACTTGGCACAGGCAGCCGAGTTGGCAGGAAACCCAGGTCAGTTGGCAGCATATAACTCTCAGGGGCATTGCGTAGTACTCGCTGGCCCTGGAAGCGGAAAAACCAAGACGCTCGCATTGAAGCTGGCCCGTATCCTCGCTGAGGACGTTCAGCCCCCCCGTGGTGCTGCATGCATCACTTACAGCCAAGAGTGTGCGCGTGAGTTGACTCGCCGGCTTGAGGTGTTGGGGTTGCGAGAGGCGCCGAACCTATTCATTGGCACTGTCCATGGGTTCTGTCTGCGCCATCTGTTGATGCCATACGGGCGCTTAGCTGATCTGCCGATAGAATTCCCTCTCTCAGTGGCATCTCAGCGAGTGGGTGAGCGTTTGCTCAAGCAATCTGGAGACCGGCTCTTCGGACCTAATCACCCTTACAAAGCGATCGATCTTGGACGGCATCGCCGCTCCGTACTGAACCGAAATAGCATTGCTTGGAGTAGCGAAGAGGAACTCGCCGCTTGGGCTGACGCTTACGAAGCTGCATTGCGTCAGGATGGGCTAATCGACTATGACGACATGGTTGTCTTTGGCCAGCAGTTGATCTCCGATCATGATTGGGTGCTACCGCTGGTGCAGGCAAAATTTCCAGTGCTGGCAGTCGATGAATATCAGGATCTGGGGGTCGCACTCCATCGAATAGTTACGCGCCTGGCTTTCGATGGTGGTGTGCGCCTGTTCGCGGTCGGCGACGCCGACCAATCAATCTACGGTTTCACTGGTGCCGATGGCGCGTTGCTCATGGAGCTCGCCGCGCGCGAAGACATCGAACCAGTCAGACTTCAGCTGAACTATCGCTCAGGCGCCGGAATTGTCAGTGCTTCGGAAATGGCTTTGGGTGAAGCTCGAGGCTATAGGGCGAATGACCCAGCCCGTCAGACGACCATCGAGTTCGTCCTTTGCCCCAATGGGCTGTCGGATCAGGCCGCACATGCCGTCGCTCAGATCATTCCCACGGCCTTAGCGTCTAAGCCGGGGCGAACGTTGGGCGATATCGCAATTCTTTATAAAGATTATCGTGCAGGCGATGTGGTCGCTGAGGCGGTGACAACGGGCGGCTTCGATTACATCCGGGTGGACACCGCTGCGCCTTATCGTAAGGTTGCGTTGACGAGTTGGGTGGAGGATTGCGCTGCTTGGTGTGCGGGTGGCTGGCGTGTCGGACATCCGCAACTGCGCGGGCTAATTGACCGCTATTTCGCCTTCCACAGGTCGGGCTTAGACGATGTGCACGCTCGACGCAAAGGGCATGAGCTCACCGCTTTACTGTGGCAATTGCGTGCTGACCAGCAGCCCGCACGTAACTTTGTTGCTTCGTTACGTAACGGGATCGTGGATCGCCTAGTTCATGATGAGTTGGCGCTCGCTGATCAGAAAGAGCAGTTAGATCGTATGACGACAGCTCTCGCCGAGGGCGGTGCGTTGGCTACGCTGGACATCACGAGCTTGGGCGGACGTGATGGTTCGCCGGACCACCTCAATTTACTGACACTGCACTCAGCGAAGGGGTGTGAGTATGACGTGGTAATCATGGTCGGTCTCGATCTCGGAAATTTGCCATGGCGAAATGAGAGCCCCGAGAAGTTGCGCGAAAGTCGCCGGCTTTTCTATGTTGGGGTTACACGTGCGCGTGATGAGGTCCATATGCTGTACTCTGGTTTCGTTGACGGCCGCTATGGCCCGATGCGCCTGGGGCGCTCGCCATTCTTGGATGAGCTGGAGCAACGAATGCGTGCAGCCGGTCTGTGAGTGTTGTAAGCGGCCGTTGAAGACTACAACTTCCAAGGTGGTAGGGGGGGCTTTCAGTGCATGTCCAAAATCTTGATTGAGTGGGGGCAGAGAGGGTAAGGCGCATCCACCGCATTGAAGGCGTCAGCAGCGGGAAGAGGTCTGATGTCATAACGTATTATCCGCTGCAGGCAGGCTGAAGTAAGCAGGTACTAAACTTTAGCGCATTGGGTCGGAGTGCAGTCACTGAGTTTTAATGGCGACACCGTAGCTATAGCTCATAGGGATGGAGCCCAAATGATGACCCTATGGCATACCAGACGTTTTGCCATTGAACTTGCACCAGGTCGGTTCCGACGAAATGAGTTTCCTGGTTTCCCAAGCGCAGGAGCTTGCCATTGGCCAAGTACTTATTGGTGGACAAACCCATCTGTCGATCACTGAGTTGTTGAGGTAGGACAGCTCGAAACGGGGCCGCGTAGACCGGGTCATCCGCGACCAGCATGAACTCATCGAACAGGTGAGCATAGGCTTCCATGTGCTCACCTAGATCAAGGGTGTACCAGTCGCTTGTCAGGGTATTGAACCTGACCTCTCCAGTTTCGTATTCCATCACCAAGCTATTCAGGTGATCGATTTCGTTTCGGTCTTCCGTTGGGCAAAAGACGAACACGGTGATGAACGACCTTTCGTGAAGCCAAGAAATCGCATGTGGAATGATGCTCTCGATCGATTGGGGTTCCAGAGTTTTGTCAGGATGAATGTCCCGATAAAAACTCAGTGCCAAGTGCATCTGCTTCATTACGAATGTGTAATCGACGTACATGACACGATATTTCGCTGGAGCCCGCTGCATGCGCTCAAGGTAGATTTGCCTAACATCCGCAACGCATTGCCGCACATCACGGTTGATCTCACGTCCAGTGAAGCGGATCACTGAGTAACCAGCGCGGGTAAGATACCGCTGCCGGATCGCATCCTTTTCGAGCTGTTCCTTTGTCGAGTGATATGCGTGCCCATCCAGCTCGACAATCAGCCGTGCATCTTTGAGAATGAAGTCGACCCTGTATCGATGATGTTTTACGGTGTCTCCGAACCAGTGTTCGCTCTCGATGGCACTCGCGAGATCCTCAATCGCGTTGTGGAACTCCTGCTCGATGTAGGACTGCCCCCGGTCGTGGTACCACGAAGGCGGAGTCTCATCAGTGGGGTGGCCTGGGTACTTCATTCGTCGTCTCCGCTGACATACTGCCCGGTTGCCGTTGACTGCTTACACATACCACCGAGCATGAGTGCTTTCTACGACTGTAGAGGGCGTTAGGGTGCTGGTGAATGGCCGCAATACTCCCTGTTAGATTTCGTCTACAGCCCACCGTACGATGCTTTTTTCGAAGTGTGTCAACGGTGCTGATTCGATTCTAGGTGCCCATGCGCGTAACTTGTCGAGTAGTTGGGTAAGGTTTTCTGAAGGTAAGATCGCCCCTTTGAATTTCGAGGAGATCTGCGTCGGCACACCGTACTCATCCAACGCGGTGAGCAGCGGATCATGGAACAGGTTTTCAAGCTGTTCGGCGAAAAAGCCAAAGTCCCCTGGCTCGATGCCCCTGCGGGTCAAAACGTCCGCTTGGATCTTGCTCAGCGCCATGATGTCTCGGGGAAGGCGGTATGAAATGACGTTGCGTATGAGCTTGAGCCGTTGCCCTATCGACTCGCTGGGAGTCCGGTCGGAGCCATCCTCATCAATCGCCTGCTGGAGATAGGCCTTGAAGTCTTTCTGGGCTCTGAGGGCATTGATATGCCAAGCGAGTTGCAGCCCTGAATGGATACCATACTCCGGCAGCCGATGAGGAAGGTGCTCATAGATCAGAGTACAGAGATACTCAAGTTGCTTTTGCTCTGGGTTACCTTTCCACGTGAGCCATACGCGACCCAGCGCGAGCTCTCGCAGAATGCGGTCGGCCAATTCGACCTGACGTTCGACTGGAATGTGCCTGTTTTCGATCAGCGTCGCGACGGACAGCTGAGGAGTCGCATAGGCAGCCTCAAGACGCTGCCGCGATTGGTCGGTGAGGTATTCGGGTTCGAGTTTCATGAGCAGTCCCATAGGGGACGCCCCGTCTTGCAAGCCGATTGGGTACTCGACTATGAGGCTCTTCTCCTCTGGTGGCTCCTCCAGCATATGAACCTTACCGATGAAGTATTGATTCATTCGCCCGGCGCGCCCGGAAATATTCTTGAATGTGAAAAAATCAAAGGGACTGTTGTTGATTCTTCGGTCATAGATGATGACGTTCTCTGCCGACGTGTTCACCCCCTCGATCATGGTGGACGTACAAATGATGTAGCGAATGGTTCGCTCGTTGAACAACTTCACAAAATATTGCTGGATGGCCCTTGGTACACCGCCGTGGTGAATGCCGATGCCTAGCGAAATCGCCTTCGCTACGTTCCAAGCAGGATGATAGTTATCCGCGATCCATTCTGAAATTTCACGGGTGCCATCAAGCGCAGAGAAGTCCCCCTCATCGATTAAATATTGCGCGACCCGATTTGCGCTTGCCGGTGACTGGCAGTAGATCAGGGTAGGGGAGGTGATCTGCGAGCACAGCTCAAGAAGCTTATCCTTTCGCGTGTCGCCGCGCGTTCGCAGGTTGTAGTGTGTCACGTCGACTGCCACGGTCGAGAAGTTCGAGGGAATGAAATTGTACTCATACCCATCCAGGCCTTGGATGTTCTGAATGTGTGGGCCGAGTAGATAGAACTGAGCATTCAGCTTCGCAAGCTTGTGAAAAGCAAGGCTGAGATCAATAGATCGATTCTTTTCGTCAGAATCGCTGGCAAGGTCGAGCTTGTAGAATTCGTCAATGACGAAGAAATCAACATCACCCAGGTCATCACGCTGGAGCACCCTCTCCTGGGTCAGCAAGTACACATTAATAGGGGCGTCTGTTGCCGCTTGGCTAGGGTGCGTGATGATGTTGCACTGCTGACGAAAGCGCCTGACCAGCCGCCGGCGAGTTTCATCAATGAGCGCGATCGTAGGCACGATCACTACAACCTTTCGGAACTTGCCCTGTGCGAGGACAGCATCAATCACCAGGCTCTTACCGACGCTGGTCGAGGCACTTAGTACGACGTTTCTGCCTTGCATCAACAAATGGAAAACATGTGCCTGCAGGCGATGAAAAACCATGCCTTTCTCAATCCCTTCCACTCGATGAACCTCATAGGCCAACCGGTCGGGGAACGAAACGCTCTCCACATGTGGGGTGATGTAGGGGAACAGTCCAACGGTACGAACTAGGCTGAGCAGCAACGACTGTTCGACTTCATCGAACAGCTCGAACTTGTCAAGCGCCCGAATGACCAGGTCACGGCCCTCCCATTCGGGATGACCCTTGTTCACGATAGAGCTCATCCCCATGAGCAGGCCGGATTTGTCACTTTTGAGATCGTAAAGGTTCTCTAGCTGTTGTTTGATGAGATCGTATTTCATATCAGCTAGCAGCCTTGCAGAGCGCATTAAATTTCTGAACGAGCTGGTGGATGCTCTCGATCGGCACCAAGAAGACCACTACCCGGACTTGTTTGATCTTTGACGGTAATGTATTGGCCAGCGCATTGTAGTGCTGGGTAACCTCTGTCTTGAGGTTGGCCAGATAATCAGACAGGTACCCCTCGGACAACGCGTCGCTGTCGTAGGCGAGCAGGATCGGGAAGCACAACACACTTAGCATTTCCTGCGCAGGAGCATTGCGGTGCAAGGCCTTGTTGAAGGCTTCGGCCGTGGGTAGGTGGTGATGAGGCTCGCGGAGCGTGATGATGATCTCTCGCTCCTCAGTTAGCGCTGCTCTGGAGATGGTGGCATCGAGCACATCGCAAATTTCTTTCAGTGTCTGATCCATCGTTCCGGTGGAAATCATCCGCGACAAACCAAGCCATAGCTGGTCTGCTTCACCCGGTTTCTGGACGATGTGCGCATTGCCGAACTCGGAAAGCTTGCCGTTGACCGCATAGAAAACCTTACATGCGATTGGCTCGCTGTGTTCCCGACTTCGCAGGATGGCATGCAATATCAACTCTGCAATCAATCGATCCCGAGGTACGGCGGCTTGGGTCAACGTGTTGATGGATCGCGCCAATGCCGTTGGCGTGTGGTGTATCTGGAAATTGGCGATTTCGCTCGCACGTAGACAGAATTCAGGCAGCCACTGCAGCAAGTGCTCCGCTAGTTGTTGGGCTCGCCATTCCTCGAAATCGTACTCGACGTCAAACCCAGACAGGGTACGCAGCAAACCATCCTCTGTGGTCGTATGGAACTCCACCAGGAACGGATCGGGCTTGGTCTTGTATGGTTTGGCAAAGGCGGCAGAGTGCTTAGCAGCTGCACCAAGTAGTGCTTTCAGTCGCGCGAGGGCTGCCTCACGGCGGATTATTTTCTTCTCGGGCAAGGTTTTGACATCAGCAGTTGCAGCGTCGTCGGCCCAAGCCAGGAAGGCATCGTAGATCTCTTTCTGCTGGCGATGAGAAGGGGTCTCCCCATACAGATCGATAACCTCAGCAAGGACACGTAGATTCGTTGCCTCCAGCGACGAAGCATCACCGCAAACTTGCCAGACGAAGTTGTCTGCCCAATAGGAAAAGTCCCGCCCTCTGACAGACACGGTCTTGAGCTGCTTGGCCAGCGTCCGCCCTCGCTGGGTGGCTAGGTCGGGGGTAACCCGTCTGTCCAGTTCCTTGGCGAAATACTCCAGCGCCTTTGCGATATCGCGTTTGGACACGATCCTGAAGCAGGCTATGCCCGGTCGCACATCGCATTTTAATGATTTCTGAAACAGGGAGGAGTCAGCTTTCTGCTTCTCCAGGGCGGTGCACTCGGTCAGGTTCCACTTCTTATCACTTTCGGTGGTCTTGACTTGAATGTACTCATTGACAGTTTCCCCAGCATTCTCAGAAACCGCGACGATGTCATCAGCAGTTTCGCATTCCACTTGGAGATAGGTACTGTCACGCAGCATCTTCAAAATAAACGCAACGGCGACGTGATCCTGGTATTTGAAACCTTGTCGAGCTGCTGGCCCACCTTTATTTGATGGGCTTGGAATACTCACCATGACGTCCTTGTATCGATGAAGAAGGTTGGCGGCCGGGCTTGTGAAGAGCAAGCGCAAGCTTACGGACACATCCATTGATGGCTCCACGCTACCATCATTGGCGATCACTCGACTATCCCCACTTGTTCTCGTACGGAGGGTCAGCCATTAACTGAGGTGATCGAATAGCGCTCGACGGTGGTTGGGAACAGCAAAGGGTGACTTTTCGAGAAGGGAACTGTTGGGCGTTAGGCTGGGGGCATCCTTTTCAAACCATCCATAGCATGCCCTCAGATATGCCCCCGGGAGCCTCATCCTCTGGAAGTGGATGGATCTCGATGGTCTGTGAAAAGGCAGAAATGATCAGCTGAACAGCCTGCCCGACGACGCCTAGAGACTCTCAGGGTCGCCAAAAAACATCTGTATCCGCGACCGCAACCACCGCTCCGCCGGGTCGTTGTCCTGCGCCCCGCGCCAGGCCATGTGCAGTTCGAAACTGCGCACAGGTATGGGCAAATCCTCGGCCCGCAACCCGCCCGCTGCAGTCAGCACATCGGCGGTGTAATCCGGCACAGTGGCCACGATATCCGTGCCCGCCAGCAAGCTCCCCAGCCCGTTGAACTGCGGCACCGCCAGCACCACGTGGCGCTTGCGGCCAAGTTCTTCCAGGGCTTCGTCGATGAAGCCGGACAGGTCACCGGCAAACGACACCAGCGCATGGGGCCGCGCGCAGAAGTCGTCCAGGGTGATACCGCCGGGCACGCTGTCGGCACGCAGCAGCTTCGGCATGCTGCGGCGCAGCACCTTGCGTTTGGCGTTGGCCGGCAGGTCGCTGGTGTAGCTGACCCCCACCGAGATTTCCCCCGAGGCCAGCAGGGTTGGCATCAGCAGGTAGTTGACCCGCCGCACCACCAGCACGATGCCCGGCGCTTCGGCGCGGATACGCTTGAGCAGTTGGGGCAGCAGGGCGAACTCGGCGTCGTCCGACAGGCCGATGCGGAACACCGCATTGCTGGTGGCGGGGTCGAACTCGGCGGCGCGGCTGACCGCAGTGGAAATCGAGTCCAGCGCCGGGGACAGCAGGGCGAAGATCTCGTGGGCCCGTGCCGACGGCTCCATGCTGCGGCCGGTGCGCACGAACAGCGGGTCGTCGAACAGGTTGCGCAGGCGTGACAGGGCCGCGCTGATGGCCGGCTGGCCGAGGAACAGTTTTTCCGCGGCGCGGGTCACACTGCGCTCATGCATCAGCGTTTCGAACACGATCAGCAGGTTGAGGTCTACACGACGCAGGTCGTTTCGATTCATCGGTGCGCTTCGCCTAAAGTGGGGCAGGGGTGAATCTTACGGCCAAAGGCTGTTACCCTGCACGGGTTTAGGGGGACCAATTGCAGGGAAAGTCAGGTGCCCAATCGATGACAAGCATGTCGACTATTAATGACCACTGATGGTCTAACCGTCAAAGCCCGGATAAAGTCAGTGGTAATTAGAGGTTCACAAAGGCGAGGTATGCGATGTCCCGCATGATCCGTTTCCACAAGTTCGGCGCTGCCGATGTGCTCCGTTGCGAGGAGCAGGCCGAACCGTCACCCGCTGCCGACGAGGTACAGATTCGCGTCGAGGCGGTTGGCGTCAGCTGGTATGACGTGCTTTGGCGCCAGAACCTGGCGCCGTCCCAGGCACGCCTGCCGGCGGGCATCGGCCACGAAATGGCCGGGGTGGTGACTGCGGTCGGTGAAGGGGTAGAGGACATTGCGGTGGGCGACCGGGTCGCCAGCTTCCCGGCCACCAGTGCCAACGATCACCCGGTGTACGGTGATGTTATCGTGCTGCCGCGTACGGCCATTACCCGCTACCCGGATGTGCTTACCCCGATCGAGGCCAGCGTGCACTACACGCCCTTGTTGATCGCCTATTTTGCCTATGTTGACCTGGCCCGTGCCAAGGCCGGGCAGACCGCGCTGGTGACCGATGCCAGCCATTGTGCCGGCCCCGCCTTCGTGCAGTTGGGCAAGGCCTTGGGGCTGAAGGTGTTCGCAGCCACCAAGGAAGCGGAGCAGCGTGAGTACCTGCTGGGCCTGGGTGCCGACAAGGTGATTGTCACCGAGGAGCAGGACCTGCTGCTGCAGGTTGGCAAGTACACCGATGGCCGCGGCGTGGACATGGTCCTCGACGGCATGGGCGGGCCGCAGATGTCGCTGCTGGGCGATGTGCTGGCGCCGCGGGGCAGCCTTGTGCTGTATGGCCTGCAGGGCGGTAACCAGACGCCGTTCCCGGCCTGTGCAGCCTTCCAGAAGAACATCCAGTTCTACGTGCATTGCATCGGTAACTTCACCGGCAAGCCGGAACTTGGCATCAGCCAGGACCAGGTGGCGCTGCAGCGTGCCTTGCGCGACATCAACCAGTTCACCGCTGACCAGTTGCTGACACCGCAGATCATCAAGGTGTACCCGTTCGAGCAGGTGGTGGAGGCACATCGTTACATGGACCAATGCCCTTGCGGTGGGCGAGTGGTGCTGGACATGGCGCAACACTGACAGCTGTTTGCAAAGCCGACAAACCCGGGCAGAGACCCGGGTTTTTTGTGTGTGGAGCAGAATGATTTCAATTCTAAGTATAGGAATATTCCTACATTGAAATCAGGCGTGGACTACATATAGGGCAATGAACTGCAGTTGTATAGAAATATTCCGCCAACTATTCAGCCTTGAACTATTTCGGCTTGACGTTCAGTGTTCATTTGCAAGCTTGCTGAATGGTTTTTTTACCCCGATCTGTATCTTCTATTCGCTCTGCATCTCCCGATAATGGCCCTGTGATAGTTTGCGCAAGGAGCGTGGAATGAGCATGGCTATGCCTGAGGACGGGCTGCGTGTGGTAGCGGCAGGCCGCCGCAGTGGTGAATTTTTTTCGATGGTCTGGCGACAGTGACGCGTTACGTCATTACTTCAATTTGATTGTAGGAAATTTCTTCCCGGTAAGCACAAGGCGTATCGAATCTTGAATACAAGAGTCAGCACGCGTTGGCTGCATGAAGTTGATGAGGTGATTTCGTGACGGCTATTCACGATCAGGCAATGCACTATATCTACCAGCAAGTGCTCGAGCGCTTGCTGAGCCAAATGTCACAAGCGCAGCGAGCGTCCTTGCAGTTGCTGATACAGCGGTTGCTGGTTGCGGCTGGTGGGCTCGAGTGCATCGGTACGTTCCGCGTGCTGGTGCTGCAAGGCGGCGATTGTCGCAGTGCCCGGCTGCTGGCCATGCTGCGTGCGGCGCAACTGAGCATCGCCCTGCGTGCGCCGGTAACCTTTCAGTTGCGGGTACTGGTGGTCAGCCTGCCGGTGGCCGCCAGCGACACGCTGGAAGGCCACGAGCGCAGTTTCAGTGCCCTGTTCATGCAGGATGACCCGCGGGTTCAGTTGCAGATGATCGAAGGGCGCGAAGTGGTGCCCTTCAGCCGTCGGCCTTCGGCAGAGCCCGAACGCTGGCTGCTGGCGAGGAACGCCATGCTGATGTTCGGTCACATGGTCGATGCCAGGCCCGAAGCCCTGCTGGGTAGCCGTCTGCACCTGGAGCTGGCGGATGCCGTGGGTTGTGCACTGCAGGCACCGACACCGGCCGACGTCTTGATCACCGCCATTCCCGTGCGCCAGCGGCGCCGCTACCTGGGCTGGGCCCGGCGTAGCCTGCGCCTGGCAGGGGAGCGCGGCCCACATGTGTTGCATCAGTGCCTGGCGACGTTGGCCCACGGGCTGAGCCGGTTGCAGGGCGTTGTCGAAGTCTCGCCGGGCAGCCAGGCGCAGCCCATACCGGGCGCTGTCACGGAGGATGCACCGTTGCGGGTGATTACCATGGATGACCTGCTGCCGCATCTGCTTGAAGGGCAGCAACTTGACGCCATGCTGGGTAGTGGACTCGAAACGGCCGAGGATGCCTGGCCATTGGCGGCGTTCGTCGACCTGTACGCCCCGGCGCAGTTGCACGAGCTGCGTGCACGCAGCCTTGAGCTGCAGGCCGCTCGCCCGGCGCTGCGGATGGCAGGCCAGACGGGCGAAAGCAAGCCTCGCGATGTACACACGCTGCCGCTGGGTAAAGCCTACGGTATCAACCAGACCCAGCTGGTGTGCCTGCTGTTCAGCCCGTTCGCCAGGCAGGGGAAGAAGCTGGAGCGTTTTCTGCAGTGCCGTCATGCCGACATGCTGGTTGCGCTGCCGTACTTGCACCGGGCCTTGCAAGGCAAACCTTGCCCCGATGCGGTGAGGGACTGGCTGGTGAATACCAGTGGCCTGCCGCTGGTGCAGTTGCGGGCGATCTATGAAGGGCGCATGCCGCTGACCGCCTGGCGCTTGCAGAGCAACCTGGCCCGCCGCGACGTGCACCTCAGGTTGCTGCCACGGCCTTCGCCGGGGCGCCGCCCTGGCTTGGCGGGGCTGCCTTGATGGGGCAAGCGGTTCCCGGCGAGTTCGCCTATCGCAAGGTGTATCGCTACCTGGAAGCGCTGATCGGGCAGGCCTCAGGCGGCGGTCCCTGCAAGTTGCCGTCGCTGCGTGCACTGTCCCGGCGGCTGCGGGTGTCATTGGCCACTGTGCAGAGCGCCTACAACCTGCTGGAGGAAGAAGGTCGCGTCCAGTGTTTGCCAAGGTCCGGCTACTACGCTCAGGTTGCAGCCAAGGCAGAGGCAGCGGCCATGCCCCGGCAGTCACCCTTGCCGGCGCAGCCATTTCTGGAGCGTGTGCTACTAGGCCATGAACGGCGCTTGGCCCGTCAGCGCGCCAGCGGCGTTGCACCCGTGGAAACGCTCGGTGACACCCGTCTGCGCAATGCCGTGGCTGAGTGTTATACCCGTTCCTCCAGCCAGTACTGGTGTGCCGAGGACGTTCAACTGGCCCCTGATGTACAGGCGTTGCTGGAGACGGTGCTCGCGGGGCTTGCCTTGCAGGGGGGAACGGTGCTGGTGCAGTCGCCCTGTTGCTGGCAGGTGCTGCGCGCGTTGGCGAGCGCTGGCATGCGGGTGCTGGAAGTGTCTGCGGACAGCCGCGGCAACCCGGACCTGCGCGCCTTGGCCCGGTTACTGGGCGGCGAGCCGGTGTGCATGCTGGTGATGCCGTCTTGCCTTGGCATGCCACAAGGGCGGCTGGTGTCGCCGCACTACCAGCAGCAGCTTGGCCAGCTACTTGGCCAGCATCCTGTATGGTTGCTGGAAAACGACCTGGACAGTGAACACTGTTACAGCGGGCCGCCACACACGCGCCTGCGCGACTGGGTCGACCCCCGCTCGCTATTGGTGCTGGGGGCGTTCGAGGCAGCAGTGGGGGCCGAGGCACCGTACGCCTATGTGCTGGGCCATGAAGCCGCACTGGCCAAGGCGTTTGCCGAACGGGCATTTCGGCTTGCGCCGCTGCGCTTGCAAGCGCTTGCCCTGATGATGGGTAAAAGGCAGATCGAGATGCAACTGGTGCAGCTGCGTACCGACCTGCAAAGGCGCACACACTACCTGGTGCACGCGCTGAAATTGCAGTTCGGTCAGCAGGTGGCGCTGCAGATGCCCCAGGGCGGGCGAATGCTTTGGGTGCGTTTTCGCCAACCACTGGAGTGGGATTGCATCGTTGCGGCGTTGGCAGGTTCAGCCTTGCATGCACTGCCGGGCCGGCAGTTCAGCCTGCAGGGCCGTTACCAGCAGTATCTGGCACTGGTGTGGCTGGGTGACCAGCCGGGTGACCTGCAACAGGCGGTGGAGCGCCTGGCGCAGGCACTGGAACCGCGCTGCCGGCCAGCTGCCGGCGTTTCACGCTGACTACGCCTGTTCTTGCCCCTGGCGCAAGCGGGTGCTGAGCAACGCTGCCAGCACCAGCAATGCGGCAATGATCCACAAGCCGGTACGGGTGCTGCCGGTGGCCTGCTCGATCAGGCCCATCACCGACGGCCCGACGAAACCACCCAACAGGCCGCAGGTGGTGACGAACGCCAGGCCCGCCGCCAAGGCGTTGCCACTGAGTCGGCTGGACGGGAAGACAAACAGGATCGACTGCACCACGAACAGCATCAGGGCAGTCAGTGAAAACCCGATCAGGCCGATGAACGAGTTGGTCAGCGACGCCAGCAGCAACCCGGTCGCCATGGTCAGCAGGCCGCAGAACAGCAGGGTGCGGCAACGGCGTGGCGAGGTGGCGAGGCGCGGGAAGGTGGCAGCACCGATGGCGGCGGCAATCCACGGCACGGCAGTCAGCAGGCCTATCTGGAAGGGTGATAGCGCAGCGTAAGTGCCGATGATGCCCGGCAGGAAGAAAATCACTGTGTAGATGGTGATCTGGTGCACGAAGTACACCGCGATCGCCAGCCAGATCTGCCGGTCGCGGAACATCTGCCCCAACTTGCTCTGCTGTGGCGCGGCAGCCCGTTCGGCAGCCAGGCGGCGTTCGATGTCCTGGGCGTCGGCGGCCGACAGCCAGGGCGCCGAAGCCGGGCCATCGGGCAGCTTCTTCCACACCACATAGGCCAGGGCTACGGCGGGCAAGCCTTCGAGCACGAACAGCCATTGCCAGCCATGCCAGCCCAGTACGCCGTCCATTTCCAGCAGGGCACCGCCCAGCGGGCCGCTGAGGATGTTGGCCAGGCACACGCCCAGCAGGAAGTAGCCCGTGGCGCGGGCGCGCTGTTCGCGGTCGAACCAGTAGGTCAGGTACAGCATCACCCCGGGGAACAGGCCCGCTTCGGCCACCCCCAGCAGCAGGCGCATGATGTAGAACGACGTTTCTCCCTGGACGAAGGCCATGCCCGCCGAGAGCAGGCCCCAGGTGATCATGATGCGGGTGATCCAGAAGCGTGCGCCCACCCGGTGCATGATCAGGTTGCTGGGCACTTCGGCCAGCGCGTAGGTCAGGAAGAACAGGCCGGCACCCAGGCCATAGGCCGCTGCCGACAGGCCCAGGTCGATGCCCATGCTGGCTTTCGCCAGGGCGATGTTGGTGCGGTCAAGAAAGCTCATCACGTAGACGACGATAAGCAGTGGCATCAATTTGCGTAGCAGCAGGCCGTTCAGGCGCTGCTCGGTGGTGGCGGCAGGGGCCGAAGCCGCTGCGCTGGTGAGGGTTGTCATTGTTTTTTTCCCCGTGAAAAGTGCTGGTGGTGTGCCCCCTGCGGGGCACACCCAGGCTTGTTGTTCAGGAACGGTTGATGTCGAGCCACACCGCGCCGTTGGGGTACTGGTAGCGCTCCAGGGTCTCGGCATGCATTTCGATGCTGTAGCCCGGGCGTTGCGGTGGCATGTAGCGCCCACGGCGGATCACCACCGGGTCGATGAAGTGCTCATGCAGGTGGTCGACGTACTCCAGTACCCGGTTGTGCAGCGAGGCAGACACGGCGATGTAGTCGAACAGGGCGATGTTCTGCACATATTCGCACAGCCCGACGCCGCCGCCGTGCGGGCACACCGGCACGTCGTACTTGGCCGCCATCAGCAGCACGATCAGCACCTCGTTCAGGCCACCCAGGCGGGCGGCGTCCAGCTGGCAGAAATCCAGCGCGCCGGCCTGGAACATCTGCTTGAACATGACCCGGTTGTGGCAGTGTTCACCGGTGGCGACACCAATCGGCGCGATGCGTTGGCGAATGGTGGCGTGGCCGAGTATGTCGTCCGGGCTGGTCGGCTCTTCGATCCACAGCGGTTCGAAGGCGGCCAGGCGGCGCATGTTGGCGACCGACTCCTCCACGCCCCACACCTGGTTGGCATCCATCATCAGGGTGCGCTCCCAGCCGATTTCGTCGCGCAGGATGCTGGCGCGGCGGATGTCTTCTTCCAGGTCGGCACCGATCTTCTGCTTGATGTGGGTCCAGCCATCTTCCACGGCCTCGCGGGCCAGTTTGCGCATCTTTTCTTCGCTGTAACCCAACCAGCCTGGCGCGGTGGTATAGCCGGGGTAGCCTTCGCGCAGCATCTGCGCCTCACGCTGGGCCTTGCCTGGGGCCTGGCGGCGGAGCAGGGCGATGGCTTCCTCTGGGGTGAGCACGTCTGTGACGTAGCTGAAGTCCAGGCAGCGCACCAGTTGCTCGGGCGTCATGTCGGCCAGCAGTTTCCACACCGGTTTGCCTTCGTGCTTGGCCCACAGGTCCCACACCGCATTGACGATGGCCGCAGTGGCGAGGTGGATCACGCCTTTCTCCGGGCCCAGCCAGCGCAATTGGCTGTCGCTGACGGTGAAGCGGTGCCAGAAGCCGCCCATGTCGGCGGTGATCTCTTCGAGGCTGAGGCCGACGATCAGGGGGGCCAGCGACTGCACCGCTGCCGCGCAGATTTCGTTGCCGCGCCCGATGGTGAACGTCAGGCCGTGGCCTTCAAGGCCCTCGGCGTCGGTGTGCAGTACCACGTAGGCTGCCGAATAGTCGGGGGCGCTGTTCATGGCGTCGGAGCCATCCAGCGACAGCGAAGTGGGAAAACGAATGTCGCGAACGCTCAGGTGGGTAATTCGTATGCTCATGGTCGACTCTTGTTCTGCTCAAGCGCTGGGAGACCTGACTGTAGGTTGTCGAGCGATACAGGCATAATCACCAAATCTTAATCAGCGATACCGGATTCGATATGTCTCGCTTGCCACTCGGCCCCACCCAGGCGCCTGCCAGCCTTGGCGCATTGAAGATCTCCAGCCGGCAGATCACGCTGCTTAATGCGCTGGGCGAGTTCGGCAACCTGCGCCGCGCCGCCGCAGCGATGCACACCACGCAACCGGCAGCCAGCCTGTTGCTGCAGCAGCTGGAGGAACGCCTTGGCGTACGTTTGTTCGAGCGCTTGCCGCGCGGCATGCAAGCAACCCTGTACGGTGAGGTGATGATCCGCTATGCGCAGAGCGCGTTGCATGAGTTCGAGCATGCCCAGGCGCAAATCGCCGAACTGGCGCGCGGGGCCCTGGGCCTGGTGCGGGTGGGCAGCGTCATGGGCCCGGTGCCGGGCGTGCTGACCAAGGCGGTACTGGCCTACAAGCGCGACCACCCCAAAGTGCGCATCTCGCTGGAAGTGGGTACCAGCGATACCTTACTGCCCGCGTTGCTGCGCGGCGACTTTGACATGGTGGTGGGCCGCCTGCCAGACCAGAGCGACAGCCAGGACCTGAACATCGAGCTTTTTGAAGGTGGTGAGCAGATGCGTGTGATTGGCCGCGCCGGGCACCCTCTGGCGGCGGCTGTCGGGTTGCAATTGAGTGACCTGGTGGCCCTGACCTGGATCCTGCACCCCATCGGTAGCCCGATGCGCCGCCGCGTCGAAAGTGCGCTGCAGGCCGGGGGCATGGTGCAGTCACTGGACATCGTTGAAACCGCCTCGATCCTGGCCACCACCGCCATGCTCGAAGCCTCCGAAATGATTGCGGTGGTACCCAACGACGTGGCCGAGCATTATGCCCGCTATGGCATGGTTGCCATCCTGCCGGTAGAGCTGCCGCTGACCATGGCCAACCTGGGCGTGCTGACCCTGCGTTCGCGGCCCAACTCGGTTGCGCTGGATACCTTGCTGCGCTACCTACGTGCGCAATAACCCTGCCTTTTCAACTGCCTGAGGCCTGCCGCCGATGTCGCCGGACCTGACCCATTCCAGCTTTTGCAACTGGATCCGCTACAAGCACCTGGTGCTGATCGACACCCTGGCGCGCACCCGCAACATGCACGCAACCGCCACGCGCATGAACCTCAGCCAGCCGGCCCTGAGCAAGATGCTGCGCGACCTTGAAGAACAGTTCGGCTTTGCCCTGTTCGAGCGCCTGCCACGCAGCATGCCGCCCACCGAACTGGGTGAATACGTGGTGCGTTATGCCCAGGGTGCGCTGGCCGAGTCGCAGCAATTCGTCGACCAGGTCAACCGCCTGCGCAACGGCGGGCACGGTTTTATCCGTGTCGGCGGCATCTTTGCCGCCACTGCGCTGGTACTGCCGCAGGCCATCGCCGCGATCAAGGCGCGCAGCCCGCTGTTGTCGATCGAAGTGGTGGAGCATTCCAGTGATCACCTGCTGACCATGCTGGAGCAGAACAAGCTCGACATCATGATTGGCCGCTTCACCGAAGAGCGCTTCAGCCAGCTGTTCGACTTCCAGCCCCTGGAACCCGAACCGTTCAGCCTGGTGGTCAACAGCGAGCACCCGCTGAACCAGCTGGAAAGCCCACCACTGTCGGCGCTGGGCGACTGGCCGTGGGTGCTGTACCCGGTCGGCACGCCGATCCGCAACCGCCTGGAACAGGCCTTCCGGGTGGCCGGTATCGCCACGCCCGTCGACAGCGTCGAGACCATCTCCATGCCGATGTTCCTGCAACTGCTGCAGTCGGCGCCGATGATTGCCATGTTGCCACGCTCGATGGTTGCCGCGCAGTTGGCCAGCGGGCAGTTCAAGGAGCTGCGCAGCCCCTTGCATGTACCCGCGCTGGAGTATGGCGTGGTCACCCGCAAGGATGAACCGCTGAGCGCTTCGGCCCGGGCGTTTGTCGAGATTTTGCTGGAGGGTGCGCAGAGTCGCAGGACAGTGCAGAGTTAGAAAACGCGGGGGCCGCTGCGCTGCCCATCGCAGGCAAGCCAGCTCCCACAGGGACCGCGCGGTGTTCGAACCTGTGGTGATCCTGTGGGAGCTGGCTTGCCTGCGATGGGCTGCGAAGCGGCCCCGTCGGTCTTCCAGGCGATTGAAGATCACACATCGAAATACTGTTGCGATAACGTCTGGTTATCGCTTGATCGGATCATCTCATTGGGAATGCTGCGCAAGGCTTCTTACAGTGGCAACAGCCATAACAAGAAGCCCGCCGCACCGCCCTGAGAGGTCCCATGCAACTGATTGCCAAGTCCGGTGACCTTGCCGTCATCCGCCTCAACCCGCTGGACAACGTGCTTATCGCCCGCCAGGCCTTGCCGCAAGGCCTGCATCTGGATGCCGAGGCGATTACCGTGCGCCAGCCGATTCCTTCGGGCCACAAACTCGCGACCGAACGTGTGGAGCAGGGCCAGCCGCTGCGCCGTTACGGGCAGATTATCGGTTTTGCCTCGCAGGCCATCGATGCCGGCGAGCACGTGCATGTGCACAACGTGCAGATGGGTGATTTCGCCCGTGATTACGCCTTTGGTGTCGACACCCGCAGCCAGCCTGGCAGCGAAGCGCAGTTTCAGGGCATCGTGCGTGCCGATGGGCGGGTTGCCACCCGGAATTACATCGGCATTCTCACCTCGGTGAACTGCTCGGCGACCGTCGCCCGGGCGGTGGCCGACCATTTTCGCCGTGACATCCACCCCGAGGTACTTGCCGACTACCCGAATATCGACGGCGTGGTCGCCCTGACCCACGGTGCCGGCTGCGCAGTGGACCCCAGCGGCGAAGCCCTGGGCCTGCTGCGCCGCACCCTGGCCGGGTACGCCGTGCACCCCAACTTTGCTGCCGTACTGATCATTGGCCTGGGCTGCGAAACCAACCAGATCGAAAGCCTGCTGGAAACCCAGGGCCTGCAAGCCAGTGCGCAGCTGCGTGCGTTCACCATCCAGGGCATCGGCGGTACGTCGAAAACCATCGCGGCCGGCATCGAGCAGGTCAAAAGCCTGCTGGCCGAGGCCAACCATGTCCAACGCCAACCGGTCAGCGCACGGCACCTGGTGGTCGGCCTGCAATGTGGCGGCTCCGATGGCTACTCCGGCATCACCGCCAACCCGGCACTGGGCAACGCCGTGGACCGCCTGGTGGCGGCCGGTGGTACCGCGATCCTGTCCGAGACCCCTGAAATCTACGGCGCCGAGCACTTGCTGACCCGCCGCGCGGTCAGCCGTGAGGTCGGCGAAAAGCTGGTGGCGCGCATCCGCTGGTGGGAAGACTACTGCCAGCGCATGAACGCCGAGCTGAACAACAACCCTTCGGCCGGCAACAAGGCCGGGGGGCTGACCACCATCCTCGAGAAATCCCTGGGCGCAGTGGCCAAGGCGGGTTCCAGCAACCTGGTCGATGTGTACCAGTACGCCGAAGCCGTGCGTGCCCAGGGCCTGGTGTTCATGGACACCCCCGGGTACGACCCGGTCTCGGCCACTGGCCAGGTGGCCGGCGGGGCCAACCTGATCGCGTTCACCACTGGCCGAGGTTCGGCTTACGGCTGTGCCCCGGCACCGTCGATCAAGCTGGCGACCAACAACCGGGTGTTCGAACACCAGGAAGAGGACATGGACGTCAATTGCGGTGGTATTGCCGACGGCTCCACCAGCATCGAGGAGCGTGGCGGGTACATCTTCGAACAAATGCTGCGCATTGCTTCCGGGGAACGCAGCAAAAGCGAACAGCACGGATATGGGCAGAACGAGTTCGTGCCCTGGCAGATCGGCGCAGTGACCTGATTGACCGCTCCCGTCCCGCTTACGAGATAACAACAATGACTCAAGCCACACATTACAACGTGCAAGCGCTCACCACCTTTGTCGAGCAACTGTTCGAAAAGGCTGGTGCCGATACTGAAGTCGCCCAGGTGGTGACCCGGGTACTGCTCGAAGGTGAACTGCTCGGGCACCGTACCCACGGCCTGAACCTGGTCAGCCGCTACATCGGCGGCATGCTGGAAGGCCAGGTCAAGGCCCGTGCACAGGCACTGGAGCAGGTGTCGGACAGTGGCATCGCCAGCGTGTTCGATGGCCATTACCTGTTGGGGCCTTACTGCGTCAGCCGTGCCCTGGACTGCGCGGCAAAGGGTGCCACTGCGCAGGGCATCGGCATTGCGGTGGTGCGCCGTGCTTCGCACATTGGCTGCCTGGCCGCCTACCTCAAGCCCTATACCGACCAGGGCCTGGTGGCCATGGTCTACTCATCGGACCCTTCGGTGGGGCTGGTCTGTGCCCACGGTGGCATCGACCCGATCTACACCCCCAACCCGATTGCTGCCGGTATCCCGACCCAGGGCGAGCCGATCCTGCTGGACGTGAGCATGTCGACCGTCACCCTCGGGCTGGTTGGCCAGTGCCGCGATGCCGGCAGCCGCCTGCCGCACCCGGTACTGGTGAGCAATGACGGGCAGCTGAGCGACGACCCGGGCGATTTCTTTACCCGCCCGCAAGGCAGCATCCTGCCCCTCGGCGGTCAGGCATTCGGCCACAAAGGCTTCGCCCTGGCACTGCTGGTCGAAGCCCTGACGTCGGGCCTGGCCGGTCATGGGCGCAAGGATGCACCTGAGCAGTGGGGCGCCTCGGCCACGGCCGTGGTCATCGACCCGCGCTTCTTCGGCGGCCTGGAAGCGTTCACCGATGAAACCAGCTTCCTGGGCCGACTGGTGCTCGCCAGCCGCCCGCTCGACCCCGCGCGCCCGGTGCGCTTGCCTGGGCAGGCTGGCCTTGCCCTGCGCCGCCAGGCGCTGGAGCAGGGCGTGAGCCTCTCGCCACCGCTGCTGGCCGACCTTGATCGCCTGGCCGGCGAACTGCAACTGCCGGCACTTTCCCAATGATGCACAGTAAGGGTACACAGATGACTGATCGATCGAACGCCAATCAACCGCTGCCGCTGAGCCAGGATGCCAGTGTGTTCGACAGCGGCAGCTGGGTAGGGCGGGTGTGGCTGGCGGACCAGGGGCCGGCGGTGGTGCTGGTGAAAGCCGGCGCCGTCTACGACATCAGCACCCACGTGGCGACTGTCTCGGCCCTGCTGGAAGTGGCCGACCCGGTGGCTTACCTGCGCGCGTTGCCGCTGGCCGAACCGCTGGTGGCGCTGTCGGTGTTGCTGGACAACAGCGACCCCGCCCGGCGCGACCCGCGCCAGCCATGGCTGCTGGCGCCTATCGACTTGCAGGCGGTGAAGGCCGCTGGCGTAACCTTTGCCGCCAGCTTGCTGGAACGTGTGGTGGAAGAGCAGGCCAAAGGCGACCCGGCCAAGGCCGATGCCATCCGTGACACCCTGGCCAGCCGCATCGGCGCCGACCTGTCGCAGATCGTGCCCGGCTCGGCCCAGGCCGAAGCGCTGCGCAAGGTACTGGTGGAGCAGGGCCTGTGGTCGCAATACCTGGAAGTGGGCATCGGCCCGGATGCCGAAGTGTTCACCAAGGCCCAGCCGCTGTCGGCAGTTGGCCATGGTGCCGATATCGGCATCCACCCCAAGTCCAGCTGGAACAACCCGGAGCCGGAAGTGGTGCTGGCGGTGTCCAGCGATGGCAGCATCAAGGGCGCGATGCTCGGCAACGACGTCAACCTGCGTGACTTCGAAGGGCGTAGCGCCTTGCTGCTGTCCAAGGCCAAGGACAACAACGCCTCCACCGCACTGGGCCCGCTGCTGCGGCTATTCGACGAAAGCTTCGGCCTTGACGATGTGCGCAACGCCGAAGTGGACCTGCGTGTAGAGGGCGAGGACGGTTTCATCCTGTCTGGCCGCAGTTCCATGCGCCAGATCAGCCGCGATCCGCAAGACCTGGTGCAGCAAACCCTCAACGAAAACCATCAGTACCCCGACGGCATGGTGCTCTTCCTCGGCACCCTGTTCGCCCCCAAGCAGGACCGTGACCAGCCAGGCAACGGCTTTACCCACAAGCCGGGTGATGTGGTGACCATCAGCAACCCGCAACTGGGTACCCTGTGCAACCGCGTGACCACCAGCGACCAGGCACCGCAGTGGGCGTTTGGCCTACGCGCGTTGATAGACAACCTCGGCCGGCGTGGCCTGCTGGAGGTAGCAGCTACCGCACGCCAGCCTTGAGCGACACGCTGCGCAAGGGAGGGGCGCAGGCACATCGATGGATCGCCAAAGCGCTGATAGCGCGGCAACAATAATAATAAAGGTCGACACATGAACCCTATGAAGAAGTACCAGCGCATCACCGTTGTGTTCCTGCTGCTGATCGGCATCGTCAACTACCTGGACCGTAGTGCGCTGTCGATTGCCAACACCTCCATCCAGAAAGACATGATGATCAGCCCGTCGCAGATGGGCATCCTGTTGTCGGCGTTTTCCATCGCCTATGCCTTTGCCCAGTTGCCAATGGGCATGATCATCGACCGCCTGGGCAGCAAGGTTGCCCTCGGCGCCTCGCTGCTGGGCTGGTCGGTGGCCCAGGCGGCGTTTGGCATGGTCAACAGCTTTGCCGGTTTCATGGGCCTGCGGGTGCTGCTGGGGATTGGCGAGGCGCCCATGTTCCCGTCGGCGGCCAAGGCCCTGTCGGAGTGGTTCGATGCCAATGAGCGCGGCACGCCCACCGGCGTGGTCTGGTCATCGACCTGCCTCGGCCCGTGCCTGGCGCCGCCGTTGCTGACGTTGTTCATGGTCAACTTCGGCTGGCGTGGCATGTTCATCATTACCGGCGCGATCGGTGTGGTGCTGGCGGTGTGCTGGCTGTCGTTCTACAAAAGCAAGGCGCGTTACCTGGCGGAACTGGCGGCCGAAGGCAAGCCGCTGCCAACTGAGCACAAGGCCCCGGTGGCCCCTGTGCAAACGCCGAAGGCCTCGTACTTCGCCGGCTGGCTCGACCTGTTCAAGCACCGCAGCACCTGGGGTGCAGTGTTGGGTTTCATGGGTGTGATCTACATGCTGTGGCTGCACCTGACCTGGTTGCCGGGCTACTTCGAGCGTGAACACGGCCTGGACCTGTACAAGACCGCCTGGGTCGTGTCGCTGGCCTATGGCTTTGGCGCGGCGGGTACAATCGTTGCCGGGCGCTTCTGCGACCGGCTGGTGAAGCGTGGCATGACCGTGCTGGGCAGCCGCAAGTTCAGCGTCATCACCGGCCTGGTGCTGGCGGCGCTGTTCACCTTGCCGCTGTCGTTCGTCACCGGCCTGACGGGCTGCGTGATCTTGCTGTGCCTGGCACTGTTCAGCATCAACATGGCCAGTGCCACCGCCTGGATGATCGTCAACACCATCGTCGACAGCCCGCGTGTGGCCTCGTTTGGCTCGATCCAGAACTTCGGCGGCTACATTGCCGGCTCCGTGGCACCGATCGCTACCGGCTTCAGCATCCAGTACTCGGGTTCGTTCACCACGGCGTTCATGATCAGTGCGGTGGTGGCGCTGTGCTCGGCGGTGGCGTACTTCATCTTGCTCCAGTCACCGATTGGCAGTGCCAAGGTCGAAGAAGAGGGGATGGTTCCGGCAACCAAGTAAGTTTGAGACGTCACGTAACCCCTGTAGGAGCGGCCTTGTGTCGCGATCGGGCCGCAGCGCGGCCCCAGCGATATCGGCATTATTCTCAAGATCCTGGGGCTGCTGTGCAGCCCATCGCGACACAAGGCCGCTCCTACACAAAGCGCCATCGAACTGACCCATGGCTCTTGTCAGGCACAGTTGTCTGTATGTATAAACAGTGCCTGTTACCGCAACCTGACCTCAGCCAGTGATCGCCCATTCCGTCGACGACCCGTTCTACTACCTGCATAACTTCCGCCAGGTAATGCTGTGGGTCGAACAGCGCTACCAGGACCTGCTCGATGACCAGGACCTGGCCTTCATCCGTGCCTTCAACCAACTGCAAGCGCCAGCCCAGGCCTTGATGGTGCGCATGGTCATGCGCAAGGGCGAGCTGTTTCGCAGCGACCGGCTCGACTACGCCGAAATCGGCGACACCACGCTGGCGCTGCAGCCGTTGCAGGCCCTCGGCTGGGTGCAGGAACCCGAGCAACTGCAACTGGAGCAGCTGTTCGGCTTGCTGCGCAAAGACGAACTGGCCCGCTGCTTCGCCAGCCAACTGAGCCGCCCCCGCGCCGCCAAGCAGGACTTGCTGGCGCAGTTGCAACCCCTGGAACTGGCGGCACGGTCACTGGCCGAATGGTTTCCCGACAGCGAGGTGCGCATTCTCCAGTGGTGCCTGCAGCCCCTGTGCGACCGCATGCGCCTGTTGTTCTTCGGCAACCTGTACCAGGACTGGTCAGACTTTGTCCTCGCCGACCTCGGTGTACTGCGCTACGAGCAGGTGCCATTCAGCGCTGGCTCGCGAGCCCTGCAGCAACGTGCCGAAGTCGACCTGGCCATGGCCTTGCACCACTGCGCCGAGCGGCTGGAGCAGGGCGACGAACCCGTGTCGATTCTGGCGACCTTGCAGGGCCTGCACAGTGACAACCCGTGGCTGGCCCGCCGCCATGCGCGCCTGCAGTTCGCCCTGGGCCAGCAATGCGAGCGCCTGGGGGAGTGGGACCAGGCCATGGCGGTGTATGGCCAGTGCAACCATGCCCAGGCGCGCATTCGCCAGGTGCGCGTGCTTGAGCGCACTGAGCAGTGGCCCCAGGCTCACGGTCTGGCGCTTCAGCTGGCGGCGGCACCTGCTAACGCGCTGGAAGTGCAGGCACTGGAGCGGATGCTGCCACGCCTGGCGCGCAAGCTCGGCGGCCCGCCACAGCGCCGCCAACGTGCCACACCGCTGGAGCTGATCGAGCTCGAACTGCCCCGCGAGCATGCTGCGCTGGGTGTGGAAGAAGCCGTGCGTCAACACCTGGCGCAAGAAGGTGGCCAGGCGCATTACGTGGAGAACACGTTGTTCAACAGCCTGTTTGGCCTGTTGTGCTGGGAGGCCATCTTCGCACCGGTGCCCGGCGCATTCTTCAACCCGTTCCAGGCCGCGCCACAGGACCTGCACGACAGTGACTTCCAGCAGCGGCGCAGTGCGCTGTTCGATCTCTGCCTGGGGCGGCTCGACGATGGCAGCCATCGCCAGGCGATTCTCGACTGCTACAAGGGCAAGCAGGGCCTGCAGTCGCCGTTCGTATTCTGGTCCATGCTCAGCGAGGAGTTGCTGGAACAGGCCTTGGCTTGCTTGCCGGCTGCCCAGCTGAAGCAGTGCTTCCTGCGCTTGTTGCAGGACATTCGCAGCAACCGCGCCGGCATGCCCGACCTGATCCAGTTCTGGCCCGAGCAGGGCCGTTACCGCATGGTCGAGGTAAAGGGGCCCGGTGACCGCCTGCAGGACAACCAGCTGCGCTGGCTGGAGTTCTGCAGGCAACACGGCCTGCCCGTTGCGGTGTGCCATGTGCGCTGGAGCGAAACGCCTTGAGCTACAGCGTGGCGGTGCGTGCATTGTGCGAGTTCAGCGCCAAGGTCGGCGACCTGGACCTGCGCTTCACGCCGTCACCCACCGCTCAGGAAGGCATCGAAGGGCATCAGCGGGTAGTGGCACGGCGTGCTGCGGGCTACGAGTCGGAAATCACCCTTGAAGGCCAGTTTGAAACCCTCAAGGTGCGGGGCCGCGCCGACGGCTATGACCCTGCCAGCAATCGCCTGGAAGAGATCAAGACGCACCGTGGCGATCTGGCGCGTCAGCCGGCCAATCACCGTCAGTTGCACTGGGCCCAGGCCAAGGTCTATGGCTGGCTGATGTGCCAGGCACGGCAATTGCCGGCCATCGAGGTGGCGCTGGTGTACCTGGACGTGGACAGCGATGACCAGACGCTGTTCAGTGAGCACTACACGGCGGCTGAGTTGCAGGCCTTCTTCGAAACCCAGTGCCAGCGCTTTCTGGGCTGGGCCCAATTCCAGCAAAGGCGTCTGGCCGAACGTGACCAAGGCCTTCAGGCGCTGAGCTTCCCCTACCCACAGTTCCGCCAGGGCCAGCGGCAGCTGGCCGAAACCTTGTACAAGGCGGTAAGTACCGGGCGTTGCCTGATGGCCCAGGCCAGCACCGGCATTGGCAAGACGCTAGGTACCTTGTTCCCGCTGCTGAAAGCCATGGTGCCGCAGCAGCTGGACAAGTTGTTCTTTCTCACCGCCAAAACCCCGGGCCGGGCGCTGGCCCTCGATGCCATGCGCCAGATCACCGATGCCACGCCGCAACCTGCCTTGCGCACACTGGAACTGATCGCCCGCGACAAGGCGTGTGAGTACCCGGACAAAGCTTGTCATGGTGAGTCCTGCCCATTGGCTGCAGGCTTCTACGACCGCTTGCCGGCAGCGCGCGAGGCTGCGGCAGCACGGCCGCTGCTCGACCGTGCCAACCTGCGCGAAGTGGCCTTGGCGCATCAGGTTTGCCCGTACTACCTGGGGCAGGAGATGGCGCGCTGGGTCGACGTGCTGGTCGCCGACTACAACTACTACTTCGATGCGCATGCCTTGCTGTTCGGCCTCACCCAGCTCAACCAGTGGCGCGTGGCAGTACTGGTGGACGAAGCGCATAACCTGGTCGAGCGTGGGCGCGGCATGTACAGCGCCAGCCTTGACCAGGGGCAGCTGCTGGCCCTGCGCCAGAGCAAACCGCCTGGGCTGGTCAGTGCGCTGGACCGCCTTAACCGGCAGTGGAACGCCCTCTATAAAGAACAGCGCGCGCCTTACCAAGCCAGCGAGTCACTGCCGGAAGGCCTGCTGCGCGCCCTGCAGCAGTGCATCGGGCTGATTCAGGAACAGATCAACCAGACGCCTGCGCAAATGGACCCGCAGGTGTTGCAGTTCTTCTTCCAGGCGTTGCAGTTCAGCCGGGTTGCCGAGCTGTTCGACGAGCACTTCCTGTTCGACATCAGCCAGCGTCAGGGCCCGCGCAAGCGCCGGCTGGCTACCCTGTGCCTGCGCAATGTCACCCCGGCGCGCCTGTTGGCCCCACGCATGCAGGCAGCGCGCAGCGTGACGCTGTTTTCCGCCACGTTGAGCCCGCGGCATTTCTACAGCGACCTGCTGGGCATGCCGGCCGATACCGCCTGGCTGGAAGTGGCTGCGCCGTTTCGCGCAGAGCAGCTGGAAGTGCGGATTGCCAGCCAGGTGTCCACCCGTTACCAGCAGCGGCACGCCTCCCTGGCGCCGATCGTCGAGCTGATTGCCCAACAGTATGACCGCATGCCGGGCAACTACCTGGCGTTCTTCAGCAGCTTCGAATACCTGCAGCAAGTGGCCGGGCTGCTGGCCGAGCGGCATGGGCAGATTCCCCTGTGGGCCCAGGAACCGGGGATGGACGAGGCGGCCCGCCAAGGGTTTCTTGACCGATTTGTCGCCGACGGACGCGGCGTTGGCTTTGCCGTATTGGGTGGCGCGTTCGGCGAAGGGGTGGACTTGCCGGGTACGCGGCTGGTTGGCGCGTTTGTCGCCACCTTGGGTTTGCCACAGGTCAACCCGGTGAACGAGCAGTTCAAGCAGCGCTTGGGGCGGCAGTTTGGTGCGGGTTTCGACTATGCCTATCTGTACCCCGGCGTGCGCAAGGTGATCCAGGCGGCAGGCAGGGTTATCCGTGGTGACCAGGACCGTGGTGTGCTGGTGCTGATAGACGAACGTTTCGCCGAACCCCGCGTACAGCAGATGTTTCCGACATGGTGGCCGGCAGCCATCGTCTAGCAACGGCTGTCTTGGGTTGCACTTGGCATGGGCGATCCGCGGTTCGTTAGATAGGCTTCAATTGGGTTAAGATCACGCCCCGTGCCAGTTGCAAAGCCTTTGAATATCAAGGTGATGGCACATTCAGGGTCCTGATGACATGCGCGCTTGGCGGTCATGGGGGCTTGTTTGTATGTCGTTTTGACTTGCTTGAGGGTTTGCCCGGTTCGCTGCCGGCCGCCGCTTCGCTACAGGGTTCACGTTTTGTCCGATCTCTCGAAAAATCCGCTGCTGCAGTACATGGCCCGCCTGGCCCCATCCAGCCAGCAGACCATGCGCTACATCCTTCAGGACGCCGCCGACCGGCTGGGCTTTGTCGACTGCAATGTCGTCGACGTGCCTTGGCATCGGCTCGAGCCCGGCCACGTGATCGCCCTGGTGTCGGCCCTGCGTGCCGACGGTTATGCGCCCAACAGCTCGTCGCTGTACGTCAACGCCATTCGCGGGGTGATGAACGAGGCCTGGCGCCAGGGCCTGATCGACCATGAGCAGTTGTTGCGCATCCGCGAGGTCAAGCCGGCCACTGGCAGCCGCCTGCCGCCAGGGCGCAACCTGCGCCGCAGCCTGATTCGCGAACTGATGGATGTGTGCGCGTCCGACCCGCGGCCGCAGGGGGTGCGCGACGCGGCGATCATCGCCTTGCTGTACGGCACCGGCATGCGCAAGTCGGAGTCGGTGGACATCGACCTGGCCCAGGTCGATTTCGAGGCGCGCAGCCTGCAGGTGGTGGGCAAGGGCAACCACCAGTTGATCAAGTACGCACCGCCATGGGCGTTCGAGAAACTGCAGGCGTGGCTGGACTTGCGCCGTCAGGACCTGCCGGCAGGGGCAGAAGACGACCTGTTCCTGTTCAACCGCATCCGCCGCGGTAGCCACATTACCCGGGCGCGCATCACCAAACATGCGATCTACTACATTGCCCGCCAGCGCGGTGCGCAAGTGGGGGTGAAAATCATGCCGCACGACTTCCGCCGGGCGTTCATCACCCGGGTGATCGAAGAGCATGACCTGTCGATTGCGCAGAAGCTGGCGCACCACGCCAACATCCAGACCACGGCCATCTATGACCGGCGTGACGACAACGAACGCCGGCGTGCGGTGGACCGCTTCGACTACTGAGTGATTTTGGGGCCGCTTTACGGCCCTTCGCGGGCACGCCCGCTCCCACAGGTACAGCGCAGGCCCCAGGCAGTGATCAACCTGTGGGAGCGGGCGTGCCCGCGAAGGGCTGCAAAGCAGCCCATTTGCACGTGTGCCGGCACCGAAACAGGGCCGACCCACGCCCCCGCTTTGTGCGTCATCCCCCCGTATGCCCGATGCCAGAGCGGCCGCGGCGAAAGTTTCATTTGCCTTCACCTGCGTAGTTGGCCCGCAACCTGCTATATCCAGCCTGCGAATTTGATCGAGTGGTCAGGCCGCGCGTGCTAGCTGCTGCCCGCGCCGGACCCTCTAAACGGCCAGCAGGCCACGGATTTCAGGGGCCGCAGGATGTCGCTCGCGGAGCAGATCGAACAACAACAAGACGATGCAGGCTGGAGCGCCCACCTGCAGTTGCGCTTTGTCAGGCGCGACGATGTGACCCGCCTTGGTGCGCGTCGGCATTTCGGACCTCTTTTGGTGCAGCGACCCTTCTACCCGGAAGGTGCACCGTGCCATGTCTATGTACTGCACCCGCCGGGCGGCATCGTCGCCGGCGACCGCCTTGACCTGGATATCCACCTGGAACCCGGCAGCCATGCGCTGCTGACCATGCCCGGTGCCAGCAAGTTCTACCGCAGCATCGGCCCGACCGCGCGGCTGACCCAGCGCTTTCAGCTGGCCGCTGGCAGCACCCTGGAATGGCTGCCGCAAGACAGCATCTTCTTTTCCGGCGCCCGCGCCAGCCTGCACAGCCGTTTCACCCTCGAACCCGGGGCGCGCCTGCTGGCCTGGGAAACCCTGTGCCTGGGCCGCCCCGTCATGAACGAGCGCTTCGAGCAGGGCGCCCTGGACAGCCGTTTACACATCGAACTCCCCGACGAAGTCGGCCTGCATGAACGCCTGCGAATCGAAGGCGGGCACCTGAACAAGCTTGGTGGCCACCCGCTGCTCGCTACGTTCTGTGCGGCACCCGCCGACCAGGCGGTGCTGGAGCAGGTTCGCCCACTGCTCGACGAACTGGCCAACCCGGCCGGCGCGACCCTGCTGGGGTCGTTGCTGGTTATCCGTGTGCTTGACCATGACAACCAACACCTGCAACGCACCCTGCAACGCCTGTGGCATGTGCTGCGCCCGGCCGTCCTTGGCCTGCCAGCCTGCCCACCGCGTATCTGGGCTACCTGAGAGAGCGCCATGGAGCTTACCCCGAGAGAGAAAGACAAACTGCTGCTGTTCACCGCCGCATTGCTGGCGGAACGGCGCCTGGCCCGTGGCCTGAAGCTCAATTACCCGGAGGCCGTGGCGCTGATCAGTGCTGCAGTGCTGGAAGGGGCCCGCGATGGCCGCACCGTTGCCGAGCTGATGAGCCAGGGGCGCGAAGTGCTGACCCGCGAGCAGGTGATGCCCGGCATTGCCGAAATGCTCCACGACGTGCAGGTCGAAGCGACCTTCCCGGATGGCACCAAGCTTGTGACCGTGCATGACCCCATCGTCTGAAACAGCCCAGGAGCCCCGCATGATCCCAGGTGAAATCCAGGTCGCCGCTGGCGACATCGAGCTGAACAGTGGCCGGGAAACGGTCAGTGTCAGTGTGGCCAACCACGGCGACCGGCCGGTGCAGGTCGGCTCGCACTACCACTTCTACGAAGTCAACGACGCGCTGGTGTTCGAGCGTGAGCCAACCCTGGGCTTTCGCCTGGATATCCCGGCCGGCACCGCCGTGCGTTTCGAGCCTGGCCAGGCGCGCACCGTGCAATTGGTGGCCTACGCCGGCAAGCGTGAAGTCTATGGCTTCCAGGGCAAGGTGATGGGCCCGCTGGAGGGCAGGGTATGAGCCGTATTTCCCGCCAGGCCTATGCCGACATGTTCGGCCCCACCGTGGGCGACCGCGTGCGGCTGGCCGACACGGCGTTGTGGGTAGAGGTGGAGAAGGACTACACAATCTACGGCGAAGAGGTGAAGTTTGGCGGCGGTAAGGTCATCCGCGACGGCATGGGCCAGGGCCAGATGCTGGCCGCCGAGGCCATGGACCTGGTGCTGACCAACGCCTTGATCATCGACCACTGGGGTATCGTCAAGGCCGACATCGGCATCAAGCACGGGCGTATCGCGGTGATCGGCAAGGCCGGCAACCCGGATGTGCAGCCGGGCGTCAACGTACCGGTGGGCCCCGGCACCGAAGTCATCGCGGCCGAGGGCAAGATTGTCACCGCCGGTGGGGTCGACTCGCATATCCACTTCATCTGCCCGCAGCAGGTGGACGAGGCCCTGAACAGCGGTGTCACCACCTTTATCGGCGGCGGCACCGGGCCGGCCACCGGCACCAATGCCACCACCTGCACGCCCGGCCCCTGGTACCTGGCGCGCATGCTGCAGGCCGCCGACAGCCTGCCGATCAACATCGGCCTGCTGGGCAAGGGTAATGCCTCGCGGCCAGAGGCGCTGCGTGAACAGATCGCAGCCGGTGCGGTGGGCCTCAAGCTGCATGAGGACTGGGGCTCGACCCCGGCGGCTATCGACTGTTGCCTGGGCGTGGCCGAGGAAATGGACATCCAGGTGGCGATCCATACCGACACCCTCAACGAGTCCGGTTGCATCGAAGACACCCTGGCGGCCATCGGCGACCGCACCATCCATACCTTCCACACCGAAGGTGCCGGTGGCGGCCACGCGCCGGACATCATCCGCGCTGCGGGGCAGGCCAACGTGCTGCCATCCTCGACCAACCCGACCCTGCCGTACACGGTCAACACCGTGGACGAGCACCTGGACATGCTCATGGTCTGCCACCACCTGGACCCAAGCATCGCCGAGGACGTGGCTTTTGCCGAATCACGCATCCGCCGCGAAACCATTGCGGCCGAGGACATCCTCCACGACATGGGCGCCTTTGCCATGACTTCGTCCGACTCCCAGGCCATGGGCCGAGTCGGCGAAGTGGTGTTGCGCACCTGGCAGGTTGCCCACCAGATGAAACTGCGCCGTGGGCCTTTGGCGCCAGACACGGCCTATAGCGACAACTTCCGGGTCAAGCGTTACATCGCCAAGTACACCATCAACCCGGCGCTGACCCACGGCATCGGCCACGAAGTGGGCTCGGTAGAGCCGGGCAAGCTGGCCGACCTGGTGCTGTGGTCGCCGGCGTTCTTCGCAGTCAAGCCGGCCCTGGTGATCAAAGGCGGCATGATCGTCACCGCGCCCATGGGCGACATCAACGGCTCCATCCCCACGCCGCAGCCGGTGCACTACCGGCCGATGTTCGGCGCCCTCGGTGCCGCGCGACATGCCACGCGCATGACCTTCCTGCCCCAGGCGGCAATGGACCGCAGCCTGGCCGAGGAGCTGAACCTGCGCAGCCTGATTGGGGTGGTCAACGGCTGCCGCCGGGTGCGCAAGCCGGACATGGTCCACAACACCTTGCAGCCGCTGATCGAGGTTGATGCGCAGACCTACCAGGTGCGCGCCGATGGCGAATTGCTGGTCTGCGAGCCCGCCAGCGAACTGCCGCTGGCCCAGCGTTACTTCCTGTTTTGAAGGAGCCCCAATGATTGTCTTGAACCGCCGTATCACCGACCCCGGCACGCTTTCTGTAAGCGGCACCGTCACCCTGGATGTGGACAGCCGCATCAAGAGCCGCCTGCGGGTAAACCTGGACGATGGGCGCGAAGCCGGGCTCATGCTCGAGCGCGGCCACCTGTTGCGTGGCGGTGAACTGCTTGCCGATGCCGAAGGCAGCCAGCTGATTCGCGTACTGGCGGCGCCCGAAGCCGTGTCGACGGTGCGCTGCGCCGATCCGCACCTGCTGGCCCGCGCGGCCTATCACCTGGGTAACCGCCACGTGCCCCTGCAGATCGAGCCTGGCCTGTTGCGCTTCCAGCATGACCATGTGCTGGACGACATGCTGCGTGGCCTGGGCCTGACGGTAGAAGCCGAACAGGCGCCGTTCGAGCCTGAAGCAGGGGCGTACCAGAGCGCACCGCATGGCCACAGCCACGGCCACGATCACCCGTTCGTGCGCCTGCCTGCCCATTCCTGAACTGCCTTGGAGCAACCTATGAAAAAGACGTTCGCCCTGTTTCTGCTGATGCTGGCCCTGCCAGCCTTCGCCCACCCTGGCCATGACAGCAACCCGCTGCAGGACGGCCTGCTGCACCCGCTGACCGGCCTTGACCACCTGCTGATGCTGCTGGGCACCGGGGTACTCGCTGCATTGACCGGGCGCAGCCTGACGTTGCCCCTGGCAACCCTGGCGGCGATGTTTGGTGGGGCAGTGTGTGGCCACCTGTTTGGCAATGTGCTGGGCATGGAAACCTTGATCGCCCTGTCGCTGCTGGTGGCTGCCGGGGCGGTACTGCTGCCGAGCCGCCAGTTGCTGCTGGCCATGGCCATGCCGGTGTTCGCCCTGTTCCATGGTTGGGCCCATGGCGTAGAAGCCACGCCAAGCGCGTTCTGGCAGTTCAGCGCTGGCTTTGTTGCGGTCAGCGGCCTGCTGCTGGCGGCGGGCTTTGCGGTCGGTTGCCTGTTGCGCCGTCACAGTGGCCTGCAAAAGGCCTTTGGCGGTGGCTTGCTGGCCGGCGCTGCGCTGGTGCTGGCCGGTTGATGGACAGCGACCTGGCATTGCTGCGCCTGCTGCAGCTGGCCAGCCCCGGCCTGCCGGTGGGGGGCTTCACCTACTCGCAAGGCCTGGAGTGGGCGGTGGAGGCGGGCTGGGTAAAAGGCGCGGACGGTTTCGCTGCCTGGCAGCGCGAGCAGGTCGACGACACCTTGGCCTGCCTCGACTGGCCGCTGCTGGCGCGCCTGTACCACGCTTGCCAGGCCGAAAACGCCGAGGCGTTCGGCCACTGGAGCCGCTTCCTGCTGGCCAACCGCGAGACTGCCGAGCTGCGCCTGGAAGAGCAGCAACGTGGCGCGGCCTTTGCGCGGCTGCTTGATGGCTGGCAACTGGGCCAGGCCCCCGCCTGGCGTGCCAGCCTTGAACTGACTCAGCTGGGCGGTATGGCCTGGTTGGCTGTGCACTGGGCAATCCCGCTGCGCCAGCTGGCCCTTGGCTACGCCTTTGCCTGGTTGGAGGGCGCGGTAATGGCCGGGGTCAAGCTGGTGCCTTTCGGCCAGCAGGCTGCCCAGACCTTGCTGCGAGACCTGAGCACCGGCTTGCCCGCGGCCCTCGATCAGGCACTGGCCCTGGACGATGACCAGCTCGGTGGCGGCCTGCCATTGCTGGCCATTGCGTCATCACGTCACGAAACCCAATACACCCGTTTGTTCCGTTCTTGAGGACTGCCTTCATGCAAAGCTATCAACAACCCCTGCGCATCGGTGTCGGCGGCCCGGTCGGCTCCGGCAAGACTGCACTGCTGGAAGCGCTGTGCAAGGCCATGCGCGATCACTACCAGATCGCCGTGGTCACCAACGACATCTACACCAAGGAAGACCAGCGCATCCTCACCGAGGCCGGCGCCCTGGAGCCCGAGCGCATTGTGGGCGTAGAAACCGGCGGCTGCCCGCATACGGCGATTCGCGAAGACGCCTCGATGAACCTGGCGGCCGTCGAGGCGCTGGCGCGCAAGTTTGGCAACCTGGAGGTGATCTTTGTCGAAAGCGGAGGTGACAACCTCAGTGCCACGTTCAGCCCGGAGCTTGCCGACCTGACCATCTACGTGATCGATGTGGCCGAAGGCGAGAAGATACCGCGCAAGGGCGGCCCTGGCATTACCAAGTCGGACTTCCTGGTCATCAACAAGACCGACCTGGCGCCTTATGTAGGGGCTTCATTGGAAGTGATGGAGCGCGACACCCAGCGCATGCGCCCGCAGCGGCCTTGGACCTTCAGCAACCTGAAGAAGGGCGAGGGGTTGCAGGCGGTGATCGACTTCATCGTCGAGCGCGGGATGCTGGGTGTGCGCGGCTGACATAGTGCTGCCCCTGTGGGAGCGGGCGCGCCCGCGAATCAGGCGACACGGTGCCGGGCACCGGCTTCGCCGGTGTTCGCGGGCATGCCCGCTCCCACAGGAGTGCGTGCTCCCTGCATCATGTGTGGCAGCAATTTGGCTTGTCTGGCTGCTCCTCATAGCGGTCATGGTGCCGCACCCAGTCCATGGTTCCGCCTTCGTTGCGCCCCAGTGGCGCAATGTCGAGGAAGTTGTAGGTATTGACCAGAATGTCCAGCCCGCGGGCATAGGTTGAGTAGGTGTGGTACACGCTACCATCCGCTTCGCGGTAGAACGCACTCAAGCCGGGCAGTTCGCTTTCACCGCCGTCATACGGCTCATAGTTGTACTGCCGCTCCCCCTCGCTGCCGACACTGACGCCAAAGTCCTCGTTGAAACCGCTGCCGTGTGACGAGTACCAGGGGAACTGCCAGCCCATGCGCCGACGGAACGCCTGGAACTCGGCATACGGCGCCCGCGATACCGCCACCAGCGACACGTCGTGGTGAGCCAGGTGCAGGTTGGCACCGTCAAAATGGTCGGCCAGGAACGAGCAACCGGGGCAGCCTTCGCTCCAGCCCTCGACGAACATGAAATGGTAAAGCAACAACTGGCTGCGCCCCGCAAACAGGTCGGCCAGGCTCAGTTCGCCGTCCGGCCCCTGAAACTGATAGTCGTGCTCGACCTTGACCCAGGGCAGGGCGCGACGGGCTGCTGCCAGCGCGTCGCGGTGGTGGGTAAAGGCTTTTTCGTGCAGCCACAGTTGCTGGCGGGCCGCCAGCCACTGGCTACGTGAAACCACCGGGTGCCTGCTTTCGCTTGTGCTCATGGTGCTGTCTCCACACTGGGGGATTCACACCTTAGTCGAGCACGCTCAGGTCGAATCGACAGGCACCGGTGGCCGGGTGATGAGCGGTAAGGCGCTCAGCCCGAATGGGCGATATGCCCCTCGGTCAGTTCATCGGCCGCGTCATCCTCGTCGGGTAGCGCGGTGATCACGCTGAAGTCACTGACTTCTACCTTGCCGCCGCCGTAGCCCAGCAAGTGGAAGGAAAACGCTTTGCGCTCGGTCGGGTTGTTAAAGCTGAACTCCATTTCCAGGGGTTTGTCGGCGGTGACTTTCACTTCAGCAGGCAGGCCCAACGGTACGTCCTGCTCCATTTGCTTGGCCTTGAGCTGGATGTAGGCCACACGCTTGGCGTCCAGCGAGCGCACCTTGACCCGCACTCGGGTATGCGAGCCTTCCGGCATTTCCAGGTACTGGGCGCCGATCAGGTTGTCGGCCCAGTCATCGTGAATGCGCTTGCGCAACTTGATCGGCGAAGGGCCGCCGAACTGGTAACGCAGGTTGAGCGGGGTTTGCAGCAGTGACTGGTCGAGCACCCCGGCCAGGGCGCCGATCTGCTGGCCGAGCAGGCTGTCGCCCGGGCCCAGGTAGCGGGCCTGGTCGGCAATGAAGCCTTCGCTGGCGTAACGCCGGCAGCGTTGCTGGAAGTCACATTCGGTGAAAACGCCTTGCCCGTTATGGTAACGCAGCATGCCGTTGGTGTAGGAAATCATCTCGCGGCCGGTGTCGTAGTCGCGGTACAGCGAGCGACCGCCAAGCGCCATGGGAATGGGCAGCGCAAAGTAGTCGAGCACGGAGGTGGCCAGGTCGATATGGCCATAGGTACCGCGTTTGATACGCGGCAGCTGCGCCTGCTCCGGCGCCAGGGTGAGGTTGAAGCCCCAGGACGAGGCCAGGCGCACGCCGTCGATACCGTGGGACTCGTCGGAGGTCACCACCACCAGGGTGTCCTTGAGCACGCCCTGGCGTTCGAGGTTGTCGAGGAAGGCCCCGAGCGCGTCGTCCAGGTAGGCGACCGCTGCCTGTTTTGGCGTGTCATAACGCTTTAGGTATTCGGCTGGCGCGGAGTACGGCTGGTGGGTGCCCACGGTGAGCAGGGTCAGCATCCACGGCTTGTCCTGCTTCTGCAGTTGGCCGACGTAGTCCAGGGCGCCTTCGAAGAAGGCCCGGTCATCCTTGCCCCAGGGGAAGTCCAGGTAGTTCTTGTTGCGGAACCACTCCAGGCCATGCACCGAGTCGAAGCCGATATGCGGCATGATGCGGTCCTTGGCCATGAAGCGCAGGCCGGCACCTTGCAGGTAGTGGGTGGTAAAGCCGGCCTGGCGAAGTTGCGCTGGCAGGCAGGCCTGGTTGCGTTCGTTCTGGGTCAGCAGCTCTACGCCCTTTGGCGTGCCATTGGCCAGCTTGTCGTAATCACCGCACAGCATCGCATACAGGCCGCGGATGGTCTGGTGGGTATGCAGCACATAGTCCGGGGTGTTCATGCCGCGTTCGGCCCATTGGCTGACCTTGGGCATCAGGTCTTCTTCGAAGCGGCTGTGCAAGGCCTGGCGGTTGGGCCGCAGGTAGGCCCCGGGGATGCCTTCCACGGTGATGACCAGCAGGTTGCGGGCACTGCCCGGGCCAGCCAGCAGCCGCTGCCCGTGCAGGTCGGATTGGGTCAGGCCACTGCTGGCCAGCGGCGTGAACGTTTGTTTGTGGCCCATCCAGCCTTCGACCGTGCGCTCCAGGCTGCCGACCCCGGCCGACATCAGTTGGTGGGTGAGGTTGTATTGCCGCCACTGGTCGGCGTCGGTAGGTGCCAGCTGCTGGCTACCCCAGTGGGCACCAAACAGCAGCACCGGAATGGCCCAGGCTTTGCGTGGCAGCGGCATGCTGCGCCGGGTACGGCTGCGCCAGGCGGTGGCCAGCCAGGCCAGCAGGCCGGCACCCATGGTCAAGGGCAGCCAGGCGTGGGCCAGGCCGCCACCGGTTGAATTCTCCATGAATTGCGGGTCGACCAGGTAGGTGAGGTCGGCACTGGTGGGCAACCGGCCCACCGCACTGACCAGTTCGGCTGAAGCCACCCACAAGGCTGCCCAGGCCAGCAGCCCGGGTAGGGCCAGCCACCATGGCCGACGGTGCAGCAGCAATATCAGCAGGCTGCCGAGGGCGAGGTCGGACAGGTAACCGAGCGGGTTGGACCAACCCAGCATGGCGCGCGTACCCAGTGGGATCACCAGTACCAGGGTTGCCAACGCGGCAAGCCGGGTACGTGGGTGGTCTGACAGGTTCTTCACAAAAACTTCCCTTTTGCCATTAAATCGTCATGCATCTGTGATGGATGATAACAGGCCGGGGAAGGGAAAGCGGTTTGCTACAAGGCTGGTAACCAAAAGCCGGGCCCGCGCAAGCGGGCCCGGCCGAGGGCAAGTATCAGAAGTAGTAGGGGAATTTCAGGCTGAAGGAAAAGTCTGGCGCATCATCGGTCAGACCAATGGACAGGTTGGGTACGATGGTCAGGTTGTCGGTGGCGGCGAAGGTCAAGCCGACGTTGAAGTTGGCCGCGTTGTAATCACTGTTGGAGATCGATTGCCAGTCGCCGCCATCGGGTTTGATCTTGCTCTTGCGGGCGAACTGGTCAGACACCGAGAACGACATGCTCATCTTTTCGTTCAGGGCAAAGGCGATACCGCCGCCAATCTGCCAGGAGTCGCCAAGCTTCACGTCACCCGGCACCTTGCTGTTGACCTGCGGGCTGATATCGCTGAACGAGTCCTGCATGTTGTAGGTGTACGACAGGCTGCCGAACAGCACGGCGGGGTCGAAGGTCTTGACCAGCGAGATGCCCGGTGTGATCGACCACACGCCGTTGCCGGTCGGCAGGCTGTCAGGGACTGACAGGTTGCTGTTGCCGTCAACCTCGCGCAGCTTGATGCCATACGGGTCCTTGCCGGTCGGTGCCTTGACCCGCAGAGTGGCAACAGCGTCTGGCCAGGTCTCGTCCTCGTCGAGGAACTTGTAGGCCACGCCAACGTTGACGTCGCCGATTTCCGGGTCGCGGGTGACGGTTGCATCGGAGGTACTGGCCCCGGCGCCTCCCGCACCGCCGGAGGAGTAGGTTGATTCGCGGTACACCACGGGGACGTTGATGTCGAACTGCCAACGCTGGGCCAGGTTGTAGCGCGCGGTCATGTCCAGGGTCCAGTTGTCGGCCTTGATGCGGTCAAGGTTGATACTGCCGAGGAAGATCGAGTCCAGCGCCAGGAAGCCATTGAGCGTCAGCGCACGGGTATCGTAATGGGTGTAGGTGACACCGGTTTCGAAGCTGAACTTGCCGCCGCCAAAGAATCCGCTGGCTTCGTCATACAGGTTGGAAACGCTTTGCGCCGGCTGGGAATCGGCCGTCAGCGCCTGGCCGTACGAGCTGCCTGTGGTGCCTGGTGCACCTGATGCGACGGTCTGCGCACCTTTGACCCCCTCGGCGGGGGACTTGACCAGGCGTTTGGGCGGCGCTGCTGCGGGGGCCTCCTCGACTTGACGCACGCGCTGTTCAAGTACCATCAGCGCCTGTTGCTGGGCCTCGTAACGGCGTTTGAGTTCGATCAGTTCCTGTTTCAGCGCTTCGACCTGTGGGTCGGCGGCTGCGTAGAGTGCTGTGGGTGCCAAGGTAGTCAAACACACAAAAGCTCTGAGCGTAAAAGATCGGTACATGGAGTTGCCGTCCCTTCCAACTACTTTTGATGAGACTGAGCGTAGATCAGTATCCGAAGGTGCGAAGACCTTTGAGCTGGTCAAGGCTGCCGTTGAGCGAAGCCGCTGTCGGCACGTTCTCACGCATGACGACATTCAGGGATGTCATGTTGCTGACCCGGTTGCCGTTGCCGAGCAATGTCGAGTTCTGCATCAGGCCCCCCTGGGCCAGGCGTTGCACGCTGCTGCCCTGGTTGTTGCTGGCGTTGATGTTGAGCTGCACACCTACACCGCTGGAAGACACACTGAGCGCGCCGGCGCCGTTTTCTCCGACCAGGGTCTGGCCGGCGGCCAGCACCTGGCCTTGCTGTTGCACGGCGGGGGCCTGGTTGGCCTTGGTGACGTTGATATCGACATTGTTGTAGGCCGCGTTGTTGTCACCGGCGGCACGTACCACCTGGGTCACACCCTCGGTAGTGGCAAGGCCATTACCGCCCGTGACCACGCCAGTCCCGGCAGAAGGCGCACTGCTCGACGCCGTACCTGTGCCTTTTTCATCGATCATCGATACATAGAACTGGGGCTTGATGGTCGACTGTTGAACCTGCAGCGTGGACGTCGCCCCAATCACGTCGCCCTTGGCGTTTTGCCAGGTGCTGCTCATGACGATGCCGAAGCTGACGATGCGTCCCGGCATCACATAGCGGCCCCGCAGGTTCGCCAGCTCCTGGTCCTTCAGTTCAATGGGTTTCAACGCCTCGGCGTGGCTTGGCAGGCTGGCAGCCAGGCAGGCCATGGCCAGCCACAATGAAGTCTTCATGAAATGCTCCCTGGAGCATCATGCTCCTTGTCATTAGAACAGTCGTTAGAAGAAGTCGCTTTTGATGAAGCCGAAGTCCAGCAGCTCGTTGTCCTTCACGGGGGTGAAGTTGTCCACCCGGCCCTTGGCGGTCAACGGCAGCGGCGGGTCGAGCAGGATATTGTTCTTGTCGTAACCCTGGCCGATCACGGCGAAGATGATGCCGTTCCAGCCTTTGAGGAAGTCTTCGACTTTGTAGCGTTTATGGCCCAGTACCGGGTCACCGATGTATACCCAGCCCTTGTCGACCTTCTGCATGACCACGAAGTGCTTGTAGCCGCGCACATCCATCAGCACCACGACCGGGATGCGCACGTTGTGCAGGGTTTCGGGCGCTACCCGGTAACCGCGGGCACGCATGCCCAAGCTTTCGACGTAGCGTTTCATGTCGAGCATCGAGAAGCCTTGCGTACGCACCAGGTCCTGATCGGCGTGGGCCAGCATGCCTTCGATGATCTGATGTTCGTCCACATCCAGCCAGTAGGCCTGGCGCAGGATGGTGGCCAGCGCGGCGGCGCCGCAGCTGAAGTCGGTTTTCTGTTGCACCAGGTCGGCAAACTTGCGTTCGCGCACGCTCTGGAGAGGCTTGAACACCACGGCGCCGCCCGGCAGGACGGACAGGGGCATTTGTGCAGCTTCGCTCACGCTGGCCAGGCACAGCAAAAACGCCAAGGCGAAAATTCGCATGATCGGGTGCCTTACGGTGTGTTGAAGAAAGGCCCCCCGAAGGGGGCCTCAAGCGCAGCGTTTAGAACGAGGTGTTGGAGATGGCCAGCGAGTTGCTCTGCTGGTTGCCCACACCGGCTGCCACGTTCACGCCCAGGTTGCCGCTGCCACCGTTTACCGAACCGCTAAGGGTTGCAGTATTGGTAACAGGGTTGGCCCAGCCGGTCGGGGTCAGCACTTGGAAGGACACAGTATTGCTCAAGTCGTAAGCGCTGCTTTCGCTGTAGCTCTTCGAAACGTCGTTCGAGGATTGTTTTGATTTCTCGCCAGACTTCGAGAACTCAGACGCCGAAGCATTTTCGTACGAAGAGTCGTGAGACTTGGTGTACGAAGATTCTTTGGACTTGTCGTACGACGATTCACGCGACTTGTCGTAGCTGGAGTCGAATGCTTTTTCGAACGACGAGTCGTATGCACTTTCGTGCGACTTGTCGACCGACACATCCAGCGATGCACTCAGCGAACCATCGAAGGTGCTGGAGCGGGTCCGTTCGCGACGGCCATCATCGGTGGTCAAGGTACGCGTAGCGTTGGCTGCGGCGTCCAGCGAAGCAGTCAGGTTGGCACTGCTCGACGAGCTGTTGCTGCCGCTGGCCGAGCCGCTGGCACCCCAGCTGTTCGAGCCGCTTGCGCTCGAACTGTTGGACCCGCTGGCATTGCTGGTTTTCGAGCCACTGGAGTTCCAGCCACTGGAGCCGCTGGAGCTGGCGCTTTGCGCGCCGGCCACGCTGAAGCTCGACGACGAGTTGCGGTCGTCGGTCGAGTTGAACGTGCCATCACGCGAGCTCGAACCGCTTGCCGAGGTGGTGATGGTAATCGTATCCACCCGGTAGGTGCGGTCGGCGGCGTTGTTCACGATCAGGCCAGGGCCGTCCTGTTCGGCAGACGCGGTGGCAGTGGCATTACCCAGCGGAGCACCGGTGTTGGCGATCGCCATGGTGTTTTTCTGTTGGTTGAGGTCGCCACCGGCAACGTTGATGCCGATGTTGCCCTCAGCCCCGCTGGCCGAGCCGCTCATCACAGCGGACGACTGGGTCGAATAGTTGTCGACACGGTTGCCTGTGCTGGTTTGAACGACATCGGCAGTGGCATTGGCCATGCCGAACACGAAGCTGTTGTCCAGGCTCGACTCGGAGCCGGCGTTGGCGATGGCAGCTGCGTTATCCTGCTGGTTGCCGTTACCGGCGGCCACGTTGATGCCGACATTGCCGCTGGAACCTTCACCCGACTGGTTCATCTCGGCTTCGTTGATGGTGCCTTGGTTGGTGATGTGATTGTCGGCGCTGTTTTGGGTATCCCAGGCATTGGCCGTTGCATACACAGGGATCTTGGTGGGTGGAGGCGTGTGCTGACCATTGTTATGGTGGCCGTTATGGTGGTCATTACGCCGATCGTTTTGCCCAGCTTGTACAGCAACAGCCATGACCGCAGCAATTGCGAACACCAGAGGCTTGATTGCCATCGAGGGTTTCATGGTGATTCTCCGTACTTTATTAGGTTAAGTGTTGTTCTTAACTGATTGGGTCAATCCGCGACCCGGATGCTCAAGGTGTTGGCCATGCGGTTTCCCACCCCGGCACTCTGGTTCAACTGGATCACCCCACGGCTACCGGTGAATGCCTGGTCACTGGTGGTGACCTGGCGATAGCCGGCTGGAATGTCAGTTGCTCCGGAGTTGTTGATCAGCGCCACGTTCTGTTGCAGGAGGACGCTGTCGTCGATGCTTTGCGGTTGAGCACTGAGGGTGATGCTCAGGGCGTTGGCTTGCTGGGTATTGGCACCCGCGCTCTGGTTGACCCCCAGTGCGCCACTGCCGTTGCTGAAGGCGTTGCCCTGGATGGTCGAGCGGGCATCCATCGCGGTGTCGGCCGGCGTATTGAGCCGTTGCCGTATCTGCGTGCTGGCGTTTGCTTCAGGCCCGACGGCGATGGCGCGCGCATTGACTTGTTGTTGTTTGTCACCAGCGGCCTGGTTGACAGAGAGGTTGCCCTGATAGCGGCTGCCGGAGCTGTCGATGTTGGCGTTATTGATGACGGGAACGAGTGAGTCGGCGAGGGCTGGCGCACTGCACAGGGTGGCCAGAATCAGCAGCATGTGCTTCATCTCACTTGCCCCCGCCAGTCAGGATCTGCAGCGGAGCGAGCCCGCGCTGAACACTTGAGTTCACCATGTTCGAGATGCCGTTGCCCGAACCGGTGCCCCGGCCACCTGCCAGGTTGGGCAGCTGGTTCTGATTGCCGAGGTTGCCGCCCAGGTTGTTGGTCTGCTGGGTGATCATGTTGCTGATGCCCGCGCCACTGCTGATGCTGGCGAAGTCGCCATCGCTCAGCTCGTTGGTCTGTTTGAGCACATAGGCCGAAGGGTTGGCGTTGACTGTGGTAGGGCTCGGGTCGGGGATAAGGGGCGGTATCGTCGCGTTACGCACCTGCACGTCGCGCTTGATGATGATGATCCCGTTGTCCGCCTGGGCCGTCAGGCTCAGTGACCCCAATACACAACCCACCAGTACGAGGTGATAGAGGCGTTTGTCACTTTTCCTCACGACGGCAACTCCTTCTTTGAGCGCTGGCCCTGTTCAGCGATGCGAACAACAGAGCAGAAGGTGTGCCGCTTTTAAGAATCGTTTGCAGATCAACCGGTTAAAGCGAGGGGATGAGAATTTGCGGCGTATTCTGTCTCAGTGCTGATACAGGTAGCCGTGGGTATTGCTGGCTAAGCCAGCACTGGCTTTGACTGGAAGGGTTTTTGCAGGGGTGTTTCACTGGCTTGACACTGACCCCGATGCGGGGGAAACCCCCGCATTTTCGGGGACTTTGCCCCACGTGTGTGTCTCAGTGGCTTAACACTCGGTCGGGCATGCTGGCGCATCGCTATTAAGCAGTGTAGCAACCGCTTGCAAGGCCATCAATTGGCGCTGCGGCCAATTGCCCTCAAGTATCTGGTGTGCCTGGCCGTGGCGCTTCAACCAGGCCAGGCTGTCGTCGAAAAAGCGTTGCCGGTCATTTAGATCGGGCTGGCTGCGCTGGCCATCGGCAACCCAGTCGACACCTTGCGGGCTGAGCAGCAGGTGCAGGTCGTACCGTCTTGCAAGCAATGCCTGTTCCAGCCAGGGCGGGCAGTCATCGAACAAGGCGTGGCTCCAGAGCATGTTGCTGAGCAGGTGGGTGTCGAGGATCAGCAGCGGTGGGGCCTGCTCACGGGCCCGGTCCTCCCAGGCCAACTGGCCCCGGGCGATGGTGGGGATATCGGCGTAGCAGGTATCGCGGCACTCCTGGTCGATGAAGTGGCGCACGTACTCGGCCACCACCACGCCGCCGAAATGCGCCTGAATTACGCCACTGAGCCAGCTCTTGCCGCTGGATTCGGGGCCGCACAGCACCAGTACCTTCATGGTCTGTTTTGCGCTCATGGCTGCACCAACGCCGGGTCACGGCGCCATTCCAGCCAGCCGCGCACGGCAATCAGGGTAAGCACGGCGAAGAAGCCTGCGGTGAAATACAGCTGCTGGTGCAGGTACTGGCCCACATAGACGATGTCCACCACCACCCACAGCGGCCAGCATTGCAGGCGCTTCTGGGCCATCCACAGTTGCGCTACCAGGCTGAAGCCGGTGAGGGTGGCGTCCAGCCAGGGCAGGGCGGCATCGGTCCAGTTGGCCATGGCCGCGCCCAGGGCCGCGCTCAGGAGCAGCCCGGCAGCCAGGCCGCCAAGCAGTGCCGGTCGCTTCAGGCGGGAGACCTGGCGGGCGTCTTCAGCGTGGCCGGGGCGCTTCCATTGCCACCAGCCGTACAGTTGCAGGATGGCGTAGGCCACTTGCAGCAGCATGCCCGAATACAGCTTTACCTCGTAGAACAGCCAGCCGTAGATCAGCACCATGACCAGGCCGATCGGCCAGCACCAGGCGTTCTGCTTGACCGTAAGCCAGACAGCGGTGACGCCGAGGACGGCGGCGATGAGTTCAAGGCCGGACATCGGCGATCCTTGGAGAGTCTATCGAGGGAAGGGCGAGATTGTAGCGGGTCAGACAGGCAAGGTGTAGGTACTTGAAGGTTTGCTGGCGAACCCATGTAGGAGCAGCCTTGTGCTGCGAAGAGGCCAGTAAGGCAAATAGAAATCTGCTGGCCTTACTGGCCTCTTCGCAGCACAAGGCTGCTCCTACAAGGGCTAGACCCGGAACTGCCGCAACAACTGTTCCAGCTCTTCGCTCAACTGCCCCAACGCCACCCCGGCATCACTGGATTGGCGCGCCGCATCGGCGGTCTGCTGGGACAGCCCGGCGGTATCCAGCACATTGCGGTTGATCTCTTCGACCACATGCGCCTGCTGCAAGGTGGCACTGGCGATGGAGGCATTCAAGGCAGTGAGGTTGTTCAGCACCTGGTTGATGGCATCCAGGCTGGCGCCGGCCTCGCGGGCTTGCTCGACGGTCTGGCGCGAGGCTTCGCTGCTGGTGTCGATGGCCTTGACCGCCGCGTCCGTCTGGCTTTGCAGGTGCGCGATCATGGTATGGATCTCGGCCGTCGACTGCGCTGTGCGCTGGGCCAGTAGGCGCACCTCGTCGGCGACCACGGCAAAGCCGCGGCCTTGCTCGCCGGCCCGCGCCGCCTCGATGGCTGCGTTCAGCGCCAGCAGGTTGGTCTGCTCGGCGATGGAGCGGATTACGTCCAGCACGCCACCGATGCGCGTGCTGTGCCCGGCCAGGTCGCGGATCACCTGCACGGCCTGGTCGATGGTCAGCGACAGCCGATCGATCTGTGCCAGGCTGCCATGGATGGCTTGCTGGCCATGCGCTACCTGCTGCTGCGCGGTGCGCATTTCCCCGGCGGCCTGTTCGGCGGTCTGGGCCACGTCCTGCACGGCGTACGTCACCTCGTTCACGGCAGTGGCCACTTGGTCCATCTGTAGCGATTGCTGGGCACTGTGCTGTTGTGCAGCACCCGCATTGTCACCGACGTGCCCGGCGGACCGGGCCAGCGCGTGGGCGGCGCCCTGCAACTGGCCGACCACCCCTTGGAGCTTGCCGTTGAAGCGGTTGAAGTGCTCGCCCAGGTGGGTGATTTCGTCACGGCCATGGGTGTCCAGGCGCCGGGTCAGGTCGCTTTCGCCGCTGGCGATATTGCCCATGGCCTGCACGGCCTCCTGCAAGGGGCGGGCGATGCTGCGTGCAATCAACATGACCACCAGCGCCATCAGCAGGGCAATGCCCAAGCCCACCAGCGAGGCGTCGCGCAGCTGACGGGCGAATTCGGCCTGCACATCATCAATGTACACGCCAGACCCGATGATCCAGCCCCAGGGCTTGAACAGCTGTATATAGGAAGTCTTGGCCACCGGCTCGCTGGCGCCGGGCTTGGGCCAGCGGTAGTTGACCGGCCCGGCATCCTGCAGGCGGGCCAGTGCGACCATCTCGTTGAACACGGCAAAGCCGTCGGGGTCGCGAATGGCCGAGAGGTCCTGGCCGTCGAGCTTGGGGTTGGCCGGATGCATGATCATCCTCGGCCCCAGGTCGTTGATCCAGAAGTAGTCGTCATGGTCGTAGCGCAGCGCCCGCACCACTTGCAGCGCCTGTTGCTGGGCGGCTTCGCGGCTGAGTGTGCCGGCCGCCTCCAGCCCTTGGTAATAGGCCAGTACACCGGCCGCGGTCTGCACCACGTGGCGGGTTTTCTCCGCCTTGGCCTGATACAGGTCACCGTGGATCTGGCGCAGCATCAGCAGGCCCAGCACCACCAGCATGGCCACTGCCACCACCAGGATCAGCCACAGGCGACGGCTGATCGACATCGATCTCAGAGTCTTCATCCACGAGCTCCCGCATTGTTCTTTTTATTGAGGTGCATCCAAGCATGCTTTGCGCCAGGGCCCCACTCGACTAATGGCTAAGTGATATCTTAGTAATAGTCTGCCGCAGGTCTCGTAAAGCGAATGCAAAGGCGCTCTGCTAGGATTTCGGCCGCGCAAGATGAAACCTTTAGCAGCCGTGAACTTTTCCACTGGCGTTGCGCCCAACAGTCGCTGTAAAACAGCCGGGCCGCGTGCGGCAATTTCAAGCAAATCAAGAACAAGGGGCCTGCAGCAAGCAGTGCTCCATCCGGGGGAATGATGGATTTTTGGACTGCCTTCCAGGCAATCATCTTAGGCGTGGTCGAAGGGCTGACGGAGTTTCTGCCGATTTCCAGTACCGGGCACCAGATTATCGTCGCCGACCTGATAGGTTTTGGCGGCGAACGGGCCATGGCTTTCAACATCATCATCCAGCTGGCGGCGATCCTGGCAGTGGTGTGGGAATTTCGCGGCAAGATTCTCGAAGTGGTGTTCGGCCTGACCAGCCAGCCCAAGGCACGGCGTTTCACCGGCAACCTGCTGTTGGCGTTCATGCCGGCGGTGGTATTGGGGGTGCTGTTTGCCGACCTGATTCACGAGTACCTGTTCAACCCGATCACTGTGGCGACGGCGCTGGTGGTGGGTGGCGTCATCATGCTCTGGGCCGAGCGTCGCGACCACAGCGTGCAGGTGGACCATGTGGACGACATGCGCTGGAGCCATGCGCTGAAGATCGGTTTTGTCCAGTGCCTGGCGATGATCCCGGGTACTTCGCGCTCCGGCTCGACCATTATCGGCGGCCTGCTGTTCGGCCTGTCGCGCAAGGCGGCGACCGAGTTCTCGTTCTTCCTGGCGATGCCGACCATGGTCGGTGCGGCGGTGTACTCGGGCTACAAGTATCGGGACGTGTTCCAGCCCGGTGACTTGCCGGTGTTTGCCATTGGCTTCGTGACGTCGTTCATTTTTGCCATGATCGCTGTGCGTGCGCTGCTCAAGTTCATTGCCAACCACAGCTATGCGGCATTTGCCTGGTATCGCATCGTCTTCGGCCTGCTGATTCTGGCGACCTGGCAGTTCGGCTGGGTTGACTGGTCCACAGCCCATGGCTGAGGCGTTGCGCGGGCAACGGGCTGAAGGCGTGCGCAATGTGCGCCTGAAGCTGCTGCTGTTGGGCCTGCTTTGCCTGTTGCCCGGCCTGGGTGCTGCGCGAATGGCCTGGAGCGACCAGGTCTGGTGGCCATTGGCGCTGTACCCGGCAATGAGCCTGATCAGCCTGATGTTGTATTGGCAGGATAAACAGCAGGCGCGTACGCAGGCCTGGCGCACGCCAGAGAAAGTGCTGCATGCCAGTGAATTGCTCGGTGGTTGGCCGGGTGCGCTACTGGCGCAGCAGCTGTTCCGGCACAAGACCCGCAAGGTGTCGTACCAGTTGGTGTTTTGGGGGATTGTGCTGGTGCATCAGGTGTTCTGGGCGGACTGGCTGTTTTTTGAGGGGCGTTATCTGCCCTTCAATTGATTTTTACCTGTACCGGCCTCTTCGCGGGCTTGCCCGCTCCCACAGGTACACCATAAGTCTTCAAGTTTGTGGTGGTCCTGTGGGAGCGGGCAAGCCCGCGAAGAGGCCGGTACAGGCTGACTAGATCAACAACCCCACCTGCAACCGCTTGGGCAACCGCCGCACCACCAGCTGGTGCGAGCGTTGCAACAAATCACACAGCTCATCACGCCCCATGGGATAGGGCAGCGCCATGCTGATCCACCGCGCCCGCGCCAGGTACGGCGCAGGCCGCACCCCTGGGCGGTCGCAGTAGCCGAGAAACAGCTCATCGGCCACTTTGAACGACAGCCCCGCACCCGCCAGGTCGAGCACCGCGAACATCTTGTTGCTCGCCACCGAAAACACCCTGATGCCGCCCCATTTATAGTCTTCCCGTGCACCTGGCAGGCTCAGGCAAAATGCTGCCACCTGGGCTTCGCTCATCTTCCTATCAGACATACCGCTCTCCACAGGCCTCGAATGAAGCCGCCAGATGATCGATCCACACCCGAACCGCAGGCAGTACACCGCGCCGATGCGGGTACACCGCCTGCAGATAGCCGCCTGGCAGTGACCAATCTGGCAGCAGGCGCACCAGTTCGCCGCGTTCCAGTTCCTCTTCGCAGAACATGCTGGGCAGCGCGGTGAACCCCAGCCCCGCCCGTACAGCAGCGTTACGTACCACGAAATCATCGATGGCCAAGCGAGGCTCCAAGGCAATTTCCTGCTGTTTGCCTTGAGGGCCGAACAGGCGGAAGTGCACCAGCCGGTCTGCTTCGGCGGCGCCCAGCACCGGCAATGACGCCAGCTCAGCCGGTTCGCGGATGTGGTCGGCGAAACCGGGCGCTGCAACCAGTTGCATCTGCGCCTGGCGCAGGCGGCGGGTGACCAGGGCCGGGTCTTCATCGCCCAGGTCTCGCACGCGTAGCGCGACGTCGATGCCTTCGGAAATCAGGTCGACACGGCGGTTGAGCAATACCATGTCCAACTGCACCAGCGGGTACTGGGCAAGAAAGCGGCTGATCACGTCCGGCAGAAAGGCATGCGCCAGCGCCACCGGGCAAGACACCCGCAAGCGCCCGCGCGGCTCGCTGCTCATGCTGGCCACGGCTTCATCGGCGGCTTCGGCTTCCAGCAGCATGGCCTGGCAGTGGTGCAGGTAGCGCTCGCCCACCGCCGTGAGTTTCAGCTGCCGTGTGGTGCGTTGCAGCAGGCGGGTGCCCAGGCGCTCTTCCAGTTCGGCAATACGCCGTGACAGGCGCGACTTGGGGATGCCCAGCTGACGCCCGGCGGCGGCGAACCCGCCGGCTTCGACCACGCGGGCAAAGTAGAAAAGGTCGTTGAGATCTTGCATGGGAATGTCTCACTGTTCCATCTGTGGGACAAACTAGCGCATTTTTGCCGTCTTTTCAGCCATTACTCACCCCTGTAGGATTCTCTCCATCGTGATCGCCCAACGCTGCGGTCTTCAACTACTGGAGAGTCCCATGAAACTGTTGCACATCGATTCGAGCATCCTGGGCGACAATTCCGCCTCCCGCCAGCTGAGCCGTGAAGTGGTCGAAGCCTGGAAAGCCGCAGACCCGAGCGTGGAAGTGGTTTACCGCGACCTGGCCGCCGATGCCATCGCCCACTTCTCTGCTGCCACCCTGGTAGCCGCAGGTACCCCTGAAGACGTGCGTGATGCAGCCCAGGCGTTCGAAGCCAAGCTGAGCGCGGAAACCCTGGAAGAGTTCCTGGCTGCTGATGCTGTGGTGATTGGTGCGCCGATGTACAACTTCACCGTGCCGACCCAGCTCAAGGCCTGGATCGACCGCGTTGCTGTTGCCGGCAAGACCTTCCGCTACACCGAAGCGGGCCCGGAAGGCCTGTGCGGCAACAAGAAAGTGGTGCTGGTGTCCACCGCCGGTGGCCTGCACGCTGGCCAGCCGACTGGCGCCGGGCATGAAGATTTCCTGAAAGTGTTCCTGGGCTTTATTGGTGTCACTGACCTGGAAATCGTCCGCGCCCATGGCCTGGCCTATGGCCCGGAGCAGCGCAGCCAGGCGATTGATGCTGCACAGGCGCAGATTGCCAACGAGCTGTTTGCTGCTGCCTGATCCTCGGTAGCCGGCCTGTCATGGCCTCATCGCCGGCAAGCCAGCTCCCACAGGTACTGCGTGCGACTTGAAGTCGATGCGGACCATGTGGGAGCTGGCTTGCCGGCGATGAGGCCGTTTCAGGCGACCGGGATTGCTGGATCAGCCGCCGCCAACGCCGCTCCCCGATCAGCCGCTGGCGGGTAAATCCACTGTGTATTGATCTGCGCCTTCAGCACCTTGGCCTCGGCCTTGTCCTCCGGTGGCGACACCGCACGCTCCCACCCTTCGGTATACACCGCGCCCCAGGCGCCCAGGTCCAGGCACGTCACGTACTTGGGCTGGCTGTAGGTCATGGGTGCCACGCCAATCAGCTCGGCAGCGGCATTGTTGCCTGCATGGCGCCCCAACGGAATCGCATGCTGGCAGGACATCACGGCGTAATTGCCTAGCTCGTCACAGGCGGCATAGGCCACATCACCCGCCGCGTATACCGCATCATTGCCCTTGACCTTCAGGTTGCCATCCACGTGCAGGCGCCCCAGGCGGTCGCGCTCGCCGCTGATCTGTTCGGTGAGCGGGTTGGCCTTGAAGCCCACCGTCCACACCACCGTACTGGCGTCGATGCGCTGGCCGTTGTCCAGCAACACGCCGGCAGGGTCAACCGAAGCGACTGTGGCACCGCACACCCACTCGACCCCCAGCGCCTCGCAAGCCTGTTCGATGGCCGGGCGAATGCCGTCTCCCAACGCAGCACCCATCCTGGCGCCGCGATCAATGACGACCACACGCACCGCTGCGTCCTCACCGAGGATTTCCCGTAGCCGTGCCGGCAGCTCGGTGGCCGTCTCGATGCCGGTAAAGCCGCCGCCGGCCACCACCACGGTATTGCGCGCCGGCGTGTCGGGCAGGCTGGCCAGCGATTTGAGATGGGTTTCCAGGCGCGCAGCGCTGTCGATCTTGTCGACGTCGAAAACCTGCTCGATGCCGGCCATGTCGGGCCGGTTAAGCACGCTGCCGCAGGCCATGATCAGGCGGTCGTAGGGCAGGGCGCACTGGGTGCCGCTGCGGGTGCGGTAGCTGACCCGGCGGGCCGCTTCATCAATGTGGAATGCCGTGCCTTGCACGAAGCGAACGTTGACGGCATCGAGCAGGTCCTGCAGCGGCGCGGCCATGGTGTGTACGTCGGGCTCGTAGAAGCGCGGGCGCACATGCAGTTCGGCCTGGGGCGCGAGCAAGGTGACCTCGACGTCCTTGCTACCGTTGAGGTCAAGCTGGCGGATGGCGCTGAGTGCGCTCCACAGGCCGGCAAAGCCCGCGCCAATGATCAGGATCTGCTTCATGGTTGTGCTCCTTTTCAAGTTCGGTGGACAAGGTAGACCGTATTGCAGGTCAACGGTGTTACGAACGCCTGCAGGAGTGCTTCAGAATGTTGGCGGCGTGATCACCCAGATCACTACGGCATCCACCTCGCCGGGGTTTCCGTAGCGGTGGGGCTCCTGGCTGGAGAAGCTGAAACTGTCGCCTTCACCCAGCTGGAAATGCCGTTCGCCCACCCAGAGCTCGAAGCTGCCGCTAAGGAGGTAGCCGGCTTCTTCGCCTTCATGGCTGTAGCTTTGCTGGCTGTAGGTGCCTGGGGGGAAGCGCGAGTGCAGGATCTCCAGCTGGCGGTTGGGCTGGGGGGTGAGCAGCTGATCGACGATGCCATCTTCATAGTGCACGCTAAGGCGGCTGCCCCGCCGCACCACATAGCCCTGGTCTTCGGGCGCAGTGGTAGCTTCGCTGGCGAAGAACCACTGGATGGTCACCCCCAGGCTGCGGGCGATGTTGAACAGCGCCGGTATCGACGGGTAGGAAAGGTTGCGCTCCAGCTGGCTGATGTAGCCGGCGGTCAGTTCACTGTGCGCAGCCAGCTCCGCCAGGGTCATGCCGCGGCGCTTGCGCAGGCCGCGGATGCGGGTGCCCAGGAACTGCGGCGCGGCGCCCCCGGCTTCGCTGGCGGGGGGCTGGGGGAGTTGGCTCATGCACGTCGGTCCATCGCAAAAGCCGCAGTATGTACAGCCTCAGAGCGACCAGGCAACCGTCAGGCCGTCGTGAATCGCTTCTTCGGCGGTGCGCGGTGCCAAACAGTCGCCGACGCGCCGCACCTCTACCAGGCCGGCCAGTTCGCTGGCCAGGCTGTCATCCGGCTGATGGCCCATGCACAGCACCAGGGTGTCGATGCCCTCGAAGATCATCGGTTCGCCACTGGCGGTGTGCTGCAGGTACACCGTGTTGTCGTCGCTGCCATACAAGCGCGCATAAGGGGTGATGGGGATGCCCAGGCGATGCAGCTCGCCGGCCAGTTGGTCGCGCACATACAGCGGCAGGTTCTCGCCGCAATGGGTGCCATTGACTGCCAGCTGCACCTGATGCCCCTCGCGCATCAGGCGCTCGGCGATGCCAGGGCCGATCCAGTCGCAGCGCCAGTCGATCACCAGCACCGAACGCCCCAGCTTCACTTCATTGCGCAGTACTTGCCAGGCGTCCACCACCTGCAGTTCACCGGCGCGCTCGAACGCCGGCCAGTAGGGGGTAGCGCCGGTGGCGGCAATGACCAGGTCGGGGCGCTCGCGCTCGACCAGGGCGCGGTCGACCCGGGTGTTGCGGACGACTTCCACGCCGGCCAGGGCCATTTCCCGCTGCAGGTTGGTGCTGGCGCCGCCGAACTCGCTGCGCCGCGGCAGCAACTGGGCCAGCAGCACCTGGCCACCGAGTTGCGGGCCGGCCTCGTACAGCGTTACCTGGTGCCCGCGGGCGGCGGCCACGGCGGCGGCCTTCATGCCGGCGGGCCCGCCACCGGCGACAAGGATGCGCTTGGGCGTGGTGGTAGGGGTTAGCTGCCCGTACTGTAATTCGCGGCCGGTTTCTGGCCGCTGGATGCAGGAGATGGCCAAGCCACGATGGAAGTGGCCGATGCAGGCCTGGTTGCAGGCAATGCAGGCGCGTACGTCTTCGACCTGGCCGCGTTCGGTCTTGCTCGGCATCAGCGGGTCGCAGATCAGTGCACGGGTCATGCCGCAGACATCGGCCTGGCCGCGGGCCAGGATCAGTTCGGCTTCCTGGGGCTGGTTGATGCGCCCGGTAACGAACAACGGGATGTCCAGCTGCTGCTTGAAGGTTCCCGCTTCTCGGGCCAGGTAGGCCGCCTCGATGGCCATGGGCGGGACGATGTGCACGGCGCCGCCCAGGGACGCCGAGGTGCCAGCGACGATGTGCAGGTAGTCGAGCTGGCCCTGCAGGGCAACCGCTGCGGCCAGCGACTCATCCTCGCTCAGCCCTTGGCTGTCGCGCTCGTCGGCGCTGATGCGCAGGCCGATGATGAACTGCTCGTCGGTGGCGGCGCGCACGGCGGCCAGCACTTCACGCAGAAACCTCAGGCGCTGTTCCAGGTCGCCGTTGTAGCCGTCGCTGCGCAGGTTCACCCGCGGGTTGAGGAACTGCGCGGGCAGGTAGCCATGGCTGGCCACCACCTCGACGCCATCCAACCCAGCCTGATGCAGGCGCCGGGCCGCACTGGCGTAGCCCTGGACAATTTCGTCGATCATCGGCTGGTCCAGCGCACGGGGCATCACCCGGAAGCGTTCGTTGGGCACCGAGGACGCGGAGTAGGCAACCGCCAGTAGGCCGTCCGCCGACTCCATGATCTCCCGCCCGGGGTGAAACAGTTGCGACAGCACCACGGTGCCGTGTGCATGGCAGGCCTCGGCAAGCTGCCGGTAGCCGTCGATGCAGGCATCGTCGGTGGCCATCAGCACATGCGAGGTGTAGCGGGCGCTGTCATGCACCCCGGCTACCTGCAGCACGATCAGGCCGACGCCACCGGCTGCGCGGTCACGCTGGTAGGCGATCAGCTTGTCGTTGACCAGGTTGTCGGTGGGCAGGCAGGTGTCGTGGCCGGTGGACATGATGCGGTTCTTCAAGCGTTTGCCGCGGATCTGCAAGGCTTCGAACAGGTGAGGGAGGGCGGTCTGCATACAGGCGGCTCCGTGCGGTGTTGTTCTTGTTTTGTTTATGAAAATGTAGCGCCAGTAAAAAATCAACTTGTTTTTTTACTGACGCGCGGCTAGGTTTTGATCACCCTCACCGCGAGGGTGTGACCTCACAACAACAAGAAAACGGGCCCTTGGGGCACCGGCAGGAGGAAACTACGATGCAGGTATTCCCACGTGTTACTGGCCTCTGCGCAACGTTGCTGGCTGTTGGCCTGGGCAGCGCGCAGGCCGCACCAGAAATGGTTGTGGTCGCCTACGGCGGTGCTGGCCAGAAGGCCCAGGACGAGGCGATCTTCAAACCGTTCAGTGCGCAGGACGGCAGCAAGTTGATCCAGAGCGAATACAACGGCGAGATGGCGCGCATCCAGGTGATGGCCGACACCGGCAACGTCGACTGGGACGTGGTGCAGATCGAGGGGCCGGACTTGATGCGCGGATGTGAAGAAGGCGTGTACGAGCACCTGGACTGGCAGCGCCTGGGTCACGCGGCCGAGCTGATCCCTGATGCGGCGCAAGACTGCGGTTCTGCCGCATTGGTGTGGAGCGTGGCCATCGCTTATGACCGCAACAAGCTGGCCCAGGCACCGACCTCGTGGGCCGACTTCTGGGATGTGAACAAGTACCCGGGCAAACGCGGCCTGCGCAAGCGTGCGGTGTACAACCTGGAGTTCGCCCTGCTGGCCGATGGGGTCAAGGTCGAGGATGTCTACCAGGTACTGTCGACGCCGGCCGGTGTCGAACGTGCCTTCGCCAAATTGAGTGAGCTCAAGCCCTACATCCAGTGGTGGGACGCGGGCGCACAACCTGCGCAATGGCTGACCGCCGGTGATGTGGTGATGACCTCAACCTACAGTGGGCGTATTGCTGTGGCGGCGCAGCAGGGCAGCCCGCTGGCAGTGGTCTGGCCTGGCAGCCTGTATGGCATGGATTACTGGGCGATCATCAAAGGCTCGCAGCATGTCGATCAGGCCAACCGGTTGATCGCCTACGCCAACCAGGCCGATACCCAGGTGCGTTATGTGCGGCAGATTCCGTATGGACCCACCAATACCCAAGCCGCTGCCAGGCTCGACCCTGCTTTGGCCGATTGGGTGCCCACTTCGCCGCAGAACCTGCAGGGGGCGTTGGCAATGAATGTGGAATTCTGGGTCGATCATGGCGAAGAGCTGGAGCAACGCTTTAATGCCTGGGCGACCAAGTAGTATCGCGCCACTTCATTTACAGGGGAACATCCATGACCGCAATGGAACAGCGTTTGCGCCAGGAGCTGGCAGCCTGTTATCGGTTGATCGCGCACTTTCGCATGAGCGACTTGGTCTTCACCCATATATCCCTGCGCTTGCCAGGGCCAGAGCATCACTTCCTCATCAACCCGTACGGCCTGCTGTTCGATGAGATCACGGCCTCCAGCCTGGTGAAGATCGACCTGCAAGGCCGATCTGTGGAGCCGACGCTGCACCCGGTGAACCCCGCCGGGTTCGTCATTCATAGCGCCATTCATGCCGCCCGCGAGGACGCCCACTGCGTACTGCACACCCACACCCGCGCAGGTTGCGCGGTGGCTGCGCTGGAGTGCGGGCTGCTGCCGGTCAACCAGATGTCCATGGAGTTTTACGGCCAAGTGGCTTACCACGCCTACGAAGGTATCGCGCTGGATATGGACGAGCAGCAGCGGTTGGTGGCCGACCTGGGCGACAAGCCGGTGATGATCCTGCGCAACCATGGCCTGCTGACCACAGGGCGTAGCGTGGCCGAAGCATTCCTGCGCATGTACTACCTGGAGAAGGCCTGCGAGATCCAGTTGGCAGCGCAGAGTGCCGGGCAGCTGATACTGCCGCCGGCTGAAGTGTGCGCGCATACCGAGCGGCAGTTCAACGCGCCGGGGCGGGGGTTGAAGCAGGGTGAACTGACCGACCCGGATGCGCTGCAGCTGGCGTGGGCAGCGTTGTTGCGGATGCTGGAGCGGGTTGCACCTGGTTATCAGGATTGAGCCGGTGACCTGCTGACTTGGCAGGGTTGGTACCAGGCTGTGGAACCAACAATCACCCAACGTGCTGAAACCTGCACGGTCACTGTGGGAGCGGGCGTGCCCGCGAACACCGGCGCAGCCGGTGCCATCCTCCGCGTCGTCTGCTTCGCGGGCACGCCCGCTCCCACAGGAATGGAACCCCTGCTTATTGATTGAGTCGCCTCAAGGGCACAGCACGGTCACTGTTGCGCAACCCTTGGCCATAACTGTGCTGGTTCGCTTTTGAGGAATAGCCTTATGCTGTAACGAAATATGTCAGTAAAGCCTGTAGAAGGAAGTCGCAATGCCGCTCAAGGACCTGCTCATCGCCCTGGTGGTGATCGTCGCCTGGGGAGTCAACTTCGTGGTCATCAAGGTAGGCCTCGACGGCTTGCCGCCGATGTTGCTGGGGGCGCTGCGCTTCTTGTTGGTGGCGTTTCCGGCAATCTTGCTGGTCAAGCGGCCGAAACTGCCCTGGCGCTGGTTGATTGCCTATGGCGCGACGATTTCGCTGGGCCAGTTCGCCTTTCTGTTCCAGGCCATGTACAGCGGCATGCCGCCTGGGCTGGCCTCGCTGATCCTGCAGTCGCAGGCGTTCTTTACCCTGGGTTTCGCCGCGCTGTTTCTCGGTGAACGGCTGCGCCTGGCCAGTGTGCTGGGGCTGCTGGTAGCGGCCAGCGGCCTGGCGTTGATTGGTAGCGAAGATGGCGGCCATGTGCCCCTGCTGGCGCTGGTACTGACCTTGTGCGGGGGTGCCATGTGGGGCATGGGCAACATCATCACCCGGCGTTTTGGCTCGGTTGACCTGGTGGCGTTGGTGATCTGGGGCGGGCTGATACCGCCACTGCCGTTCCTGGCGTTGTCCTGGTGGCTGGAAGGGCCGGAGCGCATTGGCCATGCCCTGGCCAACATCAGCTGGAGCTCGGTGCTGGCCCTGATGTACCTGGCCTTTGTCGCCACCATGCTCGGCTACAGCCTGTGGAGCAAGCTGCTGTCGCGCCACCCGGCCGGCAAGGTGGCACCGTTCTCGCTGCTGGTACCCGTGATTGGTCTGAGTTCGTCGGCGCTGCTACTGGGTGAACGCCTGACCGCAATCCAGGGCTGGGGCGCCTTGCTGGTAATGGCGGGGTTGCTGGTGAACGTGTTCGGCGCGCGTATCGGGCGAAGGTTGCGGGCGGTCAGCGCGTAAACCGCGCAAATAGGCTGCTCGGCGCTCTGTTAGAATCGGCCTCTTTATCCAGGCCAACGGAGCGCTTTCATGATCATTTCCACCACCAGCCAGCTCGAAGGTCGCCCGATTGCCGAATACCTGGGCGTGGTCAGTTCCGAGTCGGTGCAGGGCATCAACTTCGTACGCGATTTCTTTGCGCGTTTTCGCGACTTTTTCGGCGGCCGCTCGCAAACCCTGGAAAGCGCCCTGCGTGAAGCGCGCGAGCAGGCCACCGAAGAACTCAAGGCTCGGGCACGCCAGTTGCGCGCCGACGCGGTAGTGGGTGTTGATTTCGAGATCAGCATGCCGTCGGTGCAGGGCGGCATGGTCGTGGTATTTGCCACCGGCACGGCGGTGCGCCTGAAGTAGAGCGGTCTGCCACTGGTCGGCTGCAGGGCTCTCGTCCGGGCGGTCCGCAAATGACCAGCTAGTCTCTTTTTCACAGGCCGCGTTTTCTGGGCGACTCTTCTGGTTGCCGGCGCGACTGCCACTGGAGGGAGACAGGGCATGAGCGAATCCTTTTTCGAAGACCTGAACGATGCGTTCCCAATCAACAGCCAAGTGCGTTGCGGCCAGGCGGCCTTCCGCCTGGGGTTCGCCCACATGACACTGGATGATTCCGAACAGCTCCAGCCTGCACACCTGCAGCGCAGTAAAAAAGGCCGCTTCATGCCGCGGGTTCCGCTGAAGAAGTGATCCCGCCCCAGTACATAACCCCGCCCAATGGCGGGGTTTTTATTGCGCTTTGTTGATCCGCCTCATGGCATTGCCGGGTAGCGCTCGCCGGCTGGCTGAGGTTGTGGTTTTCTGTCGTGGCATTCCAGCAACGGAGGATTGAATGCTCATGCGAGTCAGGGAACAGACTTATTGGCAGTGGGCCGACGCCCAGTTGCACAGCCGCAGCCACGACGAAGCCCTCAGTGACGGCACCACGCTGGATGTGCAGGTGCGCTTGTCGCGTTTGGGGGCGACCCAGCTGTTTTTGGGGTTGTATGCCGGGGATGGGCGGGCATTGCTGGAGGAGTACTACCCTGCGCGGCCAGGGGAGACCATGACCCGCGCCCTGGTGTGGGGTGTCGACCGTGCCCGCGCGATGGCTACCGGTGCCTTGCCATTGCCGCAAACCCGCCGCCAGCGGCGCCAGGCATGAAAAAGCCCGGCCTATGCGGGCCGGGCTTGGTTAAGGGTGAGAACCCTCAGTTGAGCGGTTCGATCACCATGACTGCCTGCCGCTCACGGGCGGCGGGCCATTCTTGTTGCAGGGTCTGCAGGACGCGGCCAACGAACTCGGTGTCGGCGGCGGCCTTCTTGCCGACGTAGCCTTGGCCACGGCGGTAGACCTTGAAGCGGGCACGCATGCTGGGCAGGTGCTCTTCAAATTCATCTTCGATCGTGTTCGGTGGCAGGCGGTCGAGCCGCACCTCACCGGTTTGGCTGACCCACAGCAAGTGGTCGTCAAGGCTGTCCTTGCGTACGGCGAACAGCTGCGCCAGTTGATCGATAGTCGGATTGTTGTTCAAGTTCATCATAAAGCCCCCATTACCCATTCGTAGGTGATTTTCACAGTTGGCGCTAACACGGTGTAGCGCACTACCAACGCTGCTACAGCAGCATCGCAACAGGGGCTTTCTCACGCTGCCTTTTGGACAGTTCCCTCTCCACGGACGGCCTGCGTTACCGCGCAAGCCGTCTGGAACACCCTTGCCACCGCTCCCGATCAGGGAGACGGCTTCATCATGCACAAGGGCGATGAGCGGCGTCAATGATTTTGTAGTGAATATTTTTACGCACTACATTTCTGTCGTTTTGTTCGACAATCGCTGCTCGGACTACAGCCCGGACAGGATCTCGAAGGCTGCACGAACCCGCTCTTCGTTCGGGTAATTTCGATTCGCCAGCAACACCACTGCCAGCTTTTCACTGGGCACAAATGCGGCGTATGCACCAAAACCGTTGGTTGCACCGGTCTTGTTGTACCAGGCTGCCGGCAGCGGCGGCAGGGCCGGTTGCAAGCGCGTGGTTGCGTGCGGTTCACGGATCAGCCGCGCGCTGTTGCCATCTACCAGGGTGCCCAGCGTGACTGGGTAGGGATAACGTTCCCAGCCCAGGCCCTGGGTCATGCTGCCGACCTGGAAGTAGCCCTGCTGGGTAATGGCGGTTGCTTTTGCAAGTGCCGGTGGCAGGCCCTGCGGCTGCATGTGCAGCCGCACGTACTGCAGCAGGTCGCTGGCGCTGGTCTTGATGCCGTAGGCCTCGTCGGCGTACGGGCCGGGGCCGACGCGCACCGGTCTGTCGGCGGCGTCGTAACCTTGGGCATAAAGCCCCTGAGCACTGGCCGGGACGTGCAGGTAGGTATTTTTCAGGCCCATTTTCGCCAGCAGGCCTTCGGTCATCAGCGTAGCAAACGGTTGATGCTGCGCGCGGGCGGCCAGGTCACCGAACAGGCCCAGGCTGGGGTTCGAATAGCAGCGCTGAGTGCCGGGTTTGGCACGGGGTTGCCAGTGGCGGAAGAAATCGACGACTTGCTGCGGTGTCTGCACCGTATCGGGGAACTGCAAGGGTAGGCAGTCGGCACTGTAGGCGCCCAGTTCCAACACCGTCGCGTCGCCTAGGGGCGCCCCGGCAAGTGCCGGGTGATAGCGCTTGGCCGGGGCTTCAAGGTCCAGCTTGCCCTCGGCGCTGGCCAGCGCGACCAGGGTGGCGGTGTAGGTCTTGCTCAGCGAACCGATCTCGAACAGCGTGTCTCGGCTGACGGGCACATTCTCGGCCTTGCTGGCCACGCCATAGCTGAAATAGTGCGCGTGGTCGCGTGCGTAGATCGCCACGGCCATCCCGCTGATACCTTGCTCCTGCATCAACGGGCGGATGATCTGGTCGACCTTGGCCTGCAATTGGTCGTCGGCCTGGGCAGCGGTGTGGCCCAGAATGAGTGTGATGACGGCCGCAAGCGCGACCGGGCGGGAGAGGGGCATGAGTGGGTCCTTTTCCGGAGCGTGTCCGTTGGGCGATACCAGTGGGGGTTCCGGCGTTAGCGCCGAAAAGCCAAAGACCTTATCGTTTGCCCTTGCACAATGACAAGACGGACACTGTGATGAAGTATTTGCGAATGTTATTCGACAATTTCACCCTGGCCTTGCTCGGGGTGGTCCTGATCGCCACCGTGCTGCCTTGCTCGGGCGATGGTGCGGTCTATTTCGGCTGGCTGACCAACCTGGCCATCGGCCTGCTGTTCTTCCTGCATGGCGCCAAGCTGTCGCGCGAGGCGATCATTGCGGGTGCCGGGCACTGGCGCCTGCACCTGCTGGTGTTCTCTTGCACGTTCGTGATGTTCCCGCTGCTTGGCCTGGCGTTCAAGCCGTTGTTCCTGCCGCTGGTGGGCAACGAGTTGTACCTGGGCGTGCTCTATCTGTGTGCCTTGCCGGCCACGGTGCAGTCGGCCATCGCCTTCACCTCGCTGGCCCGCGGTAACGTGCCAGCAGCCATTTGCAGCGCGGCAGCGTCCAGCCTGCTGGGCATCTTCCTGACCCCCTTGCTGGTGATGATGTTGCTGGGCGCCAGTGGTGATACCGGGTCGGGCCTGGATGCCGTGCTGAAAATCACCCTGCAACTGCTTGTGCCGTTCGTTGCCGGGCAGATTGCGCGGCGCTGGATCGGCGCCTGGGTCAAGCGCAATGCGCGCTGGCTCAAAGTGGTGGACCAGGGTTCGATCCTGCTGGTGGTGTATACCGCCTTCAGCGAAGCCGTGGTCACGGGGTTGTGGCACACGGTATCGCCGCAGCACCTGGCCGGGTTGTTCGCCGTGTGCGGGATTCTGCTGGCGGTGGTGCTGTTTGGCACCCGTGTGCTTGGCAAGGCATTGGGCTTCGACCTTGAGGACCGCATCACCATCCTGTTTGCCGGCTCCAAGAAAAGCCTGGCTACCGGGGTGCCGATGGCGCAGGTGTTGTTCGTGGGCAGTGGTATTGGTGCGATGATCCTGCCGCTGATGCTGTTCCACCAGATCCAGTTGATGGTCTGCGCGGTGCTGGCGCAGCGGTATGCCAGCCGTGAGCAGGCGGCTGAAGAGGCTTCGGCGGCGTCCTGACAAGGCCCTATCGCCGGCAAGCCAGCTCCCACAGGTTTTGCACAGGTCTCAGGCTCGGCGCCGTCCCTGTGGGAGCTGGCTTGCCGGCGATGGGCTGCAAAGCAGCCCCATTCCTACCTGGCCTGCCCCGAAGCGCGTTCGCGCAATGCCTTGCCCACCTCGGCCTCGATCTTGTAGGCCGGCCCCTCCAGTTCGTCATAGTTGCGCGTATAGCGTCGGGCGAACTCCTCTACGCCCAGCTCCTGATATTGCTGCACATGCTTGAGCTCGTGCGCCCACAAGGCCACGTTGTCCTCGGCATCGCCGGCCCGGCGGAAGATGATCGTGTCGATCAGCGTCACGGCGTTTACGTCGGGGTTCTGCAGCAACGCGTTGGCCGCGCTCATCTGCTGTTCGTCACCCACCCGGAAGCGCGCCGCATCGAGCACGGCAAAGTCGTACCAGGGTTCGAGCTGCGCACGGATATGCAGCGGGATCGGTTCGACGCCGCTGGCGGTGGCCTCGTCCCTGGCCTGGCGCAAGGCGAATGTCAGGCTGGACGAGGCCATGACCTCCATGTCCTTGAGAATCTGGCCGGCCTGCCCAGGGTCGATCGGCGCACAAAAACAGCCCATCAGGCACACTTGGTATTGCCCGGGTGGGCAGGCTTGTTCGGCAAGCGCGGGCAGCGCCAGCGTCAGGCCCAGCAGCAGGCTAATCCGCTTCATGCAGGGCCTTTTCGACAAACTGGCGGCTTGCGTCCAGCACTTGCGACTGCACATGTTCAGTGGCCAGCATGCGCCCGACCATCAAGGCACCTACGCACTGGCTGATCAGCACCCAGGCCAGTTGATCATCCTCCAGTGTTGCGCTCCAGGCTTGGTGCAGTTCGACCAGCCAGTGCTCGGCCTCTTCGCGCACCGGCGCTGCGGCCCGGGCGATTTCCACACCCAGCGGCGGCAGCGGGCAGCCGCTTTCGGCGTTGTGCAGATGGGCCAGGCTCAGGTACTGCTGCAGGCAGCGGCCCAGGCGTTCGCGGCTCGCGCCCTGGTTGGCCAGGCGGGCCAGCGGGCTGTTGTGCAGCTCCTGGCGCACCACCTCGGTAAACAGGTCGTCCTTGGAGGGGAAGTGGTTGTAAAAAGCGCCGCCGGTCAGGCCGATTGCCTTCATCAGCCCGGCCACGCCGGTGCTGGAAAAGCCCCCGCGCTTGGCCAGCGCGCCGCTGCTGGTCAGCAACCGTTCGCGGGTCTGCTGCTTGTGTTCGTTGGAATAACGCATTCACTTGCCTCTGCAGGCGGGCTTGACGATGACGGTGATCATAACATAGCGTTCGTTTACTAAACGATCATTCACCAATGGAGGCAGGCATGTCAGAACAACAAAAAGTAGTGCTGGTGATCGGTGCGGGCGACGCCACCGGTGGCGAGATTGCCAAGCGCTTTGCCCGTGAGGGCTACATTGCCTGCGTCACACGGCGGCAGGCAGAAAAGCTGCAACCGCTGCTGGAGGAAATCCGCGCCGCTGGCGGCCAGGCCCACGGTTTTGGCTCGGATGCGCGCAAGGAGGAGGAGGTGGCAGCGCTGGTTGAGGCTATCGAGCGCGATATCGGTCCCATCGAGGCGTTTGTTTTCAATATCGGCGCCAATGTGCCCTGCAGCATCCTTGAGGAAACCCCACGCAAGTACTTCAAGATCTGGGAAATGGCCTGCTTTGCCGGCTTTCTCACCGCTCAGGCGGTTGCCCGGCGCATGGTCCAGCGTGAGCGCGGCACGATCCTGTTCACCGGCGCCACCGCTGGCACCCGTGGTGCGGCAGGTTTCGCGGCGTTCGCCGGGGCCAAGCACGGCTTGCGCGCCCTGGCCCAGAGCATGGCGCGCGAACTGGGGCCGCGGAACATCCATGTCGCGCATGTGGTGGTGGACGGGGCCATCGACACCGCCTTCATCCGCGACAGCTTCCCCGAGCGCTATGCCCTCAAGGACCAGGACGGCATCCTCGCCCCGGCGCACATTGCCGACAGCTACTGGTTTCTGCATGCCCAGCCCCGAGACGCCTGGACGTTCGAACTGGACCTGCGCCCCTGGATGGAACGCTGGTAAGCCCCTCTCACCAAGCAAGGACCGTAACCATGCACAAGACTGTCGATTTCTTTTTTGACCTGGGCAGCCCGGCCAGCTACCTGGCCTGGACCCAACTGCCAGGCCTGTGTGCCCGCCAGGGTGCCACGCTGCATTATCGGCCAATGCTGCTGGGCGGGGTTTTCCAGGCTACCGGCAACGCTTCGCCGGCCATGGTCCCGGCCAAGGGGCGCTACATGTTCACCGACCTGGCACGCTTTGCTCTGCGCTATGGGGTGCCGTTCGGGCTGCCGCCGGGGTTTCCGGTCAATACCTTGGCCTTGATGCGCGGGGTAATGGGCACCCAGTTGCGCTCGCCAGAGCGGTTGGAGGCGTTGTTGTCGCTGCTGTTCAAAGGGCTGTGGGTGCAGCGTCGCAACCTGAGCGATAGCGCCGTTCTGGACGAAACACTGAGCCAGGCAGGGTTCGACCCGCAGGTGTTTCACGCGCTGGCAGCTGACCCTGAAGTGAAAGCAGCGCTCAAGCAGGCGACCGAGGTGGCAGTCGAACGCGGCGTGTTTGGTGCGCCGACCTGCTTCGTCGGTGAGGCCATGTTCTTTGGGCAGGACCGTCTGGACTTTGTCGAGGAGGCGTTAAGTCAGGGTGCCAGCAGCTTCTCGAGCTGAGTGCGTTCCCACAGGCTGAGCAGGTCGACGGGGTTGGTGCCGTACCGTTGCCAGTCCTCGGTCCCAGCCTGCTGGCCGTCAGGGGAATGGCAACTGATGCAATGGGCCAGGCCTTCGGCATCAAGGGCCAGCGTCAATTGCCAGCCCTGGATGTCGACATCGACCAAACCGCCATCGCGGCGTGCACTCACCTCAAGGTGATGCACGCCAAGGGCCGCGTTGCGCAGGCTCTGGTAGATGGCCCGGGTGTTCAGCGTACCGCTGCGGGTCAAGATCAGAAATTCGCCGGCGTGTTTGCGCTGATGATCTCGGCCTCGTCCGGGCCGATGTTCTTGAAACTGTGTGGCAGGGTAGTGGGGATGTAGTAGCCATCGCCCGAGCTCAGCACGCTGACCTGGCCATCGACCCACAGTTCCACGGTGCCGCGGGTGACCAGGCCACATTCTTCGCCTTCGGCATGCACGATAGGCTCACCCGAATCCGCACCCGGTGCATACAGTTCGCGCAGCATGCGCATCTGCCGGCCCTCGACACTGGCGCCGACCAGCAGCATGCGCAGGCCGTTACGGCCCAGATCGGGCTGCTCGCCGCCCCGGAACACAAAGCGCTCTTCTCGCACCGGCTCGTCGAAGCTGAAGAACTCCGCCAGGCTCATGGGAATGCCTTCGAGCAGCTTTTTAAGGGAGCTGACCGACGGGCTGACGCGATTCTGCTCGATCTGCGAGATCGTCGAATTGGTCAGCCCGCTGCGGCGGGCCAGTTCCCGTTGGGAGAGGTTGTTGCGTTCACGCACCAGTTTGAGTCGCGTCCCCGTGTCCATAGCCGCCTTGTAATCAGAGGTGTAAAAAATAATGAGCGACGCGCATTAAAACACACTCTGCACGCTTGCGCGCTGTGCTTCTCAGGCACGCTGTTCGCGCGGCATCGGCCATAGCCCGACCAGCAGCAACAGCGCGGCCACGGCCAGGAATGGCAGGCGTGGGTCGAGGGCATACACCAGGGTGCCGGCCAGTGGCCCGATCACCGCGCCCATGCCCTGGGCGGCACCAATGGAACCGGCTGTGGCACCTTGCTCGGAGGCGTGCATGGCGTTGGCCGCCAGCGCTGAAAACGACGGGAAGACAAAGCCCATGCCCGCTGCCGCGACGAAGTAGCAGCCCCATAGCCAGGGTGCGGTGGTCGCGAGCGAGCCGCAGGCAAAGCCCAGGGCCGAAACCGTGGCGCCTACCCGGATCATTTTAAGTGGCGGCCATTCCAGTTTGCGCAGCAGTACCTGTGACAGCATCAGTGCCACGCCCACCGTGGTCAAAGCGATGCCGGCGGCCTGGGCAGCTTCTGCAGGGCCCAGGTGCAGCCGGTCGAGGGCGAAGAAGCCGACAATGATCTGCGACACGGTGACACTGAGCATGGCGCTGAACGCTACCAGCAAGGGCCGGCGCAGGCGGGGGTCGTTCAAACGCACTGGGCTCGGGGCATAGTTGTGGGGCAGCGCCTGCGGTTTGAGGGTGAACAGCAGCACCAGAAAGGCACTGGCCGGCAGCAGCGACATGATATGGAAGGGCAGGCTCAGGCTATGCCGCGCCAGCAGCGCCGCCAGCGCCGGCCCCACTACCAGGCCGACAGCGTTGGCCGCCCCCAGCGAAGCCATGGCCCGGGCACGCCGCTGCGGCTCGACATGGTCGGCGATCAGCGCGTTGCAGCCTACCGGGATAGCAGCATAGAAGGCGCCGATGCAGCCGCGTGCGACCATCAGGCCGATGAACGCAGCGGTCGCGCCCGGCAGCCAGCGCAGCGCGCCTTCGACAAACAGGCATAACAGCCAGTAAGCCAGGGTGAAGCCGGCGGTCCCCAGCAACAGGATGCGCCGACGGCCCAGGCGGTCTGCCGCACGGCCCCAGGGCCGGGCCAGCAGCACCCAGACCACGCCGGCCACCGTCACGGCGGCGCCGGCCTGCCAGGTGGCCATGCCGAGCTGGCGGGCAATCGGGCCGATCAGGGCGACGAAGGCCATCATCGACATGGTACAGGCCATGTTGGCCAGCAGCAGCGGACGCAAGTCCAGGGTGCTGGCAGGTTTAAGGGTTGCAGGATCCTTTGCGACGTTCATAGGGCAGTCCAGGGCAGTACGGCAAAAAGAAAGCCGATCTTATTAAGAATCATTATTGATTGTCGAATGCCCTGTGCTGCTGCAGGTCATTCGCTGCGGCGCAGGGGGCCAGGCCACATGCTACGCAACACGCCGTCGCGGCGCACCCATGCGTGCATCAAGGCTGCACCCACATGCACCAGCACCGTGGCGAACAGCAGGTAACCGGCCCAGCCGTGCGCCAGGCGCAACACGGCATACAGTTGCAGGTTGTGCGGGGCGATGGCGGGCAAGCCCAGCGGGCGAGGGTAGTCGCCGGCCGATAGCATGGCCCAGCCCAGTAGCGGCATGGCCAGCATCAGGCCGTAGAGCAGCAAGTGCGAGGCCCCGGCGGCCCAGCGCTGCAGGGGTGGCAGGTCTCGCGGCAAGGGTGGGTGAGGTACGGCCAGGCGCACGCCGATGCGCAGCACTACCAGCACCAGCAGTGCCAGGCCTGTGGCCTTGTGCAGCCCGATCAGCACCGGGTGTCGTAGCGACAGGTCGGTAACCATGGTCACACCAATGAACAGCATGGCCAGGATCATCACGGCCATCAGCCAGTGCAGCAGGCGGGCGAAAGGGTGGAAGGCTTCGGGTTTCATGGGCGGGCTCCGGTGCTGAGCGATTCACGGCTGCGGCGGTTGAACGATTCCGAGTAGGCAGCCGAACGGGCGGCGAGGATTGGGTCGGCAGATGCCTCCATGCCTCGGGGCAGGATCAACGGGTCGAAGTTGAGGTCGCCGCATGCCCCCTGTTCAGGGGCGTCAACCTGTTCCAGCACCAGGGTGCCGGCATCTACGCTGCGCCGCTCGGCAGGCCAGGGCCGGGCAGGGTCGTCCACCGCATCCCCGGGCTCGGCCAGCACCAGGCGAAGGGTCCAGCGCAACGGGCCTTGGGCCAGGCGTTGTTGCAGGTCGTGTTGGAGAAACTGTTTGTCATCGATCTGGGTAGGCAGCGCGGCAAATGCGGTTTGTGGCTCAAGCTGCCAGCGCACCGGGTGGCGCGCGCCGCCTGCGTCGATCAGGTGAAAGGCATTGATGCTGTGGTATTGCGTGCTGGCGAAGCTGTTGCTGGGCTTGTAGCCCGCCGCCCATTGGCGAAACGCCGCACTTTCCGGGTGGGCTGCGAAGAACGCCTGCATGCTGGCAGGGTTCGGTTTGCCGGTGGCCGGGTCTGGCGTGTTCGCCAGTACTTGCTCGTAGAAGCCTTGCGGCGTGCTGATTGCCAGCACCGGTGGGTTGTTCATGCCGGTGCGCCAGACCTGCCCGTCGTCGGTGCTCAGCTGAATGGCCAGGCTGCGCACGGGTATGCCGGTGTCCGGGGCGAACGGGTTGGCGCCGCCGATGGCGAAGCGGCCGATCACCGGCACGCGCGTCTGGCTGAAGACGCGCGCCGTGGACAGGTTGGCGGCTTGCCCGCTGGCCTGGAAGTAGCCGCTGACGCACAGGCCCTTGGCGTGGTTCTTCCGGTAGCCTGGGTAATGCCCGGCCTGGGCCTCGAAGGTGTCAATGATGCGTTGTGGCGTCAGCCGGGTTTCGCCGAGCCAGCCGGCGGCATAGGCAAAGCCGGCGCCTGCGGCCAGCATCACGGCGCCGATGGCGGCCAGGCGCAAGGCTTTGGCCGGGCCGTGCAAAGGTGAGTTCATGGTCATCGTCCGGTTTGGTGAATGTGCCAGTACGACGGGGCAGGGATAAATTTATTCCATCGGCGGGAATAGAATTTCCTGGCAGGCGTCTGCCTTTACAATGACTACTTCAAAGGCCGGGACTTTGCCATGCACGATCTGGACGACCACCAGTGGCGCGAGCTGCTGGCCCGCCTGCGCCGCTTTGCCGTGTGGCTGACCCGCGAACCGGGCAGCGCCGATGACCTGGTGCAGGCCACGGTCGAGCGAGCCCTGAGCCGACGCGACCAGCAACGCGACGCCGAGGCGCTGCGGGCCTGGCTGTTTACCATCCTCTATCGGCTGTTCCTTGATGGTAAGCGCCGCGATCGCCTGCATGCGCGCTGGCTGTCCTGGTTCGGCCGTGCCGAGCGGGAGGAGGAGCCGATCGGGGCCAACCTTGAGGCCATTGTCCTGGCCCAGGCCGACTTGAAGGCATTTGCCCGGCTGACGGCCGAACAGCGCGCCTTGTTGCTGCTGATCAGCATCGAAGGCTTGAGTTACAAGGAAGCCGCCCAGGCCTTGGGCATCCCCATCGGCACTGTGATGTCGCGCCTTTCGCGCGCCCGCAGTGCCTTGCGCGAACTGACCGAGGGCAACCCCCAGCCCCCGGCCTTGCGGAGACTGAAATGACGCGTCTGATCCCCAGCGAAGACGAATTGCACGCTTACGTCGATGAGCGCCTGGAGCCTGTGCGCCGGGCCGAGGTGCAGGCCTGGCTGGCGGCTAACCCGCAAGCTGCGGAACGTGTGGAGGGCTGGCGCGCCGATGCCCGGCGGCTGCGTACGGCGCTGGCCGGATTGGGCGAACTGCCCGGGGCGGCGCAGTTGGACCTTGGGCGGTTGCGTCGGCAATTACGCCAGCGTCGGCAGCGGCGCTGGGCCGCGGCGGCGGTGGTGATGCTGGCATTGGGTGTGGGAGGGCTGGGCGGCTGGCAGGTACGCGATGCGACCCTGGCACGGGCCGACCTGCCCATGGCCGATGCCGTCCAGGCGCACCGTTTGTTTGCCGGCAGCGAGGCGCTGGATATCCAGGCCAGCGACCCAAGGCAGTTGCGCGACTGGCTGGGGCGGCATTTCAGCCGTGTGGGCCAATTGCCGGACCTGGCGGGCTATGGCTTCAAACCGGTGGGGGCGCGCTTGCTCAGCAACGAGCAGGGGCCGGCGGCACTGCTGGTGTTTGAAGATGGCAGGGGTCAGCGCATCAGCCTGTTCCTGCGCTCACCGGGCGACCTTTATCGGCGCATGCCAAACGGGCAGCGGGTCGATGGCCAGCTGGAGGCGCGGTACTGGTCGCATGGGGCTTACAACTTTGCCCTGGTCAGCGCGGCGGACGATGTGCGTGGGGCAGGGGTGGGGGAGGCGTTGCGGTTGGGGTTGTGAGTGCGGAGGTCGAAAGCGGCACACACAGTCTGTGGGAGCGGCCTTGTGTCGCGATAGGGCCGCGCAGCGGCCCCAGGATTTTTGCGTCAACGTCTAGATTGCTGGGGCTGCGATGCAGCCCTATCGCGACACAAGGCCGCTCCCACAGGGACGGAGGTGGCTGTTGATGGGGCTATAGGGCCCCGGCAATCAGCTCAGTTCGAGCCAGATCGGCGCATGGTCCGACGGCTTTTCCATCCCACGCAGTTCATAGTCCACGCCCGCTGCCTTGATCCGCGGCACCAGGTGCTGCGAGGCCATGATCAGGTCGATGCGCAAGCCACGTTTGGGATCGTCCTCGAAACCACGGCTGCGGTAGTCGAACCAGCTGAAACGGTCGCTCACGTCCGGGTACAGGTGGCGGAAGCTGTCAACCAGGCCCCAGCCTTTCAAACGCTCCATCCACTCGCGCTCTTCCGGCAGGAAGCTGCACTTGCCGGTCTTCAGCCAGCGCTTGGCGTTCTCTGGGCCGATGCCGATATCGCAGTCCTGCGGCGAGATGTTCATGTCGCCCATCACCAGCAGTGGCTGGTCGTTGCGGAACTGGCCTTCCAGCAGTGCCTGCAGGTCACTGTAGAAGCGCTGCTTGGCCGGGAACTTGGTGGGGTGGTCGCGGCTTTCGCCCTGGGGGAAGTAGCCGTTCATGATGGTGATGGGGTTGCCATCGGCATCGGCGAAGGTGCCCCAGATGAAGCGGCGCTGGGCGTCTTCTTCGTCGGTGGCAAAGCCTTTGTGCAGGCTCAGCGGTGCCTGGCGCGACAGCAGGGCCACGCCGTAGTGGCCTTTCTGGCCGTGGTAGTGCACGTGGTAACCCAGCGCCTGCACGTCGGCGAGCGGGAACTGATCGTCGCTGACCTTGGTTTCCTGCAGGCCGATCACGTCCGGCTGGTGCTTTTCGATCAGCGCTGCCAGCTGGTGCGGGCGGGCTCGCAGGCCGTTGATGTTGAAACAGACGATCTTCATGGAAAGACAATCCCGGTAAAAGGCGGGATGCTAGCCGACATCGCCCCACATCACCAGCGTGGCGGCTTATGCAGCCTGCTGCTAACGTGCTGTAGGGGGTGAACGAAGCGCGGTGGAGCACCTCCAAGGCACTGTACGCCCATTCCAGGAGGTTTTCCCGCAATGCCCGAAACCACTGCCGCTCCCGCCCATGTCTGCCTGCTCGATGATGGCTACAGCCGCGAGGCGCGTTCGCTGCTGTACAACGCCTACCGCCACGAACCCACCTTTGCCTATATTTTCGAAGCCCAGCGTCCGGGGTATGAGCGACGCTTGCGGGTGATGGTGCGCGAATGGGTGCGCCAGCACTTCTACCTGCAATTACCTGCCATCGGCCTGCTGGTCGACGACCGCCTGATTGCCCTGGCCCTGATCGTGCCGCCGATGCGCCGGCTGGGCGTGGCCGACAGCTGGGCCTGGCGCCTGCGCATGATCTTGGGCACTGGCCCGCGCTGCACGCGGCGCTACATGGACTACCAGGCCGCCCTGGCCACCTGCCTGCCAACCGATCAGGTGCATGTGTTGCCATTGCTGGGGGTACACCCGCAATTTCAGGGCAAGCATTACGGTGAGCAATTGCTACAGGCCGTGCACGACTGGTGCGCGGACGACCCCGGCACCCAGGGCGTGGTGCTGGACACCGGCAACGAGCATTACCTGGCCTTCTACCAGCGGCAGGGTTATGAAGAAATCGGCGAGGTCGCCGTAGGGCCGATCCGGGAGCGGGTGTTCTTCCATCCCAATCCCGTCGCTTCAAACTCCACTTTTGCCTGAACATCCCGCCAGGCGGCTCCCTTGAGCGCCTGGCTCTGGTAGCATTCGCCGCATGACGTATTCAGGAAGATTGACCTGGGGCCTGGTTTTCTGGGCCGCCAGTTTCGCAGCATGGGGCCAGAGCGAGTTGCTGGTGAAGGTAAAACCAGCCAACAAAGCGCTCAAGGCCAATGTCGAAGGCTATATAGGCACCCTTGGTGACCGCGATGAAGAAGCATTGTTACGCTTCAGTCGCGGGGCAGAGGAGCAGGCGCGCAAAGCCGCGCAGGCACTTGGCTACTACCAGGCGCAGATCGATTCCGAGGTCAAGCCCCCCAAAGATGCAGACCATTCCCCGCAACTGATCCTCAGCATCAACCCGGGCGAGCCGATTCGCCTGCGCAACGTGACCGTGCGCATCGAAGGCCCGGCCAGCGAAATGAAGGCCTTTCGCGTGCCCGACAGCAAAGCGCTGCGCCCAGGCGAACAACTCAACCACGGCCATTACGAAGATGCCAAGCGGCTGATCCAGAACCAGGCGTCGCGCTACGGTTTTTTCAGTGGCCGCTTCAACCGTCAGCGCCTGGCGGTCGATCCGCAGGCCGGTGTGGCCGATATTGAACTGGTCTACCAGAGTGGCCCGCGCTATCACCTGGGCGCCGTCACCTTCGGCGGCGACACGCCGCTGGACGACGACCTGCTGCAGCGCATGGTGTCGTTCAAGCCGGGCACCCCCTACGACTCGGAACTGATTGCCGAACTCAACAATGACCTGCAATCGAGCGGTTATTTCGAAGGCGTGCGGGTGGATGCTGCGCCCACCGCCGCCGTGGGTGAAGAAATCCCGGTGGATGTCCGCCTGGAAACCCGCAAGCCACGCACAATGGGCCTGGGCCTGGGCTTCTCGACCGACGTCGGTCCGCGTGGCAAGGCCAACTGGACCCGCCATTGGGTCAACCCGCAGGGCCACAGTTATGGTTGGGAAACCGAGCTGTCGGCACCCCGGCAGAACGTTGGCCTGTGGTACGACATCCCCCTCGACCCGCCACTGACCGACAAATTGCGCTTTGCCGGCGGCTACCAGAACGAGGAGCTTGCCGGTACCGATACCCTCAGCAAACTGCTGACAGTCGGCCCCGAGTGGCACAGCAAGCTGCCCAGCGGCTGGCAGCGGGTCATTTCGCTCAAGTACCAGCGCGAGGAGTATCGCCTGGGTGACGATTCCGGGCTGAGCAACCTGCTGATGCCTGGCGTGAGCTATTCCTTCCTGCGCAGTGACAACCGCATCGACCCGCACAACGGCTACCGCCTGCAGTTCGATGTACAGGGGGCCAAGGAAGGGCTGGTTTCCGACACCAACCTGTTGCACGGCAACGTACTGCTCAAGGGCCTGACCACACTGGGCCAGAACCACCGCTTGCTGGGTCGCGTACAGTTTGGCGGCAGCGCGACCAATGGCTTCAAGAACAACATTCCGCCGTCGCTGCGCTTCTTCGCCGGTGGCGACCAGAGCGTGCGTGGCTACGACTACCAGACCCTGTCGCCGAAGAACAGCGATGGCGACCGCATCGGCGGGCGCTACATGGTGGCCGGCAGTGTCGAGTACCAGTATTCGCTAACCGAAAAGTGGCGGATCGCGACGTTTGTCGACCAGGGTAACTCGTTCAACAACCTTGAGTTGCCTAGCCTCAAGACCGGTGTCGGTTTTGGTGTGCGCTGGGTCTCGCCGGTCGGGCCGTTGCGCCTGGACCTGGCCAAGGCGCTGGATGACGAAGGGGGCATTCGCCTGCACTTTTCCATGGGGCCTGAGCTGTGAAACGCGTGATCAAATACATTCTGCTGGGCCTGCTCGGGCTAGTCGCGAGCCTGGGCCTGGCGCTGGGCCTGCTGCTGGGTACCGAGGCTGGCAGCCGCTGGGCGCTGGGCAAGGTGCCTGGGCTTGATGTGGCCGATTTCCAGGGCCGCCTGGCGGGCAGCTGGCAGGCCAGCATGCTGCGCTGGGCCGACGGTGGCAGCACGGTAGAGGTGCAGGCACCGCTACTGGCCTGGTCGCCCGCCTGCCTGATGCGCGGCACGTTGTGCATCGACCGGTTGCAGGCACAACGCATCGACATGGCCTTTGCGCCAAGTGCCGAGCCGGCTGACAGCGGCCCGCTGCAGTTGCCAGCGCTGCGCTTGCCGCTGGCCATCGAGCTGGGCGAGGTCAAGGTCGGCCAACTGCGGCTGGATGGCAGCGACCTGCTGGGTCACTTGCAACTGGCGGCGCACTGGACCGGCACCGGGATGCGCATCGACAGCCTGCACCTGCAGCGCGATGACCTGCAACTGAACCTGCAGGGCGACCTGCAGCCCGAAGGTGACTGGCCAGTGCAACTCCAGGCGCAGCTGCAACTGCCCGCCGTAGACGGCAAACCCTGGCAGCTGGCGCTGACCGCCACCGGCGAATTGCAAAAGACCCTGAAGCTTGCCGGCACCAGCAGCGGTTACCTCGACGCCACGCTGAGCGGGCAGTTGCAGGCGTTGGCCGAGCACCTGCCAGCGACCCTGCAGATTCGTTCAGCGGCGTTCAAACCGGCGGGCTCGCTGCCCGATACCTTGCAGTTGAATCAGCTCAAGCTGGATGCCAAGGGCGATCTGCTCAAGGGTTATCAACTATCAGGAACGGCAAGCCTGCCGGCTGAGCAGTCGCCGATCGCGTTGGCGTTGTCCGGGCTGGTCGACAGCAAAGGGGCCAGGCTCGATGCCCTTGACCTGGCCGCCAGCGACACCCAGCGCGTCAAGCTGCAAGCCACGGCCGACTGGCAGCAAGGCCTGACCGCCGATGCGCAGCTGGACTGGCAGGACTTCCCGTGGTTGCGCCTGTACCCGCTGGAGACGCCGCCCGAGGTCACCCTCAAGCGTTTCAATACCCAAGTGCATTATCGCGATGGCAATTACCAGGGCACCTTCAAAGGCGACCTCGACGGCCCGGCGGGGGCGTTCAGCCTGGCCAGCCCGTTCGAAGGTGACCTGACCCAGGTGAAACTGCCGCAACTGGCGCTGACCGCCGGGCAGGGCAAGGCCGCCGGCAGTGTTGCCGTGCGTTTTGCCGACACCCTGGCCTGGGATGTCGACTTGCAGCTTTCGGCGCTCGACCCGGCCTATTGGCTGGCGGAGCTGCCGGGCACTTTGGCGGGGCCACTGCGCAGCAAAGGCGAGATGAAAGGCGAGGTGCTCACCCTTGATGCCCAGCTTGATCTCAAAGGCCGCCTGCGCGGCCAGCCGGCAGTGTTCAAGGCCGAGGCCCAGGGAGCGGGGCAGAGCTGGACACTCGGCGCCCTGGCGATCCAGCTGGGTGACAACCGTATCAACGGCAGTGGCAGTTTGCAGCAGCGCCTGGCCGGGCGAATCGACCTTGACTTGCCGCGCCTGGGCCAGCTGTGGCCAAGGCTGCAGGGCCAGGTCAAGGGCCGGCTGGATGTTGCCGGCACCTTGCAGGCTCCGCAAGGCACGCTGACCTTGCAGGGCCAGCGCTTGGCCCAGGCCGAAAACCGGCTGCAACAGCTGGACCTGGATGCCCGCCTGGACAACGCCCAGCGCGGCGTGATCGAGCTCAAGGCCACTGGCATCCACCTGGGCGACACGGCATTGGGCACGTTGCAGGCCAACGGCAAAGGCGATATCCGTCAGCAAGCCTTGACCCTGGCGCTAGATGGCCCGCAACTCAAGCTGGACCTCGGCCTGGACGGCCAGTTGAACAAGGGTGACTGGCGTGGGCGCCTGGCGAGTGGGCGTATCCAGGCCGGTGGCCAGGACTGGCAGTTGCAAGCGCCGGCACGCCTGCAGCGCTTGGCCAGCGGCCAGCTGGACTTCGGTGCCCATTGCTGGCGCTCTGGCCAGGCCAGCCTGTGTGGTGACGACCAGCGCCTGGCGCCCGAGCCGCGCTTGCGCTACCACCTCAAGCAGTTCCCGCTCGACAGCCTTGCCCAGTGGTTGCCTAAGGACTTCGCCTGGCAGGGCCTGCTCAACGCGGATATCAATCTGGACATCCCGGCCAGCGGCCCCAAAGGCAACATCGTCATTGATGCCAGTGGCGGCACGCTGCGCGTGCGCGACAAAGGCCGTTGGGTCGATTTCCCTTACCAGGCCCTGCGTGTCGACAGCACGTTGGCACCACGGCGTATCGATACCCGCCTGGCGTTCCGTGGCGAGCGCCTGGGCGAGCTGAACGTCAACACGCGCCTCGACCCGCTGGGCAAGAACAAGCCGTTGTCAGGTGATTTCCGCCTGGCCGGGCTGGACCTGTCGGTGGCCCGGCCGTTCGTGCCGATGGTCGAACGCCTGGCCGGGCAGCTCAACGGCAGTGGCCAGCTTTCAGGCACCTTGCTGGCACCACAGGTCAACGGCAACCTGATGCTCAGCGGTGGTGAAGTCAGTGGCGCCGAGTTGCCGGCCAGCCTTGAGGACCTGTCGTTGCAGGCGCTGATCGCTGGCGAGCAGGTGCAACTCAATGGCAACTGGCGCAGCGGCGATGCCGGGCGCGGCCAGTTGAGTGGCAACCTCACGTGGGGGCAGGCGCTGGGCATGGACCTGCGGCTGCAAGGCCAGCAACTGCCGGTCACGGTCGAGCCCTATGCAACGCTGGAGGTCGCCCCGGACCTGACCTTGCGCCTGATCGACGACAAGCTGGCGGTTACCGGCAAGGTGCAAGTACCCAAAGGCAAGATCACCGTGCGTGAACTGCCGCCGTCCACCGTGAAGGTATCGGATGACACGGTAATCGTCGGTCATCAAACCGAAGAGGGCAAGCCGCCCATGGCGATGGCCATGGACATTGATGTCGAGGTGGGCCGCGACAAGCTGTCGTTCAGTGGCTTTGGCCTGACCGCCAACCTGCTCGGCCACGTGCACATCGGCGACAACCTCGACACCCGTGGCGAATTGAGCCTGGCCGACGGCCGCTACCGTGCCTACGGCCAGCGCCTGACCATCCGCCGTGCGCGCTTGCTGTTCGCCGGCCCGATCGACCAGCCGTACCTGGACATCGAAGCCATCCGCACGGTCGATGACGTGATTGCCGGTATCCGCCTGAGCGGCAGTGCCGAGCAACCCACAACCAAAGTGTTTTCGGAACCGGCCATGAGCCAGGAGCAGGCGCTGTCGTACCTCGTGCTGGGGCGGCCACTGGGCAACTCTGGCGAGGACAACAACATGCTTGCCGAGGCAGCGTTGGGCCTGGGGCTGGCAGGCAGCGCCGGCATCACCGGCAGCCTGGCATCGAGCCTGGGGATCGACGACTTCCAGCTGGACACCGAAGGCTCGGGCAACAGCACCAGCGTGGTCGCCAGCGGCAATATCACCGAGAAGCTGAGCCTGCGTTACGGCGTGGGTGTGTTCGAGCCTGCCAACACCATCGCGTTGCGTTACAAACTGAGCAAGAAGGTGTACCTGGAAGCCGCCAGCGGGCTGGCCAGCTCACTGGACATCTTCTACAAGCGCGATTTCTGAAGCGGTGCCGGGGCGGCCGTCAACGGACGGTGGCCGCCTCGATGAATTCATTGGTGTCGGGCGAGGGCAGCGGGCTGGGGGCGCGTACCGGGGTAATCAGGCTGGTGTATTCCTCGATTAGCCGGTTCAGGGCTTCCGGTGGCTCGCTGGCCTGGAACTGCATGCGGATCTGCACTTCGTCAGGGTCACGGCTTTCACCCTGACGGCCTTGGCCACCGATGGTGACCTTGAAGCTCGCAGCCTTGTTCTCGCTCGCGGTCAGCAGTGCCTGTTGCGCTTCGGTCCCTTTGACCCGTACCGACAGGTCGACCTGCATGCGCTCCAGGGCCAGGCCTTTGGGCGACACCAGTGCAAACAGGGGGACGCGCATGATGTGCTGCCCATCCATGGCCACTTCGACCATCTTGGCTTTCATGGGGGCACCCAAGGCGTCGCTGTCGCACTCGAAGAATTGGTCGAACAGGTTGATGTACTGCTGTGCAATCAGGCTGTTGGTGGCGCTGGCGGCTTCTTGCAGGCCACGGGTGATCTCTCGCAGGTCGATGGAGGTCATCGGGGCAGGGGGCTTGTTCATGGGCTCGACTCCTCAGGCAAAATGTTGCCCCCCGGTGCTGGCCAGGGGGCTGTTTTGCGGCGTACGGGTCGTCTCACGGGTTGTTGTTGCCTGCATCGGCAGCGGGGTCTTTCAAGGTATCGGCCTGGGAGATTTCGTCGGGGCTTTGCAGTTCGGCGGTTCTGATAACGGTTGGCTTGGTCGCCGCATCGGTCAGGAACTCGATCACCCTCATCATTGCTTCAGGTGGCTCCTGGCGCTTCATCGTCGTATTGAAGGCGTAGCGGGCGCGGGTGTCGGTCTTGCGTGTTTGGGCGGACTTGTGGCTGACGCTGCCCTTCACGTTCAGCTTGAATGGACCCCAGCCCAGTGAGCCGGCCATGTCTGCACCCATTTCCGTGCTGGAGGTGTCTTCCGACATCTGATTGATGATCAGCTCGAATTCGACATTACCTTCATCGATGGAGATGTTCGGGTGTGTGATGGCCGCCAGCAGCGGCACCTTCATGGTCTTGCTGACCACACCCTTGTATTCACCCTGCTCGTCGACAATGGTCTCGTCGTAGTCGAACTGAATGGCCACGGCCTTGCCGTCCTGCACGCACACCTGCATCAGGAAGTCGGCGTACGACTTGCTGGCGGTAACCTGTGCCTGGACCATGGCCTGCAGGGGGCCTGCGATCATGCGATCCATGGGCAAGGCGTTGATCACGGATCCGATGAAGCTGTTATCTATCGACATGTTTTGTTGCTCGTTTTATGAAGGGAAAAGGTGGCCACCCCTGGCGGCCCAGGTGCTGGCCGTCAGCGAGCGCAAGTCTCCTGGCGACGGATGTTGCCGATCTGGCGCAGGCTCAGGCCGTACTTGTCGGCCAACAGGCTGCGGGAAAGGCCATTGGCGCTTTCTTTCTGGATCTGCTGATTGCGCAGCTGGCGCAGGAAGTGGTCAGCCTTGGGGATCTCCAGGGCTACCCCGGCAAAGCGCTTGATCAGTGCGTCCAGCGCTTCGGGCGGCAGTACGTCGGCGAGCTTGGTACGCTCGCGGTACTTGGGGATGTACTTGGGCCTGCCGCCGTAGGCGCAGGTCAGCTGGTAGGCGTTGTCGATGCCGATACAGTCGACCAGGGCCTGCAGCGAGTGGGGCAGTTGGCTGATATCGATGAGGCTCAAGTCTGGTAATTCCATATGGCACTCCTTCGGGATGGGGAATGTGCGACCCGATCACCAACGGCGTTATGTCGACGGTGTGAGCAAATTCTGTGGGACAGCCACAGCGCGTCGCTAGGCGACATATGGGTTGCGGTTTGTAGCCTCGGTGAACAGGGATTGCAGGCAGCGATATCCTGCGCTGTAGGACATGTCTTCAAGGCATGGCTGTGGCGGTTGATTTCCCATATGGGCGCTCCGCTCGTCGAGTGATGGGGCGGGGTACCCTCAGTTGCAGGGGTAGCTGCTCAGCAAGCTGGCGCTGCGCAGGTAGGCCTGGGGGGCGTCGAGCATGCCTTGTGGCAGCGTCCGCCAGTCGACCAGCAGGCACAAGGCATGCAATGGCTGCCCGCCGCGCTGACCGATGACCGTGCCGGAAAAGCTGCGGCGGTAAAGCGCCTGGGTCTGGTGCAGCGCCTGCACCTGATCGGCTTGGGCCAACGTCTGCCGGGCCAGTTCGGGTAACTGGGACATGGGTGCGGTGAAATGCACCGGCGCACCGTTTGCCTGCAGGTAGCCGGCCTGGCGCACGCGCTGCCACAGTTGTTGCCATTGGCTGGCGCCGGCATGGCGCTCCAGGTCGCGGCCAAGCTCAAGCAGTTGCGCCGCCGGTACTTGACGAGTGTCCAGCGCGTGAAGGGTAAGCGGGGTCAGAATCAGGGACGCGAACAGCAGGGGTTTGTACATGATGCCTCCGGCATGGGTGCTTGGAGCCCCATGCTTTCAGGCAGTCGCCACCCTACCCAGCAGGAAATGCAGCGCCGGGCCCTATGGGCGTTGTATCATTGCCACGGCTCGTTGCGAGCCATTTGCCCCTGATGTTGCAAGGAACTTTCGATGACACACGTGCAGCGCCTCAAATACTCCCTTCTGATCATCCTGGTGGTACTGGGCCTGATGCTGGGCCTGTCCCACCTGCAGAAGCAGGGCACGATCAGTGAGCAGACCTTCCAGATGGCGGCCATCGCCATCGCCGTGGTGGTCGTGGTGATCAACGGCATTCTGCGGCGCAAGGTCAAGCCCTGACCCGTGCGGGCCGGCCAGGTGTGGCCGGCCATGCGCTCAGCGTGAAGATGCCTGTTCCAGTACGGCGCGCGCCTGGGGGTTGAGGGTGTAGCACTTGTCGTTGCCCAGCTCGATGACACCTTCGGTGCACAGCCGCTTGAGCACTTCACGCACGCTGAGGAATGACAACGGAATATCCAGCTGCTCCAGCTGTGCGTGCACGCCGCGTACGCCAATGCTGCGGCCATTGCGGTCGGCGGCGTGCAGGGCATCGATCACCTTGAGCCGGATCAGGCTGGTACGCAGGCCGAAAGTGCGCAGCAGCTCGCGGATCTGTTCATTGCCGATGCGTTCTTCAGAAAAAACGTCCTGTCCGTTGGGCGCTTTGCCTGGGACGCGCCCGGCTTGGGTCGAGGGTTGCGGGTTGTACATGTGAATGCTCCTTTTCGTGGACGAACCCGAAATGTGGTTGCCTCACTTACTAGGACGAATGAGAACGCAAAAACTGCAACCCACTCGTAAAAAAAATGCCTGCTCCTCTTCAAGACGTTCCATCGCCTTGTAATACGTAAAATTTTCACCTGGCCGTTCGTCTGATCGGGATAAGCCCCGAACCCGAGGAGTGCCCGTGTTTCCACTTTCCCGTCCCATGACTTGCGCAGGCCTGGCCGCTGCACTGGTGGCCTTCAGCGTTGCCGTGCAGGCGCAGCCCGCCGCCGATGCCAGTGCGCAGATTCGTCGAACCAGTTACGGGGTGCCGCATATCGTGGCCAAGGATGAGCGCGGCCTGGGCTATGGTGTCGGCTATGCCTACGCCCAGGACAACCTGTGCCTGCTGGCCAACGAGGTCCTGACCGTGAGCGGTGAGCGCTCACGCCATTTCGGTGCCAAGGGCAAGACCCTTGAGCAGCGTGACAACCTGGCCAGCGACCTGTTCTTCACCTGGCTCAACAGCCCAGCGGCGGTCGATGCGTATCTGCAGGCGCAACCGGCGCAGGTTCAGGCACTGCTGGCGGGTTATGCCAGCGGCTACAACCGGGCGCTGGCCGAGCGCCGCCGCGAAGGCTTGCCCGCCGAATGTGGCAACGGCGAGTGGCTGCGGCCGATCACCAGCCAGGACTTGGTCAAGCTGACCCGCAGGCTATTGGCCGAAGGCGGTGTTGGGCAGTTCGTCGAAGCACTGGCGGGTGCGCAACCACCTGCACAGAGCCCCCAGCAGGCGTCGGCGGGTTTCGCCAGCGCACTGGCACGGCAGGAGCGTTTTGCCACGGAGCGCGGCAGCAATGCGGTGGCCGTGGGAGGGCAGCGTTCGGCCAATGGCCGCGGCCTGTTGCTGGCCAACCCGCACTTCCCGTGGATGGGCGGCATGCGCTTCTATCAGATGCAGCTGACCATTCCCGGCCAGCTCGATGTAATGGGTGCGGCATTGCCGGGCCTGCCGGTGGTCAATATCGGTTTCAACAAGCACCTGGCCTGGACGCACACCGTCGACACCTCCAACCACTTCACCCTGTACCGGCTGCAGCTCGACCCCAAGGACCCGACCCGTTACCTGCTTGACGGCAAGTCGCTGCCATTGGCCCGGCAAACCATCAGCGTTGCGGTCAAGGCCGAAGATGGCAGCCTGAGCCAGGTAGAGCGGCAGGTCTACAGTTCGCAATTCGGCCCGGTGGTGCAATGGCCCGGGCGCCTGGATTGGGATGCGCACGCGGCCTACAGCTTGCGTGACGCCAACCTGGACAACACCCGGGTGTTGCAGCAGTGGTACCAGATCAACCGTGCCGACAGCCTGGCAGCGTTGAAAGGCTCGGTCGAGCAGCTGCAGGGCATTCCGTGGGTCAACACCTTGGCCGTGGACCAGGGCGGTGGGGCGTTGTACCTGAACCAGTCGGTGGTGCCGTATGTCGACCAGCAACTGCTGGGCGCCTGCAGCAACCCGCAAGGGCAAGGGCGCATGGTGGTGCTCGATGGCTCGCGCAGCGCGTGTGAGTGGAAGGTCGACGCGCAGGCTGCGCAGCCGGGTATCTTCCCGGCGCGAATGCTGCCGAGCCTTGAACGCCAGGATTTCGTGCAGAACTCCAACGACCCGGCCTGGATGGCCAACCCAGCGCAGCCGCTGACCGGTTATTCACCCCTGGTCAGCCGCAGTGACCAGCCGCTGGGCATGCGCAGCCGCTTTGCCCTGCAGCGCCTGCAGGGCACGGCAAGGCTGGGCGTTGATGACCTGCAGCGCATGGTGACCGACGACGAGGTCTACCTGGCCAGCCTGGTGCTGCCAGACCTGCTGCAATGGTGCAAGGGCGCAGGCGCGGATGTGCAGGCCGTGTGCAGCAGCCTGGCGGCCTGGAATGGCAAGGCCGACATCGACAGTGGCATTGGCCTGGTGCATTTCCAGAACCTGTTCAATGCCCTGGCCGCGCACCCGGAAAGCTGGCGCGTGGCCTTTGACCCGGCTGACCCGCAGCACACGCCGCGTGGTTTGGCGGTGGAGCAGGCGGCCGTGCGCAAGCTGGTACATGAAGCGGCACTGGCGTCGCTCAAGCAGGTGAGCGACAGCGGTGTAGCGGGGGAGGCGCGTTGGGGGCAGGTGCAGCAGGCGCTTGATGGCACGCCGGTACCGGGTGGCCCGCAGGCGCTGGGCGTGTACAACGCGATGTACAGCGTGCCGCACGGGCAGGGCAAGCGGCTGGTGGTCAGCGGTACCAGCTACCTGCAACTGGTCAGCTTCACCGACAAGGGGCCAGAGGCTCGTGGGTTGCTGGCGTTCTCCCAGTCGAGCGAAGCGGCATCGGCGCATGCCAGTGACCAGACCAAGGCCTTTGCGGCCAAGCAGCTGGCGGTGATGCCGTTTACCGAGGCACAGATCAAGGCAGACCCGGCGTATCGGGAAGTGGTGATCAGTGAGCGGGACACAGGGGCGGTGGCCCAGCAGTAAGGCATTCTGGCCCTATCGCCGGCAAGCCAGCTCCCACAGATCACCCACAAGCTTTGAATCCTGTGGAGTACTTGTGGGAGCTGGCTTGCCGGCGATAGGGCCAGTGCAGCCAGAAACTGGCTGTCAGGAAAACTCGAACGGCGCCAGCTGAAACCCTTGCTCATCTACCTGCAAGGCCCAGCCCCGGCGGTCCCAGTCCCCCAGCACGATGCGCCGTGCCGGCTCCCCATCAACTACCAGCTTGTGAATCGCCGGCCGGTGGGTATGGCCATGCACCAGTGTGCGCACGCCATGCGCCGCCATCACCTTGGGTACTTCCTCAGGCGTGACGTCGACAATCTCGGTGGACTTCATCCGCGTTTGCGTGCGGCTTTCGCTGCGCAGCTTGCGCGCCAGCTTGTAGCGGGCTGACAGCGGCAGGTGCCGCAAGATCCACAAACTCAGCGGGTTGCGCAGCAAACGGCGCATCTTCATGTAACCCAGGTCGCGGGTGCACAAAGTGTCGCCATGCATCAGCAAAACCTGCTCACCGCCCAGTTCGATCACGCTGGGGTCGTTCAACAACGTGCAGCCCGCAGCGTCGCAGAAAGCCTGGCCAATCAGGAAGTCGCGGTTGCCATGCATCAGGAAGATGGCCGTGCCGCTGTCGCTCAGTCGGCGCATGGCCTGGCAGATCGACTGCTGGAAGGGGGTCATGGCATCGTCGCCGATCCAGGCTTCGAAAAAGTCGCCCAGGATATACAACGCCTTGGCGTGGCGGGCACGGCCGTCGAGCAGATCAAGAAACGCCCGGGAAATGTCCGGGCGCTCTTCTTGCAAATGCAGATCGGAGATCAGCAGTATCACTCAATGATCTCGGCTTTCTCGATGATCACGTCTTCTTTTGGCACGTCCTGGTGGCCGGACTTGGAACCGGTGGCGACTTTCTCGATGGCATCAACCACTTCACGGCCTTCGATCACTTCGCCGAATACCGCGTAGCCCCAGCCCTGTACGTTCTTGCCGCTGTGGTTGAGGAAGTCGTTGTCCGAGGCGTTGATGAAGAACTGCGCCGAAGCAGAGTGCGGCTCCATGGTGCGGGCCATGGCGATGCTGTACTTGGTGTTTTTCAGGCCGTTGTCAGCTTCGTTCTGGATGCTGGCACGCTTGTCACGCTTTTCATTCATGCCTGGCTCGAAACCGCCGCCCTGAATCATGAAGCCCTTGATCACACGGTGGAACACGGTGTTCGAGTAGTGGCCGGCTTCAACGTAGGCCAGGAAGTTGGCAACGGTCAGCGGGGCTTTTTCGGCGTTCAGTTGCAGAACGATGTCGCCGTGGTTGGTGCTCAGTTTGACTTTGGACATGCTGAAATTCGCTCTTTCAAGGCATTTTGGAATCGGGTGCGCAGATGCGCGTATTGTCACCTGACGCTGGATCGGGCGACCGCGACACACATGCGCGGCGGCCATTTTGCCAGGCTTGGGCAAAAAGCCGTGATAAATCACGCCAGTTTGTCCGGGCCCGACTGTCAGCAGCTTGACTGCTTCGGCTATGATAGGCCCTTTGATTCAATCGGCCTACCCAGGCCGGACACGTGCATTCAAGGATCCTATGAGCAAGCCCACTGCCGACAACGCGCCCAACGCCGCTGCCAAAGGCGCCCCCGCTGTCCCTGCGAACTTCCTGCGGCCGATCATCCAGGCCGACCTGGACTCGGGCAAGCACAGCAGCATCGTCACCCGCTTCCCGCCGGAGCCTAACGGCTACCTGCACATCGGCCACGCCAAGTCGATCTGCGTCAACTTCGGCCTGGCCAAGGAATTCGGGGGCGTCTGCCACCTGCGTTTCGATGACACCAACCCGGCCAAGGAAGACCAGGAGTACATCGACGCCATTCAAAGCGACGTCAAATGGCTGGGCTTCGACTGGGCCGGCGACGTGCGTTATGCGTCCAGCTACTTCGACCAGTTGCACGACTGGGCGGTAGAACTGATCAAGCGTGGCAAGGCCTACGTCTGCGACCTGACCCCTGATCAAGCGAAAGAATACCGTGGCAACCTCAAGGAGCCGGGCAAGAACAGCCCGTTCCGCGAGCGTAGCGTGGAAGAAAACCTCGAGCTGTTCGCCCGCATGAAGGCCGGCGAGTTCAAGGACGGTGAGTGCGTACTGCGGGCCAAGATCGACATGGCCTCGCCGAACATGAACCTGCGCGATCCGATCCTGTACCGCATCCGCCATGCCCACCATCACCAGACCGGTGACAAATGGTGCATCTACCCCAACTACGACTTTACCCACGGCCAGTCGGACGCTATCGAGGGCATCACCCACTCGATCTGCACCCTCGAGTTCGAAGGGCATCGTCCGCTGTACGAATGGTTCCTCGACAACCTGCCGGTGCCGGCACACCCGCGCCAGTACGAGTTCAGCCGCCTGAACCTGAACTACACCATCACGTCCAAGCGCAAGCTCAAGCAGCTGGTTGACGAAAAGCACGTCGACGCCTGGGACGACCCGCGTATGTCGACCCTGTCCGGCTTCCGTCGCCGCGGCTACACCCCGGCTTCGATCCGCAACTTCTGCGAAATGATCGGCACCAACCGCTCCGACGGCGTGGTCGACATGTCGATGCTCGAGTTCAGCATCCGTGACGACCTGGACCGCACTGCACCGCGCGCCATGTGCGTGCTGCGCCCGCTGAAAGTGGTCATCACCAACTATCCGGAAGGCCAGGTGGAGCAGCTTGAGCTGCCGCGCCACCCGAAGGAAGACATGGGCGTGCGTGTGCTGCCGTTTGCGCGCGAGCTGTACATCGACCGCGACGACTTCATGGAAGAGCCGCCGAAGGGCTACAAGCGCCTGGAACCAGCCGGTGAAGTGCGCCTGCGTGGCAGCTACGTGATTCGCGCCGACGAAGCCATCAAGGACGCTGACGGCAATATCGTCGAGCTGCGTTGCTCGTACGACCCTGACACCCTGGGCAAGAACCCTGAAGGCCGCAAGGTCAAAGGCGTGATCCACTGGGTGCCGGCCGAGGGCAGCGTCGAGTGCGAAGTGCGCCTGTACGACCGCCTGTTCCGTTCGCCGAACCCGGAAAAGACCGAGGACGGCGGCAGCTTCCTGGACAACATCAATCCGGACTCGCTGCAAGTGCTCAGCGGTTGCCGTGCCGAGCCGTCGCTGGCCCAGGCGCAACCCGAGGACCGCTTCCAGTTCGAGCGCGAAGGCTACTTCTGCGCCGACCTGAAAGACAGCCAGCCGGGCCGCCCGGTGTTCAACCGCACTGTCACCCTGCGTGACTCCTGGGGCAGCTGAGGAAACGCCGTGCTTACCATCTACAACACCCTGAGCAAAGCGAAGGAAACCTTCAAGCCGCTGGATGGCAACAAGGTGCGCATGTATGTGTGCGGCATGACCGTGTACGACTACTGCCACCTGGGCCATGGCCGCAGCATGGTGGCCTTCGACCTGGTCACCCGTTGGCTGCGCAAGAGCGGCTACGAGCTGACCTACGTGCGCAACATCACCGACATCGATGACAAGATCATCAACCGGGCCAACGAGAACGGCGAAAGCTTCGAAGCGTTGACCGCCCGCATGATCGATGCGATGCACGAAGACGAGCGCCGCCTGAACATCCTGCCGCCAGACCAGGAGCCGCGTGCCACCGACCATATCGCCGGCATGCACGCGATGATCCAGACCCTGATCGACAAGGGTTACGCCTACGCCCCGGGCAATGGCGACGTGTACTACCGCGTCGGCAAGTTCGTCGGCTACGGCAAGCTGTCGCGCAAGAAGATCGAAGACCTGCGCATCGGTGCACGCATCGAGGTCGACGAAGCCAAGCAGGACCCGCTGGACTTCGTGCTGTGGAAGGGCGTCAAGCCGGGCGAGCCGAGCTGGGAATCGCCATGGGGCCCGGGCCGTCCGGGCTGGCACATCGAGTGCTCGGTGATGTCCACCTGCTGCCTGGGTGAGAGCTTCGACATTCACGGCGGCGGCAGCGACCTGGAGTTCCCGCACCACGAGAACGAGATTGCCCAGAGCGAAGCGGCCACTGGCAAGCAGTACGCCAACGCCTGGATGCACTGCGGCATGATCCGGATCAACGGCGAGAAGATGTCGAAGTCGTTGAACAACTTCTTCACCATCCGCGACGTGCTCGAGAAGTACCACCCGGAAGTGGTGCGTTACCTGCTGGTGGCCAGCCACTACCGCAGCGCGATCAACTACTCCGAAGACAGCCTGCGCGACGCCAAGGGCGCGCTGGAGCGCTTCTACCACGCTCTGCGCGGCTTGCCACGGGTGGCGGCCAAGGGCGGCGAAGCGTTTGTCGAGCGTTTCAGCGTGGCGATGAACGACGACTTCGGCACCCCCGAAGCCTGCGCCGTACTGTTCGACCTGGTGCGCGAGATCAACCGCCTGCGCGAAAGCGACCCGCAGGCGGCTGCTGGCCTTGCTGGCCGCCTGCGCGAGTTGGGTGAGGTGCTGGGTGTGCTGCAACTGGAAGCCGATGACTTCCTGCGTGCGGGTGCCGAAGGCAAGGTCGATGCTGCCGAGGTGGAAGGCCTGATTCAGGCGCGTCTGCAGGCACGTACCGACAAGAACTGGGCCGAGTCGGACCGTATTCGCGACCAGCTGACCGCGATGGGCGTGGTGTTGGAAGACAGTAAGGGCGCCACTACCTGGCGCTTGGCTGACTGATCGATGTCGCGAAGGGGCTGCCATGCAGCCCTTTCGCTTCACGCTAGTGAACAGCAGCCACCGGTTTTCTGCCCAGTACCGCCCGCCCTGGCTTCATGCCGACCACCAGCGCCGATAAAATCAGGGCAATACACAGCCACTCCCACCCGCTAGGCACCTCGTCCACAATCAAGGCTGAGCTGGCGATGCCGAATACCGGAATCAGCAGCGACAGCGGCGCTACCCTGGACACCGGGTATTCGCGCAACAGGTAGTTCCATCCCCAATAGCAGAAGTGCGTCGCGGCATACACCTGGAATACCAGGCAAAAGACCACGACGGCATTCGCCTGCGTGGCCAGTGCCACGAACGCGGCAGTGCCATGCAGCCACCAGGTCAGCGACAGCAAAGGTATTGGCGCAAACAGGCTGGCCCATATGACGAAGGCAAAGATTTCCTTCACCTTTGACAGCTTGATGATGATGTTGCCGATGCTCCAGGCCAGCGCGCTGATCAAGACCAGCAGCAAACCTGTGGTCGTGGTTTTGCCGGGGCTCACTGCCAGAATGCCAACCAACCCTGTTGCCGCCAGCGCGATCCCGACCAATTGCGGGCCGGTCAGGGGCTCGCGAAACAGTAAACAGCCCCACGCCAGGGTAAAAAATGCACTGAACTGGATCAGTAGCGAGGCGCTGCCGGCTGGCACCCCCATGGCGATCCCGAGATTGATCAGTGCCCACATGGCTACGCCAAAGATCAGGCCATAGGCACCTAGCCAATGGACGGCGACCTTCGGGCGCTTCACAAAAAACACCCACGGCAATGCGCACAGTGCGAAGCGTAAGCCTGTGAGCAGGAGTGGGTCTATGTGGGCCAAACCCAGTTTCGTGAGCGGGAAGTTGAGGCCCCATAGGGCTGTAACCAGGACGGCAAGGATCGTGTGTTTTCTGTGCATGGTTGGGCAATCTTCTGATGTCGCGGCAGTGCGCCTTGACGCATCAGCAAATATGCCGGGCAGCGCTTTGGCCCGCTTTCAATTGAAGGTCAAATCTGATTAAAATCAGGCCATGACATACGCTGAAGATACGCTGTACACCGACACGCTGTGTGAAGTGGTGGTAACAAGGAAGGCTTTTGCCGACGGCGAATTTTTCCCCGAACACCATCACGATCGAGGGCAGTTTGCCTTTGCCGCCTGCGGCGTGATCACAGTGACAACCGAAGCAGGCAACTGGGCCGTGCCGCCATTGCGGGCCATCTGGGTGCCTGCGCGACTGGCCCATGCAATGCAGATGCGCGGCCCGGTGATCATGCTCAATGCCTACATTTGCCCGCAGGCTGCCGAGCGGGTCGGCCTGCCTCGGCATTGCCAGGTCTTCGCCGTTTCCCCGTTGGTGCAGCAGCTGCTAGAGAAGGCGATCGGAGTGCCTGCCCAGTACCCCTTACAGGGGCGTGATGCCTGCTTGATGGGCTTGCTGCTGCATGAGATTGGCGACATGCCGGCGCTTTCGCTGAATGCGCCGATCCCCGAGGAACCGCGCCTTGCCCAGGCCTGCAAGGCCTTTCTGGCGGCACCCTCGCTGCAAACAGGTATCGATGGAATGGCGCAGTGGGCCTGCATGAGTCGGCGCACGTTCACACGCCAGTTTCGCTTGTACACCGGGATCAGTTTTATCGAATGGCGCCAGCAGGCATGCTTGCTGGATGCCGTGGTTCGGCTTGGCAAGGGTGAGCCCGTCACGCGCGTCGCGATGGCGCTTGGCTACAGCAGCCCGAGCGCCTTTGCGACGGTGTTCAAGCGCTTGCTGGGCGAGGCGCCCAGCCGCTACTTTGCTACCCCTATCAATGGGCACTGCAGTACCAGCCTGGCGCCGCCCAGCTCGCTGGCGCCTATCTCCAGCCCAAACCCATGAAGGTCAACGATCGCGGCAACGATCGACAGACCCAGCCCGAAACCGGCGTGGCGGTGACCTTCCTCGCTGCGATAGAACCGCTTCAGTACTGCAGTACGCTCTTCCTCCGGAATGCCCGGCCCGCTGTCCTCGATGGCCAGATGCACGCCGGCCTCGTCCTGTGTCGCGCAAATCCGCACTTGCCCACCCTCGGGCGTGAACTTGATGGCGTTGCCCACCAGGTTGGCCAGTGCCTCGAACAGCAGTTCGCGGTCACCGTGCAGGGCTGGCAGCTGCGCGGGCTGGTGCAATTCCAGATGGATGCCGCCATCCTCGGCCAAAGGCAGGTAGAAGTCGTGCAGTTCGACCAGCAGTTCATGCGGGTCAAGCTGGACGAAACCGGCCCGGCGCTGGCGATCTTCCAGTTCGCTGATGCGTAGCAACCCGCGAAAACGCGCCATCAGGGTGTCGGTTTCGCCGATGGCCTGGTCCAGCGCCTCGGCTTGCGCAGAGTCCACGTCGCTCTGCTGGCGAATGCGGTACAGCTGGGCGCGCAGGCGTGTAAGCGGGGTACGCAGGTCATGGGCAATGTTGTCGCACACGCCCTTGACCTCATGCATCAGCCGCTCGATGCGGTCGAGCATGGCGTTGACGATGGCGGCCAGCATGTCCAGCTCGTCGCGCCGGGCCGACAACGGCAGGCGGTGGGTCAGGTCGCCGGCGACGATAAGCTCGGCCTGGGCCTGGATTGCGCGGATACGCTTCAGCGGCCGGCGGCGCAACAAATACCAGCCGGCAAAGCCTGGGATCAGCGTCAAGGAGATACCCCAGAGCAGGGCATCGAGAATGATCCGGGTAACCACGAACAGTGAGCCGTTATCGCGGAACAGTACCAGCCAGCGGCCATCTTGCACTTTGATCGCCACCGCATCGCAGCTGTCGCGGGGCAGGTGTGGGTCGTCGGCATCCAGGCAGCGTTTCAACTCATGGATCTTGCCGTCCAGCCTGAGCTCCGGGGGCAGGGTACGCACACTGCCGCCAATCGGGTTGAGCTGAGTGTCGAACAGGCCATAGGCGTCGAAGCTTCGCTCCTCGAAGGCCTGGCTGGCGATCAGGGCGTCGTCCAGCTGCTTGCCGCTCATGTGTGCAAACAGGTGCTGGCGCTGCAGCATCGAATGGCGGGTGAGCTTGTTCAGGTAGCTGGACACCTCGAAGTACAGCACGCCCATGAGGATGCTGCTCCAGGCCACGAACAGAAAGCTGTACAGCGCCAGCAGGCGGCTGGTGGAGGAGCTCCAGCCTTTAGACGGGTTCAGCAATGGCATAGCCGGAGCCCCGTACCGTACGGATCAGCGGCGACTGGCCGGGGGAGTCGATTTTCTTGCGCAGGCGGCCGATGTGCACGTCGATCAGGTTGGTGCCCGGGTCGAAGTGGTAGCCCCAGACTTCTTCGAAAATCATCATCCGCGTGATCACCTGGCCGCTGTGGCGCATCAGGTACTCCAGCAGTTTGTATTCGGTGGGCAGCAGGTTGAGCGTATTGTCACCGCGGCGCGCCTCGTGGCTGATCAGGTCCAGTTGCAGGTCGGCGACCTGCAGGCGTGTCTGGGTCATGGGCACGCTGTTGCGGCGCAGCAAAACCTCGACCCGTGCGGCCATTTCGTCGGAGGCAAACGGCTTGGTCAGGTAGTCGTCACCGCCGGCACGCAGGCCGCGTACCCGTTCATCGACGTCGGAGAGGGCGCTGATCATCAGGATCGGCGTGGCGATCTTGAGGCTGCGCAGGGTGGTGACGATGGTCAGGCCATCGACCTCGGGCAGCATGCGGTCCAGGGTGATCAGGTCGTAGCCACCGGCAATGGCCTTGGCCAGGCCTTCACGGCCATTATCGGCCCAATCCACCTCCAGGCCGTGGCTGGTAAGTTCGGCGACGATTTCCTGGCCGGTGACGGCGTCGTCTTCGATGGTCAGTACGCGAGGCATGCTGGTTCCTGGGCATCTAATAGAGATTTGATTGTGCCAAAGAATAGACAACCGGCGATTTAAGAAAAATTCATCTAGCAACCTGGTCGCTTTGACACGGTCCCCTGTGGGATCAACTGTCTTGCCAAAATTCAGAAGCTCACGCGGTCACTGTGGGAGCGGGCATGCCCGCGAAGCAGGCTGCGCAATGGATGGCACCAGCTGCGCCGGTGTTCGCGGGCATGCCCGCTCCCACAGAGTATCGTGCAGCCTTGGATTGATGGTTCAGCGTGCGCCGATACCTTCAGCATGCATGATCTGCGCAATGATCGGCACCGGGGTCATCAGGTGCGAGCGCATCATGGCGCTGGCGCGCTTGGCGTCACGGGCGAGAATCACCTCCACCAGCGCCGCATGCTCCTGGCGCTTGAGCTCCAAGGCCTGTTCGGAGAACACCGTCTGCGTCAGCCACAGGTGGCGGTAGCGCTCGGCCTGGTCGAACAGGTAGGTGCGCGCCTGTAGCAGGTGCTTGGAGCCGCAGCCCGTGGCAATGGCGGTATGAAACGCCTTGTGCCGCTCGTCCCACACATCCAGGCGCTGCTCGCGGGTTTTCACTTCCACCACCTTGGCCAGGGTATGCGAGTGGGCCAGCACTGACGCCTCCCAGGTGTCGTCACCGCGCTCGATGGCCAGGGCGATGATCATCGCCTCCAGGTTGGCGCGGGCATCGTAGATGTCGTTCATCTCGGCCAGCGACATAGGCGCCACCCGGTAGCCTTTCTGGCTGATCGCGTTGACCAGGTGCTCGGCCACCAGTTGCGACAGGGCTTCGCGCAGCGGGCCCACGCCCAGGTCGTAGCGTTCCTTCAAGGCGCTCATCAACAGTTTTTCACCGGGCTTGAACACGCCACGGATGATGTCCTTCTTGAGCCTCTCATACCCGCTGATAGCTGAGTTTTGTCGGGGGGCGAGCGCGTCCAAGATCCTGTTCCTCAAAACGTTTTGCCGATCATACCGAAACCGCCTGCTGACGAAAAACAATACAATTGTCGCCTAAATATAAAAATGTAGACATTCCTATTTAGTGGCGATATTTTTACCTCGCCCGCACTGATCCAGGTCACCACCGGACGGCGCTCTCCACTTTTTCTGCCAGGACACTGCCATGAACGCTTTTACGCAGATCGACGAACTTGTGATGCCACTGCCGCTCGAGCCGCGTGGTTACGCCATCGCCCCTTCGAAACAGTCGCCGCGCCTGCTTGAACTGACCTTCGCCCGTGAAACCGTCGAAGCGTTCGTCCAGGCTGTTGCCGAGTGGCCGGTGCAGGCGCTGGAGTACAAGTCGTTCCTGCGCTTCCGGCTGGGTGAAATCCTTGACGAGCTGTGCCAGGGCACCCTGCGCCCGGTGCTGCTCAACAGCATCCTCGATCGCGCCACCGGCGGCATGCTGATTACCCCGCTGGGCCTGGATGACGTGAGCCAGGCCGAAGACATGGTCAAGTTCACGACCGCCTGCGCCCACCTGATCGGCCGCTCCAACTACGACGCCATGAGCGGCCAGTTCTATGCGCGCTTCGTGGTGGTCAACTCCGACAACTCCGACAGCTACCTGCGTCAGCCCCACCGGGTGATGGAGCTGCACAACGACGGCACTTTCGTGAACCAGATCACCGATTACGTGCTGATGCTGAAGATCGACGAAAAGAACATGGAAGGCGGCAACTCGCTGCTGCTGCACCTTGACGACTGGGAGCAGTGCGAGGAATTCTTCCGCCACCCGATGGCCCGCCGCGAAATGCGCTGGACCGCACCGCCAAGCAAGAAGGTCGCCGAAGATGTGTTCCACTCCGTTTTCGACACCGATGGCGAAGGCCGCCCGACCATGCGCTACATTGACCAGTTCGTGCAGCCGGAAAACTACGAGGAAGGCATCTGGCTGAACGCCTTGTCCGATTCGCTGGAAGGCAGCGAGAAGAAGGTGTCGGTACCGGTGGGTGTGGGTAGCTTCCTGCTGATCAACAACCTGTTCTGGCTGCATGGTCGCGACCGCTTCACCCCGCACGAGGGCCTGCGCCGTGAACTGATGCGCCAGCGTGGTTACGTCGCTTTCCCCAAACCGCTGTACCAGCGCGGGCAATAATGACAGGGCGCAGGGCGGGCGCCCGCCCATGCGTCGTTGCACAACATGATGCCACCAGGGCCCGAGCGGGCCTTGGTGAGCGAGCCAGGCAATGCCTGCGTGTGAGGTAAGGCTGTGTACGATTTCATCATTATTGGCGGTGGCATTGTGGGCATGTCCACGGCCATGCACCTGATCAAGGTCTACCCGGACGCGAAGATTCTCCTGCTGGAGAAGGAATCCGGCCCGGCCCGCCACCAGACCGGTCACAACAGCGGCGTGATCCACGCTGGCGTGTACTACACCCCCGGCAGCCTCAAGGCGCGCTTCTGCCTGGAAGGCAACAAGGCCACCAAGGCCTTCTGCACCCAGCACGGCATCCCCTTCGATGAGTGCGGCAAGCTGCTGGTGGCCACCAACGAGCTGGAAATGCAGCGCATGAAGGCCCTGTGGGAGCGTACCGCGGCCAACGGCCTGGAGCGCCACTGGCTGTCGGCCGACGAACTGCGCGAACGCGAGCCCAATATCGTGGGGATGGGTGGCATCTTCGTGCCGTCCAGCGGCATCGTCAATTACGCCCAGGTGACCGCTGCGATGGGCGCTGAGTTCCAGCGTGCCGGCGGCGAAATCCGCTATGGGGCAGAGGTGGTCGGCCTGCAGGAGCAAGCCAGCGAAGTGATCGTGCGCACTCAGCGCGACGAGTTCCGTAGCCGTTTCCTGGTGACCTGCTCGGGCCTGATGGCCGACCGCGTGGTCAGCATGCTGGGCCTGCGCACCGAGTTTGTCATCTGCCCGTTCCGGGGCGAGTACTACTTGCTGCCCAAGCAGCACAACCAGATCGTCAACCACCTGATCTACCCGATTCCCGACCCGTCGATGCCGTTTTTGGGCGTGCACCTGACCCGCATGATCGACGGCACCGTCACGGTTGGCCCCAACGCCGTACTGGCGATGAAGCGCGAGGGCTACCGCAAGACCGACGTCAGCCCCGGCGACCTGTTCCAGACCCTGACCACGCCCGGCATTCTCAAGGTGCTGGCGAAGAACTTCCGCCCGGGCCTGATCGAGATGAAAAACTCGCTGTTCAAGGGCGGCTATCTCAAGCAGGTGCAGAAGTACTGCCCGAGCATCACCAAGGCGGACCTCACGCCTTACCCGGCCGGCGTGCGCGCCCAGGCGGTGTCGCGCGACGGCAAGCTGATCGACGACTTCCTGTTCGTCAACACCGCGCGCAGCGTCAACGTGTGCAACGCACCGTCGCCGGCCGCCACTTCGGCCATCCCGATTGGCGCCTACATCGTCGAGAAGGTGTGTGAGCAGGTCACCCTCGCAGGTGGCAAAGTCCCCAAGGCGAGGCTGCCGATCAACAGCGTAGAGCAGGGCGTCTGATCAGCCTGGGCTGAAGACAGACGAGCAAGTCGCCCCCGGCTGTGAGAGGATGTCGACCATCACAGCCAGGACCCCGAACACAGCCTGATGAAGACACCTAAAAGAATCGAACCCCTTATCGAAGACGGCCTGGTCGACGAAGTACTGCGGCCGTTGATGAGTGGCAAGGAGGCCGCCGTGTACGTGGTGCGCTGCGGTAGCCAGGTGCGCTGCGCCAAGGTCTATAAAGAAGCCAACAAGCGCAGTTTCCGCCAGGCCGCCGAATACCAGGAAGGCCGTAAGGTGCGCAACAGCCGCCAGGCCCGGGCCATGGCCAAGGGCAGCAAGTTCGGCCGTAAAGAAGCCGAAGATGCCTGGCAGAACGCCGAGGTTGCGGCATTGTTCCGCCTGGCCAGTGCAGGAGTGAGGGTGCCCAAGCCCTACGACTTCCAGGACGGCGTGCTGTTGATGGAACTGGTGACGGATGCCGATGGCGACGCTGCCCCACGCCTGAACGACGTGCACCTGGAAGCCGAGGATGCCCGCACGTTCCACGCCTTTGTCATTCGCCAGATCGTACTGATGCTATGTGCGGGGCTGGTGCATGGCGACCTGTCCGAGTTCAACGTGCTGCTCGGCCCGGATGGGCCGGTGATCATCGACTTGCCGCAGGCAGTGGATGCAGCGGCCAACAACCACGCCTTCAGCATGCTGCAGCGCGATGTGGACAACATGGCCCATTATTTCGGGCGCTTTGCCCCGGAGCTGAAAAGCACCCGGTATGCGCAGGAGATGTGGGCGCTGTTCGAGGCCGGTGACTTGCTGCCCGACAGCCCGTTGACCGGAGTGTTCGCGGATGACGAACATGAAGCTGACGTGTCCGGGGTGATGCGCGAGATCGACGCAGCCCGGATCGATGACGCCCGCCGTCGTGCAGCGCGTGACGAGGCCGAGCATGGGCCGGCGAAGGCAGAAGAGCCCACGCCGCCCTGGTTGCAGTGAGGCGTTGCAGGCGCTTTAGCCTGTGCCGGCTCCTTCGCGGGCTTGCCCGCTCCCACACAGATCGCGCAGCTCTCAAGGCAGGCGCGATACCTGTGGGAGCGGGCAAGCCCGCGAAGGGGCCAGCACAGGCAAAACCTGGCCATTGCCATTGACGCAAGACACAATCTCGTCATTTAGCCTTTTCACTGGCGCGCGACAGGCATAAGGTATACGCCGTTCAAAATGCCCTGGAGCTGTCATGTCCAACCAATTCCCGTCCGTTCGTCCACGCCGCCTGCGCCAGAACGAGTCCCTGCGCACGATCTTCCAGGAAACCGAATTCCGCCTGGAAGACCTGATCCTGCCGATCTTCGTCGAAGAGGGCATCGATGACTTCGTGCCGATCTCCAGCATGCCTGGGGTCAACCGCATCCCCGAGAAGCTGCTGGCCCAGGAAATCGAGCGTTATGCCCGTGCCGGTATCAAGTCGGTGATGACCTTTGGCGTATCGCACAACCTTGACGCCACCGGCAGCGACACCTGGAACGAAAACGGCCTGGTCGCGCGCATGTCGCGCATCTGCAAGGACACCGTGCCGGAAATGGTGGTGATGTCCGATACCTGCTTCTGCGAATACACCAGCCACGGCCACTGCGGCGTGCTGCATGACCATGGCGTGGACAACGACGCCACCCTGGCCAACCTGGGCAAGCAGGCTGTCATTGCCGCCGCTGCCGGTGCCGACTTCATCGCCCCGTCGGCGGCAATGGACGGCCAGGTACAGGCCATCCGTAGCGCGCTGGATGGTGCCGGTTTCCACGACACCGCGATCATGGCCTACTCCACCAAGTTCGCCTCGTCGCTGTATGGCCCGTTCCGTGAAGCCGGCGGCACCACGCTGAAAGGCGACCGCAAGAGCTACCAGATGAACCCGATGAACCGTCGCGAAGCCGTGCGCGAGTCGCTGCTGGACGAGCAGGAGGGGGCGGATGTGCTGATGGTCAAGCCGGCCGGCGCCTACCTTGACGTGATTGCCGACATCCGCGCCGCCTCGCGCCTGCCGTTGGCGGCGTACCAGGTGAGTGGCGAGTACGCGATGATCAAGTTCGGCGGCCTGGCCGGCGCAATCGATGAAGGCCGGGTGGTGCGTGAAAGCATTGGCGCAATCAAGCGCGCCGGTGCCGACCTGATCCTGACCTACTTCGCCATGGACCTGGCCCGCGAAGGTATCTGAGCCAAAGCCATCGGGTACATGAAAGCCGCTGCAATTGCAGCGGCTTTTTTTGTCCATCGCGAGAGCGCGGATTTCGGCTGGCCAGCCCGCCAGCAGCCTTGCCCACGCACAAAAAATCATTAAGCGCTGAATTATTTAGTGTCCCGTTGTATCTGAACCCTTAGAGCATTCATCGACAGGGACAACGGCATGAAACCTCGCAAGAAACGCGTCCAGCCAATCGGCCTGAAGGACATCACCATCGTCGACGACGCCAAGATGAAAAAGGCGATCACTGCCGCCGCGCTGGGCAATGCCATGGAGTGGTTCGACTTTGGCGTATACGGCTTTGTGGCTTATGCATTGGGCAAGGTGTTTTTCCCCAACGCCGACCCCAGCGTGCAGATGATCGCGGCGCTGGCCACTTTCTCGGTGCCGTTCCTGATTCGCCCACTGGGCGGGCTGTTTTTTGGCGCCTTGGGCGACAAGTTCGGGCGGCAAAAAATCCTCGCGGCGACCATCGTCATCATGTCGCTCAGCACCTTCGCCATCGGCCTGATTCCATCCTATGCCAGCATTGGCATCTGGGCACCGATCCTGTTGTTGCTGGCCAAGATGGCCCAGGGCTTTTCGGTGGGCGGCGAATACACCGGCGCCTCGATCTTCGTCGCCGAATACGCCCCCGACCGCAAACGCGGTTTTCTCGGTAGCTGGCTGGACTTCGGCTCGATTGCCGGCTTTGTGCTAGGCGCGGGGGTGGTGGTGCTGATTTCCACCATTCTGGGTGAAGAAAAGTTCCTTGAGTGGGGTTGGCGCCTGCCGTTCTTCCTGGCCCTGCCGCTGGGCATCATCGGCCTCTACCTGCGCCATGCGCTGGAAGAAACACCCGCGTTCCAGCAGCATGTCGACAAGCTGGAACAGGGCGACCGCGAGGGCCTGGCCTCCGGGCCCAAGGTGTCGTTCAAGGAAGTGGCCACCCAGCACTGGCGCAGCCTGGTGACTTGCGTTGGCGTAGTGATCGCCACTAACGTCACTTACTACATGCTGCTCACCTACATGCCCAGCTACCTTTCGCACAACCTGCATTACAGCGAAGACCATGGCGTGCTGATCATCATTGCGATCATGGTCGGCATGCTGTTCGTGCAGCCGGTGATCGGCCTGCTCAGCGACAAGTTTGGCCGCCGGCCGTTCATCATCGTCGGCAGTGTCGGCCTGTTCGCCCTGGCCATTCCGGCGTTCATGCTGATCACCAGCGGCGTACTGGGGCTGATTTTCGCAGGGCTGCTGATCATTGCCGTGCTGCTGAACTTCTTTATCGGTGTGATGGCCTCGACGCTGCCCGCGATGTTCCCTACGCACATCCGCTACAGCGCTTTGGCGGCCGCTTTCAACATTTCGGTGCTGATCGCCGGGCTTACCCCGACCCTCACTGCCTGGCTGGTCGAAACCACCGGCGACCTGTACATGCCGGCCTACTACCTGATGGTGATCGCCGCTGTTGGCCTGCTGACCGGGTTGACCATGAAGGAAACCGCCAACAAGCCGCTGCGCGGTGCGGCACCGGCGGCATCGGACATCGAGGAAGCGCGTGAGCTGTTGCAGGAGCACCACGACAACATCGAGCAGAAGATCGAGGACATCGATGCGCAGATCGCCGAGCTGGAAGCCAAGCGCGAGACACTGGCACAGCAGCACCCGCGCATCGATTGATCAGCGCGGCATGTAGCCACGCTGCCAGCCGCGCGGGATGAACCACGACACCAGGGCCAGCACACAGGCCAGCGCGCAGCTGCCAGCCAGTGCCTGCAGGCCCAGGTGCTGTTGCAGCCAGGCGCCCAACGCGGCCCCCAGCAGCATGCCGGCCCAGGGCACCAGCTGCACCCGCCAGCCGTTGCGCCGCTCGCCCATCAGCCAACGCCCCAGGCCACGGCCAAAGCGGGACAGGGCGCCGGTGACGTAAGTAAGGCCGATGGGCAGGCCGTTCACCTGTTCAACCACGGCATTGATCATGCCCATGGCCAGCGTGGCGGCTAACAATGCCGGGAAGGTGGCCGCCAACGGCCACGCTGCCGCGAACGCCAGCAGTACGGCGACCATCAGCAGCACGGGCCAGGCCTGGCGGCGCAAGCCACGCGCCAGCAGCACGCCCAGCGCATTGCCAGCGACGAAGCCCAGTATCGCGCCACTCAGGCGCAGCACCAGGGCAAGGTCTGCTTCACTGATGGCCACGGCCAGGCGTGTAGTGTTGCCACTCATGAACGACACGAAGTCGCCCAGCGCCAGCAGGCCGATGGCATCGGTCATGCCGGCCAGCACCGACAAGCCAGCGACCAGGCCAAGGCCGACACGCCCACGTAAAACTCGCAGGCGTAGACGCCTGGCCGTGCGCGCGGGGAGGGCGTTCGGCAGCATCGGCAGGCCTCAGGGCAGCAGTTTTTCGCGGGCCAGGGTGCCTTTGATGGTGCGCTCCACCACATCGACCAGCACCATGGTCTGGTGATCGACCTCGATATTCAGCCGTTCGCCGGCCTTGTAGTTGGCAAAAGTGGTCTGGCGCAGGGTTTCCGGGATCAGGTTGATGGTGATGACGTTGTCGTCGACATCGGCGACGGTCAGGCTGCAGCCATTGACCCCGATGAAACCGCGTGGGAACACGTACTTGCCCCATTCCGGCGGCATGCGGAACTTGATGAAGGCGCCGGTTTCCTTGATCGACAGTTCGACGATTTCGGCGGTGGTGGCGATGTGGCCGGCCATCAGGTGGCCACCGACTTCGGCGTTCATTTTCGCCGAACGCTCGATGTTGACCCCCTGGCCCGCCTTGAAGGCGCATAGGTTGGTGCGTTCGAGGGTGGCGGTCATGGCGTCGAACTTGACCTGGGTGCCGGCGATTTCGGTAACCGACAGGCAGGTGCCTTCGACACTGACGCTGGCGCCGATCTTCAGTTCGTCGAGCAGTTCCGGGGTGAGGTCGATAGTGAACTGGTTGTGGCCCGGGTAGGTGGTCACATCAAGCAGAGGGCGAACGGCCTGGACGATGCCGGTGTACATGGAGTTGCTCCTGGGCACGGAAAAGAAAACACCCGAACGCTATGCTTCTGAAGCCTCAAAAGCAAGGTGACAGTACCGGCCTCTTCGCGGCTAAAGCCGCTCCCACAGGTAATGCACAGTATTTGAAACCTGTGCAGTCCCTGTGGGAGCGGCTTTAGCCGCGAAGAGGCCGGTACAGGCAGCCAGGATTTAAAACTTCAACTGCCACTGCCCAACCACCGCATGGTTACGGCTGTTGCTACCCAGTTCCCCGCTGTACCCCAGGCCAATGCTCTGCCGCGCACTCAGCCCCAGATCCAGCCCGGCTTCGACCAGCAAGCTGTCCCGATCGATTGCGCTGCCCTCGACACTGAACGCATCACCGCCACCGATAAACGCCTGCCGCGTACGGGTATCGATGCTGCCGTAGGTGTGCCGCCAGCCCAGTGTTGCCCGGGGCGTCAGGCTCATACCGTTGTCCAGTTGCCCCAGGTGCGCCAGGCGCACGCCGAAGGTGCTGCTGAAGTTGTCCTGGGTATCGGCATCCACCGCCAGCGCCGCGTCGCCACCTTGTTCGCGGTAGCTGTCACGGTGATAGCGCTGGTAGCCGAGGTTGGCGAACGGTTCGGCGCTCAGGCGGCCGCGGCCCATGGCGTAGCCCAGTTCGACGAAGGCCTGCTGGCTGTCTGCATCGTAGTCACCCTTGAGGCGTTCGTTGAAGCCGGCGAAAGCCACCTCGCGCTTGCTGTCGCCATCATGGCCGCTGTAGGCCGCGCCCAGGCGCAGGGCCAGCGGGCCGCTCTGGTGCTGGGCATATACCCCGGCGTGCCAGCTGCGCACGGTGCCATCCAGGCCGCTGCTGTCCAGGCGCGTGCGCGAGTAGCCACCCAGCACGCCCAGGCGCCATTCACCGCCCACTGCCCAGTCAACGCCCAGCACGCCACCACCGGTGCGCTGCTCCAGCGCGCTGGCACCGTGGCTGCCCTCGACCTTGCCGTAGCTGCCCAGCGCCTGTGCCCAGACACGCCCCTGGGCGTTCGGGTCGTTGAGGTTGCGCGCTTCACGCGGCACGCCCGTGGCGGCCAGGGCAGGGCCGTCGCTGTCGTTCAGGCCCACTTGCAGGCTGCCTGCGCTGGTCATCGCCTGCATGGCACCGAGCATGGTGCTGCCGACCTGCGACGTGCCAGCCAGGGTGGCAGCCGCCAGGTTGGCGGTGTTGCTGGCCGACAGTTGCTCGATGGCATTGCCGGCGCCAGTCGTGGTGGTGCCGAGCACGGCGTTGTAAAGGTTGCTGTTCTGCCCCAGGCCGGCCAGGCTGCGCGCGGCACCCGCGGCGTTACCTGATTGTGCGTATTGCTCGAAGGCAACATCGTTGCGGTCGTAGGCCAGGCCCACCGAGTTGCGGGTGTAACTCAGGGTGGGGGTGAGGAAGGCATAGTCGCTGGTTACCTGGGCGAATGTGCCGTTGACTGCACCGGCCGTCAGCACGGTGTACTGGCTCTGCCACGGATACTCGCCGGGGGTAGGCTGCACGCGCAGGGTGGCGTTATTGAGGTTGGCCGTGCCATTGACGTTGATCGGTGCGCTGCTGCCATCGGCGTTCACGCCATACACCAGGCTTGAACCCTGGCTGAAGCTCAGGTCGCCAGCGACCGTAGCCACACCCAGGCCAGTGTTGGTCAGCAGGGTGCCTCCTACTTGCAGCCCGCCGACCGAGCCGCCACCGGCATAGGTGGCGCCTTGCTCGATCAGCATCTGGCCGAGAATGCTGCCCTGGTTGATCAACGTGGCACCCGAAGTCACCACGCCGCCCAGGCTGAAGTCGTCGATGCTGCTCAGGGTCCAGCTGCCGCCGCTGACCTTGAGGGTTTCAAAGTGGGTGCTGTTGCCGAAGCTGCCGGTGCCGTCCAGGGTGACGTTATCAGCGCCGTCACCGCCATCGACCAGGCCGTTGAATACGCCGCCGGTCAATACCGTCAGGTTGTCATTGCCGGCGCCCATGCTCAGTGCCTGGCCGTTGCCGCCACTGATGGTGCCACTGTTGACTAGCGTGTCGTCGTAGTCGCCGATCAGCTTGATGCCAAAGCCACCGTCGCCTTCGATGCGCCCGGCATTGCTGATGGTGGTGGCGGCCACTCCGGGTCCTTCTGCGCCGTCATCCACCAGAATGCCGTTGTCGACGCTGCGAATTACCCCGGTGGCAGTGTTGACGATGCTGCCGCCGCCCATGGCAATGCCTTCGCTGCCGTTCGGTCGGCCGCCACTGTCGACGCCCTTGGCGCCCAGGCCCTGGATGGTGCCGGCGTTGTACACATGGCCGATGTTGTCGATATCGACGCCGTCGCCATCGCCATTGATCTTGCCGTCGGCGATAGCACCGGTGATGGTGCCCCAGTTGTACACCGTGCCGCTGCCATCGGAACCGAAGCCCGAACCGTTGCGCCCGGTAACGCTGGCGCCTTCGTAGTTGTAGAGCGTGGCATCGGTCTTCAGGTCGACGCCATGGCGGTCGGCGCTGATGGTGCCGTGGTTGTACACGGTGACGCCGGTGGAGGTGCCGATCTTGATGCCGTCGTACTTCTGGTCCAGGCCGTTCTTGTCCTGCGGCGCGGTGTCGGTATGGATCAGCCCGTAGTTGGTGACCGTGGCGTTGGAGCCGGTCTTGATCGCGTCGTTGCCAACGGCATGGATCACCCCCGTGGCCTGGTTGACCAAGGTGGTAGTGAAGGCCGGGTTGTTCAGGGTTTCCAGGTCGATGGCCTGGCCTTCGACCGTGGACTCGATGGTGCCGGCGTTGACGATATTCAGGCTGCCGCCCGCCGTGGGGTTGGTCTGGAAGCGCAAGCCGTCGTTGGTGCCCTGAATCAGCGCCCCGGCCTGGTTGGTGATTACGTAGTGGCTGGGGTCTTCGCCACCGTCCTTGGTGTCGATGCCGCGGCCGTCGGTGGAGCGGATGATGCCGGCGTTATCGACGCTCACGGAAGCGCCGCTGGTGTGCTTGGGCAGAATCACGCCGTCGTCGTCACTGGCCACGATGCTACCGGTCGATGTCACCTTCAAGGTGTCGGATTTCTTCAGCTCCAGGGTATCGGTGCTGGCATTGTTGATCAGGTAATCCTTGGCGAAGGCAGCGGGGGCGAAGGCGGCGCCGGCCAGGGCGATGCACAGGGCCAGGCGGTTGGGCGTGAAAGGCATTGGGCGACCACGGGTTATTGTCCAGGGGCGCCCAATATGGCCATTCGATATTACGATTTGATTGATCGTGCAGGTGTTTTCATTGCCAATTACACGTGTGCACTGCTGTTGACGATCCGCAGGCACAGGGCCTCGTAAGGGTCCAGATTCACCAGCAATCGCCCATCCTCGGTCAGATCGCCTTCGACCGTTTCATTGATCATGTCCACGACCGTCCCGGGCGTGAACCCGGTCAGCTGCAGCTCCTCGGCAATCGCTGCCTGGCCAAAGTTCAGTGCGCTGATCTGGATACCGCGCCCGGCGGGCAGTTCGTGCACCATCACCAGCAAGCCTGGGCTGCTGACCTCAGGCACCAGCACCTGGCGGCTGGTAGCAATGCCGTAAGCCTGCCGCACGGCCAGCAGCTTCTTCACCTTGGAAGCAAATGAATCACCACTTTCCAGCTGGCTGTCGAGGCTGCCATACAGTGCTCGGGCCCGCGGCATGCCACGTACCGATACCTCGGCCTGTGGGTCGAGCCCGGCCAGGTCGTAACCGCCCCGGTGAATCCAGCGGGTATCGCCATCCAGCATCCGCTGCGCGACCGCTTCGGCGGGCAAGGGCAGGGCGCCGACGAGGTCCCAGCCAGACAACGCGACCACCCCTGGCTGCATGGCGTTGTACATGACCAGCAGCAGGTGCACTTTCTGGATCAGCTCGATGTCCGCTGCACCGATCTGCTCAAGGTCGCGGATGCCCAGCGCTGCGGTGATCAGGCTGGCCGTGGTACAGGCGATGCCGTTGGTCACGAAGCGCAGGTTGTAGGGCGCGTGCTCGCCCGAGAGCCGTTCGTAGATCTCTTCGCGGACATGTTCACGCAGGATGCTGCCGGGCAAGGTCTGGCCCTTGTACAGGTACATGTCGTGGGCGTGCAGGGTCCAGAAGTGCACCAGTTCCACGGTCAGCTCGTCGTGGTTTTGAAGGGCATGGATCAACGAGGCCGGGTCGATGCCGAAGGCGTGCATTTCCTTGAGCATCAGGCGCAGGAACTCGGTGTCACCGGTCAGCAGCGCATGCTGATAGGCCGGCCGGGTGATGAAGTCGTAGGACAGGTCGGCCCCGCCCTTGGACATCTGCGCGATGTCGTCCAGGGTCAGGTTCAGTTCCTGGAAGCTGAAGCCGCCCGCCTTGCGGATCATGCCGCCGATCAACTGGTTGCCGACGATCGACAGGGGGTGGCTTTCCGACCAGGCGGTGCCGCTGGCCCGTGTTTCCACGCCCAGGAAGCCGTTGGCGTCCAGGCGCAGGCCGCGTGCGCCCAGGCAGTCCAGAGCGTGCAGGGCATCGCCAATAATCATTTGCTGGGCGGCGAAGGTTGGGTCCAGCCAGTTCAGCGAGGGTTGGCCGTCCTTGAAGTAGTGCAGGTATACCCAGCGACGGGTTTTGCCATCGACACCGGTAACGGGCGGCGTGACGCTCCAGTCGGTTTCCTTTACACCGGGCTCGAAGAAGATCACCCGTTGCAACTGGCCGACGATGTAATGGCGGGCTTTGAGCTCGTCGCACTGGGCCGGCAGCAGGTTGACCGAATCGCGGCCGTTGGGCACCTCAGGCAGTACGGGCCAGTCTTCTTCGCGGATTTCCACCATGTGGTACAGCCCCGGGTAAGGCCCGTGGGCCATCTCGGCCAAGCGGAAGTCGGCGCCTTTGCCGGTGTGCGAGGGGATCAGGTCGTCAATGGTCACGGCATTGTGTGCGGCGGCCATGCGGCTCATCTGCACCAGCTCCTGTTCGCTGCCGTACAGCGGGTCGATGTCGAAGCTGATGCGGTCGAAGTTACCGTCCACGCTGGGGGTGAGCTCGCGGCCACGGATGCCGCCGGACAACTTGATCGGGCCAGTGTGCAGGCCCTGGATGCCGATCTCCGACAGGCGCTTCCACAGCGCTTCGTGGGCCAGCGCGCCGAGCACGGAGCAGTCTTGCGGTGCGATGATGGCGTCGGGGTAGACGGTCAACCAGACCGAGGCGATTTCGGTCGCGCGGCGGGGCTGGGCTTCGGCGTAGGGCTGCTGCCACAGGCGCGACTGGCCTGAATACAGGCTTGCGCGCTCCTGGGAAGCCTTGAGCATGGCGCGGTCTTCGAGCCATTTGACGTATGACGGGTCGGGCTGGGTCATTTCGCGTCCTCTTTGCGTGTCGGCACCGGCTCAGGTTATGACGGCATTGCAGCCTGATCGTTCGGCTTGGGCCTGTGATGGCCTCTTCGCGGGTAAACCCGCTCCCACAGGTACTGCACTGGCCAATGGTGCGGCGCGATCCCTGTGGGAGCAATTGTCTTGCCCAAACTTTGAAAACCTCTGCGGTTCACTGTGGGAGCGGGCGTGCCCGCGAACACCGGCGCAGCCGGTGCCATCCACCGCGCTGGATTCTTCGCGGGCATGCCCGCTCCCACAGGTACTGTGCAGGCTTCAGGCTTATGCGATACCTGTGGGAGCGGGTTCACCCGCGAAGGGGCCGGGCCTGCCAAGACACAATCAACGCCGGGCAGACAGCTGCTGCGGCGCCAGAAACGCATCATGGAAGTAATTACGCACGGCCTGCATCGCCGGGCTGAACGCCCGCTCACGGTGCCAGGCCAGCCCTACGCTCATGGGTGTCACCGGGTCGCTGATGGTCACCGTCTCGATGCGTTTGCCCTCCAGCGACCAGGGCCTGTGCACCAGGTCTGACAGGATCGCCACGCCACTGCCATTGGCGACCATGCTGCGCACGGCTTCCACCGAACTGGTCCGCACCCGCACGCTCGGGCGCTGCCTGGCCTGCTCCCAATAACGCATGGCGCTTTGCTCGGCCTCGTCTACGGTCAGCAGGATGAACGGTTCGCAGGCCACATCGGCCAGGCTCACTGCCGAACGCTCGCACAGCGGGTGGTGGCCGGGCAGCCACAGCCGGCGCTCGGAGTTGAACAGTGTTTCCGAGACGATGTCGGGGTGGGTGAGGTTGGCCGTAAGCACAACCGCCATGTCGAAACGCCCCTCCAGCAAGCCTTGCTCGATGGCGCTGCGCTCCTGCTCGTACAGCTCCAGGGTCACATCCGGGTGCCAGTGTTCCAGGCGTTGCAGGTGGTGTGGCAGGAAGTAGCCGATCACCGTATAGCTTGCCGCCAGGCGCAGCAGGCCGCTGGCGCGCACGTTCGGCAGCGGGCTGTTGAGCGCATCGTCGACACTGCGCAGGATCACGTAGGCGCGGTTGAGGAAGTGCCGGCCGGCCTCGGTCAGGCTCATGCCCTGGGCCGAGCGCTGGAACAGCAGCACGCCAAGCATGGCTTCCAGTTCCTTGATTGCCGTGGTCACCGCCGATTGGGAGATGTTCAGGTGGATGGCTGCCTGGGAAATCTGGCCGATCTCTGCGGTGGCAACGAAGTAGCGGACCTGGCGCAGGGTCAGTGACACGGTTGGCTCCTGGGGTATCTGATTTTCCGAAGACACCCTATCTGTTTATAGATCTTCCCAAGGGGTTAGGGAGAATCTAACGTGGCTGGCATGCAGTCACAAGCACCAGGAGAGACAGTCATGCAGGTGGTGGATTTCAATTCGGACATGGGTGAGGGCTTTGGTCCGTGGACCATTGGCGACGGCGTCGACAACGAGCTGATGGGCTACATAAGCACGGCCAACATCGCCACGGGCTTTCATGCCGGCGACCCCGGCACCATGCGCCGCACCGTCGAGCGGGCCAAGGCCCTGGGCGTAGCGGTGGGTGCGCACCCGGGTTTTCGTGACCTTGTCGGTTTTGGCCGCCGGCATATCAACGCACCAGCCCAGGAACTGGTCGACGACATGCTCTACCAGCTGGGTGCACTGCGTGAAATTGCCCGTGCCCAAGGGGTACGCTTGCAGCACATCAAGCCGCACGGTGCGCTGTACATGCACCTGGCGCGTGACGAAGAAGCTGCCCGCCTGCTGGTGGAAAACCTGCGGGTAATCGAGCCGGAGTTGCTGCTGTACTGCATGCCGGGCTCGGTGATCTGTCGTATTGCCCAGGACCTTGGCCAGCCGGTGGTTCGCGAGTTCTACGCCGACCGTGAGTACGACCTGAGCGGCTCGATCGTGTTCACCCGCAATGTGCGGGGCCATGAGCCCAACGCGGTCGCCGAGCGCGTGTTGCGGGCATGCCAGCAGGGCCTGGTGCGCACGGTCGAGGGGCAGGACCTGGCCATCGAATTCGATTCCATCTGCCTGCACAGTGACACCCCCGGCGCGCTTGACCTGGTCGAGGCCACGCGCAGGGCGCTGGACGCGGCCGGTATTGTGGTGCGTGCGCCACGCTGAGCCCGTGAGGCATCCGGCTGGCACAAGCCGGAGCCCGTGTATTTTGTTTTCGCCTGCCTTTCTATAAAGATTCCAAGAAAAGGAACAGTCATGGCCGAACCGCTTGCTATAACCCCGATCCGCTACAGCTTCGGCGCCGACGAGCACCTGTTTGCCGAAGTCAGCGACAGCATGTCGCTGGAAGCCTTCTTCAAGGGCATGGCCGTCACCCGTGCGGTGGAGCGGCTGGCGCTGGATGGCGTGCTGGACGTGTGCCTGGCCAATGCCTCGTTCCAGATCCGCTTTGACCCCGACCGCATCGCGCCGCAGGCGCTGCTTGAAGCGGTGCAAGGTGCCGAGGCCGAGGCTGTGGCCGAGCGCTCGTTGCAGACGCGGATCATCGAGATCCCGGTGCTGTACAACGACCCCTGGACCCATGAAACCCTGATGCGTTTCCGTGACCGCCACCAGGACCCGGCCAGCACCGACCTGGAATATGCGGCGCGCATCAACGGGCTGGCCGACGTCGACGCCTTCATCGCCGCCCACAGTGGTGCGCCCTGGTTCGTGTCGATGGTCGGTTTCGTGGCCGGCCTGCCGTTCATGTTCCAGATGGTCGAGCGCCAGCGACAGTTGCAGGTGCCTAAATACCTGCGACCGCGTACCGACACGCCCAAGCTCACCCTGGGTCATGGCGGTTGCTTCGGTTGCATCTACTCGGTGCGCGGGGCAGGGGGCTACCAGATGTTCGGCGTCACCCCGGCACCGATCTACGACCCTCAGCAAACGCTGAACTACCTGAAGGCGCACATGGTGTTCTTCCGCCCGGGTGACATCGTGCAGTTCAAGCCCATTGATCGCAGGGCTTACGACCAGGCAGTGGCAGATGTAGAGGAGGGCCGCTTCGACCTGCGTATTCGCCCGGTCGAGTTCTCCCTGGACGCCTTCCTTGCCGACCCGGTCGGTTACCCCAAGTCGCTGCAGGAGGTGCTGGCATGATCAAGGTACTCAAACCCGGCCTGGCCACCTCGGTGCAGGACCTGGGCCGTGAAGGCTACTACCACCTGGGCATTCCGCCGTCCGGTGCACTCGACCAGTACGCCCTGCGCGCGGCCAACCACCTGGTGGGCAACCCGGCCGGCGCAGCAGCCCTTGAGTGTGCGCTGGTGGGGCCGGAACTGGAGTTCCAGCAGGATGTGCTGGTGGCGGTCTGCGGTGCACAGATGCCCGCTTTGCTGGATGGCCGCGAGCAGCGCCCGGACACGGCATTTGCCGTGCGTGCCGGGCAGGTGTTGCGCTTCGGCTTCCCCACGGCGGGCGCCCGTGCGTACCTGGCCGTGGCCGGCGGCATTGATGTACCTGAGGTGCTCGGCAGCCGCTCCACCTACGCGCTGGGGGCATTGGGCGGGTTCCAGGGGCGCAAGTTGATGGCTGGCGACTTGCTGCCGGTCGGTGTACCCAGCGGCAAGACCCGCGCCGGCGCAAGCCTGCCCATGGCCCTGCGCCAGGCCTTGGGTGGCGAGGTGGTGGTGCGGGTGGTGCCGGGGCTGTACTTCCATCGCCTGACCGAAGCCGCAGCGCAAAGCTTCTTCACCCAGGCCTGGACAGTCGGCTCCGAAGCGGACCGTATCGGTTACCGCTACAAAGGCGGCAGCGCCTTGAGCTTCCAGCCGCGGGAGCAACCGTTCGGTGCCGGCTCGGACCCGTCGAACATCGTCGACAGCTGCTATCCGATCGGTTCGATCCAGGTGCCGGCGGGGCTGGAGCCGATCATCCTGCACCGTGATGCGGTGTCGGGCGGCGGCTACGCCATGATCGGCACGGTGATCAGCGCCGACCTCGACCTGATCGGCCAGATGCAGCCCAACCAGCAGGCAAGGTTCCTGGCGGTGAGCCTGGAGCAGGCGCTGGAGGCGCGGCGGTCGTACAAGAAGAAACTGGCCTGCCTGGCCAGGCTCTTTGGCTGAGCGCCACGCGCTTCTGGATGGGTTGTGCGATCCCTGCAGGAGCGGGTAAACCCGCTTCTACAGGGCGCTATCCTTTAGCAAGATGTTGCCAGGGAAATGTTTGGAAACTTGAAGTAGAGAAGGATCCTACAAGCATTTGGGAAGCCCCAGACTCCTTGGAGAATTGATTCCCCGATAGTGTTCATGTCTTCAGTTTGCTCGAAGACAAGGACCACTTCATGCCCGGCCCATCCCATCTGCCTCCGGTAAAACCCGACGGCGCTGTCGATGCCCATGACGTTTCAGAACGCAGCGTCTACGCGATGCTCGAAGTGCCGGAGGGTACCGATTCACCCTATCCGGCTGACCAGGGGCAGCGAGCAGGTGACCCGGATTTAGAAGGTTACCCCGCCGACCCGGAGTTCCAGCTGCGTGGCGGCTTCGGATGGAAGGTGGCTGGGCTTCGACCTACCTGATCGACCAGTCCAAGACCCGTCTGGAGCGCCTGGGCTTCTTCAAGGAAGTCAACGTCGAGACCCCGCCGGTGCCAGGTACTGACGACCAGGTCGACGTCAACTACAGCGTCGAAGAGCAAGCCTCCGGCTCGATCACCGCCAGCGTCGGTTTCGCCCAGAGCGCCGGCCTGATCCTCGGTGGTTCGATCAGCCAGAGCAACTTCCTGGGTACCGGTAACAAGGTGTCCATCGGGCTGACCCGCAGCGAATACCAGACCAAGTACAACTTCGGCTTCGTGGACCCCTACTTCACCGCCGATGGCGTCAGCCTGGGCTACAACCTGTTCTACAACACCACCGACTACAGCGACTACTACGACGATGGCGTTTCGTACTATGCGATCAACAGCTACGGCGCCGGGGTCAGCTTTGGCTACCCGATCAACGAAACCTCACGCCTGACCTACGGCCTGACCCTACAGCACGACGACATTTCGCCGGGTACCTACAGCGCCGACGAGATCTACGACTTCATCTCCCGTGAGGGCAAGAGTTTCAACAACCTCAAGGCCTCGATCGGCTGGTCGGAATCCACCCTCAACAAAGGCGTGCTGGCCACCCGAGGCCACTCGCAAAGCCTGACCCTGATGGCCACAACCCCTGGCAGCGACCTGTCGTTCTACAAACTGGACTACAACGGCCAGGCCTTCCTGCCGGTGACCAACAACACCTCGCTGCGCCTGCACACCAGCCTGGGCTACGGCAACGGCTACGGGTCCACCGACGGCTTGCCGTTCTATGAAAGCTACACCGCAGGTGGCCAGGGCTCGGTACGCGGGTTCAAGGACGGCACCCTCGGCCCGCGCAATACCCCGGCCACCGGTACCTACGCCAGCGCCGGCCAGGCTTATTACTCCGACCGCGACACTGATGTGCTGGGGGGCAACATTCTGGTGACCGGCGGTGCCGAATACATTTTCCCGTTGCCGTTCGTGAAGGACCAGAGCCAGCTGCGCAGTTCGTTGTTCGTGGACGCCGGCAACGTATATGCCGACACCTGCTACCTCTCGACCACCCAGGGCTGCGGCAGCGTCGACCTGGCGCAGTTGGCCGTGTCGCTGGGGGTTGGCGTGACCTGGTACAGCCCGATGGGGCCACTGAGCTTCAGCCTGGCAGCGCCGTTGAAAAAGCCGGACAACGCCGAGACCCAGATCTTCCAGTTCTCGCTGGGGCAAACCTTCTGATACCCGCAACGCACCAGCCATGCACGGCCCTTGTAGGAGCGGCCTTGTGTCGCGATGGGCTGCGCAGCAGCCCCAGGATTTCAGCATCACGGCAACAACTTACGGGGCTGCTGCGCAGCCCATCGCGACACAAGGCCGCTCCTACAGGGACCGCGTAGGGCCTGTTTGAGTATTACCCGCTTTTACCCCCGCTTAACCCAAGTTGACAGTCACCTTGCCTAAGCTGGCCAACACTCGAACCCGCCCCGCAGGACACACCCATGCCTCCCTTCACCCCTTGTTTCCCCACCACACTGCGCCACGATGAAGTACCGGTCGCGCTGCTCGACCTGGTCCAGCAGCGCCTGGCAAACCTGCTCGGCCCACGCTTCACCGTGGTGCTGGGCGGCAGTGGCAATGGCGCCGGGGTCAGTCACTACCACCTGGCAATCCAGCACAACCAGAGCGGTGTTTCGCTTGAGGACTACGGCGACGTCGGCGCCGGTTTCATCGAGCGCCTGCTGCGCATGGGTACCCAGGTCAGGGACATGCTCGACTCAGCCACGTTCAACCGGATGGCCGGCGACGACCCGGGCCGACCACTGGTATGGCTCAGCGAGCTGGTCAGCCCCGGGGAAAGCATTACAATGCGCGCCCCAATCTGAAATATGTTTTTCCCATGAAATCACTGCTTTACGCCATAACCTTAGTGTTTTCCTTCACCCTCCCTGCCTTCGCCAACCCGCCAGCGACGTTCACCGAGGCCAAGGTGGTGGCCAAGCAGAAGGTGTACCTGGACCAGGCCAACAGTGCCGTGGGTGACCTGTACTGCGGCTGCAAGTGGACCTGGGTGGGCAAGTCCGGCGGGCGCATCGATGCCGCTTCTTGCGGCTACCAGACGCGCAAACAACAGAACCGCGCCGAGCGCACCGAGTGGGAACACATCGTGCCCGCCTACACCTTCGGCAACCAGCGCCAGTGCTGGAAGAACGGCGGCCGCGAGCATTGCGTGGACAACGACCCGGTGTTCCGCGCCATGGAAGCCGACCTGTTCAACCTCTACCCGGCCGTGGGCGAGGTCAACGGTGACCGCAGCAACTTCAACTACGGCATGGTCGCTGGCAATGCCGGCGAGTATGGCCAGTGCACCACCAAGGTCGATTTCGCCCAGCGCGCCGCCGAACCGCGCGATGAAGTCAAAGGCCTGGTGGCCCGCACCACGTTCTACATGTTCGACCGTTACCAGCTGAGCATGTCGCGCCAGCAGCAACAGCTGCTGATGGCCTGGGACAAACAGCACCCGGTGTCGGCCTGGGAGAAAGAGCGTGACCGGCGCATTGCCGCGATCATGGGGCACGCCAACCCGTTCGTAAGCGGGGAACGCAAGTGGACGGCCGACTACAAGCCGGTTGGCAGTGGCGTTGTTCAGGCAGTGCCAGCGAAAGCCGCCAAGGCAGAGGCAAAGCCGAGCCTGGCCAGTGCCGCGTCAGTCGGGGCCGTGCTTGGCAACCGCAACAGCCACGTCTATCACCTGTCAGTTGGCTGCCCGGGCTACAACCAGGTTGCAGCGAAGAACCAGGTGAGTTTTGCTACCGAAGGTGAAGCGCAGGCAGCGGGCTATCGCAAGGCAGGTAACTGCCGTTAACCTTTTTCAAAGGCTGTGCCGCCCCTGTGGGAGCGGGTTCACCCGCGAACACCGGCACAGCCGGTGCCATCCACCGTGTCGCCTGTTTCGCGGGTGAACCCGCTCCCACACTTTGGACGGGCGTCAGCCGTTGACCAGGTTCACCGGCCGCTCGCCGGCCAGCGCGCTGAGCAGGTTCTCGACCGCGCAACGCGCCATGGCCTGGCGAGTTTCCTCGGTCGCCGAGCCGATATGCGGGGTCGCTACCACGTTATCGAGCTGCAACAGCGGCGAGTCTACTGGTAGCGGCTCCTGCACAAACACATCCAGCCCCGCGCCACGTATGCGCCTGGCCCGCAGCGCTTCGACCAGCGCCTGCTCATCCACCACGCGCCCGCGTGAGATGTTCACCAGGATCGCCTCAGGCCTCATCAGTGCCAGTTCCCGTTCACCGATCAGGCCTTCGGTGCTGGCGCTCAGCGGCACGGTCAGGCAAACGAAATCCGCCTGCTGCACCAACTCCTCCAGGCTGCACTGGCGTGCCCCATGGCGCGCCTCCACCTCGGGCTTGGCGCGCTGGCTGTGGTACAGCACGCGCATACCAAAGCCGGCTGCCGCGCGCCGGGCCAAGGCCTCACCGATGCGGCCCATGCCAACGATGCCTAACGTCTTGCCATGCACATCACAGCCAAAATGCGCCGGCCCCAGGTTGGCCTGCCAATGGCCGTCACGCACCCAGTTCGCCAGCTCCACCACCCGCCTGGCGGTAGCCAGAATCAAGGCAAAGCCGGTGTCGGCCGTGGTTTCGGTGAGCACGTCTGGCGTGTTGGTGAGCATCACGCCACGCCGGCTGAGTTCGGCAATATCGTAGTTGTCCACGCCTACCGAAACGCTGGACACCACTTCCAGCTGCGGCGCCAGGTCGAGCAGGCTGGCATCCAGGCGCAGGCTGGCCCCCAGCAACCCATGCGCCCCCGGCAACGCATCGCGCAGGCGGGCAAGGCCGTCGGGCTGGGTGGTATCAACCCAGGTCACTTCAACGCGCTCTTGCAGGCGTGCCATCAATTCGTCGGACAGGCGTTTGTACAGGACGATTCGCTTCTTCATTGCAGGTTTCCTAAGGGTTCATGGCCAGCCGCGAGCTATCGCGCTTGGCCCGGCCAGACGTCTGGGATGTATTGAGTGCGGCGGTAAGTGCCACTGCGGTCAGCAGCGCGCCGCACATGAACAGGTAAGAGGCCCCGGGCCCGCCCGTAGCGCCATTCAGGTAGCCCACCAGCCACGAGCCGCCGAACGAACCCAGTGCGCCCATGCTGTTGATCATCGCCATGGCCCCGCCAGCGACGTTGGCCGGCAGGATCTCGGGCACGATCGCGAAGAACGGGCCATAGGGTGCGTACATGCAGGCGCCGGCGAGCACCAGCAACGCGTACGACAGCCAGAAATGCTCAGTGCCCAGGGCGTACGAGCCGTAGAACGCCACAGCGGCAATCAACAGTGGCGGCCAGACGAAGCGCTTGCGCTTTTGCAGGCAGTCGGACGCCCAGGACACACCCACCATCGCCAGCACTGCCGCCAGGTAAGGCACCGAGGCCAGCCAGCCGGCCTGCACGATATCGACATTCGCGGCCTGCTTGAGAATCGACGGCAGCCACAGCACGAAGCCATACACGCCAATGCTCCAGCAGAAGTACTGCAGCGCCAGGATGATCACCTGCGGCGAGCGGAATGCCTCGCGATAGTTCTTCACGGGCTTGATACCCTGTTGCTCGGCGGCCAGCGCGTGTGCCAGGGCGGCCTTTTCCTGATCGCTCAGCCACTTCACCTGGGCCGGGCGATCATCCACCAGGCGCCACCAGAAGAACGCCCAGATCACGGCAGGCAGGCCTTCGATGATGAACATCCAGCGCCAGTCGTAATGCTTGATCAGGTACCCCGACACCACCGACATCCACAGGATGGTCACCGGGTTGCCGAGCATCAGGAAGGTATTGGCGCGTGAGCGCTCGGCACGGGTGAACCAATGGCACAGGTACACCAGCATGGCCGGCATCACCGCAGCCTCCACCACCCCGAGCAGGAAGCGGATACCGATCAGCATATAGACATTGCTGACCATGCCTGTGAGCGTGGCAAGGCCGCCCCAGAGGATCAGGCAAACGAAGATCAGCTTCTTCACGCTGCGCTTTTCGGCGTAGATGGCGCCGGGCACCTGGAAGAAGAAGTAACCGAGGAAGAACAGCGCGCCCAACAGCGAAGACAGCGCGGGGGTGATGTGCAGGTCTTCGGCCATGCCGGAGGCGGCGGCGAAGCCGTAATTGGCGCGGTCCAGGTACGCCAGGCTGTAGGTGACGAACACAATCGGGATGATGTACCACCAGCGGCGAGGTGCCAGGCTTTGGCTTTGCATGGTTTGGTTCTCCTGAGCTTGTTGTTTTTTTTGCAACAGGTGATTCGGGGTTGGCTGGCTCACGCGCTTCTGCGCAGGTCGTAGGCCTCCAGCTCGTGGCGCAACGGCAGCCCTTCCATGTCGCCGCGCGACTGCACGGCGCGGCTGCCGCACCAGTTGCCACGCGTCACTGCCTCAGGCACGGCGCGGCCCTCCAGCAACGCGCTGAGCACGCCGACGGCAAAGGCATCACCCGCACCGACGGTGTCCACCACTCGGCTGACCGGCACGGGGGCTACCTGCCCTTCGCCCTTGGCGCTGCGGAAGTAGGCGCCGGCACCGCCCAGCTTGATCACCACCAGCTCCACCCCTTGATCGAGGTAGAACGCGGCGATGTCCGCCGGGGTATGCTGGCCGGTCAGCAACCGCCCCTCTTCCAGGCCCGGTAAAACCCAGTCGGCCTTGGCCGCCAGGGCATTGATTTCGCGCACCATGCTGTTGTTATCAGGCCATAACGAGGGGCGCAGGTTGGGGTCGAACGATATGCTGCGCCCGGCTGCGCGCATGGCGTCTACCAACGCGTGGGACAGCGCACGGCAGCTGTCGGACAGCGCCAGCGGGATGCCGGTGGCGTGCAGGTGGCGAGCCTGCAGGCAGGCAGGGTTCAGCAGTGCGGGCGACAGCCTGCTGGCTGCCGAACCGCGGCGAAAGTATTCCACTGCCGGGTCGCTGCCATCATCGCAACGCGCCTTGAGCTGAAAACCCGTCGGGTAACTGGTATCCACCTCGACACCGGAACAGTCCAGGCCTTCGCGGCCCAAGCTGTCGAGCACGAAACGGCCCAGCGAATCGTCGCCTACCCGGCTCAGCCAGCGCACCTTGAAGCCCAGGCGTGCCAAGCCGATGGCCACGTTGCTGTCCGCACCGGCGATGCGTTTGCCGAACAGGCCGACACTGGCCAGGTCACCTGTTTGCTCGGCGACGAACATGGCCATGGTCTCGCCGAAGCACAGCACGTCATGCTCATGCATGGGCCACCTCCTCCCCCGCGCCCAATGCCGACAGGCTACGCACCTGGGCACGGGTCAGCGCCAGCAGATCATTGCCAACCAAGGGGTATTCGACGGCGCGCACCACGCCGGGCGCGAACTCGGCCATCAGCGCTGCCCACGCCTGCAGGTCCGCCGTTTGGGGCGGTATGGCAACCAGGCGGCCATCGGCCCGACGCTGCACAGCCTTGCAATGCACATAGCGCACCCAGCGGCCCAGTTGCCGTGCGGCTTGCCGCGCCGGTTCGCCCTGCCACTGCCAGTTGCCGATGTCGAAGGTCATGCCCAGGCGCAGCCCAAGCGTGTCGGCACGCTGGAAGAACTGCAGCAGCGGTTCGATCCTGCCACCTTGTGCGGTCTGGTCGTTTTCCACCAGCAGCAGCGGCCCATGTGCAGGCAGCAGCGCCGCCAGGGCCGTCACATCGCAGTGCGCATCGAAGTGCCCCAGGGAAACCTTCAGCGCCACCGCGCCAAGCGCGCGGGCGGTTTCCAGCTTCTGGACCAGTTGTGGATCGGGCACGCCTTGCGCGGTCCACAGTTCAAGGGGTGTCGAGTACAAGCACTCCAGGCGCAGTGCGGCAATGACCGCACCGAGTGCAGCCGCGTCCGGGGCGCTGGCGAACAATTCTTCGCGCAATTCCACTCGGCTGACGCCAGCGGCTGCCAGCATGTCCAGGAACTGCTCCTGGCCGCGTTGCCGCACAAAGTCGGCGCCGTAGCTTGAGAGGCTGATGGAAACGGGGTTCGGGTGCATTGTTTTTATCCTTATGAAACCGGTTTCATTTTTAATCGGCAGCAGCAGGCGCAGGCCTGCCGTTGCTTACTGGGGTTGGGTTGAACCGCGGATGATCAGGTTGGCCTTGAAGTCGATGCGCCGGGCGGCCCCGTTGTCGCCGCGCAGGCGACCGAGCAGGCTTTCGAATGCCGCCACACCGATACGCTCCGTGGGTTGGGCCAGTGCAGTGATGCCTTTGCCGACCAAGGGGTACCAGTCGAGGTCGTCGAGGGCGATCAGCCCAACGTCGGTGAACAGGTTGCACCCGGCCTCGTGCAGGGCCCGGGTCACCGCCAGGGTGGCAACGCCGTTGAAGGTGAAGATGGCTTGCGGGCCATGGCCACTGCGGGCAAGAAACGTAGCCAGCTGGCCCTGCAGCCCGGCGCTGATTTCCAGCACCTGCTGGCGCATGCCGGGGCGACGGCTGACCGACGCGCCGAATGCCTGCACCCGTTCCAGGCGTGAGCTGGTGCCATCAAGGGGTTCGCTGACCGCCAGGATGTCGCGGTAGCCCTGAGCCTGCAGGTGGTCAAGGGCCTGCTCGACTGCGTCGGTATTGTCCAGGCCGACAAGGTCGACATTCAGCTCGGGCAATTGGCGGTCGACCAGCACCATGGGGATGTCACGCTGCAGGTTCAGCAGTTCGCCAGGGTGATGGCCGAGCGTGTTCACGATCAACCCTTCGACGTTGTAGCTCTGCAGGGCCACCAGGTGGTGACGCTCCTGCTCATCGTCGCGGTTGGTGTTGCACACCACCAGGCTGTAACCGTGCTGACGGCAGGCGGTTTCCACGCCATGCATCACGGCCACTGAATAGGGGTTGAGAATATCGGCCACCAGCATGCCGATCAGTCGCGTCTGGCCGCGCTTGAGGCCGCGGGCCATCTGGTTGGGGCGGTAGCCGAGGCGTTCGATGACCTCTGCCAGGCGCTTGGCCGTGGCTTCGGCCAGCAATTGGCGATCGCCACCGATGAAACGGGAGACGGTGGCTTTGGAAACGCCAGCGACACGCGCTACTTCGCTGATGGTGACCCGTTCGCGGGCATGGGCAGGCGCGTCGGTCATGGGCTGTCCTTATGATTATTGTGATAGCGATGAAACCGGTTTCAATACAGCAAAACTGCGAGCATCCGTCAACATGCCGTTGGTCAGGATCAACTGAATAAATCTAAGTAATTACCTGAATAATATCTAATAGGTTACTGATTAATTTGAATTAAAGGCTAGCCCTGTGGGAGCGGGCATGCCCGCGAAAAAGCCACCGAAGTGGATGGCACCGGCTACGCCGGTGTTCGCGGGCTAGCCCGCTCCCACAGAGTCCCTGCTAGAGCAATCAGTATTTTTACAGCTAAGGAAGCCGCAGTCAGCGCAGCGACTTCACATCACTGGCAGAGACCTCACTGCCCTGGTTGCCCCAACTGCTCCTGATGAAGTTCACCACCTCGGCAACCTCCTGGTCACTCAGGCGCCAGCCGAATGCCGGCATGGTGAAGTTCGACGGCGCGGCGTGCGTCGCCGGCACCGTGCCCCCTGCCAGCACCACGTGGATCAGCGACGTGGCATCTGCGGTCTGTACCACCGGGTTGCCAGCCAGGGCCGGGAACACGCGGGTGTAGCCCTGGCCATCGGTACGGTGGCAGGCCGCGCAATTGTCGATGTACACCGCCGCCCCGGGCTTGCTGTCATCACCCTTCCACAGTGCATCCGCCACCTGCTTGTCGTAGACGTGAGGCTGGTCATTCGGGTTGCTCGGCGGCAGGGTCTTCAGGTAACGGGCGATAGCGGTGAGGTCGGCATCGCTCATGTGCTGCATGCTGTGCTCCACCACATCGCTCATGCCACCGAACACGGCGCTGCGATCGCTACGCCCGGTCTTCAAAAACTGCACCAGCTGTGCTTCGCTCCAGCTGCCCAGGCCGTCCTTGTAGTCGCCACGCAGGTTTTTCGCAATCCAGCCTTCCAGCGGTGCGCTGCCGGCAAGGAACTGCTCGCCCTCTGCAGGGCTCAGGGCCTTTTCCTGCATGGTCAGCGCCCGCGGCGTATGGCAAGCGCCACAGTGCCCAAGGCCCTCGACCAGGTACGCGCCACGGTTCACCACCGGGTCGGCTACCGCCGATGCCTGCCAGGGCTTGGCCTCTGGCGCAAACAGACCACGCCAGATTGCCAGCGGCCAACGCATGCTCAGCGGCCAGGGAATGTCAGTGGCCTTGTCCGCCTGCTCGACCGGCGCCACGCCTTTCATGAAGTAGGCGTACAGCGCCTGCATGTCCTGCTCGCTGACCCGCGCATACGACGGGTATGGCATGGCCGGGTACAAGGTGCTCCCATCCTTGCCAATGCCCTTGCGCACCGCCTGGTCGAAGTCTTCGAAGCTGTAATTGCCGATGCCGCTGGCCGCCGGGGTGATGTTGGTGGAGTACACCGTGCCGATTGGCGTTTCCATCGGCAGGCCGCCGGCAAAGGGCTTGCCGCCCTTGGCGGTATGGCAGGCCACACAGTCACCGGCGCGGGCCAGGTACTCGCCCTGGCGCACCTGCGCATCCTCATTTGCTACGGCCTGTGTGGCCGCGGTGGCACCCAGCAGCAGGGTTGCGATCAACATTGTCTTCATGCTCATCGCTCCTCAGGCCTGAACCAGCGGGCCAGGGTTTTTCAGGTACTGCTCGCGAATGGCGCGTGCCGACCAATAGGTCAGCGCGGCCAGCAGCCCGGTCGGGTTGTAACCCAGCCCCTGCGGGAACGCCGAAGCCCCCGGCACGAACACGTTATGGACGTCCCAGCTTTGCAGGTAGCGGTTCAGTGCACTGGTCTTGGGGTCGGTGCCCATGATCGCACCGCCATTCAGGTGGGTGGTCTGGTAGCTGGCGGTGTTGAAGTGATCCTTGACCTGCTTGCCCAGCACGGCAATGGCCTTGGGGTTCATCGCCTGAGCGATCTTGCTCAGCTTGTCGACCATGAACTGGTTCATCTTGATGTCGTTTTCCTGCCAGTCGAAGGTCATGCGCAACAGCGGCTGGCCGTAGGCGTCACGGTAGGTGGGGTCCAGGTCCAGGTAATTGGCACGGTAGGACTGGTGGGCGCCGTGGGCGTCCATCGACACCTGGTGGGTGTAGTAGTCGGCCGTGGCTTTCTTCCAGGCACTGCCCCAGGCCGGCGTACCCGGCGGGTTGGAAGTGCCGGCAATCGGCCGGCTGCCGGCCTGGTTCACCCACATCGGCGAGCCGCCAACAAAGCCGTGGGGGCCATGGTCGAAGTTGTCGGCATTGAAATCGTCGATGGCAATGCCGTTGCCACCCGCGCCGATGAAGTTGTTGGTGTAGGTGTTTTTGTCGAAGAACGCCTTGACCGTGCCCATGTTCTGGTAGGCAAAGTTACGCCCGACCACACCTTCGTTCTTCACTGGGTCGTAAGGCTTGCCGATGCCGGAAAGCAGCATCAGGCGCACGTTGTTGAACTGGAACGCCGCCAGGATCACCAGCTCCGCCGGTTGCTCCACCTCGCGCCCCTGGGCATCGATGTAGGTCACGCCGGTGGCCTTGCGCTTGCTGTCGTCCAGGTTCACCCGCAGCACATGGGCATTGGGCCGCAACTCGAAGTTGGGCACCTGGCGCAGTGCCGGCAGAATGTTCACGTTGGGCGAGGCCTTGGAGTACATGTAGCACACGTAGCCGCTGCAGAAACCACAGAAGTTGCACGGCCCCATCTGCGCCCCGTACGGGTTGGTGTAAGGCCCGGAGGTATTTGCCGAAGGCAGGTTGTAGGGTTTGTAGCCCAGGCTGGTGGCCGCTTTTTCGAACAGCCTGGCCGACACCACGTTCTTCTGCGCGGGCAGCGGGAACGGGTTGGATCGGTCCGGCGAGTAGGGGTTGCCGCCCTTCCCTTCACCCACCACCTGGCCGTTGACGGTCCACGCCTGACCTGAGGTGCCAAAAACCTTTTCGGCAAAGTCGAAATACGGTTCCAGCTCATCGTAACTGACGCCGAAGTCCTGGATGGTCATGCCTTCAGGGATGAACTTGCGCCCGTAGCGCTCTTCGTAGTGGCTGCGCAGGCGCAACTCGACCGGGTCGACCCGGAAGTGCACGCCCGACCAGTGCAGGCCCGCGCCGCCCACACCCTTGCCCGGCAGGAAGGCACCGAGCTGGCGATTGGGCAGTGCCACGTCGTTCACGCTGTGGCGTACAGTGACGGTTTCTTTCGACACGTCGACGAACAGCTTTTTGCGCACGCTGTAGGTCAGCTCATCGATCACTTGCGGGTAGCTGCCTTCCGGGTAGGTATCCTGCATCGGCCCCCGCTCCAGGGCCACCACGTGCAGCCCGGCCTCGGTCAGTTCCTTGGCCATGATCGCGCCGGCCCAGCCGAAGCCGACGATAACCGCATCCACTTTGTTCAACACAGTCGCCATGCCTCAGGCCCTCTCGCCGCGGATCGATACAGCCGGGAACGGGTAAGGCTCGTTGCGCTCGACCCAGTCCATGAAGTCGGCGCGGGCGCCGGGGAAGCCAATCTGGGTCCAGCCAACCATGCCTTTGTTGCCGCCATGAATCGGGTCGCAGAAGAACCCTTCACGGGTGTTCTGCACCAGCAGGCTGAAGAACACCTTCGCCGGAACGGCGTCGAACACCAGCTCGCCTGCCTCGACCTTGCTGAGAATACGGTCTCGGGTAGCGCTATCTTGCGCAGCAAAAACCTGCCCGCCGTTGGCTTTGCACCAGCCGTCCACGGCAGCGATGCCCAGGCGATAGATTTGTTGCGGGCTGAGCTGCAACTGGTAGCCCAGCTCGGGCGCGGCGTCGGCGTTGAACGGGCCTTGCATGTACCACTGCGCGCCCGTCGCGTACGGGGTGTTCATCTGGCGGTCAATGAATTCGGCAGCGCCGGCTTCGAGTGCGCCGGGGCCAAGTTCATCAGCCGGGATGATGCGCGACACCGCCGCTTGTACAAACGCCCACTCTTCGGCGCTGAAGAACGTCGGTTGATAGTCGCCCGCAGGTGGCGTGGCTGGCACTTTCGGTGGCTGATGCGGTTGCGGGGCCGCAAGCAGCTGGCTGGCGCCCACGCCAAGCCCTGTGCTGGCCACGGTAACGACCGGGATAAGGGTCAAGGTCTTGCGCAGAAAATCCCTGCGCGGGTTGTCTGGGGCATGCTCAGGCATTGCGAATCCTCATCGGCTGTGCGGCGGCCTTGATAAGCGCCATCTGATTTTCTGTGGGAGGTGATCTTGATAGGCCATCAAGAAGACAGCCGAATAATCTAGCGCGTTCAGAAATGTTTTGAAACCGGTTTCATACTTGACTTCTCACTGGCTGACAGCTGTCGGGCCAAGGCTTTTTTCACATCTGCCTCACTCTTCAGCGACATCCCGCTACCTAAAGTGCCGACGCTCTTGTGTGGAGCGAGCTGACTGGAGTGGCAAACATGCTGCAAGGCGTAATCGACAAATCACCCGCCTCACGGCTTGCCCAGGTATCCCGATTGCCTTGGGGCACGGCGCTGTTGGCAGTCTTGTGCCTGCTGTTGATTATGGGCGCAGCGGCAGCCTGGGCACATGCCCGCACGGCCATCCCCAACCTGGGCAATCCCCATCACCTGCAACACAGCGGGCTCGAGGCCGCCTGGGCGAAAGGCTCGGTGATTGTGGTGCTGCGCCATGCCGAACGTTGCGACCGCTCCAGCGGTGCCTGCTTGGGTGACCCCAGCGGAATCACGGTCGCGGGCAGCCATGTGGCCGCCAATGTAGGCAACGGCCTGCAACACCTTGGCCTGGGCTCAGCCGACGTGTGGGCCAGCCCGGAAGTGCGTACCCGGCAGACCGCACACGCCATGTTTGGTAAGACCATTGCCACGCAAGGCTGGCTTAATCAGTGTGATGGCCACTTCGCCGAAAACGCCCTGGCCCTCAAGCGAAACGGCCACAACCTCGTGCTGGTCAGCCACAGCGGCTGCATGGAACAGCTGGAGCAGGCACTCGAAGTGCCTGCCAGCGCGACGTCGAACAGCTATGCCAGCGCCCTGTTCATCACCCAGCGCAGCGATGGCAAGGCGAAGCTGCTGGGCCAGATAGCGGCCAGTGAATGGCGCAAACTCGTTGATGCCCAGGAACGCTGAACATGCCCTCTCGCACCACCTTCTACCGCAATAACTTGCTGCTGCCGCTGTTGCTGGCTGCCATCGTGTTTATTGCATTCGACCTCACCGAACTCGATCGCTGGATCAGCAACCTGCTGCTCGACCCGGCCACCGGCCAGTTCCCGTTGCTGCACAACCAGTGGTTCGAGAAAGCCACCCACAAATGGCCTCGCATCCTGCCGGACTGGACCGGCGAGCTGGCAGTCATCGGCAGCCTGCTGTCGTTCATCTGGCCGCGCCTGGCCAACCGCCCTCAACTGGGCCTGACCCGGATGCTGGAAAAGGCCCGTATCGCACCGGTGCTGCGCTTTACCACCCAACACCGCCGCGACCTGCTCTTCGTGGTGGTGGCGTTCGCACTGAGCACCACCGTGATTCATTACCTGAAAAGCCATACCAGCGTGTATTGCCCTGTGGAAACCACGCTATATGGCGGCCCCCAGGCCCGGGTCGAATGGTTCGAAAACTTCTCCTTGTGGAACAAGGCCGGCGATGGCCGCTGCTGGCCGGGTGGCCACGCCTCCAGCGGGTTTACCTTGTTGGCCCTGTATTTCGTGGCCCTGCGCCACCGCTGGGCACATGCGCGCAAGTTGCTGGTGGCCATTCTGCTGATCGGGTTCGTGTACGGTACTACCCGGGTACTGCAGGGCTGGCACTATATGTCCCATACGTTCTGGGCAGGGATATTTGTCTGGTTTACAACCTGGGCAACTGCATTGTTCTTCTATGGGCGCATCGCGTTGCAGGCGCCGGAAAGCTGCCCTGCCATACGTGACTCTGCTGTACCACAGCCCTCGTAATAGAGCCACTGGCAGTAACAAAAGTTACAGCAATTCAGACAAAACCATCGAGCCCCTGCTCGTTAATAATAATTTAAGAATAACTTGAGGCGAAACTTCCTACAGATCATTAGGAAGTTTCAATCTCCCATAGACATTGATTCCTCGTTAGTCTTCAGGCTTTCGCAAAATGCTTGCGCCCGATCATATGGGAAGTCCGCAGCCATTGTGTGAGTTGACCTTCTAACTAGACGAGGATTAAGGATGTCCAAAGAGTCCGATGGCACTGAAACACGGGTGCCGGCCAAGAAAAAGCCAATCCTGCTTGAGGATATCAACGGTACCCAACAGCCTCGTACCGGTGCTGGCCCTCAACTCGCAACGGATCTATCCGGCTACCCCGCCGACCCGGAATTCCAGCTGCGCGGCGGCTTCCAAAACCTGATGCTCGACGCGGCAAGCCCGCTGTTCGGCCTGGTCATTCGCCTGCGTACCCTGGATGACCTGCCCAACATCGCCGACGTGCACAAGACCGTGCAAAACCAGGTCAGCAACATTCGCGAAGAAATCCAGCAGCACGGCTACCCCATCGCGCAGCAGGAGGTCTATTCCTATGCCCTGTGCCTGTACCTGGACGAGGCCGTGATGAGCCGCCCGTGGGGCAACAACTCGTGCTGGAGCCACGCGCCGCTGCTCAGCATCTTCCACGACGAAACCCAGGGCGGCGAGAAGATCTTCGTGCTGCTCGAACGGGTCATGCAGGCGCCCAAGGAATTCCAGGATGTGTTGGAGTTCATGTACTACTGCTTTTGCCTGGGCCTCAGGGGCAAGCACGCCCTGGACCCCAGGTGCGAAGACATCATCAACGCCCTGATTTCGCGCATGCACACGGTCATCCGCGAACTGCGTGGCCCCACGCCGGAAGAGCTGTGCGACCCCTACACCAACGTCGTTCATTGCCCCCACCGGCCGCGACGCTGGGAATGGCCCTGGTGGAGCCCGCTGGTGATCTCGGCCGTGGTACCCTGGATGACCTGCCCAACATCGCCGACGTGCACAAGACCGTGCAAAACCAGGTCAGCAACATTCGCGAAGAAATCCAGCAGCACGGCTACCCCCTCGCGCAGCAGGAAGTCTATTCCTATGCCCTGTGCCTGTACCTGGACGAGGCCGTGATGAGCCGCCCGTGGGGCAACAACTCGTGCTGGAGCCACGCGCCCCTGCTCAGCATCTTCCACGACGAAACTCAGGGCGGCGAGAAGATCTTCGTGCTGCTCGAACGGGTCATGCAGGCGCCCAAGGAATTCCAGGATGTGTTGGAGTTCCTGTACTACTGCTTTTGCCTGGGCCTCAGGGGCAAGCACGCCCTGGACCCCAAGTGCGAAGACATCATCAACGCCTTGATCTCGCGCATGCACACGGTCATCCGCGAACTGCGTGGCCCCACGCCGGAAGAGCTGTGCGACCCCTACACCAACGTCGTCCATCGCCCCCACCGCCCGCGACGCTGGGAGTGGCCCTGGTGGAGCCCGCTGGTGATCTCGGCCGTCGCCATGGTCTGCGCCTACAGCTACTACAGCTACCGCCTCGACCTGATCACCGCCGAAGTCGTGGAATCGCTCAACGCGATTCTGCAGCAGTAGCGGGGGGCGCCACATGCCTAGCCAATCCGATTTGCGCTTTACCTTCCAGCCGCTGGTTGGCCGGAGTGAATTCGAAGTGGTGTCGTTCGAGCTGGACGAAGCCATCAGCTCAACGTTCCAGCTGAAGCTGGAGCTGATCAGTTTCGAAGACGATGTCGACTTCGGCCAGCTACTCGACAAGCCGGTGCTGTTCACGATCTGGCGCGGCGAGCGCCCGCTGCGCTACGTGCACGGCCTGGTCAGCACCTTCAGCCAGGGTGAGACGGGCTTCCATCGCACCCGTTACCGCGCCCTGGTCGAACCCGTGCTGGCCCGCGCCGGGCTGCGCTCGAACTGGCGCATCTTCCAGCAGAAAACCGTGCCGCAGATTCTCGAGATCATGCTCAAGCGCCAGGGCATCACCGGCTATGAGCTGAGAAGCATCGACAAGCATGAGGTGCGAGAATTCTGCGTGCAGGCCGGTGAAACCGACCTCGACTTCATCGCCCGCCTGGCCGCCGAAGAGGGCTTCGTCTACCGCTTCGCGCACACACCGAAACTGCACAAGCTGCTCATCACCGACCGGTTGCTGGGGCTGGGGCAGATCAGCCAGGGCGCCATCAAGGTCGACGACGAGGATGAAGGCTTCTTCGAACAGGACGACATCGACCCCAACCAGGTGCTGTACCACACCAACAGCGGCGGCGACCAGGCCAGGCCGTGCCTGCGCCACCTGCGTTACAGCGAACAGGTACGTACCGCGCGCCAGGTGCAGCGCGACTACACCTTCACCCACCCGGCCTACCGCCAGGAGCAACGTGCCGACGGCAGCGACCTGAAGCACCAGTCCACCACCTACGAGCGCTTCGACTACCCCGGCCGCTACAAGCGCGGGGCGGTCGGTGCACCCTTCACCGCCACCCGCATCACCGCCTGGCGCCATGACGCCCGTATGGCCGAGGTGGAAGGCGACGATGTACGCCTGCAGCCGGGGCTGAGCTTCAGCCTGATCGAGCACCCGCGCGAAGACCTGAACATCCACTGGCGGGTAACCCGCGTGCACCACGAAGGCACCCAGTTCACCAGCCTGCAGGAAGAGGCCGCCGGGGCGCAGCACGGCACCCACTACAAGCAGGACGCCGTGCTGGTGCCCGGCAGAACCGAATGGCGCCCGGCACCGTTATCCAAGCCGCGCATCGACGGCCCGCAGATGGCGACGGTGGTGGGGCCCAAGGGCGAGGAAATCTACTGCGACCAATGGGGCCGGGTGAAGGTCAGCTTCCCCTGGGACCGGGAAAGCCAGGACAACGAGTTCAGCTCCTGCTGGGTACGTGTGTCACAAGGCTGGGCCGGCGGCAGCTGGGGCTCGATGGCCATTCCGCGCATCGGCCAGGACGTGATCATCCAGTACGTCGACGCCGACCCGGACCAGCCGATGATCACCGGGCGCACCTACTGTGGCAATCAGCTGCCGCCGTATGACCTGCCCAAGCACAAGACGCGCATGACCATCAAGAGCCAGACCCACAAGGGCAAAGGCTTCAACGAGCTGCGTTTCGAGGATGAACTGGGCCAACAAGAGGTCTTCATTCACGCAGAAAAAGACCAGAACAACGTTGTAAAGCACAACGAAACCACGCAAATCGGTAACGACCGCACTGAACGTGTCGAAAGGGACGAAACCCTTTCGATCGGTCAGGACCGCCGGGAGGATGTCGCCCGGGACGAGGCCCTCACCATAGGTCAGAACCGAGCTCACGAAATCGGCAACGATGACAGCCTGAGCATTGGTCGCACCCACACCATCACGACGGGCAAGGACCGAATCGAACAAGTAGGAAACCACCGCCAGGACACCACCAAAGCCAACCACACAGTAGAAATCGGCGGCCACCTCGAACAGGTCGTGGGCGGTCACAACACCTTGCAAACCGGCGAAGCCATCCGGCACACCACCAAGGTCTATGACATCCAGGTAAGCGAAAGCCTGACCATCAAGAGCCCGGCGGGTCTGCTGCGAATCGATGGCGCCGGTATCACGCTGGACGGCCTTGCATTGTCCTTCAAAGGGCCGGTGAACCAGCAGGCTACGGGTAGCAATCGCATCACTTCAACTGCTGGCGTACCTGAACCCGGCGAACCCATTTGCCTCAGTTGCCTGCTGAAAGCAATCGCCGACGGCCACAACATGATTCGCATGGAAGGAGCAAGCTGATGCCCAGCCCATTTGTCAGAGCAATGGTCGAGGTGCTGCGGGCTTCCGAGCGTTATCGCCTGAGCGCCATCGTGGAAATGGCAAATCTGACCCCCGAGGTGCAGGAACAGCTGACCGGGTACTACGCGGACCGCTGCTGGCCGCTGCTGCAGCAAGCCCAGTTCAGCAACCTGCGAACAGCAGGCCCCTGGTTGTTTGGTTCGCGGCCCGGGTCGGATGTCTCGGCCCAGTATGATTTTCAATGGCAACTTGAACAAGGTGCAGCGGGCGCAGTATGCGGCTGGATAGTCAGCGCCCTTCCCCCTGTCCGGCTTGCCCGGCATTTGAGCCACGCCAACATCGTCACAGGTGCTGACGGCCATTCGTACCTTTTGCGCTTCCACACCGCTGCAGCGTTGCAAGTACTGGATACGCACCGTGAACTGACAGGGGTAAGCGAATGGCTGGCGCCCATCCATCACTGGTGGTCGCCCGTTGCCCACCCGAACAAGCGTTTGTGGCAGCAGATATCCGGCGGTGACCAGCCTCAATCCTCGCACCTCCCGCCAATCACGTTAAACAACGCGTGTTGGGCCGAACTGGCGGGTGACCCACTGAGCTATCAGCTTGCCGAGTTGCTCAAGGACCAGCCGTCCTGCCCGGCCTTGCCTGCTGCTTGCCACGGCACGCGGGTTGGCTTGATCCAGCACTATCTGGATCAGGCCCGCGAGCAAGGCCTGGACCGTGAGGACGACCTGATCAGCTATGTGCTCATGCTGGCCCGCAGTGGCGAACAACTCAGCAACTCACCGACCTGGCAAGAGGCGATTGCCGCCACCCGCGAGCAGCAGTCATCCCTGATGGACAACGTGCAGCGATGCCTGCGCACCAAGGATTGAGGCAAACAACCATGGACTCACTCAGCGAAACCCTCGAGCTGTGCAGGCGCATCACCACCGGCTATCGCCCCGCCCTGCGCAACAGCCCCGTCGCCAACTGCACCCGCCGCTTCGAACTGCATCGTTGCGATCAACAAGGACGAAGAAGCGCCGATCTTCCAGGTAGCCGACTACGGCCTGGTGGCTGACCTGTTCGAAGCGGTTCCGGAGCTGGAAAATCTGGCCTGATCCCCCTGCTGCGTTATTGAAAAAGCCCGGCCCTCTTACAAAGGGCCGGGCTTTTTATGGAACATGTGCACACTAGCGGTCATGCAAATGCTTCTTCAAAAAGGCCCGGGTACGGTCCTGCACCGGGTTCTTGAGGATTTCGCCCGGCGCCCCTTGTTCCACAACAACACCGCCATCCATGAATACAATCTGGTCAGCAACCTCGCCGGCAAAGCGCATCTCATGCGTGACGATCAACATGGTCATGTGTTCGGCCGCCAGTTGTTTCATTACCAGGTTCACTTCTTCGACAAGCTCCGGGTCCAGCGCTGAGGTTGCTTCATCGAACAACATGACCTTGGGTTGCATGGCCAATGCCCGGGCAATGGCGACGCGCTGCTTCTGCCCGCCAGACAAGCGCGACGGATATTCGTCGATCTTGTTCTCCAACCCCACCTTTTGCAGGTACTCCAGGGCGAGCTCTCTTGCCGCGCTTTTCGAGTAGCCCTTGAGCTTCACAGGCCCTATCGCGATGTTTTCGCAAACGGTGAGGTGCGGGAACAGATTGAAGTGTTGAAACACCATGCCCATCTGCTGGCGCACCCGGTTGATATGCTGCTCGAAGGCGCGGCCTTTCAAGGGGCGGTTGACCTGATCGCCATCCAGCCAGATTTCACCGCCATTGAGCACTTCGAGATGGTTGATCGACCGCAGCAGGGTACTTTTGCCAGAGCCACTCGGGCCGATGATGGCGAAGATCTGCCCACGGGACACCGACAGATCGATGCCCTTGAGCACCTCAAGTGTGCCGTAGGCTTTGCGAGCGCCCTTCACCTCTACCATAGCGTTGTTGTTCATCGTGACATCTCGACCTTTGCTTCAATAAGATGCAACCCAGCCTCGAGCACCAGGTTGGCCACGTAGTAGATCACTGCGACGGCAATATAGAACTCGAAGGGGCTATACGTTTCGCTGACAGCCAATTGGGCGCTGTAGACAAGTTCGGCAATTCCGATGATCGAGACCAGCGAAGTGTCCTTCAGCAACACGATGAGGTTGTTCCCCAGCGGCGCAGTGGTTTTTCTGAGCGCCTGCGGAACAATGATGTAGCGTTGGGTCATTGCTTTGCTCAGGCCAATCGAGCGCGCGCCCTCTATCTGGCCCGGGTCAACCGCCTCGATCCCGGACTTGATCACGTCGGCGTTGTACACCGCAAAATGCAGGCTCAGGCCGATAATACCCGCGGCCAACGCAGGGATATCGATACCCACCTGAACCAGCCCGTAATAGATCAGATAAAGTTGCAACAACAAAGGCGTGCCCATCAACAGCCAGGTCACGAAACGCACGGGCAAGGCCATGGCTTTCGGCGCATACAGGTCGATCAGGGCAAATAGCACACCCACTGCCAGGCTGATGACACTGGAGCAGAGAAACATGACAACCGTCCACCACAGGCCGGTCGCCAGCATTTCATAGTAAGGCGTGATGACACTCAGGTTGAATCCTTCCACTGGCACTCCTCACTTGGTCGCGTAGCGCCGGTCCAGCACTTCCACCAGGTACTTGACCGAGTAGACCATGACGATATAAAGCAGCGCCGATACCATGAATATCTCGAACGGTTTGTAGGTTGAACTGATGAAGCGCTGGGCGGTGTAAGTCAGTTCAACCACGGAAATGGCCGACACCAGGGCAGACCCCTTGATCAGGCCGATGGCATTGACACCAAGCGGTCTGATCATCAGCTTCATTGCCTGGGGAACGATGATGAACAACAGCGTCTGCCTGCGGCTGAAGCCAATCGACCGCGCGCCCTCCGCCTGGCCAGGGTCGACGTTATCGATAGCACCCCGAATGGACTCTGACATATACGCCGCGATATTCATGCCTAAACCGATCACTGCAGCAGAAAACGGTTCAAGCTCGATGCCTATTTGTGGCCCACCAAAGTAGATAATGAATAACTGCACCAGGCAGGGTGTGCCGCGAAATACGCTGACGTAGATCTTGGCTGCCCATCGCAAGATTATGAATGGCGATAATCTGAACGCCACCAGCACGATGGCCAGGCATAAGCCCAATAGCAGTGAAAGCAACGAGATCTGCACAGTTACCCAAGCGGCTTCCATGAAAAACGGGTAGGTGCGTTGGATCAATGACAGGTCCATAAAAACCACTCACAAAATTCAGCCAACCCGGCCCAGCCTGTCGGCCGGGCCACTTCAGGTGTGCATCAACGAATGTCGCTACCCACCCATTTCATGGAGATGTCTTTATAGGTGCCATCGGCCAGGATCTCGTCCAGGGCCTTTTGCAACTGGGCCTTGAGTTCAGGGTTGTTTCTGCGAATGGCAATGCCCAGGCCTTCACGGCCACCCTGCTCGTCCGGCAGGCTGATGATCCGCACTTTCTGCCCGGTCTCCTTTACCGCAACCATGACCGGAATACTGTCCATCACTACCGCGTCGATACGCCCGGCTTCCAGGTCCACCAGCATTTCCGGCAAGCCTTTATAGGTGCGCACTTTAAGATTGCCGCGAGCACGCGCCCATTTATCGTGCGAATCGCCCAGCGTAACGCCAACAGTGACATCCTTGAGATCATCAAGCCCCTTGATCGGAGAGTCTTCCTTTACGCCGATGGTACGGCCCGCATGGTAATAAGGGCCTACGAAGTCAACGGCTTTCAGCCGCTCGGGCGTAATGGTCATTGATGCGATGACCGCGTCATACTTTTTGGCTAGCAGCCCGGCGATAATGCCGTCAAACGGTGTGGTGATGATTTTTATATCCGCACCCAAACGCTGGGCGAGTGCTTCACCAATGGAGGCGTCGAAACCGACAATTTCATTTTTTTCATTGGCAAAACTGAAGGGGGCGTATTGGCCGCTCATTGCCACGCGCAGTACTTTTGAACTTTGAACGGCCTGCAAATCATCGGCGTGCACCATGCCGTGAGAGAACAACGCAGCCGCCGCAACAGCGGTGGAAGCCAGTAGCATCCTGGTTTTTCTTGCCAGCATCGTTTCACTCCTTGGAAGTTTCTATTTCTTATTGTTCTGGGCGCTGAGGTCCCAAGCTTCGTTTAGAGCTTTGCACACTAAAACCGTGAAATCACCCTGCAATGTGCGTGTTCGGGTGGCACATTGCCGGAATCGGCCGGCACAGTGTCGGCGCTACTTCGGGCGTTGGATTAACTGGGGTAGTGTCTGGCAACGCACTAAAAACAAGCAAGTATTCGGCTGGTTTGCCCCCCTGCACTTTACCGGGGCAGCCGGTCATTTACCGGTGATCAGGCGGGAGTGTCAGCATTGCGCGAGTTAGATTCCAAAGATCGGGAAATCCTGGAGATACTTTCCAAGGAAGCACGTGTGGCACTCAAAGCGCTGGCTGCAAGGGTTGGCCTGTCAAGGAGTGCCACCAGCGAGCGGGTTTTGCAACTGGAGCGTAGCGGGGTCATCCGCGGATACCGTGCCGACATTGGTGAAATCGATGCCAATGTCATACGGGCAATCATTCTGGTAGCGCTGAAACGTACGCCGGCACTTGGGCTGTTGGACCTGCTGGCTCAGAACGCCCAGGTGAAACGGGTTTCATCGGTCAGCGGGCAGCTTGACTTGATAGTGGAGGTCGAAGCAAGGACCATTGATGACTTGAACCGCGTACGAGACGCCGTGGCGTGCCACGACTCTGTAGACGACATCACCACGGCAGTCGTGTTGCGGCGTGACATAGACCGGCAGAAGGCTTGAACCTTGCGGGATCAGGGGCCGCGTTGCGCCCCATCGCAGGCAAGCCAGCTCCCACAGGTACAGCGCAAATGCCGAAGATTGCGCAATTCCTGTGGGAGCTGGCTTGCCTGCGATGGGCTGCGCAGCAGCCCTGCTCGCTCTGCTGTACTACTTCAGTGCTGCGGTAAAGCTGTCTTTCAGCACCTCGAGGAGGAAGTCGGCATTGGCCCGGCTGAAAATCATCGATGGGCGCATTTTCAGCACGTTGTCATGGGGGCCTTCGGTGCCGATCAACACGCCGCGCTCCCTGGCGCCATCAGCCACCTTTCTGGCCAGGGCCGTGGCCGGCGCCTTCGACTTGCGGTCTGTGACCAGCACGATGCCGAGGAAGAGCCCAAGCCCGCGCACATCACCAATCACGTCAAATTGCTGCTGAAGCTTGCGGAAGCCCTCCAGCAGGTAATTGCCGACGTTCAAGGCGTTTTCTTTCAACTGGTCGCGCTCGATTGCGTTGAGCACCGCCAGGCCTACCGCGCACGACACGGGGTTGCCGGCGAAGGTATTGAAATACTCCATGCCGTTGTTGAAGGCATCGGCAACCTCACGCGTGGTCACAACCGCCGACATTGGGTGGCCGTTACCAATCGGTTTGCCCATGGTGACGGCATCCGGCACCACGCCCTGGGTCTCGAATGCCCACCAGTGGCTACCGACGCGGCCAAACCCGACCTGCACCTCATCGGCCAGGCACAGACCACCCTCGGCGCGAACCATGGCGTAGACCTCCTTGAGGTAGTGCTCAGGCAGGAACACCTGCCCCGCGACACTCGGAATAGACTCTGCAAGGAAGAACCCGGGGCCCTTGCCGGCCTTGCGCATGGCATCCAGTTGCTCTGCTACCGACTCGGCAAAACGCTTGCCGTGCTCCTGCACTGGCCAGTCCTCGGGGGCATAGTAGCTGTCTGGCACCACCGCCTCGTAAACATGCGCCGCCCTGCCCTTGCCGGCCTTGCGCTTGTACTTGTAAGGGCTCAGGTCGATGAGTTCTTGCGTGGTGCCGTGGTAGGCCCAGTCCAGCACGATTGCCTGGTCACTGCCTGTGTAGTTGCGCGCCATGCGCAGCATCAGGCTGTTGGCTTCACTGCCCGAACAACCAAATGAGGCTACGCAAAGGCCCTCTGGCAGCGTACCGGTCAGGCGTTCGGCGTATTCCACGATGTTGTCGTGCAGGTAGCGGGTATTGGTGTTGAGTAGCGCAGCCTGGCGCGTCAAGGCCTCGACCACGTCCGGGTGGCTATGGCCAAGGTGGCACACGTTGTTGAAGCAGTCCAGGTAGGCGCGCCCGAAGTTGTCGATCAGCCATACGCCATCGCCGCGCACGAACTTGATCGGGTCGCTGTACGAAATCGACAGGTTCGGTAGCAGCAGCTCCTTGCGCTTGGCAATGATCTGGGCCTTGGTCATTCCCTGCTGGCTGTAGGTCTCTGGCGGGATACCGGCCAGGGTCGAGGCATCAGGGAACAGGTCAGCCCACACTTCGCGGTACTCTGGCTCACCCACGCCAATGACCTCGCTTGCGCTCAGCTGGGTATCGGTGGTCATCTGCAGGTGCAGGTGGGGGATCCAGCCGCCGTTTTCATGATCGGCGCCCATGTAACCGACCAGGTCGCCCGCTTCGAGCTTGTCACCGGCTTTCAAGCGGCTGAGCGCCTCATGGGCCATGTGCCCCCACAGGGTCAGGAATGGCGGGCAACCGGGTGGCGTGTGCTCGATCATCACCAGGCCGCCATACCCCAGCGGGTCTGGTTCTACCTCGACGCTTCTGACGGTGCCGGCGACCGGTGCGTACAAAGGCGTACCCGCTGGCATCACCAGGTCGACCCCGACATGCAGTGTGCGCCGTTGCCCCTTGATGAAGCGGGACTCGAACGCGCTGTCGGTGTAGATGGTGCGCAACTCGCCCCAAGGCCCGATGGCCAGCGGCACCTGGTGAGCAGCAGAGAACTCATCCCACCAACGGGTTGCATCTGCAGGGCGTTGCTCAGCCGAGGCGATGGTCATCTCGTGGGTGGCATCGCCAAACGGGGCAATCACCTTGTTCAGGATGGCGGCAGACGGGCGCACCAGGTCGGCGAAGGACTTTTGATTGTGCGCAATCCAGCGGCGGACTTCGCCTGCACCGTCGATGGCATCAAACCCACAGGCCTTGCGCAGGATGCCGGTGGCCAGCCGTGGGTTCATCGAATCAAGCTGTTCCAGCAGGCGCCAGGCAGGCGCTTCACTGATCGCCAGGTAGGGGTTTTCGTCTGTCTGGTCCTGCCGGGAAGCGGAGAACGTGACGCTGATGACCAGGCGCATGGCGATCAGGTTGAACAACACATCAAGCTCTTGCGCTTGCAACGGGTACTTTTCATGGAAACCGGCCACCAGCGCAGCAGCGGCGCCGATCGGGTCGTCCATGTCGAGAATGGCGTAAGCGCTGGCAATCGCGACTTCGGCAATCAGCACCGTATGCACGGCATCGCCAAAGTCGATGAAGCCGGTCACCTTGCTGGTGGTTTCCGCGTCGACCAGGATGTTCCAGTCGTTGGCGTCGTTGTGAATCACCTGTGCCCGCAGTGAAGCCAGCTTGGGCTGTACAGTCTCTTCAAACCGGGCAATGAAACGCTCGGCAATAGCCCGGCGCTCGGGGCTCTTGATGTAGTGCAGCCGCGAACGGGAACGCGCCGCATGGCGCAAATCCCAGTCAAGGTCCCGCACGGCACCCGGGTGCATGAAGCCCTGCAGGGCGCGGTCAAGCTCACCCAGTGCCTGGCCAAAGTGCCTCATCAGCTCGAATGAACGCTTGGCCTCGGCCAGCGGCGTGCCAGACAACCAGCTGACCAGGCGCACCGCATGCTGCTCACCTGTGGCACTGGCCACACACGGCAAAAAGTCGCCCGCCACACTGGCCCGCAGGTGAGGCACGCCCAGGTGGGCGCCATGAACGGCCAGGTGCCCGAGCAGCGCGGTTTGAAACTCGCTTTCTACCCTGGGCTCGCTGGCGTTGACGATTTTCAGAATCCAGCCTGCATCAACGCCGGTGTTCAACCGGTAGTTGCGATCACGCTCCCCGTCCAGGGGCGTTGCCGTGCCGGTGACATTGAAGAATTCTTTTGCGAGGCCCTCGGCATCGCTTGCCGAAAACCGAGGTGCCGGGTGGGAAAGGTCTGTCATATCATCACGTTCCGAGCGAGCAAATAGTTTTTTCAATAGCTTGTCATGCACCGTCGAAACGGACACCCTGCATACGGTCGGGATAGACAAGCATAATGCCGGTTCGGACCGGCATAAAGACGGCGGGTTAATCAGGTGGTGCAATGCGTGAGCTGGACGCAAAAGATCGTGAGATTCTTGAAGTACTTTCGAAGGACGCGCGTATTGCCCTGAAAGCATTGGCAGCCCGGATAGGCCTTTCCAGAAGTGCCACGACCGAGCGCGTAGCCAACCTTGAACGCAGCGGGATCATTCGAGGTTATCGGGCTGACATCGGCGAAATAGACGCCAATGTCATACGTGCGATCTTGCTGGTGACGCTGCAGCGCACGCCAGCCATGGGGCTGCTCGACCAACTGGCAACAGACGCACGCGTGCGCCGCGTTTCTTCTGTGAGTGGGCAACTCGACCTGGTGGTCGAAGTCGAGACCAGAACAATCGACGACCTGAACCAGGTACGCGACAACGTGGCACGTCACGAATCAGTGGATGACATTACCACGTCGGTAGTCCTGCGCCGCGATATCGACCGCCAGGGTGCCTGACAACCCGCTTTCGGGCTTTGGAAACAACTGTCTAGCTCAAAATCTGAAAGCCCCCGAGATCACTGTGGGAGCGGGCATGCCCGCGAACACCGGCGAAGCCGGTGCCATCCACCGCGCTGGATTCTTCGCGGGCATGCCCGCTCCCACAGAGTACGCGCAGCACCCACGAGCTCAGCTATAGCCATGCCATGCGAATCAGCCTTCGCGTATGTGCCGTTCCTTGCGCTCCTGCCGCTCCTTGGCCTCGATGCTCAGCGTCGTCGTTGGGCGTAGCAGCAGGCGCTTGAGACCAATGGGTTCGCCGGTGTCCTTGCACCACCCGTACTCCCCCCGTGCAATGCGCTCCAGGGCTACGTCTATCTTGTCCAGCAGCTTCTTTTCCCGCTCGAGCAGGCGCAGCTGCCAGTGGCGTTGCTCCTCCACAGTGCCCAGGTCAGAAGGGTCGCTGCTTGGCTCAAATTCACGCATGAGCTCGAACTCGCCGGAGATTCGCGCTTGAAGCTCTGCACGCTGTGCCAACAGCAGGTCGCGAAAGAATGCCTGCTGTGAGGCATCCATATAGGCCTTTTCGGGCATACAAAGCAGTTCCTGTTCGGTCATTGCAATCACTCTTGCTCAGTATTCGAAGGGTTAGCGCCGCTGTGCATTGAACGCCAGTGGTAAACCCTGACAGTGCGCGTTCAGCTTTTGGTCATGCCAGGCCAGTTGGCCGGAGACGATCGTGGTGGTCACACGATGACGCAGCCGATGGTGCTGGAATGGCGTCCACTGGCAGTGGGCAAGTACCGGGTCCAGGCTGACCGGCCGCGGCTCGGCGAGGCGCTCGATGAGTGCCAGGTCCGCCCAGTAGCCTTCACGCAGGTAGCCACGCTCGCGGATCGCGAACAGGTCGGCGACCGCATGGCTGGTTTTACGGACCAGCTGAGTGATGGGCAGCACGCCCTCCTCGACCAGTTCGAACAACGCCGGCAGCGCATGCTGCACCAGGGGCAAACCGGAAGGTGCCGACGCGTAGGGCCTGTTTTTTTCTGCGAGGGTATGCGGCGCATGGTCTGTGCCGATCACATCGAGGCGGTCGCACAGCAGCGCCTGGCGCAAAGCGTCGCGGTCTGCGCGGGTCTTGATGGCCGGGTTGCATTTGATGAGGTTGCCAAGGCGCACATAGTCGCTGTCATCAAACAGCAGGTGGTGGGCACAGACCTCGGCCGTGATCAGCTTGCTGGCCAAGGGACCAGGCTGGAACAGTTCCAGCTCCTTGGCCGTGGTCAGGTGCAACACATGCAGGCGCGTGCCAAACCTGTTCGCCAGCGCCACGGCCAGGCTGGACGAGCGCCAGCAGGCTTGCGCATCACGTATGAGCGGGTGCATCGCCGGCGGGATGAAATCACCGAACTGTTCACGGTAACGCGCCTCGTTGTCGAGGATGGATGGCGTGTGTTCGCAATGCGCCAGCAAAACCGTCGGCACACACGCGAAAAGGCGTTCGAGCACGACGGGGTCGTCAACCAGCATGTCGCCGGTAGAGGCCCCCATGAACACTTTTACCCCGGCAACCTGCTGCGGGTCGAGCCTGGCAACGGTTTCAAGGTTGTCCTTGCTCACACCAAAGTGAAAGCCATAGTTGGCGGCAGACGACGCGGCTGCGCGGGCCTTCTTGTCGTCCAGGGCGGCCTGGGTCAAAGTCGCCGGGTTGGTATTGGGCATGTCCATGAAGCTGGTAATGCCACCGGCGACAGCGGCCCGCGACTCGCTGGCCATGCTGCCCTTGTGCGCAGCACCCGGTTCGCGGAAGTGCACCTGGTCGTCGATCATGCCAGGCACCAGCCAGCGCCCTTGCGCATCAATTTCGACGGGGCTATTCAGGCCATCGATGCTGCCAGCGATTTTCTCGATTCGCCCATAGGCAACAAGGACGTCCGCATCGAACACCTTACCTTCATTCACCAGGCGGGCATTCCTGATAAGGATACGGCTCATGCACGAGCCCCCTTGGGTTTACTGCTCGCCACGACCTGTTCGCGCTTGAGAAGCATGATCTGAAACCTGTCCCGATAATGTTATGTTATAACACATTGCCGCACGACAGCATGCTCGTGCCACTCATCCCTCGTGAATCTCAGGTAAGCATCCATGAGCGCATCCCCCGGCTCCCCCGTAAACACTGAACCCGGCTGGTCTGTGACATCCAGGTGTTCAAGAAGCGCGTCAGCCGCAAGCTGGGCACCGTGGTTGTGGGCGGGCTCTACACCTTTGTCTACCGCGACAGCGGTGAGCAGCGCGTGGTACCGGCCAGGTTTCTGTTCACCTTTGAACGTATCGATGAGCAGTGGCTGATCACGGGGCATCACTCATCCATCGAGGCATGAGCCGATCGCTGTTGCAAATCAATCTCAACCAGGACTAGGATGTTACGGTATAACATTTACCTAGGTGTTCAAGATGAAACCAGGCATTCACCCCGACTACCGCCCCGTTCTGTTTCACGATGTGGCTGCCAACGCCTTCTGGCTGATCAGATCGACCATTGATACCGACAGGACCCACGTGCATACCGATGGTGTCAGCTACCCCTACGTCACACTCGACGTTTCCAGCGCGTCGCACCCGGTCTACACCGGGCAGGAACGCAAAGCCAAGGCCGAGGGCCGGGTGGCTGGCTTCAACAAGCGGTTTGCGGGTTTTACTGCGAGGTGAGCAGGTAGTTGCGTCCGTAGCCATGGGCGCAGTTCCTGTAGGAGCAGCCTTGTGCTGCGAAGAGGCCCGTAAGGCTAAAGACTATCTGCGGCTGCAATGGCCTCTTCGCAGCGCAAGGCTGCTCCTACAGGGCTTGTGTTTGCCTTTGGGTGCAAGTGTGGGGGCGCCCTCACTGCATTCGAAGCACCCGATCAATCTCGCCAACCAACTGCCGCACGGCGGCCTCGACAGTCCCCTCATTACGGCACAGCACCCAGCCGTGCTCCGCAACCGCGCGCTCGAACGCCTCGGTACAGGCCACCTGCTCACCCAGGTTGTGGATCACCGTACTGCCCAGCCCACGCGTGCGTGCCGCCGCCCTCGCCCATGAAGTTTCGGGGGCTGTGACAACGCCTACATGCAAATCGGGCACTTGCACATTTCGTTCGAGGTTCAAGCGCAAGATCTGGTCAAACGGCACCGTACGGCGAAACGCGGCGTCAGAGGGGTACCAGCGATCAATCAGGATGATGCTGTCAGCTGGCTGCCTGGGCAGTACATGTAGGGAAATCCAGGCGCGGCTCTCAGCGAAACGCTCGCATACCCTGAGCTCGAGATCCCGGCACGGGCTTCTGGCGAGCTGGTTGACCAAGGCCATGGTTTCGCCCCGGTAGGGGTCGCTCTTTTTTTCGCAAAGGCGGATCACTTTTTTCCCGTCCACCCGCAGGGCCTGGGTAACGGCCTCCAGCAGCGTGGTCTTGCCGGTGCCCTTGGGCCCATCGAGGGAAACAAACAGCGGGCGGTTCATCGTTCATTACCTGTTGGTTCAGGCGCGGGATAAGACCATTGATCGCGGTTTGCCTTCAAGCAATTCCCGGTAGGAGTACAGATGTACTCCATAGCTGAAAGGCGGCACTTGCCGCCTTTCAGCTATACCTGTGGGAGCGGGTTAACCCACTTCCACATCGACCAGGCTGGTCTCTGAATCAACCTTGAGCCTTCCAACCCGTCCGTTCAAGGGCCGCCAGCAAGCGCGCCCCCTCGAGGCCTGGCACCTCTCGCCCGTCTTCTGCCTGCATGGGCTTGCCTGCCAGGATCGCGTTGACAATGGCTTCCTCTACCGCCTCGGCCGCCGCCGCGAACAGCGGCGAGATATGGTCGTTGTTGACCATCGCCACGTGCGCGGTCACCGGCAGATCGCGGCGGTTGTAGTCGGCAGGCGCCAACCCTGTGTTGCCTGTCGAGAACGCCAGGAAGATATCGCCACTGGAGTCGTCGGTACCGCCCCCCGTGCGGGCAATCCCCAGCGCCGCACGTTGTGCCAGGCGTTGGCACTGATGCGGCAGCAGCGGTGCGTCGGTGGCCAATACCACCACGATCGAGCCCATGCCAGGGGTGTCCTGCTGGTCGAATGGTGAGGGCAAATCGAGCAACACCCGGCCTACGGGATAGCCATCCACCCGCAGTTCGCGACGCTGGCCATGGTTGGCCTGGACAAAGGCACCCACCGTCCACCCCCCCTGCTCTGCCGGCAATACCCGCGACGCAGTACCAATCCCGCCTTTGAGTTCATGGCAGATCATGCCGGTACCACCGCCTACCGCACCTTCGGTAACCGGCCCGCCACGGGCCGCGCCCAGCGCTTGCTGAACCAGGTCCGCATTCACATGCTGGCCCCAGATGTCGTTCAGCACCCCGTCGTAGGTCTCCATCACCACCGGCATGCACCAGTAGGTCGATGCGTCCGCCAAGGTCGCATGCTCATGGGCGATCAGTGCATCGCGTACCACACCGACGCTGTGCGTATTGGTCGTAGCAATGGCTGTAGTCAACAAGCCCGCTTCACGAATCCACTCCAGGCCCGTAGCGTCGCCATTGCCGTTCAGTACATGACAGCCGGCAAAGCACGGTTGATAGCGCGCCGGGCCTTCGCGGGGCTCGATGACACTGACACCGGTGCGCACAGGCTTGCCGTTGTGGGTCTTGTTCAGGGTGGCGTGGCCAACCCGTACACCCGGCACATCGGTAATGGCGTTGTAAGGGCCAGGCCGGCCAAGGCCCAGCGTGATACCGAAATCGCGTGCTCGCATCATGTCTCTCGCTCAAAGTTTCTGGAAGGCCGGGCTCAACTTGCCATACGTGCCGTACAGCAACACGGAGGTCAGCAGAATGCCAAGAATGATGAAAATGTCCCGGGCTGAAGCCTCGCTCAACAGGGTCGTCAACAGGTACCCGGCACCTGTCACCGCAACCAATGCCGGCAGTGGCCACAACGGCATCCGGTAAGGGTGCGCTCGGTCGCGGCGCAGTACCCGGCTGAACAGTGCGCACAAGCCGACCACCAGGTACACGCACAGGATCAGCAGAACCGTGAAGGACGTGAGTTCCGACAGGTTGGAACTGAACGTCAAGGCAGCGGAAGGCACGGCGAGGAACAGCGTGGCCAGCCAGGGCGATTCCCACTTGGGGTGAATGCGGATGAAGGCGCGGTTCAGGGTTGGCATCCACAACGCATCCCGCCCGCTGCTGTAGATCACCCGCCCACTCTGGATCACCAAGGCAATGATGACGTTGAACACCGAAAGGAAAATCCCGGCGCTGACCAGGCGCGACAGCGTTTCGTTGCCATGGGCCGTCAGCAGGTAACCGATGGGGTCCGGGCTGGCCAGCATCGCTTCAAGCGAGGGTGCACCCACCAGCAGCGCAACCAGCGGGATCACTTCGATGGCCACCACCAGCACCAGTGACCACAGCACTGCCTTGGGGATACCACGCCCGCCACATTTCATGTCCTCGGCCAGCAACACTGCGCCGCCATAACCGTTGAAAGAGAACAGCGCCGTGCCCACTGCGCCAATCACCAGCGCCCAGGGCGCCGCGTGCAGTATCCCGTTATCGAGTACCAGTGGGCTGATAAGGCTGCTGACCGGCTGCTGGGCATGGCCAAAGCCCAGTACCACGATCACCATCAGCGCCGCCACCTCAAGGAACAGGCAGGTGCCGGTTACCCACGCGTTGAGCTTGATGTTGAGGATGCCAAGCAGATAGCCCAGGGCCACAATCACCAAGGCCACCGTCTGCCCGTCAAGCTGAGTCCCGAGCGCTGCATTCAGGTAAGTGGCAGCCCCCGTGGCCAAAACCGGTGGAATGAACACCAGCATCGCCAGCACGGTAAGAAAGGTGGCGTAACCGGCCATGCCGCCAAATACCCGCTTGGCAAACACGTACTCACCCCCAGCAGCACTGTGCGCGCGGCCCAGCTCGGCATAGCAAAGCGCAAACATCAGCGCCAGCACACCACCCAGCATGAAGGCCCAGATCACACCTGTACCTGCCTGGGCGATAGCAAAGGGCGCAATGACGAATACGGAACTTGCGGGGGTCACCGAAGACACGGTGATGGCGACTACATCAGCGACGCCCAGCGTCGGTTTGAGGTCTGGGGCGGGTGCACTACAGGACGTCATTTGTTCATCCTCACGTTGTTGTTGGTGTCAGAGGCAGAACCAGGAAGCGAAACGTGGCGAGCTCGACGGCCCGCTTGATGGGTATGGAATCTATGCGGCGGCACCCGGCAGGACAATTCCCACTAAGGGGTACCCCCGGTTGACAGCTGCGGCAAACCGGGCGCCAATGCCCTACCCCTTTCAAGGACGCCGTCGTGGACATTCTCTTTCATGAAGTTGCCGGCCACACCGCCCTGGCCAGGGCAATAGAGCACATCGGCACCCCGCGTTTCTGGCGCCAACTGATCCTGGTGTTAAGGCAGTGGGTGCCGTTCGACAATGCGCTGGCGATGCACTTCCCTCCCCAGGGCGCCCCACACGTGCTGGAGGAATACGATGCAGCGCCAGCGCCCGCTGCGGGTGAGTTGTACCTGGACGGGTTGTATCTGCTCGACCCCTTCTACCAGGCCGCGCGCGAAGGCTTGGCCAGTGGTTGCTACCACCTCGAAGAAGTCGCCCCGGACCATTTCTGGCAAACGGACTATTACCAGAACTACTTCCAGGACCACGTGCTGGTGGACGAAGTCCAGTTTCTGCTGCAGTTGCCTGACGGGGTGTTGTCACTGTCGCTGGGCATGCGCCGCGCGTTCGACGCACCAGAGCTGGGCAAGCTCAACCTGGTCAGCGCCTGGGTGCTGGCCCTGCTTCAGCAGCACTGGGCACGTAGCGGCATCTCGGTGCCCGTACAGCCACCGGTTGGCGATGCCTTGGCCAGGTTTGCCCAAGGCCTGTTGTCCGAGCGAGAGCTGGAAATTGCCCGCCTGATCCTGCGCGGCTACTCGTCCAAGGCGATGGCGCAACGGCTGGGGATCTCGCCAGAGACCATCAAGGTGCACCGGCGCCACCTGTACGCGAAACTGAACATCTCGTCCCACCCGGAGCTGTTCTCGATGTTCATCCGTGAGCTGGGGTTCACCGATGAGCGCACCGAGAACCCATCAACTTGAACCAGCCCAGCTGGGCCTGAAGAAACAGCGAAAGCAACTCTGATTGCGACTTGATCCCAAGCTTGCTGTACAGGTGCTTGCGATGCACTTTTACGGCGCTGCGAGACGAATTGTCCCGTTTGGGAACGCCATGACCTTACCTCGCCGTACCTGCCGCTTGAAGATGTAGCCTCACCACCAAGGAGAGGTTGCCGTGAACACACCCATAGGTTCGTTGTTGCTGATCACCTCACTCGACAAGTTCGCCGCCAGTGCGCTGTATGGCCAGGCGCGAGCGCTGGTCATCGAGCGTCAGCAAGAGGTCAGTGCCTTTATCGATGACCCTGCCACGCGAACGTTGATCAGCGGCCTGCAAGGAAGGCTGCAGGATCACGCCAGCGAGTACCTGGATGATCTGCTACCCGCGTCCATTGCCTGCATCTGCGACGTGGAAGCCACCGGCCTGATGATCAGCACATTGCGCGAGTCCAGGCACATGGTCGGCACTGCCGATCAGACCGTTGCCGCGCAGCAATTCTACCAGTTGATCAAATCCGATATTGCTCGCGCCCAGCAGAACATCCAGGCGCTGTGCACCCACGCGGCTCAATGGCTGGAGGCATCTAACAAGGTCACCAACCGCTTGCAGGCCAGTATCGACACGCTAACGGTCGAGCTTGCCGGGGATAACGGCAAGATTGCCACCACTCAGGCGGCCATCGAAAAAACCAGCCGGGAAATGGGCCAGGCCGTCAGCAGGATGCTGCTTGCTTCACAGTCCATAGGGGGCAACACCAAAGCTGTCGCCACTTGGATGTTTTCGCTGTTCGGGGCCAAGGATGAACCCAAGAGCACCCCGCCCCTCACCAAAACCAAGCCGTCGACGGACCCGGACGCCGAGCCAGGGGAAACCGAGAAGCGGGCGCCATTCCCGGTCGAGACCCTTGGCGAGATCGCCAGTGGTGCCACTGAAGTGGTGGACGCCATCAACAGCTTCAGCAAGTTCACAGATGCCCTGCAGGATCAGTACCAGCAGCTCTACCGCCAGAAAGCCGCACTGTCGGTCGCCATCGTGATCAAGCAACAAGGGCTGGACCACCGCGAGGCCATCGAGCGCTTCAGCCTGGCCGCGTCGGACCTGAATGACGCCTGGACCCAGCTCGACAACAGTTGGCAGCAAACAGCCGCAAACGGCAGCACCCTGGATGATCATCTGCTTGATGCCGGCTGGGACCGCATGCCCGACCGGCTGGACCGCATCAAGCGCTCTCTGACCGGTACCGGGGGCCAGGTCCCTCGCCTGCAACGCAAGGCTGCGCTCGTCGTTTTAACCCAAGGAGCAACACAATGAACGACATGACCAACACCGCCCAGGATGAAGACTTCGGCCAGACCCGCATCGCACTCAGGGGCCAATCCTCTGCGGCCATGCTGGTGCAAGCCCACTGCATGGGGGTGCAAGCCCAGCCGTTTGTGGACTTCGGCAGCCACGAACGGCTCAAACCTCTGCAGAACGACATCAACAATGGCTTGACCAAGGCCAAACAGAATGCCGCGTATTACCTCGATGACCTGCAACCAAGAATCATCACCACGCTAACCAACATCGAGGCGTTCTTCGAGTTGCACAACGTGCTCCCTCAAGTGTTGCAGCCCAGCACCAGCACTGCCGATGCCATTGCCTTGCTGCAGGAAATGGAAAGCAATGTCGAGGTCTACCGCCGCCAGGCCTCCATTATCCAGACCGACTTGTCCAGTCTGCGCACCACATTTGCCGCTGACAAGGCATTTTTCGTCGACAACACCACCAAGCTCAATGCCCTGGTCAATGGCGACAACGGCGTACTGGCAAGCATCAACGACGAGCTATCCGGTATCAATGGCAAGATCGCCGGGGCGGCTACCGGCATCGCCCTTGGCGGGCTGGCCGCCATCGGCGGCGTCGTGATGATCCTGGTCGGGGCTGTGGGGTCCGTGGTTACCGGAGGGGCTGCCACAGCATTGTGCGTCGGCGGCAGCGTGCTGCTGGTGGGTGGTGTCGCCGGGGCCGTGGGGTCTTCCATCGCGCTAGCGGGCCTGCTGAATCTCAAAGCGGACTTGATCACGCGTCGCGAGCGGCTAAACGCCGAGGTCGCAGTTGCCAACGGCCTGGCTGCCGGCTTCGGCGAGCTGGGTGCCAGTGCAGGCCAGGCACAGGAAGGCGCGCAGCTGATGGCGAACGCCTGGGGCTTCATGGGCAGCCATCTGGAAACACTGCGCGACCAACTCAAGCGCGGGCAGATCGACAGCCCGATGCTGCGTCAACTCATTATCCGGGCAAGCCAGGGCAGCGTGCGCCTGATTCAGGTTGATGTGGACACCATCAAGCGGCAAATGACCACCCCCGGCAGCACGATTGACACCAACAAACGCATCGCGGACATGGTCAGCGAGAAAGCCGAATCACTGGAAGAAGCGGCCTGAAGAATCGGGACAAGGAGTTCATCATGTGGCAGGAAATTACCGCTCACATCAACGACGTGGTATGCGAAACCCGCACACTGTCATCTCCGCCCGGCCAACTGGGCGAAGTCAAGGCACACATTGATCAGTTGCCCATGGCCATGCGCCAGGTGGATGCCGTTCAACAGCGCGTCATACAACACGTTGATCGCTCCACCGAGCTGATCAATACGGCGTTGCTGCACATTACCCAAAGTACCACCGACAGCAACGATGCCCTACTCACCTACACCTCCCAGGTGGGTAGCGAAATTGGCCAGATCAGCACCGAACTGCAAAGCCTGTCGCAGACAATCGGCCACTTCCGCAACCTGCTTGGCCAGGACTCCGGGGTCTTGAAGAGTGAGGCCATGCAGGCCCGCGCGCGAATAAAGGCGCTGGAGGATCGTCAGCGGGAGCTGGCCAGGAAGGCCCAGGAGCTTCGTAATCGTTCGACCTGGACGTGGGTGTTCCTTCCGGCCAAAGCGATTGATGAGTTGATCAGCCTGGGCCAGCACGGCAAGTCTACCGAGGCAGCGCTGGAGGATGCGATCCGCGAGCTGGGAGACAAGCGCCGCGAAGCCAGCCACATGATCCGTATCAGCGATGTGTGCGAGCAACTGCTGAGCCTGCTCAACGCCTTGGCCGAGGGCCTGCAGGGGGTTATCAACCAGCAAGCGATGCTCAAGAGTTACCTGAGCAACGAGGGCCGGTTTGCGTCATTGACCACGCCTGATAACGCACGTTTGTACCTGAACACCGTACTGGGCATTTTGCGCTTGATGAGAGAGCAAGCCAACTGATCGGGAAAAGGAGTTTCATCATGATGCTGTTCTTCGGTAAAGCCAAAGTTCGTGCTGACGAGAGCGACGAAAACGCCTCCCGGGCAGGCCGACTGCAAGCACTTCGAAAGCATTTCTACGACTGGAAGAAGTGGCAGGAATTCGCACCGCAGGTGCCATTCCAGCCCCACGCTATCCAGCAGATGCTCAATGCACTTGACGACACGCCGACCAAGCAATTGCGCGACTACAAAGGCGACCCCTCGATACTGGTGCTCAACGCCCATGGCAATGATACGGTGTTCAACGGCTATAGCGGCCAACAGGTTGCGAATATGCTCGTAAGCTTGGGCATTGAAGCAGCCGGCACCCGGGAAATCTGGGTGGCTGCATGCAGTGTGGCACTGCAAGAGCAGCAGCCTGGGTCGGCCACCATCTTTCGCTTCGTCAACGACCTGCGCTATCACTTGCTGCAGGCAGGGCTGGACATCAACGTCTACGGGCCTCGCAACATCCTTTGGTATAGCGGCGGTCTGGTGCCTGTAGGTGATCAGCACAAGTATGAGTACGACGAGGTTTACATTGCGCCTGAAGACGACGTGATTGCGCAAGGCAAAGACCGCAAGTACGCCTTCAACGAAGGTTGGTTGCTCGCCCATCCTTGACGTGGGCGTTGGGCAGGCCGCCGGTTTCGTGCCGGCGGCCTGCTCAAGTATCTGCAAGCTCGCGCAGCGCCTTCAGGCGCTCATCGATGCGCGCCTCGCGGTAACGGCCTGCGGACATGCCAAAAAACTTGCTGAAGCAGCGATTGAATGTCCTGACCTCCTCAAAGCCGCAACGATAGGCAACGGTTTCGATCGGAAGGCTGTAAGGCGGTACGGCCAACATTTCGCAGGCCCGCAGCAAGCGCAGCATGCGAATGGTTTCGGCAACGGTCTGGCGGCGCTGGGCAAAGGCGCGGTACACCGTGGTGCGGGAGCAACTGACCAAACGCGCGACGGCACACACATTCAGTGACGTGTCGGCAAGATGCTGTTCAATGACCTTGCAAGCAGCCTGGTAAATCCACTCATGTGCTGGCTTACCGCATGTCGTTGCAATCAGTGAAACCGGTCGGGGCCTGAAACGTCCCCAGAAACAACCACCCAGCTGTTCGCTGCTGCCCCATACACACTGCAACCCTCGCGCGTCAGCCTTGACTTCGCTCTCCATAGTCTTCCCCTGTGCAGCTTCGTGCTCGTGCCGCAGCACTGACAAGTGGCATCGCCAATCAGTCAAGGAAGATAGCAGCGGCTTTGGGGTACCTCTGGTTGCCTCTCGCCATGGCGCCAACTGTGCCGCCCTTGCGCCTTCCATGCCCAAGCCCGGCAATGCCTGCTAGTCTGACGGACGATGGCGGCCCTGCTGGCGGCCTCCCCTTTACCCACAGGCACGGGCCAATGACCTCCGACCCACAAGTAAACCTGACCAACTGCGACCGTGAGCCCATCCAGATCCCTGGCAGCATCCAGCCCCACGGCTGCCTGCTGGCCTGCGATGCATCGGCAACCGTGGTCCTGCGCCATTCGGTCAACGCCCCGCACTTGCTGGGCCTGGCAGGCGATATCAACGGCCAGAAGCTGCACACGGTGCTAGGGGACGAAGTAGCCCATACCCTGCGTAACGCGTTGGCCCGTACCCGCGAAGGCTCGCGCCCTGCCCTCAGCTTCAGCGTGATGCTGCCCAACGGCCAGGCCTTCGATATCGCCGCGCACCTGTTCAAAGGCACGGCAATCCTGGAGTTTGAACCGGCCGGCGCCAGCATCGCCGAGCCCATCGAGCTGGCCCGTACCCTGATTGCCCAGCTGCGCGAAATCGACCAGACCACCAAGTTGTTCCGCGACGCCGCCCGGTTTGTCCGGGCCGTGCTCGGCTACCACCGGGTGATGATCTACCAGCTGGGTGCCGATGGTGCCGGCAAGGTGGTTGCCGAGGCCAAGCGCAGCGACCTCGAAAGTTTCATGGGCCAGTACTTCCCCGCCTCGGACATTCCCCAGCAGGCCCGCGCGCTTTACCTGCGCAATCCTATCCGGGTCATTGCCGATGCAGGGTACGAAACGGTGGCCATCGAGCCTGTCCTCGACCCGTCTGGCGAACCACTCGACCTGTCCTACGCGCACCTGCGCAGCGTATCGCCGATTCATTGCGAGTACCTGAGCAACATGGGTGTGGGCGCCTCGATGTCGATCTCGGTCATTGTCAACGGCGAACTGTGGGGGCTGATCGCCTGCCACCACTACGCACCGCAAACGCTGGCCATGGGTCAACGGGTAGCCGCCGAGATGTTCGGCGAGTTCTTCTCCTTGCATATCGAGACCCTGCGCAGCCGGCAAAAACTCGAAGCCGCCGTGCATGTTCACAAAGCACTGGACAGCATGCTGCGCGATGCCAACCAGGCAGCCGACATGGATGCGTTCTTCCATTCACGCCTGCCGCGGCTCATGTCGCTGATCCCGAGCGATGGCATCGGTATGTCACTGCAAGGCCGCTGGTCATCAGCCGGCCTGGCGCCACCCAAAGCTGCCGTGCCCGACCTGCTGCGCCTGGCAGATATGGTGTCCGATGGCCGTACCTGGGCGTCCAACCGCCTGTCGATGGTGCACCCTTCGGCCCAGGCGTACTTCACCGATGTGTCTGGCGTGCTGATCATCCCGATGTCGCAGCAGCCGAGGGATTACCTGATCTTCTTCCGCAAGGAGCTCATCGAAACGCTCGACTGGGCCGGGGACCCGAACAAGACCTACGACAGCGGCGCGCTGGGCGATCGCCTGACGCCACGCAAGAGCTTCTCCATCTGGAAAGAAACCGTTCACCAGCAGTCGTTACCCTGGACCGAACAGGATCGCCAGTTTGGCGATGCCATCCGCACCGCCATCGTCGAAGTGGTGCTGCACAACAGCGAGCTGCTCGCCAGCGAGCGCTCGAAGGCTGAAGTGCGCCAGCGCATCCTCAACGAAGAGCTCAACCACAGGGTCAAGAACATCCTGTCGCTGATTGGTGCGCTGGTTGCCCACCCGACCTCTGAGAGCCAGACACTGCAAGACTATGTAGCAACGCTGAAGGGGCGTATCCAGGCATTGTCGCTGGCCCACGACCAGGTGGTGCGCGGTGATGGTGGCGGGCGCCTGGAGATGCTGCTGGAGGCCGAGCTTTCGCCCTATCGCACGGCTGCCGGGGTGATCGAGCTGCAGGGCCCGAACGTCATCCTCGATGCGCGCGCCTACTCGGTCATGGCCCTGGTGCTGCACGAACTGGCCACCAACGCGGCCAAGTATGGTGCGCTGTCGCGGGCTAGCGGCAAACTTTCGGTGAACTGGGTAATCGATGCCGCCAACGCCTGCACCATCAGCTGGCGTGAGCGTGGCGGGCCAACGGTGCGCCCGCCGAGCCGCAGAGGCTTCGGCTCGGTACTGATCGACCGCAGCATCCCGTTCGACCTGGGCGGCACCAGCACGGTGGAATACTACCCCGAAGGCCTGCAAGGCTTTTTCAGGATCCCTGCCAAGCACCTTACCGTCGCCGAAACGTTCGAACCAGCCATCCCGGCCTCGGCTATGGCCCGTGTAGACGATACCTTTGCAACGCGCACGGGCTTGTGCGTGCTGATCCTCGAGGACCAGCTGGTGATTGCAGTCGGCTTGGAGCAGATTCTCAACGATGCTCAGATCAAGGACGTGATCACCGCCAATTCAGAGGATGAGGCAATGCAACTGCTCGCCAGTCGTACACCGGATGCCGCGATACTGGATGTAAACCTGGGTACCGGCACATCCATTTCCGTGGCCGATGAACTGGTGCGGCGTCAGGTACCATTCCTGTTTGCCACGGGCTATGGCGACGGCATCAGCATTCCCGAGCATTTGAAGGGTGCCCCCGTAACGCGTAAGCCTTACGACGCCAACAGCATCCTGGCCAGCCTGCAGAGCCTGTTGGGTCACTGAAACCCGATACCAGGCCGCTCCTCAGGGAAAGGCGCCAGCCTTGCGCTGGCGCCGTACCTCAGGGCTTACACCGCCAGCGCGCGCTCACGCAGCTCGCTGTTGAGGATGCGGTCGTTCTCGCTGTAATCGACCGGGCAGTCAATCACGTGCACGCCTGGGGTCTTGATGCAGTGCTCCAGCAGCGGCAGCAGGCCTTCGGCGCTTTCCACACGGTGGCCGTTGGCACCGTAGGCTTCGGCGTATTTGACGAAGTCCGGGTTGCCGTAGTCCAGGCCAAAATCGGTGAAGCCCATGTTGGCCTGCTTCCAGCGGATCATGCCGTAGCCGTCGTCACGCAGGATCACCACGGTGATGTGCATGCCCAGGCGCACTGCCGTTTCCAGCTCCTGGCTGTTCATCATGAAGCCGCCGTCGCCGCATACCGAGATCACCGGGCGGTCCGGGTGTACCAGGTGCGCAGCCATGGCCGATGGCAGGCCGGCGCCCATGGTCGCCAGGGCGTTGTCCAGCAGCACGGTGTTCGGTTTGTGCGCCTTGTAGTTACGGGCGAACCAGATCTTGTAGATACCGTTGTCCAGGGCAACGATGCCTTCGGACGGCAGTACGCGACGGATGTCGGCAACCAGGCGCTGCGGGTAGACCGGGAAGCGGTTGTCGTCACCACCTTCGGCGATCTGTGCTTCGTTGGCTTCACGGATGGCCATCAGGCGGGTGAAGTCCCAGTGCGACGTGTCGTTCAGCGCTTCGCTGATCTGCCACACGGCGTTGGCGATGTCGCCGATCACTTCAACCTGCGGGAAGTACACGGCATCGACTTCGGCGGAGCGGAAGTTGATGTGGATGACTTCGGTGCCGCCGCGGACCATGAAGAACGGCGGCTTCTCGATCACGTCGTGGCCGATGTTGATGATCAGGTCGGCCGCTTCGACGGCGCGGTGCACAAAGTCACCCGACGACAGTGCGGCGTTGCCCAGGAAACGCGGGTGACGCTCATCGACCACACCTTTACCCATCTGGGTGGTGATGAACGGGATGCCGGTCTTGTCGATCAGCTGCTTGAGGACCTTGGCGGTCATCTTGCGGTTGGCGCCAGCGCCGATTACCAGAATCGGGTTACGGGCGGTCTTCAGCTTCTCGACGGCAGCTTCGATGGCCACGTGTTCGGCCAGCGGGCGGCGGTGCAGGCTACGTGGGATTGGCAGTGCGTCGGTCTGCTCGGCGGCGATGTCTTCCGGCAGCTCCAGGTGTACTGCCAGGCGGAAGGCTTCGCGCATGCGCGACGGGATGTTGTCGGCCGAGGCGAACTGGTGGGTGTACTTGGTGATGGGGTCCATCATGCCGCACACGTCAATGATCTGGAAGCGGCCCTGCTTGGACTTCTTGATCGGCTTCTGCCCGGTGATCATCATCATCGGCATGCCGCCCAGGTAGGCGTAGGCGCTGGCGGTGACCAGGTTGGTGGCACCAGGGCCGAGGGTCGACAGGCTGACGCCGGTCTTGCCGGTAAGGCGGCCGTAGGTGGCAGCCATGAAGCCTGCAGACTGCTCATGACGGGTCAGTACCAGCTTGATCTTCGACTTGCGCAGGGATTCGAGCAGGTCGAGGTTTTCCTCACCAGGAATGCCGAATACATACTCGACACCTTCGTTTTCCAGGCATTGCACAACGACATCGGCGGCCTTGGCCATTTGGGGTACTACCTCAAAATCTTTGTGGGATTGCAGCATTATTACGCTGCGTGACTGAGATGTTGCAGGATGTCTCAGTGGCGCGCATCGTAGGCCCTCTGGTTAATAATAATAAATATATTGTTATGATGCTTAGCATCACAGTTCGTTATGAATGGTAGAACGCCTCAATGAACCTCAAGGCATTGCGCTGCTGCGTCGAGATTGTCCGCCAAGGCAGCTTCACCAAGGCTGCGCAGCATTTGCACATCGCCCAGCCAGCGCTGAGCATGGCCGTAACCCGGCTGGAAGAAGAACTGGGCGTGAGCCTGTTCAACCGCACCACGCGCAAAGTCATCCTCACCGCCGAGGGCGAACAGTTCCTGCCTCGCATTGCCTCGGCGCTGCGCGAGATGGATGTTGCCCGGCAAGAGCTGCGTGACATGGCCGACCTGAAGCGCGGCGAAGTGCGCCTGGGCATCCCGCCCATGTTCGGCCTGCACTATGTACCCGGGTTGATGAACGCCTTCCGCCGGCTGTTTCCTGGCATTGCCATGACCGTGTTCGAAGGCAGTGCCGAGGACATAGGCCATCGCCTGGAACAACGGGAAATCGACCTGGCCCTGCTGGAGTCCAGGCGCGTGCCGCCCGACAAGGAATCGATCCTGCTGGGCAGTGACGAGATGCTCGCGTGCATGCACCCCGACCACCCTTATGCCGGCAAAGCCTTCCTCACGGCGGAAGACCTGCGCAATACCGACATGGTGGTGTTCGACCGCACGTTCGTTCAACGTCACCTGCTGGACGCGTTCTTCGCCGAACACGGCATTACTTACCAGGTGGCGTTGCAAAGCAACTTTGTCTCGCTGGTGGTGCAGGCCGCGCTGGACAACATGGGCGTGGCGACCCTGCTGCGCTCGGTGCAACAGCGCACGCCGGGCATCGTCGGTGTGCCGTTCCGGCCGGCGCAGCTGATGAGCTTCCGCTTGTGCTGGCGTTCGGGGGAATACCTGTCGCTGGCCAGCAAGCGGTTCATCGACTTTGCAGCGCAGACCCATTACCTGGAGCGTTGAGGCTGGCCTGTTCCGGCCCTTTCGCGGCTGAAGCCCCGACTACAAGGCAAACACAAGCCCTGTAGGAGCAGCCTTGTGCTGCGAAGAGTCCATTACGGCCGAAGAAAATCTTTAGCATCACCGGCCTCTTCGCAGCACAAGGCTGCTCCTACAGGGTGATGCGCCAGGCTGAGTGATGGCGCATCACCCCGCGGTTTTCAATGCCAGATGGGCGATCACCTGCTCTGCCGCCCGCCCCAGGCAGCCCTTGAAAAAGTGGTTGGCACCTGCATAAACCGACACCGCCCGTTGCCCCGGGCCAGCCCATTGCAACAGGTTGGCCAGCGGCGCCATTTCATCCTGTTCGCCATGCAGCAGCAGGCAATCCGCAGGCACCGGCAGTGCCTCGTAATATCGCCCGCCTGGTACTTCACCCACCGGCAGCCCCAGCAACGCCACTGCCTGCAACTGCCCTTCCAGCGCACAGGCCACACGGGCGAACACATAGGCACCAAAAGAAAAACCTACCAACGCTACCGGCAGATCAGGCAACTCCCGTCTGAAGTGACGGATGACCGCGATGCAGTCTTGCGCTTCGCCGATGCCCTCGTCGTGCGCACCTTGTGTCTGCCCTACCCCACGGAAACTCGGCCGCACCACCTGCCAACCGGCTGCGCACAGCTGCCGCGCCAGGGTCAGCGGTACGATATGGCGCGGGCTGCCGCCCAGCAACGGTTGTGGGTGGCTGACCAGCACCACCCCCTTGGGCGGCCCGGCCGGGTGGTCGATCAGCAGCTCGATCTGGCCGGCCGGCCCATCGATAAACAACGGGTTACGTGGTGCATCCGACATCGTTTTCGTCCTTGCTAGCCAAATGAGTGGCGCCTGATCACGCCGTTTGCCGCGGGAGGCTGCGCATCACCAGCAACACCAGCACGACACTGGTCAATGCCAGCGCCGACAGCGTTGCCAGCACCCCCATCGCGCCGAAGTGCTGGAACAGGTAGCCGCCCACCAAGGGCGTCAGCGCCTGGCCAACCAGCGATGGGCGCGACATCTTGCCCATCAGCGCAACATACTGGGCTGGCGGCATCAGGGCCAGCGGCAGCAGCCCCCTGACAATGGCGCGCAGGCCATTGCCGGAGCCATACAGCAGCAGGCCCAGCGCGGTCACGCCCGGCGCCACGGCCACCAGCGTCAGGCCGACGGCGACCAGCACCGATGACACCAGTGCAGTCCAGATCGGGTGGCGCTTGCCGGCGATGATCTGCAGTACCCGCGACGCCACCTGGCTTGGCCCGAGCAAGGCACTCAGGCCAATGGCAGCCGCCAGTGAATGGCCCTGGCCCTGCAGTACCGACACCAGTTGCACCGAAACGGCAGTCATGATGATCGCGCCAATGGCGAAGATCGCGGTCAGCAGCCAGTACAGGCGGCGGTCCACAGGCAGATCGCTCGTCGCCATCATGCCCTGGGCCTTGCGCTGCGGCTGGCCTGCCGGCAACACCCAGAGGTACAGCGGCGCCACCGCAACGATCAGCACCAGCGCATAGGCCGTACAGGCCGAGCGCCAGCCCAGATGTTCGATGGCCAGGGCCACGATCGGCCAGGTCACAGTGGTGGCAAACCCGGAAATCAGGGTAATACCGGTAATCGCCCGGCCCGCCCGTTCCGCATACAAGGCACCGAGGGTGGCAAACAGCGCTTCATACAGCCCCATTGCCATGCCCGCGCCGATGATCACCCAGGCCAGCAGGAACACTTGCAGGCTGTGGCAGTTGGCAACCACCAGCAATCCCAGCCCCACCAGCATGCCGCTGGCAGCCAGTTGAGGGCGCCCGCCATAACGCGCCACCAGGCGGCTGGACAGCGGCGCCAGCAACGCCGAAACCATCAAGCCCAGCGACAGCGCCCCGTACACCCAGCCGCTGTGCCAACCGGTCTCGCGCAGGATCGGTTTGCCCATCACTGCCAGCAGGAAGAACGAACCACCCCACACCAGGATTTGCAGCAGGCCTAGCCAGAAAATGCCCAAGGGCCCAGGAAAACGTACGCCAGCATTCACGCAGACAACCTTATCGACCAAGCGGGCCGGATGTCGGCACACGCAGGCGGCAGTCTAAAAGAGCAGGCATACAGGCTGCCATAGAATCCCGGCATTTCAGCTATGTGCAGGGTAAACAGCGCTGAACCCGTCAGGAGTACATTTGTACTCAATCCTTTGACACGGTAACAATCAGGGCGCTACTGGGCTGCTGAGCAGCGCCGACTAGTCCTGCTTGATGCTCAAATCCTGGGGGCGCTTCGCACCCCTGTCGCGACACAAGGCCGCTCCTACCAGGGCCGGCATTACCGATTTGGCCAAGATGGCTGTAAGCAGCTTGCTAGAGCGGTTATTTCATTTTCATTAGGCAGCTAATCAAGCTATTCTCGCCCGCGCCAGAACAACATCAAGGAGCCGGCATGAAGATTGAAATCGTACGCAACGAGCAGGACGCAGGCTGCAAAGTGATCATCGACGGGCACCCCGTGTCGTTTGCTGACATGCACCACGCCCAGGCCTACGTTGACCAGTTGCAGGCCCGACTTCAAGCCGCTCCCGAGGCCTTTGCCAGCCCGCTGGCAGAACCCGCCTGACGCCGACAGTCGTGCGAGGAAGCCGGTCAGCTTCCTCGACGTTGCCGTCAAAGATTGACTATGATCCCGCCTTGAACGTTTCAGCATGTTTCAATAGGGATACAGATGTCAGTCCAGGAACTACCCCCTCTCCCCAGTAAAAGCACCGTCGCGAAGATGGAAGCCGCCATGGCGCTGGGCAGCTTTGCCATCGGCACCGGCGAATTCGCCATCATGGGGCTGATGCCCGACATCGCCAGCAACCTGCAATTGAGCGAGCCCCAGGTGGGCCATGCCATCAGCGCCTACGCGCTGGGGGTAATGGTTGGCGCCCCGACACTGGCTATTCTCGGTGCCCGGCTGTTGCGCAAGCACATGCTGTTGCTGCTGATGGCACTGTATGCCCTGGGCAACCTGGCGACCGCTTTCGCCCCCTCGTTCGGTGGCTTGGTTGCCTTCCGCTTCATCAGCGGCCTGCCCCACGGCGCCTACTTCGGTATTGCCGCTGTGGTCGCATCGAGCATGGTGGCCAAAGACCAGCGTGCAGGTGCCGTTGCCCGGGTGATGATGGGCCTGACCCTGGCCATGTTGCTCGGCAACCCGGTGGCGACCTACCTGGGCCAGTTCTTCGGCTGGCGCTCGGCGTTCGTGCTGGTTGGCGCGATCGCGTTGTGCACCATCGCCCTGGTGTGGCGCTTCGTGCCCCAGCCCCAGGACGAAGTGCGCAGCGACCCACGCAAGGAGCTGCAAGCCTTCACCCTCCCGCAGGTATGGATGGCGCTGGCCATCGCCTCGATCGGCTTTGCCGGCATGTTCACGGTCTTCAGCTACCTGGCGCCGACCATGCTGCAGGTGACCCAGGTGTCGCCCCAGTGGATTCCGTTCGGCCTCGCGGCGTTCGGGGTGGGCGGCATCGTTGGCAACATCGCCGGCGGCAAACTGTTCGACCGCCTGCAGTTCCGCGCCGTGGGGCTGGTGCTGGTGTGGTCGATCGCCGTGCTGCTGTTCTTCACCTTCGCCGCCCAGGCGCTGTGGAGCCTGCTGTTGGGCATCGGCCTGGTGGGGACCATGATTGCCCTGGCAGCGCCGCTGCAGATCCGCTTGATGGACATTGCCCATGAAGCGCCGAGCCTGGCGGCGGCGTCGAACCATGCCGCGTTCAACCTGGCCAATGCACTGGGGCCGTGGCTGGGTGGCATGGCGATTACCGCCGGTATGGGCTGGACCAGCACCGGGTATATCGGCGCGGCGACTGCGCTGGTTGGCCTGGGCATCTATCTGGTGGCGCGACGGATGAAAGGCGGCCACTGATTGATGCACAGCGCTCCAGGGAGCGTCATTCGTATGCCCTGTGAGCGCAAGTTTCAGATCCAGGCCTGCTGGCGCGCCAGCACCGAGCCGGCCGATTCACCCAGCAGGTCGGCGTAGACGCCTGGGGCGGTGGCGCCTTCGGTGCTGATGAAGAGGACACGGGCATCGCCGTTCAGGCCCAGGTCGGTGGCTACACGGGCGCTCTTGACCAGTTGGATCAGCCCGGCCAGGCCTGCGACGCTGGACTCACCCGCCACCAACGGAATATCGCGGGCACTGCCGGCCGCCAGGCGGCGCATGGCGGCGACCGCCTGGTCGTCGCTGATGGTCATGAAGTAATCCACGCTCGATTCAAGGAAGCGCCAGGCCAGTGGTGATGTTTCGCCACAGGCAAGGCCCGCCATTATCGAATCCACCGAGCCCGTCGCCCTGGCCGGTTTGCCCAGCAAGGCACTCTGGTACAGGCAGTCCGCCTGTTCGGGCTCGACCATGACGAACAGCGGACGTTGCTCGGCAAAGTGCTCCCACAGGTAGCTGACGATGCCGGCTGCAAGGCCACCTACCCCGCCTTGCAGGAACACATGCGTGAACGGCGGCTGCCCGGCCGCGGCTTCGATGATTTCCGCCGCGATGGTGCCGTAGCCCTGCATCACATCACGCGGGATCACCTCATAGCCTTCATAGGAAGTATCGGAAACCACCGTCCAGCCATGGCTGGCCGCCAGCTCGGCGGCGTGCACGACCGACTCGTCGTAGTTGCCGGCAATGCGCACGATCTTTGCGCCATAGGCGGCAATCGCCTGCGCGCGCTCGATGCTGACATTGGCATGCAGCACGATCACGCAGCGGCAGCCGATACTCTGCGCGGCAGCCGCCAGGCCCTTGCCGTGGTTGCCGTCGGTGGCGCTGACAACGGTGAAGTGGGCCAACAGGTCTGCATGGCGGCCCTCCAGCAAGCCACGCGGGTCGAACGGCTGTTCGGGGAAGGTGCGCAGAATCAGGCGAACCAGGGCAATCGGCGCACCGAGGGCCTTGAAGCTACCCAGCTCGGAACGTACCGACTCGTCCTTGACCGACACCTGGGCCACGCCCAGTTCCGCGGCCAGGTCAGGCAAGGCATACAACGGCGTGGCACCGGCGGTCAGACGGGACCAGCCGGCGAGCCACTGGCGGCTTTCCTCGGCCTTGGCGATGCTCATCACTGCTTGCAGCGCTTGGGGGTATGGCTGCCGACCAGCCTTGGGGTTGGAAACAAACATGCGGTACTCCTTTCTACAGGCAACAGGAAGCCCACGCCGCTGCAGCCAGGCTTCAGCGGGCGGGAAATTTCAGTGGAAATCAGGCGTGCAACAGGCGACGGTTCACCACATCCAGCAGCACCTGTGCCCCCTGGATCAGCTGCTCATTATCGGTATGCTCGCGCGGGTTGTGGCTGATACCGCCCTGGCTGGGCACAAAGATCATCGCGGCCGGGGCGATGCGGGCGATCATTTGCGCATCGTGGCCGGCGCCAGAGGTCATGCGCCGGTGGCTGAAGCCAAAACGCTGCGCCGAGGCTTCGATCGCATCGGCCAGATCCGCATCGAAGCTGACCGGCTCGAAGCGCACCAGCCGCTCGGTGCTGATGCTGACCCCTTCGCGCTCGGCAAGCGCCTGCAGGTAGTGGCTCAGGCGGTTTTCAGCGTGTGCCAGGCAGGTTTCGTCCGGGTCGCGCAGGTCGACGGTGAACGTGGCCTTGCGTGGAATGACGTTTATTACATTCGGCTCGAACTGCATACAGCCAACCGTAGCCAAGGTGGTGCCGGAGTCCACGGCCATGGCGCGCAGTTCGGTGACGATGGCACTGGCCACGAAGCCTGCGTCATGGCGCAGGTGGGTGGGTGTGGTGCCGGCATGGTTGGCATGGCCCTTCACCTCCACCTGCTGCCAGGAAATGCCCTGCAGGTTCTCGACCACACCAATCAGGGTGTTCTCGGCTTCGAGGATCGGCCCCTGCTCGATGTGCAGCTCGAGGTATTCGTGCGGCACGATGGCCCCAGGCTCCAGTGCGCCGGCATAGCCGATGCGCGCCAGTTCATCACCAAGCCGCGTACCGTCGGTGCCCAGGGTATCCAGCGCCTGCTGCAGCGGCAGGCCGCCGGCGTACACCAGCGAGCCCATCATGTCGGGTTGGTAGCGCACGCCCTCCTCGTTGGTAAAGGCGCCAACCGTGAGTGAACGCTCGGGCAAGCGCCCGGCATCGCGGTAGGCGCGGATCACCGCCAGCCCGGCCAGCACGCCGTAGCAGCCATCCAGGGCACCGGCGTTGGTCACGGTGTCGATGTGCGACCCCATCATCAATGGGCGTTGCTCACCGTGGTCATCGGCTGCGCGCAAGGTGCCGAAGATATTGCCGATACGGTCGACCTGCACATCAAGGTCAAGCTCGCGCATCCAGCCGACCAGCAGGTCGCGGCCGGCCTTTTCGGCATCAGTCAGCGCAATGCGGGTGCGCCCACCGTGGGTGGCATCGGCGCCTACCTGCCCGAGTAAACGAATCTGCTGCAGCAGCAAAGGGCCGTTCAGTTGCAGTGAGATGCTTGCATTCATCAACCGTTTCTCCCTGGATGCAGTGCCATGGCGAAGCACCACTGCTTTGTTCGTGGGAGAATTCTATTTGCTTTGGACGTACGAAAAACTTGATTTTCGGCCGCTACATGCAATTTCATTACGTTTTTCCGGCCTTCAGCAGTGTTTATCAACGGAGTTACGTTCATGCCCCTCGATCACTTCGACCTGGCCCTGCTCGATGCGGTGCAGCGCGACGCCAGTAGTTCCCAGCTCGACCTGGGTGCGCAGGTCAACCTGTCATCGGCGGCGGTCAACCGGCGGTTGAAGAAGATGTCGGCCGACGGCGTGATTCGCGGCACGGTGGCGCAGGTGAACGCCGAGCAGCTGGGTTACACCCTGACCGTGATCACCGAGGTTGAAGTGGAGAACGAGCGGCTGGACCTGCTGGACGAGATGAAGCGCACCTTCCTCGCCTGCCCTCAGGTGCAGCAGTGCTACTACGTGGCCGGGGGGTGCGATTTCGTGCTGATCATGCTGGTGCGGCACATGGAGCAGTACACCCAGCTGACCCGCGAGCTGTTCTTCGAAAACAACAACGCCAAACGCTTCAAGACGCTGGTGTCGATGAGCAATGTGAAGACCGGAATGTTCGTGCCCACCCTCACAAGTTAAAGCCCTATCGCGGCCCCCTGGCCGCAGAAAGCGCTACCCTACCCCTTTCTGCACCCATCACTGCCGAGCCACTCATGTTCGATTGGGAAGACCTGCGCCATTTCTCTGCCTTCACCTCGGCCGGATCGTTGTCCGCCGCCGCCAAGGCCCTGGGCGTCGACCACGCCACCGTGGCCCGGCGCATCGCTTCGCTCGAAGCCTCGCTCAAGCTCAAGCTGGTCGACCGGCGCCCCCGCGCCTATGCGCTCACCGACGAAGGCCGACGCGTTGCCGAACTTGCCGAGCAGATGGCCCTGTCCTCCTTCGCGCTGGAGCATTTCGCCAGTGCCGGCCAGCAGGCGGTGGAAGGCGAAGTGGTGCTGTCGGCACCACCAGCATTGCTAGGCAGCATCGTCGCCCGGCGTCTCGGCGAGTTGTACCAGCGCCATCCGCAGTTGCGCCTGAAGCTGGTAGGCAGCAAATCAAAAGCTTCCTTGGCCCGCCGCGAAGCCGACATCAGCATCGCCCTGGCCAGGCCGACAGAGCCGACCTTGGTGGTCAGCCTGCTGGGGCACCTGGACTACCGGCTGTACGCCTCGGCCAGCTACCTGGCCAGTGCGACGGCCTGGCGCTACATCGGCTACGACGAGTCCCAGGCCAGTTCCCCACAACAGCAATGGCTGAACCGCCAGGCGGGCCAGCAGCCCTTCGCGCTACACAGTAATGACTTGCGCATCCAGGCCCAGGCCTGCGCCGGCGGCATCGGTATCGCCTGCCTGCCCGCGTTCATGGCGCAGGAGCACGGCTTGAAGGAAGCTGGCCGCGCCGAGCAGACCATGAGCATCGAAATCTGGCTGGCAGTGCATGAGGACGTGCGGGCCACACCACGGATCAAGGCAGTTACCGACTTCCTCCAGCAACAGGTGCGGCCGTTACTGCGCTTGTGAATTTTTGCGGATTGGACCTGCATCAATACGGAATTTTCGCGCAAGGCTGCCAGCGTTAGGCTAACGCCCACACTAACGCCCTTGAAGGAGACGACGATGCAATACGTAAAGCTGGGTAGCACCGGGCTGGACATTTCCAGGCTGTGCCTGGGCTGCATGACCTTCGGCGAACCCGACGCCGGCACTCACCCCTGGACCTTGGGCGAAGACGCCAGCCGGCCCATCATTCGCCATGCCGTCGAGCAAGGCATCAATTTCTTCGACACCGCCAACAGCTATTCCGCGGGTACTTCGGAAATCATCCTCGGCAAACTGCTGAAAGAATTCACCCGCCGGGAAGAAACCGTGATCGCCACCAAGGTGTTCTTCCCGGCCAACATGTGGGAAGGCGCCAGCCGGCCCAATGAGCAAGGTTTGTCGCGCAAGGCGATCATGGCCAACATCGACGCCAGCCTCACCCGCCTGGGCACCGACTACGTCGACCTTTACCAGATCCACCGCTGGGACTACCACACCCCCATCGAGGAGACCATGGAGGCCCTGCACGACGTGGTCAAGGCCGGCAAGGCCCGCTACATCGGTGCATCGTCGATGTACGCCTGGCAGTTCGCCAAGGCACAGCAGGTAGCGGCCAGCAACGGTTGGAGCCGTTTCGTGTCGATGCAGAACTACCTCAACCTGATCTACCGCGAGGAAGAACGCGAGATGATCCCGCTGTGCCTGGACCAGGGCGTCGGCCTGATGCCCTGGAGCCCGATGGCCCGCGGGCGCCTGACCCGGCCGCACGGGCAGCAGACCGCACGCACGCGCAGCGATGTATCCGGCCAGTCGTTCTATGAAAAGACCGAGGTGGAAGACGGCCGGGTGATCGACGTGGTCGAGCAGATCGCCGGCGAACGGGGCGTGCCGATGGCCCAGGTGGCATTGGCATGGGTACTGGGTAAAACCGGCGTTAGCGCCCCGATCGTCGGCGCCTCGAAGCCTGCGCATCTGGACGATGCACTGGGCGCGTTGTCACTGCAACTGAGCGAGGACGAGGTGGCACGCTTGCAGACCCCTTACGTCCCCCACGCGGTGACCGGTTTCAAATAGCGCTGGCTTGCGGCAGCTCGATGCGCACCCGCAGCCCGCCGCTGGCTGCGGCCTGCGCGGTGATGCTGCCGCCATGCAGGGTAATGGCGCGCTGGGCAATCGCCAGGCCCAGGCCAAAACCATCGTCGCTGCTGTCGGTACCTCGGTCAAACGGCTCGAAGATGCGCTTCAGCCGCGCCGGGTCTACGCCCGGACCGTGATCACTGACACAGACCTGGAACCATTGCCCGCCCGGCGCCAGCGCGGCCTCCACCAACACCTCTGTGCCGGCTGCGGTGTAGCGCACGGCGTTGCGGATGATGTTCTCGAACGCCCGGTACAGCAGCTCTTCATGCCCATGGATGAGAAACGCGCCCTGGGCTTGCAAGGACACCTGGCACTGCTTCATGCCCGCCTCGAAACGGGCGTCTTCGACGATCTGCGCCAGCAGCTCTACCACATCGACAGTGGCAAAGTCGCTGTCACCCTGCCGAGCCTGGGCGCGGGCCAGGGTCAGTAGCTGCTCGATCAGGTCGTCCATGCGCCGTGACTCGCGCTCCACCCGCTCCAGCATGTCGTGCCGGTCGGGCTGTTGACGCATCAGGCCGATGGCAGCATGCATGCGGGTCAGCGGTGAGCGCAGTTCGTGGGAAATATCGTGCAGCAGGTTCTGCTGCGCCTGCACCAGGGCCTTGAGCTGGCCGGCCATGCGGTCGCAGTCCTCGGCCAGCTCGACGATCTCGTCGCGGCGCTTGCCCAACCTGGGTTTCACGCGCACATCGAACCGGCCCTGGGCCACCTGGCCCATGGCTTCGCGTAGCCAGGCCAACGGGCGAGTCAGGTACAGGCTGCACAGGAAGGCAAACAGCGCACTCATCAGCGTGCCGGTAAACAGCGGGCCCATGCCGCGCGGGCGCGGCGGTTCGCCAAGCACCGTGGCCACCGAAGCACGCAGCACCAGCGGGCGACCTTCGCTGTCGTTCAATGCCTGCTCGAAACGCGCGACCGGCACCGCCTTGCCTGCCAGCAACTGGCCCTGGCTGTCGTAAAGGCCCACTTGTACATCCGGCGGCTGCGGCGACACCTCCAGCAACTGCCGGCCGGCCTGCTCACCATAACGCTGCAGTACCTGCAGTTCGGTGGCCAACAGCGAACGCAGCGCCGGGGTATCGCCACGCCAGTCATTGAGCATGAAGGCGCCGGCACCCACCAGGAAAGTCAGGCAGTTGGCCAGCCAGAACGCCAGGAACAGCTTCCAGAACAGGCGCCGGCGCATCATTCGACAATCAGCATGTAGCCCATGCCACGCACGCTCTGGATCCAGCTGCTGCCGTCGGCACGCGGGCCGAGCTTTTGCCGGATGCTGCTCACGTGCACGTCGATGCGCCGGTCGTAACGGGTTAACGGCCGGCCCAAGGCATTGAGTGACAGGTCCTGCTTGCTGACCAACTGGCCAGCCTGGCGGGCCAACGCTTCGAGCAGGCTGAACTCCGAACCGGTCAGCTCCAGCGTGGCTTCGCCCCAGTGCGCCTCACGACGGCCCGGCCACATTTTCAATGCACCCGTGCGCACGTGCTCGGGCGCACTGGCCTCGCCCGTCGGTTGCGGCTGCACCCGGCGCAGTATCGCCCGCAGGCGTGCTACCAGTTCACCCGGGGAGCTGGGCTTGGGCACATAGTCATCGGCCCCCAGCTCAAGGCCGGCAATACGGTCGATATTGTCGCCACGGGCGGTCAGCAGCAGCACCGGCACTTGGCTGCGTGCACGCACCCGCCGCAACACCTCGATGCCAGAGATACCCGGCAGCATCACGTCCAGCACCACCACCTGGAAGTTACCGGACAACGCCTGGGTCTCGCCCTCTTCACCGGTGTCCACCGCCGTGGCCTGGAAGCCTTCGCGCGCCAGGTACAAAGAGAGCATTTCAGTCAGTTCGCGGTCGTCGTCGACCAGCAGCACAGGGATCATCGGGGCCAGATATCGCAATTGCAGGGGCGGTAATGATCGCCCCGCAGGCCGGCACTGTCACCGCCGGCCGGTCGGACTTTACACATCTTTACCCTCGGCTAACCGCGCCGTACACAGCCCGCCCGTATCCTCATCGCCCGCTGCTAGCGGGTTGCCCGCGCTTGCTCCCCTCCGAATCCGCTTGTCTGGAACCCCCGATGAACTACCCGCGCCTGTTGCTCTCCATCCTGTTGCTTAAAGCCTCGCTGGTTCAGGCCTCCCCCTTCAGGATCGCCGACATCCGCGTCAACGGCCTGCAGCGGGTTTCCGCTGGCAGTGTCTTCGGTGCCTTGCCGCTGAACGTCGGCGATCAGGCCGATGACCGCCGCCTGGTGGACTCGACCCGTCGCCCCCGCCGTACTCAATGCGGCCAACGAAGTGGCGGTCGAGGCATTTCTTGAGCGGCGTATCCGCTTCCCGGAGATCGCGGGTATGATCGAACAGGTGCTCGATCAGGAGCCCGTCGTGCCGCTGCCGTCGCTGGACGCGGTGTTCGCCGCCGACCAGCGTGCCCGGGAGCTTTCCCGTGAGTGGCTGAGGCGTCACGGTCGCTGATGCAAGCCCGCCCAGGTTCGTGAGGGGGTTGGCATGATGCCGGCCCGCTGAACATCATTCGGAGATGGACATGACAGCGCTCTACATGATTATCGGCACCCTCGTCGCTTTGGGTGTGCTGGTCACTTTCCATGAATTCGGCCACTTCTGGGTGGCACGCCGCTGCGGCGTCAAGGTGCTGCGCTTCTCGGTGGGCTTCGGCACGCCGCTGCTGCGTTGGCATGACCGCCATGGCACCGAATTTGTGGTCGCAGCAATTCCGCTGGGCGGCTACGTGAAGATGCTCGACGAGCGCGAGGGCGATGTACCGCCTGCGCTGGCTGATCAGTCGTTCAACCGCAAGTCCGTGGGCCAGCGTATCGCGATTGTCGCGGCGGGCCCGATTGCCAACTTCCTGCTGGCCATCCTGTTCTTCTGGGTGCTGGCGATGCTGGGTACCCAGCAGGTCCGTCCCGTGATCGGTACGGTCGATGCTGGCAGCCTGGCAGCATCGGCCGGGCTGACCGCAGGTCAGGAAATCGTTTCTATCGACGGTAAGTCGACCAACGGTTGGTCGGCGGTCAATCTGCAGCTGGTTCGTCGCCTGGGCGAGAGCGGCACGTTGCAGGTTGGCGTGCGCGACGAAGGCGCCACGGCCGAGCGCCAGCTGCAGGTCAAGCTGGACAGCTGGCTCAAGGGCGCTGACGAGCCGGACCCTATCCAGTCCTTGGGGCTGCACCCTTGGCGCCCGGCGATGGTGCCGGTGCTCGCCGAGATTGATCCGAAGGGGCCGGCTGCCGCAGCGGGCCTCAAGACAGGCGACAAGCTGCTGAGCGTCGATGGCGTGCCGGTGACGGAATGGCAGCAGGTCGTCGACAGCGTGCGTGCCCGCCCGGATGCCAATGTGGTCGTGCGTGTGGAGCGCGACGGCGCTGCCCTGGATGTGCCGGTGACCCTGGCACGCAAGGGTGAGGGCAAGGCTGCCGGTGGCTATCTTGGCGCCGGGGTAAAAGGTGGCGAATGGCCTGCCAGCATGCTCCGCGAAATCAGCTACGGCCCACTCGAGGCGGTGGGTGAGGGCTTGTCCCGCACCTGGAACATGAGCGTGCTGACCCTTGAATCGCTGAAGAAAATGCTGTTCGGGGAGCTCTCGGTAAAAAACTTGAGTGGACCGATAACCATTGCTAAAGTGGCGGGCGCTTCAGCCCAGTCCGGCGTGGGGGATTTCCTGAATTTCCTGGCCTACCTGAGCATAAGCCTGGGGGTTCTTAACTTGCTGCCCATCCCGGTACTGGATGGGGGGCATTTGCTGTTTTACCTGGTCGAGTTGGCGCGCGGTCGTCCGCTGTCAGATCGGGTGCAAGGTTGGGGGGTCCAGATCGGTATCAGTTTGGTCATAGGGGTGATGTTGCTCGCCCTGATCAACGATCTGGGTCGACTATAAAGCTTCGCTCAATTGCGAACCTGCCGCGTTGTCGCGGCAGGTTGTTTATTGCCAGTTGGAATAAAAGGACTTCATGAAACGTCTGCTGCTAACTGCGGTCATGTCCGCACTGATGATCGCTGAAGTTCACGCCGAGTCCTTCACCATCTCCGATATCCGCGTCAACGGCCTGCAGCGGGTTTCCGCTGGCAGTGTCTTCGGTGCCTTGCCGCTGAACGTCGGCGATCAGGCCGATGACCGCCGCCTGGTGGATTCGACCCGCTCCCTGTTCAAGACCGGGTTCTTCCAGGACATCCAGCTGAACCGCGATGGCAATGTGCTGATCATCAACGTGGTCGAGCGCCCGTCGGTGTCGAGCATCGAGATCGAAGGCAACAAGGCGATCAGCACCGAAGACCTGATGAAGGGCCTGAAGCAATCGGGCCTGGCCGAAGGCGAGATCTTCCAGCGTGCCACCCTCGAAGGTGTGCGTAACGAGCTGCAGCGCCAGTACGTGGCCCAGGGCCGCTATTCGGCCGAGGTCGACGCCGAAGTGGTGCCGCAGCCGCGCAACCGCGTGGCGCTGAAGATCAAGATCAACGAAGGCACCGTCGCTGCCATCCAGCACATCAACATCGTTGGCAACAACGTGTTCGATGATGACACCCTGGGCCAGCTGTTCGAGCTGAAGACCACCAACTGGCTGTCGTTCTTCAAGAACGACGACAAGTACGCCCGCGAAAAACTGTCCGGTGACCTGGAGCGCCTGCGTTCCTACTACCTGGACCGCGGCTACATCAACATGGACATCGCCTCCACCCAGGTGTCCATCACGCCAGACAAGAAACACGTCTACATCACCGTCAACATCAACGAAGGCGAGAAGTACACCGTTCGCGACGTGAAGCTGTCCGGTGACCTGAAAGTGCCGGAAGACCAGGTCAAGTCGCTGCTGCTGGTGCAGTCGGGCCAGGTATTCTCGCGCAAGGTGATGACTACTACTTCCGAGCTGATCACCCGTCGGCTGGGCAACGAAGGCTACACCTTCGCCAACGTCAACGGCGTGCCTATGGTCTGGCCCGCCTTCGTCATCGTCGGCACCGGGCACTGGCTCAGCCTGTTGCTGTGCTGGCGACCGCGCTGGCCGAAAGTAATCCGCGAGGCCGGCATGCCGGGCAAACCCGTGCCGCCTGTAACCACCCTCGGCGACTACCCACCCGCAATCCAGGAGCGCCTGCTCGCCAACGCCGATCGCTGGCAGCTCAAACCCGGCAAGCGGCCTGAGAAAAAACTGCGCAAACCGCGGACGCCCAAAAAACCTAAGGAAATCGATTGATGCGATACATCATCCTTACAGATGGAACGTACTCATGGATTCTTTGAGCGAAACCCTCGAGCTGTGCAGGCGCATCACCACCGGCTATCGCCCCGCCCTGCGCAACAGCCCCGTCGCCAACTGCACCCGCCGCTTCGAATTGTAGCTACGCCATCCGCCCCCTGCGCGAAGGCTTTCTCTACCTGCTGATCAAGCGCCATAGCGCACCGGCCTACGAGTGGCACAGCCAGTACCGCGTAGCACCCAACGGCTCACTGCTGTACATCAGCGCCGATGCCCCCTGGGAGCCCGCCCCCCTCAACGGTCGACATCATGTTCGTGGTCGACCCGGGCAAGCGTGCCTACGTCAACCGCATCAACTACCGCGGCAACACCAAGACCGAAGACGAAGTGCTGCGTCGCGAAATGCGTCATGCCCCTGCGCTACGCCGCCATCGGCGGCAACCCGGCACAACGCGCCCGTCTGCCCAAACTGCCAAGCTATCTCAGCCCGTTCCAGGACGTCGGCGAGATGACGCATTCCAGCTACGCCATCCGCCCCCTGCGCGAAGGCTTTCTCTACCTGCTGATCAAGCGCCATAGCGCACCGGCCTACGAGTGGCACAGCCAGTACCGCGTAGCCCCCAATGGCTCACTGCTGTACATCAGCGCCGATGCCCCCTGGGAGCCCGCCCCCATCGCTGGCAACCTGGACGAGATCATCCGCAGCGATGGAAGGTGGCTGGGCTTCGACCTACCTGATCGACCAGTCCAAGACCCGTCTGGAGCGCCTGGGCTTCTTCAAGGAAGTCAACGTCGAGACCCCGCAGGTAGCCGGCACTGACGACCAGGTCGACGTCAACTACAGCGTCGAAGAGCAAGCCTCCGGCTCGATCACCGCCAGCGTCGGTTTCGCCCAGAGCGCCGGCCTGATCCTCGGTGGTTCGATCAGCCAGAGCAACTTCCTCGGTACCGGTAACAAGGTGTCCATCGGCCTGACCCGTTCGGAATACCAGACCCGCTACAACTTCGGTTTCGTTGACCCCTACTTCACTGCCGATGGCGTCAGCCTGGGCTACAACGCCTTCTACCGTAGCACCGACTACGACGACCTCGATGTCGACGTGGCCAGCTATGCGGTAGACAGCTACGGTGCCGGCGTGAGCCTGGGCTACCCGATCAGCGAAACCTCGCGCCTTACCTACGGCCTGAGCGTGCAGCAGGACAAGATCAAGACCGGCAAATACACCGTCGACGAGATCTTCGACTTCCTCGAACAGGAAGGCGACAACTTCCTGAACTTCAAGGCCTCGATCGGCTGGTCCGAGTCGACCCTGAACAAAGGCGTACTGGCCACCCGTGGTCACTCGCAAAGCCTGACCCTGGAATCCACCATTCCGGGTAGCGACCTGTCGTTCTTCAAGCTCGACTACCGTGGCCAGCTGTTCCAGCCGATCAACAACGACTACACCCTGCGCCTGCACACCGAGCTGGGCTATGGTGATGGTTACGGCAGCACCTCTGGCCTGCCGTTCTACGAGAACTACTTCGCGGGTGGTTTCAACTCCGTCCGCGGCTTCAAGGACAGCAGCCTGGGCCCACGCAGTACCCCGAGCCGCGGTGAGGCTGCTGGTGGCAAGCCAGGCACCATCGCCGACCCGGACCAGGATCCGTTGCCGTTCGGCGGTAACGTGCTGGTGCAGGGCGGTGTCGAGCTGCTGTTCCCGCTGCCGTTCGTCAAAGACCAGCGTTCGCTGCGCACCTCCGTGTTCTGGGACGTGGGTAACGTGTTCGATACCAATTGCGGCAGCAAGCCTGACTGCGCGAAGGTCGGATTCTCGGACATGGCCAGTTCGGTCGGCCTGGGCGTAACCTGGATCACCGCGCTGGGCCCGTTGAGCTTCAGCCTGGCGATGCCAATCAAGAAGCCGGACGACGCCGATACCCAGGTGTTCCAATTCTCTCTGGGCCAGACCTTCTAAGGTCGGCCCCTGCTTAACGACAACGGTTTATCCAGGAGTGCATCGTGCGTAAATTGGCTCAACTGGCCGTAGTGGCCGCGGCGCTGGTCGCCACCCCGGCATTCGCCGAAATGAAGGTTGCCGTGCTGAACTATCAGATGGCCCTGCTCGAATCGGATGCCGCCAAGAAATACGCGGTTGATGCCGAGAAGAAGTTCGGTCCGCAACTGACCAAGCTGAAAAGCCTGGAAAGCAGCGCCAAGGGCATCCAGGACCGCCTGATCAAGGGTGGCGACAAGATGCAGCAGCAGGAGCGTGAGCGCCTGGAGCTCGAGTTCAAGCAAAAGGCTCGTGACTTCCAGTTCCAGTCCAAGGAACTCAACGAAGCCAAAGCCGTTGCTGACCGCGACATGCTCAAGCAACTGAAGCCGAAGCTGGATGGCGCTGTCGAGGAAGTGATCAAGAAGGGCGGTTTCGACCTGGTCCTCGAGCGTGGTGCGGTCATCGATGTCAAACCTCAGTACGACATCACCCGCCAGGTCATCGAGCGCATGAACCAAGCCCGTTGATATGAGTGTGACCATGACGCTAGGCCAGCTGGCCGAGGCCCTCGGTGCCACCCTCAAGGGGCCCGAGGCTTTGCAGATTACCGGGCTGGCCACCTTGCAGGAGGCAGGCCCCGGTCAATTGAGCTTCCTCGCCAACCCGCAGTACCGCAAGTACCTGGATAACTGCCAGGCGGGTGCGGTATTGCTCAAGGCTGCGGATGCCGAAAGTTTCGCTGGCAATGCCCTGATCGTGGCCGACCCGTACCAGGCGTATGCGCGTATTTCCCACCTGTTCGACCCCAAACCCAAGGCTGTGGCGGGAATCCATCCCAGCGCCGTGGTGGCTGGGGACGCGCAGGTGGACGCCAGCGCCAGCATCGGGCCGTTCGCGGTGATCGAAAGCGGTGCGCGTATCGAGGCTGATGTCAGCATCGGCGCGCATTGCTTCATCGGTGCGCGTTGCGTTGTAGGTGAAGGCGGCTGGCTGGCGCCGCGGGTAACGTTGTATCACGACGTCAGCATCGGCAAGCGCGTGGTCATTCAGTCGGGTGCTGTGATCGGCGGCGAAGGCTTCGGCTTTGCCAATGAGAAGGGTATCTGGCGCAAGATCGCCCAGATCGGCGGCGTCACCATTGGTGATGACGTGGAAATCGGCGTCAATACTGCCGTCGACCGTGGTGCGCTGTCCGACACGCGGATCGGCGACGGGGTAAAGCTCGACAACCAGATCCAGATCGCCCACAACGTGCAGATCGGTGACCACACGGCGATGGCCGCTTGCGTGGGCATTTCCGGCAGTACGCGCATCGGCAAGCATTGCATGCTGGCCGGCGGCGTGGGCCTGGTAGGGCACATTGATATTTGCGATAACGTATTTGTTTCCGGGATGACAATGGTAACCCGTTCGATCACTGAACCTGGTTCCTATTCATCCGGCACAGCCATGCAGCCTTTGGCTGACTGGCGCAAGAGCGCTGCGCGTATCCGCCAGCTGGATGACATGGCCAAGCGCCTTCAGCAGCTGGAAAAACGCGTCGATACCGTGACCTCAGGTGGCCTGCCGACATCAGAAGGCTGATACCATTCCCTGAGCAAGAGTGAACAGTCGCTAGCTGGCTCCTCTTTGGATTGCTAAAGGAGCGTGTGGTCAGCACCTGCGCTCCCTATTCTTATTACAGGCTTCCCCCCGAAATGATGGACATCAACGAGATTCGCGAATACCTGCCTCACCGTTACCCGTTCCTGCTGGTGGACCGGGTGACGGATCTGGACTTCGAGGCCCAGAGCATTCGTGCCTACAAGAATGTCAGCATCAACGAGCCGTTCTTCAACGGCCATTTCCCGGCGCACCCGATCATGCCGGGCGTTTTGATCATTGAAGCCATGGCCCAGGCGGCCGGCATCCTCGGTTTCAAGATGCTCGATGCCAAGCCCGCTGATGGCACCCTGTACTACTTCGTCGGTTCCGACAAGTTGCGTTTCCGCCAGCCGGTACTGCCGGGTGACCAGTTGGTGCTGGAAGCCAAGTTCCTCAGCCGCAAGAGCATGATCTGGAAGTTTGAATGCCGCGCCCTGGTCGACGGCAAACCGGTTTGCTCGGCACAGATCACATGCGCGGAACGCTCCCTATGAATTCGATTGATCCTCGGGCCATTATCGACCCGTCGGCCAAGCTGGCCGATGGTGTCGAGGTCGGCCCTTGGTCGATCGTTGGCCCCGATGTGGAAATCGGGGAGGGTACCGTTATCGGCCCGCATGTTGTGCTCAAAGGGCCGACCCGCATCGGCAAGCACAACCGTATCTTTCAGTTCTCCTCCATTGGCGAAGATACCCCGGACCTCAAGTACAAGGGTGAGCCGACGCGCCTGGTGATCGGCGATCACAACGTGTTCCGCGAAGGGGTGACCATTCACCGCGGCACCGTTCAGGACCGTGCGGAAACCACCGTGGGCGACCACAACCTGATCATGGCCTATGCCCACATCGGCCACGACAGCGTCATCGGCAACCACTGCATCCTGGTCAACAACACGGCCCTGGCCGGCCATGTGCACGTGGGCGACTGGGCAATCCTGTCCGGCTACACCCTGGTGCATCAGTACTGCCATATCGGTGCCCACGCGTTTTCCGGCATGGGCACGGCGATCGGCAAGGACGTCCCGGCCTTCGTCACCGTGTTCGGCAGCCCGGCCGAAGCCCGCAGCATGAACTTCGAGGGCATGCGCCGCCGCGGTTTCAGCGACGAGGTGATCCACGTCCTGCGCCGTTGCTACAAGATTGTCTATCGTCAGGGCCTGACCGTCGAAGACGCGCTCAAGGAACTGGCCGAAATGGCCGCGAAGCACCCTGAAGTCGAACTGTTCCGTCAGTCGATCGTGAATTCCGCCCGCGGCATCACCCGCTGACATGGCCCCGCTTTGCGTAGCCTTGGTCGCAGGTGAGGCCAGCGGCGATATTCTTGGTTCAGGCTTGATGCGTGCCCTCAGGGCACGCCACCCTGACGTACGTTTCATTGGCGTTGGCGGCCCTTTGATGGAAGCCGAAGGCCTGCAATCGTACTTCCCCATGGAACGCCTGGCGGTCATGGGCCTGGTCGAAGTGCTGGGTCGCCTGCGTGAGCTGCTCAAACGCCGCAAGCTGCTGATCCAGACACTGATCGACGAAAAGCCGGATGTCTTCATTGGCATCGACGCCCCAGACTTCACCCTCAACATCGAACTTAAACTGCGTCAGGTCGGGATCAAGACCGTGCACTACGTCAGCCCGTCGGTCTGGGCCTGGCGGCAGAAGCGCGTGCTGAAGATTCGCGAAGGCTGCGACCTGATGCTGACCCTGCTGCCATTCGAGGCGCGGTTCTATGAAGAGCAGGGCGTGCCGGTGCGCTTTGTCGGTCACCCGCTGGCCGACACCATACCCCTTGAGGCCGACCGCCCGGCAGCACGTGCTGCGCTGGGCCTGGGCGAGGGGCCGGTGGTAGCACTGATGCCGGGCAGCCGGGGCGGCGAAGTAGGGCGCCTGGGGGCTTTGTTCCTGGAGGCCGCCGAGCGCCTGCAGCAGCAGGTGCCGGGCGTGCACTTCGTGCTGCCCTGCGCCAACGCCGCGCGGCGGGCCCAGGTCGAGCAGATGCTCGAAGGGCGCCAGCTGCCACTGACCCTGCTCGATGGCCAGTCGCACCAGGCCCTGGCGGCCTGTGATGCGGTACTGATCGCCTCGGGCACAGCCACCCTCGAAGCGCTGCTGTACAAGCGGCCAATGGTGGTGGCCTACCGCCTTGCACCCTTGACCTACTGGATTCTCAAGCGCCTGGTGAAGAGCCCTTACGTGTCCCTGCCAAACCTGCTCGCCCAGCGTGAACTGGTGCCCGAACTGTTGCAGGACGCCGCCACCAGCGAAGCCTTGGCCAACACCCTTGCGCCGCTGGTGCGCGATGGCAGCCAGCAGACCGAACGTTTCGACGAAATTCACCGCACCCTGCGCCGTGACGCCTCCAATCAGGCGGCCGAGGCGGTACTGGCCTTGCTCAAGGACCGCTGACATGCAATTTGGACTGGACTTCAACCTGGTCGAAGACCTGGTCGCCGGCGTCGACGAAGTGGGCCGTGGCCCGCTGTGCGGCGCGGTGGTGACGGCGGCGGTGATCCTTGATCCGGCGCGCCCGATCCTGGGCCTGAACGATTCGAAGAAACTCACCGAAGCCAAGCGCGAGGCGCTGTTCGACGAGATCTGTGAAAAGGCCCTGAGCTTCTGCATCGCCCGCGCCGAGGTCGAGGAAATCGACCGCCTGAACATCCTGCAAGCCACGATGCTGGCCATGCAGCGTGCGGTGGAAGGCCTGCACATTACGCCGAAGCTGGCCCTGATCGATGGCAACCGCTGCCCGAAGCTGGCCGTGCCGGCGTCGCCGGTGATCAAAGGCGATAGCCAGGTGCCAGCTATTGCGGCTGCCTCGATCTTGGCCAAGGTAACCCGTGACCGTGAGATGAGCGCGTTCGAGCTGATCTACCCGGGGTATGGCATGGGTGGGCACAAAGGTTACCCGACCCCGGTGCACCTTGAGGCGCTCGCGCGCCTGGGCCCTACGCCCATTCATCGGCGTTCCTTTGCCCCGGTGCGGGCGGCCTGGGAAGCACGCGAAGGCGTCACCGATTCCCTCATCTGACCTGCCAGGCCCCTTCGCGGGCACGCCCGCTCCCACAGGTGCAGCGCCGTTCCCGAGGATGATGATGTCTCTGTGGGAGCGGGCGTGCCCGCGAAGGGCTGCGAAGCAGCCCCAAATCCCATCCCCATTTAAGCTACAATCCCGCCCTTGTCGTTAAGCACTGCTACAGGATCTTCCATGTCGGTTCCCTTCGTTCACCTGCGCGTCCACTCCGAATTCTCGCTGGTCGACGGCCTGGTGCGGATCAAGCCGCTGGCCAAGGCGCTGGCCGGGATGAACATGCCGGCGGTGGCGATCACCGACCAGAGCAACATGTGCTCGCTGGTGAAGTTCTACAAGTCTGCCATGGGCGCGGGCATCAAGCCGATCTGTGGTGCCGACCTGTGGCTGGCCGGGGCAGACCCGGAAGCCCCGCTTTCGCGCATCTGCTTCCTGGCGACTGACCCCCAGGGTTACCGCAACCTCACCGAGCTGATCTCGCGCGGCTGGACCGATGGCCAGCGCAACGGCCTGGTTATCCTCCAGCGCGAATGGATCGCCCCCGCCAGCGAGGGCCTGATTGCCCTGTCAGCCGGCAAGGAGGGCGATATCGGTATGGCCTTGTTGTCCGGCCGGGACGAAGAAGCCCAGGCCCTGCTGCAAGACTGGATGGGCATGTTCCCCGAGCGCTTCTACGTTGAAGTGCAGCGCACCAATCGCCCCCGTGACGAAGAGTACGTGCATGCCGCAGTAGCGCTGGCCGACAAACTTGGCGCCCCATTGGTGGCCACCAACGACGTGCGTTTCGTCAAGCAGTCCGACTTCGACGCCCACGAAACCCGCGTTTGTATTGGCGAGGGCTGGACCCTTGACGACCCGCGCCGCCCGCGTGGCTACAGTGACCAGCAGTACCTGAAGTCGTCCGAGGAAATGGCCGAGCTGTTCAGCGACCTGCCCGACGCCATCGCCAACACCGTCGAGATTGCCAAGCGCTGCAACATTCAGGTGCAGCTGGGCAAGTACTTCCTGCCCGACTTCCCCACGCCCAACGGCATGGGTATCGACGATTACCTGCGTCACGTTTCCCACGAAGGCCTGGAAGAGCGCCTGGCGGTACTGTGGCCCAAAGAGACCACGCCCAATTACGAAGAGAAGCGCCAGGTTTACCTGGACCGCCTGAAGTTCGAGCTGGATATCATCATCCAGATGGGCTTCCCCGGTTACTTCCTGATCGTTATGGACTTCATCAAGTGGGCCAAGAACAACGACGTGCCGGTTGGCCCGGGCCGGGGTTCGGGTGCCGGCTCGCTGGTGGCCTACGTGCTGAAGATCACCGACCTCGACCCGCTGGCCTACGACCTGCTGTTCGAGCGCTTCCTCAACCCTGAACGTGTTTCCATGCCCGACTTCGACGTCGACTTCTGCATGGACGGCCGGGACCGGGTGATCGACTACGTGGCTGAGGCCTATGGCCGCAACGCGGTGAGCCAGATCATCACCTTCGGCACCATGGCCGCCAAGGCGGTGGTGCGTGACGTGGCGCGGGTGCAGGGCAAGTCCTACGGCCTGGCCGACCGCCTGTCGAAGATGATCCCGTTCGAAGTGGGCATGACCCTGGAGAAAGCGTACGAGCAGGAAGAAATCCTGCGCGACTTCCTCAAGGGCGACGAAGACGCCCGCGAAATCTGGGACATGGCGCTGAAGCTGGAAGGCGTCACCCGGGGTACCGGCAAGCACGCCGGTGGTGTGGTTATCGCGCCGACCAAACTGACCGACTTTTCGCCGATCGCCTGTGACGAAGAGGGTGGCGGCCTGGTAACCCAGTTCGACAAGGACGACGTCGAGGCCGCCGGCCTGGTCAAGTTCGACTTCCTCGGCCTGCGAACCCTGACCATCATCAAGTGGGCGATGGAGATCATCAACCGCGAGCAGGCCAAGAAGAACCTGCCCGATCTCAATATCGACTTCATCCCGCTGGATGACCGCAAGACTTTCGAGCTGTTGCAGAAGGCCGAAACCACCGCGGTATTCCAGCTTGAATCGCGTGGCATGAAGGAGCTGATCAAGAAGCTCAAGCCCGACTGCCTGGAAGACCTCATCGCACTGGTGGCACTGTTCCGCCCGGGCCCGCTGCAATCGGGCATGGTGGACGACTTCATCAACCGCAAACACGGCCGCGCCGAGCTGGCTTACCCGCACGCGGACTACCAGTACGAAGGCCTCAAGCCGGTACTGGCACCGACCTACGGCATTATCCTGTACCAGGAACAGGTGATGCAGATTGCCCAGGTCATGGCAGGCTATACCCTCGGCGGCGCAGACATGCTGCGCCGTGCGATGGGTAAGAAAAAGCCCGAGGAAATGGCCAAGCAGCGCGGTGGTTTCATCGAAGGCTGCGTGGCCAACAATATCGAAGCCGATCTGGCGGGTAACATCTTCGACCTGGTAGAGAAGTTTGCCGGCTACGGCTTCAACAAATCCCACTCGGCCGCCTATGGCCTGGTGTCCTACCAGACGGCCTGGCTGAAAACCCACTTCCCGGCGCCATTCATGGCCGCGGTGTTGTCGGCGGACATGCACAACACCGACAAGGTGGTGGTGCTGGTCGAGGAGGTGCGCAGCATGAAGCTGCGCCTCGACGCGCCGGATGTGAACTTCTCCGACTTCAAGTTCACCGTCAACAACGATGGCCGTATCGTCTATGGCCTGGGCGCCATCAAGGGTGTCGGTGAAGGCCCGGTGGAAGCGATCGTCGAGGCGCGAGCCCAAGGTGGCCCGTTCAAGGACCTGTTCGACTTCTGCGACCGTATCGATCTCAAGCGGGTCAACAAGCGCACCCTGGATGCGCTGGTGCGCAGTGGCGCACTGGACCGCCTGGGCCCGCACTTCCATGACGAAATCAAGGCCTATCAGGCCAACATCGACATCAACCGTGCAACCTTGCTCTCGGCGCTGGGTGAGGCCATCAAGGCTGCCGAGCAGGCGGCCCACACCGCCGACAGTGGTCATGTCGATCTGTTCGGCAGCATGTTCGACGAGGTGGAAGTCGACGTCTATGCCAACCACCGCAAGGCGCGCGAGCTGACCCTCAAGGAGCGCCTGAAGGGCGAGAAGGACACCCTTGGCTTGTACCTCACTGGCCACCCGATCGATGAGTACGAGAGCGAGATCCGCCGTTTCGCTCGCCAACGCATCATCGACCTCAAGCCGTCGCGCGAAACCCAGACTATCGCCGGCATGATCATTGCCCTGCGGGTAATGAAGAACAAGAAGGGCGACAAGATGGGCTTCGTCACCCTGGATGACCGCTCCGGGCGCATCGAAGCTTCGCTGTTCGCTGACTCATTCATGGCGGCACAGTCTTTGCTGCAGGCCGATGCCATGGTGGTGGTCGAAGGCGAGGTCAGCAACGACGACTTCTCCGGTGGCCTGCGCCTGCGGGTGAAGCAGGTGATGACCATGGAAGACGCGCGCACCAAGCTGGCCGAGAGCCTGCGCCTGAAGGTGGCACATGAGGCGCTCAAGGGCGACCGGCTGAAGTGGCTGGGCGAACTGATCACCCGCCATCGTGGTGCTTGCCCGATCACTCTGGAGTACACCGGCAGCGACGCCAAGGCGATGCTGCAGTTCGGTGAGCAGTGGTCGATCGACCCGGCCGATGGGCTGATTCAGGCGCTGCGTGACCAGTTCGGGCGTGAGAACGTCTTCCTGCAATATCGTTGAATCGACAAAAAATTTAATCTCGACCTGAATGCGCCTGATCCCTTAAGGTAGGGCGCCAAACGGATCAACCGGCCGGCCGCCTGGCCGTAGACCCAAGACGGATGACTATGAACCCGAATTTTCTCGATTTCGAACAGCCGATTGCCGACCTGCAAGCCAAGATCGAAGGCCTGCGCCTGGTAGGCAACGACAACTCGCTGAACATCAGCGATGAAATTGCCCGTCTGCAAGACAAGAGCAACACACTGACCGAAAGCATCTTCGGCAACCTGACCAGCTGGCAGATCGCCCGCCTGGCCCGTCACCCGCGTCGTCCTTACACCCTGGACTACCTGGAGCACATCTTCACCGAGTTCGAAGAGCTGCACGGTGACCGCCACTTCTCCGACGACGCCGCCATCGTGGGCGGTACCGCGCGCCTGGATGGCAAGCCGGTCATGGTCATCGGCCACCAGAAGGGCCGTGAAGTGCGCGAAAAGGTACGCCGCAACTTCGGCATGCCGCGCCCGGAAGGCTACCGCAAGGCTTGCCGCCTGATGGAAATGGCCGAACGCTTCAAGATGCCGATCCTGACCTTCATCGATACACCGGGTGCCTACCCGGGCATCGACGCCGAAGAGCGCAACCAGAGCGAGGCAATCGCCTGGAACCTGCGCGTGATGGCGCGCCTGAAAACCCCGATCATCGCTACCGTTATCGGTGAGGGTGGTTCTGGCGGTGCACTGGCCATCGGCGTGTGCGACCAGCTGAACATGCTGCAGTACTCCACCTACTCGGTGATCTCGCCGGAAGGCTGCGCCTCGATTCTGTGGAAGACTGCCGACAAGGCGGCTGACGCTGCCGAGGCCATGGGCATCACTGCCGAGCGCCTGAAGAGCCTGAACATCGTCGACAAGGTCATTCAGGAGCCGTTGGGCGGCGCCCATCGCGACCCGGCGAAAGTGTCGGAAAGCATCCGTGGACCTGATCCAGCAGCTGGACATGCTCGGCAAGTTCGACAGCGACGCGCTGCTGGCCCGCCGTTACGAGCGCCTGATGAGCTACGGCCTCTGATCGTGCAGTGAATGGCACCGGCTTCGCCGGTGTTCGCGGGCATGCCCGCTCCCACAGGCACTGCGCTGTCCTCGAGGCTTGCGCTGTGCATGTGGGAGCGGGCATGCCCGCGAATGCATTCTTGAATTGAGTGCTGGTTCGATGATCAACCTCACACCTTGGCTCAACGCCCCTACCTGGTACATCGCCTTCTCCGGCGGCCTCGACTCCACCGTCCTGCTGCACCTGCTGGCCGACCACGCCCGCAACCACGCTTCCCCCCCGCTGCGCGCCATCCATATCCACCACGGCCTGCAAGCCGCCGCCGACGCCTGGCCTGCCCATTGCCAAGCCATCTGCGACAACCTTGGCATCGAACTTCAGGTCATCCACGTCCAGGTTACTCCCGGCGCCAGCCTCGAACAGGCCGCCCGCGACGCCCGCTATGCTGCTTTCAAGAAAACCCTGGGCCCAGGCGACATCCTGTTCACCGGGCAGCACCGCGACGACCAGGCCGAAACCCTGCTCTTTCGCCTGTTGCGCGGCGCCGGCCTGCGTGGCCTGGCGGGTATGCCGGGGCAGCGGGCGCTAGGGCAGGGCAGGCTGGTCAGGCCGTTGCTGGCTTGTTCGCGCCAGCAACTGCAGGACTATGCCCGGGCGAATGGGCTTGCCTGGATTGAGGACCCGTCGAACGCCGACACACAATTTGCCCGCAACTACCTGCGCGGCGAAGTGTTCCCGCACTTGCAGCAACGTTGGCCACAGGCCAGCCAGAACCTCGCACGCGCTGCAGAGCACCTGGGTGAAGCCCTGGGGCTGCTGGATGAACTGGCCCAGGGCGACCTGGCGCTTGCGCAGGAGGGGGCACCCGTCGCCTGGTCGGGCCTGGACTCCCTTGACCTGGCCACGCTCATGGCGCTGTCGCCGGCCCGTCAGCGCAATGCCTTGCAATATTGGCTGAGCCGGCGCACCCGTTTGCCCGACACGCGGCATTGGGCGGGCTGGGCAGACCTGCGCGATGCTGCCGCCGATGCCCAGCCGGTCTGGCAGCTTGCCGATGGGCAGCTGCTGCGCAGCGATGGCCGCATCTGGTGGCTGAGCGGCGACTGGCTGCAGCAGCCTGTCGGAGAACTGGCTTGGCCGAATTCAGCGTTGCCTCTGGTTCTGCCAGGTAATGGCAGGGTGCGTCTTGATGTCGCCGTGCCAATGGCTGGCCTGCGCATTGCCTACCGCCAGGGCGGCGAAATGCTGGAGGTCCCCGGCCGCGGCCGTCGCGACCTCAAACGCTTGCTCAATGAGCAGCGGGTGCCGTATTTCCTGCGTCCGCGCCTTCCGTTGCTGTATCAGGGCGAACAGTTGGTGGCGGTGGCCAACCTGTCTGGGCTGGTGCGGGCGGATTGCCAGCTGCATTGGCAGTTACCGACGAGCGCGCAAGGTTTGAGATGAAGGGTACATTCCGGTAGACTACCCTCCCTTCTTGATACAACTTCTGTGGCTTCCGCGAAAACACAGGGGTTGCCGGTTACCAAGCAGTTTTTTGCTGGGCTGATTCTGAAAATGACGAGCGAGCTCCATGCCGGGGATACCCCTGGTCTGTACAGACGCGACAGTTTTTCGAGATGCACTGTGACTGACGCAGGTGATCGGGGGCTTCGGCCTTCCTTCGCTTTCTCCGGCGGCGCTGGCCGCCTTAACGCAGACTTCTAGGGTTTTTCATGACGCGCTACATATTCGTCACGGGCGGTGTTGTTTCTTCATTGGGGAAAGGCATTGCCTCGGCTTCCCTGGCGGCCATCCTGGAAGCGCGGGGCCTGAAGGTCACCATGCTCAAGCTGGATCCGTACATCAACGTCGATCCGGGCACCATGAGCCCGTTCCAGCACGGTGAAGTGTTCGTCACCCACGATGGCGCCGAGACTGACCTCGACCTGGGCCACTACGAGCGGTTCATCCGCACGACCATGACCCAGAACAACAACTTCACCACCGGTCGCATTTACGAGCACGTGCTGCGTAAAGAGCGTCGTGGTGACTACCTGGGCGCGACCATCCAGGTCATCCCGCACATCACCGACGAGATCAAGCGTCGCATCATCAAGGGCGCCGGCGATGCCGACGTGGCCCTGGTGGAAATCGGTGGTACCGTGGGTGACATCGAGTCGCAGCCGTTCCTCGAGGCCATTCGCCAGCTGCGCGTCGAAGTGGGCTCCAAGCGCGCCATGCTGATGCACCTGACCCTGGTCCCGTACATCGCCACCGCTGGCGAAACCAAGACCAAGCCGACCCAGCACTCGGTCAAGGAACTGCGCTCCATCGGCCTGCAGCCTGACGTGTTGATCTGCCGCTCCGACCATCCGGTCGATGCCTCGTCGCGTCGCAAGATCGCGCTGTTCACCAACGTTGAAGAGCGTGCGGTGATTTCGCTGGAAGACGTCGACACCATCTACAAGATCCCGGGCGTGCTGCACGCACAGGGCCTGGACGACTTCGTCGTCGAGCGTTTCGGCCTGCAGTGCAATGGCGCCGACCTGTCCGAGTGGGACAAAGTGGTCGATGCCAAGCTCAACCCTGAGCACGAAGTGACCATCGCCATGGTCGGCAAGTACATGGAGCTGCTGGATGCGTACAAGTCGCTGATCGAAGCGATGAGCCACGCCGGCATCACCAACCGCACCAAGGTCAACCTGCGCTACATCGACTCGGAAGACATCGAGAACCAGGGCACCAGCCTGCTCGAAGGCGCCGACGCCATTCTGGTGCCGGGCGGTTTCGGCCTGCGTGGCGTGGAAGGCAAGATCACCGCGGTGCAATACGCCCGCGAGAACAAGGTACCGTACCTGGGCATCTGCCTGGGCATGCAGGTGGCCGTGATCGAGTTCGCCCGTAACGTAGTGGGCTGGAAAGACGCCAACTCCACCGAGTTCGACCGCAACAGCGGCCACCCGGTAGTCGGCCTGATCACCGAGTGGGCTGATGCCACCGGTGCCGTCGAGACCCGTACCGAGGCTTCCGACCTGGGCGGCACCATGCGCCTGGGCGCACAGGACTGCCAGTTGGCCACCGGCTCCAAGGTGCACGACTGCTACAACAAGGACGTGATCACCGAGCGTCACCGTCACCGCTACGAAGTGAACAACAACCTGCTGCCGCAACTGGTCGATGCTGGCCTGGTGGTTTCCGGTCGTTCCGAAGACGGCGCGCTGGTGGAAGTGGTCGAGTCCAAGGACCACCCATGGTTCGTCGCCTGCCAGTTCCACCCGGAATTCACCTCCACCCCGCGTGACGGCCACCCGCTGTTCAGTGGTTTCGTCAAGGCAGCCCTGGCTCAGAAGAACAAGGCCTGATCAATGACCCAGAAGATCATTCGCGTCGGTAACATCGAGATCGCCAACGACAAGCCGTTCGTCCTATTCGGCGGCATGAACGTCCTGGAGTCCCGTGACCTGGCAATGAAGGTCTGCGAAGAGTACGTGCGGGTGACCGAGAAGCTCGGTATCCCGTACGTGTTCAAGGCCAGCTTCGACAAGGCCAACCGTTCGTCGGTGACGTCCTACCGTGGCCCGGGCATGGAAGAAGGGCTGAAGATCTTCGAAGAGATCAAACGCACCTTCAACGTGCCGGTGATCACCGACGTGCACGAGCCTCACCAGGCCGAGCCCGTCGCCAAGGTGTGCGACATCATCCAGCTGCCGGCCTTCCTGTCGCGCCAGACCGACCTGGTGGTGGCCATGGCCAAGACCGGCGCGGTGATCAACATCAAGAAGGCCCAGTTCCTCGCACCCCAGGAAATGAAACACATCCTGGCCAAGTGCGCAGAGGCCGGTAACGACCAGTTGATCCTCTGCGAGCGTGGTTCGAGCTTCGGCTACAACAACCTTGTTGTGGACATGCTCGGCTTCGGCATCATGAAGCAGTTCGAGTACCCGGTGTTCTTCGACGTGACCCACGCCCTGCAGATGCCGGGTGGTCGCAGCGATTCCGCCGGAGGCCGCCGCGCCCAGGTCACCGACCTGGCCAAGGCCGGCATGAGCCAGGGCCTGGCCGGCCTGTTCCTCGAAGCCCACCCCGACCCGGACAACGCCAAGTGCGATGGCCCATGCGCCTTGCGCCTGGACAAACTGGAGCCATTCCTGGCCCAGCTCAAGCAACTGGACGACCTGGTGAAAAGTTTTCCGACGGTAGAAACCGCGTAAAGCTCATTTCTCGGGTAAAGTACCGCCCGATCCACCCCTGACCAATCGGTCAGGGGCTCCCTTCACCCGGCCTGCCCACTGCAAAGTCCGCCAGGTGAACGGCAAGAATTTCTTAAGCTAGGTTGTTTTCGTCAATTCTGGAGTGCTTACAACAATGGCAAAAATCGTCGACATCAAAGGTCGTGAAGTTCTCGATTCGCGTGGCAACCCCACCGTGGAAGCCGATGTACTGCTCGACAACGGCATCATCGGCAGCGCTTGCGCGCCGTCCGGTGCTTCCACCGGCTCGCGCGAAGCGCTGGAGCTGCGTGATGGCGACAAGAGCCGTTACCTGGGCAAGGGCGTGCTGAAAGCCGTCGGCAACATCAACGGCCCGATCCGTGAGCTGCTGCTGGGCAAGGACCCTTCCGACCAGAAGGCCCTGGACCGCGCCATGATCGAACTGGACGGTACCGAGAACAAGGCCAAGCTGGGCGCCAACGCCATCCTGGCTGTTTCCCTGGCTGCCGCCAAGGCCGCTGCCCAGGACCAGGACCTGCCGCTGTACGCGCACATCGCCAACCTGAACGGCACCCCGGGTCAATACTCGATGCCGGTTCCGATGATGAACATCATCAACGGTGGCGAGCACGCCGATAACAACGTCGACATCCAGGAGTTCATGGTTCAGCCGGTTGGCGCCAAGACCTTCTCCGACGGCCTGCGCATGGGTACAGAAATCTTCCACCACCTCAAAGCCGTGCTGAAGGCCCGTGGCCTGAACACCGCCGTGGGTGACGAAGGTGGCTTCGCGCCTAACCTGGCTTCCAACGAAGACGCCCTGGCTGCCATCGCCGAAGCGGTCGAAAAAGCCGGCTACAAGCTGGGCACCGACGTGACCCTGGCACTGGACTGCGCGGCTTCCGAATTCTACGAAGACGGCAAGTACAACCTGTCCGGCGAAGGCAAGTCGTTCGACGCCGAAGGCTTCGCCGAGTACCTGAAAGGCCTGACCGAGCGCTTCCCGATCATCTCGATCGAAGACGGCCTGGACGAGTCCGACTGGGCTGGCTGGAAGATCCTCACCGACAAGATCGGCGAGAAGGTACAGCTGGTTGGCGACGACCTGTTCGTGACCAACACCAAGATTCTCAAGGAAGGCATCGAGAAAGGCATCGGTAACTCGATCCTGATCAAGTTCAACCAGATCGGTTCGCTGACCGAAACCCTGGAAGCCATCCAGATGGCCAAGGCTGCCGGCTACACCGCGGTGATCTCGCACCGTTCCGGTGAAACCGAGGACTCGACCATTGCCGACCTGGCCGTGGGTACCGCTGCCGGCCAGATCAAGACCGGTTCGCTGTGCCGTTCCGACCGCGTTTCCAAGTACAACCAACTGCTGCGCATCGAAGAGCAACTGGGTGCCAAAGCGGTTTACCGTGGTCGTACCGAGTTTCGCGGCTAAGCAAGAGATGGTAAAAAGACAGCAGCCGGAGCTGTAGGAACGTTCGTACTGAACTTTACTGCGTTCCAACGGGTTTCTGTCTACGAAGCCTGGCCTCGGCCAGGCTTCGTGCTATTTGAGACCCCGAAATGCATAGTGTGCGGCGGTCTTTTTAACCTGGATACCTAGATGCGCAGTCCTTATTGGTTGTTCCTCGTCCTGCTCCTGCTGCTGGGTGGCCTGCAGTACCGCCTGTGGGTGGGTAATGGCAGCCTGGCGCAAGTGACCGAGCTGAAGCAGCAGATTGCCGAGCAGCATGCGGAGAACGAGCGCCTGCTCGAGCGTAACCGTGTGCTCGATGCCGAGGTGCTGGAGCTGAAAAAAGGCATGGAGACCGTTGAAGAACGGGCTCGCCACGAATTGGGAATGGTCAAAGAGGGCGAAACCCTCTTCCAGTTGCCACAGAAATGATCGATACCTTGCCGGCCTTCTGGGCCGTGATTCCTGCTGCGGGCGTTGGTGCCCGCATGGCTGCCGACCGCCCCAAGCAATACCTGGAGCTGGCCGGGCAGACCCTTCTCGAGCACAGCCTCGACTGTTTTCTTGGCCATCCGGCGCTTAACGGCGTGGTGGTCAGCATTGCTGAAGATGACCCGTACTGGCCGGCCCTGCGTTGCGCCAGCGACTCGCGCATCCAGCGCGCAGCGGGCGGGCGTGAACGCGCCGACTCGGTGCTTAATGCGTTGCTGTTGCTGCATGCCCAGGGCGCCTCGGACAGCGACTGGGTGCTGGTGCACGATGCTGCGCGGCCGAACCTCGCACGCAGCGACCTGGACAAGTTGTTGTCGGAGCTGGCAAACGACCCGGTGGGTGGTCTGCTCGCCGTGCCGGCGCGCGACACCCTCAAGCGTGCCAACAGCGATGGCCGGGTGAGCGCTACCGTGGACCGCAGCACTATCTGGCAGGCGTACACGCCGCAGATGTTCCGCCTTGGGGCGTTGCACCGGGCGCTGGCCGAGTGCCTGGTGTCGGATGTGGTGGTGACCGATGAGGCCTCTGCCATCGAATGGTCCGGCCAGGCGCCGCGGCTGGTTGAAGGGCGCAGTGACAACATCAAGGTCACCCGCCCCGAAGACCTGGAATGGTTGCGCCAGCGCTGGGCAGGGCGCCGTTGAAGGTTTAATCCTGCACCGGCCTCTTCGCGGGCTTGCCCGCTCCCACAGGTAAAGCGCAAATCTGAACCGATTTGCGGGCCCTGTGGGAGCGGGCAAGCCCGCGAAGAGGCCAGTTCATGCAGCGCTTTCCTTCAGCCCAAACGATATTCCGGCAACCCCGCCAACCCTGCCTTCAGGTAATCCACCAGCCGGCGCACCTTCGGCGACAGGTGCCGCTGCTGCGGATACAGCGCCCACACGGCCGTATTCGGCGGCTGGTGCGCCTCCAGCAGTGACACCAGCGCACCACTGTTCAGGTGCTCCAGCACGTAATAATCCGGCAACTGGCACAACCCTATCCCTTGCAGTGCCGCGTCCAGCACGGCCTGGCCACTGTTGCAGCGCCAGTTGCCCTGTATCCGCTGGCTGATCTCGCGGCCGTCCTGTTGCAGCGCCCACAAGTCGGAACTGCCCACCAGGCAATTGTGCCGCGCCAGTTCCGACAGGCTGTGCGGCCGGCCATAACGTTCCAGGTAGGCAGGCGACGCGCACAGGTACATGCGTCGCGGCGCCAGGCGAGTGGCCACCAGCCGGGAGTCGGCCAGTCGGCCCAGGCGGATGGCCAGGTCCATGCCTTCATGCAGCAGGTCGAGGGTGTGGTTGCTCAGCTCCACATCCACCCGTAACTGCGGGTAGAGCGCCATGAACCGTGTCACCAGCGGCACGATGAAGCGCTCGCCGTAGGCGACCGCGCAGGTCATGCGCAGCAACCCCTTGGGTTCGCTGGCCAGGTCGCCCATGGCGCGCAGGGCTTCCTCGCGGCCATCCTGCAGGCGCTGGCAGTGTTGCAAAAACGTCTGCCCAGCCTCGCTCAGGGTGACCCGGCGGGTGCTGCGGTACAGCAGGCGCGTCTGCAGGCGTTCCTCCAGCCGGGCGATCTGGCGGCTGATATGTGACGAGGAAACCCCCAGGCGTTCGGCTGCTGCCGTGAACTGGCCCGATTCGGCCACGGCGACGAATTCGTCGATGCCCTCCCAGCGGCTGCTCATGGATTATCCCTGTATGGCAATAATGTTTTGTCTTTGGCCGGATTATTCATCAAATGGAGGTGAATTACACTGTGGGACTGAATCGACCCTCTGTCTGGAGACCTTTGATGATCAAGTCCCGTGCTGCCGTAGCCTTCGAGGCCAAGAAACCCCTGGAAATCGTCGAAGTCGACGTGGCCATGCCCAAGGCCGGTGAAGTGCTGCTGCGTGTGGTCGCCAGTGGTGTCTGCCACACCGATGCCTACACCCTGTCCGGTGCCGACCCGGAAGGCATCTTCCCGTCGATCCTCGGCCACGAAGGCGGCGCGATCGTCGAAGCGGTAGGCGAGGGCGTGACCTCGGTGGCCGTCGGCGACCACGTGATCCCGCTGTACACCCCGGAGTGCGGCAAGTGCAAGTTCTGCCTCTCGGGCAAGACCAACCTGTGCCAGGCCATCCGCGCTACCCAGGGCAAGGGCCTGATGCCGGACGGCACCACGCGCTTCTCGTACAAGGGCCAGCAGCTGTTCCACTACATGGGCACCTCGACCTTCTCCGAGTACACCGTGCTGCCGGAAATCTCCGTGGCCAAAATCCAGAAAGAAGCACCACTGGAAAAGGTCTGCCTGCTGGGCTGTGGCGTCACCACCGGTATCGGTGCGGTGCTCAACACCGCCAAGGTCAAACCCGGTGACACCGTGGCCATCTTCGGCCTGGGCGGCATCGGCCTGTCGGCTGTGATCGGTGCGGTCAAGGCCAAGGCCTCGCGCATCATCGCCGTCGACATCAACCCGGCCAAGTTCGAGATCGCCCGCCAGCTGGGTGCCACCGACTGCATCAACCCGAAAGAATACGACCGCCCGATCCAGGAAGTGATCGTCGACCTCACCGACGGTGGCGTGGACTTCTCCTTCGAGTGCATTGGTAACGTGCAACTGATGCGCGCTGCCCTGGAATGCTGCCACAAGGGCTGGGGCGAGTCGGTCATCATCGGCGTAGCCGGTGCCGGCCAGGAAATCGCCACCCGTCCGTTCCAACTGGTCACCGGCCGCGTCTGGCGTGGTTCGGCGTTCGGCGGCGTGCGTGGCCGCAGCGAGCTGCCAAGCTACGTGGAAATGGCCGAGAAGGGCGAGATCCCGCTGGATACCTTCATCACCCATACCATGGGCCTGGAAGACATCAACAAAGCCTTCGACCTGATGCATGAAGGCAAGAGCATCCGCAGCGTGATCCACTTCTGAGGTACGCCATGAGCCTGGATAACATCTCCTGCCAGAAGAGCTTCGGCGGCTGGCACAAGCGTTACCGGCATCACTCCAAGGTGCTGGGCTGCGACATGGTGTTTGCCGTGTACCTGCCACCGCAGGCCGAGCAGGGCGAGAAGCTGCCGGTGCTTTACTGGCTTAGCGGCCTCACCTGCACCGACGAGAACTTCATGCAGAAGGCCGGCGCCCAGCGCATGGCCGCAGAGCTTGGGCTGATCATCGTGGCCCCGGACACCAGCCCGCGTGGCGAGCAGGTGCCGGGCGACCCGGACGGCGCCTGGGACTTCGGCCTGGGGGCCGGCTTTTACCTCAACGCCACCCAGCAACCCTGGGCCCAGCATTACCGCATGCACGACTATGTGGTGGAGGAGTTGCCGGCACTGATCGAGGCGCACTTCCCGGCGTCGGGCGAGCGCAGTATCAGCGGCCACTCCATGGGCGGGCATGGCGCGCTGGTGTGCGCCTTGCGCAACCCGGGTCGCTACCGCTCGGTGTCGGCGTTCTCGCCGATCAGCAACCCGATGGATTGCCCGTGGGGCGAGAAGGCCTTCAGCCGCTACCTGGGTGAAGACCGAGCGCGCTGGCGCGAGTGGGATGCCAGCGTACTGCTGGCGGAAACGCCTGCTGGCGAATGCCCGCCATTGCTTGTTGACCAGGGTGACCGTGACGACTTCCTCGAGAAGCAGCTCAAGCCTGAAGCGCTGGAGCAGGCGGCACGCAAAGGGGGCCATGAAATGACCCTGCGTCTGCAGCCGGGCTATGACCATAGCTACTACTTCATTGCCAGCTTCATCGAGGAGCACCTGCGCCATCATGCGGTGGCACTGGGTCGGGGTTAACGCATGACTGTAGGGGCGGCCTTGTGTCGCGATCGGGCCGCAGAGCGGCCCGTGATGTTGGCGTTGACGCGGGTATCGCCGGGGCTGCTTTGCAGCCCGATCGCGACGCAAGGCCGCTCCTACATGGCGGCCCCAATAACGGCTAAAGCAGGTAGAATCACGCCCTGACTCATTCAGGGCGTTTTTCTATGCGTATTGGCCATGGCTACGATGTGCACCGTTTCTGCGACGGTGATTTCATTACCCTGGGCGGGGTGCGTATCCCCCACAAATACGGCCTGCTGGCCCACTCCGACGGCGACGTGCTGCTGCACGCCCTGAGCGATGCCTTGCTGGGCGCTGCGGCGCTGGGCGACATCGGCAAGCACTTCCCCGACACCGACCCACAGTTCAAGGGTGCCGACAGCCGCGTGCTGCTGCGCCATGTGGTCGGCATCGTCAAGGCCAAGGGCTGGAAGGTCGGCAATGTCGACGCCACCATCGTCGCCCAGGCGCCGAAGATGGCCCCGCACATCGAGGCCATGCGCCAGCTGATCGCCGAAGACCTGCAGGTCGAGCTCGACCAGGTCAACGTCAAGGCCACCACCACTGAAAAGCTGGGCTTCACCGGCCGTGAGGAGGGGATTGCCGTGCATTCGGTCGCCCTGCTGCTGCCAGCATGACCGAACTGGATCTGCTGGGCCCGTGCGCATCGGGCGAACCCTTGGGCACCGCCGTCCTAAAGGCGGTGGCTGAAGACTTCCAGGTCGACGAAGTGCTGGACATTCCGCTGTCCGGCCAGGGCGAGCACCTGTGGCTGTGGGTCGAAAAGCGTGACCTGAACACCGAAGAGGCCGCCCGCCGCCTGGCGCGCGCCGCAGGCGTGCCGGTGCGTTCGATCAGCTACGCCGGGCTCAAGGACCGTCAGGCCCTGACCCGTCAGTGGTTCAGCCTGCACCTGCCGGGCAAGGCCGACCCCGACCTGTCGCGCGCTGAAGATGCCAGCCTGCGCGTGCTCAAGCAGGTGCGTCACCAGCGCAAGCTGCAGCGTGGCGCGCATTCGGCCAACGGCTTCACCCTGCGCCTGACGGCCCTGGCGGCCGACCACCAGGCTGTGGATGCACGCCTGGCACAGCTCAAGCAGCACGGTGTGCCCAACTATTTCGGCACCCAGCGCTTCGGTCACGGCGGGGGCAACGTCCATGACGCCCTCGACTGGGCTGCGCGCAAGGCATTGCCCGAGCAGCGCAACGTGCGTTCGCGCCTGCTTTCCGCCGGGCGCAGCTACCTGTTCAACCAGGTGCTGGCGGCACGTGTCGCCGAAGGTAGCTGGGCGCAGGCCCAGGTCGGCGACCTGCTGGCGTTCACCGACAGCCGTAGCTTCTTCCCGGCCGGCGAGGCGGAATGCGCCGACCCACGGCTGGCGATTCTCGACCTGCACCCGACCGGCCCGATGTGGGGCGAGGGCGACTCGCCTGCTGGCGGCGCCACTGCGCAGCTGGAAAATGCCGTCGGCGCACGGCAGCCGGCACTTTGCCAGTGGTTGGCCCAGGCGGGCATGGATCACGAACGGCGTATTTTGCGGCTCCCTATTGGCGGCCTGACATGGCATTATCCCGAGCCTGATATCCTGCAACTGGAATTCGTCCTGCCGGCCGGATGCTTCGCCACCGTAGTGGTGCGCGAAATCGTGGATCTGGTGTCGGCAGGGCAGACGGACAGCTCATGCGTATTCTGATTTCGAACGACGACGGTGTTACCGCACCCGGCATCGCCGCGCTGCACGCTGCGCTGGCGGATTACGCCGAGTGCGCGGTGATCGCCCCGGATCAAGACAAAAGTGGCGCCAGCAGTTCGCTGACGCTGGACCGGCCACTGCACCCGCAGACCCTGGCCAACGGCTTCATCAGCCTCAACGGCACACCGACCGACTGTGTGCACCTGGGGCTAAATGGGCTGTTGCCGCAGGTGCCGGACATGGTCGTGTCGGGGATCAACCTCGGTGCCAACCTGGGTGATGACGTGTTGTACTCCGGTACGGTCGCCGCTGCGTTGGAAGGCCGTTTCCTGGGCACCACATCGCTGGCGTTTTCGCTGTTGTCGCGTCAGCCGGACAACCTGCCGACGGCGGCCTACATCGCCCGTCGCCTGGTCGAGGCGCAGTCGCGCCTGGTGCTGCCGCCACGCACCGTCCTCAACGTCAATATTCCCAACCTGCCGCTGGAGCACATCCGTGGCATCCAGCTCACCCGCCTCGGTCACCGGGCACGGGCGGCGGCACCGACCAAGGTGGTCAACCCGCGCGGCAAGGAAGGCTACTGGATCGCCGTGGCCGGTGATGCCGAGGATGGCGGCCCGGGCACCGACTTCCATGCGGTGATGCAAGGCTTCGTCTCGATCACGCCGCTGCAGCTCGACCGCACCTTCAACGAAGCCTTCGAGCAGCTCGACGGTTGGCTGGAGGGCGTGCTCTGATGCGCGAGGACGATATGCTGCGGCGTGGCATCGGCATGACCTCCCAGCGCACCCGGGAGCGGCTGATCCAGCGCCTGTGCGAAGAGGGTGTGTCGAACACCAAGGTACTCGACGTGATCCGTCGTACCCCGCGTCACCTGTTCGTCGACGAGGCTCTGGCGCATCGTGCCTACGAAGACACCGCGCTGCCGATAGGCCACAACCAGACCATCTCCCAGCCGTTCATGGTTGCCCACATGAGCGAGTTGCTGCTCGAGGCCGGGCCACTGGACAAGGTGCTGGAGATCGGCACCGGCTCGGGTTACCAGACGGCGATCCTTGCCCAGTTGGTTGAGCGGGTATTCTCGGTGGAGCGTATCAAGGTGCTGCAGGACCGGGCCAAAGAGCGCCTGGTAGAGCTGAACCTGCGCAACGTGGTATTCCGCTGGGGCGATGGTTGCGAAGGCTGGCCGGCGCTGGCGCCGTACAATGGCATCATCGTCACGGCGGTGGCGCCGGAAGTGCCCCAGGCACTGCTTGACCAGCTGGCACCTGGTGGCCGCATGGTGATCCCGGTGGGGCCGGCCGGCGAAACCCAGCAACTGATGCTGATCGTGCGCGAGGAGCATGGGTTCTCCCGCCGTGTGCTGGGGGCAGTGCGCTTCGTACCGCTGCTCAATGGCCCGCTGGCCTGAGCGCTGCGTCGGGCTGGGCGCTGCCGGTATGAGCCGCGTGGTATTTTTGCGCCGCCGGCGAATTCTTGCAGCTTCGCCCTGTCTATCTGGCGGAGCGAAGCGCTAGCGCACCATGCGCAGCGCGGCTTTGCTACAGCCTTTTGCATCAGCCTGCCAATACCGGCCGGCTTGGTTATAATTGCAACAATATTGCATTTCTTGTCTTCATATCGTTTTCGGCACCATGAGGGGAGCGCGGGTGGGTCACACAGTCATTCGGCAGCGCAAGGATGGGTCGGGTTTCAAGCTTCTGGTGATTGCACTGGCCATGGGCACGCTACTTGTGGGTTGCTCGAGCACCACTAACACCAGTGCGCGGGTGGTCGACCGCAACAACACCGTGCCCAAGCGCCCGGCAGTGACGTCCGGGCAGTACGTCGTCAAGCCGGGTGACACGCTCTTCTCCATCGCCTTCCGCTATGGCTGGGACTACAAGGAACTGGCCGCACGCAACGGCATCCCGGCGCCTTATACCATCCGCCCAGGCCAAGCGATTCGTTTCAGCAGTGGCTCAAGCAGCAGTACCACGGTGGTGTCCAACCCGTCCTCGTCGAGCCGCACCACGGTCACGCGGCGGCCTGTGGGGAGCACTGTCACGGCGCCTGCCAGCACCGGCAAACCGGCCACGCCGGCCCCTTCCACCAGCGCGCCGGTGGTTGCCACCGTGCCTGCTGCGGAGCGCGCGGTAGGGGGCTGGACCTGGCCTGCCAACGGCGTGCTGATTGGAAAATTTGCTTCAAACGGTAGTTTGAATAAAGGCATTGATATCGCCGGTGATTTGGGACAGCCTGTTTTTGCTGCGTCTGATGGTGCGGTGGTTTACGCCGGGAGTGGTTTGAGGGGCTACGGCGAGCTGATCATCATCAAACACAGCGATACCTACGTCAGTGCCTACGGTCATAACCGCAGGCTGTTGGTTCGGGAGGGGCAGCAGGTCAAGGCAGGGCAGTCGATTGCTGAAATGGGGTCCACGGGCACAGATCGGGTGAAGCTGCATTTTGAGATTCGCCGCCAGGGCAAACCCGTCGATCCACTCCAGTTCCTGCCACGCCGTTGATTGTTGTACCCGGCCTGTTCCTGTGATGTAGAGGGGACAGGCTCCAGCGCTGCCAGGGATCAAGGTGCCGCTCGAGTCTGAGTTCGAACTCAGCAAAGGACTATAACAATGGCTCTCAGTAAAGAAGTGCCGGAGTTTGACATCGACGATGACGTCCTCCTGATGGAGACGGGCATCGTTTTGGAAACGGATGTGGTGTCAGACGAACCTGCTGTATCTTCGGTTCGGACGAGGGCCAAGTCGGGCTCTTCGCTCAAGCAACACAAGTACATCGATTACACCCGGGCGCTTGATGCTACCCAGTTGTATCTCAACGAGATCGGCTTCTCGCCGCTGCTTTCGCCGGAAGAGGAAGTGCACTTTGCGCGCCTGTCGCAGAAGGGCGACCCCGCTGGCCGCAAGCGCATGATCGAAAGCAACCTGCGCCTGGTTGTAAAAATTGCCCGTCGTTACGTGAACCGCGGCCTGTCGCTGCTCGACCTGATCGAGGAGGGCAACCTGGGGCTGATCCGTGCGGTCGAGAAGTTCGACCCGGAGCGTGGTTTCCGTTTCTCGACCTATGCGACCTGGTGGATTCGCCAGACCATCGAACGGGCGATCATGAACCAGACCCGCACCATCCGCCTGCCAATCCACGTGGTCAAGGAACTGAACGTCTACCTGCGCGCCGCACGCGAGCTGACCCAGAAACTCGACCACGAACCCTCACCGGAAGAAATCGCCACGTTGCTGGAGAAGCCGGTCGCCGAGGTCAAGCGCATGCTCGGCCTGAACGAGCGCGTGTCTTCGGTGGATGTGTCGCTTGGCCCGGACTCGGACAAGACCCTGCTCGACACCTTGACCGACGACCGCCCCACCGACCCGTGCGAACTGCTGCAGGATGACGACCTGTCGCAGAGCATCGACCAGTGGCTGGGCGAATTGACCGACAAGCAGCGTGAAGTGGTGGTGCGTCGCTTTGGCCTGCGCGGGCATGAGAGCAGCACCCTGGAGGATGTTGGCCTGGAGATCGGCCTGACCCGGGAACGGGTGCGGCAGATCCAGGTAGAGGGGCTCAAGCGTCTGCGTGAGATCCTTGAGAAGAACGGCTTGTCCAGTGAGTCTTTGTTCCAGTAGCGAAGGCCTGTCACACAAAAACGCCCCGATGACCTCGGGGCGTTTTTGTGTGTGGCGAAAACGGGTGTTCCATTTCAGTTTGCCGGGGGCCCTGTGCGCCCCTTTCGCGACACAAGGCCGCTCCTACAGGGGGCCGCGATCATGCAGATAATCGCGATCCCCTGTAGGAGCGGCCTTGTGTCGCGATTGGGCTGCAAAGCAGCCCCACATGTATGGCGCCACCTCAGTAACATTGCGTGTAAGCCTTTTCTTACTTGTTTTGTAAGCTATCTATGCAAGTCGCAGTAAATCATTGTCGTTTCCAGCCTGTGTATTTTTACAACCCATTGAAAAACATGGCTTATTCGGCTGTGAGGAAATGTGTCCCCAGTAATACCTTGTCAGGTTTCGCGCTTGCCCGCCCGGCTCAACCCGCTAGTATTCGAACTGTGCACAGGGACATGCACAGGCTTTCAGGATGAAGGCCAAGGACATCGCAAGAAGCGATTTCATCAGGAAGATGTTTGGGACAAGCAGGGACTACGGAAAAAAATGTGGGCGGGTCAAACCGCCCCTTTTTTTTGCCCGCAGAAAAACAAAAAAGGCCCCGAGGGGCCTTTTTCGTGTCCGGGCGCTATCAGCGCACCAGGTCTGCGATCTTGCCAGTCTTGCCGTCCCACTCTTCAGCGTCAGGCAGGGCATCCTTACGCTCGGTGATGTTTGGCCAGACTTCCGCCAGTTCGGCGTTCAGCTCGATGAAGTTCTCCATCCCGGCAGGGATTTCGTCTTCCGAGAAGATGGCTTGCGCTGGGCATTCCGGTTCGCAGAGTGCACAGTCAATGCACTCGTCCGGGTGGATGACCAGGAAGTTCGGGCCTTCGTAGAAGCAGTCCACCGGACAGACTTCCACGCAGTCGGTGTATTTGCATTTGATGCAGTTGTCGGTGACGACGAAGGTCATTTCTAGTTCTCTCCTCAGGCGACGGCGGCGGCCCTTCCTCTCAGGGCCGCGCGGTTTACAGGTATGTGGCTGCAGGCCAGGCTAATAACCTGCAGCACCAGCAAACCGCGGCGGATTCTACCAGCTTGTAGTGGGCGCCGTTATAACAGGTTCTTTAGTTGATATAGCATTTCGATAGCTTGGCGCGGGGTCATGTCGTCCAGTTGCAGCTTGCCCAGCTTCTCGATGGCCGGGTGTGGCAGGCTGGCGAACAGATCGCTCTGGTGCGGCACCTGTGGCACATCCCGGGCCTTTTCGGCCGGGGCTTGTTCATGCGGCAGGCTGGTGGTTTCCAGGCGCGCCAGGTGTTCGCGAGCACGCTGGATCACAACCCCCGGCACGCCCGCCAGTTGTGCCACGGCCAGGCCGTAGCTCTGGCTGGCAGGGCCAGGCAGTACATGGTGCAGGAACACGATGCGCTCGTTGTGCTCGGTGGCATTCAGGTGCACGTTGGCCACCAGCGGTTCACTCTCCGGCAGCACGGTGAGCTCGAAGTAGTGGGTGGCGAACAGGGTATAGGCGCGCAACTGGGCCAGGCGCTCGGCGGCAGCCCACGCCAGCGATAGGCCGTCGAAGGTACTGGTGCCGCGGCCCACTTCGTCCATCAGCACCAGGCTGCGGTCGGTTGCATTGTGCAGGATGTTGGCGGTTTCGCTCATCTCGACCATGAAGGTCGAGCGCCCGCCGGCCAGGTCGTCGCTGGAGCCGATACGGGTGAAGATGCGGTCGACCAGCGAAAGCTCGCAGCCGGCCGCCGGCACGAAGCTGCCGATGTGCGCCAGCAGCACGATCAGGGCGGTCTGGCGCATGTAGGTGGATTTACCGCCCATGTTCGGGCCGGTAATGATCAGCATGCGCGTGCTGTTGTCCAGGCCCAGGTCGTTGGCCACGAACGGCGTGGTCAGTACCTGCTCCACGACCGGGTGGCGGCCTTGCTCGATGCGCAGGCACGGCTCGTCGACGAAGCGCGGGCAGTTCAGGTCGAGGTTCAGCGCACGTTCGGCCAGGTTGCTGAGCACATCCAGTTCGGCCAGGGCGGCGGCGCTGTCCTGCAGTGGCGCCAGGTGGCTGATCAGGGTTTCCAGCAGGGCGTCGTAGAGCATCTTCTCGCGGGCCAGGGCGCGGCTCTTGGCTGATAGCGCCTTGTCCTCGAACACTTTCAGCTCGGGGGTGATGAAGCGCTCCGCACCCTTGAGGGTCTGGCGGCGGATGTAGTCGCCCGGCGCCTGCTCGGCCTGCTTGGTCGGCAGCTCGATGAAGTAGCCGTGCACGCGGTTGTAGCCGACCTTGAGGTTGGCAAGGCCGGTGCGGGCCTTTTCCCGGGCTTCCAGGTCGATCAGGAACTGGCCGGCGTTCTCGCTGATCGCCAGCAGCTCGTCCAGCTCGTTGTCATAGCCGGTCTTGAGCACGCCGCCGTCGCGGATCACCGCTGGCGGGTTGTCGATGATCGCCCGCTCCAGCAGGCTGGCCAGCTCCGGATAGGTGCCAGTAATGGCCGCCAGGCGCGCAAGGTGCGGCGCCTCCAGTTCGGTCATGGCGTTCTGCAGTTCGGGCAAGGCACCCAATGCATCGCGCAGCCGTGCCAGGTCGCGTGGGCGGGCATTGCGAAGGCCGATTCGGGCGAGGATCCGCTCGATGTCGCCAATTTCTTTCAGTTGCGGCTGGAGCTTCTCGAAGCTGTACCTGTCGAGCAGGCAGCGGATCGAATCCTGGCGTGCTTGCAGTACCTTGAGGTCGCGCAGCGGGCGGTTCAGCCAGCGGCTCAGCAAACGGCTGGCCATGGCAGTCTGGCAGCGGTCGACCACCGATTGCAGGGTGTTGTCACGCCCACCCGCCAGGTTGACGTCCAGCTCCAGGTTGCGACGGCTGGCGCCATCGAGGATGACCGTGTCGTCCAGGCGCTCGTGGCGCAGGCTGCGCAGGTGCGGCAGGGCGGTGCGCTGGGTTTCCTTGGCGTAGGTCAGCAGGCAGCCGGCGGCGCCGATGGCCAGGGTCAGCTTGTCGCAGCCAAAGCCTTTGAGGTCCTTGGTCGCGAACTGCTGGCACAGGGCCTTGCGTGCCGAATCGCGGTCGAAGTCCCACGGCGCCCGGCGGCGGGCGCCCGGGCGCTTTTCGGCGGGCAGGTCGCGCGGCCAGTCATCGGGGATCAGCAGCTCGACCGGGTTGAGGCGCTCAAGCTCGGCCAGCAGGTTCTCCCAGCCTTTGATTTCCTGCACGCTGAAGTTGCCGCTGGTGATGTCCAGTACGGCCAGGCCGAACAGGCGTTCGTCACCGAGCAGCGCGGCAATCAGGTTGTCGCGACGCTCGTCGAGCAGTGCCTCGTCGCTGACCGTGCCCGGGGTGATGATACGCACCACTTGGCGCTCCACCGGGCCCTTGCTGGTGGCCGGGTCGCCAATCTGTTCGCAGATCACCACCGACTCGCCCAGCTTGACCAGCTTGGCCAGGTAGCCTTCCAGCGAATGGAACGGAATCCCGCACATGGGGATGGACTGGCCGGCCGACTGGCCGCGCGCGGTCAGGGTGATGTCCAGCAGTTTCGCGGCCTTCTTCGCATCTTCGTAGAAGATTTCGTAGAAGTCGCCCATGCGGTAGAACATCAGCTGGTCCGGGTGCTGGTGCTTCAGCTTCCAGTACTGCTGCATCATCGGGGTGTGTGCGGAGAGATCGGAGATTGCTTTATTCATCAAAGGCTTAGAAAGTAGGTCTCAACATTGTGGGGCAAATTGGGGCGTTCCGTGTTGCGTGCGCGGCGCCGAGACCCACCTGATTTTTCAAGCCGCATAGGGTACCACGGCAACCGCACAGGCAGTACCTGCAAGTCCTGGCAGCAATCAGGGTTGAAGTGAGGGCATATTGACAGTACGGCGTCCCCATGGAGAATCGGGGGCTTTTTAACATCAGGGAAGACCCGCCGGAATCAACTCCGGTGGCGTGTGACCCCATAAACAGTTATTGCAATCGGGTTGATTAAAGCAGTGAGCGGAATTCGTTTTGATGTCGATGCAGTGTTTTGTATCTCCCTCGATACCCGGGGTGACCGGCGTAAGCTATTCACAGAAACCATCGGTCAGCAGCTGGACAATGAGGTGGTTTTTCATGTCGTCCAGAAAAACAGCGACCCCGCGCGCGGGTGCTACGAGTCGCATCAGCAACTGGCTCGCCATGCGCTGGAAAACGACCTGGATAGAATCTTGATTTTCGAAGACGATGCCAAGACCTATGAGTTTACGGCTACGCGGGTTCGCTGGGTAAACCGCTTCATGCAGAAGCGGCCCTTCGAGGCTCTGCACCTGGGCTACTCCATGGGGCGCACGTGGCTGACCTGGTTTCCGTTCATCGCCAGGGGGCGGGTGGTCGCGTTGCACGCCTATGTATTGTCGCGCCAAGGCTGCCGGATTCTGGCCGAGACGCCCTACGATGGCACGCCGGTGGATGTAGTGGTCAAACACAGGATCCGCCAGCATTGTGTATTCCCCATGATGTTCCGCCAGCATGCCGCCGCTGTGACCGGCAGTGATCTGGAACAGGTGGTGCGCAATGAAGATGAATGGTGGGAGCGCAACTGGGTCAAGCACCGTCGTTCACCGGCGAAGAACATCTGGCGCACCGTGCTTCGGTTGAACTTTTGATATGACCGAGTGGCTCAGGCTTGTGCTGTGTCGGCTGTACAGGCACAAGCCTGTAGAAGTCGAGCGCGTGTTTGTCGGCGAAATCGTCATTTCACGGCAGGCCTGCTGCCGTTGTGGTCGCAGGCTTCGCGAGCTGGCCGAATATCAGTGACACACACAAGCTGGTAGGGTAGGTGCAGCCTTTCAGGAGCCCGACATGGACCCGATCACCACGCTTGCCACCCGCTTGGGTGAACACCTGCGCCGTTTCAATGCACAGGTGACCACCGCCGAATCCTGTACCGGCGGTGGCATTGCCGAAGCCATCACCCGTATACCTGGCAGTTCGGCCTGGTTCGAGGTTGGCTACGTGACTTATTCCAACGCCCAGAAAACCCGCCTGTTGGGCGTGCCCGAGACCTTGTTCGGCGAGGTGGGCGCAGTCAGCCAGGAAGTGGTCGAAGCCATGGTCCGCGGTGCCCAGGCCGCCAGCGGCGCGCGCTTCGCCGTGGCGGTAAGCGGTGTGGCTGGGCCGGACGGTGGTTCGCCAGCCAAACCGGTAGGTACCGTGTGGCTGGCCTGGGGTGACGGCAACCGGGTGTTCAGTGAGCGCCGCCAGTTCGACGGTGACCGCGAAGCCGTGCGCCGACAGACGGTGAGCGCCGCGTTAGACGGCTTGTTACAGCTTGGTGCCGAGTAAATCGACGACAGGGGTTTGCGCGGGCGCCTGCCTGTGGAATAATACTGGCTACTTATACAGGTATTCCGGCCATCAGGGCCAAGTCGAACACGTGAGGATTTCAATGGACGACAACAAGAAACGCGCCTTGGCTGCGGCCCTGGGTCAGATCGAACGCCAATTCGGCAAAGGCGCGGTCATGCGCATGGGTGACCAGGAACGTCAAGGCATGCCTGCCATTTCCACCGGCTCCCTGGGCCTGGATATCGCCCTGGGCATCGGCGGCCTGCCCAAAGGCCGTATCGTCGAGATCTATGGCCCGGAATCGTCGGGTAAGACCACACTGACGCTGTCGGTCATCGCCGAAGCCCAGAAAAGCGGTGCCACCTGCGCCTTCGTCGACGCCGAACACGCCCTCGACCCTGAGTACGCCGGCAAGCTGGGCGTAAACGTCGACGACCTGCTGGTCTCGCAGCCGGACACCGGCGAGCAGGCCCTGGAAATCACCGACATGCTGGTGCGCTCCAACGCTGTTGACGTGATCATTGTCGACTCCGTGGCCGCGCTGGTGCCAAAGGCCGAGATCGAAGGCGAAATGGGTGACATGCACGTGGGCCTGCAGGCTCGCCTGATGTCCCAGGCGCTGCGCAAGATCACGGGTAACATCAAGAACGCCAACTGCCTGGTCATCTTCATCAACCAGATCCGTATGAAGATCGGCGTGATGTTCGGCAGCCCGGAAACCACCACCGGTGGTAACGCCCTGAAGTTCTACGCCTCGGTGCGTCTGGACATCCGCCGTACCGGTGCGGTCAAGGAAGGCGACGAGGTGGTCGGTAGCGAAACCCGCGTCAAGATCGTCAAGAACAAGGTCTCGCCGCCATTCCGTCAGGCCGAGTTCCAGATTCTTTACGGCAAAGGTATTTACCGTAATGGCGAGATCATTGACCTGGGTGTGTCCCAAGGCCTGATCGAGAAGTCGGGTGCCTGGTACGCATACCAGGGCAACAAGATCGGTCAGGGCAAAGCCAACGCTGCCAAGTACCTGGCCGAAAACCCGGCTATTGGTACCGAGATCGAGAAGCAGATCCGTGAAAAGCTGCTGAAAGGCGGTGCTGCCGCTGAAGCCAACAAGGCTGCCGCCGTTGATGCCAGCGCCGACGATGTGGCTGACGCCGAAGCCGGTTATTGATTGCACGGTAGATAGCCGAAATGTCCGCCGTACTCGACACCCCCGTCGCCATTCGGCGGACAGCCATGGACCTGCTCGCGCGACGTGAGCACGGTCGCGTCGAGCTGACGCGCAAGTTGCGTCAGCGCGGCGCTTCGGATGAGCTGATCGAGCCTGAGCTCGACCGGCTCGCTGAAGAAGGGCTGCTTTGCGAAGCCCGCTACCTCGAAAGTTTTATAAGGTACCGTTCCAGCGCTGGCTATGGCCCTTTGCGTATTCGCGAAGAGCTGGGCCAGCGTGGCCTGGCGCGTGCTGATGTCGAGCAGGCATTGCGCGAGAGCGAGGTGGATTGGCGCGAGCGCATGCGGGACGTCTGGCAGCGCAAGTTTGCCGGGCAGCGCCCGCAGGATCCGCGCAGCCGTGCCCAGCAAACCCGGTTTCTGGCTTACCGGGGTTTCCCCATGGACATGATCGGCCGCCTGCTCAGCGGGCGTGATCTCGACGATTACTGACCACCAGATCCGCAGTTCTACACGACCGCCTATGGTCAAACTCCGACCTGAAATCTAAAGGCTGACGCAATCCTTGTGGGAGCGGGCGAGCCCGCGAACACCGGCAACGCCGGTGCCATCCACCGCGCTGGATTCTTCGCGGGCGTGCCCGCTCCCACAGGTACAGTGCAGGTCTGCAGCACTTGCTGTACTTGTGGTAACCAATCTCAAGCGGCTCAACTGACCTTCAGCGCCTCTCTGGCCCGCTGCGTGGTATGCATGGGTTGCGGTTTGGCCCAATTCTCCGACAGGTTGATGAAGTCCACCAGCTCGCGCAGCCGACCCTGGTCGCGGCCATTGAAGGCAAATGACAGCCGGGTCAGGTGGTTGAAGTTGCCCACTTCGTGCTCGGCACTGCTATCCGCTTGCTGGTGATACCTGCCACTCAGGCGCAAGTCGGCAAACCCTTCCTGAATATCAAACAGCGCTGCTTCGCTGAGCGGATGATGCATGCGGATCACGAACTGGTTCTTCAGCCAGCGACTGGAGTGGTAGTTGCTGTAGAACTGGTTGATTTCCTCAACGGCCTCATCGGCACTGTGCACCAGGCGCACCAGCTTCAGGTCGCTGGGCAGGATGTAGCGGTTTTCTTCCAGCTGACGGCTGATGAAATCAAGGCAGTCGCGCCAGAAGCTGCCGCCGGGCGAGTCCAGCAGCACCACCGGCACCAAAGGGCTCTTGCCGGTCTGGATCAGGGTCAGCACTTCGAGCGCTTCATCCAGGGTGCCGAAGCCGCCCGGGCACAGCACCAGGCCGTCAGCCTCTTTGACGAAGAACAGCTTGCGGATAAAGAAGAAGTGGAAAGGCAGCAACTTGTCGGTGCCGCCGACGGTAGGGTTGGCGTGTTGCTCGAAGGGCAGGGTGATGTTGAACCCCAGGCTGTGATCGCTGCCAGCGCCTTCGTGGGCGGCGGCCATGATGCCACCGCCTGCACCGGTGATGACCATCAGGTCGGAGCGCGCCAGGGTAGCGCCCAGCTCGCGGGCCAGGGCGTACATCGGGTGTTCCAGGGGGGTGCGTGCAGAGCCGAACACGGTCACTTTGCGCCGGCCCTTGTAGCGCTGCAGGGTGCGGAACGATTGGTCCAGTTCACGCAGGGCCTGCAGGGTGATCTTGGCGCTCCAGCGGTCGCTGTCGTCATGGGCCATGCGCAGGATGGTCAGCATCATGTCTCGGTACAGCGGCAGGTTGGGGCTGTTGGGCGCCACCAGTTGCAGTTGTGCGTCGATGTTGCTCAGGTCGATATTGTTGTCACGGAAGTGGTTGAACAGCAGTTCATTCGCTTGGTAAGGCATGCAACGTCTCCTTCTGCACCAATACCTCTGACCTCAATCTAGACCCTTGCGCCCGATCGTGCCGGGCTGTTTGGCACAGCCGCCCGTCGGTATGTGGCCACCGGCAGCAGGGGTTTGGTTAACTGGTAAAGCGAAACGTGTCGATGCGGGAGGTGGCGGTATGCGCTTGACCATCGAAGTGGACCGGCAGCTCTACCAGCAGCTGAAGAATGCGGCTCAGGTGCATCACTTGAGCCTTGAGGCCGAGTGCTGCCGCAGGTTGGCGGGGCTGGAATGCCAGTCGCGCTACTTGCAGGCGTTATTGGCCGAGATGCGCGCCGATGCCGCCGAAGGGCGCTGGTGCGCCCGCGAGGACGAGAAGGTGTAGCTCTACAAAGCGGCTGTTACTTCTTCTTGCTATTGCCGGCCATGCAGCTGGCACTGTCGAAGGCCTGGTCCATGATCGGCTGGTTGGTCTTGTACACCGTGAAGCGATAGACCATGACCGCGCCCTTCGACATCAGGTTGCGAAAGCCGCTGTTGCGGCAGACGCTGTCGCCCAGTTGGCTGCGTACTTGCTGGGGATTGGCCTGCATGCGCTCGGCGTGGCTCTGGCGTACGCTCAGGTGGTTGACCAGTGCCTTGCCTTCCACGGTGTAGCCTTGGTCGAGGATGTCCTCGTTGATGGCGCGTGGGGTACCGACGCTGCTTTCTTTGGCGACCTTTTGCAACGTGGTGTTCAGGTCGTAATCCTGCTTGGAGGCTGCCTGGGCTGCCAGGGGCAGGGCGAGTAGCAGGCTCAGGGCGGGGACGATAAGGCGCAGCATGAATCTCTCCTGGTTCGATGACTGGCGCTTTGACATGCGCAGGTCGACGGCGTTCCGTGAAAGTCGCGCGAGCGCGAGGTTCGGGCACGGTAGGCGTCGATTATAAGGGCCCCCTTGCCAGCTGCACAGTAAATGCCCCCTGTTCTGGTAAACTGCCCGCCTTGTTTTTTCCGAGTCATCCTTGTGCCCATTTCCTACCTGTCCAGAGGCCTGCCGGCATGAGCCACGCGGTAGCGCGCCTGCGCGCCGAACGCCTGGCCCGCAGCAACAAGCCTTTCATCGCCCGTGGCTCGCGTGCCGAGCGCTGCCCGGATTGCCGGGTCATCGCCACCCATTGCCTGTGTGCCTGGAAGCCTCGGGTGCAGGCCGAGTCTGGCGTGTGCCTGCTGATGCATGACACCGAGCCATTGAAACCCACCAACACCGGCTGGCTCATTGCCGACCTGATCGAAGACACCTCGGCCTTCGGCTGGCTGCGCACCTCGGTCGACGAAGGCTTGCTGGCCTTGCTGGACGACCCGCGCTGGCAGCCCTACATCGTCTTCCCGGGTGAGTTCGTGGCCGAGCAGCGGGTGGTCAGCGAGGTGGCGCGCGAGCCGGGCAAGCGCCCGCTGTTCATCCTGCTGGATGCCACCTGGACCGAAGCCCGCAAGATGTTCCGCAAAAGCCCGTACCTGGACCGCTTCCCGGTGTTGAGCCTGCAGGCCGAGCAGATGTCGCGTTACCGCCTGCGGCGCTCCAAGCGCGATGATCACTTCTGCACGGCAGAGGTCGCAGCCATGTGCCTGGACCTGGCCGGCGACAGCCAGGCCTCACAGGCGCTGGATGCCTACCTGGATGTGTTCAGCCTGCACTACCTGAGCGGCAAGCGGCGTCTTCCGCTGGATGACCAGGACGACACGCACCAGCGTTTGCATACCTTCCTATAGTCCAAGGGGCACAACCCCTGCTTTGGTTCATAATGACGGGGCTGGCAGCCAGGGTGGGCGAGACGGTAGGGCGAATGGCTTGACCACCCTTGACCGTGCTCGGCATCCTTGGCGCCGATTCCCCGCCAGGCGCTTCTCTTACCCCCGAGCGCCTGGCATAGAACAGGATCCTTAGATCGATGGCCACTTACGAAATCCTGATTGCCGATGACCACCCACTGTTCCGTGGCGCCTTGCGCCAGGCCGTTACCCTCGGCCTTGGCCCGGATGTGCGCCTGGTCGAAGTCGCGAGCATTGCCGAACTGGAAACCCGCCTGAGCGAAAAAGCCGACTGGGACCTGGTGCTGCTGGACTTGAACATGCCAGGTGCTTATGGTTTTTCCGGGCTGGTGCTGCTGCGCGGGCAATACCCGCAGATCCCCGTGGTGATGGTGTCGGCGCAGGAAGAGGCTGCGGTGGTGGTCAAGTCCCGCGAGTTTGGCGCCAGTGGCTTCATTCCCAAGTCCAGCCCCCTGGAAGTGATCCAGGATGCCGTGCGCAAGGTGCTCGATGGCGAGGTCTGGTGGCCGCCGCAGGCGTTCGAAAAGGTCGATGTCTCGGCCGAGGCCAAGGCCGCCAGTGAAGGCCTGGCCAGCCTCACGCCGCAACAGTTTCGCGTACTGACCATGGTCTGCGAAGGCCTGCTGAACAAGCAGATTGCGTATGAGCTGAGTGTCTCCGAGGCCACCATCAAGGCCCACGTGACTGCAATATTCCGCAAGCTGGGCGTGCGTACCCGCACCCAGGCCGCGCTGCTGCTGCAACAACTTGAATCGGTTGCCAGCAACTGACTGCGCGTGGCTTCACGCTTTTTTGACCCGTGCCGGTCTAGTCTGCTGGCCTTTCTGTTGTGAAGTGACTCACATGACATCGCCATTCAAGGGCCAGACCGGCCTGAAACGTATCTTCAACGCCGCCGGCTACTCGCTGGACGGCCTGCGTGCCGCCTTCAAGGGTGAGGCCGCATTCCGCCAGCTGGTGCTGCTCAACGTGCTGCTGATCCCGATTGCCTTCTGGTTGCCGGTCAGCCGTGCGGAGCGGGCGATCATGATTGCGGTGTGCCTGTTGGGGCTGATCGTCGAGCTGTTCAACTCGGCGGTGGAGGCGGCCATCGACCGCATCTCGCTGGAGCGCCACCCGCTGTCGAAAAACGCCAAGGACATGGGCAGCGCTGCGCAACTGGTAGCACTGACCATGGTGGCGCTGGTGTGGGGCGTGATCCTGCTTTAAGCGATTGGCGGCAGCACGATTTCATCACTGCGGGTATAGCCCGCAGTGAAGTTGCGGCACAGTTCCAGAAACTCGCGCATGGCCGAGGTCTGGTACTTCTGTTTGTGCCAGATGAAATAGAACTGGCGCATCAGGTCCAGTTCCGGCGTTTCCACCGGGACCAGGCTGCCCCGGCGGAAGGCGTCACGCAGGGCCAGGCGCGAAATGCAGCCAATTCCAAGGCCCGACTCCACCGCACGCTTGATCGCTTCGGTGTGTTCCAGCTCCAGGCGGATGTTCAGGTTGGCGCGGTGATGGCGCATGGCCTGGTCGAAGGTCAGGCGCGTCCCCGAGCCTTGCTCGCGCAAAATCCACGCCTCTTGCGACAGGCTTTCGATATCGGCACGGCCCACCTTGGCCAGTGGATGCTGCGGCGCACAGAACACCACCAGTTCGTCCTCGACCCACGGCTGCACTTCCAGGTCGGGGTGGTTGCAGTCACCTTCGATTAGACCCAGATCAATTTCGTAGTGCGCGACCTGTTGCACGATATGCACTGTGTTCTGTACATGCAGCTTGACCTGGCTTTCCGGGTGGGTCTGCATGAAGCTGCCGATCAGCAGGGTAGCCAGGTAGTTGCCGATGGTCAGTGTGGCACCGACCGCCAGCGAGCCGAAACCGGACTTGCCGTTGAGCAGGTCTTCGATTTCCTTGGCCTGGTCGAGCAGGGCCACCGCCTGTGGCAACAGTTGATGGCCCAGGGCGTTAAGGGCCAGGCGCTTGCCGGCACGGTCGAACAGCTGGCAGCTCGATTGCCGCTCCAGTTCGGTGATGGACGTGCTGGCGGCCGACTGCGACAACGCCAGCAGGCTAGCGGCCCGAGAGACGCTTTGGTGCTGGGCGACGGCGACGAAGACTTGCAGTTGACGGAGTGTGAATCGCATATCTATATAACCGATAACACATATCTTGATAATCCAGTTAACAGATATTGTCGCTGCCCCTAAACTATCGCGCAACTGCGCGTTTTGCGCGCCGCGTTTTTCTTCAGGAGCCCCATCGATGAGCAACATGAACCACGAACGTGTCCTCAGTGTGCACCACTGGAACGACACCCTGTTCAGCTTCAAGTGCACCCGCGACCCGGGGCTGCGCTTCGAGAACGGTCAGTTCGTGATGATCGGCCTGCAACAGGAAAGCGGCCGTCCGCTCATGCGTGCCTATTCCATCGCCTCGCCGAACTGGGAAGAGCACCTGGAGTTCTTCAGCATCAAGGTGCCGGACGGCCCGCTGACCTCGCAGCTGCAGCACCTCAAGGAAGGCGATGAGATCATCATCAGCAAGAAGCCTACTGGCACCCTGGTGCTCGACGACCTGAACCCGGGCAAGCACCTGTACCTGCTGAGCACCGGCACTGGCCTGGCGCCATTCATGAGCGTCATCCAGGACCCGGAAACCTACGAGCGCTTCGAAAAAGTGATCCTGGTGCACGGCGTGCGTTACGTGAACGAAGTGGCCTACCGCGAGTTCATCACCGAGCACCTGCCGCAGAACGAGTTCTTCGGTGAGTCGGTTCGCGACAAGCTGATCTACTACCCGACCGTGACCCGCGAGCCATTCGAAAACCAGGGCCGCCTGACCGACCTGATGCGCAGCGGCAAGCTGTTCAGCGACATCGGCCTGCCACCGATCAACCCGCAGGACGACCGCGCGATGATCTGCGGCAGCCCGAGCATGCTCGACGAGACCAGCGAAGTGCTGGACAGCTTCGGCCTGAAAGTCTCCGCCCGCATGCGCGAGCCGGGTGACTACCTGATCGAGCGTGCCTTCGTCGAGAAGTAAGGCGCAGGCTGCTACAAGAAGGCGACCCTCGGGTCGCCTTTTTTATACCTGTAATTTTTGTATTGCCTGTACTGGCCCTTTCGCGGGCTTGCCCGCTCCCACAGGGAAATCATCGGCCGCAGGACTCGTAACATTCCTGTGGGAGCGGGCAAGCCCGCGAAGAGGCCGGTACAGGCAAAACACAATCTATTCGACGCGCGTCTCGCCGCTGTACACCAAAATCTCCCGGCAGCGCTTGCACAGGTACCGCCGCCCCTGGCGCACCAGCTTGTGCCGCTGTGCGGTAAACGGGAAGTCACCCTGCGGGCACGGGCAGCGGTAGATGTAGCGGGTCACCACGCGCCGTTGCACTTCATAGTTGTGGCAACGGTTGGGTGGCAGTTCATACACCCCGCGCATGATCAATTGCCACTCTTCGCCATGGGCCTGGATGCGGTCGCCAAACAACTGGTGGGCCACCAGGTGCGCCACTTCGTGGGCAACGGTCTGGCGCAGGAAGTCTTCCTGGTTTTCCCGGTAAAGCTGCAGGTTGAAGCGCAGCAGGTTGTCGTGCAGGTGGGCGACGCCGGCCTTTTGCCCGCGCAGCTTGAAGCTGACCTCGGGGCGAGAGAAGGGGCGTTTGAAAAAGGTTTCGGCTTGCTGGTAACAGGTTTCGACGCGTTGTTTGAGCAGCTCGGGCATGGTGGGGCGGTTCTCCTGACCGGGCATTATGCCGCAAGCACCTGCGGCCTGCCGAGCCACTGGTCTGCGCACAGCCAGAGGCCGCCTTGCGGCGGCCCCTGGTTGATGCCCCAGTGTTGGTTGAGTCTGTTCTAGTTGGTATAGACGGGCCCCACGCCCAGTCCCCAGATAATTACCGTGGCGGCCATGATCGCCACCAGTACCACAAGGCCCACCGCCAGCACCGAGCTGGAAAACAGGAAGCCTTCGTCGGACGGTATGTTCATGAACGTCGGCAGGCCGACATACAGCAAGTACACCGTGTAGCAGATGGCGGCAGTGCCGATCAGCATGCCCAGCCACAGGTGCGGGTACAGCGCCGCCAGGCCGCCGATGAACAACGGTGTGGCGGTGTAGGTGGCAAAGGCGATGCACTGCGCCATGGACGGGTTGGCATCGTAGGTGCGGGCCATCCAGTGGATGAACGCGCCCATTACCGCCACCCCGCCGAGCATGGCCAGGTACGACATGATGCTCATCCAGATAGCGCTTTCCATGGTCAGCATCACAGCCGGCCGGTCACCGATCACCCAGCCCACCTGGGTAGTGCCGATAAATGCGGAAACGGCAGGGATCGCCGCCAGGATCAGGGTGTGCGTCAGGTACATGTGGCTGATGGATTCTTCTTCGCCACGAATTTCCCGCCATTCCTGGCCGGGATGGGTAAACAGCCCCACAACGTGATGAATCATGCCGGTCACTCCTCTGAATGTTGCCAAACGCCCCCCAGATGGAGCGCAAGCGGCCCGAGGCCCGAACACCGATGCAAGCGGTAATGTGGCCTTATGTCGCAGTATAGGAAGCGGTTACCGGCACGAACCGTGCTTTTTAGAGCAAATTGCGCTGTCAGTGGTGCTGTTGATTACATCGAAGTCTTTATCGGAATGCCTACAGCGATGCTGCGTTTGTGCGTAAAATAGTCGGCTTTTGTCACACCTCGCGGATCCAAGCGCTATGGGCACCCTCTCGGTCAACCAGAACAAACTGCAAAAACGCCTGCGTCGTCTCGCCGGCGAAGCCATCACCGACTTCAACATGATCGAGGATGGCGACAAGGTCATGGTCTGCCTGTCTGGCGGCAAGGACAGCTACACCATGCTCGACGTTCTGTTGCACCTGCAGAAGGTGGCACCGATCAAGTTCGAGATCGTCGCGGTGAACATGGACCAGAAGCAGCCGGGCTTCCCTGAGCATGTGCTGCCGGCCTACCTCAAAGAGCTGGGCGTCGATTACCACATCGTCGAGAAAGACACCTATTCGGTGGTGAAGGAGCTGGTGCCCGAGGGCAAGACCACCTGTTCGCTGTGCTCGCGCCTGCGCCGTGGCACCCTGTACACCTTCGCCGACGAAATCGGCGCGACCAAGATGGCGCTGGGGCACCACCGCGACGACATCGTCGAAACCTTCTTCCTCAACATGTTCTTCAACGGTGCGCTCAAGGGCATGCCGCCGAAGCTGCGCGCCGACGATGGCCGCAATGTGGTGATCCGTCCGCTGGCCTACTGCAGCGAGAAGGACATCCAGGCCTACTCGGACATGAAGGAATTCCCGATCATCCCGTGCAACCTGTGTGGCTCGCAGGAAAACCTGCAGCGTCAGGTGGTCAAGGACATGCTGGTGGAGTGGGAGCGCAAGCACCCGGGCCGTACCGAGAGCATCTTCCGTGCCCTGCAGAACGTGGCGCCGTCGCAACTGGCCGACCGCAACCTGTTCGACTTCACCAGCCTGAAGATCGACGAAAACGCCACGCCGCGTTTCCTCGACGTGCTGAACATCTGAGCCCATGCGCGATTACCAGTGGCTGCATGAGTACTGCCTGAACCGCTTTGGCTCGGCCCAGGCGCTGGAGGCCTTCTTGCCGCAGCCGCGTACGCCGGCGCAACTGCGCGGCATCAGCGACGACCGTTACCTGTCGACCCTGGCCCTGCGCGTGTTCCGCGCGGGGCTCAAGCACAGCCTGGTGGATGCCAAGTGGCCAGTGTTCGAGCAGGTGTTCTTCGGCTTCGACCCTGAGAAAGTGGTGCTGATGGGCGCCGAGCACCTGGAGCGGCTGATGCATGACGAGCGCATCATCCGTCACCTGGGCAAGCTCAAGAGCGTACCGCGCAATGCGCAGATGATCCTCGACGTGACGAAGGAGAAGGGCAGTTTCGGCGCTTTCATCGCCGACTGGCCGGTGACCGATATCGTCGGCTTGTGGAAGTACCTGGCCAAGCACGGCAACCAGCTGGGCGGGCTGTCGGCGCCGCGTTTCCTGCGCATGGTGGGCAAGGACACCTTCATCCCCACCGATGACATGGCGGCTGCGTTGATTGCCCAGAAGGTGATCGACAAGCAGCCGACCAGTCAACGCGACCTGGCACTGGTGCAGCAGGCGTTCAACCAGTGGCATGAAGAAAGTGGACGGCCGCTGTGCCAGTTGTCGGTGATGCTGGCGCATACCGTCAACCATTGAGATTTGCGTTGGCCTTTTCGCGGGCATGCCCGCTCCCACAGGTACAGCGCAGGCCTCAAATGCGGCGCGATCCCTGTGGGAGCGGGCAAGCCCGCGAAAAATCTAACTCCCTTCGCCCGCCAGGCGCCGCTCATGCTGGAACTTCCAGCGCACGTACAGCAGCCCGGCAATGAACAGCCCCAGGCTCACCAGCACTTCAACCCAGCCAAACACCGCCCGCGCCGGATCGAACGCCGCCAGTACGCCCTTGATGAAATAGATATTCACCACGAAACAGGTCCAGGCATGCGCCCGAGCACTGCCCATCAGCATGCCAGGCAGCAACAGCAGTAACGGCACCAGCTCGATTGCCAGAATCACCCCGACTCGCGCCCCATGCAGGTTGGCGAACCACAGGTTGTTCACCAGCAGCAGGGCGATGAGGCCGAAGAAAAACGCCAGGCTCAACGCCCGCGTCAGGCGCAGGCGCGGTGCCAGCCATTCCAGCGGCGGCAACACCTTGGGCTTTTTAGCCACGCGCGGCCTCCAGGGCCTTGGCCGTGGTCGCCAGGCGTTGGCCCAGGGCGCGGCACAGGGCGATCTCATGCTGATCGAGCTCACGCTTGCCATCGGCACCGGCATGGTGGCTGGCGCCGTAAGGGGTACCGCCGCCGCGGGTTTCCAGCAAGGCCGACTCGCTGTACGGCAGGCCCATCACCAGCATGCCGTGGTGCATCAACGGCAGCATCATCGACAGCAGGGTGGTTTCCTGGCCGCCGTGCAGGCTGGCGGTAGAGGTAAACACGCCTGCCGGCTTGCCGACCAGTTCACCACCCAGCCACAGGCTGCTGGTGCCATCCAGGAAGTACTTGAGCGGCGCTGCCATGTTGCCGAAGCGGGTCGGGCTGCCCAGTACCAGGCCTGAGCAGTGGCGCAGGTCGTCCAGGGTGGCGTACAGCGCACCACTGGCCGGGATGTCCGGGGCCACCGCTTCACATTCGGTAGAAATGGCAGGCACTGTGCGCAGGCGCGCCTCCATGCCGGCCAGTTCGATGCCGCGGGCGATGTGCCGGGCCATTTCGCTGGTCGAACCATGCCGGCTGTAATACAGCACCAGGATGTAGGGCGCGCTCACGGCAGGATCTCCAGCACTTTTTCCGGCGGGCGACCGACCATGGCCTTGTCACCAGCGACCAGGATCGGCCGCTCGATCAGTTTGGGGTGCTGGGCCATGGCCTCGATCAGTTGCGCGTCGGTCAGTGCCGGGTCGGCCAGGTTCAGCGCTTTGTATTCGTCTTCGCCGGTACGCAGCAATTGGCGCGGGGCGATGCCCAGCTTGCCGAGCAGGGCCTTGAGGGTGGCGGCGTCGGGCGGGGTTTCCAGGTAGCGCACGATGGTCGGGGCAAGGCCACGGGCTTCGAGCAGTTCCAGCGCGCCGCGGGATTTCGAGCAGCGCGGGTTATGATAGAGCGTCAGGTCAGTCATGTCGGGTCGCATCCAGCTGGGTGTGGCGGCTATTCTAACCGCAGCGACTGACCCATTTGCTTTAAAACTCGAGAAGGATTGACCCATGGCAAGGCGTCTGGCAGCAGTACTGGCCATCACCGCGAGCCTGTTGCTCGGTGGTTGCGGTGCCGATTATGGCGTGGACCAACACGGTAATACGGTTAAGGCCGAACAGATCGAAGGGCACTGGCTGGTGCTCAACTATTGGGCCGAATGGTGCGGGCCGTGCCGTACCGAAATCCCTGAACTGAACACGGCCGCAAAGCAGTGGGCGGCCGATGGCATCAAGGTGGTGGGGGTGAACTTCGATGGCTTGCAGGGGCAGGACCTGAAACAGGCCTCTGAAACCCTGGGCATCGGTTTCACCGTGCTGGCCCAAGACCCGGCCGAGCGCTATGACCTGCCGCGCAGCGAGGCGCTGCCGGTGACCTACATCATCGATGACAAGGGCAAGGTGCGCGAACAACTGCTGGGTGAGCAGACCCTGGAAGGGTTGCAGGCCAAGATCAAGGCCCTGAAAGGCGCCTGAGGTCAGCCTGTACCGGCCCTATCGCCGGCAAGCCAGCTCCCACAGGACTGCACAGGGTTCATATGCTGTGCAGTACCTGTGGGAGCTGGCTTGCCGGCGATAGGGCCGGTACAGGTAATAGTGATTCAGCCTTCCTCAGGCCAGAAGCGCAGTGGCTTGCCTTCGGCCGGCCAGAAACGCATCTGTTCCACCGGTGACACGTCCCAGCGTTGAACCGTTTCCAGCGCCTGCAAAAAGCGCTTTTCCTGCTCCATCAACGCCGGCGCGCACAGCTTGCGGGTCTTGCCGACCTTGCCGAAGCTCAGGTGCTCGCCCTCCAGCGTATACGGCGCAAACCAGTGGTTGCAGCCGGCATTGCCATAGGCGCGGCCGTCGCTGGCCAGGGTCAGGGTCAGGTGGCTGTAGTCGATCAGCGGGCGTTCGCCAATCCACTCCAGCACGTAGCTGCGCTCCTGCTGCAGCTTCGAGGGTTCTGCGGCGCAGCCGAGCAGGCCGGTGGCAATCAGCACGCCGGTCAGCAGATTTTTCACTCGGCGCTCTCCTGGCAACGCGGGCACAGGTGTTTTTCGCCACGGCTGGCCCAGCCCAGTTCGGCAATGCGTGCGCTGGCGGCGGGCTGGCGGGCTTTTTTGCCCAGCTTGGCGTCCACGGCAAACTCGAACTCCAGCACGGCGTCGCAGCTGTCGCATTCGACCTGCCAGGTGAGGATTTCCAGTTCGTTGAACACCGGCCCGGTGGCCACTGCGACCCACTGGCCGCGCGGGTTGATCAGGTGGCGCACGCTGTCCACGGTCAGTCGCATGGACAAATCCTTGCTGCCCTTGAGGGTTACCAGCAGGGCGTCGCCTTTATGCATCGAACCGCCGTTACCGGTGACCTGATAGCGGCCCGGCACCAGTGCACGGCACTCGATCAGGGTGTGTTGCGGGTTGAAAAGGGTGTAGCGGAAATCGTGCTCGACCATGGGTCCTCCAGAAATGCCGCGTATCCTAGCACTAACCCATTACCAGATTCTGTGGATTGCCTGCCGCCCAGCGGTTGATGTTGTCCAGTGTGGTCGCGGCAATGGCGTCCAGCGCCTCGCGGGTGAGGAAGGCCTGGTGGGCAGTGATGATCACGTTGGGGAAGGTCAGCAGGCGGGCCAGTACATCGTCCTGCAGTGGCAGGTCGGAGCGGTCCTCGAAGAACAGCTGGGCTTCTTCTTCGTAGACGTCCAGGCCCAGGTAGCCAAGCTGGCCGCTTTTCAGCGCGTCGATCAGTGCCGGGGTGTCGACCAGTGCGCCACGGCCCGTGTTGATCAGCATGGCGCCGGGCTGCAACTGGGCCAGGCTTTGTGCATTGATCAGGTGCCGGGTGTGCTCGGTCAGCGGGCAATGCAGGCTGATGATACGGGCTTCGCGCAGCAGCTCGGGCAAGCTCAGGTAGCGCGCGCCGAGGGCCAGCAGCTCGGGGTTGGGGTAGGGGTCGTAGGCCAGCAGCTGGCAGCCGAAACCGGCCATGATGCGGGCGAAGGCGGCGCCGATCTGGCCGGTGCCGACCACGCCGACGGTTTTGCCGTGCAGGTCGAAACCGGTCAGCCCGTGCAGGGTGAAGTCGCCTTCGCGGGTGCGGTTGTAAGCCCGGTGCAGGCGCCGGTTGAGGGCCAGGATCAGCGCCACGGCGTGTTCGGCCACAGCGTGTGGCGAGTAAGCCGGCACCCGCACCACGGCAAGGCCCAGGCGCTGGGCAGCGGCCAGGTCGACGTGGTTGTAGCCGGCCGAGCGCAGGGCGATCAGGCGTGTGCCGCCTTCGGCCAGGCGCTGGAGCACCTGGGCGTCGAGTTCATCGTTGATGAAGGCACAAACGGTTTCGTAGCCACTGGCCAGGGCGGCGGTGTCGAGGGTCAGGCGGGCGGGCTGAAAGTGCAGCTCCAGCGCGCTGCCGCTGGCGGCCTGGGTGAAGCTTTCCTGGTCGTAATGCTGGCTGCTGAACAACAGGGTGCGCATGGTGAGGCTCCTTCTACAAGTGCTGCGTAGGCCACAGCAGCGGCCACGCACTCAATCTGGCCTGCGCCGCCAGCCGGCTGATCGCGCCGTCCAGGTCATCCAGCGCTTGCTGCGCCTGAGGGTGTTCCTGCTTGAGCAAGGTTTCGCTGCGCTGGCAGGCGGCGCGCAGCTGTGGCACGCCACAATAGCGCGAGGCGCCGTTCAGGCGGTGTACCTGTTCTATCAGGGCGTTACGGTCGTCTGCCTCGCGCGCGGCGCGTATGGCATCGCGGTCGGCGTCCAGCGAGGACAGCAGCATGCTCAGCATGTCGGCCGCCAGGTCCGCCTTGCCCGCTGCCAGGCGCAGGCCTTCTTCGGGGTCGAGTACCTTCAGCTCATCACTGCTGGGCAATTGCTCGGCCGGCGCCGGCTGCGGCACGCCCAGGCTCAAGCCAGTCCACTTCATCACCACCTGGGCCAGTTGCCGCTCGCTGATCGGCTTGGTCAGGTAGTCGTCCATGCCGGCGTGCAGCAATGCGCGCTTTTCGTTGGCCATGGCATGGGCGGTGAGGGCAACGATCGGTAACGGGTTGCCACTTTGGGTATTTTCCCAAAGGCGGATCTGCTCGGTGCAGGCGCGGCCATCCATGCCGGGCATCTGCACGTCCATCAGCACCAGATCGAACGGTTCGTCCTGTACTGCCTGCACAGCTGCATAGCCGTTGTCGACGGCCAGCACCTCGGCGCCCAGGTCTTCGAGCAGGGTCTGCACCAGCAGCAGGTTGGCGGCATTGTCGTCGACGCAGAGGATCTTCGGCTGGCGCTGGCCGTTGACGCTGTACGCCTCGCCCAGCGGCCGGCGCGGTTGCAACAGATCCATCAGCAGGCGGCGCAGTTTGCGGGTGCAGGTCGGCTTGGACAGCAACTGGCCATGGCCGTTGGGCAGGTACGGGTGGTACAGCGCCTGCTCGGTGGTCGGGCACAGCACCACACACTGGCAGTGGTAACGTTCGAGTTGCTGGTGGTAGTGGCCCAGTTGCTCGGGCGACAGGTTACCCAGGTTGGCCCCGAGCACGGCGAACTCGAACGGCAGGCCGGCCTGGCTGGCAGCCTGTACCGCTTGCAGCAACTGGTCGTAGGAGGCGAACAGGCTGACGCTGAGGCCGCAGTCTTCCAGCTGGTGTTCGAGGGCCTGGCGCGCCAACTCGTGGCCATCGACGATGGCTGCGCGGCGGCCCAGCAGCGGCTGCAGCGCCTGCTCCTCGAGATCGTCGTGGGCTTTGGGCAGGTTGAGGCTGATCCAGAACTGCGACCCTTCGCCCGGGGTGCTGTCGACACCGATTTCACCGCCCATCTGCTCGATCAGGCGCTTGGAAATCACCAGCCCAAGCCCTGTGCCGCCGGGTTGGCGGGCCAGCGAGTTGTCGGCCTGGCTGAAAGCCTGGAACAGCGTGCGCACCTCTTGAGGCGACAGGCCGATACCGGTGTCCTGCACGCTGATGCGCAGCTGCGCGCTGTCTTCGTGCTCGTCTTCGAGCATGGCGCGCACGACGATGGTGCCTTCGCGGGTGAACTTGATGGCGTTGCTGACCAGGTTGGTGAGGATCTGCTTGAGCCGCAGCGGGTCGCCGATCAGTGAAGAAGGGGTGTCGCGGTAGATCAGGCTGAGCAATTCCAGCTGCTTGGCGTGGGCGGCCGGGGCGAGGATGGTCAGGGTGTCCTGGATCAGGTCGCGCAGGTTGAACGGAATGCTGTCGAGCACCAGCTTGCCGGCCTCGATCTTGGAGAAGTCGAGGATCTCGTTGATGATCCCCAGCAGGTTGTCGGCGGACTTCTCGATGGTGCTCAGGTAGTCAAGCTGGCGTGGCGTCAGCTCGCTTTTCTGCAGCAGATGAGTAAAGCCGAGGATGCCGTTGAGCGGGGTGCGGATCTCGTGGCTCATGTTGGCCAGGAACTCCGACTTGATGCGGCTGGCCTCAAGGGCCTCCTTGCGCGCCATGTCCAGCTCGATGTTCTGGATTTCAATGGTTTCCAGGTTCTGGCGCACGTCTTCGGTGGCTTGGTCGATGCTGTGCTGCAGTTCTTCGTGGGCGTTTTGCAGGGTTTCGGCCATGCGGTTGATGCCGCGGGCCAGTTCGTCCAGCTCATGGCTGCCCATGGTCGGCAGGCGTTCTTCGAGGTGGCCGTCCTTGAGCTGGTTGACCGCGTGCTTGATGCGCTCGATGGGGTCGTTGATGGTGCGGCTCATGCGCAGCGCCAGCAGCCCGCTGAGTACCAGGCAGGCGAGGATCAACAACAGGCTGGTGAACAGGTTGCGGTAGCCGCGCAGCAGGGTGCCATCGTGCGACAGTTCGATCTCGACCCAGCCTAGCAGCCGCTCGGCTTCGGCCGGTACGGCATCGGTGGCGAGGTCGCGGTGGTGGCCGAACACGGGCATCAGGTAGCGGGTGGCGTCATTGCCGCTGCGCTGCAACAATTGCGTGCCGGTACCGCCGCTGGGCGGCTGGTTGAGCATGCTCGGGCCGGCATGGGCCAGGCGCGTGCGGTCCGGGGCCAGGAAGGCAACGGCGCGTACATCGGCCTGCTCCAGGGTTTGCGCGGCAATGCGCTCCAGCTGTGCGGGCGCAAGCCGGGCCATGGCGGGCGCAGCCAATGGCGCCAGTTGCTCGGCGATCATCTTGCCGCGTTGCAGCAGCTGGGTGCGCAGGTCGTTCTGTTGCAGCCAGGTAAAGTAACTGCCCAGCACCAGGGCCATCAGGCCGGCCGGCAGCAGGGCCAGCAGCAGGACCCGGCTGCGGATTCCCAAGCGATCGAGCACACTCGCCTCCTGTGATGTGCCTGAAAGCCGCCAAGCGATGACGGCCAAGCCGGGAAGTTACTCCGCCTGCAGCGCTATTGCACCTCTTTAGTCGCTGTTTTGTGCCATTGCCGGGGCATTGGTCGCAGGGCGGTTGCCTGGCAGGCGGTGGATGCTCAATAATTGCGCAATTGAGAATGCATGGCAGTTGCCAATGAATCCTGTAGCTATTTACAACTCCAATATCCTTGCTATCGAGGACGACCCGGTCCTGGGTGCCTACCTGCACGAAGAGCTGCAACGCGGCGGCTTCCAGGTAACCTGGTGCCGTAATGGGCTGGAAGGCCTGGAAACGGCTGGTCGCCAGGTTTTCGATGTGGTGCTCATGGACATCCTGCTGCCCGGGCTGAACGGCCTGGATGCCCTGGCGCAGTTGCGCAAGCGCAGCGCCACACCGGTGATCCTGATGTCGGCGCTGGGTGCCGAGGCCGACCGCATCAGCGGCTTCCAGCGCGGGGCCGACGATTACCTGCCCAAACCGTTCAGCATGGCCGAGCTGCAGGTGCGCATCGAGGCAATCCTGCGCCGGGTGGCGCTCGAACGCCGTCATCAACCCCCGCTGGAGCATGCCGCCTGCGGCGAGCTGCAGTTCGACGAGGGCCTGTGCGACGTACGCCTGAATGGCCGCTTGGCAGGCCTGACTCCCAGCGAATACCGGCTGTTCGACATCCTTAACCGCAACTTCGATGACGTCCTGAGCAAGCCGTTCCTTTACCAACAGGTGTTGCAGCGCGGCTATTCGCGGCATGACCGCAGCCTGGACATGCACGTCAGCCAGATTCGCCGCAAGCTCAAGGGCATCGACTATCACGAACGGCAAATCCGTACCGTGTGGGGCAAAGGTTACGTGCTCAGCGCTGGCGAGGCGGAGTGAACCATGCTTGACCGCCATTCGCTGTTCTGGAAGCTGGCCATCTTGCTGGTGGGCTTCTGCCTGCTGATGATCGGCCTCAGTTACACCTGGGGCCGGCACATGGAAATCCAGAACGCCTTCCTTTCGGAGCCGGCGCGGCAGGCGTTGCGAGGCTATGCCGGCGAGGCTGAACAGGCCTGGCGCAGCGGTGGGCGGGCAGGGCTGGACCAGTGGGTGACGGCGATGCACCAGCGCGAACGGGGCTGGGTTGGCGTGCTCGATATCAACCTGCGGCCGCTCGACAGCGCCACCCTCGACCCGCAGATCATGCAGCGGCTGACGCGCCTGCGCGGTGTCGACTGGCCGATGAGCCGGCGCAGCGTCGACCAGCCGTGGGTACGCATACCGTTCCCGGGGGCGCCGGAGCAGGGCATGCTGGTGATCGAGCTGCCACAGCGGTTCAACCCGGACCAGTACCGGTTGCTGTGGCGTATCGTCACCAACGGCATTATCCCTGGCTTGTTCACCTTGCTGTTGTGCGTGGGCCTGTACCGCATGTTGATCGTGCCGTTGAATCAGCTGCGCGAGCAGGCCAATGCCTGGCGCGCCGATCAGCTGTCGGCGCGCCTCGACTCGCGCACCATTGCCCGGCATGACGAGCTGGGCGAGTTGGCCCGCGCCTTTGACCAGATGGCCGAGCGGCTGCAGGGCACGGTGGCCATGCAGCAGCAGTTGCTGCGCGACCTGTCCCACGAAATGCGCACGCCCTTGAGCCGGCTGCGGGTGGCCTGCGACGGCGAAACCGACCTGCAACGCCTGCGCGAACGCCTGACCCGTGAAGTGGACTGCATGCAGCAGTTGGTGGAGGGCACCCTGCAGCTGGCCTGGCAGGACGCCGAACGTGCGCCGATGAACCTGGAGCCAATCGAAGTCCACGCGCTGTGGGAACTGCTGGCCGAGAATGCCAGCTACGAGAGCGGCTGGTCGCCCGCGCACCTGCGCTGCGAAGTGCCGGCCGACTGCTGGGTGCAGGGCAACCTCAACCACCTGGCCCAGGCGCTGGAAAACATCCTGCGCAATGCCATTCGTCATTCGCCGGCCGAGGGTGTGGTGCGGTTGGGTGGGCAGCGCGAAGGCAGTTACTGGTGGTTGTGGCTGGAGGATGAAGGCGGCGGCGTGGCTGAAGAAGACCTGGAGCGGATCTTCGCGCCGTTCTCGCGGCTGGACGGTTCTCGGCCTGGGGATGGCGGTTTTGGCCTGGGCTTGAGCATCGCCCGCAGTGCCATCCAGCGCCAGGGCGGGACCTTGTGGGCGCAGAATGGCAAGCATGGGCTGCGCCTCTGGATGCGGTTGCCATTACATGTGCCGGCCCCTTCGCGGGCCCGCCCGCTCCCACAGGTACAGCATTTATCTTAAGTGCAGCGCAATCCCTGTGGGGGCGGGCGTGCCCGCGAAGAAGCCGGTACAGATCATCGATATAGCTTGTAGCTATATGCACCACAGATTGCGTGATATGGCCGCGAGGGGTTTGCCGGTATGATAGGCCCCCCTGCCGTCCGGATTGTGAAAGACACCATGACCTTGCAGTACCCAACCATCGCCGATTGCGTCGGCAATACGCCCCTGGTTCGCCTGCAGCGCATTGCTGGTGAAACCAGCAACACCCTCCTGCTCAAGCTCGAAGGTAACAATCCTGCCGGCTCGGTGAAGGACCGCCCGGCGCTGTCGATGATCACCCGCGCCGAACTGCGTGGCCAGATCAAGCCCGGCGACACACTGATCGAAGCTACCTCCGGCAACACCGGCATCGCCCTGGCAATGGCGGCGGCGATCAAGGGCTACAAGATGGTCCTGATCATGCCCGACAACTCCACCGCCGAGCGCAAGGCCGCCATGACCGCCTATGGTGCCGAGCTGATCCTGGTGACCAAGGAGGAGGGTATGGAAGGCGCCCGCGACCTGGCCGAGAAGCTGCAGGCCGAAGGCCGCGGCGTGGTGCTCGACCAGTTCGCCAATGGCGACAATCCGATTGCCCACTACAACAGCACCGGCCCTGAGATCTGGCAGCAGACCCAGGGCAACATTACCCATTTCGTCAGCTCCATGGGTACCACCGGCACCATCATGGGCTGTTCCCAGTACCTCAAGGAGCAGAACCCGGCGGTACAAATCATCGGCCTGCAACCGATGGAAGGCTCGGCCATTCCGGGCATTCGCCGCTGGCCCGAGGAATACCTGCCGAAAATTTTCGACGCCACCCGCGTCGACCGCGTGGTCGACATGTCGCAGCAGGAAGCCGAAGACACCACCCGCCGCCTTGCCCGTGAAGAGGGCATTTTCTGCGGCGTGTCTTCCGGTGGTGCGGTTGCAGCCATGCTGCGCCTTTCCCGCGAGGTGGAAAATGCCGTGATGGTCGCGATCATCTGTGACCGCGGCGACCGTTACCTCTCCACCGGCCTGTTTGATCCGAGCTAAATGTCCAAGAAAAAAAGCAACAGCGGCCTACGCTTCCAGCCGGCCGGCGGCAACCGCACTCCCCAGGTCCCCGTGGGCAAGAAGCAGCGCCTTGAAATCGAGCGCCTGGCCGGTGACGGCCGTGGCATCGCCTTCCTCGACGGGCGCACCTGGTTTGTCAGTGGCGCTCTGGCCGGCGAGGCCGTGGAGGCGCGGGTACTCAATGCCCGTGGCAAAGTGGTCGAAGCCCGCCTGGAGCGGCTGCTGCAGGCCAGCCCCGAGCGCCGTGAGGCACCGTGCCGCCACTACGCGCGCTGCGGTGGCTGCAACCTGCAGCACCTGCCGCATGAAGCGCAGCTGGCGCTCAAGCAGCGCACCCTGGCCGAGCAACTGCAGCGGGTGGCCGGCGTGCAGCCCGAGGAGTGGGCCGCCCCCCTGAGCGGGCCGGAATTCGGCTACCGGCGCAGGGCCCGTGTGGCCGTGCGCTGGGACGTAAAAGCGCGTCAGCTGGAGGTGGGCTTCCGTGCCGAAGCCAGCCAGGACATCATCGCCATCGACGATTGCGCGGTGCTGGTACAGCCCTTGCAGTCGATTCTGCGCCACTTGCCGACGGTGCTGCGCTCGTTGAGCAAACCGCAGGCGGTGGGCCACGTGGAACTGTTCAGCGGCACCGCCGAGGCGCTGTTGGTGCGCCACGTCGCGCCGCTGCCGGCAGAAGACCTGGCAAAACTGCAAGCGTTCTGCGAGCAGGCCAATGCCCAGCTGTGGCTGCAGGGTGAAGGTGAGCCGGCGCCCGTGGACCCGGCCGCGCAACTGGGCTTTGCCCTGGCGCCGTGGCAGCTGGAACTGGCCTGGCGCCCAGGTGACTTCGTGCAGGTGAATGCGCAGGTCAACACGGCGATGATCGAGCAGGCCCTGGCCTGGCTCGCACCGCAGGCCGACGAGCGGGTGCTGGACCTGTTCTGCGGCCTGGGCAACTTCGCCCTGCCGCTGGCCCGCAAGGCCCGCGAGGTAGTGGCAGTGGAAGGTGTACAGGCCATGGTCGATCGGGCCGCGGCCAATGCCCGAAACAACAATGTGCATAACGCACGGTTTTTTCAGGCCGATTTATCGCAGCCTTTGGCAGGCACCGGATGGGCCGCCGAGGGCTTTTCTGCGGTACTCTTGGATCCACCGCGCGACGGTGCGTTCGAGGTGGTGCAAGGCATCGCACGCCTCCAGGCCAAACGGCTGGTCTACGTATCGTGCAACCCGGCCACGCTGGCGCGAGACGCGCAGGTGCTGGTCGGCCAGGGGTACCGGTTAAAAAGGGCCGGGATTCTCGACATGTTTCCTCAAACGGCACATGTCGAGGCCATGGCGTTATTCGAAGCGGGCTAGCAGACTGGCCCCTTGGTGCGGCTTCCATGGAATGGCGGCCGCACGGTGATCGCCAGCGCACCCGCGTGGTGCGCTGTATGGAAAGGTAAAACAAAGATGGTACAGGTGAGAGTGCACCAGCCGGTCAACACCGACGGCAGTATCAATCTCGAAGGATGGTTGGACCATGTGGTAAGCGTCGATTCGGCACTGGATCGCGCAGCGCTCAAAGAGGCCTGCGAGTTTGCCCATGAGATCGAGAAAAAAGGCAACCCGGCCAAACATTCCTGGGCGGACGGCACGTCCAGCTTCCAGGCGGGCCTGGAGATTGCCGAAATCCTCGCAGACCTCAAGCTTGATCAGGATTCGCTGGTGGCAGCGGTCATCTACCGTTCGGTTCGCGAGGGCAAGGTGACCCTGGCCGAGGTCAGCCAGCGGTTCGGTCCGGTGGTGTCCAAGCTGATCGACGGCGTGTTGCGCATGGCCGCCATCAGTGCCAGCCTCAGCCCGCGGCAGTCGCTGGTGCTGGGCTCGCAGGCGCAGGTCGAGAACCTGCGCAAGATGCTTGTGGCCATGGTCGACGATGTGCGCGTGGCACTGATAAAGCTGGCCGAGCGTACCTGCGCAATCCGTGCGGTCAAGGCCGCCGACGACGAGAAACGCCTGCGTGTCGCGCGTGAGGTGTTCGACATCTATGCGCCGCTGGCCCACCGCCTGGGCATCGGCCACATCAAGTGGGAATTGGAAGACCTGTCCTTCCGCTACCTCGAACCCGACCAGTACAAGCAGATCGCCAAGCTGCTGCACGAGCGCCGGCTGGACCGCGAACGCTTTATCAGCGACGTGATGAACCAGCTGCAGAACGAGCTGCTGGCCACTGGCGTCAATGCCGACATCAGCGGCCGGGCGAAGCATATCTATTCGATCTGGCGCAAGATGCAGCGCAAAGGCCTGGAATTCAGCCAGATCTACGACGTGCGTGCAGTGCGCGTGCTGGTGCCGGAAATTCGCGATTGCTACACCGCGCTGGGTATCGTGCACACGCTGTGGCGGCACATCCCCAAAGAGTTCGACGACTACATCGCCAACCCCAAGGAAAACGGCTACCGCTCGTTGCACACCGCAGTGATCGGCCCCGAGGGCAAGGTGCTGGAGGTGCAGATCCGCACCCACGGCATGCACGAAGAAGCCGAGTTGGGGGTTTGCGCCCACTGGCGCTACAAGGGCACCGACGTCAAGCCCAGCTCCAACCATTACGAAGAGAAGATCTCCTGGCTGCGTCAGGTGCTGGAATGGCATGAAGAGCTGGGCGATATCGGTGGCCTGGTGGAGCAGTTGCGGGTCGACATCGAGCCGGACCGGGTCTACGTGTTCACCCCGGACGGCCACGCCATCGACTTGCCCAAGGGGGCGACCCCGCTGGACTTCGCCTACCGTGTGCACACCGAGATTGGCCACAACTGCCGGGGTGCCAAGATCAACGGCCGTATCGTGCCGCTGAACTACAGCCTGCAGACCGGTGAGCAGGTGGAGATCATCACCAGCAAGCACGGCAACCCAAGCCGTGACTGGTTGAACTCCAACCTGGGCTACGTCACCACCTCGCGGGCGCGGGCCAAGATCGTGCACTGGTTCAAGCTGCAGGCACGTGACCAGAACGTCGCCGCCGGCAAGACCTTGCTCGAGCGCGAGCTCAGCCGCCTGGGCTTGCCGCAGGTGGACTTCGAACGCCTGGCCGAGAAGACCAACGTCAAGACCGCCGAGGACATGTTCGCCTCGCTCGGCGCGGGCGACCTGCGCCTGGCCCACCTGGTCAACGCCGCCCAGCAGTTGCTGGAGCCCGAGCGCATCGAACAGATCGAACTGGTGCCGCGCAAGCCTACCGGGCCGCGTACCGGCAAGCGTGGTGACATCCAGATCCAGGGTGTCGGCAACCTGCTGACGCAGATGGCCGGCTGCTGCCAGCCGCTGCCGGGCGATGCCATTGTCGGTTACATCACCCAGGGCCGTGGCGTGAGCATCCACCGCCAGGACTGTGCCTCGGTGCTGCAACTGGCGGGCAAGGAGCCGGAGCGCATGATCCAGGTGAGCTGGGGGCCGATCCCGGTGCAGACCTATCCGGTCGACATCGTCATCCGTGCCTACGACCGCCCGGGGCTGCTGCGCGATGTGTCGCAGGTGCTGCTGAACGAGAAGATCAACGTGCTGGCGGTGAACACCCGCTCGAACAAGGAAGACAACACGGCGCTGATGTCGCTGACCATCGAGATCCCGGGCCTGGACGCGCTGGGGCGCCTGCTGGGGCGGATCTCGCAGTTGCCGAACATCATCGAGACGCGGCGTAACCGTACTCCTTGAGACCGCGGCGGCTTCTTCGCGGGTAAACCCGCTCCCACAGGTACGGCGCACATCTCAGGATTTGCACGATACCTGTGGGAGCGGGTTTACCCGCGAAGCAGGCGCCACTAAAGGATCTGCCTAGATGACCTACACCCTCGAAGACCTGCTGCACCTCATGGCCCGTCTGCGCGACCCGCAGTACGGCTGCCCGTGGGACCTGAAGCAGAACTACGCGAGTATCGTTGCGCACACCATCGAAGAAGCCTACGAGGTCGCCGATACCATCGAACGCGGCGATTTCGAGCACCTGCAGGGTGAGCTGGGCGACTTGCTGTTCCAGGTGGTCTACTACAGCCAGCTGGCCCGGGAAGAGGGGCGTTTCGAGTTCGATGGCGTGGTCGACAGCATCACCCGCAAGCTGGTCCGTCGCCACCCACATGTATTCCCCACCGGCGAACTCTATGCGCCGCTGGACACACCCAGCCTGAACGAGGCCCAGGTCAAGTCGCGCTGGGAAGAGATCAAGGCGCAGGAGCGTGCCGAGAAAAGCACGCCCGAGCAACTGTCGCTGCTCGACGATGTACCGTCGGCCTTGCCGGCCCTGTCACGGGCAGCCAAACTGCAGAAACGTGCGGCCACGGTCGGTTTCGACTGGCCGGAAGCATTGCCGGTGCTGGACAAGGTGCGCGAAGAGCTGGATGAAGTCCTGCAGGCCATGGCCGACGGTGACGCCGATGCGCTTGAAGATGAGGTCGGCGACCTGCTGTTCGCCGCCGTCAACCTTGCACGCCACCTCAAGCAAGACCCTGAAAATGCCCTGCGCCGCGCCAACCGCAAGTTCGAGCGACGTTTCCGTTTTATCGAACAGGCATTGCGCGACAGTGGCCGCCCCATTGAAGATTGTAACCTTGACGAGCTGGATGCCCTTTGGGGTGAAGCCAAACGTCAGGAAAAGAACCTGCCCAGCTGCGGCTGAGCTGTTGCATAAGTGAGTGAACATTCATGAGCCTTTCCCTTCGCGACCAATTGCTCAAAGCCGGTCTGGTCAACCAGAAACAGGTCTCGCAGACCAACAAAGCTGAAAAGAAACAGAAGCGCATGGAGCACAAAGGCCAGGTCGAAGTCGACGACAGCCAACAGCGCATCGCCAAGGAAGCCATGGCCGAAAAGGTCAAGCGCGACCAGGAGCTGAACCGCCAGCAGCAGGAAAAGGCTGAGCAGAAAGCCCGTGCCGCACAGGTCAAGCAGTTGATCGAAGCCACGCGCCTGCCCAAGCTGAACACCGAGGATTACTACAACTTCGTCGACGACAAGAAGGTCAAGCGCATTGCCGTCAATGCCTTGATGCGGACCCGGTTGAGTAACGGCGCACTGGCCGTCGTGGCCCATGCCGGCGGCTATGAGGTCATTCCTCGTGAGGCGGCGGTGAAGATCCAGGAGCGCGACCCCAACCGTATCCTGCTGCTCAACACCCATGTCGAGGAAGCGGACGAGGACGACCCGTACGCGGCCTACAAGATCCCGGACGACCTGATGTGGTAAACACGAAAAACCCCGCCTTGGCGGGGTTTTTTTTATTTGAAGAGTGCTCACTGCGTGGTGCGCTGGCCTTCGAGGACTTCCAGCTCTACGCGGTACTGGTGCGCTTCGTGTTCATTGTGGAACATGCCCACCAGTTGGCCTTGTTGGTGCACATCCCAGATCCGCACGCCAGCGGCCAGGCCTTCGTGGGACATTTTCGATTCGTCGCGTTCGGTTACTTGGACTGTCATCGGTAAACTCCACTTCTTCAGTTGGCTGCGACAGTGTGTCGCACACCCTCTTTATAGAGTTTGTTAGCAGGCTAAGTAAATAAAACAGGCATGAAACAAGTTTCATGTACGGCTTCCGGGCCTGCTGGCCTGGCTTTTTGTAGGAGCGGCCTTGTGTCGCGATGGGGCGCGCAGCGGCCCCAAAATCTATGCCCTGATTCAATATTGCCGGGGCCGCTCTGCGGCCCTATCGCGACACAAGGTGTTCTGGTCAAGTTTTGCCGGACACCGATTACGGTGATCAAGCTGCCTGCTGCTCCATTGCTATTGGCGACAGGTAGTTGTTATAGCTGTGGAGCCTGATTCGGTTGTATCTCATGAAGAAGCTGGTCATATCCTGCCTGGCTT
>NZ_JENB01000001.1 GCF_000708715.2 Pseudomonas putida W15Oct28 | reverse complement strand
GGCGGCGGTTGCACGTAGACCGGCGGCGGCCCGTAATAGACCGGCTGGCGTTCGACGTACACCGTACGGTCACGCCCGCCATAAACCGTCGCGCCGACCACGGCGCCGACCACTGCCGCACCCAAGAGCGGGCCCGGCCCATACCAGCCACCGCCGCCATGGCCGCCGCCGTGGGCAGCCGCGGGCCCGCTGATGGCCAAGGCACCGACCAGCAGGGCGATGCCGGGAATGTGACGGTTCATAGAGCAACCTCGCAGAGAAACCCCACGTTCGGGGCCTTACTAATATGACTCCAGTCTCTGTCAGCTGAGCACAGGGGAACGGTAAAGGTTGTGTAAGGGACGACCAGTGGTTGCCTCTGTTACGCTGCACAAACGTTTCAGTTATGACAAAGGAGCAGGTTATGTCGACAACTCCCAGCAGGGATACCGTGCTGTGCATCTCCCTGGCCGGCCGCCCCGGCACCTTCGGCGTGCGTTTTCACAACCACCTGTACCAGCAGCTGGGTCTGGACTTCTACTACAAGGCCATGCGCACCGATGACCTGCCTGCGGCGGTGGCGGGTATCCGCGCGCTGGGTATCCGCGGCTGCGGCGTGTCGATGCCGTACAAGGAGGCCTGCATGGCCCTGGTCGACGAAATCGACCCGTCGGCGGCGGCCATCGAGTCGGTCAATACCTTGGTCAATACTGATGGCCACCTGAAGGCCTACAACACCGATTACCTGGCCGTGCGCCAGTTGCTGGCGCAGCATCAGGTCGATCCCGGCACCGCCTTTGCCCTGCGTGGCAGTGGTGGCATGGCCAAGGCCGTGGCCAGTGCCCTGCGCGATGCCGGCTTTGCCGAAGGCATCATCGTTGCGCGCAACGAGCAGGCCGGTCGGCAGTTGGCGGACATGTGTGGTTATCGCTGGGTGCGCGAGCTGGGCGACATCTGCCCGCCGATGCTGGTGAACGTGACGCCGATCGGTATGGCAGGCGGGCCGGAGGCAGAGGCGCTGGCGTTCTCCGAGCAGGCCATCGCGGCGGCGGAGCGGGTGTTTGATGTGGTGGCGATGCCGGCACAGACGCCGTTGATCCGCCGGGCCCAGGCGTTGGGCAAGCCGGTGATCACCGGGCTGGAAGTTATCGCGCTGCAGGCGCTGGAGCAGTTTGTGCTGTACACCGGAGTACGGCCGACGCGGGCGCAGGTGGATGCCGCAGTAGCCTACGCCCGGGACATCTAGGTACTCCGGTGCAGGCCCTTTCGCGGCTAAAGCCGCTCCCACAGGTACAGCGCAGCACCTGAAACCTGTGCGGTACCTGTGGGAGCGGCTTTAGCCGCGAAAGGGCCAGTACAGGCTACAACAGGGTCAGAACACCTTGTGCCCGTCATCCAGCTGCTGGTCGACCAACGCCCGGCCATGGGCCAGCGACACATGCTGCGCATTCTCAAGGTCGGAGAAAAACTTCATGGGCATCGACAGGCGCTTGCTGGTGTGCCCGTCGGGTGCGGTGATCAGGCAGCCGGCGGCATAGGGCAGGGGGGAGTCGGGGTGGGGCATCACGCTTGCGGTGATGGTGTGCTCGCGGTATTCACAGTGAAGAGATTGCATCGTCCTTACCTCGCTGTGGCATGTGAAGCAGTTACCTTCATATACCACAGCAAGGGGCCGGGAGTTCCCGGCCCGACGAGCGAACGGCGATGAACGCTTAGCCCTTGAGCTCGGTCGGCTGGATCACTTCGACCCAGTAACCGTCCGGGTCCTTGACGAAGGCCAGGTGGTTCATGCGCCCGTCCTGCAGGCGTTTCTGGAACGGTACTTCCAATGCTTCGAAGCGCGCACAGGCGGCGCGCACATCCGGCACCGAAATGCAGATGTGGCCAAACCCGCGCGGGTCGGTGTTGCCGTTGTGGTAGGCGAACTCGGCATCGTTTTCAGTGCCGTGGTTGTGGGTCAGCTCCAGTACGCCAGGGATCGACTTCATCCACTGGTGGCGTGCCGCGTCATCGGCGGGAATCTGTGCCGGGTCGACCAGGGCCAGGAAGTACAGGCTGAAGGCGGCTTCCGGGAAGTCGCGCTTGTCCACCAGGCGGAAGCCCAGCACGCGGGTGTAGAAGTCCAGCGACTTCTCGATGTCCTTGACCCGCAGCATGGTGTGGTTGAAGACGAATTGGGCGGTAGCGGCATCCGGTTGGGCGGTGACGCCAGGCAGGGTTTGCAGATCGTGCAGGCTCATGGGAACTCCTGAGACGGGGCCGGCGCAGGGCACCGGCAAAACAGACAGGCTGGCCATGATACGGCAGTGCGCTGATTGCGCAAATGAAAGCGCCCTGCACAAGGCAGGGCGCTGGAATTAGAGGCCCGCATGTGCGGGCGCGTGGGGTCGCTAGTCCTTTAGCTGTCTCGATACTGAGCCAGCCCTTGTGAAAAAAGTGTGAAGCAAGTGTGGACGTTTCATCAGCGTACCCAGCTTTCTACCGTGGCGCCCCCGTACTGTTCTTTCCAGGCCTTGAGGCCCCGGTGGTTGCCACCTTTGGTCTCGATCCGCTCGCCGGTGTGCGGGTTCTGATAAACCTTGACCACGCGCGGGCGGCGCTGTTGCTTGGGCGCTGTGCTGGTAGCCCTGCTCACCGCCTTGGGGTCGAGGATGGCGATGATATCGCGCAGGCTCTTGTCATAGCTTTTCATCAGGCCGACTAGTTTCTGCTCGAATTCGATTTCGCGTTTGAGGCCGGCATCCTTTTTCAAGGCTTCCAGTTGCGCCATCTGCTCCTGGAGCGCTTTTTCGGCAGCACGAAACTCTGCAAGTCTGGACACTGTAATCACTCCTGTACGTCGGTCGTGGCAGGGCGTGACGAACATTGAATACGCATAAAACGCCAGCCACGCGGGTGGGTTCCGCTGTTCGCTGATATCGAGTGTAGTCATTCATGGGTACTGGGTAAACTGCTAACTTTTGTAAGTAAGGCGGGAACTTTCCTAGTTTTGCGTGCGGTATTTTTCAGGTTTTTTACGTTTGCCTTTCAGCGCGTTTAGACCATGGTCCAATGGCCCGGGCCAGAGCCTTTGCGCGATCATTTCAGATGATGGTCGGCGCATGTTCGGCCTTGTCGCAGTGCCGTGGCCAGTTCGTGCCACAGTGTGTTAACTCGCCTTTGATTCTGGATGTTTCTTCGCATGTTTGCCCCTTTCCCCCTCGCCCCCGGGCGCCGTGTTGCCGGCCTGTTCCTGTTGTGTGCCGGCGTCAACGCCCAGGCCGCCGGTTTTCTTGAAGACAGCAGTGCCAAGGTCGAAGCACGCAATGTCTATTTCAACCGGGATTTCCGTGACGGCCACAGCAGTTCCAGCCAAGGCGCGTCCAAGCGGGAAGAATGGGCACAAGGTTTCATCCTTAATGTGCAGTCGGGTTATACCCAAGGCCCGGTAGGTTTTGGCGTGGATGCGCTGGGCATGTTCGGTTTCAAACTCGACTCCAGCCCGGCCGACAGTAACAGTGGCTTGCTGCCTTCTTCCGGGCACGATCCGCGGCACTCGGCTGACCAGTACGCGAAGATGGGGCTGGCGGCCAAGGTCAAGGTGTCCAATACCGTGCTCAAGTACGGTTCGATGATGCCGGATGTGCCGCTGCTCAAATACAACGACGGCCGCCTGCTGCCGACCATGTTCCATGGCGCCATGCTCACCTCTGAAGAACTGCGCGACCTGAAGTTCACCTTGGCCCGCCTGGACAAATACACCGCGCGGGACTCCACCGACCGCCAGGACATTCGCGTGCACTGCAAGAACAAGCGCTATGCCTGCGATATCGAGACTGACCACTTCGACCTGGCCGGTGTCGATTACCGCTTAAACGAGCGAATCAGTGCCCAGTACCAGGTGGCCAAGCTGGAAAACATCTACCGCCAGCACTTCCTTGGCCTGGTCGCCAGCCAGCCGTTGGCGGTGGGCAGCCTGTCGGCCGACCTGCGCCTGATCAAGAGTGATGACATTGGCAATGCCCGCGCCGGAGCCATCGACCATCATGCCTTCAGCGGCATGCTCGGCTACAGCCTGGGCGGCCACAAGATCAGTGCCGGCTGGCAGCGGATGTACGGCGACAGCGCCATGCCGTACCTGGATGGCAGCAACCCGTACCTGGTCAACTATGCGCAGGTCAACGACTTCGCCGCCGCTCAAGAGCGTTCCTGGCAGGTGCGTTACGACTATGACTTCAAGGCGCTGGGCGTGCCCGGCCTGACCTTCTTCACCCGTTACATCAACGGTGACAATATCAAGGTGCCGGGCAGCAATGCCGAAGGCAAGGAATGGGAACGCGACACCGAGTTCAAGTACCAGGTGCAAAGTGGCACTTTCAAGGATGTCAGCGTGCGCCTGCGTAATTCCACTTACCGTAGCAACTATGAAAAGTGGGCGCGTGACATGGATGAGACACGCGTGATTGTCAGCTACAACTTCTCGATCTTCTAAGCGAGCGTTTTGCCAAATACCGGCGGCCGCCTGACAATGGCTGCTGGTTCCCGCAAAGGGCAGGGCGATGAAAGACCTGTTGTTGATCGGCATCGGTGCGGGTGACCCGCGCCAGGTCACTTATGAAGCAGTCGATGCGCTGCGTAGCTCCGGCGTGTTCTTCGTGCTCGACAAGGGCGGGGAAAAGGATGAACTGGTCCTCCTGCGCAAGGCCATTCTGCAACGCTACCGCCCCGAGGGTGGTTATCGCCTGGTGCAGGTGGCCGACCCCGTGCGCGATGGCCAGGCGGATGACTACCTGGGCGCGGTGCAGGATTGGCACAGGCGGCGTGCTGCGCTGTATGCCCGGCTGATCGAGCAGGAAATGGGTGACGGGGAAACCGGCGCCTTTCTGCTGTGGGGCGAGCCAACCCTGTACGACAGCACCCTGCGTATTCTCGATCTGGTCCGCGAACGCGGCGTGGCGTTGCGCCTGCGGATTATCCCGGGTATCAGCAGTGTGCAGGCGCTGGCAGCACGTCATCAGGTGCCGCTCAACCGCATCGGCGAGCCGCTGACGGTGCTGCCAGGGCGGCGCCTGGCCGGGCAGGGGCCTATCGACAATGTGGTGGTGATGCTCGACGGTCAGTGCGCGTTTGCCCAGCTGGATGACCCGGAGCTGGTTATCTACTGGGGCGCTTACCTGGGGACCGAGGATGAAGTGCTGATTGCCGGGCCGTTGCAGGCGGTGAAGGCACGGATACTGGAAGTGCGTGAGCAGCAAAGGCGGCGCAAGGGGTGGATCATGGATACTTACCTCTTGCGCAGGAAGTTGTGAGGTGTGTTGCCTGTGCCGGCCTCTTCGCGGGCTTGCCCGCTCCCACAGGTGCTCCACTGTATGGTGGGCCTGTGGGAGCGGGCAAGCCCGCGAAGCAGGCGACACCGATCTCAAGGGTTACCCAGAATGGCCACCACCTTGTCCCGCAACTGGTCGATGCTGAACGGCTTGCCGATCAGGTGCATGCCCTCGGGCACATTGATGCTGTCGGCATAGCCACTGGCGAACAGCACGGGCAGCAACGGGCGCAACTCGCGTGCTTTACCTGCCAGCACCTCACCGCGCATGTCCGGCAATCCCACATCGGTCATCATCAGTGCCAGTGTCTGGCTCGGGTCTTCGAGCACCCGCAGGGCGGCTGCGGCGTCTTCTGCCTCGATGACCGAGTAGCCCAATTCGTCGAGCACTTCGACCATCAGCATACGGACGATGTCGTCATCTTCGACTACCAGAAGGTGCATGGTTCGGGTCCTGTGCAATGAATGTCTTTAATCTGTGCACTGGTTGGCAGCAGAAGTTCCCGAGGATACCGATCCCTGCAATCAGATGGAACGATTGGCGCACTACGCCTTCAAATACTGGCTAAATGCCCTGCCAGACCCGGTAAAGCTGGTTAGACTCGCTTATCAGGACGGCGCAGTGGCAGATAACAACAACGATTGATCCGCCACTTTTTTTCAATGGACTTTTCTTGCTCGGGCGTTTTCACATGATTCAAGCAGCCTCGATGGACCAGCGAAGCTTCCGCAAACTGCTGAGCCGTAACATTGGCCTACCCTTGGGGGTTGGCCTGCTGGGTGCGGTGGCCTTCGTCGCGGTGATCAACTACCTGCTTTCGGCCATGCAGTGGGTCGAGCACACCGACCGGGTGATCGGCAATGCCAACGAGACGGTCAAACTGTCGATCGACATGGAAACCGGCATGCGCGGCTTCCTGATCACTGGCGACGAGCGTTTCCTTGACCCCTACGAGGTGGCCAAGCCGCGCATTCTCGGCAGCCTGCAAAGCCTGCGCGGCATGGTCGAGGACAACCCGCAGCAGGTTGACCGCATCGAACGGCTGATCGCACTGCAACAGGCCTGGAACACCTTCGGCAGCGAGATGATTGCCTTGCGCCGCACCCAAGGGGACTATCAGGCGTCGATCGGCAATGGCCGTGGCAAGCGCCTGACCGATGAGATCCGCAAGGAATTCGACGGCCTGATCAGCACCGAGCAACAACTGCGCATGGCGCGCAACGAGAAGGTCAGCAGCGTTACCGTCACGGCTATTTCGGTGTTCGTGCTGTTGATCGTCGGCCTCAGCGCCTTGCTGGCCTACCTGGGTCGGCGTGACCTGCTGGCGTTGTCTGGCAGCTATGAAGAAAACGCCAAGGCCCAGCAACGTGCGGCCGAGCGCCTGGAGCACCAGGCCTGGCTGCGCAACGGGCAGACCCAGCTGGCCGAGCAGGTACTGGGGCAGCTGACCTTGCCCATGCTCGGTGACAACATCCTGCGGTTTTTTGCCGGTTACATGGGCAGCGTGGTGGGCGCGGTGTATGTGCGCGATGAGCATGGCCGCCTGGTGCGGGTGGCAACCTATGGCCTGGATGCTGAAGAGCAGGCCCGGGAGCAGGTAAAGGGCGATCATGACGGGCTGTTGGCGCAGGCCGTGCGCGAAGGGCGCTTGCTGTGCCTTGAAGACTTGCCCGAAGACTACTACCGCCTGAGTTCCGGCCTTGGCAGCGGCCTGCCACGCAACGCCCTGCTGATGCCGGCGATCGACGATGGCGGGATCAACGGTGTGATTGAACTGGGCTTCCTGCGGCCCCTGCAGGCGCGCGACCACGAGATGATGGAACGCCTGGGCGGCAACCTCGGCATGTCCATCGAAAGCGCCCGCTATCGTCAGCGCCTGCAGGAGGTGCTGGCCGAGACGCAACAGCTCAACGAAGAGCTGCAAGTGCAGCAGGAAGAACTGAAAACCGCCAACGAAGAACTGGAAGAACAATCCCGCGTGCTCAAGGAGTCCCAGGCCCACCTGGAAACTCAGCAGGCAGAGCTGGAGCAGACCAACGAGCAACTGTCCGAACGCACCGAGGCGCTGGACCGCAAGAACGACGAACTGGTCCAGGCACAGGAAGAGCTGCAGGCGCGTGCCGACGAGTTGCAGCGTTCGAGCAAGTACAAGTCCGAGTTCCTCGCCAACATGTCCCACGAGCTGCGCACGCCACTGAACAGCTCGCTGATTCTGGCCAAGCTGCTGTCGGAAAACGCCGAGGGTAACCTGAGCAATGAACAGGTCAAGTTCGCCGATTCGATCTACTCGGCCGGCAATGACCTGCTCAACCTGATCAACGACATTCTCGACATCGCCAAGGTCGAGGCCGGCAAGCTTGAAGTGCGGCCCGAAACCACCCAGGTGGTACGCCTGGTTGAAGGCTTGCGCGGTATGTTCGAGCCGTTGGCCGGGCACAAGGGGCTGACGTTCGAGGTCACTGCAGAGGCGCAGGTACCGGCCACCCTGTTTACCGACCGCCAGCGCCTGGAACAGATCCTCAAGAACCTGCTGTCCAACGCCATCAAGTTCACTGAACGTGGCAAGGTCAGCCTGAGCATCGGCTACCAGCCGGGCACTGGCATCGTGTTTGCCGTGCGCGATACCGGTATCGGCATTGCGGCTGACCAGCAGCAGGCCATTTTCGGTGCGTTCCACCAGGTCGATGGCACCAGCAACCGCCGCTATGGCGGCACTGGCCTGGGCCTGTCGATCTCCCGTGACCTGGCGCACTTGCTGGGCGGGCAGATCAACGTCGACAGCAGCCCTGGCCAAGGCAGCGTGTTCAGCCTGGTCCTGCCGGAGCGCTATGAAAGTGACGCGCAAGATGTTGAACCCCTCAGCCTGCGCCCGGCCGTCGACACGCTGCCACCGGCCCCGCAGGTGCCGGTATTGGCTGCGCCGAAACGCCCGGTGCAGGCCTTTGACGACGACCGTGAGCTTGCCCCGTTCAGCAACCGCTGCATCCTGGTGATCGAAGACGAACCGAACTTCGCCCGTATCCTGTTCGACCTCGCCCATGAACTGGGTTACAGCTGCCTGGTGGCGCAGGGCGCCGACGAAGGCTTCGAGCTGGCCGCCCAGTACATCCCTGATGCGATCCTGCTGGACATGCGCCTGCCCGACCACTCCGGCCTGACCGTGCTGCAGCGCCTTAAGGAGCTGGCCGGCACCCGGCACATTCCGGTGCATATCATTTCCGTCGAAGACCGGGTCGAGGCCGCCATGCACATGGGCGCCGTAGGCTATGCAGTCAAGCCCACCAGCCGCGAAGAGCTCAAGGAAGTGTTCGCCCGCCTGGAGGCCAAGCTGACCCAGAAACTCAAGCACATCCTGCTGGTGGAAGACGATGACCTGCAGCGCGAGAGCATTGCCCGCCTGATCGGCGACGACGATGTGGAGATCACCGCCGTGGCCATGGCCCAGGACGCCCTGGAGCTGCTGCGCGAGAACATCTATGACTGCATGATCATCGACCTCAAGCTGCCCGACATGCTCGGCAACGAGCTGCTCAAACGCATGACCGCCGAGGATATCCGTTCCTTCCCGCCGGTGATCGTGTACACCGGTCGCAACCTGACCCGCGAAGAAGAAGCCGACCTGCTCAAGTACTCGCGCTCGATCATCATCAAGGGCGCACGCTCGCCGGAGCGCTTGCTGGACGAAGTGACGCTGTTCCTGCACAAGGTCGAGTCGCAGCTGTCCAACGAACGCCAGCGCATGCTCAAGACTGCCCGCAGCCGCGACAAGGTGTTCGAAGGCCGCAAGATACTGCTGGTGGACGACGATGTGCGTAACATCTTCGCCCTCACCAGCGCCTTGGAGCACAAGGGCGCCATCGTCGAGATCGGCCGCAACGGGCGTGAAGCCATCGAGCGCCTGGAGCAGCATGACGACATCGACCTGGTGCTGATGGACGTGATGATGCCTGAAATGGACGGCTTCGAAGCCACCCGGCTGATCCGCCAGCAGCCGCGCTGGCGCAAGCTGCCGATCATCGCTGTGACGGCCAAGGCCATGAAGGATGACCAGCAGCGTTGCCTGCAGGCCGGTGCCAATGATTACCTGGCCAAACCGATCGACCTGGACCGCTTGTTCTCGCTGATCCGTGTTTGGCTGCCGCAACTGGAGCGAATTTGACTAGCGAACGTAACACCGACATTGAAATCCGCTTGTTGATCGAGGCCATCTACCTCAAGTACAGCTACGATTTCCGCAACTATTCCGGCGCTTCGATCAAGCGCCGGATCCTGCACGCGCTGCGCCAGTTCGACTGCCTGACGGTGTCGGCGCTGCAGGAGCGCGTGCTGCACGACCCCGGCATGTTCATGCAGTTGCTGCAGTACCTGACGATCCCGGTCAGCGAGATGTTCCGCGACCCGGGGCATTTTCTGGCGCTGCGCAACGAAGTGGTGCCGCTGCTGCGCACCTGGCCGTCGATCAAGGTGTGGATTGCCGGCTGCAGCACGGGTGAGGAGGTGTATTCCATGGCCATCCTGCTGCGTGAGGAGGGCCTGCTGGACCGCACTATCATCTACGCCACCGACATCAACCCGCGTTCGCTGGACAAGGCCAAGCAGGGCATCTACTCGATGCAGAGCATGCGCGAATACGCCGAGAACTACCGCATTGCCGGTGGGCGCAGGGACTTTTCCGAGTACTACACGGCGGCTTACGGCAACGCCATCATGGACAGCACCCTGCGTGACAACGTGACCTTTGCCGACCACAGCCTGGCCACCGACAGCGTGTTTTCCGAAACCCAGCTGGTGTCGTGCCGCAACGTGCTCATCTATTTCAACAAGGAACTGCAGGACCGCGCCCTGGGTCTGTTCCACGAGTCCTTGTGCCACCGCGGTTTTCTGGTGCTGGGCAGCAAGGAGTCGGTGGACTTCTCCGCTTACAGCGACCACTTCGAGCCGCTGGTCAAACCCGAACGGATCTACCGCAAATCATGAAGGGCGTGCGTGCGGTGGTGATCGGTGCCTCGGCGGGCGGCGTGACGGCGCTGTTCACGGTGTTGGGCGGGTTGCCGGTCGGCTTCAGCGTCCCGGTACTGTGCGTGCTGCACCTGCCCGATAACCGCCACAGTCAGCTGGCTGCAGTGCTGCAGCGCCGCCTGCACCAGCCGGTGCACGAGGCGCAAGACAAGCAGCCGCTGTGCGCCGGGCAGATCTACGTGGCCGGGCCGGGCTACCACCTGTCGGTGGAACGCGACTTCACCCTGTCGTTGAGCCAGGAGCCGCCGGTGCATTTTTCCAGGCCGGCAATCGACTACCTGTTCATGTCCGCGGCCGACGCCTACGGCGACGGCCTGCTTGGCGTGCTGCTCACCGGTGCCAATGAAGACGGTGCCCAAGGGCTTGCCTATATCAAGAACAATGGGGGCCGGACCATCGTCCAGGACCCCCGTGACGCACAGGTGGCGCTGATGCCGGAGGCCGCCCTGGCCCTGCACCAGCCCGACCATATTCTTACTCTGAGTGGCATCGAGCAGTTGCTCGCTGCCCTGGAACCCAGCGCATGCTAAGCCACACCATCGCCAAATTGCTGATCGTCGATGATCTGCCGGAGAACCTGCTGGCCCTCGACGCCCTGATCCAGGGCGAAGACCGCGAGGTACACCAGGCCCAATCTGCCGAGGCTGCGTTGTCGCTGTTGCTCGAACACGAGTTCGCCCTGGCCATTCTCGATGTGCAGATGCCGGGCATGAATGGCTTTGAGCTGGCCGAGCTGATGCGTGGCACGGAAAAGACCCGCAATATCCCCATCGTCTTCGTGACCGCTGCCGGGCGCGAGATGAACTATGCCTTCAAGGGCTACGAGAGCGGCGCGGTTGATTTCCTGTACAAGCCACTCGATACCTTGGCGGTGAAGAGCAAGGTGTCGGTGTTCGTCGACCTGTACCGCCAGCGCAAGGTGCTCGACCGCCAGTTGCAGGCGCTGGAGCGCAGCCGCCAGGAGCAGGAACTGCTGCTGGCCCAGCTGCAAGTGGCGCGCGGTGAGCTGGAGCATGCGGTGCGCATGCGTGATGACTTCATGTCGATCGTCTCCCACGAGGTGCGTACCCCGCTTAATGGCCTCATCCTGGAAACCCAACTACGCAAGATGCACCTGGCGCGTGGCAACCTTGCCGCTTTCAGTGAAGACAAGCTGCAGGCCATGGTCGAGCGCGACGAGCGGCAGATCAACAGCCTGATCCGCCTGATCGAAGACATGCTCGATGTGTCGCGCATCCGTACCGGCAAACTGTCGCTGCGGCCCAAGACGTTCGACCTGGGCCAACTGGTGCGTGGCCTGGTGGAGAACTTTGCGGCCCAGGCCACTGCACTGGACACGCATATCGAACTGCAACGCTGTGAGCCATTGCAGGGTGAGTGGGACGAATTTCGGATTGAACAAGTGGTGGCCAACCTGTTGTCCAATGCCTTGCGTTATGGTGAACGCAAGCCGGTACAGGTGCGCGTGTTCGCGCAGGGCGGCCTGGCGTGCGTGCAGGTGCAGGACCATGGCATCGGCATTGGCGCGGCCAACCAGCAGCGCATTTTCCAGCAGTTCGAGCGGGTCGCCACCCAGCAGGCCAGTGGCGGGTTGGGCTTGGGGCTGTATATATCGGAACAGATCGTCCAGGCCCACGGCGGGTGCATTCGGGTCGAAAGTGAAGAGGGCAAAGGCGCAGCCTTTACCTTGCAATTGCCGCTGGCTACATTCGAACAACAAAACGACCAGGCGCGGGCAACCTCTGCGTAAGCCTGGGGTCTGATGGCCAACTGTAAGAATTTCAAGGCGTTAACATGAGTGAAGATGCACAAGATGTGGTGTTGGTCGTCGAGGACGAACCGGCGATTCGCATGATTTTGCGTGATTACCTGGCAGGTGAGGGGTACCACGTGCTGGTGGCCGAAGATGGCGAACAGGCGTTTGCCATCCTGGCCAGCAAACCGCACCTGGACCTGATGGTGACGGACTTCCGCTTGCCGGGTGGCATCTCCGGGGTGGAGATTGCCGAGCCTGCGGTGAAGTTGCGCCCGGACCTGAAGGTGATTTTCATCAGTGGCTACCCGGCGGAGATTCTCGAGTCAGGCAGCCCGATCACCCGCAAGGCGCCGATCCTGGCCAAGCCGTTTGACCTGGATACCTTGCACGAGCAGATCCAGGCACTGCTGCGCTGAAAGCAAATCTTCAGGCGGAGTGCGGCCCCTGTAGGAGCGGCCTTGTGTCGCGATGGGGCGCGCAGCGGCCCCAAGGTCTTTGCCTCATCGCGAGATCGCCGGGGCCGCTGCGCGCCCCATCGCGACACAAGGCCGCTCCTACAGGTTCTGTGTTGGCCTGAGTGGCCTAGCGCAGGGTTCGCTCCAACCCTCCCGTCAACATGCTTTCCATCAACCCCAGCCCCTGTTCCTCGGGCAGTGCCTTCAACATCCCCGGCAACTGGTTCAGTAGCGTCGCCACCACCTGCGCCGTGGCCACCAATGCCTCCCCCTGCAACGTCGCCTGCGGCGCAATCAACCTCAGCAACCCTGCCTCATAACGCTTGCGCGCCAGCGCCAGGCGCGCCCGCTGGTCGTCGCTCAGGCAGCACAGGTCCCGTTCGGCCAGCCGAAACTGCATCGGCCGCTCGGCATGCAATTGCCAGTGCGCCGCAATCAGGCAGCCCAAGGCCGACGCCCCGCGGGCCATGGCCCGACGGCCCTGATCCAGGGTGGCCTGCAGTTCTTCGTACAACTCCTCGATCAAGTCGTACAAAAGGTCCTGCTTGCTGGGAAAGTGGTGGTACAGCGAGCCCGCCGTCAGCCCCACATGGGCCGCCAGCTCGCGCATGCTGACCTGGCCAAAGCCCTTTTCGGCAAACAGCGCCATGGCCCGGTCACGTCGCTCTTCAAAGCTGGCACAGCGCATTGCGGCATTGACCGGGGGCATGGCGCCTTGTCCTCAGTAGGTGAAGAAACCGCGGCCGGTCTTGCGCCCCAGCCAACCGGCCGCGACCATTTCCTTGAGCAGCGGGGCAGGGCGGTACTTGCTGTCGCTGAAGCCTTCATGGAAGGCCTCCATGATCGCCAGCAAGGTGTCCAGGCCAATCAGGTCGGCCAGGGCCAGCGGGCCGATGGGCTGGTTGCAGCCCAGGCGCATGCCGGTGTCGATGTCCTCGGCGCTGGCCAGGCCTTCCTGGCGCACGAATATCGCTTCGTTGATCATCGGCACCAGGATGCGATTGACCACGAAGCCTGGGCGGTTGCCGGCGGTGATCGGCGTCTTGCCGATCTTTTCGGTCACCACCAGCGCCTGGGCGTAGGTGCTGTCGCTGGTCTGCAGGCCGCGGATGATCTCGACCAGCGCCATCATCGGCACCGGGTTGAAGAAGTGCACGCCAATGAAACGCTCGGGGTGCTCGATGCTGGCGGCCAGCTGGGTGACCGATAGCGACGAAGTGTTGGTGGCGATCAGACAGTCGGCGGCGACGTTGGCGGCCACTTGCTGCAGGATGCGCTGCTTGAGCTGCAGGCTTTCGGTGGCGGCCTCGATCACCAGCTGCGCGCTGCTGAGCTGGGCGTAGTCGGTGCTGGTGCGGATGCGCGTTTTTGCCGCCGCCGCCTTGTCCGCATCCAGGGTGCCTTTGCTGACCTGGCGCTCGAGGTTTTTGCTCAGGGTGGCCACGCCGCGCTCCAGCGCCGCGTCGGAAACATCCACCAGCAGCACCTGGTAGCCGGCTACTGCACACACCTGGGCAATACCGTTGCCCATGGTGCCGGCGCCGATCACGGCGATCTGTTCAATGCTCATGTGTCAGGCTCCCTCAGACGCGCTCGAAGACCACGGCAATGCCCTGGCCGCCACCGATGCACATGGTGGCCAGCGCATAGCGGCCCTGAACACGCTGCAGTTCATGGATGGCCTTGGTCGCGATGATCGCGCCAGTGGCGCCCACCGGGTGGCCCAGGGAAATACCCGAACCGTTGGGGTTGACCTTCTCTGGGTCGAAGCCCAGCTCGCGGGCCACGGCGCAGGCCTGGGCGGCGAACGCTTCGTTGGACTCGATCACGTCCAGGTCCTGCAGTTTCAGGCAAGTCTTTTCCAGCACCTTGCGGGTAGCCGGGATCGGGCCAAGGCCCATCAGTTCGGGCTCGACACCGGCGTGGGCATAGCCCACCAGGCGCGCCAGCGGCTTCAGGCCCAGGCGACGCACCGCGTCACCGCTGGCCAGCACCAGGCCAGCCGCGCCATCGTTGATACCGCTGGCGTTGCCGGCAGTCACGGTGCCGTCCTTCTTGAACACGGTCTTCATGCCCGCCAGTTGCTCGGCGGTGACGTCGCCACGCACGTGCTCGTCCACGGCGAACTGCACGGTGCCTTTGCGGGTTTTCAGCTCCACCGGGACAATCTGGCTGTCGAAACGGCCTTCGGCAATGGCGCGGGCGGCACGGCGCTGGCTGGTCAGGGCCAGTTCATCCTGCATCTCGCGGGTAATGCCGTGTTTGGCGGCGACGTTTTCCGCGGTGATGCCCATGTGGAAGTGTTCGAACGGGTCTTGCAGTACGCCGACGGTGTAGTCGATGCCTTGCAGGTCGCCCATGCGCGCGCCCCAGCGTGCCTGCGGCAGCAGGTACGGGCCACGGCTCATGGACTCGGCACCGGCGGCCACGGCCACGTCGGCATCACCGAGCAGCAGGCACTGGGTGGCAGAGACGATGGCCTGCAGGCCCGAGCCGCACAGGCGGTTGACGTTGAAGGCAGGTGTTTCCTTGGGGATGCCGGCGTTCATCGCGGCAACCCGCGACAGGTAGGCATCGCGCGGTTCGGTCGGGATCACGGTGCCCATGACCAGATGGCCGATCTGCTCGGCGGCCACGCCCGAGCGCTCGATGGCGGCGCGGGTGATGGTCGTGGCCAGGTCGGCCAGGGGCAGGTCCTTGAGCGAGCCTCCAAAACCACCGATGGCGGAACGCACGGCACTGACGACGTAGATTTCTGGGCTGCTCATAGAGGCTCCGTAAGCTTAGGCATGGCGGGAGCGGGCCAGGCTCTGCGAGAATGGCCGGCGGTCCCGGAGTGGGATCGAGTCTAGGCAAAGGCTCTGTTGCAGCCTATGCCGGATCTGTTCAAACAACCTGGCACTTTTTGCCACTCAGCATAGACAGCGAAAACCACCATGCGCGATAGCGATTCGGTCGCCGTGTACTTCCTCAATGCCATGCTCCACGCCCTGCGCGATAGCCCTGCCGAGCGTGATGCGCAGCTGCGTGCCGTGGGCATCGACCCGCACTTGCTCGAACAGCCCCAGGCGCGTGTACCGGCCAAGGCCTTCTCCGAACTGTGGCTGGCACAGATCCAGCGCCTGGACGACGAGTTTTTCCGCCTCGACAGCCATGGTATGCCGCTGGGCAGTTTTGCCCTGATCTGCCGGGGGCTGATCCTTGAACCGAACCTGGAAAAAGCCTTGCGCCAGTGCCTGGGTGGCTTTGGCCTGTTCCTGCGCGACCTGCGCGGCAGCCTGACGGTGCGCGGTGGGCGCGCGCTGATCAGCGTGCAGTCGAACATTGCCGACCCACTGACCCGGGTGTATGCCGAGGAAACCTACCTGGTGCTGATGATCGGCATGTTGTGCTGGCTGGCCGGGCGGCGGGTCGCCATCGACCGCACCGAGCTGGCAGTGCCGCGCCCGGCCCAGGAAGACGACCTGCTGTTGTGGGGCCCGGACTTGCGCCTGGGCAGCGGGCGTACGGAAGTGGAGTTCGACAGCGCCTACCTGCGCCTGCCAGTGGTGCAGGACCTGGCGACCCTGAAAACCTTTCTGCGCAGTGCGCCCCAGGGGTTGGTGATCCGCTTTCGCAACCAGAACGGGCTGGTGGCCGAGGTGTACCGGCACCTGCGCGCGCGGCACTATGGGCAGTGGCCGACCTTGGCGGCGCTGGCGCAGCAGCAGGGGATCAGTGCCAGTACGTTCCGCCGGCAGCTGGAGCGGGAGGGGCGGTCGTACCAGCAGATCAAGGATGAGGTGCGCCGGGCGATGGCCTTCGAGCGGTTGCGCGAGGGGGTGTTGAGCATTGCGGAGATCGCCGAGCAGGCCGGGTTCCAGGAGCCCAGTGCGTTTCACCGGGCGTTCAAGAAGTGGACCGGGCAGAGCCCCGGCAGCTATCGGGCGCGGTTGGCCGGGCGTTGATGTGTCACCTGTGCGGGCCTCTTCGCGGGCGCGCCCGCTCCCACAAGTACAGCGCAGCCTCAAGGTTGTGCGACATCCCTGTGGGAGCGGGCATGCCCGCGAAGAGGCCCGCACAGGCTGCCGGTCAATGATCAGGCCGGTACCATGGCAAACCCGACACCGAAGCGGTTCCAGGCATTGATGGTGGCAATCGCCAGGGTCAGGTTGGCCACTTCGGCCGGTTCGAAGTGTTCCTGCAAGGCTTCGTACTCCCCCTGCGGTGCCCCACGCTCAGGCAGGCGGGTCAGGCTCTCGACCCAGGCCAGCGCCGCACGTTCACGCGGGGTGAAGTAGGCGGTTTCGCGCCACACGCTCAAAGTCTGCAAGCGTGCTTCGGTCTCACCGGCCTTGCGGGCATCGTTGGCGTGCAGGTTGACGCAGTAGGCGCAGCCGTTGATCTGCGAGGCCCGCAGGCGCACCAGCTCCAGCAGGGCGCTCTCCAGGCCGCTCTTGGCCAGGGCCTGTTCCAGGCCGACCATGGCTTTGTAGGCTTCCGGGGCGTGCTTGGCCCATTCGATACGGTTGTGCATGGCTGTCTCCAAAAGGTATGGGGTGGGAATGGCTCTACTGTAGCGCCGCCCTTTGGCCTCCCCGATAGCCAATTGCACACATAAGCCGGAGGCCAATCGTCCATTCAGGTGGCCACTGACAAGCATCCAATCTCTTCATTTCTGCCAGGCCCGCCAAGCCGGGATAATGGCCGGGTCCTGCTACCCGAGAACCGATGCACAATGAGAGCTGCCTTGAACCTGTTGCTGGTGATTTTGCTGGCGCTGAACCTGCGGCCGATACTGACCAGTATCGGGCCGTTACTCGAACCCATGCGCGCCAGCACCGGCCTGGGCTACCAGCAGGCCGCCCTGCTGACGGCGTTGCCGGTGCTGTGCATGGGCCTGGTGCCGTTGCTGCAGCCGTGGCTGCGTCGCTGGATCAGCGAGCACGGCGGCATGCTCGGGGGCCTGGCGGCCATTGCCCTGGCCTGCCTGTGGCGCCTGCAACTGGACAGCGCCTGGGCGCTTATCGCCAGTGCGGTGGTCGCCGGCCTGGGCGTGGCGGTGGTGCAGGGCATGATGCCGGGGCTGGTCAACCGCTGGTTCCCCAGCCGCCTGGCGGGGGCGATGGGGCTGTACTCGGCAGCGTTGATGAGTGGTGGCGGTATGGCTGCCGTGCTTGGCCCGCATATCAGCGGGCACTTCGGCCACTGGCAAGTCGGCCTGGGCCTGTGGGCGATCCCGGCACTGCTGGCGCTGCTGGCCTGGGCCGTGCTGCGGCCTCGGCAGGGGCCGCCAACGCTGGCCGGGGCCGCTGGCGGGCACTGGTTCGGCACGCGCCGGGCCTGGTTGCTGGCGTTGTACTTCGGCCTGATCAATGGCGGCTACACCAGCATGGTGGCCTGGCTGCCGGCGTACCACATCGAGCACGGCGGCAGCGCTCAGGGCGGCGCAGACCTGGTTGGCCTGATGACGGTCTTCCAGGTAGCCGGTGCACTGGGCTTGCCGCTGTTGCTGCGGCGCTGGGCGGATCGCCGCCCAGGCCTGTGGTTGGCGCTGGCGATCCAGCTGGCCGGTTTCCTCGGCCTGCTGCTGGCACCTACGCAGGCTTCGGGGCTGTGGGTCGCGATGATCGGTTTTGGCCTGGGCGCCTGCTTCAGCCAGAGCCTGACGCTGACCCTGGAGCACCTGAAAACGCCCGCCGAGGCCGGCAGCCTGGCGGCGTTCGTGCAGGGCATCGGCTTCATCATCACCGGTATCGTGCCGTACATCACCGGCTGGCTGCGTGACGTGAGTGGTGACTTCCAGGCGTCGTGGACGCTGCTCACCGTGACCGTGCTGGCCATGCTGCTGGTGACCACCTGCTTCAACCCGCGTGGCTACGCCGCAGCCATCGAGCGCCCGGCCCCGACAGGCAAGGCCGCGCCGGTCAGCTGAGGCGTTGCAGGGTATCGCGCACCCGGTCCAGTGCCGGGTCGATGTCCAGCAGTTCGATGGCGCCGAAGCCCAGCAACAGCCCCGGGCGTACCGGCGCTTCGCTGAAGAACGGCGCCAGCGAATACAGGCCGACTTCCACCTTGCGCGCCAGGTTGGCCAGCAACTCGACATCCACCCCGGGCTTGGCCAGGGCACTGAGGTGGAAGCCGGCGCTGGCGGGGATGGCGCTGAGCCACGGCGACAGGTCACCGCCCAGGCGCGTCAGGATGCGCTCGCGCCGGGCGCTGTAGACCTCGTGGCAGCGGCGGATGTGCTTGTTCAGGTGGCCTTCCCCCAAAAAACGCGCCAGCGCCCACTGCAGCAATGTCGGGCTGTGCCAGTCGCTGAGGTGCTTGGCCACACAGGCGGCCTGCAGTACGGCAGGCGGCAGCACGGCATAGCCCAGGCGCAACTCGGGTAGCAGCGTCTTGGAAAAGGTCCCCACATAGGCCACCAGGCCATGCCGGTCGAGGCGCTGCAGGGCATCCGAGGCCGGCCCGTGGTAGCGGAACTCGCAGTCGTAATCGTCTTCGATGATCAGTGCACCCAGTTCGGCGGCCCGGGCCAGCAGGGCGTGGCGGCGTGGCTCGCTCATCGGCATGCCCAGCGGGAACTGGTGCGAGGGTGTTACGTAGATCAGCCGGGTGCCATCGGCGATCTGCTCCACGCACAGGCCTTCATCATCCACCGGCACGGCCTGCAGGTTGGCGCCCAGGGCCAGGAACAGTTGCCGTGCCGGCGGGTAACCGGGGTCTTCCATGGCCACCTGGCAACCCGGCTCGACCAGTACCCGGGCGATCAGGTCCAGTGCTTGCTGGGCGCCATTGCACACCAGCAGGTCGGCCGCGCTGCAGTGCACGCCACGGGCGTAGGCGATGTGGTGGGCGATCGCCTCGCGCAGCTCCGGCAGGCCCTGGGCCGTGAACTGCCGCTCGGGGTGGCGCTGGCTGCGGCGCAAGGCGTAGTTCAGGCAACTGCGCCACTGGTCGAACGGGAACTGCGCCTTGCTCGAAGCACCGCCGACAAAGTCATAGCGCGAGGGCGCTTGCAACTGGCGTTGGGCGAGCACGGTAGCGCGCTGCTGCCAGCGTTCGAGGGACGCGGCACCGGCCAGCGGAACGCTGGCTGATTCATTGCTACGCAGTGGTTGGCGCGGGGTGATGAACGTGCCGCGGCCGACTACGCCGCTGAGCAGGTTATCGTAGGTAAGCCGCGAATAGGCCTCGGCCACGGTCTTGCGCGACACCCCCAGTTGCTCGGCCAGCAGGCGGGTTGGCGGCAGCTGGGTGCCGGCGGCCAGGTGGCCACTGTCGATACCGGCGCGCAGTTGCTGGTAAAGCTGGTCGGCCAGGCCTTTGCGGCCTTCCAGGCGAATGTGCAGTTCCATGGGGCGGTCCGGAGCGGGGGAGTGCTCAGGATAGCGGATTGGCCAGGCAAGGGCATGGGGCCGCCTTGCGGCCCATCGCCGGCAAGCCAGCTCCCACAGGTATCGCGTATGCATCAGGTTTGACGCGGTCCTGTGGGAGCTGGCTTGCCGGCGATGGGCTGCAAAGCCGCCCCAAAAAACTCAGAACCGGGCTGTGCTCACGGTGATGTAGCCCTTGTCCGCCACCGCGATGCGTATCACCGTCTCGTCTTCCGGCGCCTTGCGGTTGCGCTTGATACGCACGCCATCCACTGCGGCAGCTTTCAAGTGTTCGGCGATGGCCCGCCCGTTGGGGTCGAAGAACACCTCGCTGGCCAGCAACTCGATACGTTCGATCAGTTGCCGGGAGTGCTCGTCGGTGGCGCAGAAGAACATCACCCCCGACAGGTGGGGGTCTTCGTCGGGGTTGCTGATGTCATGGGTGAGCATTTCGCGCAGGCTGCTGCGCAGTTCGGCAATGGAGCGGGCGTACAGGTGCATACGGAGCCTCCTCTGGATCGCGACCTTGCGTTGTCCAGCTCCGATCTTGTTTTCTGTGCGCAGAGGCAGCAAGTAGGACGCTTCCGAGAATGCTGTGGGAAATTTCTGAAGGCGCCGGAATGCCACCCCTGACTGGCAGGTAGCACAGGTCTGCGGCACAATTCGCCCGTCTGATACCTGCCTTGCCGAGGATTGCCATGAACAGCCATTTCCAACCCGTCGACCTGAAAAAGGCCTATCGCCTGCTGAACCATGGCCCGACGGTGCTGGTGTCGGCCAGCCACGAGGGGGTGGACAACGTGATGGCGGCCGCCTGGGCCTGCGCGCTGGATTTCGACCCGCCCAAGGTGACCGTGGTGCTCGACAAGATCGCCCGCACCCGTCAGTTGGTGGAGGGCAGTGGCTGGTTCGTGATCCAGGTGCCGACCGCCGCCCAGGCGCACCTGACGCACCAGGTCGGTACCCGCAGCCTGTTCGACCAGCCCGACAAGCTGGCCAGCATCGGTGTGCAGCTGGCGCGGGTCGAAGGGCATGCGGCGCCGCTGGTGCAAGGTTGCTCGGCCTGGCTGATGTGTCGGGTGATCGAAGAACCGCATAACCAGAGCACCTATGACCTGTTCATTGGCGAGGTGGTGGCGGCCTGGGCTGATGACCGGGTGTTCCGGGATGGGCACTGGGCCTATGAAAATGCCGACCCGCAGTGGCGCAGCTTGCACTACGTGGCGGGTGGGCATTTTTATGCGATTGGCGAGGCGGTGGTGGTCGACTCGCAGGGTTGAGCACCATCGTAAAACGCTGCGTGGTAGGTGTGGGAGCGGGCATGCCCGCGAAGAACCCAGCGCGGTGGATGGCACCGGCTTCGCCGGTGTTCGCGGGCACGCCCGCTCCCACAGTGATCGCGCAATCTTTCAGGTTTTGAGCAAGACAGTTGCTCCCACAATGATGGTGGTGGCCCTTCCCTACAGTTGAACCTCCTGCTTGAAGCGCAACCGCCAGCCATGCAACAACGGCTCGGTATAGCCGCTTGGCTGCTCCCGCCCTTTGAACACCAGCTCCCGCGCAGCGCGGAAGGCATGCGATGCCTCGAAACCGGCCGCCATCGGCCGGTACGCCGGGTCCCCGGCATTCTGCTGGTCGACCACCCTGGCCATGCGCTGCAGGGTCGCTTCGACGTGTTCGTCATCCACCACCCCATGGTGCAACCAGTTGGCAATGTGCTGCGCCGAAATACGCAGGGTGGCGCGGTCCTCCATCAGGCCCACATCGTGAATGTCCGGCACCTTGGAGCAACCGACCCCTTGCTCGACCCAGCGCACCACGTAACCGAGGATGCCTTGGCAGTTGTTGTCCAGCTCGGCCTGGACATCAGCGACGCTCCACGGCCGTTCGGGGCTGACAGGAATGCTCAGCAGGTCATGCAGCAACGCCTGGCGCTGGGCGCCCAGGTCAACCTGTTCAAGCGCCTGTTGCACGGCGGCTACGTCCACCTGATGGTAGTGCAGCGCATGCAGGGTGGCGGCAGTGGGCGACGGTACCCAGGCGGTGTTGGCACCGGCCTTGGGCTGGGCAACCTTTTGTTCGAGCATGGCCGCCATCAGGTCGGGCATGGCCCACATGCCCTTGCCGATCTGCGCCTTGCCGCGCAGGCCACAGGCCAGGCCGACCAGCACGTTGCTGCGTTCGTAGGCCTGGATCCAGGCGCTGCCTTTCATGTCGCCCTTGCGCAGCATGGCGCCGGCTTCCATGGCGCTGTGCATCTCGTCCCCCGTGCGGTCGAGGAAGCCGGTGTTGATGAACACCACCCGTGACGCGGCGCTGGCGATGCAGGCCTTGAGGTTGACGCTGGTGCGCCGCTCTTCGTCCATGATGCCCATCTTCAGGGTATGCGCAGGCAAACCCAGCAGGGCCTCGACGCGGCCGAACAGCTGGTCGGCGAAGGCCACTTCGGCCGGCCCGTGCATCTTCGGCTTGACGATGTACAGGCTGCCTTCGCGGGAATTGCCGCGGCGCTTGAGGTCGTGCAGGCCGATCAGGCTGGTGACCACGGCATCGAGGATGCCTTCGGGGATTTCCCGGCCATCTCGGTCATGGATGGCCGGGTTGGTCATCAGGTGGCCGACGTTGCGGATGAACAGCAGCGAGCGGCCCGGCAGCGTCAGCGGTTGGCCGTTTATACCCTGGTACTGGCGGTCGGCGGCCAGGGTGCGGCTGAAGGCCTTGCCGCCTTTGCTGACCTGCTCGCTGAGGTCGCCCTTCATCAGGCCCAGCCAGTTGCGGTAGACGTTGACCTTGTCGTCGGCATCCACGGCAGCTACCGAGTCTTCGCAGTCGATGATGGTGGTCAGCGCGGCTTCCAGGACGATGTCCTTGACCCCGGCCAGGTCTTGCTGGCCGATTGCACTGGTCGGGTCGATCCGGATTTCGAAATGCAGCTGGTGGTGCTGCAGCAGGATCGCCGTGGGGGTGTTCGGCGCACCCTGGTAGCCCTGTAGTTGTGCAGGATTCTGCAACCCGACCTGACGGCCGTCGGCCAGCGTCACGTGCAGCGTGCCCCGGTTGATCACATAGGCTTTGGCGTCGCTGTGTGACGCACCGTCGAGGGGCGCGCTGGCGTCGAGGAACTGCCGGCCATAGGCAATCACCTTGGCGCCGCGTACCGGGTTGTAGCCCTGGCCGCGTTCGGCGCCAGCGCTTTCGGCAATGGCATCGGTGCCGTACAGCGCATCGTAGAGGGAACCCCAGCGGGCGTTGGCGGCGTTAAGGGCGTAGCGGGCATTGCTCAGCGGCACGACCAGCTGCGGGCCGGCTTGCACGGCGATTTCACGGTCCACATTGGCGGTGCTGATCTGCACGTTTTCGGGGGCCTCGACCAGGTAGCCGATGCCTTGCAGGAAGTGCTGGTAGGCGGCCATGTCGCGGATCGGGCCGGGGTGCTGGCGGTGCCAGTTGTCCAGCTCGGTTTGCAGGCGCTCGCGTTCGGCGAGCAGGGCGCGGTTGTGCGGGGCGAGGTCGTGGACCAGGGTGCTGAAGCCTTGCCAGAAGGTGGCGGCTTCGATGAAGGTGCCGGGGAGGACTTCGTCTTCGATGAAGCGGTGGAGGGTGGGGGCGACCTGGAGTTCGTTGGGCATTGTCTGTTCGCTCGATGTTCTGTCTTCGGGAGTTCAGTCGCCTGTGCGGGCCTCTTCGCGGGCTTGCCCGCTCCCACAGGTACTGCGTGGGATTCGGGACCTGTGCGGTCCTTGTGGGAGCGGGCAAGCCCGCGAAGAGGCCAGCTCAGGACTCAGAGGGCAGCCGCGCCAGCCTTGGCTACCTGGGCATCCTGTTCGGACTTGACCCCGGACACGCCAATGGCACCCACCACCTGGCCATCCACCCGCAGTGGCACGCCACCTTCCAGGCTGGTCAGCAGCGGTGCGGTGACGAACGCGGTGCGGCCACCATTGACCATTTCCTCGTAATCCCGTGTTTCCTTGCGCCCCAGCGCGGAGGTACGGGCTTTCTCCACGGCAATGTAGGCACTGGCCGGCGCACAACCATCCATGCGCTCCAGGGCCAAGGGGTGACCACCGTCGTCGACCACGGCGATGGTCACGTTCCATTGCTGGGCCAGGGCTTCCTGGCGGGCGGCGGTCAGCACACGGGCGACTTCGGCCTGGCCGATCACGAACTTGCTATGCATGGGGGTTCTCCGGGTTCAAGGCTGTTTCGACGATTTCGATCCAGTGCCTTACCGGCGTGCGTCCGGCCCCGTCGAGGTGAGCCTGGCAGCCGATGTTGGCGGTGGCGATGACTTGCGGTTTGCCGCTTTCCAGTGCGTTGAGGCGGTTGTCACGCAGTTGTAGCGATAGCGCCGGTTGGGTCAGCGAATAGGTGCCCGCCGAGCCGCAGCACAGGTGACCGTCCGGCACCGAGGTCAGGGTAAAGCCCAGGCGCGTCAGCAGCGCCTCTACCGCGCCCCCCAGTTTCAGGGCGTGTTGCAGCGTACAGGGGCAATGGAAGGCCAGGCGTTGTTCGGCGCACAGGCCCAGTTGCTCGACCGGCTCATCGCGCAGTACTTCTACCAGATCGCGGGACAGGGCGCTGACCCTTGCCGCTTTGGCGGCGTAGCGGGGGTCGTGCGCCAGCAGGTGGCCATAGTCGCGCACGAACGCGCCGCAGCCGCTGGCGGTTTGCACGATGGCCTCGGCGCCTGCTTCGATGGCCGGCCACCAGGCGTCGATATTGCGCCGTGCACGTTGCAGGCCTTGTTCCTGGGCATTGAGGTGGTAGTCCACCGCGCCACAGCAGCCGGCCTGGTGGATGGGTTCGATGCTGATGCCCAGGCGGTCCAGCAAGCGTGCGGCGGCGGCATTGGTATTGGGCGACAGGGCCGGCTGCACGCAGCCTTCCAGCATCAGCACCCGGCGCACATGGCGCGGTGCCGGGCGCTGGCCGGGTGCGGTCATCCGCGCTGGCAGCTTGCTTTTGAGGGCGGCCGGCAACAGTGGGCGCAGGGCCTGGCCGCTGCGGGTCAGGGCCTTGAACAACGCCGGGCGCGGCACCACCGCGCGCAGGCCCTGGCGCAGCAGGCGCTGGCCAAGCGGGCGTGGCACCTGCTGTTCGACCACGGCGCGGCCGATGTCCAGCAGGTCGTGGTACTTCACCCCGGATGGGCAGGTGGTTTCGCAGTTGCGGCAGGTCAGGCAGCGGTCCAGGTGCAGTTGGGTGCTGGCGGTGACCGGCTCGCCTTCGAGCATCTGCTTGATCAGGTAGATGCGCCCGCGCGGGCCGTCCAGTTCATCGCCCAGCAGTTGGTAGGTGGGGCAGGTGGCGGTGCAGAAACCACAGTGCACGCAGGACCGCAGGATGCTTTCGGCCTCGTCGGCGCGGGCCAGCCGGCGGGATGTTTCGCTCAGGTTGGTTTGCATGGTCTGGCCTCACAGGTCCGGGTACAGGCGGCCAGGGTTGAACACCCCCTGGGGGTCGAGCTGCTGCTTGAGGGCGCGGTGGTAACGCATCAATGCGGCGGGCAGGGGTGGGCTGCTGGCTGCACCGGGGGCGTAGCAGGTGGCGTGGCCACCCACCTTGGCGACCTGGTCGCGAATCGCCTGCGCCGGTGCACTGGACTTCAACCAGCGCTGGGCGCCACCCCAGTCGATCAGTTGCCGGCCGGGCAGGTGCAGCTCGCCGGTGGCGTTGGGCAGCGACAAACGCCAGAGCGGTGCAGGGTCATTGAAAAACGCCAGGCGCTGTTCGCGCAGGTCGCTCCAGAAGCCGCTGTCGAGGGTTTCGCCGCCCAGGCGCTGGCGCGCCGACCGCACCGAGCCTTCACCGCCTTCCAGGCGCAGGTACAGCGCGTCGCCGTCATGGCAGGCGGCGCTGATCGGCAATGGCTGCTGGCCCCACTCGGCCAGCGCTTCCAATGCCTGGTGGCAACCCATCGGCAGGCGCAGGCTCAGGCATTCGCGCGGCCGCGGCAGCACTTTCAGGGACACTTCGGTCAACAGCCCCAGGCAACCAAAGCTGCCCGCCATCAGCCGGGATACATCGTAACCGGCCACGTTCTTCATCACCTCGCCACCAAAACGCAGCAGCTTGCCGTGGCCGGTGATCACCCGCGTGCCGAGCACGTAGTCACGTACCGACCCGGCCCACGGCCGCCTGGGGCCAGACAGGCCCGCCGCGACCATGCCGCCCAAGGTGGCCTCGGGGCCCAGGTGCGGGGGTTCGCAGGGCAGCATCTGGCCAGCCGCGTGCAGGGCAGCTTCGATGTCGCGCAGCGGTGTGCCTGCACGGGCTGTGAGCACCAGTTCGGTCGGGTCGTAGCTGACGATGCCACGGTGGCTGCGGGTGTCGAGTACTTCGTCGGTTACCGGGTTGCCGAGCATGGCCTTGCTGTTGCTGCCCTGGATACGCAATGGCGTGCCCTGGTTCAAGGCCTGGTTGACCTGCTCCAGCAGGGCCTGGCTGATGTCGCGGTCCATGCTCATCAGAAGCGCTCCAGGTCGGGGAAGGGCAGCTGCCCGTGGTGCACGTGCATGGCGCCGAACTCGGCGCAACGGTGCAAGGTGGGAATGTTCTTGCCGGGGTTGAGCAGGCCCTGGGGGTCGAAGGCGGCCTTGACCGCGTGGAACAGGGTGATTTCGTCGCTGTTGAACTGCGCGCACATCTGGTTGATCTTTTCGCGGCCTACGCCGTGCTCGCCGGTAATGCTGCCGCCCACCGCCACGCACAGTTCGAGGATCTTGCCGCCGATGGCTTCAGCCCGCTCCAGTTCGCCGGGCAGGTTGGCATCGAACAGGATCAGCGGGTGCATGTTGCCGTCGCCGGCGTGGAACACGTTGGCCACGCGCAGGCCGTATTCGCTGGACAGGTCACTGATGCCCTTGAGCACCCGCGGCAGTTCGCGGCGTGGGATGGTGCCGTCCATGCAGTAGTAGTCCGGGGAGATGCGCCCCACCGCCGGGAAGGCGTTCTTGCGCCCGGCCCAGAAACGCACGCGCTCGGCCTCGTCGCAGGCCAGCCGCACCTCGCGGGCGCCGGCTTGCGTCAGCACGGCGGCCACCCGTTCGCAGTCGTCGTGCACATCGGCCTCCACGCCATCCAGTTCGCACAACAGGATAGCCGCCGCGTCCACCGGGTAGCCGGCGTGGATGAAGTCTTCGGCAGCGCGGATTGCCAGGTTATCCATCATTTCCAGGCCGCCGGGAATGATGCCGGCGGCAATGATTTCGGCCACCGCCCGGCCAGCGTCCTCGACGCTGTCGAAACTGGCCAGCAGCACCCGCGCCACTTGGGGTTTGGGCAGCAGTTTCACGGTAACTTCGGTGACGATACCGAGCATGCCTTCAGAACCGGTGAACAGTGCCAGCAGGTCGAAGCCGGGGCTGTCCAGGGCATCGCTGCCCAGGGTCAGGTGTTCACCTTCGACTGTGAGAATGTCCACCTTGAGCAGGTTGTGCACGGTCAGGCCGTACTTGAGGCAGTGCACGCCACCTGCGTTCTCGGCAACGTTACCACCGATGGAGCAGGCAATTTGCGAGGACGGGTCGGGTGCGTAGTACATACCATGGGGTGCGGCGGCCTGGGAGATGGCCAGGTTGCGTACGCCGGGCTGCACCCGGGCATAGCGGCCCTGCGGGTTGACTTCAAGGATGCGGTTGAAGCGCGCCATCACCAGCAAGATGCCCTTGGCCAGCGGCAAGGCACCGCCCGACAGGCCGGTACCGGCGCCACGCGCGACCACCGGTACGCCGCGCTGGTGGCAGAGCTTGAGCAGCGTCTGCACCTGCTCCAGGCGCTCGGGCAGCACCACCAGCAGCGGCACCGTGCGATAAGCCGACAGGCCATCGCATTCGTAGGGTTTGAGGTCTTCTTCGCGGTGCAGGACTTCGAGGTCCGGCAGGGCACTGCGCAGTGCCTGCAGCAGCTCTGCCTGGTCCACGGCGGGCAGCGCGCCATCGACGCGTTCGTCGTACAGGATATTCATCGGCTCACTCGGCAACGGTTTTTGTTGTTGTTGGCAAAGCGGTCACCGTTGCAGCCTGCGCGTGCCAGCTGCAGCGGTCGAGCATGACGGGCACTGGTCCTACCAGTTTTCTTCCAGGGTACTGGTTATTGATGGGTTTACCCGGCTAGATTGGGGCAGGTGGTCTAACTGGTCCTACCAGCAGGAGGTGCGCAGTGGTTACTGATGGCAAGGCCAAGGTCGCCGACCAGGTGGCCGAGCGGGTCGAGCGGCTGATCGTCGACGGTGTGCTGAAGGTGGGCCAGGCCCTGCCTTCGGAGCGGCGGCTGGTAGACAAGCTGGGTTGTTCACGCTCGGCCCTGCGCGAAGGGCTACGCATTTTGCGTGGGCGCGGCATCATCGACACCGAGCAGGGGCGAGGCTCGTTCGTCGCCGACCTGACGGGGCAGGCGGGCGCCACACCGTTGATGCACCTGTTCAGCTCGCAGCCACGCACACTGTTCGACTTGCTGGAGGTGCGGGCGTTGCTCGAGGCCGAATCGGCGCGGCTGGCGGCGTTACGTGCCACCGAGGTCGACCGCTTGCTGATCCGCCGGCGTTATGAAGAAATGCTGGCGGCCCACGAGGCGGCGCAGGCGCTGGACGCCCGTGAGCACGCCCGCCGTGACCATGCCTTCCACCGGGCGATCAGCGAGGCGTCACATAACCCGGTATTGGTGCATACCTTGCAATCGCTCAGTGACCTGACCTTGAGCACCGTGTTTGCCTCGGTTAACAACCTGTATTGCCGCCCGGCGCAGAAACGCCAGATTGATCGGCAGCATGCGCGGTTGTATCACGCGGTGATGGAGCAGCTGCCCGAGCAGGCGCAGCGGGCGGCGCGTGAGCATATCAACGGGATACGCGACAGTTTGCGGGAGATCGAGCAGGAAGAGCAGCGTTTGGTCAGGGCGACCATGCGCATGGATGGCTGGGGGTGATGTTGCCTGTACCGGCCCTTTCGCGGGCTTGCCCGCTCCCACAGGGATTGCTGCGGGCCTAAAGCCTGTGCAGTATCTGTGGGAGCGGGCGAGCCCGCGAAAGGGCCGGCACAGGATTGCCTTAGTGATCAGCTATGCGGTCATCCTGGGAAAGAATAGCCCTGGCCAGTTCTTCATCATTTGCCTGGAGGCCTGGGTGGTCCTTGCGGGCCTGTTCCAGCGCCGACTCTACATAGGCGCCACGGATTGCACCGCCGCTGGCGACGAAGGCAGAAAGTTCGTCACGGGCCGGGATGATCCGTTTGTCGTCCTTGAAGGTCGAATACAGCGAAGCGGAAACACCGGCCGAGGTGGCGACGTCGCCCGCATCGACGCGGGCCAGGGCAGCACCGGCAGGCAGCAGGAGCAGCAGCGCAGGGGCGAGGAGTAGGTGGCGCATGACATGTTCTCCAGTAGCGTGAAGCACAGGGAAATAAACCACTCAGTGCTTAAGAGGGCCGGGGAGTGCGGGTAGTTCCCTTTGCTGGCTGGAGATTGTCGGGGCCGCTGTGCAGCCCATCGCGACACAAGGCCACAATCGTAGAACAAAATCACACTCATTGATTGAGCGGGGACTCTGTGGGAGCGGGCTTGCCCCGCGAACACCGGCGAAGCCGGTGCCATGCACCGCGTTGCCCCATTCGCGGGACAAGCCCGCTCCCACAATGACCACTGTTCTTTGCGTGACTGCACAGCCCCGAGGCCCGTTCAGGCCAACTGGTAGGTGGTCTTCACCCGGGCAAAGAATTGCCGCGCATGCGTCCCCTGCTCACGCAGTGCGAATCCTTTTTTCAGAAACCTGGCGGGCGACGAAGTCGCTGATGTTGTCCACGGCGCTGTCCATCAGCTGCTGCATGGCGTCTTCGCTGCTCCAGGCGATGTGCGGGTTGAGCAGGAAGTCGTCGCGGTCGATCAGCTGGAACAGCGGGTTGCTGGGGTGCAGCGGCTCCACTTCCACCACATCCAGCGCCACACCGCCCAGGCGCCCCTGTTGCAGCGCCTGGATCAGCGCCGCTTCGTTGACCACGCCGCCGCGGCCGGTGTTGACCACGATGGCATCGGGCTTCATCAATGCCAGTTGGCCGGCATCGATCAGGTTGTGGGTTTCTGGCGTGAGCGGGCAATTGATCGACAGCACGTCGCAGCTTTTCAGCAGCTCGGCCAGCGGCCGGCAGTCGGCGCCCTGGCGCTTGCCGCCACGGTCTTCGAACAGCACCTGCATACCGAACGCCCGCGCCAGGTGCGCCAGGCGCAGGGCAATCGGGCCGCTGCCGATGATCGCCAGCTGTTTGTCGCGCACATCGCGGATGCGGTGGTTGAAGTAGATGTTCTGGTACGGCTTGTCGCCGGCATGCACCTGGCGCATCAGGCGGGTGAAGGCGGCCGGACGGCGGAACAGTTCAAGGATCATCGCCAGGCTGTGCTCGGCCACGGTGTTGGCGGCATAGCCGGGTACGCTCGATACTTCGATGCCGTGGGCTTCGCAGTAGTCGACATCGACGATGTCGCGGCCGGTCAGGGCCAGCGAGATCATCTTCAGCCTGGGCAACTGGCGCAGGTGCTTTTCGCGCAGCGGCACGCTACAGGTCAGCGCCACCGTCGCGTCTTTCAGGTGCTCCAGCACCTGGTCGGGGTGGGTGTAGGCAAACTGCTGCCAGCTGTGTTCGCAGTCAGGGCGCTTGAGGCGGGTGGAAGGCGCCAGGCCTTCGTCGTCAAGGAAGACGATATGTTCGCTCACGGTCTTGTCCTTATTTTTTTTGCGCGGGCACGTAACCGGCTGGCGCCATGCCGACCAGTTGGCGGGTGATGAAACCGGCATCCTGGTCGTGGTCTTCCAGCGATTCCTTGCGCACCAGCGCATCGCGTACCAGGTGCGCACCAAAGAAGCGGAACGGCTCTGGCGGCAGCAGCTTCATCTTCTGGTTGACCAGGCCACAGTTGGCCCACTCGTCGGTGGCATGGGTGGCCAGCGACTTGATGATGCGGCTGGCAAACACGGTGGTGGCCACGCCGTTGCCGGAAAAACCGATGCCGTAGCTGACGGTCTGGTGATGGTCGAGGTAGCCGAAGTTGGGCAGGCCCTTCATGGTGCGGTCGATTGGCCCGGTCCAACTGCTGACCACCGGTACATCCTGCAGCTGCGGGTACAGGCGGCGCAGTTCGGCAGCCACCTTGTCGGCGGCCGGCGAGGGTTTTTCATACAGGTTGCCGATGCGTCCGGCATAGGCGAACTGGCCCAGCGGCTTGCCGAACACCACGCGCCCGTCCGGGGTGTTGCGCCAGTAGTTGAGCACGGTGCGCGAGTCGGTCATGCATTCGCCGCCGCTGAAACCGATGGCGTCGAGCTTGGCCTTGACCGGCGCGGTGGCGACCATGTCGCTGGACATGATCGCGATCATCCGGCGCAGCTCGGGAAATTGCGCGCCCCAGGCGTTGAGCGCCAGCACCACGTGGTGGGCTTTTACATGGCCTTTGGCGGTGTGCACCACCGGGTGCTTGCCGCGCTGCAGGTGAGTGAACGGCGATTTTTCGAAAATCTGCACGCCCAGTTTCAGTGCCACACGGCGCAGGCCGCGGGCCAGCATGGCGGGCTGTACGGTTGCCGCGTTGGGGTCGAAGATGCCGCCCAGCACCAGCGGCGAGCCGACGCGGCCGCGGATGGTCTGGCGGTCCAGTTCCTGAAACGGGTTGACGTCGAGTTTCTGCAGGCCGTCGGTGAGCACGCGCCAGGAATTCATCTGCCGCTGGTTGGTGGCCGTCCACAGCCAGCCGTCCTTGCGGTACTGGGCGTCGATGCCGTGCTCCTGGCAGAAGCTGCCGATCTCGTCGATGGCCGATTCGGCCGCCTCGCAGATGCGCCGCGCCTCGACATCCCCGCAGATGGTGCGCACCGACAGGTACTTGCCCCACCAGTTGGTAGCCACGCCCCCGTTGCGCCCGCTGGCACCCGAGCCGCAGCGGTCGCGCTCGACGATGACGATGGTTTTTTCCGGGTGCGCCTGTTTCAGGCGGATGGCCGACCACAGGCCAAGGAAGCCACCGCCGACGATGCACACGTCGGCTTGAATCGAGTCCTGCAGGGCAGGGGCCAGGTCGTTGTCCAGGTCAAGCGCCTGGGCATACCAGAATCCACGGTACATGAGGGGTGCCTCTGAGCATGTTTGTCTTGTGCCTACATGATGCTCAGCCGGGCCAGGGGGCTGATATTACAGCCATGACAATTGATAGAACGGCGCCGCCTTTTGTCACGCATTTCCTATTTGTGGTGATGCATATGATATGACGGACGCAGGGCGCGCTTTAGAATGGCGCCATTACGGATGTCACGAGGCCAGCGTCCATGTTTGCCGAACAACAAGAACAACCGGTACAAGCCCCCGTCATCACTGCGCAGGTCAAACCCGAACTGCGGGTAGGCTTCGTGCTGATGAACCACTTCACCCTGGTGCCGGTGGCGGGGTTGGTGGACTCGCTGCGCTTTGCGGCGGACAAGTCATTCCGCAGCCAGCAGGTGTTCTGCCAGTGGGACTGGATGACGCTGGACGACCAGCCGATCACGGCCAGTTGCGGGATGCCCATTTTGCCGACCAAGCCGCTGAACCTGTTTGCCCAGTACGACTATGTGGTGCTGGCCGGTGGCCTGCTGGACGAAACCCGCAACCCGCCGGCCTGGCTGCTGGATGCGCTGCGTGAGGTGCATGCGGCGAATATCCCGATCATCGCCCTGTGCTCGGGGTCGTTCGTGCTGGGTAAAGCCGGGCTGCTCGATGGCCGGCGCTGTGCGCTGCATTTCACCCTGCGTGATGAGTTCAAGGAGCGCTTTCCACTGTCCACGGCGGTGATCGACAAGAGCTACGTGGACGACCGCGGCATCATCACCTGCCCGGGCGGCACGGCCATTGAGCTGGCGGCCAACCTGATCCGCCGGCATTGCGGCGCAGTGCGGGCGCAGAAAGGGCTGGAGTACCTGCTGGTGGATGAGCCTGCTGCAGAGCAGGACAAGGTGGCCAGCGAATGCGTGTACCAGAACGACCGCGTGCAGCGGGCGATCAGTTTCATGCGCGCCAACCTGGACGCCTCGATGACGCTCAAGGCCGTGGCCGAAGCGGTGGGCACCCACCCCCGGCAGTTGCACCGCGAATTTGTCGCCAATACCCAGGAACCGCCGGCCAACTACTGGCGCAAGCTGCGCCTGGACCATGCCCGGCGGTTGCTGGTGAACACTAGCCAGAACATCACCACCATTGCTTTGGCCTGCGGGTTTTCCGATGCGTCGCACTTTATCTTGTGGTTCCGCAAGCAGTATGGCGAGACGCCGTATAGCTTCCGCAAGCGCAGGCATGAAGTGGAGCGGTTTGACTGGCATGGCGACAAGGTGGGGCTGGACCCGGAATTGTAAGCGCCTAACACTCTTCTTGCTGAGGGACGGGGTCTCTGTGGGAGCGGCCTTGTGTCGCGAAAGGGCCGCAACGCGGCCCCAGGATTTCAGCCTTGATGCAAACATTGCTGGGGCTGCTTTGCAGCCCTTTCGCGACACAAGGCCGCTCCCACACCGACCGCGCCGACCTCAAGGCATGTGCTATCTCTGTGGGGCTAGAACTGGCCGAAGGCTTGAATCTCGATGCGGTACTCGGGGGCAGCCAGGGCTGCACCTACACAGGCCCGCACCGGTGGCTGGTCACCGACCCAGGCGTCATATACCTCATTCATCGCGGCAAACTCACCCATATCTGCTAGCCAGATCTGCATGCGGGTGAGGTTGCCTTTGCCTGCGCCGATCTGCGCCAGCCACTGCTCCAGCTGCGTCAGCACGCAGCGGGTTTGCGCAGCAATGTCGCCTGGCAGCAGGGCCACAATACCGGAGGTTTCGATATGGCCATCCACCAGCACCATCTGGCTGGCCCGTTTGCCGGGGTTGATACGTTCAATCATCGGCTCATCCCTTAGAACAGTACGTAAGTCTTGCGCAGGGTTTCGCGAATGTCCCATACACCCTCGCAGTTCTCCGGGAACAGCACTGCGTCGCCGGCGCGCAGCTCCACCGGCTCGCCACCGTCGGGGGTGAAGGTGCACCAGCCGCTGACAATGTGGCTGAACTCACGGTTTTTCAGGTGTCGGCGGAACACGCCCGGGCTGCTTTCCCATACGCCGATGCTGGCGCCGACGGCTTCGTCGGTCTGGTCCTGGGCGGTGGCGGCCTGGGCGACGGGTTCACCGATCGGCAGGCGGGCCGGGGCAGGGGCCCCCAGCGACGCGAGGGGGGCATTGCGCACGACAGTCAGTACTTGGCTCACGAATAGGCTCCTTCAGGCTTTACGAACAACGGGTTTGGCAGCGCAAGTGGTGCGGGTGGAGTTACCCAGCGCCGCGGCTTGCTGCAGGTCGAGCTTGCTGGTCTCGGGGGCCAGCCACCAGGAAATCAGGGCGCCGAACAGCGAGATCAGGGCAGCAGCGAACATGGTGTTGGCAATGCCGTAGGAGGCCAGGGAGATCGGCACCAGGTACGTGCCCACCGCCGCGCCGATGCGTGACAACGAAGTGGCCAGGCCCACCGCCGACGCACGGATTTCGGTGGGGAACAGCTCGTTGGGGTAGACGTATTCAAGCACCTGGGCGCCGCCGATCAGCACGGCATAAGCGCCGAACAGCACCAGTACGGTCGTCGGCGAGGCATCCGGGAACACCCCCAGCAGCACCAGCGACATGCCCGACCAAAGGAAGCTGTGGATCAGCATGTTGCGCCGGCCCAGGCGGTTGATCAGCTTGGTGGCCACCAGGCAGCCCAGGGTGAACAGCAAGGTGATGGCGATGGAGCCAAAGGCCGCCCAGTCACCGGTCAGTTGCAGTGCCTGCAGCACTTTGGGGGCAAACGAGTAGATGGCGAACAGCGGCACGATCGCGCAGGTCCAGAACAGGGTGACGAAGGCCATGCGCTTGCCGTAACCGGAGTGGAACAGCGACCACACCGACACCGGTTTGTCGCTGGTCTGCTCCGGCAGGTCGGCAATGGAGTAGTCGGGCCCATAGACTTTCTTGATCACGGCATCGGCTTCGGCGGTTCGGCCTTTGCTCAGCAGCCAGCGTGGCGACTCCGGTGTGCCACTGCGGGCAACCAGGAACAGCGCACCCGGTATCAGGGCGCTGGCCAATACATAGCGCCAACCGTCTTCACCGCCCACGCGCAGCAGCAGTTCGCCGACCATGTAGGCCACGGCGGCCCCGGCAAACCACATCAATACCATGGCGGCCAACAACGGCCCACGCTGCTTGCGTGGCAGGAACTCGGCCAGTAGCGACGTGGCGATCGGGTAGTCGGCACCGACCGCGATACCGATCAGCAACCGCCAGGCGAACAGGGCCCAGGCCGACTCGACCCAGAACTGCGCCACCGAGAAACCGACGATGGCGACCAGGTCGACCAGGTACAGCACCTTGCGCCCGTATTTGTCGGTGAACCAGCCACCGAGAAAACCACCCAGGAAGACACCGATCAATGCTGACGCGGCGATCAGCCCTTCCCACAGGGCCGACAGCTGCAAGGCATTGGTGATTTGCAGCATGGCGACGCCGATGATGCTCAGTACGTAGCCATCGAGAAAAGGCCCGCCAGCAGAATAGACTGTCAGTTTGCGGTGGAACCCGTTGAGCGGCGCATCTTCTACGGAGCGTTTGGAAACGGACATACGGCTTACCTCTTGTTGTTATGTGGTGCACTAACGTGGCGGCACTATGGCACCGGCTTGCGCGGGCGCCCTATAACGGCTCGGACGAGTCATGGGATGGGATGACCGCGGGTGCCGAGGCCTTGCGCAAGTGGTCATGGATGTTCCAGGGGCGGCAGCGAGGGCTTTTCGGTGGGGCCGACGATGCTGTTGTCGGCCCTGTGATGCTTATTGCTCGGTCAGCTTGGAGCGCGTCAACAACCCATCCAGCACCGTGCCTCCTTGTCAGCTTTCCAGGCCGGCGCGGCGCTGGCCCCAGTGCAGGTTGAGGTTGACGCCCGCGCTCAGCAGCGGCTCCGGCGGGTTACGGTTGGGGCCTGCGGAGCCCAGCAGGAAGTCGATCAGCTCGTCGCGTTCGCCGCTCAGCCAGTCGGCCAGCAGGGTGCCGGTAGCGGTGCCACGGGTGATGCCAAGGCCGTTGCAGCACAGCGCCGCGTGCACGTTGGGCGCGAGGGTGCCGAAGTGCGACAGGTGGTTGCGCGACAGGCACATAGAGCCACCCCAGGTGTATTCGAACGCCATGCCCGACAGCATCGGGAAGCGCCGCTCGAACGAATCGCGGTGCTGGCGCCCGGCACGGGCGATGTGGCGTGGGTTGGCGCGGCCGTCGGCATTGAAGCTGAAGCTGTTGCGCACCAGCAGGCGTTGGTCCGGGGTGCGCCGCAGGGTGCTGCCGAACGGGTCTGCCGGGATGATGCCCCAGGTGTTCTTGCCGCCCAGGCGGGCTTGTTCGTCCTCGGTCAGCGGGCGGGTCATGCTGGCGTAGGTGAAGATCGGCAGCAGGCGGCCAGGCAGGAAGCCGAAGTACGAGGCAAAGGCATTGTTGGTCAGCAGCAGTTGGTCGGCGACGATCTCACCGTTGGCGTGCTTGAGGGTGATGCGCCGGCCCTGCTCGATGTGGGTGATGGTGGTGCGTTCGTGCAGGGTCACGTTGCCCGGCAGGCTGTCGGCCAGGCCTTTGGCCAGGGCGGCCGGTTGCAGCAGCTGGGTGCCCGGGGTGTACAGCGCCTTGCGGTAGAAAGTGGTGCCGAAGTGCTCGGGCAGGTCGCGGGTATCGATCATCTGGTAAGGCTGGCCGAGTTTTTCCAGGCCGCTGCGGTAGGCTTCGAGCACCGCCAGGCCTTTGTCTTCGACGGCCGCCTGGTACTTGCCGTCCGGGCGGATCTGGCAGTCGATGCCGTGCTGGTTGATCAACTCGCGCAAGATCGCCTGCGCGCGCAGGTTGAGCTTGAGGTTCATCCGCGCCGTGGGCAGGTCGCCGATGTAGTCGGCGGCGCCAATGTCGTGTGGCAGGTCGATGGCAAACCCGGAGTTGCGCCCGGAGGCGCCGAAACCGACTGCCTGGGCGTCGACCAGGATCACTTCGTCGTCAGGGTGGTGCAGGGCCAGTTGCCGTGCGGCGGCCAGGCCGGTGAAGCCCGCGCCAAGCACCACCCAGCGCGCCTCGCTCCGCCCCCGGTGCGCGGCGCGTGGCTGGCGCGCAGGGCTGAGGTGGAACCAGCCGCAACCGTTGTCGTCCGCGGGGGTAGAGGTGTTTCTGTACATGGTTTTTATCCGTGTTGTTTTCTCCACTATGGCATTGGCGGTTGGGCGGGGACTATGACGGGAGGGACGGGGAATGGGATGTTTTGGCTGAGGGCATTGACCGTTCCGGGCCGGGCGTGATTTGTTCGGGCTACATGATCATTCAAAGGAAATTGAAGGTCCCACCATGCCCGACTACAAGCTGCATTGCTTCGCCGAATCAGGCAACGCCTACAAGGCTGCGCTCATGCTCGAACTCACGGGCCAGGACTGGCAGCCAGTGTTCGTCGATTTCTTCCATGGCCAGACCCGGGAGCAAACCTGGCGTGACGAGGTGAACGAGCAGGGCGAGGTGCCGGTGCTGGAGCACGCGGGCAAAACCTTCACCCAGTCTGCGCTGATTTTGGAATACCTTGCCGAACAGACCGGCCAGTTCGGCCCGCGTGACGCTGACGAAAAACGCGAGATCTGGCGCTGGATGCTGTTCGACAACCACAAGTTCACCAGCTATTACGCCGCGCTGCGCTTCCTGTTCTGCCTGAAGAACACCGGCGAAACGGACGTGACCCGGTTCCTGCGCGAGCGTGCCACGGCGGCTTACCGCATTGTCGACGCGCACCTGGCGAAGACGCCGTTCATGGTCGGCGGCCGGCTGACCATCGCCGACCTGTCGTTAGCGGGGTACGTGTTCATGCCGGAGGACACCGGTATCCCGTTGGCCGAGTTTACCCATATCGAGGCATGGAAGGCGCGGATCCAGGCGCTGCCGGGGTGGAAGCACCCGTATGAACTGATGCCACGTACGGCATCCTGACCTCTCCATACAGGCACAGCTTGGCCCCAAGCCGACGCAGTACCTGTGGGAGCGGGCGCGTCGATGCGTCGAACCGCCGCGAACACCGGCGAAGCCGGTGCCATTCACTGCGCTGGATTCTTCGCGGGCACGCCCGCTCCCACAAGAAAAGCGTCGGCTTCGGGCCCATGCTGTACCTGTGGGAGCGGCTTTAGCCGCGAAGAGGCCGGTTCAGGTATTACCAAGATCAGATCGACAACCGCACCACCCGGTTGTCCAGCACCTGCTGTTCCTGCCCGCGCCGCTTGTTCACCACCAGCTCGCCAATCGCAATCAGCCGCGTGCGGGTGATGTTGCGCGATAACCCCAGCAACTGCGCGGTATGCACCTGGTTGTAGTGGCAGAACCGATAGGCCGAGCGCAGGAGGGCATTTTCCACTTTCTCGTACAGGTCGCCCGACTGCTCCTCGTACAACCGGCTGAACGCTCGCTGCAGCAAGTCCTCCACGCCATTGCCTGCCGGTTCTTCCTCCTGCCGCTCGATACGCAGGTTGGACAAACGCAGGTCCTGTGCCTGTATCGTACCGTCGCCACAGGTCAGCAAACTGTGGTGAATCACGTTTTCCAGCTCGCGAATATTGCCCGGCCAACTGTATTCCACCAGCTTGGCCTGGGCCGTGGGGCTCAGTTCTATCGGCCCGTAACCCAGCCGGTCGCTGTAACTGCGGATGAAGTGCCGGGCCAGCGGCAGGATGTCACCCGGGCGGTCGCGCAACGGGTGCAACTGCAGGGTCACCACGTTCAGGCGGTAGTACAGGTCTTCACGGAAATGCCCGGCATTGATGGCCTTTTCCAGCTGCACGTTGGTCGCAGCCAGTACCCGCACGTTGATCGGGATGCTCTTGCGCGACCCAAGCCGCACCACCTCGCGCTCCTGCAGCACGCGCAGCAGCTTGACCTGGATCGGCAGCGGCAGGTCGCCGATTTCGTCGAGGAACAGCGTGCCGCCGTTGGCCTCCTCGAACCAGCCGGCCTTGGCCGACAGCGCGCCGGTGAAGGCGCCTTTTTCATGGCCGAACAGTTCGGCTTCCACCAGCGATTCGGAGAACGCGCCACAGTTGACCGCAACAAACGGGCCGTTGCGCCGGCCGCTGAGGTTATGGATGTGGCGTGCGACCAGCTCCTTGCCCGTGCCGGTTTCGCCAATGATCAGGACGCTGGCCTCGCTGGGGGCGACCTGTTGCAAGTGGGCGAGCAGCGCCTGCGACCTGGGGTCTTCGAAGACCTGTGCGGTCGCCCTGATCGAGGTAGCCAGTGTCGGTGACGGGGGGAGGGTCAGCAGTTGCATGGGCAGGCCTCAGGAGTAGAAGGATGGGGCAGGGCGTTTGTCGTTGAGGGCCCACTCGCCGAGTTCGTGGATGCGGTAGTCCACCGGGTCGTGCAGGGTTTGCGTGCGCAGGTTGCGCCAGTGCCGGTCGAAGCGCAGCGAGGCATGGGTGGCACGGGCACCGGTGACTTCGAACAGGCGGTTGCAGATATCCAGGCCGTGGCGGCTGGCGGCGACCTTGGCGGTGCCGATGGCCAGCGCCAGGTCGCCGCGCTCCTCGGCGGTGAGGGCATGTTCCTTGGCCCAGGCAGCGTCCAGCTGGCGCGCCGCCCGTTCGATCAGCAGGCGTACGCTTTCCAGTCCGACCCAGAACTCGCCGTAATGGCGCAGCACGTAAGGGTCTTCGGTAGTGCTGGCGGCGCTGGAGCGAAACCACGGCCGGCTTTCCTTCAGCGTGTACTGGCGGGCTTCGTCGAAGGCGCCCTCGGCAATGCCGAGGAACAGGTTGGCGAAGTGCAGCTGGGCAATCAGAGGCCGCAGGGCGGCAAACGGGGTGCTCAGGGGGCCCGGGTCGAGCAGCAGTTCATTGTGCTCGACCCGCACACGTTCGAACGTGGCGCTGCCACTGTCGGTCTGGCGCTGGCCGATGTTGTTCCAGTCGCTGTGCAGGCTGATGCCGGTGCGGCCGCTGGGAATGGCGGCAATCAGCAGCTTGCCGCCGGCACGTTCGTCCACCGCCGAGGCAATGAGCATTTCCGAGTCGCTGGCGCCGGAGCAGAAGCTTTTCTTGCCAGAGAACTCGCACCAGCCGTCGAAGTGCTTGACCACCGTGCGCGTGTCCAGCGGGTTCAGGGCATTGCCCCAGAACCACTGTTTGCGGGCGGTTTGTTCAAACCACGGCTGCCACTGGTCCGGGCGCGAGAACAGGCGCACGGTGGCCAGCATCAGGTGGTGAAAGCCGAATACATGGGCGATGGAACTGTCGACCCGGGCGAATTCGCGCACCACCGCGAAGGTGTCGTGCCAGTTGGCGCCCTGGCCGCCGAAGGCCTGCGGGATCGCCAGCGACAGCAGGCCGCTGCCACGCAGGGCATCGCGCTCGGCTTTCGGCGTACCGCCGCGCTCGTCGCGCTCGACGGCGGTCTGGGCAAACTGCCCGGCCAGTTCGCGGGCGATGGCCAGGGCCGGGCGCAGCGGGGTATTTACAGGTGCATTCATGGCCGCTCCTCAGGCACTTTTACGCAGTGCGTAGTGGGCGCCGAACAGCGGCACGGCACGTTCGGCGGCCAGGCGGATACGGGCAGCGAGCGCATCGCTGGAAACCCGGTAGTCGGCCAGTTCCGCCTGGCTGGCGAACACGCCGATGGGCAGGGTCAGGGCCTGCAGGAAGCTGAACAGCGGGCGCAGCTGGTGGTCGAGCACCAGTGCATGGCGTTCGCTGCCACCGGTGGCGGCAAGCAGTACCGGGGTGTCGACCAGGGCGTCCTGGCCGATCAGGTCGAACAGGTGCTTGAAGTGGCCGGTGAAGCTGCCGCGGTACACCGGGGTGGTCACCACCAGCAGGTCGGCCCGCTCTACCAGACGCAGCTGCTGTTCGACGGTTTCGGGCAGTTCGCTGCGCCACAGGGCGCTGCCCAGCGGGCGGGCAATGTCGCCCAGTTCGATCAGGTGCGGCTTGATGTGCAGGTGTTCGGCCAGTTCGGCGAGGATCGCCTCGGTCAGGGCTAAGGTACGCGATGGGCGGGAAGTGCCGCCGGACAAGGCTACGACGTTCAGTGGGGTGCTCATGGGCAGGTCTCCGGTTCTGGTTGAGCGGGACTTTGCTTGAGCAATCGTCGTGCCGGGTTCTAGTGTTCTTGTAAATCAACACGTTAGCAGTTTCACAAAGGTGCGCTGCTGTTGCCGGGCGGGCGTTTCGTGTTGATCGGGTGTTGCGCTGCCAACAGTTGGCCAAGTGTTGGCGGCTGTGCAGTGGGGAGAGTTATAGAGGATTACTTTCCAATAAAAAAAGAATAAGAATTCATATTCTTATTCCATCTTGCTGGTGTACGGCGGTTTTGCCGGTCCTGACGATGCCCTGCACGAAGGCCACCAGTTGCTCCCTGGCAGTGATTACCGTCCCCCATTGCGCCTGCCCGCACAGCAAGCCCAGCACAGCATGAGCAATCGACCGCGCCCGCGGTGCCGTCAGCCCGCACTCGGCGGCGACGATGTCGCTGAGTAGCCCGCTGTATTCAGCTTTCAACTGTTCAACCTGCAACAGTTGGTCCTCGTTCAGGTTCATGGCTTCTCGCGTCAGCAACACGAGTTTGTCCGGGTTGGCCTGGCTGTAGGTCACAAAGGCCTGCACGAAACAGGGCAAGCGTTCACTGGTGGCTCGGGCGCCTTTGAGGCATTGTCGGGTTTCATACAGCAGGTCGGTCAGGCTCGACTCGATCAGCTCGAACAGCAGGCCCTGTTTGCTCTCGATATGGTGGTATAGCGAGCCGGCGCGCAGGCCCAGGTGGCTGGCCAGGTCACGCAGGCCGATGGCCTGGTAGCCATGGCTGGCAAACAGCGCGGTGGCCGCATCCAGCAAGCGGTCCCGGGCGTGTGGGGTGGGTACGGGCGAGAGGCTGGAAGCGGGCATGGCAGCACCTGTCGGCGAATTGATGTTTGACCAAATGTAAGACAACAGGCATCTTACGTAAAGACTCAATCGCGGAGGTGTTTTGTGGATAATCAAACGGTGGTGATCGTAGGTGGTGCCTCGGGTCTGGGCCTGGAAACAGCCCGGTTGATGGTGAAGCGTGGCGCCGGCAAAATCGGCCTGATCGACCGCAACGAGCAATTGTTGGTACACGCTGCAGAAGCGCTGCGCGGGCAGGGTGTGGAGGTGGCAATCGCAGTCGGTGACATTGCCCGCAAGGACACCGCCCACGCAGCCTTCGCCCAGATCGTCGAAGGCCTGGGCCGGGTGCATTGCCTGGTCAACAGCGCGGCCATCTACCCGCGTCAGGACATCTTCGAGATCAGCGACGAAGAGTGGGACCTGGAAAACGCCGTCAACATCAAGGGCACCTACCACATGATGGTCGCGGCGGTGCGCCACATGCAGCAGTACGTGGCAGCCCCGGCGGTGACCGGGCGTATCGTCAACGTCACCTCGGTGGATGCCTTCAAGGCCCACCCGCAAAACGCCCACTATGCGGCGACCAAAGCTGCGGTGGTAAGCCTGACCAAGTCCTTCGCCCAGGCCTGTGCCAAAGACCAGATCCTGGTCAACTCGGTGGCGCCGGCCGGTTTTGCCACCGAGCGTGCCAAGCAGTTGGGCTTCCTTGGCGAACTGGCCGCCGCCAACCCGCTGGGCCGCGCGGCGGAGCCGGCAGAAATCGCCGAGTGGATCGTGATGATGGGCAGCAGCCGCAACAGCTACGCCACGGGTGAAAACGTGATTGTCAGCGGGGGTTACATCTATGCCTGAAGTCGCATTCCCCGAGGGCTACCAGCGCGCGCTGGTGACCGGGGCTACCAGCGGTATCGGCAAGGCCATCGTGCTGGCGCTGCGTGACGCCGGCCTGCAGGTGATTGCTGTGGGGCGCAGCCCGCAGGCGCTGGCGGAGCTTGCTGGCGAGCCGGGTGTGACCACCTTGCAGGCGGATGTGCGCGACTACCGGTCGCTGGCCGCCGCGCTGGAAGGGCAGGCGGTGGATGTGCTGGTCAACAACGCGGGCATTCTTTCTACCCGTGCGGCGTTCCAGGACATCGACGAAGCCGAGATCGACAACATGCTCGACATCAACCTCAAGGCGCCGCTGCACCTGGCGCGCCAGGTGTTGCCGGGCATGGTCGGGCGGGGCAGGGGGCATCTGTTCTTCATCGGCTCCAGTGCCGGCCGCGCGCCGCATCCGGGTGCGGCGGTGTACGGGGCGTCCAAGGCCGGCGTCAGCCTGTTCTGCGATGCCTTGCGCTGTGACCTGCTGGGCAGCGGGGTGCGGGTGACCGAGATTGCCCCGGGCAGGGTGCAGACCCAGTTGTACAAGACTGCGATGGGCATGCAGGCAGCGGGTAGCGAGCTGTATGACGGTTATGAGTCGATCCAGCCTGAAGACATCGCACAGCTGCTGCTGGCGGCGCTGAAGATGCCGCGGCAGGTGGATGTGTCGCGGCTGGAAGTGTTCCCCACGGCGCAGGCGGTGGGTGGCGGGCGGATGGTCAAGACTGCGGGTTGATCTAGCAGTTGTGTTGCCTGCACTGGCCTCTTCGCGGGCGCGCCCGCTCCCACAGGTACCGTGGCGCTTCTGTGGGAGCGGGCATGCCCGCGAAGGGGCCGGTACAGGCAAGGCAGATTTGAGCGAATAGGTGCTTGACCACCTGTAAGACAACATATAACTTACATTAAGACCGCTTCAGCCGGTCGAGACAACTACAAAGCACTGCAGGGGATATGACGATGACTGCGACATCATGCCGGGTCGGCGTGGACATAGGCGGTACCTTCACCGATATCGCGCTGGACGTGAACGGCGTGCTGCATTCGACCAAGATCCTGACCGACTACGAGCTGCCCGAGCGGGCCATCCTCACCGGCGTGCGCCAGGTGGTGGAGCAGGCAGGCCTGGCGCTGTCGGACATCGATCAGTTGATCCACGGCACCACCCTGGCCACCAACGCCCTGATCGAGCGCCGTGGCGCACGCACGGCCTTCATCACCACCGAAGGCTTCCGTGACACCTTGGAAATGCGCACCGAAAACCGCTTCGAGCAGTACGACATCAACATCGTGCTGCCGCCGCCGCTGATCGATCGCGAACACCGCTACACCCTGCGCGAGCGCCTTGATGTCAAAGGCCAAGTGCTGATTGCCCCTGCGCAGGCCGAAATCGATGCCCTGGTCGAGCGCATCGCCGAAGGCAACTACCAGAGCGTCGCCATCGGCTTCATCCACAGCTACGTCAACGGCGCCCACGAGCGCCAGCTGCGCGATGCCCTGCAGGCGCGCTTGCCGCAGTTGTCGATTTCCATCTCCAGCGAAGTCTCGCCGCAGATGCGCGAGTTCGAGCGCTTCAATACCGTGTGCGCCAATGCCTACGTCAAGCCGCTGATCAAGTCCTACCTGGACCGCCTGGTGGTGACCCTCAAGCAAGAAGGCGCCGATTGCCCGGTGTTCATGATCCACTCCGGCGGCGGCATCATCTCGGTGCAGAGTGCAGCCGAGTTCCCGGTGCGCCTGGTGGAGTCCGGCCCGGCCGGTGGTGCCATCTTTGCTGCCGACATCGCCCGCCGTTACCAGCTGGAGAGCGTGCTGTCGTTCGACATGGGCGGCACCACGGCAAAAATCTGCCTGATCGAAGACCAGGTGCCGAAAACCGCGAAAACCTTCGAAGTCGCACGTACTTACCGCTTCAAGAAGGGCAGCGGCATGCCGATTTCCATCCCGGTGGTGGAAATGGTCGAGATCGGCGCCGGTGGTGGTTCCATCGCCAGCATCGATAGCATGCGCCAGATTCGCGTTGGCCCGCACAGCGCGGCTTCCGAGCCTGGCCCGGCCTGCTACGGCCGTGGCGGCCTGGAGCCGACCATCACCGACGCCAACCTGCTACTTGGCCGCCTGGATGCCGACAACTTCGCCGGTGGCGCGCTGCGCCTGTCCAGTGACAGCGCTGCCAACGCCATGGCCCGTGTCATTGGCCAGCCGCTGGGCATGCAGGCCGACACCGCTGCATTCGGCGTGTGCGAAGTGGTCGACGAGAACATGGCCAACGCCGGCCGTGTGCACGCGGTGGAAAGCGGCAAGGACATCGCCGACTACACCATGATCACCTTCGGGGGTGGTGGCCCGCTGCACGCTGCGCGGCTGTGCGAAAAAATGGGCGTGGCGCGTTTCATCGTCCCGGCCGGTGCTGGCGTGGGCTCGGCCATTGGCTTTCTGCGTGCGCCGTTCGGCTACGAGGCCGTGCGCAGTGCCTTCGTGCGCCTGTCCGAGTTCGAGGCCGCGCAAGTCAATGGCCTGATCGACGAGATGAAAGCCGAGTCGCTGGGCTTCCTGCGCCAGGGCATGCCGGAAGGTGAGCCGGAAATGGACTGCACCGCGTTCATGCGCTACGTGGGCCAGGGCTGGGAAATCCCGGTTGCCCTGCCTTTCAAAGCCTTCAGCGCTGCCGACACGGTGGAGTTCAAGGCGCGCTTCGAAGAAGCCTATACCCGCTTCTTCGGCCGCCCCATCGAAGGGCCGGACATCGAGATCGTCAGCTGGTCGGTCCGGGCCAGTTCGCCGCTGCCGCCGGTGGCACGCATCGAAGAAGTGGGCGCTGCCTACCGCGCCCATGAAGTCACGCGGCGCCAGGTGTTCGACGTGGCCGCTGGCGGTTTCGTCGAAGCCGGCATCTACCCACGCGAAGAGCTGCAGGTCGGTGCCCGCGTCGACGGCCCGGCGATCATCGTCGAGCGCGAAACCTCGACCTTCGTCACCTCCAACTTCACCGCCACGGTTCAGCCAGACGGCTGCCTGCTGGTCGTGCGCCGCTAACGCCTGATTCGGAAGCCAGAACCATGAGCGATACTTTGATCGACATTCAAATGCAGGTGATGTGGAACCGCCTGGTCTCGGTGGTCGAAGAACAGGCCCTGACCCTGATCCGCACCGCGTTTTCCACCAGCGTACGTGAAGCCGGCGACCTGTCTGCCGGGGTGTTCGACCGCGCCGGCAACATGCTGGCCCAGGCAGTCACCGGCACCCCGGGCCACGTCAATACCATGGCCGAGGCGGTGGTGCACTTCATCAACGACATCGGCGAAGACAACATCTTCGAAGGCGATGTGTACGTGACCAACGACCCGTGGAAGGGTACCGGCCACCTGCACGACATCACCATCGTTTCGCCGTCGTTCTACAAGGGCAGGCTGATCGGCTACTTCGCCAGTACCGCCCACGTGGTGGACATCGGTGGCCGCGGCTTTGGCCCCGATGCCCGCGAGGTGTACGAGGAAGGCCTGTTCATCCCGATCATGAAGCTGTTCGAGCGCGGCAAGGTCAACCGCGACCTGATCAACATCCTGCGCAACAACGTGCGCGAGAACGACCGGGTGGTGGGCGACTTCTATGCACTGTCGGCGTGCAACGAGACCGGTCACAAGCGCCTGCTGGACATGCTCGATGAGTTCAAGCTGGATGACCTGGAGCACATCGGTGGCTTCATCCTGGAGCACAGCCGCCGCGCTACCCTGGACTGCTTCAAGTCGCTGCCCCACGGTACCTACACCAACAGCATGACCCTGGATGGCTACGACGTGCCGGTGACCCTGGCGGTAACCCTCACCGTTGGCCCCGATGGCATCAAGAGCGATTTCACCGGCACCTCGGGCATGAGCCAGTTCGGCATCAACGTGCCGCTGGGTTACGCCAAGGCTTATGCCTGCTATGGCATCAAGTGCATCGTCGCGCCGGAAATCCCGAACAACACCGCGTCGCTGGCGCCGTTCGAGGTCACTGCGCCGGAAGGCTGCATCCTTAACGCCAAGCACCCGGCGCCGGTGTCGGTGCGCCATGTGCTGGGCCACTTCGTGCCCGACCTGGTGCTCGGCGCACTGCACAAATGCCTGCCCGGCAACGTGCCGGCCGAGGGCGCCAGTGCCTTGTGGAACCTGCACCTGAGCGTGCGGCCGCTGGAGAGCAACCCGAACGGCCGGAATGCCGAGATGCTGATGTTCAACAGTGGCGGCATGGGTGCCCGTTCGGCGATGGATGGGCTCAGTGCCACGGCGTTCCCCAGCGGCGTGCACACCATGCCGGTGGAAGCCACCGAGCATGCTGGCCCGGTGGTGGTGTGGCGCAAGGAGCTACGTGAAGGCTCTGGTGGCGCCGGCCAGTTGCGCGGTGGCCTGGGCCAGGAGATCGAAGTGTCGGCGGCCGCGGGCTACAGCTTCCGCTTCAGTGCCATGTTCGACCGTATCCAGTACCCGGCACGCGGCCTGGAGGGCGGCAAAGCGGGCGCCGAAGGTTATGTCGGCCTGGACGATGGCAGCCTGCTGCGCGGCAAGGGCCAGCAGTTCGTGCCTGCCGAGCGTCGCCTGGTGCTGCGCTTGCCCGGTGGTGGTGGCTACGGTGACCCGCGCCAGCGCGACCCCAAGCAGGTTGAACGCGATGTGCGTGCGGGCTACATCAGCGCCGAACAGGCACGCAACGACTACGGCTTTGACGCCGCCCAGGAGCGCTAGAAAATGGACTTGCAAAGCAGCCGCGTGCGTGCGGTAAAAAGCTCGCCAAGCATGGCGGTGTCGGTACTGGCCAAGCAGATGCTGGCCCAGGGCGAGCCGGTCATCAACCTGGCCCTGGGCGAGCCCGACTACAACGTGCCGGCTCACGTGATCGACGCCGCGTACCAGGCAATGCTCGCGGGCAACAACCACTACACCGGGCCCAATGGCCTGGAGGTGTTGCGCCAGGCCATCGTCGACAAGTTTGCCCGGGAAAACGACCTGGCCTACGGCCTGGACGAAATCTGCGTGGGCAATGGTGCCAAGCAACTGTTGTTCAATGCCTTCCTCGCTACGCTCGAGCCGGGTGATGAGGTAATCACCCCGGCGCCGTACTGGGTCTCGTACACCGACATGGCCCTGCTCAATGGTGGCGTGCCCAAGGTCATCCCATGCAGCGCGCAGCAGGGCTTCAAGCTCAAGCCCGAGCAGCTGGAGGCGGCCATTACCCCGCGTACCCGTTGGGTGATGCTCAACTCGCCGAACAACCCGAGCGGGGCGATTTTTACCCGAGAAGAGTTTGCTGCGCTGGGCAAGGTGCTGGAGCGGCACCCGAACGTGCTGATCATCTCTGACGAGATCTACGAGCACATCGTGCTGGGCGATCAGCCGTTCGTGTCCTTCGTCACGGCGTGCCCACAGTTGCGTGAGCGCACCTTGCTGATCAACGGTGTGTCCAAGGCCTATGCCATGACCGGCTACCGGCTGGGCTACGCCGCCGGGCCAAAGGGCCTGGTCGTTGCGATGAACAAGACCCAGTCGCAGACCACCACCTGCCCGTCGAGCATTTCCCAGCTGGCGGCCGTGGCGGCGCTGAACGGGCCACAGGACTTCGTGCGCGAAGCCAACCGCGAGTACCAGGCGCGTGGCGCGCTGGTGGTGCAAGGGTTGGCGCAGATCCCGGGCCTGCAATTGCAGATGCCACAGGGCGCGTTTTATGCCTTCCCCGAGGTCAGTGCCTTCATTGGCAAACGCACCCCCGACGGCCAGGTCATCGGCAACGATGCCGACCTTTCGGCCTACCTGCTGCGCGTCGGCAAGGTCGCGACCGTGCCGGGTTCGGCGTTTGGCCTGGAGCCCTACATTCGTCTGTCGTTCGCCACGTCGCGGCAGGAACTGGAACAAGCCCTGGGGCAGATGCGCGATGCATTCGCGGCACTGGCCTGAGCCCACCAAGCATTCGAGGTAACACATGAGCAAGCCTTTCAAACGCCTGCTGATCACCGGCGCTGCCGGGCGCCTTGGCAGCGTGCTGCGCAAGCACCTGGCCGCCTTCGCCGATGAACTGCGCCTGACTGACATCGCAGACATGGGCCACGCTGCGCCCCATGAGCAGCTGGTGCGTTGCGACCTGGCCAACTTCAACGATGTGCTGCCGCTGACTGAAGGCGTCGACGCCATCGTGCATGCGGGTGGCGTACCGCTGGAGGACACCTTCGACAAGATCCTCAACGGCAACATCGTTGGCACCTACAACATCTACGAAGCGGCGCGGCGCAATGGCGTCAAGCGCGTGGTGTACACCAGTTCCAACCACGCCATCGGCTTCTACGACCGCACCGAAACCATCGACGCAACCGCCGCGCACCGCCCGGACAGTCTGTATGGCGTCAGCAAGTGCTTCGCTGAGGACCTGGGCCGCTATTACTGGGACAAATTCGCCATCGAGTCGGTCAACCTGCGCATCGGCTCGTCGTTCCCCGAGCCACTGGACCGGCGCATGCTCGCCACCTGGCTGTCGTTCGACGACTTCGCCCAGCTCACCGAGCGCTCGCTGCTGGCGCCGCGGGTCGGGCACATGATCGTCTATGGCATGTCGGCCAACCGCGAAAGCCTGTGGGACAACCGCCTGGCCTCGTCCATCGGTTACGTGCCCAAGGACAGCGCCGACGACTACCGCGACAAGGTGCTGGCCGAGCATCCGCCACTGGACCCGAACGAACCGGCCGCGCGCTACCACGGCGGCAACTTCGCCGGCGCCGGGCACTTCGAAGACCCCAAGTGACCTGCGCTGACCTGTGGGAGCGGGCGCGCCCGCGAAACATGCGACGCGGTGCATGGCACCGGCTTTGCCGGTGTTCGCGGGCATGCCCGCTCCCACAGGGTCCCTGCTACTTTCAAGAGAGCTAATTCCATGGCTTCCACCGCTAAACAACAGAATTACGATGTGGTGATCGTCGGTGGCGCGGTCAACGGCAGCGCCACCGCCTACTTTCTGGCCAACAACCCGGACTTCAAAGGCTCGGTGCTGGTCATCGAGCGCGACTGGACCTACAACAAGTCGGCCACCGCGCTGTCGAGCAGCTCGATCCGCCAGCAGTTCTCCAACCCGATCAACATCGAAATCTCCAAGTTCGGTGCCGAGTTCGTGCGCAGCTTCCCCGAAGTGATGGAGGTGGACGGCGACCGCCCGGACCTGGCCTTCCACGAGAACGGCTACCTGTTCCTGGGTGACGACAAGGGCTATGAAGTGCTGCGCCGCCTGCACGACACTCAGGTATCCCACGGCGCCGACGTGCACCTGCTCGACCCCGAGCAGCTGCAGCGCAAATTCCCCTGGGTGAACATCGACAGCCTCGCCGGTGCCAGCTACGGGCGTAGTGGCGAAGGCTGGTTCGACAGCCTGGGCATGCTCAACGGCTTTCGCCGCAAGGCGCGCTCGATGGGCATCGAGTACATCGAGAACGAAGTGGTGAGTATCCAGCGTGAAGGCGACCGGATTACCGGCGTGCAACTGGCCAGTGGCGAGCGCATCGGCTGCGGCCTGCTGGTCAACTGTGCCGGTACCCGCGGTACCAAGGTGGCGCGCATGGCCGGCCTGGATATCCCGGTCGAGCCGCGCCGCCGCTCGCTGTTCGTGTTCGATTGCCGCACTCCGCTGGAAGGCACCGTGCCGCTGACCATCGACCCGACCGGGGTGTTCTTCCGCCCCGAAGGCAAGTTCTACCTGGGCGGTACCTACCCGAAAAACGACCCGGAAGTGGACTTCGAAGATTTCGACGTGCTGCACGAGGAGTTCGACGAAGAGGTGTGGCCGATCCTCGCCGAGCGGGTGCCAGCGTTCGAAGGCATCAAGGTGGTCAACTTCTGGGCCGGGCATTACGACTTCTGCGTGCTCGACCACAACGCCATCGTCGGCCCGCACAACGAGGTGAGCAACTTCCTGTTCTGCAACGGCTTCAGCGGGCACGGCCTGCAGCAGGCGCCGGCCATTGGTCGCGGGCTGTCCGAACTGATCACCTATGGCGGCTACCGCTCGCTCGACCTGGGCGCGCTGAGTTACCAGCGGGTGATCGACAACAAGCCGTTCCTGGAAGATTCGGTCATCTGACCGCAGCGCCTGAGGGAGAACAACAATGAGCAACTCCGAAGTGAAGCGCAGTGGCGGCCAGGTACTGGTCGATGCCTTGCGGGTGAATGGTGTCGAGCGTGCGTTCTGCGTGCCAGGCGAAAGCTACCTGGCGGTGCTCGATGCGCTGCACGATGTGCAGGATGAGATCGACCTGATCGTCTGCCGCCAGGAGGGCGGTGCTGCCTACATGGCCGAGGCCTACGGCAAGCTGACCGGCAAGCCGGGCATCTGCTTCGTCACCCGCGGCCCGGGTGCCACCAACGCCTCGGTGGGCGTGCACACGGCCTTCCAGGACTCCACGCCGATGTTGCTGTTCATCGGCCAGGTGGCCCGTGACCAGATCGAACGTGAAGCCTTCCAGGAGGTGGACTACCGGCGCATGTTTGGCCAGATGGCCAAGTGGGTGGTGCAGATCGACGATGCCGCGCGCATTCCCGAGCTGGTCAACCAGGCCTTCCAGCGCGCCATCAGCGGCCGCCCTGGCCCGGTGGTGATCGCGCTGCCAGAAGACATGCTCACCGACCTGGTACGGGTCGCCGATGCGCGCCCGGCCCAGCGTGTCGAGGCTGCTCCGGCGCCACAGGCACTGGGCGAATTGCAGGCGCTGCTGGCCAAGGCCCAGCGGCCACTGGTGATTGCCGGTGGCGGTGGCTGGAACGACCAGGCGGTGGCCGACCTGAAGCGCTTCGTGCAGGCGCAGAACCTGCCACTGGCGGCGTCGTTCCGCTGCCAGGACCTGTTCGACAACACCGACCCGCACTATGCCGGTGACCTCGGCCTGGCTGCCGGCCCGGTGCTGGTCGACGCGGTTAAGCAGTCTGACCTGCTGATCGTGGTGGGTGCCCGCCTGGGTGAGATGACCACGGGCGGTTATGCGCTGGTCGACATTCCAACGCCAAAGCAGGCACTGGTGCATGTGCACGCCAGCGCCGAGGAGATCGGCCGGGTTTACCAGCCGACCCTGGGCATCAATGCCGGCCCCGGCAGCTTCCTGGCCCAGGCCGCTGCTTTGCCGGCAGTGCGCCCGGCGGCGTTCGCCGACTGGGTCGCCAGCCTGAACAGCGGCTACTGCGGCAACTTCGAAACCCCGCGCTCGCCGGGTGATGTGCAGATGAGCGAAGTGATCGCCTGGCTGAACAAGACCCTGCCAGCCGACAGCATCCTCACCTGTGGTGCCGGCAACTACACCGGCTGGGTGCACCGTGGCTACCAGCACCGCGTGTTCCGCACGCTGCTCGGGCCAACCAACGGCTCGATGGGCTACGGTGTGCCGGCAGCGGTGGCGGCCAAGCTCACGTACCCGCAGCGCACGGTGGTGGCTTTCGCCGGCGATGGCTGCTTCCTGATGAATGGCCAGGAGCTGGCCACTGCGGTGCACTACGACGCACGGGTGATCACGGTGGTGGTCAACAATGGCATGTACGGCACCATCCGTATGCACCAGGAGCGCACTTATCCTGGCCGGGTGTCTGGTACCGAGTTGCACAACCCCGATTTCGCCGCTCTGGCGCGTGCCTATGGGCTGCACGGTGAAACCGTCACCCGTACCGAGGACTTCGCTGCCGCTTTCGAGCGTTGCCAGGCGTCCGGCAAGCCGGCGCTGATCGAAGTGCAGGTCGACCCCGAAGCCCTGACCCCGCGCATGACCCTCAGCCAGATCCGCGACAAGGCCCTGCAAGCCAAGCGCTGATTCACCTCAGGTGGGGCGCGGTCCGGCCCCACCTTTTTTCATTCTTCGAACGAGCCAATCGACATGAAACTTGCCGATCGTGACCTGCTGCGTGAAGTTTGCTACATCGATGGAAAATGGCTGGCGGCGGATAGCGGCCAGCGCATTGCCGTGACCAACCCGGCCACTGGCCAAGTGCTAGGCCACGTACCGCGGATGGGGGCGGAAGAAACCCGCCGTGCCATCGCCGCTGCCGAGCGCGCCTTGCCGGCGTGGCGGGCGCTGACTGCCAAGGAGCGCGCCGCCCGGCTGCAGGCCTGGTTCCGCGAAATCCTTGCCCATCAGGAAGACCTGGCGCGCATCATGACTGCCGAGCAAGGCAAGCCGCTGGCCGAGTCCCGTGGCGAGATTGCCTTTGCCGCTGCTTATGTGGAGTTCTATGCCGAGGAAGGCAAACGCATCTATGGCGATGTGATCCCTTCGCCGAACGCTGATCGGCGCTTGATCGTGACCAAGGAGCCGATTGGTGTGTGCGCGGCGATTACACCTTGGAACTTCCCGGCGGCGATGATCACCCGCAAGGCGGCGCCGGCTTTGGCGGCGGGCTGTACGTTGGTCCTCAAGCCCGCTTCGCAAACCCCGTTCAGCGCGCTGGCACTGTGCGTGCTGGCCGAGCGTGCCGGTATCCCGGCGGGCGTGCTCAGTGTGGTCACCGGTGACTCGGCGGCCATTGGTGGCGAGCTGACGGCCAGCCCGGTGGTGCGCAAGTTGTCGTTCACCGGCTCGACGCCCATCGGCATCCAGTTGCTGCAGCAGTCGGCGGTAACGGTGAAGAAGGTGACCATGGAGCTGGGTGGCAATGCCCCGTTCATCGTGTTCGACGATGCCGACCTGGAAAAGGCGGTGGAAGGCGCGCTGATCGCCAAGTTCCGCAACAGCGGGCAAACCTGTGTGTGCGCCAACCGTTTCTATATCCAGGACGGCATCTACGCGCGCTTCGTGGCGCGCTTTGCCGAGCGTGTGGGTGAGCTGGTGGTCGGGCAGGGCGATGCATCGGGTACCCAGGTCGGGCCGATGATCGATGGGCGTGCGGCCAGTGGTGTCGAGCGGCTGGTTGGGGAGGCTGTGGAGGCGGGTGCGCGGGTGGTGACGGGAGGGCGTCGGCATGCCTTGGGCGAGGCCTTCTTCGAGCCGACCTTGCTGGCGGATGTGACGCCGGACATGCGCGTGGCGCGCGAGGAAATCTTCGGCCCGGTGGCGCCGATCTTCCGCTTTGGCAGCGAGGAGGAGGTTATTGCCCAGGCCAACGACACCGAGTTCGGCCTGGCCTGCTACCTGTATGCCCGGGATGTCGGGCGCATCTGGCGGGTGACGGAAGCGCTGGAGTACGGCATGGTCGGGGTCAACGTCGGCGTGGTGGCGACCGAAGTGGCGCCGTTTGGCGGGGTGAAGGCCTCGGGGTTGGGCAGGGAAGGGTCACGCTACGGGATCGAGGATTACCTGGAGCTCAAGTATGTGTGCCTTGGGCTATAAGGTATTCCTGAGCCTCTGAGGTTGCCTGTACCGGCCTCTTCGCGGGCTTGCCCGCTCCCGCAGGATCACCGCAGGGCTCGAACCTGCGGGGTCCTGTGGGAGCGGGCAAGCCCGCGAAGAGGCCGGCACAGGATAATGATCAGGCCTTGCTGTCGAGCAGCCGCTGGTAGCGCGACAGGCTTTCTTCCAGGTGCTTGCGCAGCGCGGTGCGTGCACTGGACACATCGCCCAGGCTGATCGCCGACAGAATCGCCCCGTGCTCACGGGCGATCTTCTTGATGTGTGCCTGGCGGTTCTTGCCGGTGACCTGGCCATGCTTTAGGTTCAGGTCAAGGATGATGTCCGGCCCCAGCGCTTCCAGCAATTGCGTGAAATGCGGGTTGTTGGTGGCACGTGCAATCGCCAGGTGGAATTCGAAGTCGGCCTTGGCTTCTTCTTCCTGCGTGGCACCGTCCAGCGAGTTGAAGCGGTCGAACGCCTCGGTGATCGCCGCCATGCTGGCCGGGCTGCGACGCTCGGCGGCGCGGGCCACCGATTCCGCCTCGATCCCCAGGCGTAATTCAAGGATCTGCGCGGCAGCGCGTACGTCATCGACCACGCTGTCGATGGCAAAGCCGATGCGTTTCACATCCTGCTCGACCACGAATACGCCCACACCTTGACGGGCAATCAGGCGCCCGCCCAGGCGCAGCGAGGCCACCGCTTCGCGGATGACCGGGCGGCTGACGTTGAACTCTTTGCACAGCGCCTGTTCCGACGGCAGCTTGTCGCCCGGGCCGTAGGTGCCGTTGTCGATCCGGCTGGAAAGCTCCTGGATCACGATTTCCGCCAGATTGGCGCGACGCGTGCCTAACGACGCATTCATAGAAGGGTTGCTCCTGAAACTGATTGGCTCATCACGGTTGATTCTCCGGCAGGTTGCGCGCAGCCCTCATGCCCCTTGCGGCGGGATCCGTAGCCAACCAGCGGTGATGTTGTCGGCATATGTTATCAAACATCTTACTAGCTCGTCTGATGCCCCACTTCTTGACCATGCAGATCTCGTCGCCGGAAAAATTATTTTACCTGCTCGCGTAGCATACACCCATTGACAGTTGCCTGCTGACTGTTATCTTACAAGTGCGATGGCGTTCCGGCCAATTCGCATGCGGTAAGCGATGTCGAGGTTCGTCCAATCACTACTGGGAGCTGAGCATGAATAACAACAAGGGAGGGCGCACAGCCCTCGCGACCGCGGTAACATTGCTGATGGCCATGGGGACGGCAAACGCAGCAGACAGTGAAATTGTCAGGATCGGCTTCGCCGGCCCCCTGACCGGTCCTTCGGCGCACCAGGGACAGGACGTCGAGCATGGCATTCAGATTGCCGTAGAAGAGGCCAACCAGCAGCAACTGAAAATCGGTGACAAGGTGGCCCGGTTCAAACTGGTCTCCGAAGACGATGTCGCCGACCCACGTACGGGCACGGCGGTGGCGCAACGCCTGGTGGACTCGAAAGTGGCGGTGGTGATCGGCCACTACAACTCTGGCACCAGCATCCCGGCTTCGAAGATCTACGCCGCCGCCGGCATCCCGCAAATCTCGCCCTCGGCCACCAACCCCACCTTGACCCAGCAGGGCATCCCTTCGGTGTTCCGCACGGTCAACGACGACGCCACCCTGGGCCGTTATGCCGGCAACTACCTGGTCAGCCAGCTCAAGGCCCAACGCATCGCCATCTTTGACGACCGCACCGCCTATGGCCAAGGGCTGGCCGACGAGGTGACCCGGGCGGTCAAGGCGGCTGGCGGCAATGTGGTGGTGCGCGAGTACACCAACGACAAGTCCACCGATTTCAACGCCATCCTCACCACCGCCAAGGCGCAAAAGGCCGACGCGGTGTTCTTCGCGGCACTCGACTACCAGGCTGCACCCATGGCCAAGCAGATGAAGAACCTGGGCCTGAAGGCGCGTTTCATGAACATCGGCAACCTGCCCAACGACTCGTTCAAGCAGATGGCCGGCAGCGCCGCCGAAGGTACCTACGCCTGGAACTACGGCACGCCGCTGCTGGACATGCCCAAAGGCGCAGCCTTCGAACAGAAGCTCAAGGACAAGTTCGGCGTGGGTGTGGTGCAGTCGTCGCCCGCTGCGTATGACGCCACCTGGGCCGCGATCAACGCCATGGTCAAGGCCGGCTCCGACGACCCCAAAGTGTACCTGCCAGTGCTCAAGAGCCAGAGCTATGACGGCGTCACCGGCACCATCGCCTTCGATGACAAGGGCAACCTGAAGAACCCGGCGGCCACCGTGTTCCAGTTCGCCGACGGTGGCTGGAAAACCTTGTCGGTCGAGCGCGACTGAGTTTCACCCCATAACAAGCGGGCGCACGCCTGCGACATAACAAGAAGACTTTTCCCACCTGCCAGGCCAGTCGGCGTGTGGCGCTGAGCCGCCGCGCGCCGACGACAATGCAGTTTCGAGGATTCAGCGCGTGGACGGTAATTTCGATATCTTGTTGCAACAGGTCCTCAACGGCCTGGTGCTGGGCAGCATCTATGCCCTGGTAGCCTTGGGCTACACCATGGTCTACGGCATCATCGGCCTGATCAACTTCGCCCACGGCGAGGTGGTGATGATCGGCGCCATGGTCACCATTTCGGTACTGACAATGCTCGCTGGCGCAGGCTTTGCTCCCGGCATCATCACGTTGCTGCTGGCGATCATGGCCGCTGCGGTGGTGTGCATGCTGCTGGCGCAGGGCATGGAAAAGTACGCCTATCGGCCCTTGCGCAAAGCCCCGCGGCTGACCCCGCTGATCCTTGCCATCGGCATCTCCATCGCCTTGCAGAACCTGGCGATGATGATCTGGGGGCGCGGCTACAAGACCTTCCCCGAAGTGGTCGAGACGCGCCCCGTGGACGTGTTCGGCGCCACCGTCACCAACGTGCAGCTGTCGATCATGCTGGTTGCCGTGGTGATCATGCTTGGCCTGTGGCTGCTGGTGGACAAGACCCGCCTGGGCAAGGCCATGCGCGCCACCGCGCAGAACCAGGAAGTGGCCGGGCTGATGGGTATCAATATCAATCGGGTGATCAGCGCCACCTTCCTGATCGGCGCCAGCCTAGGCGCCATCGCCGGGGTAATGCGCGCCATCAACTACGGCCAGGCCGATGCCTACATGGGCCTGCTGCTGGGCCTGAAGGCGTTCTCCGCGGCGGTGCTCGGCGGTATCGGCAACCTGTTCGGGGCCATGGCCGGCGGCCTGTTGCTGGGGCTGATCGAATCGCTGGCAGCAGGCTACACCGGGCAGTTGACGGGGGGCTTTCTGGGGGCCAACTACCAGGACATCTTCGCCTTTGCGGTGCTGATCCTGGTGTTGCTGTTCCGGCCCAATGGGCTGCTTGGCGAACGCCAGGCTGACCGGGCGTGAGGAGGCAGTCATGAAAAACCTCAAAACCCAGTACCTGCTGATGATTGTCGGCTTCATCGCCTTGCCGTTCCTGGTCGAGGCCATCCCCATGCTGGGCCCCACCTGGGTGCGCATTCTTGGCTTTGCCATGCTCTACGTGCTGCTGGCGTTGGGCCTGAACATTGTCATCGGTTATGCCGGCCTGCTCGACATGGGCTACATCGGCTTTTACGCCATTGGCGCCTACCTGTACGCACTGCTGGCCTCGCCCCACCTGCAAATGGCCGGCCTGCTTGAGGCTGTGCTGGACTGGCCGGTGTGGGTGATCATCCCGTTGGCCGCCGTGGCTGCGGCCATTTGCGGGGTGCTGATCGGTGCGCCGGTACTGAAGTTGCGCGGCGATTACCTGGCCATCGTCACCCTGGGCTTCGGCGAGATCATCCGCATTTTCATGAACAACCTGGACCAGCCGGTGAACCTCACCAACGGCCCCCAGGGCATCAGCAACATTGCCCCGCTGCATATGGATTTCGGGGCATGGGCGCATGCGCCAGGTGCCGGTGCAACACCGGTGTTGTCGCTGCAGCAAAGCTGGAGCCTGTTCGGCCTGCCCGTGTCGCCGGTGATCAGCTACTACCTGTTCTTCCTGTTCGTCGTCATCCTCTGCATCGTGCTGTCCAAGCGCCTGGAAGTGTCGCGTATCGGCCGCGCCTGGATGGCCCTGCGCGAAGACGAAGTGGCTGCCGAAGCCATGGGCCTGAACAAGCGCAACCTCAAGCTGCTGGCCTTCGCCATGGGGGCGACCTTTGGCGGGGTGTCCGGTGTGCTGTTCTCCAGCTACCAGGGTTTCGTCAGCCCTGAATCGTTCACCCTCATGGAGTCGATCATGGTCCTGGCCATGGTGGTGCTCGGGGGCATGGGCTCGATCCGGGGCGTGGTGCTGGGGGCGCTGATCCTGTCGGTGATGCCTGAGTTGTTCCGCGACCTGGTCAACTGGGTCCAGCCGTGGGTGATGGACAACGTTACCTTCATCAGCCGCGACATTCTGCGCAACGTGCTGGATGCCTCAACCCTGCGCATGCTGGTGTTCGGCCTGGCGCTGATCCTGGTGATGCGTTTTCGCCCCGAAGGCCTCTGGCCGTCCAGTCGCCGCCGTGCCGAGCTGCACGATGACGACCCTGAAGCCGAGCCGGCGCCTGCGGTGCTCAGCACTGCAATCCATACCCCTGCCGGTGAAGCCTCCTTCGAACTCCCGATCAAACAGGCGGACAAGGCATGAGCGATATCCTTCTCGAGCTGCATCAGGTGAGCAAGTTCTTCGGTGGCCTGCAGGCTCTGCATGGCATTGACCTGAGCATCCGCCGCGGCGAAATCCGCGGCCTGCTGGGCCCCAACGGCGCCGGCAAGACCACGCTGTTCAACGTGCTTACCGGGCTGTGCCGGGCCGAGCAGGGCCGGGTGATGTTCGACGGCAAGCCGCTGCGCATCAGAAAACCGCACAAGGTGGTGGAGGCCGGTATCTCGCGCACCTTCCAGAATATCCGCCTGTTCCACAACATGACCGCCCTGGAGAACGTGATGATCGGCCGCCACGTGCGCACCCGCAGTGGTGTGTTCGGCGCAATCCTGCGTACCCCGGCCTGCGTGCGTGAAGAGCGGGAAATCCGCCAGGCCGCGCGGTACTGGCTGAACTACGTCGGCATCGGCCACCTGGCCGGTGAACTGGCCAAAAGCCTGTCCTACGGCGACCAGCGCCGCCTGGAAATCGCGCGGGCGCTGGCCACCGAGCCCAAACTGATTGCGCTCGACGAGCCGGCGGCGGGCATGAACGCCTCGGAAACCGAAGGCTTGCGCCAGCTGATGTGCAAGATGAAGGCAGATGGCAAGACCGTGTTGTTGATCGAGCACGACGTGAAGCTGGTGATGGGCCTGTGCGACCACATCACCGTACTGGAATTCGGCCGCAAGATCGCCGACGGCCTGCCGGCCGACGTGCGCAAGGATCCACGCGTGATCGAGGCCTACCTGGGTGCAGAGGCAGTGGCATGAAAAACATCCTGCAAGTGAATGACCTGACAGTCAGCTACGGGGCTATCCAGGCCATCAAGGGCATCGACCTGACGGTGGGCGAGGGCGAGATGGTTGCGCTGATCGGCGCCAATGGCGCCGGCAAGACCACCACCCTGAAAACCCTGGCCGGGTTGCTGAAGCCCAGCGCCGGCAGCATCACCTTCGATGGCAAGGCGCATGCGGCGATCAAGGGGCATGACCTGATTCGCGAAGGGTTGGCGCTGGTGCCGGAAGGGCGGGGCATCTTCCCCAAGCTGACGGTGCACGAAAACCTCGAGATGGGGGCCTTCAGCCGGCGCGACGGCAAGGACGCCATCGGTGCCGACATCGAACGCATGTACGGCATCTTCCCGCGTTTGAAAGAACGTGCCTTTCAGCTGGCCGGCACCATGTCGGGCGGCGAGCAGCAGATGCTGGCCATCTCCCGGGCGTTGATGGGGCGGCCCAAGCTGCTGTTGCTGGACGAGCCCTCTATGGGGTTGGCGCCGATCATCGTGCAGAAGATTTTCGAAACCATCGTCGAGGTGGTCAAGGGCGGGGTAACACTGCTGCTGGTGGAGCAGAACGCCCGCCTGGCGCTGCAGACCTGCCAGCGCGCCTACGTGATCGATGGCGGGCGCATCAGCCTGGAAGGCTGTGCCAAGACCTTGCTGCATGACGACCAGGTGAAGAAGGCCTACCTGGGCGAATGATCCATTGCTGGTGTGCGTGACGCGGCGGCGAGTGGGTATGGCGGGGAGGGCGGTGTTCGGGGGGTGAGAATTTGGGGCTGCTTTGCAGCCCATCGCGACGCAAGGCCGCTCCTACAGGAGAGCGCATTCTCCCTGCAAACGCGATCCCCTGTAGGAGCGGCCTTGCGTCGCGATGGGGCGCAAAGCGGCCCCCAAATTCTCAAATGTGTGGCACGTTCCGGCCACTTGCACCGCCCGCATACTCAGGCTTCAGATGCCCCTGCTCATCCAGCAGATAAGCATCCATCACCTCCCGCACCACCGGCCCCGCCACCCGGCCCCCAGCCTCACCGTTCTCGATCATCACCGCCACCACCACACTCGGGTGGTCAGCCGGTGCAAAGCCGACAAACAGGGCGTTGTCGCGGTGCCGTTCCAGGGTCTTGTTGCGGTTGTAACGCTCGCCCTGCTTGATCGCCACCACCTGTGCGGTACCACTCTTGCCGGCAATCCGGTACTGCGCGCCAGCAGCCGAAGCGCGGGCAATGCCGCGCGGGTCGTGCATGACCATCTGCATGCCCTGGCTGACCTGGTCCCAGGCATGCTTGTCGTGCAGCACGATGTTGGGCATCGGGTTGGGGTCGATCGGCACATCGCCACCCACAGTCATGGCCAGGTGCGGGCGATGCCACACGCCTTTGCTCGCCAGCAGGCTGGTGGCCTGGGCCAGCTGCAGCGGGGTGACCTGCATGTAGCCCTGGCCGATACCCAGGATCAGCGTTTCGCCCGGGAACCAGGCCTGGCGCCGGGTGGCGCGTTTCCAGGCGGCCGACGGCATCAGCCCGGAGGCTTCCTCGAACATGTCCAGCGACACCTTCTGGCCCAGGCCGAACTCGGCCATGTAGTCGTGCAGCCGGTCGATGCCCAGCTTGTGCGCCAGGTCGTAGAAGTAGGTGTCGTTGGACCGCATGATGGCGGTGTACATGTCCACCCAACCGTCGCCGCTGCGGTTCCAGTTGCGGTACTTGTGGTCGTAGTTGGGCAGCTCGTAGTAGCCCGGGTCGAACACCCGGCTGCCCGGGGTGATCACGCCGCTGTCGAGGCCAGCGATGGCCACTTCCGGCTTCACCGTCGAGCCGGGTGCATACAGGCCGCGCAGCACGCGGTTGAACAGCGGGCGGTCGATGGAATCGCGCAGTTCGGCGTATTGCTTGAAGCTGATGCCCTTGACGAACAGGTTGGGGTCGAAGCTGGGGTTGCTGACCATGGCCAGCACGTCGCCATTGGCAGGGTCCAGTACCACCACCGAGCCACGGCGGTCGCCCAGCGCTTTTTCAGCGGCCACCTGCAAGTGGGCGTCCAGAGTCAGGACGATGTCCTGGCCCGGGGTCGGGGCCTTGTGGTTGAGCACGCGCATCACCCGGCCCTGGGCGTTGGTCTCGACCTCTTCGTAGCCCACGTGGCCATGCAGCTGGCTTTCGTAGAAGTGTTCGATACCGGTCTTGCCGATTGACTGGGTGCCACGGTACTCGGTGCTGTCGAGGACCTTGGCTTCTTTTTCGTTGATGCGCCCCACATAGCCCACCGAATGGGCGAAATGCTCGGCCAGCGGATATTCGCGGATGAACTGCGGCTCCACCTCCAGGCCCGGCAGGCGGAACTGGTTCACCGCCACCAGGGCGATCTGCTCTTCGCTCAGGCCCACCATCAGGGTCACCGGTTCGAACGGTTTGCGGCCACGGCGCAGGTCTTTGTCGAACTGCTTGCGGTCGTCGTCGGTCAGGCCCAGCACCTGGGTGAGGGTGTCGAGTACCTTGGCCGAGTCGCCGCCGGCCCGTTCGCGGGTCATGGTCAGGTCGAAGCTGGGTTTGTTGTCGGCCAGCACCACGCCGTTGCGGTCGTAGATCAGTCCGCGTTCGGGGGCGATGGGCAGCACGTGCACACGGTTGTTTTCCGACACGGCGGTTTGCTGGTCGTGCTGCAGCACCTGCAATACATACAGCCGCCCCACCAGCACGGCGACCAGGCTGAAGACCAGGATGGCGCAGGCCAGGAGCCGGCGATTGACCAGGTGCTTTTCCTTTTCGTGGTCCTTGAGGGGGATGGGTTGTGGCATCAGTAGCTCTTTTCAGCAGGTATCGCGGTGGCTGTACGGGCGCGCGATCGGGCCGGGGATGCTACGCAACACCTACCGCGCCCTCAAGGCGAGTGGCGGCTGGCGGTGGGCGGGTAACGGCTGTCCACCCCGAAATCAGGGCGCTGGCGGGGAACATGAAGATTTGTTCATGGCTGCCAAGAGATGATTGGTCAGGTGTGGATTTTAGCGCTTATATGGATCCATAAAATTGTAGTGTTCGATAAACGAACAAAAATTGGCCTAGGCGTTAAATTTTCAACATATTGATTTATATAGGAAAAATAAATTTTGTATTGAGCGTAGACCTTGTTTAGGAGCGGTTTTCATGGAAGGCACAAGCATTGCTTGTTGTTCGTGGATCCATTATCTGGTTGATTAGCGCCTGACAACGGCCGGAGCCCTCCTGCCGTATGCAATAACAATTACAAAAAGGGTTCAGTCATGAATGGCTATCCAGCGGCCCGGAACTGTCAGGGTTCCCTCCGTCTTGCCTGCGCGTGCGCATCTGTCCTCCCGCCTGTGGCCAACCCTGGCCGGCAGGTGACCCCATGAATACCGATCTCAAGCAACGCCTGGACAACGACCCGATGGGCCGCTTCCAGTACCTGGCCATTGGTATTTGCATCGTCCTCAACATGATCGATGGCTTTGACGTACTGGTCATGGCCTTCACTGCGTCGTCGGTGTCCGCCGAGTGGAACCTGAACGGTGCACAGGTCGGGCTGCTGCTCAGCGCCGGCCTGTTCGGCATGGCGGCGGGGTCGCTGTTCATCGCGCCGTGGGCCGACCGCTTTGGCCGCCGCCCGTTGATTTTGCTGTGCCTGGCAGTTTCCGGCGTTGGCATGCTGCTCTCGGCAATGAGCCAGAGCCCGTTGCAACTGGCGCTGCTGCGTGGCCTGACCGGGCTGGGCATCGGCGGCATCCTGGCCAGCAGCAACGTGATTGCCAGTGAGTACGCCAGCAAACGCTGGCGCGGCCTGGCAGTGAGCCTGCAGTCGACCGGTTACGCCCTGGGTGCGACGCTGGGTGGTTTGCTGGCGGTATGGCTGCTGGGGCATTGGGGCTGGCGCTCAGTGTTCCTGTTTGGCGGTATTGTCACCGTGCTGGTGATCCCGCTGGTGCTGTTGTGGCTGCCGGAGTCGCTGGACTTTCTGCTGGCGCGTCGCCCGGCCAATGCCCTGGCACGGGTCAACCGCCTGGCCGTGCGCCTTGGCCAGCCGGCGCTGGCACAACTGCCAACAGCCACGGCAAGGGAACAGGGCGCCGCCCGCGGCTTCCGGCAATTGCTTGCGCCTGCCATGCGCCGCACCACGCTGGTGATCTGGTTGTTGTTCTTCCTGGTCATGTTCGGCTTCTACTTCGTCATGAGCTGGACGCCGAAACTGCTGGTGGCCGCGGGCCTGTCGGCACAGCAGGGCATTACCGGCGGGGTGCTGTTGAGTGTCGGCGGCATCCTCGGTGCGGCGCTGATCGGGGGCCTGTCTTCGCGCTGGCCACTCACCCGCGTGCTGGGGCTGTTCATGCTGATTACGGCGGCGCTGCTGGTGCTGTTCGTGGTCAATGGCGCGTCGGTCAGTGCCGTCTTGGCGCTGGGGCTGCTGATCGGGCTGTTCTCCAACGGCTGCGTGGCCGGCCTGTATGCCCTGTCGCCGGTGGTCTATGACGCCTCGGTGCGCGCTACCGGCGTGGGCTGGGGCATCGGCATCGGCCGCATGGGCGCAATCCTGTCGCCGACCGTGGCCGGCGTGTTGCTCGATGGCGGCTGGCAACCGCTGCACCTGTACGGGGTGTTTGCCATCGTATTCGTGCTTGCTGCGGGTTGCCTGCTGTTGCTGCGCCCGGCGGCCAGCCCCGCGCAGCCAGTGCTGGCCGACGCCTAGGCCTGGCCATCGATGATCGCCTGGGCGACCGTGGCGTAGAACCATTGCAGGGCGGCGGAGTTGTCGCTGTTGGGGTGCCAGTTCAGCGACACGTTGAACTCGGCAACCTGGAACGGCAGCTCAAGCATTTTCAAACCCCCGTCCTGCATGAACAGCCGGCCGATCTGCGCTGGCAGTACGGCGAGCAGGTCGGTGCCGGGGATGATTTTCGGCAGCACCGAGAAGTGCGGCACCTGCAGGCTGATGCGCCGCTGCAACTGCATGCTGGTGAGTACGTCTTCGACACTGCCGTGGCCGGTGGTACGGGTAACGCTTATGTGGCGCTCGGCAATGAACTGCTCAAGGGTCAGTTCATTGCCGATGCGTGGGTGGTCGCAGCTGAGCAGGCATACATAACGTTCGCGCATCAGTACCTGGCTACGCGTGCCCGGCACGGGCGGGCGGCAGATGGCGGCGTCGATCTTGCCGCTGGCCAGCCAGTCGCCCACCTGGTCGACCTGCAGTGGCAGCACCTCGACTTCGGCCTGCGGGGCATCGCGGTTCAGGCGCGCCAGAATCAGCGGCAAAAAGCCCATTTCGCCAAGGTCGGAAAGGGCGATGCGAAACCTGCGTTCGGTGGTTGCGGGGTTGAACTGGCGGGTGCTCTGCACGGCGCCTTCAATGCGCGTCAGCGCGTCACGCAGGGTGCCGTACAGCTGCTCGGCAACAAAGGTTGGCTGGATGCCGTCACGCGTGCGGCTGAACAGGGCGTCGTCGAACAGTTCGCGCAGGCGTGCCAGGCCATAGCTCACCGACGGCTGGGTGACGAACAGGCGCTCGGCGGCAAGGGTGACGCTGCGGGCCTCGTACAGGGTGACGAAGGTGCGGATCAGGTTCAGGTCGATGTGGCTCATGGGGTGCTGGCTTCACATAGATAGGTTTTATTTTTAGTAAAGATAGTATCAATTTGATCAATCTGGCCGTGACTGCAAAAGTAACCCGAATTCCAAAAACAAGCTGCAAGGGGCTTTATGAAAACTGTTCACGGCGCCACTTACGACATTCTTCGCCAGCACGGCCTGACCACCATCTTCGGCAACCCCGGCTCCAACGAACTGCCGTTTCTCAAGGGCTTTCCGGAGGATTTTCGCTACATTCTCGGCCTGCACGAAGGTGCCGTGGTCGGCATGGCCGATGGCTACGCACTGGCCAGCGGTCAGCCCACCTTTGTGAACCTGCACGCGGCTGCCGGTACCGGCAATGGCATGGGCGCCCTGACCAATGCCTGGTACTCGCACAGCCCGCTGGTGATCACCGCCGGCCAGCAAGTGCGCTCGATGATCGGAGTGGAGGCGATGCTGGCCAATGTCGATGCCGCACAGTTGCCCAAACCGCTGGTCAAGTGGAGCCACGAACCCGCTGCCGCGCAGGACGTGCCGCGTGCCCTGAGCCAGGCGATCCACACCGCCAGCCTGCCGCCACGCGGGCCGGTGTACGTGTCGATCCCGTATGACGACTGGGCGTGCGAAGCCCCAAGCGGTGTCGAGCACCTGGCGCGGCGCCAGGTGAGCAGTGCCGGGCTGCCGTCGTCGGCACAGTTGCAGCACCTGTGCGAACGCCTGGCAGCGGCGCGCAACCCGGTGCTGGTGCTGGGCCCGGATGTCGATGGCAGCGCCGCCAATGGCCTGGCTGTGCAATTGGCCGAGAAGCTGCGCATGCCGGCCTGGGTCGCGCCTTCGGCCTCGCGCTGCCCGTTCCCTACACGGCATGCGTGCTTCCGCGGGGTATTGCCGGCTGCCATTGCCGGTATCAGCCACAACCTGGCCGGGCACGACCTGATTCTGGTAGTGGGTGCCCCCGTGTTCCGCTACCACCAGTTCGCCCCAGGCAACTACCTGCCGGCCGACTGCGAGCTGCTGCACCTGACCTGCGACCCGGGCGAGGCGGCGCGTGCGCCCATGGGCGACGCCCTGGTCGGCGACATTGCGCTCACCCTCGAAGCCGTGCTGGGCGGCGTGCCGCAGAGCGTGCGGCCGATGCCCACCGCTTTGCCTGCTGCCGAAGCGGTGGCGGATGACGGTGGCCTGTTGCGGCCTGAAACCGTGTTCGACCTGCTCAACGCCCTGGCGCCCAAGGACGCCATCTACGTCAAGGAGTCCACCTCCACCGTGGGGGCGTTCTGGCGCCGCGTGGAAATGCGTGAGCCGGGCAGTTATTTCTTCCCCGCAGCCGGTGGCCTGGGCTTTGGCCTGCCAGCAGCCGTAGGCGTGCAGCTGGCATCGCCAGGCCGGCAGGTAATCGGCGTGATCGGCGACGGCTCGGCCAACTACGGCATCACCGCGCTGTGGACCGCCGCGCAATACAACATCCCGGTGGTGTTCATCATCCTCAAGAACGGCACCTACGGCGCGTTGCGCTGGTTCGCCGATGTGCTGGACGTCAACGACGCGCCCGGGCTGGACGTGCCTGGCCTGGACTTCTGCGCCATCGCCCGTGGCTATGGCGTGCAGGCGGTGCATGCGGCCAGCGGCAGCGCCTTCGCCCAGGCCTTGCGTGAAGCGCTGGAGAGCGACCGGCCCGTGCTGATCGAAGTGCCGACCCAGACCATCGAACCCTGAACCCGACACACACGCACACCACGCGACACCGACAAAAACAATAAACGAGGTGGCTATGAAGACGACTTCCGTCAGTGAAGTGATCGATGCTGCACCCTTCAACCGCACGCACCTGCTGATACTGCTGTGGGGCTGTTTCATCATGCTGTTCGACGGCTATGACATGGTGATCTACGGCTCTGTGGTGCCACGCCTGATGCAGGAATGGCAACTCACTGCCATCGAAGCCGGCACGCTCGGCAGCTGTGCGCTGTTCGGCATGTTGTTCGGCGGTACCTTGCTGGCGCCACTGGCCGACCGTTTCGGCCGGCGCAAGCTGATCATCCTCACCACACTGCTGGCCAGCCTGGCGGCGTTCATGACCGGGCATGCAGAAACCCCGCTGGAGCTCGGTGCCTGCCGCCTGGTGACCGGGCTGGCCCTGGGCGCGCTGGTACCCAGCGCCGTCAACCTGATCAGCGAGTTCGCCCCACAAGGGCGGCGCAGCACCATGATCACCGTGATGTCCAGCTTCTACTCGGTGGGCGCAGTGCTGTCCGCCTTGCTGGCGATTGCGGTGATCCCGCAGTGGGGGTGGCAGGCTGTGTTCTATGTGGCGGTGCTGCCGGTGCTGGCCGTGCCGTTCATGCTGCGCTACCTGCCGGAGTCGGCGGCGTTTCTTGAACTCAAGGGCCGCCGTGCCGAGCTTGAGCAGTTGCTGGCGAAGGTCGACCCGGCGTTTCGCCCAAGCACCGAGCTGCGCCTGGCGGGCAGCGACCAACCGGTAGACAAGGCACGCCTGGCGCAGTTGTTTGGCCGTGGTCAGGCCCTGGCCACCTTGTTGCTGTGGGTGGCGTTCGCCATGTGCATGCTGATGAGCTACGGCCTCAATACCTGGTTGCCCAAGCTGATGGCGCAGGGCGGCTACGCCCTGGGTTCGAGCCTGGCGTTTCTGGTCACGCTGAACATTGGCGCCACGGTCGGTGCGTTGTTTGGTGGCTGGCTCGCCGACCGCCTGGGGGTGCAGCGCACGCTGGCGCTGTTCTTCGTGCTGGCATCGCTGTCGCTGGCGGCGCTGGGGCTGAACCCGGGCCCGCTGCTGCTGAACCTGCTGTTGCTGATTGCCGGCGCTACCACCATCGGCACGCTGGCAGTAATCCACGCCTATGCCTCTATCGCCTACCCGGCGCACATCCGCTCCACTGGGGTGGGCTGGGCTGCCGGTATCGGCCGCCTCGGCGCCATCGCCGGGCCCATGCTGGGCGGCACCCTGCTGTCGTTGCAGCTGCCGATCCAGCAAAACTTCCTCGCCTTCGCCCTGCCTGGGGTGATCGGTGCGCTGGCCATCGCCTTCATCCAGGTGCGTGCGCCACAACAGGCCGGTGAGCCTGAAGCTGCCAACAAACCTACGTGCTGACCAAGGAGCCTTGCATGTCTGCCATTAGCCCTCGTTATCAAGACCTTCAACTGCTGCCGATTGCCGGCCAGTGGCGCGCCGGCAGTGCCGGCAAGACCCTGAACGTGCACAACCCGTACAACGACGACCTGTTGCTGCAGGTTGAACAGGCCAACCGCGCCGACCTTGATGTCGCCTACCAGGCGGCAGCCCGGGTACAGCTTAAATGGGCGGCACTGGGGCCCGCCGCACGCGCCGCGGTGCTGTACGAAGTGGTGGCGATCTTTGATCGTCGCCGCGACGAAATTATCGAGTGGATCATTCGCGAGTCTGGCAGTACCCGGCTCAAGGCCCAGCTGGAATGGGGCGCGGCGCGGGCAATTGCGCTGGAGTCGGCATCGTTCCCGTCGCGGGTGCACGGGCGCATTGTCGAGTCCAACGTGCCGGGCAAGGAAAGCCGCGTGTACCGCAGTGCCCTGGGGGTGGTCGGGGTGATCAGCCCGTGGAATTTCCCCCTGCACTTGACCCAGCGCTCGATTGCCCCGGCGCTGGCGCTGGGCAATGCCGTGGTGGTCAAGCCTGCCAGCGACACCCCGGTGTGCGGCGGCCTGCTGCTGGCACGCATCTTTGAAGAGGCCGGGTTGCCGGCCGGGGTACTTAGCGTGGTGGTGGGCGCGGGCAGCGACATTGGTGATGCCTTCGTCGAGCACCCGGTGCCGGCGCTGATCACCTTCACTGGCTCCACCCCGGTCGGGCGCGGCATTGGCCGTATTGCCAGCGGTGGCGAACACCTCAAGCACGTTGCGCTGGAACTGGGCGGCAACAGCCCGTTCGTGGTGCTGGACGACGCCGACGTTGAACAGGCAGTGAATGCGGCCGTGTTCGGCAAGTTCCTGCATCAGGGGCAGATCTGCATGGCAGTGAACCGGATCATCGTTGACGACAGCCTCTACGACGCTTTTGCGCAGCGCTTCGTCGAGCGTGTCAGGGCGCTGGTGGTAGGCGACCCGGACTCGCCCGCTACGGTGATCGGGCCGGTGATCAATGCCCGGCAATTGCAGGGCCTGCTGGACAAGATCAGCCTGGCACGCGGCGAAGGTGCCGAGCCGCTGTACGAGGGCGGGGTCGACGGTAACTTGCTGGCGCCGCATGTGTATGGCGAGGTCACCGTCGACATGGACGTTGCGCGTAACGAAATCTTCGGCCCGTTGGTGGGCTTGCTGCGCGCGCGTGACGAAGCGCATGCCCTGGAGCTGGCCAATGCCAGCGAATTCGGCCTGTCCAGCGCGGTATTCAGCCGCAACCTGGAGCGCGCCGTGCGCTTTGCCCGCCAGGTGCGTGCGGGCATGAGCCACATCAACGACATCCCGGTGAACGACGAGGCCAACGCGCCGTTCGGCGGCGAGAAGAACTCGGGGCTTGGCCGTTTCAACGGGGACTGGGCCATCGACGAGTTCACCCGCGATCACTGGGTCAGCGTGCAGCATGTGCCGCGTCAGTATCCGTTCTGATGCATTAAGCCACTGAGTAGCGCCCGGCCCAGGCCGGGCATTCATGCAGCCTCTCGACCACGGGCTCTGTGCAGCCTGCGGGGGCCGGCTGCGCCCAAGTAACGCGGAGAACAATAATAATGATGCACACAACCTGCACCCTGGCCCGTTCGGCCCTGGCGGTTTCGCTGGCGCTTGGCCTGGGTTTGCCGGCCTGGGCCGAGGAGGGGGGCTTCCTTGAAGATGCCAAGGCCGGGCTGACCCTGCGCAACTACTACTTCAACCGCGATTTCCGCGACCCGGGGGCGGCCAAGAGCAAAGTCGAAGAATGGGCCCAGGGCTTCATCTTCAAGTTCAGCTCTGGCTACACCCCGGGGCTGATCGGTGTTGGCCTGGACGGCATCGCCATGTTCGGCGTGAAGCTGGACAGTGGCCGCGGTACCAGCGGCTCCGAACTGCTGCCGGTGCACGACGACGGGCGTGCGGCCGACAACTATGGCCGCGCCGGGCTGGCAGCCAAGCTGCGTGTTTCATCGACCGAGCTGAAGGTGGGTGAGTTGCTGCCGGACATTCCGCTGCTGCGCTACGACGATGGCCGCCTGCTGCCGCAAACCTTCCGGGGCGCCATGCTCGACTCGCGGGAGATCGAAGGCCTGAGCCTGCAAGCCGGCCAGTACCGCGAGGTCAGCCTGCGCAACTCGTCCGACATGCAGGACCTTTCTGCCTGGGCCGCGCCCATGGTCACCTCGGACGGCTTCAACTACGCCGGTGCCGAGTACCGCTTCAACCAGCAGCGCACCCTGATCGGCGCCTGGCATTCGCAGCTCGAGGACATCTACCAGCAAAGCTACTTCAACCTGCTGCACAGCCAGCGGGTGGGCGAGTGGACGCTGGGGGCCAACCTGGGTTACTTCATCGACCGGGATGATGGCCAGGCACGCATCGGCGACATCCAGAGCCGCACGGGCTACGCCTTGCTGTCGGCCGCGCACAGTGGCCACACGCTGTACCTGGGCTTGCAGAAGGTCAGTGGTGACAGCCAGTGGATGTCGGTGTACGGCAGCAGCGGCCGCACCTTGGGCAACGACATGTTCAACGGCAACTTCAGCAACGCCGACGAGCGCTCGTGGCAAGTGCGCTACGACTACAACTTTGCCGCGCTGGGTGTGCCGGGGCTGCTGGCCATGGTGCGTTACGGGCATGGTGAGAATGCAACCACGGCGGCGGGCAGCAATGGCAAGGAGTGGGAGCGCGATACCGAGGTGAACTACACGTTCCAGAGCGGGACCTTGAAGAACCTCAACATCCGCCTGAACAACGCGACCAACCGGCGCAGCTTCAACAGCGACTTCGACCAGACTCGCCTGATCGTCAGCTATCCCCTGACACTGTAAGCAGCAATATCCCTGATGCGTACGGCCCTGGTGGGAACAACTGTCCTGCGCAAAATCTAAACGTTAGCGCGATCACTGTGGGAGCGGGCGTGCCCGCGAACACCGGCGTAGCCGGTGCCATGCAGCGCGTCGAATTCTTCGCGGGCACGCCCGCTCCCACAGGGTAACGCGGCAGGCACCACTCGTGGCTTAAGCCAGCACGGTGGTGCACGCTGAACAGGCCTGTAGCAACCCTCCGCCTTGCGCTAAGATGCCCGCTCACGCCCCTGGAAGAAGCCTGGATGAGCAAACCCGGTCAAATGGTGCTGGTTGCGCTGCGCAAGATGATCGCCTCGGGCGAGCTGGCGGCCGGCGAGCGCCTGATGGAAGTCCCCACCGCCGAACTGTTCGGCGTCTCACGCATGCCAGTGCGCATGGCGTTTCGTACCCTTGAGCAGGAAGGCCTGCTGGTGCGCTTCGGCGGCCGGGGGTTTCAGGTGCGCTCGGTCAGCGCCGAGGATATCGCTGGCGCGGTCGAGGTGCGTGGTGTACTGGAGGGGTTGGCCGCTCGCCAGGCCGCAGAGCGTGGCTTGTCAGCGCAAGCACGCGCGGCGCTGCAACAGTGCCTGGTCGATGGCGACCAGCTGTTCGACAAGGGCTTTGTGACCGAAGAAGACCTGCAGGCCTACCACGACCTGAACATGCGCTTTCACCAGGTGATCATCGAAGCCAGCCACAACCCGGCCATCGCCGATGCCCTGGCGCGCAACGACCACCTGCCTTTCGCGTCGGTCACCGCATTGGCAGTGGACCGCCATGACCTGGCCCGCGAATACCGGCGCTTCAACTTCGCCCATATGCAGCACCACGCAGTGTTCGACGCCCTGAGCAACCGCCAGGGTGCCCGCGCCGAAGCGATTATGCGCGAGCATGCCAATGCCACCTTGCGTTACGCAGAGACCTTTGGCGGGGCAACGGCAGACGCGGGCATGAAGGTTATCCTGCCCTCGTCGTAAACCGGTTCAGATATCCAGCACCAGCAGCGGCGTTTTCGAGCGCGAGCAGCAGGGCGTGAACTGATCGTTCAGCGCCTGCTCCTCTTCGGTGAGGAACATGTCGCGGTGGTCCGGCGTACCCTGCAGCACACGGGTCAGGCAGGTGCCGCAAATACCCTGCTCGCACGACATGGCAATCTCGATACCGTGCTGTTCCAGCACCTGCACCACGGTCTGGTCCGCTGGCACCTCGAACACCTGCCCCGTGCTGCCCACCTGCACCGAGAAACTGCCGTCGTTGCTGGCATCCACTGGCGCCGCTGCAAAGTACTCGCGGTGCAGGTTGGCCTCCTGCCAGCCCAGCCCCTTGGCGCTGTCCAGCACATGCTGCATGAACCCGCCAGGCCCGCAAACATACAGGTGCACACTCTCTAGCGGGTTGCCCAGCACCCGGGCGATATCCAGTGCGGTTTCCGGTTGCTCGTCAAAGTGCACGAACAGGCGATCAGCGAACGGCGCGTTGCGAATACGCTCGACAAAGGCCGCCCGCTCGCTGGAGCGTGCGCAGTAGTGCAGCTCGAAGTCATGGCCGCTGTGGGACAGTTGCTCGGCCATGCACAGGATCGGGGTAATGCCGATGCCGCCGGCAAACAACAGGCTGCGCTGCGACCCCTCGGCCAGCGGGAACAGGTTGCGCGGCGCGCTGATGCGCAGCCGTGCGCCGGCCTGCACCTGCTCGTGCAGGCTGCGTGAGCCGCCCCGCGAAGCCGGGTCGTTGAGCACACCAATCAGGTAGCGGTGGCGTTCTTCGGGGTGGTTGCACAGCGAATACTGGCGCACCAGCCCATCGGGCAAGTGCACGTCGATATGCGCACCGGCGCTGAACGCCGGCAGCAGGCTGCCATCCGCTGCCGCCAGCTCGAAGCTGCAAATACCCTGCGCTTCATCGTTACGGGATACCACTACGGCATCGATCATGTCGGCTGTTCCTCAGGCAGGGGTGGCGCTGGTAGCGATCAGTTGCGGTTGCGGCGCACGCTCTTTGGCGATGATCCGCTCCAGCACCTTGCGCGACTGCACGCCGCCAGCATCGATGTTCAGCTTCAGCAGGTTGCGCTCGGGGTAGGCCAGCAGGTTCTGTTGCTGGCGCTCGAGCATCTCCAGGTCTTCACTGAAAATCTTGCCCTGGCCCTCACGGATGTTGTCGGTGAGGGTCTGGTCGTGCGCGGCGAAGTTGCGCGCCATGCCCCAGAAGTACCAGATCGAGGTGTCGGTTTCCGGGGTGATGAAATCCACCACGATGCTCGACGCCTTGTGCTGCGCCTCCGCGTGGTAGCCACCCTTGCCCGCATGCGCCACGCCCACTTCGATCAGCACATGGCTGGGCGGGGTGAAGCGGCAGATCTGCCAGCGGTCCACCGGCACATCGTCGGCCAGCCCGTTGCCACGCAGGGCCATGCGCCAGAAGGGCGGGGCCATGATGTTTTCCATGTGCCGCGAGGTGACCACCTCGTCGCCGGTGACGGTGGTGACAGGCGGCGCCTCGTCGATTTCCTTCTGGCCGATGCTGGAAGCGTGCACGTAGGTTTCGTGGGTGAGGTCCATCAGGTTGTCGATCATCAGGCGGTAGTCGCAGCCGATGTGGAACAGGCCGCCACCGTAGGCCCACTCATCATTCACCGCCCATTCAAGGTGCGGAATCAGCGCCGGGTCGGCCTGCGCCTGGTCGCCGGGCCAGACCCAGATAAAGCCATAGCGCTCGACGGCGGCGAAGGTCTTGTTGCAAGGAAATCCCCGCACACGCTGGCCCGGCATCGACACGGTCTTGCCATCGCAGCCCATGACCAGGCCGTGGTAGCCACACACCAGGTTGCCGTCTTCTACATAGCCCAGCGACAACGGTGCGCCACGGTGCGGGCAAAAGTCCTCGACGGCGGCCACTTTGTTCTCCTGGGCACGGTAGAACACGATCTTTTCCCCGCAGATCTGCCGGCCCAGCGGCTTGGTGGCGATCTCATCGGGGGTGCAGGCGACGTACCAGGTGTTTTTGGGGTACATGGGAGGCTCTCCAGGGTTTTGTTTTTATTTAATGGATCCATTAGAGCCGTGGCGGAGTCGTGCGGTCAATACGTGTAAGCAGTGTTTTGCGGGTTTTGTGCGATTATCGGATTTTTCATGGATCCATTGACTCTAGGGTGCGGAAATTCACCCTACGGTGAGGTGAGGGCGGCTTCAGCAGCACGTCACCAGGTCAGAAGGGCGCCTGCGAAATCGGCTAATGCGGTCGGTGTAGGAGCGGGCTTGCCCGCGAACACGGGCGCAGCCTGTGCCATTTGGATTGCAATTTATGTGAGTAATCGAAGGAAGGACTGAATCAGTCGTTAGTTTTGTAGGATATTTATTCTTTTTGTTGTCAGGTGATTCCTTTGCGATGAGTTTGTAACTTCCGCTCGTATTTGGGGTGTTGACAGCCTTATCAGTCGGCTTATTGAATGAATTGGTCGCGAGCGCAAATAGTGTGGGCGAGGAGAGACACGCTAGATAAAGGCAAGGGGAATCAGTGTGGATGTAATAATGGGGTTGTTGGCGGCTGTGTGCTGGGGTGTCACAGACTATTTGGTAAGTGTAAACGGCAGGTCGCTCGGTATCAGGCGCTCAGTGCTCTACAGCCAGATAATAGGCCTGATTGTCCTGAGCTTTGTTGCTTTGCAAACAAGCAGCTTTAATTCGATTGTCGCAGTCAGTGTCGTATCCATGATCATCTGTCTTGTCGCGGCGGTGTTGACGCTACTCGGTGCTCTTTCCCTGACCAGGGCGTTAACTCAGGGGCGCACAGCAATTGTTGCACCGCTGGTCACGTCCTACGGTATTGTCACAACGGTCTTGGCCTGGGCAGGGGGTGAACGCTTGACTGCTTATCAGTTTCTTGGCATCGCTATCTGTGCATTTGGTGTGATGGCTGTGGGCCTGGGGCATAGCAATCCCAACTCTCGTTTGAACCGTCGCGAAGGGCAGGCGATTGTTTTTGCGCTCGTGGCTGCTGGGTGTTACGGCGTCAGTTTCTGGGTTCAAGGTAAATATGCACTGCCCGCTATTGGGCCAATCAATATGCTCTGGTTGAACTACTGCGTGGGCACGCTGTTTCTGTTGCTTATGTATCGTGATTTTCGAGGGTGTAACAATTTGACCTTAAAGGATTATGGCGCCTTGAGCGGAGCGAGTCTTTTCAATCTGGGTGGTTTTGCAGCGTTTTCATTTGGGGTACTTGAGGGCTCTATTGCTGTTGTCACTGTTATTAGTACGCTTTCTGGTGGAGTGGCGGCCTTGCTCGGCTATGTGTTCTATAAAGAGCGTTTAGTGTCAGGGCAGCTTCTGGGTGTGGGCCTCGTTTTGCTTGGTGCGGTATTTTTGCATCTGCTATAGGTCGGGCGTGGGCCTCCATGGTTCCTCTCAGAGCAAAAAGTCATGTTGGTGGCCAGTGAGCGCGAGCCGCTGCAGGGCAGGTCCCGAGAGTTAGTGCGTTTTCTCACCCCGGCATTCGCAGGAAGCATCACCAAGGGGGCTGCCAACAAGCCCCCTCTTTGGGTTTTTCACGAGCAATTCAAATCGTGTTTCAGCCGTGCACACTGCCGTGGGAAATGCTGGCAATCAAGTTAGCCCCGCAAGCCGTTTTCATCCCGTCCAATGCCACAGGCGTACCGTTGACCCTGTAGGTGCTGCTACCTTCGATAATCGGGAAGATGCCTTTGCACAGCGGGCAGGACACCATATTACCTTTGCCGGCCATGGGCTTACCGTTGAGATTGGTGTGGGGGATAGATTCGACTACCAGGCCGCCATGGGTGGTCGAGTCTCCGAGGCGTACGATATTTTTCATTTAAATTACTCATGTGATTATTTAGGTTTTAGCTTTGTCAGCTCTGGTTTGTTTTGTCATATTTTGGTTAATCAGGATTATGTCTATGTGATTGGTTTGGGAGAAATTTGAAGATAGATCTTGAAGGTGTATGTGCTCGATTTCGTTTTTCTCCATTTCAAATGCCGCGTTTATCAAGAAAGCACCTAGGCTTCGAATCATTGTTGGCGTTGTTAGTATTGATATTTCGTCGAGTCTTATAGGTTTCTCGCTACCTACCTCTGTGCCCCATGCACTTATGTTTTCGAGTTCTATCATTGGCTAAATCTCCGGGTTGATGTTTTTAAGTGGCGTGGGTTTTATAGTCTATTTTCATAGTTGAGGGTTTTGGTGTTGGTTTGGTGTTGGTGTTAGGGAGCTCTAGTCCATTCCTTTAGGGTGGCTATGAGTTCTGGAAGGTTAGCTATCCCGCCAAATACTATGGTCTCTTCTCCGTAGTCGGTATTCTTGTAATCTGTGGATATTTTGTCCACTTCATCCTCTATGATGATTCGGATTATTTTCTTTCGTTCTATGTCTCTAGCTGAAAATATAGGATTTGCATCGCCGAAGGGTTGTCCGTTGTCGAATGTAGTCCTGTAGAAAGGGGCTATGAGGTTTGCGTGGTCCTTATATTTGCTGACTGTCTGTGTGAAGGCGTCAGTAAACAACTGCTCGAGTGCAGTGTGGGCTGTGCTATTTGTCAAGTAGTCTCCATGCATTGGTGGTTAGTCCTTGATTGGGCTTGCAGTAATAGTTTCAATTATTTTCTATTTCGCAGTTAAAAGTTTTTAGCTTGATTGTGCTTGTTTATTTCATTGCCTAGCAATGCTCTGCTTGTTAAAAGATCTAAATGCGCGGCGCTAGATGCTGCTATGCTGTTCTTGGGGTTTTTTAGGAAGTTTTCTATGCCTTCTTCAAGCGCTTTAAGTAACTCTCGGTGGCTTGTCTTAATGCTTTAATTTTTCCCGTGAATTATTGGAACTACATCTTTTTGCTTTTTGAATCTTATGCGAAACGAAGAGTCAGCTGCGATTAATTCAAAATTTGTACTATTTCTTGTAATCCCGTCGATCAGTGATGTGATTGAGAGGTATACCATGTTCGAATGTTTTGGATTGAACTTCGAGGTTATGCAGGTATTTTCTGAGATCAAGGAAATACCCCATGGTCAAATTCGTGTGCAAGATAGGAGTCACCGACTCGTGTAAATTCAAATTTAATCATGGCTTCTTACGTCTTACTTGGAGCATGTTAATGGTTCTCCCGTAGTGCTCTCGTGCAGAATGTCAATATGACGTCAGGTTTTTTTGTTGAGCGATCCACAATGAAATGTCTTGGCGTGCCGAAACTAATTTCGGAGATCTTCATAACTAGGCAGATCTCTTCAGATTCGTCAATGGTATTGTGGTTTCTTGCATACTCACTCACGTCTTCAGTTATGACGATTCTTAAAATGCTGCCCGTCTCCGTATTCACAGCTGAGAATATTGGGTTCCCATCCATGAATGGGTTGCCATCAGCAATGAGCACCGTAATGAGGGGTTGTATATTTCGCGCGGATCGACTTTTGCTTTTCAAACTCTTCATTGAAGATGTTTAAAAAAACTCCTCTAGTAGCTTGTATTTTTCTGGGGATTCTAGGAAGTCTGCATGCATATTATTGCTCCGTGAAAGCTTTGCCTGACCTGGTTTCGATATCGACACGTTCGTGAGCCGTACCTTTAACTTGAAAGGTGCGTCGCTCTTCTTTTTGCAGTCCACCGCATTTGCATGCCCTGTCAATCCAACGCTCTGCTTGCTCAAAAGTTCCCTCGCGTATTTTTAAATCTTTTTTTGAAAGCTTCCCTTTTAGCTCTTCAGTTTTTTGTTTTGCATCAACAACTGTTAATGGTGTGTCCTGATTCCAGCTGACAGACTCCTCAAGCTTTACACCTTGTGCTTGAATACGTCCTCTATAGTGCGGCTAAGCCAAGCGGGTCCACCCATCCGACCGGGTTCGTTGTTTACGTATAAATGTTTAACCCGCCAGAAAAGCCAATCGGATCCTTCCCACTAAATCGCCCTACCTGCGGGTCATAGTAGCGATACCGGTTATAGTGCAGCCTCGTCTAAACATCTCAATACTGCCCCTGAAAGCGTAGCGGATTCCGGATGCCCCCCCACTTCGCCTTGTCGCTCCGTGTCTCCTCCGCCAACCCCTAAGGCTTGTGGGGCCCGCGCCAGGAAATCTCGCGGTCAAGAGGTCATCTTCCTAACCCCGCAATCGGTTTAGAGATCACAGAGAAACTGGCCCTGCTTCAGCAGGCTGCCTCGCTCGTCGTAGCGCCGCGGCGTGTAGCGATACGCTGTTTTCTATTTGGTATGAGTGCATCATGGATGCAATATTGAATTTATTAATTCAGGACTGCATAGACTCTTATAATATCCTCGTTGCAAGCCGGATCAAAGAAACGGCTTTCGTAGAATGAAAATAATGGCCTTATCCTACATGCATCAAATCGCTCTTGGACTAGTTTCATTTCTGGCGAGACTTCCATTTTTTGCTTTTTTTTCAGCTTTTCTAAAGAGCTGATTTTTGTAGTATTTGGATTTACAAAGAAATTGGGTATTGGGGGTTCGGTTTTATTTTCAAAATTAAAATCAGTGTAGGTTATTGCGATAAAGTGTTCTTCGTTCTTTGCTTTTTTTGTGCGCATGTATAGCATGGCTGAATTGAGTACAAAGAACGAAATGTTTAGCAGTATGTCTGCTGCTTCTGATTGTTGTGGGTTGGCTTTCAAGATTTCTAGTTTTTTGTATCGTGAAATTATAGGTATCTCCTCGAAGGTCTCATGTTCTTCCAGGAATACATTAAGGTTGATGTAGGGTTCCTTTTCTACTAATTTGTCGAATAGTTTTTGCATGTTCATTTTTTGGGGATACTCCACCCGTGATCGTTTAGCCATTCTATGGTTTTGTTTGAGAAGGTGACATCCCCTTTGCCTTTGTCATGAATTGAACCGTCTAAATTGTATCCTGATCCACATGGGCAATGTGAATGCCATTGACTTTTGGGGACATCTTCCTCTGGAGCATCAATTCTCGTTATTTCTTTCGGGGCCTGTCCTCGTTCTACCTTTCTCTTCGCCTGCTTAGGTACACCGGTTGGCCTGTTTTTAGCGAGACCTAATGGATCATTCCACTCTGTCGGATTTGGAGCGTAGAGGTACACATTAAGACCTCCTTCAAATCCAATCGGATCCTTGCCAATAAAACGCCCTACCTGCGGATCATAGTAGCGATATCGGTTGTAATGCAGCCCCGTCTCAACATCCCAATACTGCCCCTGAAAGCGTAGCGGATTCCGGATATCCGCCCACTTCGCCTTGTCGCTGCGTGTCTCCTCCGCCAACCCCCAGGCCTTGTACGTCCCGCGCCAGGCAATCTCGCCATCCTCGCCGGTCAATTCCATCGGCGTGCCCAGGTGATCACACTGGTACCACGCCAGCGCATCAAACGGCTTGGGCGTTGGCTTGTGCTGCCACACCGGATCTTTGTCGATGTCATACGGGAAGACATACACCGGCTGCGGTATCAGTTCGACCACACGGTTGGACACCGCCTGCGCCACCGGCACAAAGGTCCCGGGTTCGAACACGTAATGCGTGCTTCGCCCATGGCGCTCGCGGTCCCGGCATTCAAACGCCAGCGTGTCGATGGCCTTGCTTGCCATCGGTGGTGCGCTCCAGCAGGTTGCCGCGCTCGTCGTAGCGGTACTGCGTGCCGCAATAGCTGCGCAGTACGTTGTCGCTCAGCCGTTGCGGTGAGTGCCGGTTGGGGCCGGGCGGTGCCTTTGGGTCCAGCAGGTTGCTGGCGGGGTCGAAGGCGAAGATTTCTTTTTTTACCTTGCACCTTCGCCCCCTTGGAAGATTGAGTCAATCAATAGAGGCGACAGGTAGGCTGACACGGGGGGAACGCGACAAAAAGTAACCAAAAAACACTGCGCTCCGATCATCCGGCCCCTGCGCTACGCTCCGGGGTTCCCTCACTCCGGCCTTGCTCCCGGGAGGACCGCGCTGCAGGCCACATCCTGTGGCCCAGCGCTTGACGGGCATCCATGCCCGTCACCTCCCTTCGCAAGGCCTGCGTTCGGCCTCCTGAAGTCGCGAAGATCAAAAGCCAGAGCCAGAGCCAGAGCCAGAGCAAGAGCAAGCGCAGGGCGGAGCGGAGCAGGGCAGGTACAGGGATGTTTGAGCTGATCCTGGTCATTCCCATCTGTAATCTTTTCGCCTATTGTCGATCCTCCCTTCCCCAAGCGATTGGCAAATTCATGGAGAACGTCATCGTCATCACCGGCGGCAGCCGCGGTATCGGTGCCGCCACGGCGCTGTTGGCCGCCCGCCAGGGCTACCGCATCTGCATCAACTACCACGCCGACGACCAGGCCGCCGAAAACCTCCTCGGCCAGGTCCGCGCCCTGGGCGCCGAGGCCATCGCCGTGCGCGCCGACGCCAGCGTCGAGGATGAGATCATCCAGCTGTTCCAGCGCGTCGATGAAGAGCTCGGCCCGGTCACCGCACTGGTCAACAACGCCGGCACCATCGGCCAGCAAAGCAGGGTCGAGGACATGTCCGAGTTCCGCCTGCTCAAAGTCATGAAGACCAACGTCGTCGGCCCCATGCTCTGCGCCAAGCACGCCTTGCTGCGTATGGCGCGCCGGCATGGCGGGCAGGGCGGGGCCATCGTCAATGTGTCATCGATGGCGGCGCGCCTGGGCTCACCCAACGAATATGTCGACTATGCCGCCTCCAAGGGCGCGCTCGACACCTTCACCATTGGCCTGGCCAAAGAAGTGGCAGGCGAGGGCGTGCGGGTCAATGGCGTACGCCCGGGCTACATCCATACAGGGTTCCATGCCTTGTCCGGCGACCCGGACCGGGTCAGCAAGCTTGAGCCCGGTTTGCCCATGGGGCGCGGCGGACGCCCCGAGGAAGTGGCCGAAGCCATCCTCTGGCTGCTCTCGGACAAAGCGTCCTATTCCACCGGCAGTTTCATCGACCTGAGCGGCGGGCGCTGAGCGCCCACTGCTTCACGCTTCAAGCATCTGGCTGACGCGGGTTGCCAGTGCTGGCAGGGTGAACGGCTTGGTCAGAACACTCATACCGTCGTCCAGGGAACCCTCGGCGAGCACGGCATGCTCATCGTACCCGGTAACGAATAAAACCTTGAGGCCCGGGTAGGACAAACGCAGCCTGTCGGCCAGCTGCCGCCCGTTGATACCCCCCGGCAAGCCGACATCGCTGATCAGCAGGTCGGGCCGAGGGCGGCCCTCCATCCCGGCAAGCGCGGTGGGGCCGTCTTCGAACACCTTGACCGTATGCCCCAGGTCATGCAGCGTTTCTGCAATGACCAGGTGCATGGCGTCTACGTCTTCCACCACGACGATCTCTCGCACGGTGCTTGCAGGCAGGTACGCCACTGATTGTTCCGGGTCGGGCAAGCGGGCGTCTGGACGCGCATGATGCCGCGGCATGAACAGGCTCACCCGTGTCCCCTGGCCCTGCGCCGACTCGATTTGCAACTGCCCCCCTGACTGGCGCACGAAACCGTACACCATCGACAGGCCAAGCCCGGTACCCTGGCCCATGGGTTTGGTGGTGAAGAACGGGTCTACAGCGCGCGCCCTGACTTCATCTGTCATGCCGCGCCCGTTGTCCTCGACGCTCAGGCACAGGTATTCGCCTGGCGCCAGGTCCAGTGGCTCGGCGCGTTCTGCAGGTATTTTCAGATTATCCAGCGTTATCCGGATCATGCCCCCGGCAGGGAGGGCGTCGCGTGCATTTATGCAGAGGTTGAGCAGTGCGCTTTCCAGCTGTGGCGGGTCGATGCGCACCACCCACGCAGCCTCGTTGCACCAGCAGTCGAGCGTGATGTGCGGCCCAATAGTGCGGCTGATGAGCTCCAGCATGCCATTGACCAGCTCTGAAACATTCGTGGGGCAGGGTTGCAAGGTCTGCTGGCGGGAAAATGCCAGCAGGCGGTGGATGAGCGCGGCAGCCCGATGCGCGGCATTGTGCGCACTGTCCAGCAGCGCCGGAAGCGTGGCTTGTTGGTGTTCGTCGGTCACCCTGCACCTGGCAAGCTCTAGAGCCCCAAGCACGCCACCGAGCAGGTTGTTGAGGTCGTGCGCAAGCCCCCCCGTCAACTGGCCGACCGCTTCGAGCTTTTGCGCCTGCTGCAAGGCTGCTTCAGCTTTTTGGTGCTTGGCAACAGCCAGTGCGACGCGTTCCTCAAGTTCTTCGTTCAGGGCCCGTAGTGCATTTTCAGCGTGTTTGCGTGCAGTCACATCACGAAATATCACGGCGACCAGGTGATCTTCGGACGTTTCGATTCGGATCGCTGCCAAGCCCAGGCAGCGCCCGGTGGAGAGCAGCTCATGCTCGAAGTACAGCGGTTCTCCCGTGCGCTCCACGGTGCCGAAGTAATTCAGCCAGACATCCGCCTCGTCAGGAATGACTTCTCGCAATCTGCGCCCCACCACATTGGTGAGCCCTGCATGGCGGCAGTAGGCCGGGTTGGCCATCAGATGAACATAGTCACTCAGAGGCCCGTGGGGGCCGTCGATGAACTGAATGATGCAAAAGCCTTCCTCCATGTTCTCGAACAGAAACCGGTACCGATCCGCCTCTTGCAGGCGTTGGGCAATGCCTGTCAGTGCGGATTGCAGCTGGTGATTATGCCGTTCGAGGTATGCAATTCGTTCGTGCAGGCGTTGCAGTTCTTCGGCTACTTCCAAAGGGCAGTCATTGCTCATCCCTGGCGCTCCGTGTCCACAGGCAATTGCCCCAGCAACCTCGTCACTTCATTGGCCAAGGTAGTCAGGTCAAAGGGTTTGGTAAGCACGCTGGAGTGCTCCAGCGGCTGCCCCTGGTTCAGTACTGCGCTCTCATCGTAACCGGTGATGAACAGCACTGGGGTGAGCGGGTGCCAGGCTCGGCAGCGCTCGGCGACTTGTCGGCCATTCAGCCCGCCGGGCAGGCCGATGTCGCTGATCAGCAGGCCAGGCGTGTTGCAGCTTTCCAGATAACCCAGTGCTTGCGGGCCCGTCGCAAACGCCTGAACAACATGACCAGACTCCTCCAGCACTTCGCGCAGAACCGCGCGCAGCGCTGCCTGGTCCTCGACCAGCACGATAAGGGCGCCGGTCACCCTGCCGTGCGCTTCAAGCGTTGCAGGCGAACCGGCGTGTTCTGCAGCCTGCTGGCTATGGTGGCGTGGCAGGTATATATCCACGCACGTGCCTTTGCCGAGTGCGGAATCAATTTGCAGCTGACCACCTGACTGGCGCACGAAACCGTAGACCATGGACAGCCCCAGGCCGGTACCTTGGCCCATGGGTTTGGTGGTGAAAAATGGGTCCATCGCCTGCGCTACCACCTGCGGTGACATACCCAGCCCATTGTCTTCGACACCCAGGTGAAGATAGTCGCCGGGCAACAAGCCCAATGCCTGCGCGCGCTGCAGATCGAGGGTGAGATTTTCACCGTAGAGCAACACTTTGCCGCCATCAGGCAGTGCATCGCGTGCATTGAGGCACAGGTTGAGCAGGGCGCTTTCCAGCTGGGGCGGGTCAATGAACGTTGGCCAAAGCTGTTCGTGGAAACTGTAATGCAGCTCAATAGCGGGGCCGACACTGCCTCGGATCAATGCCTCCATGCCCGCGATCAGGCGGGACACGTCGGTTGGCTGTGGTAACAGGGTTTGCTGGCGCGAGAACGCCAATAGCCTGTGTACCACAGCGGCTGCACGCTGTGCGGCGCCACTGGCAGCCTGCAGCAGTTCGGGCAACTGGTCGTAACGCTTCTGCTCAAGCCGCCGCTGCATCAGCTCCTGTGCGCCCTGAATGCCCCCAAGCAGGTTATTGAAGTCGTGGGCAATGCCGCCACTGAGGTGCCCTACAGCTTCCATTTTCTGCGCTTGGCGCAGTGCATGTTCGGTTTGAAGCAGGCGCTGCTGGTCAGCGACCCGTTCGCTGATGTCGTAAGCAAACAGATAGGCGCTGTGAACGGTGCCGTCCGGGTCACGCATGCAGTTGAAGCGCAGTTCGTAATGCCGTTGCGTTGGCTCTGTACCAAACACGCCAGTCGTCGTGAACTGCTCGCCAGACAAGGCCCGCTTCCAGAGAGGCAAAATGAAATCCTGGTCTTGCGTGTAACCGGCCATCAGGTCGGTAAGGCCGTCACCCACCTCCGGCGTCATCCCATAGATGTGATGAAAGTCGAGCTTGGCCTGACGGTTTATGGCTACCCAGCGCATGCCAGTGTCGATCATATGCACGTTGGCAACGCTGTGTTCGACCAGTTCGGCAAAGCGCGTGCGCTCGGCCAGCGCTGCGCGGACCCGCTGCTCCAGTTCGTCATTGAGGCGTTGCAGTGCCGCTTCGGCCTGCCGACGTTCAGTCACGTCCTTGAACAGCACCGCGACCTGGCGCTTGCTGGCGGGCTCGATGCGGAAGGTGGTTACCGACAGAACATGGCCGGTGGCGACCAGCTCCTGCTCAAAATGCAAAGGTTCACCCGTGCGCAGCACTCTTCCGTAGCGGGCCACCCAGACGTCGGCCTCGTCGGGCACCATCTCGCGCAGCTTCTGGCCGGCTACGTTGGGGATGCCGGCGTGCTTGGCGTAGGCAGCGTTGGCGATGACGTGCACATAGTCGCTGAGTGGGCCATGCGGGCCATCGAAGAATTCGATGATGCAGAAGCCCTCGTCCATCGTGTCGAAAAGAAAACGGTAAACGCTGTGGTCCTGATCCTGCTGTTGCCGAAGCTGTGATTCCAGCTGCGCGTTGTGTTGACGCAAGGCCTCGAGTTCCCGGCGCAGGCCGGACAGGTCGCGGTGGGGCATGGCGACATTCCAGAAAAGTATCAGTCAGACTTTACTGTGACTGGGCCTCGAACGTATAGCCGTTCATTGCGGCGGATGCAGGTTTGCCAGCAGGTTTTCGATTTGTTCATCGAGCGACGCCAGGTTGAATGGCTTGCACAGCACGCTACAGTGCTTTGATGGCGTGACACCGACTTGGTCGGCGCTGTAGCCGGTGATGTAGAGCATTGCCACGTCTGCGGGAAGCACTGCGGCCAACTGCCGGCCGTCGATGTCACCCGGCAGGCCGATATCGGTGACCAGCAGGTCAGGCCGCAGGCCTGCCTGCAATGCATCCAGTGCGCTGCGTCCATTGACGAATGTGCGTACATCGTGCCCGAGTTCTTGCAACACTTCTTCGATCACCAGGCGCATGTTTACCTGGTCTTCCACGAGCATGATCAGGCGAGGCGTACATCGAGGTTTGTCCGGCGTGGGTTGAGCCGGCGCAGGCGCAGTCTCTATCGCCTCGCTATCCTTGGGCAGATACAGGTCAATACGGGTCCCGTGCCCAGGCGCGCTGATGATCTGCAATTGCCCGCCGGATTGGCGAATGAAACCGTAGACGATCGACAGCCCAAGGCCTGAGCCCTGACCCAATGGTTTTGAAGTGAAGAAGGGCTCCAGTGCGCGTTGTGCCACGTCAGGGGTCATGCCAAAGCCGTTATCGCTGACACATATCTGCAAGTAGTCACCCGGTGGGAGCTCCAGTACGCGGGCCTGGGCTTCATCCAGGTGGGTATTCGCGCAACAGATGCACAGTTTGCCACCCATTGGCATGGCATCGCGGGCGTTGATGCACAGATTGAGCAATGCACTTTCCAGTTGCGGAGGGTCAATCGCTATCGCCCATTGGCCGGCCAGTGTCTGGTCAACGAAATCGATGCCTTCATGCAGCGAGCTATTGATCAGGTCGTGCATGCCGGCCACCAGTTGATGCACATCTGTAGTTTGCGGAATCAAGGTTTGCTGGCGTGAAAATGCCAGCAGGCGTTGTACCAGAGCGGCGGCACGCCTGGCGTCCTGTCGGGCGATGGCTAGCAGCCGGGTGGCTTCAGGGTAGCGGTGTTCGGCCTGGCGTTGGGTGGCCACTTCCAACGCTGCCAGAATACTGCCCAGCAGGTTGTTGAAATCATGTGATATACCCCCGGTCAACTGGCCGACAGCTTCCATTTTCTGGGATTGGCGCAAAGCGTTTTCGATTTCTCGCAGGCGCTCCTGCTCGGCGACGCGTTCTGTGATGTCGTAGGCAAACAGGTAACCCCCCTGGATTTGCTGTTGAGCGTCACGCAAAGGGTTGTAGCGGAGTTCGTAATGGCGCAGGGCTTGCGGGCCCCCCAGGGCGATGGTCTCGACGAATGCCTCGCCCGCCAGTACGCGTGGCCATACCGGCTCCAGTTGGCTTTTGATATCCGGCTGGCGTGACAGGAATTGCGGAATGTAGTCACCCACCTTGGGTACGAAACCGCGCAGGCGCTTGAACGTTTCCTGTGCTGTGCGGTTGATCGCCAGCAGCCTGAAGCTGCGGTCGGCGGCGAACACGTTGGCCAGGGTGTGGTCGACCAGCTCGCCAAGAAGCCTGCTGTTGGCTTGCTCCTTGTCGACCCTGTTCGACAGTTCATGGTTAAGTGCCTGCAGGTTATCGAGGGTTACCTGTTCGGCCGGCACCCCGGTAAAGACCACCGCCACTCGTTTCTGGCTGGCGGGCTCCAGGCGATGCACCGAGAGCTTGAGCCAGCGGTCGGTCACCGCCAGCCGCTCCTCGAACTGCATCGGTAGCCCAGACCGCGCCACTTCGGCAAAGCGCGGAAGCCAGGTTCCGATTTCTTCCGGGATCGTTTCACGTGCCGTCTGGCCCAACTGTTTTGGGTGGGCGGTGTGTTGCAGGCAGGCGTCGTTGGCAAGGATGTAACGGTAGTCGTACAGCTCCCCGTCACTGTTCTCGAGCATTTCGAGTACACAGAATCCTTCGTGCATGTGGCAAGACATGACGTCATAACAGGCCGCCTTGATGCGCAGTTCGGCATTCTGCGCCTCCAGTTCGAGCAGTTTTTGTTGTAGTTGCTCTATGCAAGCTTGGGTGTTGTCGGGGGGGCATGCTGGCTATCCTGCCTGCGAGTCCGACAACTATAGCTGGCATTCGACAGCTTTCATTCAGAACGAGCGGATGATTCGCCCCAGGGTCTCCATGGCCCGTTCGGCGCCGTCATGCCAGGGGCTGCCGTAGTTGAGCCGGATGCAGTTGCCGAAGCGGCGGGTGGGCGAAAAGATCGGCCCTGGGGCGATACTGATGCCTTGGGCCAGGGCCATATGGAACAGCTTCAGGGCGTCCATCTGCTCGGGCAGCTCCAGCCACAGGAAGTAGCCGCCGGACGGCTGGCTGACCCGCGTCTGCGCCGGGAAATGGCGGGCAATGGCCGCCAGCATGTTGGCCTGCTGGCCCTCCAGGGCGTAGCGCAGCTTGCGCAGGTGGCGGTCGTAGCCGCCGTGCTGCAGGTAGTCGGCAATCGCAGCCTGGGCCGGCATCGAGGCGCACAGCGAGGTCATCAGTTTCAGCCGCTCGATCTTCTGCGCAAAGCGCCCGGCCGCCACCCAGCCGATGCGGTAACCGGGTGCGAGGCTTTTGGCGAACGAGCCGCAATGCATCACCAGGCCCTGGGTATCGAAGGCCTTGGCCGGCTTTGGCGCCTGTTGCGAGTAATACAGCTCGGCGTATACGTCGTCTTCGATCAACGGTACCTGGTGACGCGTCAGCAGTTCCACCAGCGCCTGCTTCTTCGCCTCCGGCATGCTCGCGCCTACCGGGTTCTGGAAGTTGGTCATGCACCAGACGGCTTTCACCGGGTGCTTTTCCAGCGTCTGTGCCAGTACCCCCAGGTCCATGCCTTCGCGCGGGTGCACGGGAATTTCCACAGCCTTGAGCTTGAGCCGCTCCAGCACTTGCAGGCAGGCATAGAAGGCGGGGGCCTCGATGGCCACCAGGTCGCCCGGCTGGGTCACTGCCTGCAGGCACAGGTTCAGGGCTTCAAGTGCACCGTTGGTGATCAGCAGCTCTTCCATGGGCAGCATCAGCCCACCGACCATGTAGCGCAGGGCAATTTGCCGGCGCAGCTGGGGGTTGCCGGGCGACAGGTCGGTCACCACCATGCGCGGGTCCATGCTGCGGCTGGCGCTGGCCAGCGAGCGCGACAGGCGCTGCAGCGGGAACAGTTCGGGGCTGGGGAAGGCTGAGCCGAACGGTATGGTGTTGGGGTCCTTGATCGAGTCGAGGATCGAGAACACCAAGCCGCTCACGTCCACGTCCGTCGACTCGCTGACTGGCTGCAATGCCTGCGGCTCGCTGAACTGGCGCGGCGCGTGGGCGTTGACGAAATAGCCCGAGCGCGGCCGGGCACGGATCAGCCCGCGCCGCTCCAGCAGGTAATAGGCCTGGAACACGGTGGACGGGCTCACCCCGTGGGTCTGGCTGGCGTAGCGCACCGAAGGCACGCGTTGGCCTGGGCCCAATACCCCGGAGCGGATCAGTTCGGCAATGTCGTCGGCGAAGCGTTCGTAGCGTTTCATTCTGGCCTTCTGTCGAAGCCTGGCAGGCAAGGTGGCGTCAGTGTAAGGGATCAGCGGTTCATCGGTGCGACGAAGCGGCTTTGCGCCACGCTGCGAATGGCAGGGTCGTCGCGCTCGCTGATTTCGAAGCTCAGCGTTTGCGAACTGCTGGCCGGGCGCTCGGCCAGCATCGCCACCGATACCGGCAGTTCGCTCATTTCGCCGGCCGGGATCACCAATGCGGTGTTGCCCTGCAAGGTGAAACCGTCAGCGTCCAGCAGGCGCAGTGCATAGTGCCGGGTGCGTTCGGTCTTGTTGATGACCTTGAGCAGGTAGATGTTCTCGATCTGGCCCTGGGCATTTTCACGGAACAGGCCGCGATCCTTGATCACGTCCAGCGAAACCATCGGGCGCATCTGCAAGGCCACCACCAGTGCTGCGATCATCACCCCGAGCGCAGCGGCGTAGCCCAACAGGCGCGGGCGCAGCCAGTGGGTGCTGCCGCCCTGCAAGCTGTGTTCGGACTTGTAACCGATCAACCCGCGGGCGTAACCCATCTTGTCCATCACCCCGTCGCAGGCGTCGATGCATGCCGCGCAACCGATGCAGGCCATTTGCAAGCCATCGCGGATATCGATGCCGGTGGGGCACACTTGCACACACAGCGTGCAGTCGATGCAGTCGCCCAGGCCTTGGGCGCCTACGTCACTGCCTTTCTTGCGCGGGCCACGGGTTTCACCGCGGCGCGGGTCGTAGGCGACCGCCAGGGTGTCCTTGTCGAACATCACGCCCTGGAAGCGCGCATACGGGCACATGTGCAGGCACACCGCTTCGCGCAGCAGGCCTGCGTTGATATAGGTGGCAGCGGTAAAGAACAGCACCCAGAACAGCGCCACGCCGCCCAGTTGCAAGGTGAACAGTTCTGCAGCCAGTGGCCGGATGGGCGTGAAGTAGCCAACGAAGGTCAGCCCGGTGACTACGCCGATGGCCAGCCACAGGCTGTGCTTCAGGGTGCGGCGTGCCAGTTTGTTCAGGCTCCAGGGCGCGGCGGCGAGCTTGATGCGCTGGTTGCGGTCGCCCTCGGTAACCTTTTCGCACCACATGAACAGCCAGGTCCAGGTGCTCTGTGGGCAGCTGTAGCCGCACCACACGCGGCCGGCGTACACGGTAATGGCGAACAGGCCGAAGGCGCAGATGATCAGCAGCGCCGACAGCAGGATGAAATCCTGTGGCCAGAAAGTGGCGCCAAAGATGTGGAATTTGCTTTCGCTCAAGTCCCACAGCACGGCTTGGCGGCCGTTCCAGTTCAGCCAGGCGGTGCCAAAGAACAGCACGAACAGGGCGCCGGCAAAGCCGATGCGCAGGGTACGGTACAGCCCGGTAAAGCTGCGGGTGTGGATGCCGCTGTCGATGCGTCGCGGAGGGTGGCTGGCTGGGGCGGCGGCGATCTCTGTAAAAGGGATTCTGTTATTCATGGTTCGGTGCTCATCAGGCCTCGATCAGGCATGAGCACTATGGCCCTGAGGCTGTTATCAGCACAGGCTCAGATTTTGCGATAAAAACCGTATCAGATTACCCGGTCGGCCCCGCCAGGCCTTAGATCACCGAGCCTGGCACACTGGTCTTCAGGTGCCTGCGGCTATCCACCGCACCCGCCACGGTCAGTGCATCGGCCTCGGATTCAGTGATGGGCACGCGTTGGCCTGCGAGCAAGGCCACTGACATGCGCAGCTGTTCGTCTGTGATGATTTCGATATCGGGGCCGTCACCCTCGATGCGCAAGTCTTCGCCGATCAGGGTGCAGCGTTGGGTGGATTCTTCGATTTCAACGGGCATGATGAAGTCCTCCTCGGGATGTACAGAGTGGACCGCAGTGAGGGGCTGGTTGCTGCATCAACAGGCTGAGCGGCACTTTGCCCTGTGTGCAGAGGTCAACTCTGCATAGGGCAGGCCTGGCCTCTTCGCGGGCACGCCCGCTCCCACAGGATCACCACAAGTATCTAGAACTGTGCAGTACATGTGGGAGCGGGCATGCCCGCGAAAAGGCCGGACCTGGCCACACAAGGCTCAGCATGGGGACAACTGTGATGGACGTCATCTGGCAAGCAATCCAGGCCGAATTCGCCGATGTCACCGATGAGCGCGAGGTCACGCGCATTCTGGTGCGCCTGCTGATGGCAGCCATACTTGGCGCTGTGCTGGGCTTTGAACGCGAACACAAAGGCAAATCCGCCGGGGTGCGCACCCACATGCTGGTCTCGCTGGGCGCCGCGCTGTTCGTGCTGGCGCCGAGCATGGCCGGGGCTGATGAACAGGCGTTAAGCAGGGTAATCCAGGGGATCGTCGCCGGTATCGGCTTTCTGGGGGCGGGTACCATCCTGAAAGGTAACGGGAAGGACACCAGCCATGTGAAAGGCCTGACTACCGCCGCAGGGCTATGGATGACTGCTGCCATCGGTACGGCTGCCGGCATGGGGCGCGAAGCCACGGCGTTGATCAGCACGGTGCTGGCCCTGCTGGTACTGGGCACGATGCCGTTGCTGGTGGAGAAGGTCGAAGGACAGAGCGAGGAAAAGCAGAAGGAAGAGGAGGAGGAGGGCAGGAAGCACTAAGGGGAGCCGAAGCTCCCCCCAAAGCGTTGCTGCTTGCTCTTTTTTTATTATTGAGACCGGCTTTTTGTTGTTTTTGTTAGCCTGCCTTGGTGTTGCGTGCGACCCCCATGCGGGGTCAAGAGCAAACGTATTTTTTTGAGCGCTGACCTGCTTTCATCATTGATCCGAACCTGGCTGTAGCTACCTTGAGGTAGTTTTGTTGTTCTGTGCCAGACCGCGGGGCGTACCCCTGAAAAGCGTGTCGACTCCAAAAAGATCTGCTTGCTACGCCTCTGCCGTGTTGTTCTTGTTATGTCAGAGTCGTTACCTGTTGTTTTTATTGGGTGTCACATTTTTTTTGTTCTTGTACGAAAGATATAGCAGGGTGCGTGCCAACTTTTTCAAATCCTTTAAAATCAAGCACTTAGCGTTTTTCATAGAAATTGCCAGGCCTGAAATTCTGTCGATTTGTTTCCCTGTTACCCGATTTTTTGCTGTGAAACGTGGGGGCGGTAACACTTCACCCACACGTATGTGACACCCGTATGACTTATTGCGCGCTGCGCGCCCGTGCTACCCGCGACCCATTGCCGCGGCCGAGCACGCTGCTGATGCGTTGGCCCGCGGCGATCAGCCGGTCCAGGTCGATGCCGGTAGCAATGCCCAGCCCCTGCAGCAGGTACACCACATCTTCCGTGGCGATGTTGCCGGTAGCGCCTTTGGCGTAAGGGCAGCCACCCAGCCCGGCCACCGAGCTGTCGAACACATTGATACCTTCGAGCAGGCTGGCATAGACGTTGGCCAATGCCTGGCCATAGGTATCATGGAAGTGCCCGGCCAGTTGCTCGCGTGGTACCAGGGCCGAAACCACCTCGAACAGGCGCCGGGTATCGCCGGCGGTACCTGTGCCAATGGTGTCGCCCAGGGAGACCTCGTAACAGCCCATGTCATGCAGGGCGCGGGCCACCGGGGCGACCTGTTCGGCGCTGACCTTGCCTTCATAGGGGCAACCAAGTACGCACGACACGTAGCCGCGTACGCGCACACCGTGGTTGCGCGCAGCTTCCATGATCGGTTCGAAGCGCTTGAGGCTGTCGCTGATCGAGCAGTTGATGTTGCGCTGCGAGAACGCTTCAGAAGCAGCTGCAAACACCGCCACTTCCTTCACCCCGGCAGCCAGGGCGTCCTCGAAGCCGCGCAGGTTTGGCGCCAGCGCCGCATACGTCACACCGGGGCGTTGCTGGATACCGGCGAACACCTCGGCGGAACCGGCCATCTGAGGCACCCACTTGGGCGAGACGAAACTGCCCACCTCGATATAGGCCAGGCCTGCCTCGGTGAGGTCGTCCACCAGGCGCACCTTGTCGGCAACGCTGATGGGCTGGGCTTCGTTCTGCAAACCGTCGCGGGGGCCTACTTCGACCAGACGGACTTCTTTGGGCAAGGGCATGGCGGGTTTCCTGTGGCGTTCAGCGGTTGTCTTTGTTGTTCAGGGTGGCGGCCAGGGCTTGTTCACAGCGCTCCTGGGCGGTGTCCAGTTCCAGTTGCATCTGGTGGATGTCGAGCATCTGCTGTTCCAGCTGGGCACGCCGCTCGGCAATTTTCGCCAGCATGCTGTTGAGCTGCTTGAGGTTGCCGCTGGTGGGGTCGTACAGTTCGATCAGCTCGCGGCACTCGGCCAGCGAAAAGCCGATGCGCTTGCCGCGCAGGATGAGCTTCAGGCTGACCTTGTCGCGCGCTGTGTAGATACGTTCCAGGCCTCGGCGTTCGGGGCTCAGCAGGCCCTGCTCCTCGTAGAAACGGATGGCGCGGGTGGTGATGTCCAGCTCGCGGGACAGGTCGGAGATGCTGTAGGTCTGGGTGCTCATGCTGGGGCTCGGCGTGGGGTATGCGGTTATCCTGAAGGCAGGTTTACGTATACGTCAAGCAAGGGCTGAAACTGTGTGCTGCTTTTACCGGCCTCTTCGCGGGCTTGCCCGCTCCCACAGAGGCGCAATACCTGTGGGAGCGGGCGAGCCCGCGAAGAGGCCGGTACAGTCAGCCACAATTCATTCCGGCTGCACCGACCTGCGATACCCATTGGGCGTCTGCCCACTCAAGCGCTTGAACCACCGGGCAAAGTAAGTCGGGTCGGTGAACCCCAGGTTATCCGACAGCTGCCCGATACTCATCCGCGTATAAATCAGGTTGCGCCGCGCCTCCAACAGCAAGCGTTGGTGCAGCACCTGCAGCGCAGTCTGGCCACTCAGCGCCCGGCACAACTGGTTCAGTTGCAGGCTCGGCACATTCAATCGCGCGGCGAAGTCCTCCACCGACAGGTGCTCGCGGTAATGCGCTTCGACCAGTCGCAGGTACTGCCCCAACAACTGGCGGTCACGTTCATCGCGATTGCGCGGCGCTTGCCCCAACTGCTGGCGGCGGCTGATCCACACCATCAGCGCGGTCACCAGCGCTTCGAGCATGGCCGCCCGCGCGGGGGCATTGCCCTGGTACTCCTGGTGCAAGGTGCCGATCAGGCTGCGCAGGTGCACACGGTCCTGGCCTAGCGGGTAACACGCCGGTTTCGCCAGCACCGTCAGCGGCGCGCCCAGGCGCTGTTCCAGGTTTGCCACCAGTGCGGTGCCAAACGTCAGCACATACCCCTGGATATCGGCACTGAAGCGAAAGCCATGCACGGTCATCGGCGGCACCACCTGGATCGCCGCCTCGCCGATGGCACTGCGCACGCCTTCGACCTCCACCTGGGCCTGGCCGCGCTGTACGTAAAGCAGCTGGAACAGCTCGGCATGCTGGTGCGGCTTGATTTCCCAGTGGTGCAAACGGCTACGCGCCGGGATGGACTCGCAGTGCAGCAGGTCGGTGCCGGGCCAGGCCTGGTTTTCGCCATACAGCTTGAACAAGGGGACGCCGGGGAGGGTGGATTTCATGCGGGTAGGTCTGTCCGTTAATCGAACGATTTTTGTAAAAGTGCAGGTTATTCATGGAATAGCACACTTAATGGGCAATTTTTGCCAGTAAAAATGCAAGGGCAAACCCTAACAGCAGATGCCGCCCCACTGCCAGTCCAGGGCCGGCATCGTCCGAACAGAGACAACAACAATGAAAACTCAGGTTGCAATTATTGGTGCAGGTCCGTCTGGCCTGCTGCTGGGCCAACTGCTGCACAAGGCCGGTATCGATAACGTCATCGTAGAGCGCCAGACGCCCGAGTACGTCCTTGGCCGCATCCGTGCCGGTGTGCTGGAGCAAGGCACGGTCGACCTGCTGCGCGAAGCCGGTGTGGCCGAGCGCATGGACCGTGAAGGCCTGGTGCACGAAGGTGTCGAACTGCTGGTTGGCGGGCGCCGTCAACGCCTGGATCTCAAAGCCCTGACCGGGGGCAAGACGGTGATGGTGTACGGCCAGACCGAAGTCACCCGTGACCTGATGCAGGCCCGTGAAGCCAGCGGTGCACCGATCATCTATTCCGCCAGCAATGTCCAGCCGCATGAACTGAAGGGCGAGAAGCCGTATCTGACGTTCGAAAAAGATGGCCGCGTGCACCGGGTGGACTGCGACTATATCGCCGGCTGTGACGGCTTCCATGGCGTGTCGCGGCAAAGCATCCCCGAGGGCGTGCTGAAGCAGTACGAGCGGGTTTACCCGTTTGGCTGGCTGGGCATGCTTTCAGACACGCCACCGGTCAATCACGAACTGATCTATGCCCACCACGAGCGTGGTTTCGCCTTGTGCAGCCAGCGCTCGCAAACACGCAGCCGCTACTACCTGCAGGTGCCTTTGCAGGACCGCGTCGAGCAATGGTCGGACGAGCGCTTCTGGGACGAGCTCAAAGCCCGTTTGCCCGCCGATGTAGCGGCTGACCTGGTCACTGGCCCAGCCCTGGAAAAAAGCATCGCGCCGCTGCGCAGCCTGGTGGTCGAGCCCATGCAGTACGGTCACCTGTTCCTGGTGGGTGACGCTGCGCACATCGTCCCACCTACCGGCGCCAAAGGCCTGAACCTGGCAGCCTCGGACGTCAACTACCTCTATCGCATCCTGGTCAAGGTGTACGGCGAAGGGCGTACCGACCTGCTTCAGCAATATTCGCCGCTGGCCCTGCGCCGGGTATGGAAGGGCGAGCGTTTCAGCTGGTTCATGACCCAGCTGCTGCATGACTTCGGCAGCCACAAGGATGCCTGGGACCAGAAGATGCAGGAGGCAGACCGCGAGTACTTCCTCAACTCCCCAGCGGGGCTGCTGAACATTGCCGAGAACTATGTAGGGCTGCCGTACGAAGAAGTCGTCTGACCTGCCATTGCGCAACGCCCTTCCTGTAGGAGCGGCCTTGTGTCGCGAACGGGGTGCGCAGCGCCCCCAACATTTCAGCTTCGCCGCATAAATTGCTGGGGCCGCTTTGCGGCCCTATCGCGACGCAAGGCCGCTCCTACAAGGATCGTATCCGGCGGCAAATCAGCGGGTCAGTAGCGTCTCCATTTCTCGGTACCCTCGCTGGCGCGCATGCTCCAGCGCGGTAACCCCGTCCTTGTCGGCAATCTGCCGATCCGCGCCCGCCGCCAGCAGCCGGCGCACAATCTCCACATGTCGCGGTCCGCCATCCCCCAGGATCACTGCCTCCATGAGCGCGGTCCAGTGCAGCCGGTTCAGGTGGTTCACGTCCACCCCAGCGTCGATCAGCATCTGCACGGTCTCGACATGCCCACGCTCGGCCGCAGGGATCAACGCAGTTCCCCCGTAGCGGTTGGTGCTCTTGAGGTCGGCGCCGTGGCTCAAGGTCAGCCGCAGGATGTCGTTGAGGCCGCGGGCACCGGCGTACAGATAGGGGCTGTCATCAATCTTGTCTTTCGCGTTCACGTCGGCACCGGCCTCGATCAGCGCTTGGGCCGCCGCAACCTGGTTGCCGTGGGTGGCCACCAGCAGGGCAGTGCGGCCTTGCTCATCACGGCTGTCCAGTGGGGCACCTTGTGTCAGCAACTGTTGCAGGGTGCGCACGTCGTCCTGGCGGGCGGCGTTGTGCAGGCGGTTGTCCATGGTGGTGTTCTCGGCGTGGGCGGCAAGGCTGGTGAACAGGGCTAGCAGCATGGCTGCGGCTGATCTACGCATGGGGTGGCTCCTGATTGACCTCCCAGCATCCTAGAAAAATCACACCAAGTCTTGAAGTTAAGTTTGCGCATGACCCACAGTGGCCTGCTGAATAGACAAGGCAGGAAGCAAAACGATGAAGTTCTCCACACCGCTGATGAGCGCGCTGTGCCTGGCGGTCGCGAGTGGGTGGGCCTGTGCCGACCAGGTGTTGCCCGCGCCACCTGAACTGGCCTCCGGCTACCGCACTGGCCTGCAGCCTGTGCACGCCGACCGGCATATGGTCGCCGCCGCCAACCCGCTGGCCAGCGAAGCGGGGCGGGCGATGCTGCGTGCCGGTGGCAGCGCCATCGACGCGGCCATCGCCATGCAAATGGTGCTGACCCTGGTCGAGCCGCAATCCAGCGGCATCGGTGGCGGGGCCTTTATCCTCTACTGGGACGGCAAACGCGTGCAGGCTTTCGACGGCCGCGAGGCAGCCCCGGCGCAGGTAACGGAAAAACTGTTCTTGCAAGCCGATGGTTCACCGATGCCGTTCAGGTCGGCGCAGATCGGCGGGCGTTCAGTGGGTGTGCCCGGTGTACTGCGCGCGCTGAAACTGGCTCACGAGCAGCACGGCAAGCTGCCTTGGCAGCAACTCTTTGCCCCGGCCATCAAGTTGGCTCGTAACGGCTTCCCGGTTTCCGCACGCCTTCACACCCTGGTGGCAGGTGACCCGTATATCGCTCGTTCACCCGCCATGGCGCGCTACTTCCTGGATGAAAAGGGCAAGCCGCTGCCGGTGGGCACGACGTTGCGCAACCCCGAACTTGCGCAAACGTTCGAGCAGATTGCCGCGCACGGGCCCCAGGCGTTCTACACCGGTGAAATCGCCCGGGCCATCGTGGCCAAGGTGCGCAGCCATGCCAATGCCGGTTATCTGTCATTACAAGACCTTGAGCAGTACACCGCCAAGGAACGCGAGCCAGTGTGCGGCCCCTACAAGGCCTGGCGTATCTGCGGTATGCCGCCGCCATCGTCGGGTGGGGTGACGGTGTTGCAGACGCTGGGCATGCTTGAAGCCGTGCAGCGCGCCACGCCACAGCGCGACCTGGCGGCGCTGCGGCCGCTGGCGAGCGCGTCCCCGGCAGGCCTGGAGGCACCGCCGCTGGCCGTGCACCTCATCGCCGAAGCCGAGCGCCTGGCCTATGCCGACCGCGCTCAGTACCTGGGCGACAGCGACTACGTGCCGGTCCCGGTCAAAGCCCTGACCGACGCCACCTACCTGGCCAGCCGAGCAGCGCAGATCGGTGATCACAGCATGAAGCGCGCTCGCCCGGGCCAGCCCCAAGGCGCCGACCTGGCCCTGGCACCCGATCGCTCGCCTTTGCGCATTTCCACTTCGCACCTCAGCGCAGTGGATGACAGCGGCCAGGCATTGGCCATGACCACCTCGGTGGAGGCCGCGTTCGGTTCGCACCTGATGGTCAGGGGCTTCTTGCTCAACAACCATCTGACCGACTTTTCGTTTATCCCCCAGGAGCACGGCAAGCCCGTGGCCAACCGGGTACAGCCGGGCAAGCGGCCGCTGTCGGCGATGGCGCCGACATTGGTGTTCTCGCGTGCTTCTGGCGAGTTTGTGGCCAGCCTTGGTTCGCCGGGCGGCTCGCAGATCATTGGCTACGTGAACAAGGCCCTGATCGGCTTGCTGGATTGGCAGCTCGACCCGCAGCAGGCTGCCGGCCTGCCCAACTTCGGCAGCCGCAATGCCGGCACCGAAGTGGAAGCCGGGCTGGCCAGCCCAGCGCTTGTCCGCCAACTGGCGGCCTGGGGCCATGAGGTGACACCGATGACCATGACCAGCGGCATGCAGATCATCCAGCGCAGCGGCGATGGCTGGTCCGGTGGCGCCGACCCACGGCGTGAAGGTGTGGCCCTGGGCGACTAGCCGTGATAGAACGCAGTCTTGCCATTCAGCAGTTGAATACCAAGATGTCTATCAGCGTGAAATCGAATAGAGCCCTGTTCGACCTCGACCTGCTACGCGCCATTGTGGTGGTGGCCGATTGCGGCAGCTTCACCACGGCGGCGGCGCGCCTGCACTCGACCCAGTCGACCATCAGCCAAAAGGTCCGCCGCCTGGAAGACATGGTTGGCCACCGCTTGCTGGTGCGGGGTAACCGCGATGTGCTGCCGACCGACGCCGGGCAGACCTTGCTCGGCTATGCCCGGCACATGCTGGCGCTGAATGACCAGATGCTCGAAGCCCTGGCCGGGGCGATGGTAGGCACCACCGTCCGCCTGGGCGTGCCTGAGGACTTCGTTGGCGGGCGCACCACCAATGCGCTGTCGGCGTTCAGCCGGCTGCACCCGCAAGTGAAACTGGAAGTGACCAGCGGCCTGTGCCGCGACCTCAGCCAGGCCTACGACAACGGTGAGCTCGACCTGGTGCTGCTCAAGCAGCGGCGCAACACCCGGGAGGGCGTGGCCTGCTGGCCCGAGCGCCTGCAATGGATCGACAGTGCGCGCACCCCCGCCTTCGAGCTGGACCCGATCCCGCTGGTGACCTTCCCGCCGCGTGGCCTGTACCGCGAGGACATGATCAACGCTATCGAAAGCATGGGCCGGCGCTGGCGCATCAGTTTCACCAGTTCCAGCCTCAGCGGTATCCAGGCGGCAGTTGCCGATGGCATGGGCATCAGCCTGCTGCCACCAAGGGCGGCCACGGGTGAGCACCGGGTGTTGGGGGCAGGGCAGGGGCTGCCGGAGGTCGACAGCTATGAAATCGTTATCGTCCACCGGCCGACGGCAGACGTGATGGTCAAGGCATTGGCCGAGGTCATGACACAACTGCTGGCGGGTGGTGGGATCTGACGATCTGGGCGGAATGTGGAATTCAACGCCCCGGTGTTGGATGGGTATCCTACACCGGGGCGCAGCTCACATCACTGTGGGAGCGGGCGTGCCCGCGAACACGGGCGGAGCCCGTGCCAGGCACCGTGTTGGAGCCTTCGCGGGCGTGCCCGCTCCCACAGGAGATCGAGTCGGCCGACGGTTGATTGGTCAGGCGCAGGCCGCAGCCAAGCGTGGCGACAGATGAATGCCGGCAATCATGCAGCGCACCGAGCCGCCGGCCATCTCGATGGTGGGCACGTCCAGCGGTACCAGCCGCGCCGAGCGCTCGATGCGCTGGCGCTGCTCACCGGTCAGGCTGTCGTAGGCCTTGCGTGACAGCGCCAGAATGCGCCCGTCACGCCCGGACAGTTCGATGGCATTGCCGGCAAACTGGCTGATCTGCTGGTTGCTCAGGTCAATCACGTCGCGGCCCGACTCGATCAGCCGCATGCGCACTTCCTCGGCCCGCGCCTTGTTGGTGAACGTGCCAAAACCCACCAGTGCAAACTCGGTCGCCACGCACATCAGTACGTTGGTGTGGTAGATCGGCGTGCCTTGCTCGTCGGCGGTGTCGAATACCATCGGCTCGAAGTTGAAGTGCGTGCTGAAGCGCTCCAGGGCTATCGGGTCGGCGCGGTTGGAGCGCGCGGTGTAGGCAACCCGCGAGAGGTGGTCGAACACCATGGCACCGGTCCCTTCAAGAAACAGTTCATCCTGCTCCAGCCCCGAATAGTCGATCACGTCCTGCACGCGGTAATCGTGCTTTAGCATCTCGATCACATCCGCGCGCCGTTCGCGGCGGCGGTTGCGCGAGTACATCGAGTAGATCGCGATGTGCCCGCCAGGGTGGGTGGAGAACCAGTTGTTGGGGAAGACCGAGTCCGGGGTGTTGTGTTCGCCGAAATCGTCGAACAGGTGCACGCGTACACCTTCGGCCTCCAGCCTGCCGGCGGCCTGGGTGACTTCATCGCGTGCCACATCGGCCAGGGCTTGCGCCGCGATATCGGGGCTGCTGCGCTGGAACGAATTGTCGGCTGCCGTTTCCGGGTTGGGCGTGAAGGCATGTGGCCGGACCATGACCACTGCCGCAGGTGCTTGAATCGAACGCGTTGGGAATGCCATCTGGAAGTACCGGGTAGGAAGCTGGGTTAGGCAACGCGTCGGATGCGGCTTTTTGCGGCGCGGCCGCGGGTGTGGCTGAACAGGTCTTTCGGGTCGTCTTCCACCCATGGCACCAGGTCGATCTTCGTGCCCATGCCGCGCTTTTCTGCTTGCTGTAATACGTAACGTAGTACGGTGTAGTCCTCCAGAGCAAAGCCCACCGAGTCGAATACGGTGACCTGGCTGTCAGACTGGCGGCCCTCGGTTTCGCCGCGCAGCACGCGCCACAGGTCAACCACCGGGAAGTCCGCTGGCAACTGCTGGATGTCGCCTTCAATACGGGTTTGCGGCTCGTACTCGACGAACACCCGGGCGTTGCGCAGCACGTCGGCGTGTAGCTCGGTCTTGCCCGGGCAGTCACCGCCCACGGCATTCAGGTGCATGCCGGGTTCGAGCATGTCGGGGGTGATGATGGTGGCGTAGGCCTTGTCGGCCGTCACCGTGGTGATGATGTCCACGCCTTTCACGGCTTCGGCCACCGAGCCGGCCCGGCGAATGGTGAGGCCGCTGTATTCCTTGAGGTTGGCAATCAGCTTGGCGGTGGCCAGCGGGTCGGTGTCGTAGGCGACGATCTCTTCGATGCCCAGGTGCTTGTGGAAGGCCAGCGCCTGGAATTCGCTTTGCGCGCCGTTGCCGATCAGCGCCATCTTGCGCGAGTTCGGTCGGGCCAGTGCCTGGGCTGCCATCAGCGATGTGGCTGCGGTGCGCAGGGCGGTGGCGATGGTCAGTTCGGACAGCAGCACCGGGTAACCGGTTTCGACATCGGCCAGTACGCCGAAGGCCATCACCGTATGCAGGTCACGAGCGGTGTTGGCCGGGTGGCCGTTGACGTATTTGAAGGCGTAGCGGCTGTTGTCGGCGACCGGCATCAGTTCGATCACGCCCACTTCCGAATGGCTGGCAACCCGCGCGGATTTATCAAACTCCTGCCAGCGTTTGAAGTCGTCCCGAAGGGCCGCGGCCAGTTCGCCAATAAACGGCGCTACGCCAATGTCATGTACCAAGTCCGACATGGTTGGAACATCAATGAAATACGTCATGCTCTTGCACCTTGTTATTGTGCGTTGCCCCTCAAGTATTGACGGGTGAACGCTTAGGGTTATCGAAGTGTCGCCGGCTCGAACATTTTGATGAAAGGTTGCGTCAACAGGAAGAATGCAGGTTGCCAGTTTCGTCAACTTTCTAGACAATCTGCCACCCCAAAGTAGCAATCTGATTATTTGGCAGGCTTATGGACACTATCGATCGGGAACTGATTGCGCTGTTGCGGGACAATGCCCGTACCCCCGTGCTGACCCTGGCGAAGAAGCTCAAGGTGGCCAGGGCTACGGTGCAAAACCGCATCACCCGGCTCGAAGAGCAGGGCGTGATCATCGGCTACACGGTACGCTTGCGCTCCGATGCGCTGGACCAGGGCGTGCGGGCCATTACCAGCATCGGCATCAGCGGCCACCACGCCGCAGAGGTCAAACACGCGCTACGCGGGCACCCTAATGTGGTGGCCATTCACACCACCAATGGTCGATGGGACCTGATGGCAGAGCTGCGCGCCGACACCCTTGAAGCGTTCGACCGGGCGCTGAACACCATCCGCTCGATCCCGCACATCGAGAATACCGAGACCAGCATCCTGCTCTCGACCTACAAGATGTGACCGCTGGGTCAGGCCTTTTGACAGGTGTATTGCGCAAACTGTCACCCAGGCTTTCCACAGTGCAAAAAATCCCTTTGGCTGTGCGCATTCTGTAGCGTTCCGCTTGGCCAAGGCCGCTGGCAGAATGAAACCGTTTTTTGCACAACCGTATCAGGCGCACAACCCAGGGTGCGTTTCAAACAATAAAAAATCCCGCTGCGAAGTTGCACCGGGCGTGAGTCTCCGTCTTCGTTATTATCTGCGCTTTTATCATTTTCAATGACAGGAACCTGCACCTTAGTGCCAATTAGTTGGTGCGGCGCGGGGCGCTGAAGTTTTACAAAAAAAGAATAAGAGGTCGACTATGCATCAAACGTGCAATTCGCAAAGCACCGCGCCAGAAGAGGGCCGAGTGCTCAAGCGACGGCTGGAAAACCGCCACATACAGCTGATTTCAATCAGTGGTGCTATTGGCACCGGGTTGTTCATGGGCTCGGGCAAGATCATTGCGCTGTCCGGCACGTCGATCATCCTGGTGTACGCCATCATCGGCTTTTTCGTGTTCTGCATCATGCGGGCCATGGGCGAAATGCTGCTGGCCAACCTGCAGATGGAGTCGTTCGCCGACCTGGTGCACAACTACCTGGGGCCGCGGGCCGGCTTCATCCTCAGCTGGTCGTACTGGCTCAGCTGGGTGGTGGCGGCAGTGGGCGACGTGGTGGTGGTGGCGGGGTTCGTGCAGTACTGGTACCCGGATGTACCTACCTGGCTGCCGGCGTTTGCCACGATGTTCCTGTTGCTGGGGCTGAACATGCTGGCGGTGAAGGCTTTTGGTGAAGTGGAGTTCTGGTTCGGCCTGATCAAGATTGTCGCCATCGTGTTGCTGGTGGTCACCGGCCTGGTGATGGTCGCCACCTCCTATACCACGCCCGGCGGGGTGACGGCGTCGTTCAGCCACCTGGTGGCGCCAGGCGTGGTCATGCCGCATGGCATTCTCGGCTTCCTCGCCGGGTTCCAGATCGCGATTTTCTCCTTTGTCGGCACTGAGCTGATCGGTACTGCGGCGGCAGAGGCCAAGGACCCCGAGAAGACCCTGCCCAAGGCGATCAACACCATCCCGGTGCGCATCCTGCTGTTCTACATCTGTTCGCTGGTGTGCATCATCAGTGTGGTCTCCTGGGCCAATGTGCCGGCCAACCGTAGCCCATTCGTCGAGTTGTTCCTGCTGGGCGGATTGCCCGCTGCTGCTGGCATCATCAACTTCGTGGTGCTGACCTCGGCTGCGTCGTCGGCCAACAGTGGCGTTTACTCGGGCTCGCGCATGCTCTACGGCCTGTCGCACCAACAACAGGCGCCGACGGCGTTCGGGCGCCTGTCCGGCTCGGGTACGCCGGTGCGTGCGCTGGTGTTTTCGGGGGTATGCATGGCAATTGCGCTGACGCTGCTGTTCGTCATTCCTGAAGTGATGACGGTGTTTACCCTGGTGTCGACCATTTCTGCCGTGATGATCATCGTCACCTGGTCGCTGATTCTGATGTCCTACTTCGCTTACCGCCGGCAAAACCCGCAGGCGCACGCGCAGTCGAAGTTCAAGCTGCCTGGCGGCAAGGTCACCGCCGCGCTGTCGCAGCTGTTCCTGATCTTCGTGCTGTGCCTGCTGGCGCTGGAGCCGGACACCCGCACCGCGTTGTATGTGATGCCGCTGTGGTACGCGGGCCTGTTGCTGGCCTACCGGCGCAGAACCAAAGCCTCTGCCCAACCGCAGACAGCTACCGCTGCCTGAACCTGCACTGGCCTTTGTAGGAGCGGCCTTGTGTCGCGAAAGGGCTGCGAAGCAGCCCCAGCAATTTGTGCATTTACGCTGAAATCCCGGGGCTGCTTCGCAGCCCTTTCGCGACACAAGGCCGCTCCTACAGGGGGCGGTGCAGGTACTTCAGCACTCGTCAGGGCTGGCGCTCAGCAACTGCCCGCAATGTGCGCAACGTCACCACCGGCGCATCCACCACGAACCGGTTGGCCAACCACCCCGGCACATCCCCGGCCGGGTCGGCCTGCAGTTGGTACGTCACCTCGGTCTTGCGCTCGCCCAGCGGTTTCATCCGCCACTCGCCGCTCAGGTGCTGTACACGGATCAGCCCTTTCACCTCGGGGATCCTGCCAGGCTCAGCACTCAGGCGCCGCAGCAGGGTGCCGTCATCCAGGCGTTCGCTGGTCACTTTCAGCACAATGTCCCGCGGCATCGTCGGCCATGGCAAGTTGGTGGTCAGGTACACCCATGTATTGGCGCCATCCACTTCCAGCAGGCGCATCTGGTCACAGGCGTATAGCCACTTGCAGGCCACGCGCAGGTTCTCTTGCAGGTCGGTGAGGGTGCGCACGCTGGCTTTCATGGTGCTTACACCACGAAATTGCTGGTAGGGCGAATCATTCGCGCCACTGAGGTACACGCGGATGCCTTCGCGGTCGTAAGCCAGGTTCCAGTCTTCGGCGGCCGGGGCAGGGGTACACAGCAGCAGGGCGGTGAGCAGCAGGCAGCGGTTCATGGCCGGTACCGCGCGGGGGATGGGTGTTTTAGTATGAGTAACAACGAACGCCTTCGCCATATTTGCGAAGCATTTCGGGCGGATTTGGCCGCCAGAGCCAGTCAGGTCAAAACTTATACTGAACCTTGAGCGTTAGCTGGGAGCGACCACGTAATTTCTATTCACATGAACCGGTTGCCGCGGTAACTCGACCACTTGGTTGGACACCGCAGGTGAAATGGCCTTGCTTGCCGTCCGTGGTGCGCTCCAACAAATTGCCGCGCTCGTCATAGCGGTACTGCGTGCCGCAATAGCTGCGCAGTACGTTGTCGCTCATCCGTTGCGGTGAGTGCCGGTTGGGGCCCGGTGGTGCCTGTGGATCCAGCAGGTTGCTGGCGGGGTCGAAGGCGAAGATTTCTTTCTTGTAGTAGTCGCCGGCTTCGAGCAGGCGGCCGACCGGGTCGTAGCGGTAGAAGGTATCGCCACGCCGCAGGTCATTGATGTGGGTGAGTTGGCCGCTGGTGTCGTAGGCGTAGTCGCGCAGCGCTATGCGCGTGGTGGCGCCGCGCCGGGCCAGGGTCTGCTGTTGTAGCTGGCCGTTCGGCGTCCAGGTTGGCGTCGTATTCATGCTGGAACACCGCGACCTTCGGTTGCTTCATGTACTTGAAGTGCTGATGCTCGCGGGTGTTGTTGCCCGCCAGGTCGTAGAACCCTTGCAGCTTGCAGTCCTTGTTCTCGGCGATCAGCAGGTTGCCATTGCCGTCGTAGGCGAAGGTTTCGGTTTCCCACTCTTTGCCGCCACGCTCGCCCGCCCGGCTTTCCACCAGGCGGCCCATGGCGTCGTATGCGAAGTGGGTGATGCGGTCGCCATCGAGGCGGCGGGTGGGCTGGTGGCTGCTGTGATCGTAGAGGTAGTTGGTGACCTGCTTGTCGAAGCCGGTCTCCTTGATCAGCCGGCCCGCCGGGTCGTACTTGAAGCTGGCTTCGCTGTTGTTCTCGTTGCGCAGGCTCACCAGCTGGCCGAGTTTGTCCCAGCGGTAGGTGAGGGTGCTGTCGTCCGGATTGTGGCGCCGGTGAATCAGGCCGGCTTCGTTGTAGGCCCCGGCGGTACGCCGGTGCAGTGCGTCGGTGTAGCTGAGCAGGCGGCCTTCGGCGTCGTGTTCGAAACGGTCTTCAGTTTTGTCGGGGTACACCAGGCGGGTCAGTTGGCCGGCCTGGTAGTGATATTCGGTGGTTTCACCCGCTGCGTTGATGGCTTTGCTCAGCTGGCCGAGTGCGTCGTACTTCCACAGCGTGGTCTTGCCGGAGCAGTCGGTGTAGCTGGCCAGTTGGCCATCGCGGGTGTAGCCGAGCTTTTTCTCACCGCCGTTGGCGTCGATGATGGCGGTGGGCAGGTTGTCGCTGTTGTAGGTGTACTGGGTCTTGTTCTCCAGCGGGTCGAGAACCTAGGCGCTGACGTATTGGCCATAGGCGATTGTTGAGGTCGCACTTTTTTAGCTCGACCCGCTATTCCGTAAATTTTTAAAGATCAGCCCTGCTTTGTGATTATCGAAGTGTTCGCTTTCTCCGGGTTAGGATTGTTGACGGTAAGGTAGCACTGCCCGTGTTGACACCGATGTCTGTGAGTTGCACCAGTTTTTTTGACTTCTTTGGTGGGATTTAATAATCATCTTATTGTCCTTGTGGAGGTTGTTTGAGTTTTGTGGTTAGAGATTCTTGTCTCGACCTTATAATCTTTATTTATTTATTGAGTTCTGTAAGGTCTGGTGAGTTCTTTTTTGCGCTTTTAGAGTTCTCCCAGGGTCAAACTTTTGATTTTAAAAGCTCCATGCCTTTTTGGGTGAAATCGCTCATTCGTAGTTAGGTATCTATTAGGTTGTTTTGTTTGTCAAATATTCTTTTGGTCAATAGACCTTCTTTTTGGAAAAAGAAGCGTAGAGCCGTTAGTGGTCGAATAACTATTTTTTGGATTGCCAAGTCCGGATTTTCATTGAGGGTCTGATAGCATTGAGCTTCAGACTCTACTCTGCTCCAAATTAGCGAGTTTTTTCTAAATTTAAGTTTTCCGTCATAAGCTATTTGTTTTTTTTGGATTTATTTTTCATAGTTATTTGCGGTGTATACCCTTGTTCTTGATTCTTGGCTTGGTATTTTCCTGCTCTGAGGAATCGATGCCAATTTTTTCTGGATACTAGGGCTCCATCTGTCCAGAAGTGGTTGCTGATAATGTCGCCATTACAGGTCTTCACGCCAGGGCGGGCATGTTTTTTTAACAGCTTTCTAAGCTCTTTGTTTACTGAGCGGCTGGTTGGAGATGGATCTGCGCTAAAGCGGCTTGCACCAAGAGCAAAGTCATCCTCGCCGCCGTAGCTAATGGTTATAAAATTGCTACGCTCTTCCCTTAATACTTGATGCTGTGGCAGGTCTGAAATATTCGACTGGTCTGGTGGAGGGCCGATCAAAACATCTATTTTAAAAGCATTACCCCATTCGTAATTATTGCTCGTGGTCAACGGCTGATAGGGGGTCTCAGTGCTATTAGCTCCATAAGCTGTCAGGCCGGTATTGTTTGATAAGATCTTGCTTAGCTCGATGAGTTCGTCAAGGCTGATGAAAATGTTTATGTCCATTATTTTTTATCCTTGCAAGGGCAGTAAGTGCGAAATTCTACATCGTCAGGAACATCGTTGCCCTGTGTCTGGTGGCGTAAGTCTTCCATAGCTAGAATCTCGCGTTTTACCGGATCACCATTAGCGTAGGTTCTACCCACTTGACCGTCGATTGACATTCCATTGCTATCCTTGAAGATGTAGCGCACTGCGTCTTGCGGCTAATATCTCAATCGTCAATGCGTAGTTTTTGCACTTTCGATATGAGGGTATGCTTCTATGCTTGCAAGGCTTTACGCTAGATATTTTTTAGGCGAAAAGCTTGCCTCAATGAAACTTCATCATCTCTGTCTCCATCCTCAAAGCACCTAAATTTCGCATCAAGTAAGATTGCTGAAAATAATTGATAAAGGTATGGTGTGGGGATCAAAATTTCTAACCATGCACGCGTGTCATCGCACTTTAAAAGTCTTGCGTCGTAACCTTCTAGTGTGTTGCTTTGCTGGTTTTTTATGTGAAGCTCTTCGTGAGTTGCTTTTTTGCATACCCCACTTGCTAGCAATTTTTCAAATAGATCTTGCAGTGACTTGGATTCTTCAAAAATAAGTTCATATTCGTAGCTCATGATCCGTGCCGCCTTCCTCGTACAGTGGGTAGATCAGCTGGGTTGCGTATGCCGATATGGGTCTGGTTCGGATCTTTGGAAATGAATCCACGATCGTTAAGTTGGTTGCCCGCAGGGTCTTCTTTGTGGACGTGTGCGTTATTTCCAGATTTATAAACGCAAGGGCATTTGTTACCATATTTGTGGACTCGTACTTCTGATCCGTCAAGGTGTTTCCATGTCTCATTTATGCCGTTATTTTTCGACCTCAAGAAGCCAGCTTCAGTAAGTGTTGAACCGGTCATGGCCACACTTTGTCCTTTCATTCTTGGTAGGGCGGATGCAGCTGAAAGACCAAGTGGATCGATCCATAGTACTGGATTCGGGGAATACTGGTAGGTGTTCAGACCTCCTTGCAGACCTATAGGGTCTTTGCATGTAAGTCGCCCCACCCTGGGGTCATAATATCGGTGACGGTTATAGTGCAGCCCCGTCTCAACATCCCAATACTGCCCCTGAAAGCGTAGCGGATTCCGGATATCCGCCCACTTCGCCTTATCGCTCCGTGTCTCCTCCGCCAACCCCCAGGCCTTGTACGTCCCGCGCCAGGCAATCTCGCCATCCTCGTCGGTCAATTCCATCGGCGTGCCCAGGTGGTCACACTGGTACCACGCCAGCGCATCAAACGGCCTGGGCGTCGGCTTGTGTTGCCACACCGGATCCTTGTCGATGTCATACGGGAAGACATACACCGGCTGGGGTATCAACTCGACCACCCGGTTGGACACCGCCTGCGCCACCGGCACAAAGGTGCCGGGCTCGAACACATAATGCGTGCTTCGCCCGTGGCGCTCGCGGTCCCGGCATTCAAACGCCAGGGTGTCGCCTTCCCACACATACCAGGTGAAGCCACACCCCAGCTGTTCATCCAGCTCTCGCCGCTGGTTCTCGTTCCACAGCGGGCCGGCTTGCCGCCGGTCGCGGTACTTGGCGTGGGGTTTCTTGTACAGGCGACGACCCAGCGCGTCATAGCCGAAGCTGACGGTCAGGCGGTCATCTTCGTAACGGCGCAAGCGGTTGTGGAGATGTGGTAGTCGCCGGCTTCGAGCAGGCGGCCGACCGGGTCGTAGCGGTAGAAGGTATCGCCACGCCGCAGGTCATTGATGTGGGTGAGCTGGCCGCTGCTGTCGTAGGCGTAGTCGCGCAGCGCAATGCGCGTGGTGGCACCGCGTCGGGCCAGGGTCTGCTGGTGCAGCTGGCCGTTCGGCGTCCAGGCCTGGCGCTGGATCAACCCGTTGCCTTGCTCCCGGGCGATTTCCCGGTGCAGGTCGTCGCGCCATACGTCAGCCAGCTGATCCGATGGCCATCCGGCCGGGTGGTGGCCACGCGCAGGTTGAGGGCGTCGTATTCATGCTGGAACACCGCGACCTTCGGTTGCTTCATGTACTTGAAGTGCTGATGCTCGCGGGTGTTGTTGCCCGCCAGGTCGTAGAACCACTGCAGCTTGCAGTCGTTGTTCTCGGCGATCAGCAGGTTGCCATTGCCGTCGTAGGCAAAGGTCTCGGTTTCCCAGTCTTTGCCGCCGCGCTCGATCAGCCGGCCCGCCGGGTCGTACTTGAAGCTGGCTTCGCTGTTGTTCTCGTTGCGCAGGCTCACCAGCTGGCCGAGCTTGTCCCAGCGGTAGGTGAGCGTGCTGTCGTCCGGGTTGTGGCGCCGGTGAATCAGGCCGGCTTCGTTGTAGGCCCCGGCGGTACGCCGGTGCAGGGCGTCGGTGTAGCTGGCCAGTTGGCCGTCGCGGGTGTAGCCGAGCTTTTTCTCGCCGCCGTTGGCGTCGATGATGACGATTGGCAGGTTGTCGCTGTTGTAGGTGTACTGGGTCTTGTTCTCCAGCGGGTCGAGAACCTAGGTGCTGACGTATTGGCCATAGGCGATTTTTTAAGGTCGCACTTTTTAGCTCGACCCGCTATTCCGTAAATTTTTAAAGATCAGCCCTGCTTTGTGATTATCGAAGTGTTCGCTTTCTCCGGGTTAGGGTTGTTGACGGTAAGGTAGCACTGCCCGTGTTGACACCGATGTCTGTGAATTGCACCAAATTTTTTGACTTCTGTGGTGAGATTTAATAACCATCTTATTGTCCTTGTGGAGGTTATTTGGTGTTCTCTGGAGTTGCCTGTTGTTTATTTGAGTTTTGTGGTTAGAGATCCTTGTCTCGACCTTATAATTTTTAGTTGTTTATTGAGTGCTGTAAAGTCTGGTGGGTTCTTTCTTGCGCTTTTGGAGTTTTCCCAGGATGAAACTTTTGATTTTATAAGCTCCATGCCCTCTCGGGTAAAATCGCTCATTCGTAGTTCGGTATCTATAAGGTTGTTTTGTTTGTCAAATATTTTTTATCAATAGACCTTCTTCTTGGAAGAAAAAGCGTAGGGCTGTTAGTAGTCGAATAACTATTTCTTGGCTTGCCAAGTCCGGGACGAGATCATTGTTTTCATCGAAGGTCTGATAGCGTTGGGCTTCAGACTTAACGGTGCTCCAAATTAGCGGGTCTTTTCTCATTTATGGTTCTCTGATAATTATAGAGGGGCCGGTAATAGGTACTAGATTTTTTGTTTTTCTGTCTCGTATGTAAGTTCCGCCGTTCTCAATAATTCTTCTTTCTTTCTGAGATTGGGATCTTTTGTCTGCAGTGAGGCTAGTGATTTCATAGGTGTGAGCTTTTCCGTCTTCGATTACCACAGTGTCTATTCGACGTCTAGTGTTTGTGACGTCAGTGTCGTAAACAGAGTTTCCAGCAGAGTCTCGCAGGTAGCATTCGCATTGAATTGTTGCATTTGGATGCGCAGACGTTAATTTTTCGTTCACGGTCCTGTGTCGCCTATCGCCTTCAATAGGGTTTCTAGTGCGGGCGAGGCCAAGAGGGTCCAGCCATTGAATAGGGTTGAATGCGTAGGTATATAAGTTAGGTCCGCCGTTGAGTCCGATCGGATCTTTACTAATGAATCGCCCTACCTGCGGATCATAGTAGCGATATCGGTTGTAATGCAGCCCCGTCTCAACATCCCAATACTGCCCCTGAAAGCGTAGCGGATTCCGGATATCCGCCCATTTCGCCTTGTCGCTGCGTGTCTCCTCGGCCAACCCCCAGGCCTTGTACGTCCCGCGCCAGGCAATCTCGCCATCCTCGTCCGGGTTCGAACACGTAATGCGTGCTTCGCCCATGGCGCTCGCGGTCCCGGCATTCAAACGCCAGCGTGTCGCCTTCCCACACATACCAGGTAAAGCCGCACCCCAGCTGTTCATCCAGCTCTCGTCGCTGGTTTTCGTTCCACAGCGGGCCGGCTTGCCGTCGGTCGCGGTACTTGGCGTGGGATTTCTTGTACAGGCGCCGACCCAGCGCGTCATAGCCGAAGCTGACGGTCAGGCGGTCATCTTCGTATCGGCGCAAGCGGTTGTGGAGGTCCCAGGTGAAATGGTCTTGCTTGCCATCGGTGGTGCGCTCCAGCAGGTTGCCGCGCTCGTCATAGCGGTACTGCGTGCCGCAATAGCTGCGCAGTACGTTGTCGCTCATCCGTTGCGGTGAGTGCCGGTTGGGGCTCGGTGGTGCCTGTGGGTCCAGCAGGTTGCTGGCGGGGTCGAAGGCGAAGATTTCTTTCTTGTAGTAGTCGCCGGCTTCGAGCAGGCGGCCGACCGGGTCGTAGCGGTAGAAAGTATCGCCACGCCGCAGGTCATTGATGTGGGTGAGCTGGCCACTGCTGTCGTAGGTGTAGTCGCGCAGCGCTATGCGCGTGGTGGCGCCGCGCCGGGCCAGGGTCTGCTGGTGCAGTTGGCCGTTCGGCGTCCAGGTTTGGCGCTGGATCAACCCGTTGCCTTGCTCCCGGGCGATTTCCCGGTGCAGGTCATCGCGTTGGTAACTGAGCAGTTCGCGGTCGTCGAGCTTGAGGCTGAGCAGGTGACCGCTGCCATACGTCAGCCAGCTGATCCGATGGCCATCCGGCCGGGTGGTGGCCACGCGCAGGTTGAGGGCGTCGTATTCATGCTGGAACACCGCGACCTTCGGTCGCTTCATGTACTTGAAGTGCTGATGCTCGCGGGTGTTGTTGCCCGCCAGGTCATAGAACCACTGCAGCTTGCAGTCCTTGTTTTCGGCGATCAGCAGGTTGCCATTGCCGTCGTAGGCAAAGGTTTCGGTTTCCCACACTTTGCCGCCGCGCTCACCCGCCCGGCTTTCCACCAGGCGGCCCATGGCGTCGTACTTGAAGCTGGCTTCGCTGTTGTTGAAGTTTTTAAAGAGCGAGCACCGGCTGCGGTATCAGTTCGACCACACGGTTGGACACCGCCTGCGCCACCGGCACAAAGGTCCCGAGTTCGAACACATAATGCGTGCTTCGCCCATGGCGCTCGCGATACCGGTACTAAAAAGTCAATGTATCGCCTTTCCACGATTACCTTACGATCCAAAACCCCCAAATGCTCAGTCAGCGGCTATTGCGCAATGTTATTTAATCACTGGCTTAAAGCTATTGAATTTCCTAGGCTAATCGGGTTTATGTATTTTTTTTCTTAGCAAGGATCTGCTTGTTAAAAGATCTAAATAAACGGCGCTAGATGCTGGTATGCTGTTCTTCGGGTTTTCGAGAAAGCTTTCTATTCCTTCCTCAAGCGCTATAAGTAATTCAAGGTACTTTACCTTAAAGCTTAAAGATCTCCCGTGAATTATTGAAACTGCATCTTTTTGTTTTTTGAATTTTATGCGAAATGAAGAGTCAGCTGCGATGAATTCAAAATTCTTATTATTTTTAGTGAGTCCGTCAATCAGTGATGTGATTGATAGGTATATCATGTTCGAATGTTTTGGGTTGAGTTTTGAAGATATGCAGGCGTTTTCCGATATCAAGGAAATATCTCCGTGGTCAAATTCGGTTGCAAGATAGGAATCATCTGTTCGTGTAAAATTGAATGTAATCATGGCTACTCACTTCTGACCGGGAACATAGTAATGGTTCTATTATTATCACTGGAGTCAAAAATTCCGCGAACTCTGTCCCGTTTTCCGTTGATTTTCATTCTTTTTTCGAAGGTCTGGATTCGTTTATCTGGTTCACTCACTCTGGTGCCGTGTTGTATAAGGCATTCGCAGGCTTGTTGTATTTGAAGCTGCGTCGTTCCCGCGGCAAAAAGATCTCCGTGACCTTTTTGCGTGTTTGTACCGCTAATATGTCTTTCATCTATATGTCGCCATCCTTCCTTGGAGTTTCCTGGCGCAATCCATGGTCTAGGTAACTTTCTTCCAGCTAATCCGAGTGGGTCGACCCAGTCTGTGGGGGATAGACAATAAGTATAAAGGTTGAGGCCTCCGTCAAATCCTATCGGGTCTTTCCCAATAAAACGCCCTACCTGCGGGTCATAGTAGCGATAACGGTTGTAATGCAGCCCCGTCTCAACATCCCAATACTGCCCCTGAAAGCGTAGCGGATTCCGGATATCCGCCCACTTCGCCTTGTCGCTGCGTGTCTCCTCCGCCAACCCCCAGGCCTTGTACGTCCCGCGCCAGGCAATCTCGCCATCCTCGTCGGTCAATTCCATCGGCGTGCCCAGGTGATCGCACTGGTACCACGCCAACGCATCAAACGGCTTGGGCGTCGGCTTGTGTTGCCACACCGGATCCTTGTCGATGTCATACGGGAAGACATACACCGGCTGCGGTATCAGCTCGACCACACGGTTGGACACCGCCTGCGCCACCGGCACAAAGGTGCCGGGTTCGAACACATAATGTGTGCTTCGCCCATGGCGCTCGCGGTCACGGCATTCAAACGCCAGCGTGTCTCCTTCCCACACATACCAGGTAAAGCCACACCCCAACTGTTCATCCAGCTCTCGCCGCTGGTTTTCGTTCCACAGCGGGCCGGCTTGCCGTCGGTCGCGGTACTTGGCGTGGGATTTCTTGTACAGGCGCCGACCCAGCGCGTCATAGCCAAAGCTGACGGTCAGGCGCTCATCTTCGTAACGGCGCAAGCGGTTGTGGAGGTCCCAGGTGAAATGGCCTTGCTTGCCATCGGTGGTGCGCTCCAGCAGGTTGCCGCGCTCGTCGTAGCGGTACTGCGTGCCGCAATAGCTGCGCAGTACGTTGTCGCTCATCCGTTGCGGTGAGTGCCGGTTGGGGCCGGGCGGTGCCTGTGGATCCAGCAGGTTGCTGGCGGGGTCGAAGGCGAAGATTTCTTTCTTGTAGTAGTCGCCCGCTTCGAGCAGGCGGCCGACCGGGTCGTAGCGGTAGAAGGTATCGCCACGCCGCAGGTCATTGATGTGGGTGAGCTGGCCGCCGGTGTCGTAGGCGTAGTCGCGCAGCGCTATGCGCGTGGTGGCGCCGCGCCGGGCCAGGGTCTGCTGGTGTAGCTGGCCGTTCGGCGTCCAGGTTTGGCGCTGGATCAACCCGTTGCCTTGCTCCCGGGCAATTTCCCGGTGCAGGTCGTCGCGTTGGTAGCTGAGCAGTTCGCGGTCGTCGAGCTTGAGGCTGAGCAGGTGGCCGCTGCCATACGTCAGCCAGCTGATCCGATGGCCGTCCGGCCGGGTGGTCGCCTAGCTGAGCAGTTCGCGGTCGTCGAGCTTGAGGCTGAGCAGGTGACCGCTGCCATACGTCAGCCAGCTGATCCGATGGCCATCCGGTCGGGTGGTGGCTACGCGCAGGTTGAGGGCGTCGTATTCATGCTGGAACACCGCGACCTTCGGTTGCTTCATGTACTTGAAGTGCTGATGCTCGCGGGTGTTGTTACCCGCCAGGTCATAAAACCATTGCAGCTTGCAGTCGTTGTTCTCGGCGATCAGCAGGTTGCCATTGCCGTCGTAGGCGAAGGTTTCGGTTTCCCACTCTTTGCCGCCGCGCTCACCCGCCCGGCTTTCCACCAGGCGGCCCATGGCGTCGTATGCGAAGTGGGTGATGCGGTCGCCATCGAGGCGGCGGGTGGGCTGGGTGCTGCTGTGATCGTAGAGGTAGTTGGTGACCTGCTTGTCGAAGCCGGTCTCCTTGATCAGCCGGCCCGCCGGGTCGTACTTGAAGCTGGCTTCGCTGTTGTTCTCGTTGCGCAGGCTCACCAGCTGGCCGAGCTTGTCCCAGCGGTAGGTGAGGGTGCTGTCGTCCGGATTGTGGCGCCGGTGAATCAGGCCGGCTTCGTTGTAGGCCCAGGCGGTACGCCGGTGCAGTGCGTCGGTGTAGCTGAGCAGACGGCCTTCGGCGTCGTGTTCGAGGCGGTCTTCAGTTTTGTCGGGGTACACCAGGCGGGTCAGCTGGCCGGCGTGGTAGTGATACTCGGTGGTTTCACCCGCTGCGTTGATGGCTTTGCTCAGCTGGCCGAGTGCGTCGTACTTCCACAGCGTGGTCTTGCCGGAGCAGTCGGTGTAGCTGGCCAGTTGGCCATCGCGGGTGTAGCCGAGCTTTTTCTCGCCGCCGTTGGCGTCGATGATGGCGGTGGGCAGGTTGTCGCTGTTGTAGGTGTACTGGGTCTTGTTCTCCAGCGGGTCGAGGGTTTCGATGATGTTGCCGCGCTGGTCATGGTCGTACTTCCACAGCCCGCCCTCGGCATCGCGTGTCTTGAAGCGCTGGTCGAGGTCGTCGTAGGCATGGTGCACCAGTACACCATCAGGGCGGGTGTGCTGCAGCAGGTTGCCGCGCTCGTCGTAGATGTAGCGGTCGACACTGCCGTCGGTGTGCACGTGCTGGATGACGTTCTTGCCGTCATCGCGGAACAGCCACTCTTCATTGCCGTCGGGGTAGATGATGCGGTAGGTGTAGCCGAAGTAGTCGTAGTAGTGGCGGGTTTCCTGGCCAAGGGCATCGGTGACGGTGGTGAGGCGAATATGCCTGTTCCACTTCAGGCGTGTGTCGAAGCTGCCATCGTCTGCCCATTCGCGTACGGCTTTGGCATCCGGGCCGTCGCCCAGCCATTCAAGGTTGATGGCCCGTTCCGTACGGTCGGTGTAGCGCGTGACCAGGTGGTGTTGGTACTGATAAGTCCACTGCGCCCCGTGCTCATCGCGTGCCGCGCGCAGGTCGTCGTGCTCGTCGTGGTCGTAGCCGGCCAGCTGGCGTGCCTGCCGGCCATCCTGCATCAGCCAGAGTGCCCGGATGCGGCCGTGCTCGTCGAGCTGGGTCTGCACATGCCGATGCTGGTTTTCATCCTGGTAGGTGATCAGGTCTGAAAGTACGGCCTTGCCCGCGTGTTGATGCTCGTAATGCAGCGCGATGCGTGCGCCGCCACGTTCGATGATGCCGACCAGGCGGTAGCGATCACCCACGCGCAGGTAGTGTTCATGGCGCTGATGACCGTGGGCCAGGGCCAGGCGGTTCTCATCCACCCGGATAAGCAGGGTTTTTTCTACCGGGTCCCAGAGGGGCTTGCCCTCCTTGGGCAGGGCGTAGCGGTGCGTGCGGCCATCGTCGGCGTGGTACAGCACGCCCTCGTCGACGACATCGAACCGCATCGAGAACGGTGTTAGCCAGCGCGCCCCGAATTCGCTGTCATCGTAGGCGTCCAGGCTGGAGCGGTAGGTGCGGTGCCAGGCGATGGGAAATACGCCTGGCAGGTTGAAGTCGACATGCACCAGGGTTTCGGTGCCCCGCGCAAAACTGATGCTCTTGCTGGTGCCGGGGCAGGTGCCGTTGAGGTTGCAACGCGGGTCATTCTTGGGCCGGGCTTCGTTGTGGGTGGCTTCCACGCTGCTTGCGGTGCCTTTTTGCTTCGCCACGCCCGAGCCGTGCGCCGGGGTGTTGACCGAGAGCCGGCGCGCGGGTTTGCGCTTGCGCAGGCCGGCGTTGAGCTGGGACAACAGCCAGGCAATGCTGTTTTGCGTGGCCGGGTTGGCCAGCGCGGTCAGCATTTGCCGGATCAGCACGGCCAGGCCCTTGAGCACTTTGATGTGTGGCTGAACAAGTTTTACTACCAGGCCAGTGTTGCTCGCTGCCGCTTTGTAGCCCTCGGTCGCGCCGTACTGAAGCGCCCCGGCTGCGGTGCTGATGACCGCGCCGGCTCTGTCCAGCAGGCCCCAAAGGGAGGGCTCTTCGATGGGGGCATAGATCGCCTGGGCGCTGTTGACGATCGCCTTGCGCTGCTGGGTGGTGTCGATCTCGCCCTTGGCGATGCGCTCGATGGCATCCGCCAGGCTGTTGAGGGCCTGGAAGCCGGTGTTGGCGGCGTTGTTGAGGATGCCGGGCAGTTCGGTTTCGGCGCGCTCGACAAAGGTTTCGATTTCGCCCATCAGCGTGGCGCCGAGGTGGCCGACCATGAGGCTGATCACGGCTTCGGCAAAGTCGCCTTTGTTTTTCTTCAGCTGCTGCCGTGCCAGGAACAGCACCGGGCGTAGGGTCATGCGCGCGGCGGCCATGGTCGGCGGGACGGGGACCACACCGATCAGGTTGATGCCCAGGCTGACCCAGTCCAGCGGGTCACTGGAGCCGGTCTTGGTCAGGTGGATGATGTCGCCCAGGGCATCGAACAAGGCGACGATGTTGCCGAGCACCGGCACCGCGCCGGCCCAGGCCTTGACGGTGGCGAGGTCGATCTGGTTGCCGCTGAGGTCCAGTAGCCACTCGTTGACGATTTTTTCGCCTTGGCCCAGGTCTTCCGCGACCAGGTTGTTCAACGGGACGAGGGCGACCTCGCGTTCTTCGATTTCTTTCTTGTCTTGTGCATTCATTGCTTCAGCTCCCTTCCTGGATGAGTGCGCTGGCCAGGCGGGCAGCAGTGCTAGGCTGGTTGGCGGGGGTTAAGGAAGGGATGAGGGTGCCCAGCGAGGCGACGAGCATTTGTGCGCCATGCTTGGCGAGACCTTCGCTGTTCTGGAATGAGGTAGGGGTTTTCTGCGCTGTACCCGGGCCTGAGAATTTTTTTGTCAGGTTGTCGAAGTAGCTGCCGGCATCCCACGGGTCGGCTGGGTCTTTGTCGAAATCAACGGCTGTGGGGCCAGGGCTGACCGCTGCTACCCCCGCAAACCCTGTTTCGCCCAGTTTGCCCGTGAGCACCTGGCCCAGTGCGTCCTCCACTTGATAGGCGGCGTCTTTCAATGGGTGGTTGTTGGCGTAGTCGCGGAACAGGTCCAGATTGCCTTTGGCCGCTTTGGGCGCTTCTGAAAAGGTGGCGGCCTGGCTTTGCGCACTCTTGTAGATAAAGTCGCTTGCATGCCCGGTGTAGGTACCTGCCGTCGCATGCAAAATCCCGCCTGCGTTGTAGGTCGTACTGCTACCGCCGCCCTGGATGATCAGCTCCTCTTTGGCCGTCAGGGTGATGCGTTCGGCCGTGGCGGTGATCTTCAGCTTGGCCAGCAGGTTGATGTTGTCCTTGAGCGCTTTCAGGTCGATGTCGCCGGAGGCTGCGACCAGTCGCCAGCCCATGCTCTGCACAAACTGCCGTACCCCTCGGCTGGCACTGATCAGCAACCGCTTGCCGATGGCCATGCTGGTGTGGCCTCCGGTACTCAGGCCCAGGTGTTCGCCGCTGGCGATGTGGGTCGACTCCGGGGTTGTGGTCGCGATACCGGTGGGGCTGGCAAGCACCAGTTGAGGGTCGACCAGTTCCGGAAACCGGTTGGCCTGCGGGTTGCCGCCATAGCCGCAGATGGCGTCATGCTGTGCCTTGAGTGCTTCGCCCACTTCATCCTGATCGCCGCTGTCCTGGGCCTGGTGATCGCGGGCTACCCTGGCAAAGGTGGTGTGGTGCTGCTGGGCGGTCTGCAAGCGCTCGGCGGTTTCGCCCAGGTCGGTGTGATGCTGGACGGCGCGGGCGCGCAGTTCGGTGGTCAGCAGCAAGCCACCACCAGCGCGAATCACGCCGTGGGTGTCGGTGCGCAGTTCGAAACCCTGCCCGCGGGGCTGCCCGCCGAAATGACGCGGATGCGTGAGGTACCCGAGATACAGCGCTGTGTGATCGTGGTCACTCATCAGTGCTGCGCTGATCTGCCCGGTGGTGTCGTCCAGGCGCAGTTCGTTATGCCGCTGGCCGTGGTGCTCCTTGCTGCGGATCGGGCTGAGTGCCTTGAACTCGGGCAGGCGATAGGGTGCGCGGTTGACGATGTGGTAGCTGCGCCCGGTGATCATCGGCTGATCGGGGTCGCCGTTGAGAAAGCTGACCACCACTTCCTGACCTATGCGGGGTATCGCCATGTGGCCCCAGGTGGCACCGGCCCACGCTTGCGTGACGCGGACCCAGCACGAACTCTTCTCATCGTCCTGCCCCTGGCGGTCCCAGGGAAACTGCACGCGCACGCGGCCGTGCTCATCGCAGTAGATTTCCTCGCCGGGCGGGCCGACCACCTTGGCCATCTGCGGGCCTTCGATTACCGGCTTGGGGCGGGCAGGCGCGTGCCACTGCACAGTGGCCGGAATCAGGCTGGCGGTAAGCGTGTACGAAGTCCCGACTTCTGCCTCGGCGGCATCTTCTTCCAGCGCCGTGAACTGGTGGCCCTTGTGCGTGATGCACATAGGCCGCCAGAGGATGTTCATGTCTTCACGGGCATGCCCCTCCAGCTGAAAGGCAATACCCGGTTGCAGGCGCGCATCGTCACCTACGACCTCGGCCACACGGGCGTCACCGAACAGAGCGTCGGCCCGGGTCTGGGTGAACGGTTTGCCGGCGTTGTCGTGCTTGTAGCGGCCGGGGTAGTTGTAGCGCTCATAGTCATTGCCCTGGTTGCCCATGTCCTTGGCGTACAGGGTGTGTTCCAGGTTATAGCGCGGGTGGGTGAAGGTGTAGTCGCGTTGAACCTGCACACTGGTGCTTACCTGCTCGCGGTAGGTGAACTGGTGCAGGCAGGGCTGCGGGTCCGTGCCGCCGCGGTTGGCGACGTACAGCACCGGTTCGCCCTCCAGCATGCCGAACTGGCTGATCTGGTCCGCCTGGACAAGACCATGGCTGCCCTCGCTGTGTTCGAAGATCGAGATCAGGCCTTCTTCGGCGCACAGGCGCCAGAAGAAATCCAGGTCCGGTTCACCAGCCTGCACGCAAAACTCGCGGTTCTGGTGCGAATCGTCCAGATGCTGGGTCAGCGAGCCCCAGCGGCGCGCGTGGAACTGCTCTTCCAGCAGCTTCGGCACCGTGCGGTGCTGGAAGATGCGCCAGTCTGATTGCAGCCCGGCGCGTGCCAGCTGTGGCTCGATCACGGCGCGGTAGCGGGTACGGCGGTGGCCGGTCTTGCCCTGTTCGAAGCGGCTGATCAGGCCGTGCACATGGCGCACCGGCTGTTGTTGCTGCCAGAGGGTCAGCACGGCGGGCTGGTCGAGCAGGTTGCCGAAGTCGGCGTTGTCGGTGAAGCTGACCAGTTGGACTTCCAGGCGATACAGCTGGCTGACCCCTTCGGTCAGTTCGAATGACACCACGTCAAACGCAATCGCCTCATCGGCGGGCGTGCTGAAGGTAAAGCGCACATCATTCAAGTTGCTCATGCAAACTCCTGCGGGTCATCCCATCGGGCAGGTTCATGAAACCGGGCGCGTTATAACGCGCGTGGTACAAGTGCACTCGGGACCATAGCGAGGAATCCATTCCGGGTCGTCAAAAGTGCTTCCTAAAAAGTTGTAGGAAGTTTCTGAAAGTGCGGCTGTAAGGTTTTAACGGGCAAAACTGTACTTGCTGCGTTCATGGGTGCAGTGACTGTAGAGCCAGATAAATCGGTAGTGCCGTGTTTATTGCTGCAGCATTGACTGCAGGGAAACCAGTACTTGCTGGGTAATGTTGTCGAGCTTGCTGGCGAAGTACAGATACACGCCTGTGCAGAACACCACCATGACAACCCACGGCGTCCACCAGGGCAGTTGCCGTTGCATGCGGTAATGCCGGGGCGCGACATTTTTCAGCGGATCGGTCAGCGGTTCGGTGCTGGCCTTTGCACCACGCAGTTCATTGACCCGGTTTCGGATGCGGGTGAGCCAAACCTCTAGCTCCGCGTCGCCATTGGTCTGGTTGGCGTACTTGCCGCGATAGCCCAAGGCCAGGCACCAATACAGGAATACGAACAGGTCATGGCGGCCTTCGGGGGCTGCCAGCAGGCGTTCCAGCACGCTGAAGAACTTCTCGCCGCCCCAGGTTTCCTGGTGGATGGCGCTAAGCAGGGACTCGGCCTTCCACGGTGAGTCGCGGCCCCAGGGCGTGGCCATTACGGCTTCGTCCACCACGCAGCACAGGCAGTACGAGAACACCACGCGGTCACCTTCATCGCAGTGCTCCAGTTGGCGCACCTCCTCGACCATGCCGTGGATCATGGTCTTGACGTGCGCGTACAACTGCTCGACGTGCGCATAGCGTTCGGTGCCCTCCAGGCGAATGACCAGGCCCAGCAAGGGCGAAGCGATATCAAGGATAGGGTTAAGGGTGTTTGATCGGGTGTCGAAGCCCAGTGCGTCAACATGCGGAAACAGTTCGCTGGACGGCGGCGAATCGTGGGTATCTGCCTGGCTTTTTTGGTAATCACGTTCAGGTGCACTATGCATGCGTGGACCTCCTGGTCACATCACCGGTTGCCGCCCGGTGCGGGCGGGCCAAAGCTGGTGGCTTGCGTTGGCGGTGTTGATGATCTGCAGTTGATGAAAGGCGTTGCTGCTGGCGTACAACGCCATGAAATGTGAAAGCACGTTGCCAAACAGCTGCACCTCGCCCTCGCACTCGAAGCCTGTAGGGTCGATGTGCAGGGTGGTACGCAAGCCGCGTACGGGGCGGCCTTTGATCAGCCAGTCATAGGGTTCGCTGTCCACCCGCTTGATGGCGTCGAGGCGCTGGGTGGTCCTGCGCCCCTGCTGCAGGTCATGAGCGCCGACAAAGTCGTAAACCCGCAGCACCGACGCCAGGGCGGCGGGCGAGGAGAGCGACAGGCGGTTCAGGGCCAGATTGGAGATCAGCGCCCAGTGGCGGTCACCTTGGCCACCGCTTTGCAGCATTGGCGGATAGCTTGGGGTGGGGCGGGTCAGGTTGCGATAGTTGACGAACGACGGCGTGTCCTGTGTCGTTGCATCGATTTCGCCAACCTTCAGCCGGTGGGCACGGCCACCGCTGCTGCAGGTCAGGTCAATGTTCAGTTCCTGATGCACGCCAAGGTAGGGCGCAAGGTCGTGATGTACCAGTTGTATACGGTGTCGAACCTGGTCGTTGACCGGCTCATGCTCGATGTCCAGCTTGTAGTAGCGGGCGGGGGTGGGCTCGTCCAGTGGGTAGCCACGGCCTAGCGATTCGAAGGCTTTGAAGTCCTGGACATGGTGCCTGGATTTCTGGCGCTGGCTGCAGACACGGTCAATGCTGAAAATCTCATCCCCTTTGCGGCCCTTGCGCCCCACTTGCACGGTTTCATGGATGGGTTGTCCATTGAGGGGGATGGGCTCGGCCCGGCGGCTGAACAGGTTGATGGCGGGGGTGCAGTTGAGCAGCACAGTTGCCGTGTCGATCTGCACATCTGGCGGAAACGCTGCGTTGAAGTGGAATTCCAGCTGGATGGGGGTGGCCGCCTCATTGGGCCAGTAGCTCCCCAGCCCGTCAATGCGAAACCCATGGAAGCGCTCGGGGAAGCAGAAGTATTCCTGCAGGATGCGGTAGCCGTCCATCTGCTCGCCGGGGCTGGGCAGCAGGGCTTCATCGGCCTCGAAGCCGACAAAAGTCAATGAAGGGGGTAGGACAAAGCGCTGCTGGCCGATGTTGAGATAGAACTTGCCCAGGTGTTGCGCCAGCCACTGATAGAGGGTCAGTGCATTGCGGCTGCCGCCTGCCAGGTGAAAGCGCAACTGGTCGCACTTCATGCGCTGCAACGGTTGCTCAGACAAGGCGCCCAGGTCGATCAACATGACCGCCGATTCGGCGCCGGGCTGCATCGTGACAGTGCGGATTTCCAGTGGCGCGATGGCCAGCTCCGCGCAAGTGCGAAATTCGCAGCTCATGCCCGCAACGGGGCGGGAAAACACCTGTGTGCCCTTGGGCAGCACCTGTGTTTCGCTCAGCGCGTTATCCACGGGCTGAAACTGCATCAGCGTCATGCTTGGCAAAGGGCGCAGGTAGTTGGGGTAGAGCAGTTGCAGCAGCGGGTGAGTCAATTCGGGTAGGTGGTCGTCGATCTTCATGGCCACGCGTGCGGTCAGAAAGGCGAAGTGCTCCAGCACGTGCTCGGCATGCGGTGCCGAGGCTGTGCGGCCGAGAAAAGGCGCCAGCCGCGGCTCGTCCTCGACAAAGTCGTCGCCAAGCTGCTGAAGATACTGTTTTTCGTGCATGAGCCAATCTTTAAACTTCATGTTTGTTCTGCCGCTGCTCTATCTTGCGTCTTTCGCCAAAGTTAAGTGATCTTGACTTTTGTTATTTGTAGGAACGGTCCTACGAGTTGCCGGTCAAGATGTTTTAGATTCGCCAGTGCCCTATTTTGATAGTGCAAAACCTCAGCGGTTGTCTGCCTTGAAAGTGTTAGATCTTATTTCTTGATTGATAGCATTGAATGTTGTTTTGCGGTGCTGCTACTGTCTCTGGCCGTGAGCAAGTTCGATGCTCGATCAATATGCAGTCGGTAGGGTTTGCCGCCATGAAAGTGAAAAGGGAATATCTGCTGCAGGGTTTATCGTTGATTCAACGCCAGGCAATGCCGGTAATTGTTTGTGCGGTGCTGCTCGGTCTTACAGTGGTGCTGGTCTGGTTATGGTGGTCGGGCCCAGACTGGCGTTGGCGCGAGTGGCAACCGCTGGCCGACCTGCCTGTGCGGGTTGCGGTAACTGTGCTGCTGGTGGTCATGCCGTTGCTGGCATGGAGCGCACAGGTGTACCGACGCAACCGGGCAATCGTGCGTGAGCAGCACCGGCAGCAGCGCCAGGCGGATGACCCGTGCCTGGTGTACCTCCAGGCCCAACAGCGTTCGCTCGACGCCAGCCTGGCCCGGTTGCGCGACAGCCAAGGCGGGCGAGGGCATCGCTATGATGTGCCGTGGTACCTCATCCTCGGTGAGGAGAACGCGGGCAAGTCGAGCTTCGTCAGCCGTTCTGATCAACGCTTTGCACTCACACGCACCGAGCGCAGCGCAGCCCAGCGAGTGTCTACCGACCCCGCATTGGTTTTTGCCATCGACTGGTGGATCGGTGACGACGCGGTGCTGATAGATCCGCCGGGTGAATTCATCAGCCAGCCCGAGCGGCCGGCGCCGGAAAGTGTCCCGTTATCGGCAGGCCACGATGACGAGGGGGATGGCAAGGCACTGGCAGCAACGCAGGAGGCGTCAGCGACATCAGCCAACCCGGCCGAGCCTGCCGGGCTGCCAGCCGGCATCGAGCGGCGCCTGTGGCGGCACATGCTCGGTTGGCTCGCCCATAACCGCAGCCGACGTCCCCTCAATGGCGTGATCCTGATGGTCGACATGGCCAACCTGTTTGGCAGGACCGAGCAGCAGCGGCGCGACCTGGCGTTTGTACTGCGTGCGCGCCTGACGGAGCTGGGTGGCGAGCTGGGGACACGTTTGCCGCTCTACGTGGTGATGAGCAAATTCGATTTACTGGATGGCTTTGAAGCGCTGTTCGCCAGGCTTCCGGCCCGCGAGCGGGAAGAAGTGCAGGGCTTCACCTTTACGCTGGGTTCGGTAACGGCCTTCGATGTCTGGCTGGAAGAGCTGGGCAAGGCCTACCTGGCCTTCGTCGAGCGCCTCGGCAACCACTTGATGAATGCTACCGACGCAGCACCACGCTCAGCGCGCAAGAGCGCCTACTCGCTGCTGCGCGAACTGAGCGGCGCGAACGACATGTTGCTGGGTTTTCTGGAGGATGTGCTGGGCAGCGACCGGTACTCCACGCCGGCGCTGGTACGCGGCTTGTACTTTTCCTCGGTCTACCAGCGAGGTGAGGTACACAACCTGCTCGCGGATGCCTGCGCGCGTGCCTTTGCCTTCGATCCCCCTGCGTTATCGATCAAACCCCAAGGCACATCGGTGGTGTACTTCGCGCAGCAGCTGCTGCAACGGGTGGTGTATCCCGAGGCAGGACTGGCGGGCGACAACCACAAGGTCACCCGGCACAAGGCCCGGCTGCTGAAAAGCAGCGCCGTGGCCGCTGGCGTATGCGGGCTGGCCATTGCTGGCGGTTGGTTGTACTTCTACAGCGCCAACCGTGACAAGGCTGAGCACGTACTGGAAAAGAGCCAGGCCTTTGCCAGCACCCGTACGGATGCCAAAAGTGACCTGACCGGGCGCAGCCTGTTGAAGTCGCTGGATGAAATCCGTGATGCCGTGAGCCTGTATGGCGACTACCGCTCAGGCTGGACCGGCGTTACCGACATGGGCTTGTACCAGGGCAAGGCCATCGGTCCGCAGGTGGACCAGGCGTACCTGAATGCGCTGGCCAGGCGCTTTCTACCGGCAATTGCGGGCGGTGTGGCGGCGACCATCAAGCAATCTGCCCCAGGCAGCGACGCGCAACTGGCGGCACTGCGCGTATTGCGCATGATCGAAGAGCGCGCCAATCGCCGGCCGGAGCTGGTCGAACAGTGGATGGCCCGGGAATGGCAAAAGGCCTATCCCGGTCAGGGCCAACTGCAAGCCGCATTGATGCGCCATCTGCAGTACGCCTTGGCTTATGCCGATGTCGAGTTGCCGGAGTACCAGAAAGTCGTGGCTGAGGCCCAGCAACAGTTGCGCAGTTTGCCACTGGCCCAACGCGTCTATATCAGCCTGCGACAGCACGCCCGGGAACAATTGCATGGCGAGCTGGACCTGCGCAACGAGATCGGCCCCGCTTTCGATATCGTCTATGCCCCACTGCAAACGCGGGATCACCAGTCGGAGGTCGATGCCAACCTGGCGCTGGCGCCATTGCTGACGGCAAATGGCTTTCGGGACTACTTCGAGCATCACAGCCAGAACGTGGCAGACCATGCCTTGGTCGACCAGTGGGTTTTGGGTGAGCGACGTAACCTGGACTACTCCGAGGTAGACCGCCAAGCCTTGACGGAGCGCCTGCGAGCCCTGTACAGCGCCGACTACATCGACAGCTGGCGGCGGGTGCTGAACCAGTTCTCGGTTACCGAATTCACCGATCTGGCCCACGGCTTGAGTGTTCTGGAACAGGTAACCGGGCCCGCCGCGCCGATTCGCCGCATGCTGGAAACCGTGCGCAGTAATACGCTGATCTATCCGCAAGCCATCCAGGAGGGCGAGCAGGCTTTAGCAGAGCAACGCGGCCGCACACAGGCCATGGGCATTTACCGATCCTTTGCCGGCCTGTCCGGCATGCTCGATGTGCAGGGTGACAAACCGTCCTACTATGACGAAACGCTACAGGCGATCAGCGCCGTTCATGACTATGCCAAGGCAGTCCAGGACAACCCCAATCGCGGCAAGGCTGCGCTTGCCGTGGCGTTGAATCGCTTTTCGGAAAAAGATCCCGACCCCATTCGCAACCTGCAGCGCATTGCCACCGGTTTGCCGGAACCCTTGAACCGGCATGTTCGCCAGCTCGCAGAGCAAACCTCTCAGGTGCTGATGGTCATGGCGTTGCGAGAGCTGGAACAGCGTTGGGACGCAGAGGTATACAGCGTCTATCAGCAGCGACTGGCTTCACGCTACCCCATCCACCCGGGCGGGGAGGATGTATCGCTCAAGGACTTCGAGGCGTTTTTCGGCCCGCAGGGCCAGCTCAGGCGTTTTCAGGACGAATACCTTACGGTGTTTCTCAAGGACAACCTCAATGCGCTGTACTCCAGTGCAGAAGAAAGCTATCTGGTACGCCCCCAGGTCATGGTGCAACTCAAGCAGGCGGATGTCATTCGCAACGCGTTCTTCGACAACCGCGGCGAGCTGAAGGTTAGCTTTGGTCTGGAACCGGTGGCCGTCAGCAAGGGATTGCGTGGCAGTGTGTTCGGGCTTGATGGGCAACTGCATGCGTTTGCCGACAGGGGGAACGAGCCGCTGGGCATGACGTGGCCCGGCCCGGCCGGGGAGAGCGGGTACAGTCGGGTCTCTCTGGTGCAGGCGGCAGGTACTACCGTGAGCCTGGGGTATCACGGCCCCTGGTCGTTCTATCGCCTGCTCAGTCGCGGTGGGCTGAACGCCCGCACTGGAACCAGCGTCGATCTGAGTTTCAACATTGCCGGCGATACAGCGCGCTACAGGTTTCACGCGGCGGATGCCAACAACCCCTTTACCCATCAGCTCTTCGCCGGCTTCGCCTTGCCGCAGCGGCTATTGCGGGACGTAGGTGACAACGCCGTGGCCGAAAGATAGGGGCCCACGGCGCTATGAAAGTCCCGATGCCAGGAACCTGCATCGGGATTTTTCTGTAAATGCAAAGTTACTTGTCACGGCGGTATTCACTGTCGTGCCTGAGCTCCACGCCGTTATTCTCGAAGTGAACGTTTACAGTGTGGTTGTAACCGCGCGTCTGGATGCGCACTGCATCTTTCCAGCTGCCCTGCGGGTTGTCGCCAAGTCGAGCCACGACGGCGATGTAGCGTGTACGTTCGTTGATTTTTTCATGCTCGATGAACTTGAACTGGCCTGGGACCAGGCGATAGTCATCGACACGGATCAGCGTGGTGCCCAGTGCCTTGTCCAGATCCTCTTCGATTTGCTCATAGGTGGCATCGAGCAATAGCGAGTTGTCCCTCAGTTGAAGGACCTTGAAGGCAATGGAAGAGGGAGGGTGCGGCTGCGGTAGCGGGGTGGCGTCAGTGGGTTCGTTGGTTTGCATCGCTGCATAACTGGCCAGTGCAGCAGGTGCTGTAGCACCGTTGATAGCTTGTTGATCGTAGACTGTCGCGGGATCGTTCTGGTGCAACTGTTCGGCCAGCGCACTCAGCTTGTCATGCAGTTCCTCTGCATTTTTAGCGCCCAGGTTGGCCGCCAGACTCGTCGAGTGCTCAGGTAGCCGCGACCGACCCTGCGCATCAACTTGCGCCGGGCTGATGATCGCCGGTGGGGCGACTGAATAAAGGCTCAGCGCCACATGGCTGATGTCGTTGTTGGGGCCACCGATTGGCAGGGATGGGTCCATTGTTACCTGATACACCCTGCTGACCGAGGTGCAGCCACCGAACGCCAGGCACGCAAACAACAACCCAATGCGCTTGTTCATCTCACCTCCTTACCGAAGATTTCAGCAATGGCGGGGTCAACCCGGGCCGCTGCGGCCTTCTCCAGATAGGCCAGAGGATCGCGTTCATCTGCCGGTGCAGCTTGCGGTGCCCCAAGGAAACTCAACAGGGCGGTCGCGGGCGTACCCAGTGCCTGTAACGGGCACATCTGCTGCTTGAGCCGTAGCTGCGAAAGCGGGTCATTGGCAGCCTGCTGTTGCGGGTCGTCTTCGCTTGCGTGGCACAGGCGTATCGCAACCTGGTATTCACCGATCTGCAGCCTGTCGTTATGCCTGAGGCGGATGTGCGTGCCTGACAACAGTGGGGCGTCACTGCCATTCATGAAGCTCTCGCCGCTGTGGTCGATGACGCAGAAATGGCCCTCATGCCAGCTGACTTCGCAATGCACCGGCAGGATGCGCGCCTTGCCATCGTGCAATCGCCAGGTGCCTTGGCTGCCAACGCTGCCGCCAGCCTTGTCGAAGCGATGCTGTGGCTCGCTGCCGTGCAACAGTTTTTCCGGATTGAGAACGGCCAGGGTAATGCCGGGCTGGAGAACATTTGTACTCATGTGCGTACCGTGATGCGAACAGGGGGAGGGGTAGGGTCATTGCGATCAGCGATGAAGCTGGTCCAGCCGAGGTGGGTGCCGTGCTCTGCTCGCAGGCTGAAGGGCGGTGCTTCTTTGGGGTTCAGGCGCAACTCCAGGTCGTACGCCCCGACGTCACGGAGCAGGAAGTCGAGCAGTCGGCTCAATTTCTGGAAGTTGCCACCGCTGGGCAGGAATTCGCGGAACTGCTGCTGGCTCAGGCCTGCGATCACGATGGTGAATTTGCTGCTGCGTGACTCGGTGCGGCCGCCGAGCAGGAAGTTGCAGCCCGCCTGGCTGTTGCAGCCGCCCAGGCGATTGCGCTGGGATGGCGGAATTTGCACGCTACGCTTTTCGAACTCGCGAATGGCAACCTGTTCGAGGTCGAAGCAGTGCGCGATCATGCCTGCCACCATGCCGGGCGAGCGGCTGCGGCTGGCGATCATGCCCACAAAGCTGAGCAACCGGCTCCAGGGGAGCGGCGTAGTTCCGCGCAACTGCGCATCATCCAGGCCGATCAAGGCGAAGATGTAGCGGGAGAAACCGTCTGTCGCGCCGGGCTGAAAGCGCCGGTAATAGCGGTATTTGCGCCAGCCCTGATGCAGCAGGGTATGCAGGCGATGGTTGAAGAAGTTGAAGTACGCCGGGCGCAAGCCGATGCCATGGGCATTTTCGTAGGCGATTTCGTCGAGGTAGTAGGTGGGCAGCGGTGAGTCGGTGCCATGCAGGCCGAGGAAGCTGGCCTCGATACGGTAACGATCACTTCCCAGGCTATCGGCACGCAGCACGTCGGCAACAGGGAAAGACAGGCGGGGGGACACCTCCAGGCGCAATCGGCGACGCGTCTCGCGAGAAGGCGGCCGCTGCTCCAGGTCATCACCATGCAGTTGGTACAGTAACTCAAGCAGTTGAAAATAGTTGTACTGGTGGGCGGCCTTCAAAACAGTATCGACCTTGCCCGTCGTGTGCTGCTTGTCTGAGTCTTCCATGGCTGAGCCTCTTGCCGGGACAACGAAGTAGAGGCTGATCCTAGACCAATGGTTTTGTTTCAGGTCATTGATTTCATGTCAAAAAGTTAATGTTTATAGATCAAGGAATATTCTGTAGGAACTTTCCTTTATTGTTTTTTGGCGATTAAAATTTTTGTTTATTGTCGGCTTCGATGAGTTTGGTGTTGGTAGCGGTTTTTTCTGGCTGGTGATTTGAGCACCAAGTATCAAGGCAGCGGGTTATTTGTCGCAAAAACTGGACGAGTGTTCGGGTGTATTTCCCTGAACCTGCTATTCCTGAAAGGACACCCAACCCACCAAGGCCCGTCGATGCTCGCCATCGAACAGCTCCACAAATCATTCCCCACCCCCCAAGGCCCGCTCCCCGTCCTGCAGGGCGTGGACCTGCGCCTGGCACGCGGTAGCAGCCTGGCGCTGATGGGCGAGTCGGGCAGCGGCAAGAGCACGTTGCTGCACCTGATTGCCGGCCTGGACCGTGCCGACAGCGGCCGCATCCTGATCGACGACATCCCGCTCGACAGCCGCTCGGAGGCGTCGCTGGCGCAGTGGCGACGGGAGGGGATTGGCCTGGTGTTCCAGCAATACAACCTGATCAGCAGCCTGGACGTGGCGGCGAACCTGGCCTTTCAGGCCAGGCTGGCCGGCAGGCATGACTCGCAATGGGTGGCTTACCTGGCAGAGCGGTTGGGCCTGGCAGGTTTGCTGGCGCGCTACCCTGAGCAGTTGTCCGGTGGCCAGCAGCAACGGGTCGCCATCGGCCGTGCCCTGGCTGGGCGCCCGGCCTGGCTGCTGGCCGACGAACCCACCGGCAGCCTTGACGAAGCCAGCAGCGATGAGGTGCTGAGCCTGTTGCTGCAACTGGTCGCCGAGGCCGGCAGCGGTGTGTTGATGGTGACCCACAACCCCCGGTTGGCGGCACGCTTGCAGCGGCGTTGCCAGCTGCAGGCCGGTCGCGTTCAGCCAGAGCTGGAGTGATGAGGCTTTTGTCGCTGGCCCTGTTGGCGTTGCTCAGCCATTGGCGGCGCCATCGTGTGCAGTTTTTCAGCATCTTCACCGGGCTGTGGCTGGCCACAGCGCTATGGACGGGCGTGCAGGCGCTGAACAGTCAGGCTCGCAGCGACTACGCCCGGGCCAGTGCCGTGCTGGCCGGGCCGCTGCAGGCGCAGTTGGTGCCGCGCAACGGGGAGCGCTTCGACCAAGGGCTTTACGTGCGATTGCGCAAGCAGGGTTGGCCAGTGACGCCGGTGCTGGAAGGGCGCTTGCGTTTGCCTGGGGAGCCCGCGCGCAGCGTGCGCCTGCTGGGCATCGACCCCTTGAGCCTGCCACCGGCCAGCAGCGTCGCCGGTGTGCAGCCGCAAGCATTCGACGTACAGGCGTTCATCGGCACACCTGGGCAAGCGTGGGCCGGGCCAGACACCTTGCGGCAACTGGGCGCAGAGCCTGGGGCGTCAGTGCGCGACAGCGAAGGGCAACTGCTCCCGCCCATGCACCTGCAGCCTGCGCTGGCGCCCGGGGTTGTCGTGGTCGATATCGGCCATGCCCAGCGGTTGCTGCACGCACCTGGGCAACTGTCGCGATTGCTGGTGGCCGGCAAGCCGGGGCCGCTGCCTGCTGATATTGCGGTTTACCTCGAACTGCAACCTCTACAGGACGACGGCGGGTTGCAGCGGCTGACCGAGAGCTTTCACCTCAACCTGACCGCCCTCGGCCTGCTGGCGTTTGTCGTCGGCCTGTTTATCGCCCATGCCGCAATCGGTCTGGCGCTGGAGCAGCGGCGTGGGTTGATCCGCAATCTGCGCGCCTGTGGTGTCAGCTTGAACACCCTGCTGTGCGCCTTGGTGCTGGAGCTGGGCCTGTTCGCCGTTTTGGGCGGGCTGGCCGGCGTGGCCAGCGGGTATGTGCTGGCCGCGTGGTTGTTGCCCGATGTGGCGGCCAGTTTGCGCGGGCTGTATGGCGCCCAGGTTGCCGGCACCCTGAACCTGCCCGCATGGTGGTGGCTGGTGGGGGTGCTTGTGAGTGTGCTGGGGGCATTGCTGGCAGGGCTGGGCAGCGTGTTGCGTGCATCCCGGTTGCCGTTGCTGGCGTTGGCGCAGCCTCAGGCCTGGCGGCTGGCACAGGGGCCATGGTTGAGGCGCCAGGCTTGCGTGGCGGGCGTTCTGTTGCTGCTGGCCTTGGGCTGTGGCGTGCTGGGTAACAGCCTGGCCAGCGCGTTTGCCATGCTGGCTGGGCTGTTGCTGGCGGCGGCGCTGTTGTTGCCGGCCTTGCTCGACCGGGTACTGGCCTTGCTGACGCGGTACTGCCAGCGACCCTTGGCGCAATGGTTCGTCGCCGATTGCCGCCAGCAACTGCCGGCCCTGAGTTTGGCGCTGATGGCACTGTTGCTGGCGCTGGCTGCCAGTGTCGGCGTGGGCAGCATGACCGAGGGCTTTCGCAAGACCTTTGTCGGCTGGCTGGACCAGCGCCTGTCTGCTGACCTGTATGTCACCCCTCGGGATACCGCCCAAGGTCTGGAGATTGCGCAATGGCTCGGGCAGCAATCGCCTGCCAGGGTGGTGCTGCCCGGCTGGCGTGTGGAAACGCAGTTGCAGGGCTGGCCGGTGCAGCTTCAGGGCATCGTCGATGACCCGGTCTACCTCAAGCGTTGGCCATTGCTGCAGCAGCAGCCTCACGCCTGGGAAACGCTGGCCAGCGGGCATGCCGTGATGCTCAGCGAACAGCTGGCCAGGCGCCTGAAGCTGCAACTGGGTGACCGCCTGGCGCTGCCTTCAGAGGCGATGACGGTGGTGGGAATCTATGGCGATTACGGTAACCCCAAGGGCCACGTGCTGGTCAATGCCAGCTGGTTGCGCAAGCATTGGCCACAGGCAACGCTGACCGGGTTGAGCGTTGACCTGCCCACCGAGCAAGTGCCCGTCATCAAGGCCGCGTTGCAACAGCACTTCGCCCTGGACGACAGCCGTGTGGTGGAGCAGGCGCGCCTGAAACGCTGGTCCACCGAGGTGTTCAACCGTACCTTTGCCGCCACCGCTGCGCTCAACAGCCTCACGCTTGGCGTGGCCGGCGTGGCGCTGTTCATCAACCTGCTTACCCTGGGCCAAACGCGGCTGAGCCAGTTGGCGCCCCTGTGGGCGCTGGGTGTGCAGCGCCGGCAACTGGCGTGGCTGAGCTTGGGGCAGACACTGACGCTGAGCAGTTTCACGGTACTGCTGGCAATCCCGTTGGGGGTGTTGCTGGCCTGGTGCCTGGTGGCGGTGGTCAACGTGCAGGCGTTCGGCTGGCGCCTGCCGCTCTACGTCTTCCCTGTGCAGCTGCTGCAACTGGCCGCGCTGGGGCTGTTCACCAGCCTGTTGGCCAGCGCCTGGCCGCTGTGGCAGCTGGCGCGCCGCCAGCCCCGCGAACTGTTGAGGCCGTTTGCCGATGAAGCGTAACGCCTTGCTGTTGCTGTGCGGCCTGCTATGCGCTTGTGACCCGCCGGCGCCACAAAGCTATGCCGGGCTGGGGCAGCAGGCGGGCGGTTTCAGCCAGGTGGCCCGCGCGCATCGCCTGGAATTCCCGCGAGACCACGGCCCGCACGATGGCTTTCGCATCGAATGGTGGTACGTCACCGCCAACCTCAAGGACGCCCAGGGGCGTGACTGGGGCGCGCAGTGGACGCTGTTCCGCTCGGCCCTGCGCCCCGGCCCTGAAACCACCGACTGGAACAGCCCCAACCTGTGGATGGGGCACGCGGCCCTGACCGGTCCGGGCGGTCACCAGTCTGGCGAAACCCTGGCGCGCGGCGGTATCGGCCAGGCCGGCGTGCAGGCCCAGCCGTTCCGGGCGTGGATCAATGATTGGTCGTTGCAGGGCAGGGGGGGTATCGAAAGCCTGCAAATGGCTGCCGGTGGCGAAGGTTTTCGCTACGACTTGCGTTTACGCAGTGACCGCCCCTTGGTGCTGCACGGCGATCAGGGCTACAGCGAGAAATCCGGCAAGGGGCAGGCCTCTTACTATTACAGCCAGCCGTTTTACCGTGTGCACGGGGAGGTAGAGCGTGATGGCATGTGCATCGCGGTCACCGGCCAGGCCTGGCTGGACCGGGAATGGAGCAGCCAGCCGCTGGCGGCGGGGCAAACGGGGTGGGACTGGTTTTCACTGCACCTGGACAGTGGCGCCAAACTGATGCTGTTTCAGGTGCGGGAGGCGCAGGGGGAACCGTATCGCGCCGGCACCTGGGTTGGGCCGCAGGGCGAGGTGGCGGCGCTGGACGGAGCACAGATCCAGTTGCAGGCGCAGGCCTGGGCCGAGCAGAAGAATGGCAAGCGGGTACCGACGCGATGGCGGGTGCAGGTGCCGTGGCATGGGGTTGATGTGCAGGTTGATGCAGTGGAGCCGCAGGCCTGGATGGATACCCGGTTCCCGTATTGGGAAGGGCCGGTGCGCATGAGCGGGAGTACGGGGGGGCGCGGGTATCTGGAGATGACTGGGTACTAGTACAACACGTTCCCGCCATGATGCACTCTCCCTGTGGGAGCGGCCTTGCCGGGGCGCCGGACCGGTCGGAAAGGGGTGCGAAGCGCCCCCCAAGATCTGCGCCTCGCCGCAGAATTGCCGGGGCCGCTTTGCGGCCCTTTCGCGACACAAGGCCGCTCCTACAGTAATCGCGTGGGCTTTTAAAGGTTGAGCCAGACCGTAGCCCCAAAAGATCGCAGTAGGCCATTTAATCCTTGATCAGCCCTCGCAGCACGGCCCGTGCTTCTTCGGTGCGCAAGCATTCAATGAACAACCGGCTTTCCCGCGCCACGGTTTCCTCCAGCGCCGCCCGCTGGCTGTCCTTGAGCAGCCGCTTGCTGATGCGCAGCGCCGCCTGCGGGTAGCTTTGCAGCTGCCGCGCCAGCTTGCGTGCTGCGGCCAGGCACTGTTCGCCATCTTCGTGCAGTTCATTGGCCAGCCCCCAGGCCACCGCCTGCTCGCCATCCAGCAACGCGTTGCCCAGCAGCAGGCGGGCCGCCCGGGCCTGGCCAAGCATGCGCGGCAGCAGCAGGCTGGAACCGAACTCCGGGCACACACCCAACGGTGCGAACGGCATGCGCAGCTTGGTCGAACGGCTGACCAGCACCTGGTCGCAATGCAGCAGCAAGGTGGCGCCGATGCCGATTGCTGCGCCACTGACTGCCGCGATCAGCGGCTTGTCCAGGCCCATGACCACCCGCATCAGGCGGAACACCGGGCTGTCCAGGTCAGTGGGCGGGTTGTCGAGAAAATCCCGCAGGTCGTTGCCAGCGGTGAAGCAGTGGGGGCCACCGGTGATGATGATGGTATCGACGCCGGGGTCTTCGCCCGCTGCCAGCAGCAGGTCGCCCAGTTGCTGGTACATGGCGGTGTTCAGGGCATTGAGCTTGTCGGGGCGGTTGAAGGCCAGGGTCAGCAGGCCTTGGTCCAGCTCGCGTGTGATCAGGTCGTTCATGGCAGCCGCTTTTGTTGTTGTGGGCAAGTGTGCCAAGGGTTTATCACGCAGTCCGGCTTGTTGTACAGTCGTTCAGCCCAGCCCCTGAACCGAGAACCCTTGATGAGCCAGGAAGCCCGCTACCACCGCATGCTGCCGGAATTGCGCAAGGCCAACCTGGTCGAAGCGACCCTGGTGTGCCTCAAACGCCATGGATTCCAAGGGGCTTCGATCCGCAAGATTTCGGCCGAGGCCGGGGTCTCGGTCGGGCTGATCAGCCACCACTACGCCGGCAAGGATGAACTGGTGGCCGAAGCCTACCTGGCCGTCACCGGCCGGGTGATGGGCCTGTTGCGTGAGGCCATGGCCCAGGCTGCGCCCAATGCCCGCGAGCGGCTGTCGGCGTTTTTCCGCGCCTCGTTCTGTGCAGAGCTGCTCGATCCGCAACTGCTCGACGCCTGGCTGGCGTTCTGGGGCGCGGTCAAGACGGCCGATGCGATCAACCAGGTGCATGACCATTCCTACGGCGAGTACCGCAAGGAACTGAGCCGGTTGCTGGCCGAGCTGGCCACGCAGGAGGGCTGGCAGGGCTTCGATGCCGATCTTGCGGCCATCAGCCTCAGTGCCCTGCTCGATGGCCTGTGGCTGGAGTCGGGGCTCAACCCCGGCACCTTCACCCCCGAGCAGGGCGTGATTATCTGCGAGGCCTGGGTCGACGGCCTGCAGGCCGGCGGTCGGCGGCGCTTCAGCCTGCCCGAGGGCTGTTGATCGTCTGTTCAGTAACGAGTACGCTGCTGGCGCGAGTGTGTAGAACAACACCAATAAAAAAGAGACAACACGCAATGACGCCTCGGGTATTGATCGTTGATGACGATCCGCTTATTCGTGACTTGCTGCAGGCCTATCTGTCCCAGGAAGGCTATGACGTGCACTGTGCCGACACGGCGGAAAAGGCCGAGGCCCTGCTCGGCAGCCAGGATGTCGACCTGGTGCTGCTGGACATCCGCCTGCCTGGCAAGGACGGCCTCACCCTGACCCGCGAGCTGCGGGTGCGCTCGGAGGTGGGCATCATCCTCATTACCGGCCGCAACGACGACATCGACCGCATTGTCGGCCTGGAATGCGGCGCCGACGACTACGTGATCAAACCGCTCAACCCCCGTGAGCTGGTATCGCGCGCCAAAAACCTGATCCGCCGCGTGCGCCATGCCCGCGAAGTGCACCCGGCACCGGCCTGCGCGCAGTCGTTGAAGCAGTTTGCCGACTGGGCGCTGGACACCGACCGCCGTCGCCTGATCGACCCACGCGGTGGGCAAACCCTGCTGACCCACGGTGAGTTCCAGCTGCTCAGCGTGTTCCTGCGCAACAGCGGCCATACCCTGAGCCGCGACCAGCTGATGGACCAGATTCGCAACCGCGAGTGGGTACCCAACGACCGCTCCATCGACGTGCTGGTCGGTCGCCTGCGGCGCAAGCTGCACGATGACCCGGCCGAGCCGCAACTGATCATCACCATTCACGGCACCGGCTACCTGTTCACTGCCAGCGTGGCCGCATGACCCACCGCGCCCGCCGTGCCTGGGGGATGGCGCTGGCGTTGCTCAGCGTGCCGGCCGGCGCGGCGCAGACGGTGCGCTACTGCGATTACCCGGTGTACCCGCCGATGTCCTGGAGCGACGGCCACCAGGTACGCGGCCTGGCGCCAACCGTGGTGCGCGAACTGTTCGCACGCATGGGCTACGACGTGCAGACCGTGGTGCTGGGCAACTGGAAACGCTGCCTGATGGACGCTGCTGCCGGGCGGGTGGACGTGGTGCTGGCCTACAACAGCGACCAGCGTGACCAGCGCATGCATTTTTCCACGGAGCCGGTGGTGCGCGAGGAAGTGGCCGTGTTCTACAACCGCAAGCGGCCGGTGCAGTTCCAGCAGCTGGAAGACCTGGCCGGTTACCGCGGCGGCCTGTTGTACGGCGAAAGCTACGGCGCCGAATTCGACCGCTTCGTCGCCCGCCACCAGAACATCGAACGGGTGTCTTCCAGCCAGCAGAACTTCGGCAAGCTGATCCGCGGGCGCATCGACTACGTGATCCAGGAGCGGCGCACCGGCCAACTGTTCATCGAGCACCTGCCCGGTGCGCAGGATATCCGCGTACTGCCCAGCGCACTGAGCGTGGACTACCTGCGCGTTGCCGTATCGCGGCAATCACCCCTGAGCCAGCACATGGACGAAATCGACGCGCAGCTGCGGCGCATGAACCAGGCTGGCGAGATCGCGCGCTGGCTGGAGCAGAGCGAGGTCACTTACCGCGACATGATCAACCTGCCGGCAGATGCCCGATGATCCGCCTGCACACCGATGGCCTGCTGCGCCGCCTGCTGCGGTTCATCCTGTTGTTCAGCCTGTGCTTCACCGTACTGGCCAGTAGCGTGCAGCTGTATTTTGAATACCGCCGCGAGATGCGCGACATCGAGGCGCGCATGGCGTTGATCCGCGCCGGTTACCTGGCCAGCCTGGAGCGCAGCCTGTGGGACCTGGATGAGGCGCAGCTGGATACGCAATTGCGCGGTTTGGTGGATTTTTCTGACGTGGCCCGGGTGCGCCTGGTCAGCGACGATTTTCAACTGCTGCGAGGGGAGGCCGAACCCCAAGGGCCGCTGCGCATCGAGCGCTTCCCCCTGGACTATCAGCCCCCCTCGGGCCCGGCCAGGCACCTGGGTGAGCTGGAAGTGAGTATCGACCTGGGGGCGGTGCACCGTCGGCTGTACGCCACCGGCCTTGCCAGCCTGCTGTGGATGGGTGTGTTCCTGTGTGGCCTGGCGGTGGCGCTGTCGGGGCTGTTCTATCGGCTGGTCACTCGTCATCTGCAAGTGATGGCCGAGTTCGCCCGGCGTATTGGCGCCGGCCAGTGGCAGGAGCCGCTGCGCCTGGGGCGCCGCCGTTCATCGCGCCCCGACGAAATCGACACGGTGGCCAATGCCCTGGACGACATGCGCCGCGCCATCCTCAGTGACATCGAACGCCGCGAGCGCGACCGCCTGGCGTTGCAAGACAAACGCGACGAACTGCAGGCCATGGTCGAACGACGTACCGCCAGCCTGGCCCGGGCCAAGGATGACGCCGAGGCCGCCAACCTGGCCAAATCGCGCTTCCTGGCGACCATGAGCCACGAGTTGCGCACCCCGCTCAACGGTATCCTGGGCATGGCCGAGCTGCTACGCGGTGGCCGGCTGGAAGCCGCCGACCGCCAGCGCCTGGAAGCCTTGTACAAGGCCGGCGAGGGGCTGTTGGCGATTCTCAACGAAGTGCTGTATTTCGCCCGGCTTGAAGAAGGTGAGAGCCGCGCCGAGCTGGTCGGTTTTTCGCTGCGTCAGTTGTGCCAGGAAGTGCTGGCGCTACTCGAACCCATGGCCGTGGACAACGGCGACACACTGCATCTGGAGGTTGATGAGCAATTGGCCGGTTACCAGCACGGCGCCGAGCAGTACCTGCGCCAGGTGCTCAGCAACCTGCTGGCCAATGCCATCAAGTTCACCGAGCACGGCCAGGTGCGGCTCAAGGTGCAGGTGCTGGCCAGCGATGCGGCCACGCAGCGCCTGCGGCTGTCGGTCCATGACAATGGCATCGGCATCGAGCCGGCCGTACAGGCAAAAATCTTCGACCGCTTCGTCCAGGCCAGCGAGGCCGTGGCCCGCCGCTATGGCGGCACCGGCCTGGGCCTGGCGATCTGCAAGCACCTGGTGGAAAACCTGGGGGGCAACATTGGCCTGGACAGTGTGCAAGGGCAGGGCAGTTGCTTCTGGTTCGAACTCGACATTGCCCTTGGGCAGCCAGATGCGGCCACTACCCCGGCCCCGGCGGCCAGCGCCAGCCTGGATATCCTGGTGGTCGAGGACGTCGCGCTGAACCGAGAGGTGGCGGGCGGCCTGCTGGTGCGCGATGGCCACCGGGTGAGCTTTGCCGAAGATGCCGGGCAGGCTCTGCAGCTGTGCGCACAGCGGCGCTTCGACCTGATCCTGCTCGACGTTCACCTCCCAGGCATGAGCGGAGTGGAACTGTGCCGGCAGCTTCGCGCCACCCCCGGGCCTAACCACCGCAGCCGCATAGTGGCGCTGACCGCTGGCGTGCAACCGGGGCAAGTGTCGGGTTACCTGGAAGCCGGCATGCAAGGGGTGCTGGCCAAGCCTCTTCGGCTGGCCAACCTGCGTCAGGCACTGGCCGACGCGACGCCGACCGAACAGGCCAGTATTGACGCGAACATGGACTGGTCGCTGCTGGCCACCCACCGCTCGCTGCTGGGCGAGCAGAAGCTGCAAGGCCTGCTGAACGTGTTGCGCCAGTCACTGGAGCAGCACGCCACGGCGTTGGCCGAGGCGCTGCCAGCCCAGGACTATACCGAAGTGCTGCACCTGGCCCATCGCCTGGCCGGCAGTTGTGATTCCCTGGGGTTTTCTGGCCTGGCTGCGCTGTTGCGACGCCTGGAGGATGCGGCCCGCGAGCATGACGGGCAGGCACTGAACACCCTCGCCGAACCACTGGCAAGCCAGCTCGGCCAGGCCCGTGCGACCCTGGAACACTTGATCCAGAGCTGACGTACAAAAAACTTACGACTTTTTACATCTTCGATCCGTTCGTACAACGGCACCTTACATCCGTTTCCAATAATCGATGGCAACCGTGTTGCACGCGGTCCATGAGGCTTATTGGAGACAAGAATAATGACATGCCGTAGCGCTCAGCCCCTCCTTCGCATCACCAAACGTACCTGCCGCAAGGGTGAGGTGCGCCATGACTGACCCCGTTGAAAAAATCCAGCTCACCCGCGCCCTGAAAAGCCGGCACATCTTCATGCTGTCGCTGGGTGGGGTGATCGGCACCGGCCTGTTCATGGGTTCGGGCGTGACCATCAACCAGGGCGGGCCGGTGGGCGCGATCCTGGCCTACCTGGTGGCCGGCCTGCTGATGTACCTGGTGATGGTCTGCCTGGGCGAACTGTCGGTGCAGATGCCGGTGTCCGGCTCGTTCCAGGCCCATGCCACGAAGTACATCGGCCCGGCCACCGGCTTCATGATCGGCTGGGTGTACTGGATGAGCTGGGCCACAACCGTAGGCCTGGAGTTCACCGCCGCCGGCATGCTGATGACCCGCTGGTTCCCCGAGGTGCCGATCTGGTACTGGTCGGCACTGTTCGTGGTCGTGCTGTTCGGCCTCAACGCCCTGGCCACTCGCGCTTTTGGCGAGGCCGAGTACTGGTTCTCGGGCATCAAGGTGGCGACCATCGTTGGCTTCATCATCATCGGCCTGCTGGTGATCTTCGGCGCCATCCCGCTGAGCAGCGGGGCACCGGCGCCGATGCTGGACAACCTGGTGGGCGAGTCGCTGTTCCCCCACGGCCTGTCGGCAGTGTTCGCGGTGATGATGACCGTGGTCTATGCGTTCCAGGGCTGTGAAATCATGGGCGTGGCGGCCGGTGAAACCGAGCACCCGGAAAAGAGCATCCCGCGGGCAGTGCGCAACGTGGTGTTTCGCGTGCTGATTTTCTACGTGCTGGCGATTGCCGTGTTGTCGGCCATTGTGCCGTACGAGCAGGCCGGGCTGATGGAAAGCCCGTTCGTGCAGGTGTTCGACATGGTCGGCATTCCCTTTGCTGCCGACGTGATGAACTTCGTCATCCTCACCGCCATCCTTTCGGTGGGCAACTCCGGGCTGTATGCCTCTACGCGCATTCTCTGGGCGATGTCCAAGAGCGGCATGGCGCCGAAAAGCCTGGCACCGCTGAGCAAGCGCGGCGTACCGCTGCGGGCGCTGAGCATCACCCTGTGCTTTGCCCTGGTGTCGCTGATGACCAGCTTCATTGCCGCCGACACCCTGTTCATGGTGCTGATGGCGGTGAGCGGCATGTCCGGCACCGTGACCTGGATCGTCATCGCCCTGGCGCAGTACCGCTTCCGCCAGGCCTACCTGCGTGAAGGCGGGCAGCTGCAGGACCTGAAGTACAGGGCGCCGCTGTACCCACTGGTGCCGCTGCTGTGCATCACCCTGTGCAGCTCGCTGTTCGTGTTCCTGGCGCTGGATGAAACCCAGCGGCCGTCGTTGTACTGGGGCTTTGGGTTCATTGCCCTGTGCTACGCGGCGTACTTCTTCGTCAACCGCCGTCGGCAGGGGGCCTTTGAGCCGAGCGCGCCAGGGGTTTGATTGCGGTGTTGGGCTGAAGATTGCCGGGGCCGCTTAGCGGCCCATCGCGACACAAGGCCGCTCCTACAGGATTTCGCGCAGGTCCGACCAGCGTTCACGCAGGTCCTGCCTCACGCGGTCTCTTGTAGGAGCGGCCTTGTGTCGCGAAAGGGGCGCAAAGCGCCCCCGGCAATCTCCCAGTTGTACAAAGTTGTAACAATCACCCCGAAATCCACGGTCATAAAAATAAATAAACTTTTTAAAAAACAATAGGTTAGGTAGGTTTCGAAGGCTGTTACAGGCCAACCCCCCGACAATTGCCGCCTTGTTGAACACTCGTTTAGTATCTCCCTCATCAAGCCCTCCCAAAACCATCACAACAACACCGAGGCCCCCCATGACCACCCCGTCGTCGTCACTGTTGAGCAAGGTCGAAGCCGGCGTTGCCTGGATCACCCTCAACCGCCCAGAGCAGCGCAACGCGCTGGACATCCCCACCCTCAAGCAACTGCACGCCTTGCTCGACAGCCATAACGCCGACCCGGCCGTGCGCGTGGTGGTGCTCACTGGCAGCGGCCGCACCTTCTGCGCCGGTGCCGACCTGGCCGAATGGGCTGCCGCCGAAGCCGCAGGCACCCTGGAAAGCTACGGCTGGACCGAAACCGCCCACGCCCTGATGTTGCGCCTGCACAGCCTCGACAAGCCCACCATCGCCGCCATCAACGGTACCGCCGTGGGCGGTGGCATGGACCTCAGCCTGTGCTGCGACCTGCGTATCGCCGCCGCCTCTGCGCGCTTCAAGGCCGGCTACACCAGCATGGGCTACAGCCCCGATGCCGGCGCCAGCTGGCACCTGCCACGGCTGATTGGCAGCGAGCAGGCCATGCGTTTGTTGTTCCTCGATGAACTGTGGGGTGCCGAGCGCGCCCTGGCGGCCGGGCTGGTCAGCGAAGTCTGCGCCGACGAGCAACTGCCCGCCGTGGCGGCCGAGTTGGCCGGGCGCCTGGCCAATGGCCCGACGTTCGCCTACGCGCAGACCAAGCAGCTGATCCGCGACGGCGCCCACCGCACCCTGGCCGAGCAGCTGGAAGCCGAGCGCCACGCCGGCCTGCTGTGCGGCCGCAGCCAGGATGGCGCCGAGGCGCTGCAAGCCTCGGTTGAACGCCGCGCCCCCCGTTTTACCGGCCAGTAACCCGATACCGACCCTGACCAGGACCTTCGCAGATGAATTTCCAACTGACCCAAGAACAAGAAATGTTGGTGGAAGCGGTACGCAGCTTTGTTGCCAAAGAGCTGCTGCCCCATGAGGAAGCGGTAGACCGCGCCGATGCCGTGTCGCCTGAGCTGGCCGCGCACATCCGGGGCAAGGCCATCGCTGCCGGGTTCTATGCCTTCAACATGCCCGAGGAAGTCGGCGGCGGTGGCCTGGACTACCTGTCCCAGGCGCTGATCGAACGCGAGCTGTCCAAGGTGTCCTGGGCGCTGCACGTGTTTGTCGCACGCCCGTCGAAAATCCTCATGGCCTGCAAGGACGAGCAGATCAACGACTACCTGCTGCCTTGCGTGCAGGGCGAGAAAACCGACTGCTTCGCCCTCACCGAGCCGGGTGCCGGCTCCGATGCCAACGCCATCAAGACCCGCGCCGTGCGCCAGGGCGACGACTTTGTCATCAACGGCAGCAAGCACTTTATCAGCCACGCCGGCCACGCCGATTTCGCCATCGTCTTCGCGGTCACCGACACCTACGAGCACAACGGGCGCAAGCGCAATGCGGTCACGGCGCTGCTGGTCGACCGTGGCACACCGGGCATGACCATCCGCCGCGGCCCCAAGTGCGTGAGCAACCGTGGCTACCACACCTATGAGCTGTTCTTCGATGACTGCCGGGTGCCGGCCAGCAAGGTGCTGGGCGAGGTCGGCAAGGGCTGGGAAGTGGCCAACGCCTGGCTCACCGCCGGCCGTGTGATGGTTGCCGCCAACTGCGTGGGCCAGGCCCAACGCGCCCTCGACCTGTCGCTGCAATGGGCCGCCGACCGCAAGCAGTTTGGCCAGCCCATCGGCAGCTACCAGGGCGTGTCGTTCAAGCTGGCCGACATGGCCACGCAGATCCGCGCCGCCGAAATGCTCACCCTGCACACCGCCTGGAAGATGGACCAGGGCAGCATGACCGACGGCGAAGCCGGCATGGCCAAGCTGTTTGCCAGCGAAGTGCTGGGCAAGGTGGCCGACGAAGCCGTGCAGCTCTTCGGTGGCATGGGCCTGATGGACGAAGGGCCGGTCGAGCGCATCTGGCGCAACGCGCGTATCGAGCGCATCTGGGAGGGCACCTCGGAAATCCAGCGGCACATCATCGCCCGCGAACTGCTGCGCCCGCTGCTGCGCTGAGCGCCAGGAGAACACCCATGTCGCAATCGATTCGTGACAACCTCAAGCGCCTGCTGGCGCCCCGGCACCTGGCCTTCGTTGGCGGGCGCAGCATGGCGCGGGCGCTCAAGCGCTGCGCCGAAGGTGGCTTTGGCGGCGAGCTGTGGCTGGTCAACCCGCAGCATGAAAGCCTGGAGGGCATCCCGTGCGTGGCCCGCGTGGCCGACTTGCCTTACGCCCCGGACGCGGTGTTCATCGCCACCAACCGTGAGCTGACCTTGCAATGCGTTGCCGAACTGGCCGCGCGTGGCGCCGGTGGTGCCATCTGCTATGCCTCCGGCTTTGCCGAAAGCGGCGAAGAGGGCCGCCAGTTGCAGCTGCGCCTGCTCGCTGCGGCCGGCAACATGGCCCTGCTCGGCCCCAACTGCTATGGCCTGCTCGACTACCTGCACGGTGCAGCCCTGTGGCCGGTGGCCCATGGTGGCCAGCAGGTGGAGAAGGGCGTGGCGATCCTCACCCAGAGCGGCAACTTTGCCTACAACCTGTCCATGAGCGACCGCTCGCTGCCGGTGGCCTACATGGCATCGGTCGGCAACCAGGCGCAACTGGGCGTGGCCGAGCTGATGGACGTGCTGCTCGACGACCCACGGGTAACGGCCATCGGGCTGCACCTGGAAGGCTTGAAGAACGTGCCGGGTTTTGCACGCGCCGCGCACAAGGCGCTGCAGCAGGGCACGCCGATCATTGCCCTGAAGACTGGCGTGTCGCAGATCGGCGCTGAACTGGCGCTCAGCCACACCAGCTCGTTGTCCGGCTCCGATGCCTTGTACGACAGCCTGTTCCAGCGGCTGGGCGTGATCCGCGTCAGCGGCCCGGTGAGCTTTGTCGAAACGCTCAAGGCCGCCGCTTGCGGGCGCTTGCCGGCAGATGGCGAACTGATCGCGCTGGCCTGTTCAGGCGGCGATGCTGGCCTGATCGCCGATTATGCCGAACGCAACCATTTACACCTGCCCAAGCTTGAACAAGGGCAGGTGACGGCACTGGCCGAAGTGCTGCCGGCCTATGCCAACCTGGTCAACCCGCTTGATTTCACCACTGCCATCTGGGGCGATGAAGCGGCGCTGCAACGCATGCTCGACAGCACGCTGAGCGGGGCAGCTGATGCCGCCATGCTGGTGCTGGACTATCCGGCGGCGGTCACTGGCGAGCGCAAGGAGTGCGACCTGCTGTTGGCGCTGTACTGCGATGCGCTGGAGCGTCACGGCAAGATCGGTTTTGTCACCTCCGCCTTCCCGGAGCTGCTGCCCGCCAGTGCGCGTGAGCGCCTGCATGCCCGGGGCATCGCCGCGCTGCAGGGCGTGGAAGACGGGCTGGCTGCGTGGGGCCGGATTGTCTCTTATCAACGCAACCGCCAGCGGTTGCTGGAGCAGGGCGAGGCTGCACGGATACCGCTGTGCCCGCAGGCCCTCACGGGCGAAAGCCGGTTGCTGGACGAATGGCAATCCAAGCAAGCCCTGCGCGCCTTCGGCTTGCCGGTGCCAGCGGGCCTGCTGAGTACGCCCGGGCGCGCCGTGGCAGACGCCGCCCGCGTGGGTTACCCGCTGGTAATGAAGGCGGTCAGCGCACAGCTGCCGCACAAGACCGAGGCCGGTGCGGTGGCGCTGAACCTGCGCGATGCCGCCGCCCTGGAAGCCGCACTGGTGCAGATGCGCCAGCGCATCGCAGCCTACGCCCCGCACGTCGCGTTCGACCAGGTACTGCTCGAACCCATGGCAGAGCCGCCGCTGGCCGAGCTGATAGTGGGCATCAAACGTGAACCCGACTTTGCCCTGGCCCTGGTGATTGGTGCCGGTGGTGTACTGGTCGAACTGCTCAAGGACAGTGTCAGCCTGTTGCTGCCCACCACCGACAGCGCCATCCGCGCCGCACTGCTCAACCTGCGCAGCGCCAGCTTGCTGCAAGGCTTCCGTGGCCGCCCGGCCGCCGACCTCGACGCCTTGGTGGCGGCCATCCGCGCGGTGGCCGATTACGCCTGCGAAAACGCCGGGCAGCTGCTGGAGCTGGATGTGAACCCATTGATGGTCGGTGCCCACGGCACCACCGCGGTCGACGCGCTGATCCGCCTCGGCCAGGCGCAAGGAGAACGACATGAATGACCTTACCCTGACTGCCGGCCAGGCGCTGGTGCGCCTGTTGGCCAACTACGGCGTGCAGACCGTGTTCGGCATCCCCGGGGTGCACACCCTGGAGCTGTACCGTGGCCTGCCGGGCAGCGGTATTCGCCATGTGCTGACCCGCCACGAGCAGGGCGCCGGTTTCATGGCTGACGGCTATGCGCGGGTGAGCGGCAAGCCGGGGGTGTGCTTCGTCATCACCGGCCCGGGGGTGACCAACGCCGCCACCGCCATCGGCCAGGGCTATGCCGATTCCATCCCGATGCTGGTGATTTCCAGCGTCAACCATACCGCCAGCCTGGGCAAGGGTTGGGGCTGCCTGCACGAAACCCAGGACCAGCGCGCCATGACTGCGCCGATTACCGCGTTCTCGGCCGTGGCGTTGCGCGGCGACGACCTGCCCGAGCTGATTGCCCGCGCCTGGGCCGTGTTCGACAGCGAACGGCCGCGCCCGGTGCACATTTCGGTGCCGCTGGACGTGCTGGCTGCCCCTGTCAGCCGCGACTGGAGTGATGAGGTGGTGCACCGCCCCGAGCGTGGCCTGCCGTGCCGCGAAACCCTCGACCAGGCTGCGCTGAGGCTGGCAGCGGCCAAGCGGCCGATGATCATCGCCGGTGGTGGTGCGCTGCACGCGGCCGAGCAGCTGGCGCAGTTGAGCGCCCGGCTGGCGGCACCGGTGTTCACCAGCGTGGCCGGCAAGGGCCTGCTGCCGCCGCAGGCGCCCCTGAATGCCGGTTCCAGCCTGTGCGTGGAACCTGGCTGGCAGTTGATCAGCGAGGCTGATGTGGTACTGGCCGTGGGCACCGAAATGGCCGACACCGATTTCTGGCGCGAGCGCCTGCCGATCACTGGCGAGCTATTGCGCGTGGACATCGACCCGCGCAAGTTCAACGACTTCTACCCCTGTGCCATTGCCTTGCAGGGTGATGCCCGGCAAACCCTGGCCGGCTTGCTCGAACACCTGCCAGCACTCGACCGAGACCCGGCCCAGGCCAGCGAAACGGTGCGCAACCTGCGCCAGGCCATCCGCAACGGGCATGCACCGTTGCAGGCCACCCATCAGGCGATTCTTGACCGCATTGCCGCCGTGCTGCCCGACGACGCGTTCATCAGCAGCGATATGACCCAACTGGCCTACACCGGCAACTACGCCTTCGCCAGCCGGGCGCCGCGCAGCTGGCTGCATCCTACCGGCTACGGCACACTCGGCTACGGCCTGCCGGCCGGCATCGGCGGCATGCTCGCCACCGACCATCGCCCGGGCCTGGTGCTGGTGGGCGACGGCGGTTTCCTTTATACCGCCCAGGAGCTGGCCACGGCCGTAGAGGAGCTGGACCGGCCGTTGGTGGTGCTGTTGTGGAACAACGACGCCCTCGGCCAGATCCGCGATGACATGCTCGGCCTGAACATCGAGCCGGTTGGCGTGCTGCCGCGCAACCCCGATTTCATCGGCTTGGCCCGTGCCTTTGGTTGCGCGGTGCGCCAGCCGCGTGACCTGGACGCGCTGCAGGCCGACCTGGCCAGCGGTTTCGCCACACCCGGCGTGACCTTTATCGAACTCAAACACACCAGCGTCTGTTAAGGCGCGCACAACGACAAGAACAAGAGAAACCCACATGCCATTTCGCCGTTCACTTCTGGCCGCATCCCTGGCCCTGCTGATCACCGGCCAAGCCCCACTGTATGCCGCCCCCCCGCTGTCGATGGACAACGGTACCAACGCCCTGACCGTGCAAAACAGCAACGCCTGGGTCGAAATCAGCGCCAGCGCCCTGCAGCACAACATCCGCACCCTGCAGGCCGAGCTGGCCGGCAAGTCCAAGCTGTGTGCCGTGCTCAAGGCCGATGCCTATGGCCACGGTATCGGCTTGGTAATGCCGTCGATCATCGCCCAGGGCGTGCCCTGCGTGGCGGTGGCCAGCAACGAGGAGGCCCGCGTGGTGCGCGCCAGTGGCTTCACCGGGCAACTGGTACGGGTGCGCCTGGCCAGTCTCAGCGAGCTGGAAGACGCCTTGCAATACGACATGGAAGAGCTGGTGGGCAGCGCCGAATTCGCCCGCCAGGTCGATGCCATCGCCGCGCGCCACGGCAAGACGCTGCGCATTCACATGGCGCTCAACTCCAGCGGCATGAGCCGCAACGGGGTGGAGATGGCCACCTGGTCCGGTCGTGGCGAAGCGCTGCAGATCACCGACCAGAAGCACCTCAAGCTGGTCGCGCTGATGACCCACTTCGCCGTGGAAGACAAGGACGATGTGCGCAAGGGCCTGACGGCCTTCAACGAGCAGACCGACTGGTTGATCAAGCACGCAAAACTCGACCGCAGCAAGCTCACCCTGCACGCCGCCAACTCGTTCGCGACCCTGGAGGTGCCGGAGGCGCGCCTGGACATGGTACGCACCGGTGGCGCGCTGTTCGGTGACACCGTGCCGGCGCGCACCGAATACAAACGCGCCATGCAGTTCAAGTCACACGTGGCAGCGGTGCACAGTTATCCGGCCGGCAACACTGTCGGCTACGACCGCACCTTCACCCTGGCCCGTGATTCGCGCCTGGCCAACATCACCGTCGGCTATTCCGATGGCTATCGCCGGGTGTTCACCAACAAGGGCCATGTGCTGATCAACGGCCACCGCATACCGGTGGTGGGCAAGGTGTCGATGAACACGCTGATGGTTGATGTCACCGACTTCCCGGACGTGAAGGGTGGCAACGAAGTGGTGCTGTTCGGCACGCAGGCCGGAGGCGAAATCACCCAGGCCGAGATGGAAGAAATCAACGGCGCACTGCTGGCCGACCTGTACACCGTATGGGGCAGCTCCAACCCGAAGATCCTCGTCGACTGAAACCGCCATTCAAGGGAGATTGCCATGCGCTACGCCAAGCTTACCCAACGCATCGCCGGCGACGGGGCTGCGGCCTGGGACATCCACTACCGCGCCCTGGCGCTGCAGGCCGAGGGCAAGGACATCCTGCTGCTGTCGGTGGGTGACCCGGACTTCGACACCCCCCAGCCGATTGTCGAGGCAGCCATCGACAGCCTGCAGGCCGGTCATACCCATTACGCCGATGTACGCGGCAAGCTGGCCCTGCGCCAGGCCATCGCCAGGCGCCACCAGCAGCGTAGCGGCCAGGCTGTCGACGCCGACCAGGTGACGGTGCTGGCGGGGGCCCAGTGCGCGCTGTACTGCGTGGCCCAGTGCGTGCTGGACCCTGGCGACGAGGTGCTTGTCGCCGAACCGATGTATGTGACCTATGAGGCGGTGTTCGGTGCCTGTGGCGCCAAGGTGGTGCCGGTGCCGGTCAAGCCGGAGAACGGCTTCAGGGTATGCCCGCGAGACGTGGCCGAGCGCATTACCCAGCGCACCCGCGCGCTGGCCTTGAACAGCCCGCACAACCCGTCGGGGGCAAGCCTGCCCCGTGCTACCTGGGAAGCACTGGCCGAACTGTGCATTGCCCACGACCTGTGGCTGATCTCCGACGAGGTGTACAGCGAGTTGCTGTACGAGGGCGAGCATGTCAGCCCTGCCAGCCTGCCGGGCATGGCCGAGCGCACCGCCACCCTCAACAGCCTGTCGAAGTCGCACGCCATGACGGGCTGGCGGGTGGGCTGGGTGGTCGGTTCGGCCGAGCTGGCCGCCCACCTGGAAAACCTCGCCCTGTGCATGTTGTACGGCTCGCCGGACTTCATTCAAGACGCCGCCGTGGTGGCGCTGGAACAGCCGTTGCCCGAGCTGGACGCCATGCGCGAGGCCTACCGCCAGCGCCGTGACCTGGTGTGCGAACAGCTGGCTGGTTGCCCGGGCCTCAAGGCGCTGAAGCCCGATGGTGGCATGTTCGTGATGGTTGATATCCGTGAGACCGGCGTAAGTGCCCAGGCCTTTGCCGACTACCTGCTGGACAGCCAGGGCGTGTCGGTGCTTGCCGGCGAAGCGTTCGGCCCCAGCGCTGCCGGGCATATCCGCCTGGGCCTGGTGCTGGGCAATGCGGCGCTGGTCGATGCCTGCCAGCGCATCGCCTGCTGTGCCGACGAACTGAAGCGGGAGTACGGCCATGCGTGAGTATGCGCGGCTGTACATCGATGGCGCCTGGCAGGTGCCGAGCGGGCAGGGCATGGCTGAGGTGATCGACCCGGCCACCGAACTGGCCATTGGCCGGGTACCGCTGGGCGCCGAGGCCGATGTCGAGCGGGCGGTGATGGCGGCGCGGCGGGCCTTCGATGGCTGGTCGCGCACGCCGTCCAGCGTGCGCGCCGGGTACATCCGGGCATTGGTCGCACAGCTGAAAAACCGTGCGGGGCAAATGGCCGAGGTCATTACCGACGAGTTGGGCATGCCGGTGCAATGGTGCCAGGCGGTGCAGGTCGAAGGCCCGATAGCCGGGCTGGAACAGTATGCCGAACTGGCCGGGCTGATGGACGAGGTGCGCGAAGTCGGCAATTCGCTGGTGTACCGCGAGGCGGTTGGCGTGTGCGCATTCATCAACCCGTGGAATTATCCGCTGCACCAGATGATCGGCAAGCTGGCGCCGGCCCTGGCTGCCGGGTGCACGGTGGTGGTCAAGCCCAGCCAGGAAACGCCGCTGCACGCATTTGTGCTGGCCGAAATGATCGATGCCATCGGCCTGCCGGCCGGGGTGTTCAACCTGGTCAGCGGCCCGGGGGCCAAGGTGGGTGAGGCCCTGGCCCGGCACCCGCAGGTGGACATGGTGTCATTCACCGGCTCCACCGGTGCCGGGGTGCGGGTGGCGCAAGCGGCCGCGCCGACGGTGAAGCGGGTGTGCCTGGAACTGGGTGGCAAATCGCCGTTGCTGGTTACCGCCGACGCCGACCTGCACGCTGCGGTGCGCCATGGTGTACAGGACGTGATGATCAACTCGGGGCAGACCTGCACGGCACTGACCCGCATGCTGCTGCCGGCCAGCCGCTACGCCGAGGCGCTGGAAATCGCCGAGGCCGAAACCCGTGCACTGGTCATGGGCGACCCGCGTGATCCGGCCAGTTTCCTGGGGCCGATGTGTTCGGCAGGCCAGCGGCGCACGGTGCTCGACTACATTCGCCAGGGCCAGGAGGAGGGCGCGCGCTTGTTGTGCGGTGGTGATCACGGCGGCTTCGAGCGCGGGTTCTACGTGGCGCCCACGTTGTTCGCCGACGTCGACAACCGCATGCGCATTGCCCAGGAAGAAATCTTCGGCCCGGTGCTGTGCCTGATCCCCTACGCCGACGAGGCCCAGGCGCTGGCGCTGGCCAATGACTCGCCGTTCGGCCTGTCCAGCGCGGTGTGGGCGGGCAGCCGCGACCACGGCCTGGCGCTGGCGCGGCAGATACGGGCCGGGCAGTGCTTCATCAACGGTGGCGGGTTCAACTACCAGGCGCCGTTCGGTGGCTACAAACAGTCGGGCAACGGCCGCGAGTGGGGCGAAGAGGGCCTGGCGGAGTTCGTCGAGGTGAAAGCCGTACAGTGCTGAGCCACCGCCGCAAGACAACCTGTTTTGTGTAAGGAGAATGTTTGTGAATGTACTGATCGTCCACGCTCACCCCGAACCGCAATCGTTCACCGCTGCCCTGCGGGACCAGGCCGTGGAAACCTTCCGCGCCCAGGGCCACCAGGTGCAGGTCAGCGACCTGTACGCCATGGGCTGGAACCCGGTGGCCAGTGCCGATGACTTCCCCCAGCGCGAGAACCCCGAGTACCTGGTGTATGCCCTGGAGCAGCGCCAGGGCGTCAAGCGCGGGGCCATTGCTGCGGACATCCAGCAGGAGCTGGACAAGCTGTTGTGGGCCGACTTGCTGGTGCTGAACTTCCCGATTTTCTGGTTCTCGGCACCGGCCATGCTCAAGGGCTGGATCGACCGGGTGCTGGTGTCGGGGGTGTGCTATGGCGGCAAGCGTTTCTACGACCAGGGCGGGTTGGCGGGCAAGAAGGCGCTGGTGACCGTGACACTGGGCGGGCGCGAGCACATGTTTGGCGACGGGGCGATTCACGGGCCGCTGGAGGACATGCTGCGGCCAATACTGCGGGGCACGCTGGCCTATGTCGGGTTCGAGGTGCTGCCGCCGTTTGTGGCCTGGCATGTGCCGTATATCAGCGATGAGGCGCGCCAGGGCTTTTTGCAGCAGTACCAGCAACGGCTGGAGCAGCTTTCGGACGACCAGCCACTGGTGTTCCCGCGCCTGGCGCAGTTCGATGAGGCGTTGTACCCGCTGGCCTGACCTTTCTTCTGTATCGACCATTGGGGCCGCGTGGCGGCCCTTTCGCGACACAAGGCCGCTCTTGCAGGTACAGCGTGGGCACAACGCGGCGCGGAACCTGTGGGCGCGGCGGTGCGGCGATCCGGTTTACCCGCCAGGCAATCGCCTTGGGCGGCTGCTCAGCCCGGCTGTGCTGCCAGGTTATTGCTGACGTTGCGGCCCAGCACCAGCACGGTGACAAAGCCGCAGCCCACCAGCGCCGTGGCCAGGCTCAACAGCACCGCGGTGCCCATATGGTCGACCACCTGCCCGCCGAAGAACGAGCCCAGTGCAATGATCACCTGGAACATGGCCACGAACAGCGGCATGCCACGTTCGACATCCTTGGGCGCTACCACAAACATCCAGATGTTGGCGCAGGCCGGGAACGCGCCGAAGGCGAAGCCCCACAGCGCGATCAGCATCGCGGCGCCGGTCATGCCGGTGGCGAAGTGCGGGAACAGGGCGGTGCTGACAGCAATCATGACCGCGACCAGCATCAAGGTATGCCGCACGCTGCGGTTGGCAGCGTAGCCCGCGAAAATGTTGCCCATGAACCCGGCGACGCCGTAAAGCAGCAACAGTGAGCCAATCGTAGGCCCGTCGAAGCCGGCATTCTGTTTGAAGAACGGGGCAACATAGGTGTACGCGGCAAAGTGCGCCAGGCCGATCAGCAGCACGGCGATCAAGCCGACCCGCGCTTGCGGGTTGATGAACAAGGCCGGCAGGTCGCTGATGCGAATGGCCTTTTCCGGCAGCAGACGCGGCAGCAAAAATACCTGCGCCAGCAGCACGGGTATGCCCACCAGTGCGGTAACCAGGAAGGTCATGCGCCAGCCCATCAGGCCGCTCAGCCAGGTGCCCACGGGCACGCCCACTACGGTCGCCAGGGTAACGCCGGCCATGATGATGGAGTTGGCCTTGGCCACGCCCATGCCGTCGGGGGCCAGGCGGCCGCTGAGGGCGATGGCGGTCGCCCAGAAGCCACCGATACTGACACCCAGCAGCACGCGGCCGACCAACAGCAGGTTGAAGTCGACGGCGTAGGCCACGATGGTGTTGGCGATGATCATGATCAGCGTCAGGCCAATCAGCAGGTAGCGCCGGTCCAGCGCGCCGACGCCCACGGAAATCAACGGGGCGGCCAGCGCGGCCATGATGCCGGGCAGCGTCACCATCAGGCCGGCAAGGCCTGCACTGATGCCAAGGTCACTGGCCACATCGTTGAGCACCCCCACCGGGAGGAACTCGCTGGTGACCAGGGCAAATGCACCCACGGCGACCGAGAGGATTGCCAGCCATTGCTGTGTGACACTCTGTTGATTATGTTCGGGAAGGCCGCGAGGGGCCTGGCGGTTGCTTGGCATGGGGGTCGGTTCCATGAGGGATGTCGCCTGTAGCAGGCGCAGGAGCGGAAGGATTTGCAGGCAATTATAGGGACGGCCTTGCCATGCCGACAGGCAGGCCGCTTGATAGTAATCATCAGCGCTATCGATGAAACGCCTGGCATAGAGCGGCAGGTGACGCATTGTGATCGAAGTTCCAAGCCGACGAGGCGCTTATGGGATATCTTTCCGGCCCGGAAAACCGCTGGTATTCAAGGAGGAACAATTGCGCATCTACATTACCGGTGCATCGTGTGCAGGCGTGACCACGCTGGGGCAGCACCTCGCCACGCAACTCGATCTGCGCCACGCCGACGTCGATGACTTCTACTGGATGCCCACCAATCCGCCGTTTACCACCAAACGGCCGGCCGATGAACGTGTGCCTTTGATCCAGCAAGCGCTCGGCGAGGACGACTGGGTGCTGAGCGGCTCTTGCATGGTCTGGGGTGATGCCTTGCTGGCCCATGTCGACCTGACGGTGTTCGTGGTAACACCAACGCCCGTGCGTCTTGAACGGCTGGCTGCACGTGAAAAGGCGCGCTTTGGCGAGCGCATCGCCCCGGGTGGTGACATGCACGAGATACACGTGGGGTTCAGGGAGTGGGCTGCTCAGTATGACGACCCGAACTTTACCGGCCGCAACCGGGCGTGGCATGAGCGCTGGCTGGCAGGGCAGGCAGCCCCGGTGTTGAACGTGGACGGGGCAAGCAGTTCTGCAGCGTTGCTTGCGCAAGTCACATCGGCGCTTAAACAGCTACCGCTTCGCCAGTCTGGTGATCTTGCGTAGGTAAGGCAAGCTTCATGACGATGCCATAGCCGCTTTCTGGCCCGGCACGACACCGCCCAGCACCATCTGGGTGACCGTGCGGGTGGCACGATCAAAGTCCGACTTGTCAGGCCGGGGCACGCCTCTGAGCTGCGACATTTGCCAGGCCAGATTGGTGTAGGTGCGCGTTGCCGACCAGATGAAAATCATCAGGTGCTCGGGGTCGCAGGGTGCCAGCCGGCCATCATCGATCCAGTTGCGCAGGCAGGCGACGTTGCGCCTGGCTTCCTCCAGCAGCATGTTCTTGCACACCTCAGGCAGGCGCTTGCCCCCTGAGAGCAACTCCTGGCTGAACACGGCGGCGCTGAACGGGTGCTCCCGGATGATGCGAATGCGGGCTTTGATATAGGCCCGCAAGCCCACGATCGGGTTGTCGCTTTTTCGCAATGCGGCCGAGGCCCTCACCAGCGGCTCGATAAAACCCATCAGCACTTGGACGTACAGGTTCTCTTTTGTCTGGAAGTAGTAATAGAGATTGGCCTTGGGCACCCCGGCGCGCTCGGCAATATCGTGCGAGTGGGTGGCGGTGAAACCGGTCGTGGCGAACGATTCGCTGGCAGCTTGCAGGATCAGTTTGCGATTCTTGCGTTGTATACCGGGGTTGCCCAGTGAGTGATTGATCGCGGCTAACGGTGCGTCAGCGTCATCGTTGGCAGTGTCTGGCATGACGGGTTGAGCGTACATCACGGTTTCATCTGGGCTTTTGAAAGTCGATATATAGAAAAGTATATAGCGAGTGTCGTGCTTTTCTTGAACCGTTGCAAGGCTGCCATTTACACACTAGCGCAAGAGGGCAGCCCCTGGATGGAGGCTACCCGTCGGGTTCGGAGCGTCAGGGAGAGACCAGCACATCACACTGCGATTCGTTCAGTACGTGCTTTGTGACGCTGCCAACCAACAGCTCCTCCAGCGCGCTTGCACCCTGCTTGCCGACCACGATCAGGTCGCACTCCAGCTCCTGTTCCTGTTCGGCAATGAGCCAGCCAGGGTCACCGTGCACCAGAATCTGCCGTGCATCGGCCATGCCGGCAGCCTCACTCAGCGCAGCGAGTTGCGCCTCCGCATCCTTGCGGATGACATTGCGGTAATGGGTAAGGGTGTCGTGGTCGATATGGGCGAAGCGCACGCTGCCTTCGAACGGGGCTTCGTACACGTGTAGCAGAATGATTTCGGCCTGCGGGGCAATGGTTTTGGCCAGTTTGATGGCGCGCAGCGAAACCGGTGAGAAATCGACTGGCACCAGCACAGTGCGGTAGGCGTCACGCGGGGCCGGTTTGACCACCAGCAAAGGGCAGGGCATGTGGTTTAGCATTTTCTGCACGGTTGAACCCAGCAGCAGGCGCCGCGCCACGCTCTGGCCCTTGGCTCCGCATACCAGCAGGTTGCTGTGCTTGTCCTGCACCACCCGGGTGATCTCGGTGATCACCGAGCCGCTGGCGACCTGCACCCCAGCAGAAATGTCGTAGCGCTGGAACAGCAGGGCTGCCAGTGCGCGGGTTTTTTCGCCGGCGCTGTCCAGCACGCGCTTCAACAGGTCGTCATCAGGCGCCACCAACTGCTTGAGGCGTTCGAAGGGGGCCGGGTTGGCAACGTAGAGCAGGTCTAGTGAGGCCTGCTGCGCGTTGCTCAGGTAGGCAGCACGCTCCGCCGCGTTGCGAGCGTGGGGGGACAGGTCGGTGGCGACCAGGATGTGTTTCAGCGGGCTCATGTGGGGCTCCTTGTCCAAGGCCGCGCACAGTGATCTGGGGTGAACCCCTAGCGCTGTGCGCCTGGCGGTGCTTGAGTCATTCCTTGCTTGCAGCCATCCTCGCGCGAACCCGGCGCGGGGGCTTGATTTGGGTCAATGGAGTGCAGGTGCAGCGGCAGATCATGCCGGCAACAGACCGAAGTGCCGATCGAAAAGATCAAGCTGACCACCGAGCTGCCGGTGTAGCAGTAATACCCTGTGCTCGGGCTGCCTCCTACCTGGAACTGTGAATGTCTTGAGGTTAATGTTTGATTCATACCCACTCGGCACGGTCTGCCAGCAGCCTGGCCTGATGCAACAGCTCGTCGTCCGGCGTCGCACTGGCGATGGCCAGGCGCAGTTGCCCAAGAAACCGCCCTTGAATCGGCGCGATCGAGCCCGAGAACAGGCTCACCCCATCGCCCAGCGCGGCACCGATGGCTGCCAGGTCTGGCGTTAGCCCTTTGCCGCCGGTGTAGTGCAAGTCGAGGTAGCGATTGCCGGCAGTACTGGCCTGCGCTGCTGGCGTGGCCTCGCTGAGCAGGATGCGGCTGACGGCGTGCCGGGGGTTGCCGAACACTTCCCACACCGCGCCGGTCTCGACGATGCGGCCTTGTTCCAATACGGCTACACGGTCGCACAGGTCGCGGATTACTTGCATTTCGTGGGTGATCAGAACAATGGTCAGGCCCAGCCGCTGGTTGATGCTGCGCAGCAGGTCGAGGATCGCCTGGGTGCTTTCCGGGTCCAGCGCCGACGTGGCTTCGTCGCACAGCAGAATCTGTGGCTCCAGCACCAGCGCCCGGGCAATGCCGACGCGCTGCTTCTGGCCACCGGACAGTTGCGCGGGGTAAGCGCCGCCACGGCCGGCCAGGCCGACCAGGCGCAACAGCTCGTCCACCCGGGCGCTACGCTGCTGTTGCGGCACCCCGGCCATGCGCATCGGCAACTCGATGTTCTCGGCCACCGTGCTGTTGGCCAGCAGGTTGAAGTGCTGGAAGATCATCGCCACCTTGCGCCGCAGCGCGTGCAAGGGCTTGCCGTGCAGCCCGGCGATGTCCTGGCCGTCGATCAGTACCTGGCCGGCGCTGGGGGCTTCCAGGCGATTGAGCAGGCGCAGCAGCGAGGACTTGCCCGCACCGCTGCGGCCGATGATGCCGAACACCTCGCCACGGCGTACCTGCAGGTCGATGTCGTCGAGCGCACTGACCGCGCCGTAGAGTTTGTGGATGCCACGCAGGCACAGCTGGGCATCGGTTGGCTGGATTTGCTGCTGGTAACGGCTCATGTTCGGGTTCCATGCCCTCCGTCACCAGAGGGCGGCAGGGGTCAGAAGCCAGGGGCGATCTGGCCTTTGTAGCGGGTCAGGATGAAGTTGCGCACTTCAGGCGAGTTGAGTGCCTGGGCGAGCTTCTGGATGCCAGGGTCCTGCAGGTTGTCGGGGCGGGCAACCAGGTACTCCACGTACAGGTCCTTGCCTTTTTCCACGATCAGCGCGCTGTTGGTATCGATGCCGGCCTCAAGGGCGTAATTGGCGAAGACGAAGGCGAGGTCGACCTGTTTCACCGAGCGCGCCAGCATGGCGCCCTCCAGCTCGCGGATTTTCAGGTGGCGGGGGTTGTCGGTAATGTCGCGCTGGGTGGACTGTGGGTTGGCCGGGTCCTTCAGCTTGAGCAGGCCGGCCTCGGCCAACAGCACCAGGGCACGGCCAGTGTTGACCGGGTCGTTGGGGATGGCGACGCTGGCGCCTTCGGGCAGCTCTGCCAGGTGCTTGTACTTGGCCGAGTAGGCGCCGAACGGTTCGATGTGCACGCCCACCACTGGCACCAGGTCGGTGTGCCGGGTCTTGTTGAAATCGTTGAGGAACGGCCGGTACTGGTAATAGTTGGCGTCCAGGTTCTTCTGCGCCAGTTGCAGGTTGGGCTGGATGAAGTCGTTGAACACCTTGATGTCCAGGTCGACCCCTTGCTTGGCCAGGGCCGGTTTGACGAATTCGAGGATTTCCGCGTGCGGCACCGGCGTGGCGCCGACCACCAGGTGTTCGGCGGCCTGGGCACTGAAGGCGAGGAAAGCGGCGAGGGCGGTGAGGGTCTTTTTCATGGTCGGTACCTGAGAAGAGTTAGGGCTCAGCGGCGGGTGAAATGCCTTACCAGGCGGTCACCGCTCATCTGCAGCGCCTGCACCAGCAGGATCAGCAGCAGCACGGTGACCACCATCACATCGGTCTGAAAGCGTTGGTAGCCGAAGCGGATCGCCAGGTCGCCCAGGCCGCCGCCGCCGATCACCCCGGCCATGGCGGTGTAGTCGACCAGCACGATGGCGGTGACGGTGACCGCTGCAATCAGCCCGGTGCGTGCTTCGGGCAGCAGGGTGTAGCGGATGATCTGCGCGATGCTGCCGCCCATGGCCTGGCTGGCCTCGACCAGGCCGCGGTCCACTTCGCGCAGGGCGGTTTCTACCAGCCGCGCAAAGAACGGCGTGCAGCCGACCACCAGCGGCGGGATGGTACCTTTCACCCCCAGCGAGGTGCCGGTCAACAGGGTGGTCAGCGGAATCAGCACGATCAGCAGGATGATGAACGGCAGCGAGCGCAGCACGTTGACCACCACCGACAGGCTTCGGTACAGCGGGCCGTGCGCCAGCAACTGGCGCTGCCCGGTCAGGTACAGCAGCACGCCAAGGGGCAGGCCGAGCAGCACGGTAAAGCCCAGCGCGGCGCCCAGCATGCTCAGGGTTTCCAGGCAGGCCTGGGCGATTTCTACCCAGTCGACGTTGGTCAGCAGGTCGTTCATTGGCGTGCCTCAGTTCCAGTCGTGGCGAGGCGGCTTGATGCCGTTCAGTGCCCAGTTGCCGACCAGGTGGTACTTCCAGCGCACCGGGTCGTGCAGGGTGTGCACGCGGGCGTTGCGCCAGTGGCGGTCGAAGTTGTGGCGGGTCAGCGACGAGCGTGTGCCGCCCAGTTCGAACAGGCGGTTGCTGGCCTCGATGGCGGCCTCGGTGGTCAGTACCTTGGCCTTGGCCACCGCAATCGACGCTTGGGCCACGTTTTCTTCGTTCGGTGCGGGCCTGGCCGCATCCAGGGCCTGGCCTGCGCGTTCGAGCAGTGCCTCGGCGGCTTCTTGGCGAATTTCCAGCGAGCCGACCTGGATGATGGTCAACGGGTCTTCGCTGGCCTTGTCGACCTGGGCGTCGATCCACGGCCGGGCATGCTCGCGCACGAAGGCAATGGTGTCGTCCAGCGCTGCGCGGCCGATGCCGGCGTCGATGGCAGCGGTGGTCAACTGGGCGAAAGGGCCGGCCAGGGTCGGGCTTTCGTAGGAGCGGTAGCTGGGGAACAGGTTGAACGCCGGCACCCGCAGGCCGTCGAGCAGCACCGTGCCGCTGGAGGTGGTGCGCTGGCCCATGCTGCTCCAGTCGTCGACAATCACCAGCCCGGCGCTGCCGCGCTGGACGAAGGCCAGCTGGGCACGGTCCTGCTCGTCCAGTGCCAGCACGCCGAGCCAGTGGGCGTACAACGAGCCGGTGCAGTAGCCCTTGCGCCCGTCGATGCGATAGCCGTCACCTTCGGCGACCAGGCGCGTGCGAATGTCCTGCACGGTCTTGCCGCCGGTTTCCGACAGGGCATTGGCAAAGCGATGGCCTTGCAGTACCAGGTCGTAGAAATAGCGTTGCTGTTGCGCGGTGCCTTGCAGGCGGATGTCTTCGAGCAGGCAGTAGTGGTTTTGCGGAATCTGCCCAAGCGAAGGGTCGGCGGCGGAGACGATGGCGATCACCCGGGCGAGGGTGGCGAATGAAACCTCGGCGCCGCCATAGGCCCGTGGCACGGTGATGCCCCACAGCCCGCTGTTGGAAAACGCGTCGACGATGTCGGCGGGTACTTCGCGGTTGCGGTCGCGTTCGGCGGCGCCCTCGCGTAGCAGCCCGGCGACTTGATGAGCGACGGCCAACGCTTCGGCGTCGTCGCGAATGATGTGTGCCGCCGGTGGGCGGATATCGTAGGTGGCAGATACGGTCAGGTCAGGCATGAGCAGCTCGTGTGCAGTCGGATGACCTTGCATTGCAGCTGCTGTGCCAACGTTCAAGCCCAATGAAATCGGGCTTTTAGATACCTGTTTCGGGCTGTTCCTGCCTTAAAATGCGACTAACTGTTGCTCTGCTGTCGGCCCTGCAACAGCAGTTCGCTGAGTGTGTCCATGGCCGGTGTCGTCTGGCTGCCTTTGCGCGTGACCAGCTCGTAGGGGTCGCTGACCGAGCCCATGGCCAGGGGTAGCATGCACACTTGCTGGTTCATCGCGCATTGCCGGGCCACGTCGATCGACACCAGCGCCACGAAGTCGGGGCGGTCTTGCAGCAGCGACAAGGTGGCCAGGATCGAGGTGGTTTCAACCAGGTGCAGTGGGAAGCGCAGCCCGGCGTCGTGGAACTCGCGCTCCAGTTGCACGCGCATCGGCATGTTGGCCCGGTACACGATCCAGCGGCTCTCGGCCAGCTCGGCAAGGCTCACGGTTTGTGCGTGTTTGAGCGGGTGGTCGACATTGGCGATGACCGCCAGCGTCTCATCCTGGACAAAGGTGCTGGCAAACAGCTGCGGCGTGTTGCTGACGCTGGTGCGGCACAGGGCAATGTCCAGCCGGCCGCTTTCGATCTGTGCCAGCAGCGACTGGCTGGTGTCTTCGATGATCTCGAACGACATCTGCGGCTGGATACTGGCCAGCTGCGACACGGCCCGCATCAGCAGTGGCACGGCGCCCATGATGGCGCCCACTGCCAGCCGGCCGCCCACACCGCGCAGGATTGCATCCAGGTCATGGCGCAGGTTGGCAATATCGGTCTGTACCACGCGCGCGTAGCGGATGGCGCAGTGCCCGGCGGCTGTTGGCTCCAGCCCGCGATTGGTGCGGTTGAACAGCACCGTGCCGAAGGTGGTTTCGATTTCCTGCAGCGCCTTGCTGGCACCGGGCTGGGTAAGCCCGACGCTGCTTGCTGCACCCAGCAGCGAGCGGTGCTCGTCCAGTTCGATGAGCAGGCGCAGGTGACGGGCGTGCAGCCTGGACATGATCGAATTGAGTGATGGGGTCATCTGGTATGCCTCATGGTTATACCGGTATGGATTGTTCTCAATACCATGGCCAGGCGCGCATTCCTATACTGGCGCTGCACGGTGTCGCATCCAGTGCGGCTAAACCGCCCAGAACAACAATGCCAGGAGCCTGCTGAGCCTTATGTCCCTGATCAATTACATCACCCAGATTCAGTTCGAAATCGGCGCCATTGCCCTGTTGCCTGCCGAATGCGAGCGCATTGGTATAACCAGGCCTTTGATCGTGACCGACCGCGGCGTGCGCGCTGCCGGTATCGTCGATACGGCGTTGAACACCTTCGCAGGCAGCGCTGCCCAACTGCCGATCTACGACGGTACGCCACCCAACCCCAACGAGAACGCGGTGCGCGAAGCCGTGGCCATGTTCAAGGAGTGTGGCTGTGACGGCATCATCGCCATTGGCGGCGGCTCGGCGATCGACCTGGCCAAAGGTGTGGCCGTGTGTGCCCGGCACGAAGGGCCATTGAAAAGCTTTGCGGTGATCGAGGGCGGCCTGGCGCGAATCACGCCGGCAACCGCACCGGTGATTGCCGTGCCAACCACGGCCGGGACCGGCAGCGAGGTAGGGCGGGGCGCCATCCTGATTCTCGATGACGGGCGCAAGGTGGGCGTGATCTCGCCCCATGTGGTGCCCAAGGCGGCCATTTGCGACCCGGCGCTGACCCTTGGCCTGCCAGCGCAACTCACCGCCGCCACCGGCATGGATGCGATTGCCCACTGCCTGGAAACGTTCATGGCGTCTGCCTTCAACCCACCTGCCGACGGCATTGCCCTGGACGGCCTGTGGCGCGCCTGGCGCTTCATTGAAAGCGCTACCCGAGACCCGCAGAACCTCGATGGGCGTATCAACATGATGAGCGCTTCGCTGCAAGGTGCACTGGCCTTCCAGAAGGGCCTGGGCTGCGTGCACAGCCTGAGCCATGCATTGGGCGGGATCAACCCGCGCCTGCACCATGGCACCCTCAACGCGATTTTCCTGCCTGCTGTCATCACCTTCAACCGCAAGGCCGCAACCGTGCTGAACGAGCACAAGATGGCGCGTATCGCCCAGGCGATGGGGCTGGCCGATGAAAGCCAGATCGAACAAGCCATTCGCGACATGACCCGCGCGCTGGGCCTGCCGACCGGCCTGCGCGAACTGGGTGTGAGCGAGGAGCAGTTCCCACGCATAATCCAGGGCGCGTTGGCCGATCACAGCCATCGGACCAACCCGCGTGAGGCGTCTGCCGAGGACTACCAGGGGTTGCTTGAAGCGTCGATGTAGTGCCAACCCGCTGTTCAATCAATAACAACAAAAGTGAACGCCCATGAATACCAAAGTTGCGCAAACCGAGCTTGCTCGCGAGCCGGAAGCAGTCGCCAGCTCGAACCCGTTCAGGAAGTACCAGGTCATCACCGTCAGCCTGTTGCTGGTGATCGGCATCATCAACTACGTCGACCGCAGTGCGCTGTCGATCGCCAATACCTCGATCCAGCGCGACATGGGCATCACGCCGTCACAGATGGGCATTTTGCTGTCGGCGTTTTCCCTGGCGTATGCCTTCTCGCAGTTGCCGCTGGGCATGATCATCGACCGCCTGGGCAGCAAGATCTCGCTGGGTGCGGCACTGCTGGGCTGGTCGGTGGCGCAGACGGCCTCCGGCCTGATCAACAGTTTTTCCGCGTTCATCGGGCTGAGGGTGCTGCTGGGGATTGGCGAGGCACCGATGTTCCCGTCGGCGGCCAAAGCGCTGGCGGAGTGGTTCGAGGCCGAAAAGCGCGGCACGCCGACGGGCATCGTGCTGTCATCGACCTGTATCGGGCCGTGCCTGGCGCCGCCGTTGCTGACGCTGCTGATGATCACCTGGGGCTGGCGCGGCATGTTCATTGTTACCGGGGTGTTCGGCATCCTGGTCGCCGCCTGCTGGTTTGCTTTCTACAAAAGCAAGGCGCGTTACCTGGCCGAACTGCCTGCCGAGGAGCGTGAGCGGCTGCTGGCGACCCAGGCCCATAAACAGCCGGTGGCAAGCGCCAGGCCGAGCCTGCGGGCACAACTGGCGGCCTGGGCCGAGCTGTTCCGCCACAAGAGCACCTGGGGCGCCGTACTGGGCTTCATGGGGGTGATCTACATGCTGTGGCTGCACCTGACCTGGCTGCCGGGCTACTTCGAGCGTGAGCATGGCCTGAGCCTGTACCAGACGGCCTGGGTGGTGTCGCTGGCCTATGTATTCGGCGCGCTGGGCACCATTGTCGCGGGGCGCATCTGCGACCGCCTGGTGAAGAACGGCGCCAGTGTGTTGGGCAGCCGCAAGCGGGTAGTGGTGACGGCGTTGTTCGCGGCAGCGGCATTCACCGTTCCGCTGTCGTTCGGCAGCGGCTTCATGCTCAGCGTGGCGCTGCTGTGTTGCGCACTGTTCAGCGTGAACATGGCCAGCTCCACCGCCTGGATGATCGCCAACACCGTGGTCGACAGCCAGCGCGTGGCCTCGTTTGGCTCCATCCAGAACTTCGGTGGCTACCTGGCCGGCTCGGTGGCACCGATCGTGACCGGGTTCAGCATCCAGCAGACCGGGTCGTTTGCCTCGGCGTTTCTGATCAGTGCTGCGGTGGCGGCGGTGGCGGCGATGGCTTATGTACTGCTGCTGAAGCAGCCGGTTTCCACTGACAGCTGACCACCGCAGCATCTGTAGGAGCGGCCTTGTGTCGCGATCGGGCCGCAGAGCGGCCCCGGCGATCTGTGATGGGTTGCTGAAATCCTGGGGCCGCTGCGCGCCCCGATCGCGACGCAAGGCCGCTCCTACAGGTACATCGCACCAGGCAGGTTAATAACAATTTGTGATGCCAGGTATCATCACAATATATTTATCATTATCAATTTCAGGCCCTAGCATCGGTTGCCCGGCATCGCCCATTTCCATGAGGTCTTGATGAACAGTTCGCTCTTCGTACACCAACGCACCGCGGCCTTGTTGCTGCAACACTGGCGCAGCGGTGACCTGCTGACGGAGCTGCCTGTCAGCCTCAGGCCCGAGACGTTGAAGCAAGGCTATGACAGCCAGGACCAGTTCTTCGCCGACGCCGCCGGCCAGCGTGCGGGGTGGAAGCTGGGTGTCGGCAGCCCCGCAGGCATGCGTGCGGCCAACCTGTCCCGGCCGCTGATTGGCCAACTGGAAGCAAAGCGCTGCCACGCTGATGGTGTGCACATCGAGCTGCCGGCCGTGACACCTGTCACCATCGAATGCGAGATCGCTTTCGTGCTTGACCGCGATATCCCCCCACAAGCCGGACGGGTGCCGGCCAGCGAAGATATCCGCGCTACTTGCGTCACCTTCGAAGTGGTGCGTTCACGCTTCGTCGACCGCAAGAGCGTCGGCTGGCCAAGCTTCGTGGCGGACAACGTGGGCTTCGAAGCGCTGGTTGTGGGCAACAACCTCGGCGCAGGCATCAATGTGCCGTTGCTGGCCGACCTGGCCGAGACCACTGAAGTGTACGTAGACGGCGAGTTACGCGCCCGCGGCTTGTTTGGCGATGCTGCGACCGACCCGCTGGTGTCGCTGGCCCACCTTTATGCCCATGCTGCCGAACGCGGCCAGACCTTGAAGGCAGGTGATGTGGTGACCACGGGGGCGATGTGCCAGCCGTTCGACCTGAATGAAACAGGCCATCAGGTTAGCGCCAGGTTCCTTGGCCAGGCGCTCTCGTTCACGCTGTAACCGCCGACCATTGATCAAACGCCGCCTGCATCCTCTGCCGGGTTTGCGGGTCGGCGGGGATCAGGTGCTCGATCCGCAGTGATTCCACCGTGATGTCCAGCGGCATGCCGAAGGTGGTGAAGGTCGACAGGAACCTCAGCTCGCCATAGGGGGTGCTCACGCGGGTCAGCAACACGGGCGCGATGCCTGCGGCCTGTTCCGGGTTGGCCGGGGCTGGAAGTTTGCGCAAGTGTTCTGCCAGCGCCGGGTTGCCGACTGCCTCCCTGGATGCACGTTGCCAGGCCACGGCACGAATTTCCTGCGCATTGGCCAGATGATCGCCCAGGCCGCCAGGGCGCAGCAGCGTATCCAGAAGGTTGAGGCCGGGCGCAGCCTGCGCCCCAACACCCACCATCGCCAGCAGCAGGCCGGTACTGGCATTGGCAGCGATGACCTCCCAGTTGCTGTCGATGACGATTGCAGGTGCTGGGTTGTTCGCCTGCAGGATGTGTTCGATGGCGGCATGCACCAATGCCAGTTCAGGCGCGTCGAGCGGCGAGGCCGCGTAGCGGGGCGCGTACCCGGCGGCAATGAACACTTCGTTGCAGTGCTCCAGTGGCGCGCCAAGGGCCGAAAGCAGGGCATGCAAGGTGCCAGGGCTGGCCTTGGCGCGGCCGGTTTCCAGGCAGCTCAGGTGGCGCTGCGATACGCCAGCCAATAGCGAAAGCGCCAGCTGGCTGAGCCCGGCCTGCTGGCGCAAGTGGCGCAGGTGCTGGCCTGCCGATGTATCCGGCGCAGGGCTTTTGCGGTGGAACAGATGATGACTCATGCGTTGATCCTGATCGTCCTTGATTGCAGCGTCCATGACCTCAGAGGTCATTGAGCGCAGGCAACCCTATCACTACTGTGCCGGCAAACCCTACCGAGGAAAGGACGATGGGCTTGCGTATCTGCGCGCTGGCGTTGCTGGTGCTGTTTTCGCTGTTTACCGGCTGGGCGATGCTGATTGCCGAGCAGTCGCTGCTAGCGTTCGGGCTGCAACTGATGTCCCGGCCTGACACCGCTCAGGTCGTCATCGACCTGTACCTGATGGCAGGGCTGGCCTGCGTCTGGATGGTCAGGGACAACCGTGCACGGGGCGGGAAGGGGTTGTCGTTGGTGCCCTACCTGTTGTTGACGGCTGTGTTCGTTTCGGCGGGGCCGCTGTTGTATCTGGTCAATAGAGGCGTTGCCGGGGTGCGTCAGCCATGAGCAATGCCTTGAGTGTCTATGCGCTGTGTATGGTGGTGCTGTTCCTGAAGATGTTCATGGTCTCCTGTTACCAGGGCTATCACCGCTTGCGTTTTGTGGCGTTCACCAACCCGGAGGATGCCGCTGTCTTCAAACACGCGGCGCAAGCGGCTGAGCGACCTGAAGTGATCCGCGCCGCCAAGGTCTGGGCTAACGACCTGGAAAACATCCCGGCTTTTTTCGCCTTGGGTGGGCTGGCTATCGCCCTGGATACAGCGGCGCAGCCCATTGTGTGGCTGAGCATTGCTTTCACCCTTGCCAGGGTCCTGCATACCTTGGCCTATCTGCTGCGTCTGCAGCCATGGAGAACGCTGTTCTATGCCATCGGGGCTGTCTGCCTGTTGGGTTTCTGCACACTTATTACCGCGAGAATAGCTGGCTGAACCAAAATATTGCATGAGTCATCTTGATGCCTTCACATAGCAGTACTAATACTTAAGCACTGCCGAAGAGGGACGATCATGCAGACGCGCTTCGTTGTGGTGCCCGCTGTGCCAGTAAAGAGAGAGGTTTACCCTCGGCGTCTTGGCTTTCCTGCCGCCCTGGGAGAGGGTTATGACCTTTACGACACCCAAGAAAAGATGCGCTTGAGCCTCAACTTTTCCACACGGGCCCAGGCCGAGTTCGAGTGCGCATACCGCAACCGCAACCGGGAAGGCGATGAAGCGGGTATTGTCGGCATTGGCTGATTCACCCCCGGCGGTAGTCATCCAATCGACACATTGAGCCTTTAGGGTTGAGGCAGGAGCCATTGCAGTGCTCCAGCCCAGCGAGTCGAACCGGGATGACGCATGAAGGCAATGGACAGCGCTACAGCCAGGCGCAAAGGCATCAAACTCCGCGCCACGGTCATTTACCGCAAGGATGGCCAGGTGCTTTTCGTGCGCAAGCGCAACGCCAAGTGGAACCTGCCGGGTGGCAGGGTAGAGCCGGACGAAACGCCGCTGCAGGCGGCCCGGCGAGAGATGGCGGAAGAAACAGGCCTGGCCTTCGATGAGTTGCGCTTCGTCAGTGAGTACCGCGAGGAGCGGGTCATTCATTACCTCTTCGAAGCCCGCAAAGCCGCAGACAAGCCGCGCCCCCTGAACGAAATCGACGCCTGCCGCTGGATCAAGCCAAGGCAGGTGGCCAAGCGCCGGGTAAGGCGCCCGATCAAGACCTTGCTCAGGCGCTGCGCGTAAACACAGCGCCCCAAGCAGATATCAGTAAACCTGTGGCACGATGATTTGCATCGGCGTCGGGTTGCGGGTGTAGTCCTCTTTCCTGACCCGTTGCGGCAGCTCGATCATCGGCACTTCCACCTCTTCATAAGGCATTTGCCCAAGCAGATGGTGGATACAGTTGAGCCTGGCCTTCTTCTTGTCGTCGGCCTGCACCACCCACCAGGGCGCCTCGGCAATGTGGGTGCGCTCCAGCATGATTTCCTTGGCCTTGGTGTAGGCCTCCCAACGCCGGCGAGACTCCAGGTCCATGGGGCTGAGTTTCCACTGCTTGAGCGGGTCGTGTACGCGGCTGAGAAAACGCAGGTGCTGCTCCTGGTCGGAAATCGAAAACCAGTACTTGATCAGCTGAATGCCCGAGCGCGCCAGCATGCGTTCGAACTCTGGCACGGTACGGAAAAACTCTTCGTACTGGTCGTCGTTGCAAAAACCCATGACCTTTTCCACGCCGGCGCGGTTGTACCAGCTGCGGTCGAACAGCACGATCTCGCCGGCTGCCGGCAAATGTGAAACGTAACGCTGGAAGTACCACTGGGTGCGTTCGCGGTCGTTCGGCGCGGGCAGGGCGGCAACCCGGCACACCCTGGGGTTGAGGCGCTGGGTGATGCGCTTGATCACGCCGCCTTTGCCGGCAGCATCACGGCCCTCGAACAGGATCACCACTTTATGGCCGGTCTTGACCACCCAGCTTTGCAGCTTTACCAGTTCGCCCTGCAGGCGGAACAGTTCACGGAAGTAAGTCCTGCGCGCGGCCTTTTCGCTGCCGTCCTCGACATGTTCGTCGAACAGCGCATTCAGGTCGTGGCCGTCCTCGGCCAGTTCCAGCTCCAGCTCTTCGTCGCTGTGGTCGAGCAGTTCACGGTGAATGCGCCTCATCAAGGCGTGTTCTGTTTCGGTCATGGCAAAGGCTCACGTCGGCGGGGGTGGCCAAGTGATAGCCGCCTTCGGTTACCGGCGAATGACATCAACCTGCCGTGATGGCACCCGCAATAAGCTCTACCACGGGGGGTGCCATTCAATAGTCACAAAGCTGTAACACAGCTGATGCAAAGTGTGCCGGCCATCACAAGGAGCACTTTTTGATGAAACGCCTGATGAAGTCTGCTGCACTCGCCGTTGCGGTCTCCCTTTGCGCCACTTCGGCAGCCTTTGCTGCAGAAAACGTTCGCCTGACAGGTTCCGGCGCCAGCTTCCCTGCACCGATCTACCTGACCTGGTTCAAGGACTTCAGCAAGAACACTGCTGGCGTCACCGTTGACTACCAGTCCAAGGGCAGCGGGGCGGGCGTTCAGGACTTCCTGAACAAGACCGTCGACTTCGCCGCCAGCGACTCGGCCATGAGCGAAGCAGACATTGCCAAGGTTGGCGAAGGCGTGCAGTTGCTGCCAATGACCGCCGGTGAAATCGTCCTGGCCTACAACCTGCCGGGCAACCCTAAAGGGCTGAAGCTGCCGCGCGAGGTGTACTCCAACATCTTCCTGGGCAAGATCACCCAGTGGAACGACCCGCAAATCGCCGCGGCCAACCCTGAGCTGAAACTGCCAGCTACCCCGATCACCGTGGTTGTGCGTGCCGACTCCAGCGGTACCACCGCTGTGTTCACCAAGCACCTGTCGGCCATCAACGCTGACTTCAAGCAAGGCCTGGGCGAGGGCAACACCGTCAACTGGCCGGCCACCGACAAGTTCATCAAGTCGCCGAAGAACGATGGCATCACCGCCACCGTCCGCCAGACCCCGGGCGCCATCGGCTACATCGAATACGGCTTCGCCAAGCTGGCCAAGGTCGACTTCGCCGTGCTGCAGAACAAGGCTGGCCAATACGTCGTGCCAAACGCAGAAAGCGGTGCCGAAGCACTGGCTGCGGTGAACATGCCGGAAAACCTGGTGGCCTGGCTGCCTGATCCGGACGGTGCCAAATCCTACCCGATCACTTCCTACACCTGGATGATCTTCCGCAAGGACAACGGCAACCCGGCAAAAGCCAAGGCCATGCGTGAAATGGTCGAGTACAGCCTGACCAAAGGCCAGACCATCGCCGACTCGATGGGTTACATCCCGCTGCCTGCGTCGGTTGTCGACCAGGTGCGTAAAGCGTCCGCCAACATCCAGTAATACCCAGGCGCTCCCGGTATCGGCATGAAGCCATACCGGGGGTGTTTGTCCCTTGTCCCGGAACTCGCCAATGAACACACCTTTTGCCATACCGGATAACCCCGACTCCGCGTGCCAGCCACCGTCTGCGAAGGACTTCCTGGTCGATCGCACCTTCCGTGCGCTTGCACGCATTGGTGTGGTGCTGGTGCTGGCGCTGGTCTTCGCGCTGGTCTACGAAGTGGGCCGCAAGGCACTGCCCGGCATCGAAAAGCACGGCTTTGACGTGCTGTTCGGCAGCGTCTGGGACGTCAACCAAGGCAAGTACGGTATTCTGCCAGCGATCTGGGGCACGCTTTACAGTGCCTTTATCGCCCTGTTGATCGCCGGTTTCTTCGGCGTCAGCATGGCCATTTTCCTCACCCAGGATTTCCTTCCGGCCAAGCTCGCCGCGGTGTTTCGCACCATCGTCGAACTGCTCGCCGCCATCCCCAGCGTGGTCTACGGCCTGTGGGGCATCTATGTGGTCATCCCGGCGATTCGCCCGCTGACCGCCTGGTTGAACAGCGAGCTGGGCTGGATCCCGTTTTTCGGCACCTCCCTGAGCGGGCCTGGCCTGCTGCCTGCTGCGCTGGTTCTGGCGATCATGATCCTGCCGACCATCGCTGCCGTTTCCCAGGATGCGCTGACCAGCGTACCGATGAAAACCAAGCAGGCGGCCTACGGCATGGGTACTACCCACTGGGAAGCCATCCTCAAGGTGATGGTGCCATCTGCGGCTACCGGCATCTTTGGTTCGCTGGTGCTGGGCCTGGGCCGCGCGCTCGGTGAAACCATGGCGCTGGCCATGCTGGTCGGCAACGCCAACACCATGTCCCTTTCCTTGTTCGCCCCGGCCAACACCCTGGCGGCGCTGCTGGCGCTGAACTTCCCGGAAGCCGGCCCGAACGAGGTCGAAGTGCTGATGTACGCGGCACTGGTACTGATGTTCATCACCCTGCTGGTGAACGTGCTCGGCTCGATGATCATGCTCTACGCCCAGCGTGGTAACAAACAATGACTGACTTGACGACCCCTGTAGCCGCATTGCCCAGCCTGCAACGCAAGCTGGAAGGCCGTGCCCTGCGCAGCGTGCTTTTGACCACCCTGGCATGGCTGGCGGCATTGGTGGCCAGCGTGCCGCTGATTTCCGTGCTGTACATGCTGATCACCCGCGGCGGTGCACGCCTTAGCCTGGAAGTGTTCACCGAGCTGCCGCCGACCGGTTTCGAGATGGGTGGCGGTTTTGGTAACGCCATGGCCGGTACCTTCGTCATGGTCGGCATTGCCGCCGCCATCGCGGTACCGGTCGGTATCCTGGCAGCGGTGTTCCTGGCCGAACTCGGCCCCGAAAGCAAGCTGGCCAACGCCGCGCGCTTTGCCGCCAAGATGCTCACCGGCCTACCGTCGATCCTGGCCGGGGTGTTTGCCTACGCCCTGGTGGTGATGACCACCGGTACCTACTCGGCGCCGGCTGGCGGTGTGGCCCTGGCAGTACTGATGCTGCCGATCGTGGTGCTGACTGCTGAAGAGTCGATGAAGATGGTGCCCAAGATCATGAAGGACGCCGCCTACGGCATGGGCTGCACCCGTGCCCAGGTGATCTGGAAGATCGTCTTGCCCACCGGCCTGCCGGCCATCCTCACCGGCGTCATGTTGGCCGTGGCCCGCGCCGCTGGCGAAACCGCGCCACTGCTGTTCACCGCGTTGTTCAGCAACTACTGGATCTACCATGACGGCAGCCTGGCGGTCATGAACCCTACGGCCTCGCTCGCCGTACTGATTTACAACTTCTCCGGCATGCCATTCGACAACCAGCTCGAGCTCGCCTGGGCGGCCTCGCTGGTGCTGGTAATGATCGTGCTGGTAATCAACATTCTGAGCCGAGTCTTCGGCAAGCCCAAGTATTGAGAAAGGGAGCATCCAACTTGAACGTATCCACTGCGCAAAGAGCCGCTCCCATGGTCAGTGAAGCAACCCCGATCGTCATGGACTGCAAGCTGGACAAGATTTTCTACGGTAACTTCATGGCCGTGCGTGACAGCCATGTGCCGATCAGAAAGAACGAGATCACCGGCTTCATCGGGCCGTCGGGCTGCGGCAAGAGTACCGTGCTGCGTAGCCTCAACCGCATGAACGACCTGGTGAAGGGCTTCCGGTTTGAAGGCCATGTGCACTTCCTGGGCCAGGATGTCTACGGCAAGGGCGTTGACCCGGTGGTCGTGCGCCGTTACATCGGCATGGTATTCCAGCAGCCCAACCCGTTCTCGATGAGCATCTTCGACAACGTCGCCTTCGGCCTGCGCCTGAACCGCTACAAGGGCGACCTGGGTGACCGCGTGAAGCACGCCTTGCAAGGCGCCGCGCTGTGGGACGAAGTGAAGGACAAGCTCAAGGTCAGCGGCCTGTCGCTGTCCGGTGGCCAGCAGCAGCGCCTGTGCATTGCCCGTGCCATCGCCACCGAGCCCGAAGTGCTGCTGCTGGACGAACCGTGCTCCGCACTCGACCCGATTGCCACCCGTCGCGTGGAAGAGCTGATGGTCGAGCTGAAGAAGGACTACACCATCGCCCTGGTGACCCACAACATGCAGCAGGCGATTCGTGTGGCCGACACCACGGCCTTCTTCTCGGTCGATATTTCCCAGGGCAGCCGCACCGGCTACCTGGTCGAGATGGGCCCTACGGCGCAGATTTTCCAGAACCCACGCGAGCAACTGACCAGCGACTACATCAGCGGCAAGTTCAGCTGAGTCAGGCATGCCCAAGGTGGCCGGGTGTTGCAGCCAGGACGGTTGCAGCACCCGGCCGCGTTACCTTCCGTTAAAGTGTTACCCGGGATTTCCAATGCGAGCAACGCGTCGTCTTGATCTTTCAGCGGTAGAGCGCGCACTGCGCGAGGTGCAGGGCCGCTTTGCCGAACTCAGCCGGCATTTCACCGAACCGCGGGACCCGTTTACCGACGAGGTGCTGCTGAACGTGCTTGAAGGCTACGCCCTGATTGACGACTATGTCGCTCGCGGTATCGACCTCTTCGACCTGCAACAGCTGAACCTGATGCTGGAAATCAATGCCACCGTGCTGTGCGGCAGCGACCCGGCCCGCCGCCTGGAATATGCCCCGCACCTCGCGGCAACCGAGGCACACTTTTTCAACAACGTCGAAGGTGGCATCAAGGACTTGTACAACTGGTACTGCTCGTACCGCAGCGATTCGGTCTGGAAGCGGGCAGCCGGTGTGTATGTACGTATCCTCAGCAAGCCGCAGTTGTTCATCGAAGGCAACAACCGTACAGGTTCGCTCATCGTCAGCTACTTGCTGATGCGTGCCGGGTTGCCGCCATTCGTGCTGTCGCTGGACAACGCCGAGGGGTACTTCAACCCGTCCTCGGTCATACGCAACTCCGCTAAACACGGTGTCAAGGCCTTGTACGAACTACCCAAGATCAAGAAAAAGTACGCCGCTTTCCTCGAAGAGAAGGCGCCTGAGCCCGGCAAGTTCTTCCTGAACGGCACGCCCGTGCCTGTCTGTGGGGGGCACCGCTGATGCAACGTTCATCCATGTTCGTTCGCGGGCGCCAAGCCATCGAGCGCAAGATCAAGCGTGGCCAGGTACGCATTTCGTTCGATATCGACGACACGCTCGCCTGCCTGCCCGAGCACGCTGCCGCCGAAGACAGCAAGCTGCCGAACTTCGTCCATCGCTGGTTGGGCGAGCCCCTGCGCAGTGGCACGCGCTCGCTGATCCGCGACCTGCGCCGGCAGGGCTGCAGCATCTGGATCTACACCTCGTCGGGGCGCACACCGTCCTACATCCGCCGCTGGCTGATGCTCTACGGCATCCATGTCGATGGCGTGGTCAACAGTGACCGGCACCAGCATATCCTGGCCCAGAACGGCCTGGAGAACTCCCCCTCGAAGTTGCCCTCGGCGTTCGACATCGACCTGCATGTTGATGATTCCGAGGGTGTGCGGCTGGAAGGCGTCGACCACGGTTTTAGCGTGGTGGTGGTGTGCCCGAAAGACGAGAACTGGGCACAGAAGGTGAAGGCCGCGGCAATCGATGTGCAGGCCCGCCTGGCCTGGCAGCAACCGCACCGCTATGAAATGCCCGCGTGCCAGCGTTCGCAGGCGCTTGCTTCCTGAAGGACGCAATTACACTCAGTTAATAGAAATGGGGCTGCTTTGCAGCCCTTCGCGGGCTTGCCCGCTCCCACAGGTCTGGCGCTGAGTTCAGGAAATGCGCGAATCCTGTGGGAGCGGGCAAGCCCGCGAAGGGCCGCAAGGCGGCCCCAGTTCGTTCAGGTGTATTGATACCCACCAACCATTCATGCGTACGCCTTAGGTCTCGTGTACTGACCCAAGCGGGTACCGCGACCAAATCCTCACGCCGCATCCGCCAGCCCAAAGCACCTGCCCGCCCGCCCGAAAGCAGCGTACCCGGCAATTTGCCCACTTCTGATAATCGCCTCCGACATCCAGTCCCCGTTTGGAGCGCGCCATGCACAACAACAATAAGCACCTGCCGCCTCGTCTTCTGGCAGCCGCCATCGCCAGCTTTTCTGCCCTGGGCCTGAGCGGCGTCGCCGAGGCCGAGATCATGCTGTACGACAAGGACCAGACAACCTTTTCCACCGATGGCTACATCAACGCCTTCTACGTCAACAGCAAGGTCGACCGTGAGGGTGAGCAGTTCGATCGCCGCCAGTCGCGGGTGAAGATGGGCTTCTTGCCCAACTACCTGGGTTTCAACATGGGCAAGCAGGTGGATGACCTGAAGCTCGGCGCGCGTGCCTCGTTCTGGGTCACGATCAACGACAGTGAAACCAATGGCACCGACACCGCCATCGACGTGCGCCAGTTCTACGGCACCGTGGCCAACCCCGAGTGGGGCGAGGTGCTGATCGGCAAAGACTTCGGGCTGTTCGCCCGCTCCAACATCCTCCTCGACGAGCTGCTGGCCGGTTATGGCCAGGTCAGTGACACCCTGGGGCTGGTGGACGGCGGCGGGGTGTCGTTCGGCAACATCGGCAGTGGTTACCCGTACCCGTTCCCCACCTCGCAGATCACTTACCGCACGCCGGTGATGGACGGCCTGCGGGTGGCGGTGGGCATCATGGACCCGGTAGACACCAACGACAGCAGCCCGACCGGCAAGGCCTACCAGGAAAACCCCCGCACCGAAAGCGAGATCACCTACCAGTTCGACCTGGGCGGGGCGCAGATGTACAGCTGGGTCAATGGCAGCTATCAGACCTCCGACAACACTGACTCGACGGTAGAAACGGTCACGTCCAAGGGGGTGGGTTACGGGGTGCAGGCAAAGATGGGCGGGCTGTCGCTGACCGGCTCGGGGTTCCAGGCCAAGGGCATCAACCCGTTCTTCACCAACAACGCGGGCGAACCGGTGTTGCGCAATGTCGACAGTGACGGCTACCTGCTGCAGGGCTCGTACAAGGTCGGCAAGAACCGCGTGGCGCTGTCCTATGGCAAGACCAAGGACGACGGCAACGGCGCGGTGGGCAGCGGGGCGGACTACGAGACCCGCGGGGTGGCGCTGTTCCATGATGTCAACGACAACCTCAAGCTGGTGGCCGAGTACAACCAGTTTTCCATCGACGGGCATGACACCAGTGCGCAGAACGAAGACACCGATACCTTTGCGGTGGGCGCGGTGCTGACCTGGTAGATCACAGGTTATCAGCCTTGGTGTGTACCTGTGGGAGCGGGCATGCCCGCGAATCAGGCGACGCGATTCATGGCACCGGCTTCGCCGGTGTTCGCGGGCACGCCCGCTCCCACAATGATTTGCTAAACACGGGCTGCTTTTACACCCATGGAACCGTCCACCCGCTACCCAAGTAGCATTCGTCCCCCGTACCCACCTTCGTACACTGACCCCCTCAGCCACCCCCGCGCCGGAGACCACGATGCAGCAGGCTCAAAACGACGGTGTGGTCAGCGCCATGTCCCAGGCCACCGACGCCCGGCAGGCCGCCCAGGACCTGGCGCGGCAGCTGCTGCACCCGCACCTGGGTTTCGTGCTGTTCTTCTGTTCCGCCGAATACGACTTGCAAGCCTTGGGCGAAGCGTTGGAGCAGGGCTTTGGCGGTATCCGCCTGGTCGGCTGCACCAGCGCTGGGGAAATCACCCCGCTGGGCTACGGCCGCAATTGCGTCACGGCGGTGGGCTTCGATCACCGGCATTTTTCGATTGCCACCGAGCTGATCGATGAAATGGAGCGCTTTAGCCTCATCGACGCGCAGCAGATGGTCGAGCGCCTGGTGGGCACCTGCCGCAGCAACACCCTGGCACCGATCAAGGGCCACAGCTTTGCCCTGACCCTGCTCGACGGCCTGTCCAGCCGTGAGGAAATGGTGCTCGCCGCCCTCAGCGCGGCACTGGGGGACATCCCGCATTTTGGCGGTTCGGCCGGCGACGACAACTACCTGAACCGTACCCATGTGTACTTCGGTGGCGCGTTCCACAACGGTGCCGCTGTGGTGGTGTTGGTCAACACCTGGCTCGATTTCGAAGTGTTCACCACCCACCACGTCCTGCCACGCCAGGAAAAACTGGTGGTAACCGGCGCCGACAGCGCCCAGCGTCGGGTCTTCGAGCTGAATGCCGAGCCTGCGGCCGAGGAGTACGCCCGGCACATCGGCGTGCCGGTGGCTGCGCTCGATTACCGGGTATTCGCCGCTCATCCGCTGGCGGTGCGCATTCATGACCAGTATTACGTGCGGGCGATCCAGCAAGTGCACCCGGACATGAGCCTGAGTTTCTACTGTGCGGTAGAAAACGGCATCGTGCTCACCGCCATGACCCCGGGCCCGCTGTTGCCGAACCTGCACCAGCTGTTCGACGGTTTGCACCAGCGCCTTGGTCCGCCGCTGCTGACCATCGGTTGTGATTGCTTTCTGCGGCGCCTGGAGCTGGAAGCCCATCACGGCCTGGAGCCAGTGGGAGCGTTCTTGCGCGAGCAGCGGGTGATCGGCTTCAACACCTACGGAGAACAGTTCAATGGCATGCATATCAACCAGACCTTCACCGGGGTCGCCATTGCCCGCAACCGGCCTCCTGTCGGGCGCTGAGCTGCAAGCAGAGCTCTGCCGGCTGCAGCACGAAAACCAAAAGCTGCAGCGCATCAACGGCGCGTTGATCGAACGCATCGAGTCGGGGGTAACGCGGGGCAACGACCCCTACGCGGCGTTCCAGCATTCGGTGGTACTGGCCGAGCAGGTGCGTGAGCGCACCGATGCCCTGAACCAGGCCATGGCGGAGCTCAAGGCGGTCAACCGCCTGCTCAGCGAGGCTCGACAGCGGGCCGAGACTGCCCACCAGCACCAGATTCGCCTGATTACCGACAATGTCCCGGCGCTGATCGCTTACCTGAATGCCGATCTGGTCTACGAATTCACCAACAAGGTCTATGAAGAATGGTACTGCTGGCCGCACGGCGTAATGCTGGGCCAGAGCCTGAGAGAGGCCCACAGCGAGCAGCATTACCAGCGGCTGGAAGGCTATGTGGCGAGGGCCCTGGCGGGGGAGAGCGTCACGTTCGAATTTGCCGAAACCAACATCAATGGCCAGGAGCGCTACATGCTGCGCTCCTACGTACCCAACCGCCTGGCCAGTGGCGACGTGGTGGGTATCTTCGTGTTGATCCGCGACATTACCGAGCGCCGCAATACCGCCCAGGCGCTGCACCAGGCTTATCAGCACCTGGAGCAGCGGGTGCGCGAACGCACCGCTGAACTGACCAGCCTCAACGACCAGTTGCTGCGTGAAATCGAGGAACGCAGCCGGGCCGAGTCGCGCCTGCGAGAAGCCAAGCGCGAGGCCGACCAGGCCAACCTGTCGAAAACCAAATTCCTCGCTGCGGTCAGCCACGACTTGCTGCAGCCGCTGAACGCGGCGCGGCTGTTCACCAGCGCGCTGCTCGAACGCCGCGATCCGCAAGACAGTGCCCACCTGGTTCGAAATGTCAGCAACTCGCTGGAGGATGTAGAGAACCTGCTAGGCACCTTGGTGGACATTTCCAAGCTCGATGCCGGGGTGATCAAGGCCGATGTCGCCCCGTTCGCCCTCAGCGAACTGATGGACAACCTGGCTGCCGAATACGCCGAAGTGGCGCGCAGCGAAGGGCTTGAGCTGCATTTTGTGGGCTGTTCTGCGGTGGTGCGCAGTGACATCCAGCTGCTGGCGCGGATCCTGCGCAACCTGCTCAGCAATGCCATCCGCTACACCCACCGCGGGCGCGTGGTGCTGGGCTGTCGGCGCCAGCGTGGCGGCCTGCGGATCGAAGTGTGGGACAGCGGTATCGGCATTGCCGAAGAGCACCTGGAAGAAATGTTCCAGGAGTTCAAGCGCGGTGATGTCCAGCGCCCGGACCAGGACCGCGGGTTGGGCCTGGGCCTGGCGATCGTGGAAAAGATCGCCGGCATCCTCGGCCACCGGATCCGCGTGCGTTCATGGCTCGGCAAAGGCTCGGTGTTCGCCGTCGAAGTGCCGCTGAGCGCCACCGCGCCCAAGGCCCAGCCGAGCCAGGTGATCTGCGAGCCGATGCTCGAACGCCTGCGGGGGGCGCGGGTGTGGGTGCTGGATAACGATGCGGCGATCTGCGCCGGCATGCGCACCTTGCTGGAGGGTTGGGGCTGCCAGGTGGTGACTGCGTTGTCGGAGGAAGACCTGGCGCGCCAGGTGGACAATTACCACGCCGAGGCCGACCTGCTGATTGCCGACTGCCACCTGGACAACGACTGCAACGGGGTCGACGCCGTGGCGCGGATCAATGCCCGCCGCGCTCAGCCGCTACCGGCGCTGATGATCACCGCCAACTACAGCAACGACCTCAAGCAGCAGATCCGCGAGCTGGGCCATACCCTGATGCACAAACCGGTGCGGCCGATGAAGCTCAAGACTGCGATGAGCCATTTGTTGGCCAGCAGCGCGACATAGCTGCCGGCCTCTTCGCGGGCCTGCCCGCTCCCACAGGTATTGCGCAAGCCTTGGAACCTGTACAAATCCTGTGGGAGCGGGCAAGCCCGCGAAGAGGCCGTTGCAGGTCAACGCCGCAAGTAGTCAGCAAAATCGATGTCGCCGGCACTGAGGATGGCCTGCACCCGGTTATGCACATTGAGTTTGCGCAAGATCGCCGATACATGCGCCTTCACCGTGGTTTCGGCGATTTCCAGCGTATAGGCAATCTGCTTGTTCGATTCGCCCTTGGTCATGCGCTCAAGCACCAGCAGTTGCTTGCGGGTCAGGGCCTGGAGCATTTCCGGCGGGAAGCTCGGAGTATCGTTGTGGCGCCGGCTGTTGCTGCTTTTCTGGGCACGGATGATGTCGGGCGGCAGGTAGACATTGCCGTTGAGGATCTGCTCGATCGCTTCGATCATCTGTGAACGTGGCGAGGACTTGGTGATGAAGCCCACGGCGCCGTAGGTAATGGCCTGCAGCACGATCTGCTTTTCCTGCTCGGCCGAAACGATTACCACCGGCGTGGTCGGGGCCTCGTTGCGCAGGGTGATCAAGCCGTTGAGGCCGTGCATGCCAGGCATGTTCAGGTCGAGCAGGATCAGGTCGAGGTCGTCGTGTGCCTGGGTCAATGCCAGGGCGCTGTCCAGGTCGGCCGTCTCCATGACCTCGCTGCCTTGAAAGCCATCGCTGATGACGTTGTGGATGGCTTCGCGAAACAGGGGGTGATCGTCGGCAATCAGAATTTTGTACATGGCCTTTTCACCTTGTTTTTATTGGAGGGGGCGGGGCACGCATTCGCAGGCAAGCAATTCAGGGGAAGGGCACGGGTTGCGCCGGCTGCAGCGGCAGGTTGGCCTGCTGCCAGGCGTCCACACCGTCGCGGTACCAGTACAGGTTGTTATAGCCCAGGGCCTTCGCGCGTTTTACCGCGTTCCAGCTTAACCAGCAATCGGAGCGGCAGTAAAAGACCAGCGGTTGCTGCAGGTGCCCGGCGGTGGCTTTTTGCAGGTTACGCACGAAATAGTCCTGCCAGGCCGGGCTCAGTTCGCCATCGCCGGTGTTGGCCAGCCACAGGCTGCCGGGCAGGTTGGCGTGGGGTTCGTCCTCGATGAAGCGGCCTTGCAGCCATTGGCGGCGGTAGACGTCGATCAGTACCGGCTTGGGGTTCTGGCCCAGCAGCAGCTGTAACGCGGCAGTGTTTATGACTTGGCCGCCCTCGACCTGCTGCGGGGTAGGGCTGCGGTAGAGGGTGGCGCGGTAGCCTTCGGCGGAGAACAGTGGAGTGGTGTCGGCCTGGGCAGTACCCAGTGACAGACACAGCGAAACGGCAGCCAGCAAGGGGCGCAGGGCACGTGGCATGGGATTTTTCCTTTTTGTTATAGGCCCATTACATGCCAGTGGCGATGCTTTGTGAATGCGACGATAGACAGCAAATGCAGTACTAAAGTAGTAGATGGCGGTTGAAAAGTGAGCCGCCACTTCAGCCCTGACGCGGACCCTTGTAGGAGCGGCCTTGTGTCGCGATGGGCTGCGCAGCAGCCCCGGCAATTCAAGCAGTGCAGCTGAAATCCCGGGGCTGCTGCGCAGCCCATCGCGACACAAGGCCGCTCCTACACAGGGCAAGCGACAGAAGCTCAGCGGGGCTTGCGCAGCGCTGCATGCTGGGGGTTGAAGGTGAGTATCGCCAGCAGGGTGAACAGCGCGGTCAACCCAAGGCACACCGCCAGCGCCAGCAGGTTCAACCGCTCATAAAGGGCAAAGCGCACCAGCTCCACGGCATGGGTAAACGGGTTCACGGCACACAGCCAGTACAACCACTGGCTGGCCTCGCGCATCTTCCACAGCGGGTACAACGCCGAAGACAGGAAAAACAGCGGGAAGATCACGAAATTCATCACCCCGGCAAAATTCTCCAGCTGGCGGATCGCGTTCGACAGCAACAGCCCCAGGGCGCTGAGCATGAAGGCCACCAGCAGCATTGCCGGCATCGCCAGCAGCAAGCCCGCAGCCGGTGGCTGCACGCCGTACAGCCAGGCGATGGCGAGGAAGGCATACACCTGCAGCAGGGAAATCAACGAGGTCGCCAACAGTTTGCTGATCAGCAAAAACGGCCGTGGCAACGGGCTGGTCAGCAATACCCGCATGCTGCCCATTTCCCGGTCATAGACCATCGACAGCGAGCCCTGCATGCCGTTGAACAGCAGAATCATGCAGGCCAGGCCCGGAATGATGTACACCTCATAGGGGATATAGGTGTCGTAGGGCTCGATAATGGCAATGCCCAGCGCCGCGCGAAACCCGGCGGCGAACACCAGCAACCACAGCAGCGGCCGCACCAGGGCGCTGAGCAGGCGCGTGCGCTGCAACACGAAACGCAGCCATTCGCGCAGCATGATGCCGTTGAAACATTGCCAGTAAGCGTTCATAGGGCATTGGCTCCCGAGGGCGTGCTGGTCAGCCGGGCAAAGGCGTTGTCGAGGTCGCCCCCGTGTTCCTGGCTCAGGGTATCGGCGGTGCCGCTGGCCACCAGCCGCCCTTGGTGCAGAATCAGCAGGTCGTCGCTGGGCTGCACTTCGTCCAGCAGGTGGGTGGTCCACAGCACACTCAGCTGCTGCTCGCGGCACAGCCGGCGCAGGTGCTGGTTGAGCGCCAGTCGGCTGGCCGGGTCAAGGCCGACGCTGGCTTCGTCGAGCAGCAGCAGGCGCGGTTCATGCAGCAGCGCGCGGGCAATTTCCACCCGGCGCCGATGGCCAATGTTCAGCTCGCGTACACGATCGCGGCGGCGTTCGCCAAGGCCGTGGCGGGCCAGTTCGGCTTCGACCCGCAGGTTGCTCTGGCGCCGCGACAGGCCATGCAACGCGGCGTGGTAGCGCAGGTTCTGTTCTACGCTCAGGTCCAGGTCCAAAGTGCTTTGCTGAAACACCACACCCAGCTGGCGCAGGGCAGGGCGTGCAGCGTTGCGCAGCGAGCAGCCGCACACGCGGATGTCGCCATGCTGTAGCTCGTACAGGCGGGTAAGCAGGGCAATCAAGGTCGACTTGCCGGCGCCATTGGGGCCCAGCAGCGCAGCGAAACGCCCGGGCGCCAGGCTGAAACCCACCTGTTTGAGGGCTTCGCGCTGGCCGTAGGCGAAGCTCACATCGCTGACGTCCAGGGCGTTCATGGTGTGACCACCACGCCCCAGGGGTAGCGGCCGACCTTCACCGACTTGAGCACCTTCAGGGTCTTCGCGTCGATCACCGAAACGTCGCCACTGACCCCGTTGGTGGCCAGCAACTGGCTTTGGTCTGGGGTAAACGCCATCTGCCACACCCGCCGCCCGACCAGCAGGTAGTCGAGTACATCAAAGGTCTTGGCATCGATCACCGCCACATGGTTGGCCGGCCCCAGGGCGACGAAGGCGTACTTGCCATCGGCGCTGAGCTTGATGCCCACCGGCTGGACCTTGTCCGGGTGAACGCCCTTGATCTGGAAGTTCAGGGTTTTCAGCACCTGGCGGGTGGCCACGTCGAGGATGGTCACCGTGCCACCGATTTCCGCCGAGGCCCACAGTTGCGAACCGTCCTTGTTGAACTCGACGAAACGCGGCCGCTGGTCGACCAGGGTGCTGTCGGCCAGGGTCTGGGTGCTGGTGTCGATCCAGTGCAGCATGTTGGTGGTTTCACTGGTGTTTACTGCCCACTTGCCGTCGGGGCTCACCGCCATGCCTTCGGGTTCGATACCGACGTCGATCTGCCCAAGCACCTTGTCGGTGACGGTGTCGATCACCGTCACCAGCGCGTCGTCCTCGTTGGACACGTACAGCCAGCGGTCGTTGGGGTGCAGGGCGAACTGCTCGGGGTCCTTGCCGGAGGGCAGTTCCTTGATGATCTTGCGGGTGGCCACGTCCATCACCTGCACCCGGTCCGAATCGCTGGCGCAGATGTACAGCAGCGTGTTGTCGTGGGACAGCAGCAAGCCGCGCGGGCGCTGGCCCACCGGCAAGGTTTCGGTGACTTCAAGGGTTTGCATGTCGATCAGGCTGAGGCTGTTGTCCTTTTCGTTGGAGACCCAGGCAGTGGCGGCCATGGCGTGCCCGCAGGCCAGCGCCAGGGCGCCCGACAGCAGGCTGGGGTAAAGCAGGGCCCGGTGGAAGAGGGGGCGGCGCATGGCGAATTCCTTATTGTTGTGGTTATCGGGTCAGGGGTAGCTGCAGGTCACTTCGGGTTTGTCGTAGCCCAGGCTTTCCATTTCGTTGAAGGGGTGCAGGAAGCCTTCCTGAGGCGAAGTGCTGACCAGGGCGCGCGGCTGCACCAGCGGGATTGGCTGGCGCAGTTCGCCATTCCACGGGCGGTAGCTGAGCTTGCGGCCCTTGAAACCGTCAAGTGGCAACTGTTCGCTGAGCAGCAGTTGTTGCAGTGCGCGGGGTTCGGCCTGGCGCAGTTTGCTGGCCGCGCTGGCAACGCTGCGCACGGCCATCCAGGCGGCAAAGTCGCGGTCATTCATCCAGCGCCCGGCCTGGGCTTCGAAGCGTTTTTGCAGCTGCGCTGCGCCAAAGGTTTCCACGGTCTTGTGCCAGCCGGTGGGGGTAAGGCCCTGGGTGCCGGCCACGGGGCGGGGGTACCAGGTCTGGTAGGGCAAGTACTCGCCGAAGTCGCCGCGCTCGTCCGCCACCAGCACCACGTCGTATTCGGCGGTTTGGGTGAACAGCGGCATGTCGGCCTGGGCGCTGCGGCGCTGGTCGTTGTCGAAGGTCCAGGTTTTTTCTGCAACCAGTTGCACGCCAAAGCGCTTCACCGAACGGCGCAGGGCGGCGGCGTAGGCCTGGTCGTCTTCGGTCTGGCCCACCACCAGCAGCGCCCGCTGCCACTTGCGCAGCACCAGGAATTGCACCAGCGCATCAGCCAGCATGGCCCGCCCCGGCAGGCTGTGCAGCACATTGCCCAGGCACTGGCTGCTGCGCAGGCTGTCGTCGGGGCTGCCGGCGTTGAACAGCAGGCTGTCGGGGAGGGCGGCAGACAACGCCCGCAGGCTGGCGGCCGGGGCATTCACCACGAACAGCCGCAGGCCTTGGTCGTGCTGCGCCTTGGCCGCCTGCAGCAGCGCCTCGGGGCTGTCGACCGTGGCGTTGGTCAGCTGGAACTGCTGCTTCAGGAAGCGCCCGGTGCTGTTGCTGTCGACAATCGCCAGCTCGGCGCCTTGCCGCCCGGCGTCGGCAGGCTCGGGCATGATGTTGGACAACAGCGGGCCGGGATCAGGGCGGTAGCCCAGGTAGCCAATGCGTACTTGCAGCGGTTCTGCGGGCTGGCCTTGAGCGGCGGGCACTATGGGCGCACACAGCGTCGCGGTCAGGGCCAGCAGGCAGGTCAGGGCAAGGTGGGCAGGCTGGCGCATAACACACTCCACGGCAGATGGCGCCAGCATAGGAAGCCCGCCGGGAGGAGGAAATATGCAGAAAGTAGCGCTAGCCCGGTACCAAGGTAGTAATTCGGCGCGGGTGCTGCGGCTTTAGGATGGGGTGCACGATGGGCCACAGCGCCCCGAGGAGAATCGCCTGTGCGCCTTGTCAACCTGTCGGCCCTTTGGCGGATCAACCTTTGCGTCACGTTCTGTTTCGCCCTGGTGACGCTGGCCTGTGCCGGGGTGTTGTTGCACCAGGCGGTGGCTGACGTCGAGCGTGAGTTGCAGTCTGCCGAAGCGGTGGTGGCGTACCTTGGCGACACTGCCGAACGCGACCCGGCAAGCCTGCAACCCCGGCTGACCCAGAGCCTGCGCCATGTGCGGGTGCACTGGCTGACGGCGGGTGAAGCGCCGCGGCTACCGCCGCAGACCGGGCTGGATGCCTGGTTGGGCCACCAGCTGTTTGGCGAGCGCCACAGCAGCAGCCGGCTGCTGGACCTGAATGACGGGCGCCGGGTCTTGATTGCTGTCGACCCGCGAGATGAGATCGACGAAGTCTGGGACTCTCTGCAGCAATTGCTGACGGTGTGTGGCCTGGCCTTGCTGTTGAGCTTGTTGACCATCCGCTGGGCAGTGCGACGGGCCATGGGCCTGCTGGATGAACTGCTGTGCGCCTTGCGCCAGGTTTCGGGCGGGCAACTGACTGCGCGCTTGCGCGAGGCGGGCCTGCCGGAGGCACGCCAGCTGGCGGCGTACTTCAACCGTATGACCGCGACGCTGGAGCAGGCCCGGGGCGACAATGCACAACTGACCCAGGCGCTACTGGCGGCGCAGGAGCAAGAGCGTACCCAGCTGGCGCAGGCGCTGCACGACGACCTGGGGCAATACCTGGCAGGTATCCGTGCCCAGCTGTGCCTGTTGCGTATGGTGGCCGAGCAGCCTGCGGTGGTGACACAGACGGCGCACGACCTCGAACTCAATTGCGAGGGGCTGCAGCAAGGTTTTCGCGCCCTGGTGCACAACCTGTATCCGGTAGCGCTGCACTACATGCCGCTGGCCGAGGCGTTCGGCCTGCTGGTGAGCCAGTGGCAGGCCAGCCAGGGCATCGAATGCCGGCTGCGGGTTGGCGAGCACTTGCCGGCGCTGCCCGGGGCGAGCAGAACGCACTTGTACCGCTTGCTGCAAGAGGCACTGACCAACGTCGCCCGGCATGCCGGCGCAAGCCAGGTGCGGGTGCGCCTGCAGCGCAGCGCCAAGGGGTTGCGCCTGTTCATTCGAGACAATGGCCGCGGTGCGCACCCGCCCCAGCGCCCAGGGGTAGGCCTGCACTCGATGGCCGAGCGCGCCCGTAGCCTTGGGGGCGAACTGCGCATTCTCAGCCGCCCGGGTGGTGGTTGGGCGCTGGCTCTTAACATTCCCAAGGAGGTGTGATGAATATCGTGTTGGTCGATGACCATGCCGTGGTCCGCCAGGGCTATGCCAGCCTGCTGCGGACGGTGTTGCCGACGATGCAGGTGCGTGAAGCCGCCAGTGGTGAAGAGGCCTTGGCCCGGGTGCAGGAGCAAGTGCCGAACCTGGTGATCATGGACTTTGGCCTGCCGGGTATCAGTGGCCTGGAAACCACCCGGCGATTGCGCCAGCGCCTGCCGCAGCTGCGGGTGCTGTTTTTCAGCATGCACGACGAACTGCCGCTGGTGCGCCAGGCACTGGAGGCGGGGGCCTCGGGCTACCTGACCAAAAACTCGGCGCCCGAAGTGTTGATCGAGGCGGTGCAGCGGGTGTTGGCCGGACACGCCTACATTGAACAACCCTTGGCTACCCAGCTGGCATGCATGTCACAGCAAAGCACCAGTGACCCGCGTTTGCAGCGCATGACCCAGCGTGAACTGGAGATTTTCACCATGCTGGCCAAGGGCACGCCGGCGCGAGTGATTGCCGAGCAGCTGTGTATCAGTGCCAAGACCGTGTCCAATCATTTGACCTTGCTCAAGAGCAAGTTGCAGGTCAGTTCGCATGCCGAGCTGGTGCACTTGGGAATTGACTTGGGGGTGGTGCGGGTGGCGGGGTGAGGTGTACCCCGATCCTGACCTTGCGCAGTCCGTTGTAGGAGCGGCCTTGTGTCGCGAAAGGGCTGCGCAGCAGCCCCAGCACTTTCTGCATCACCGCTGAAATCCTGGGGCTGCTGCGCAGCCCTTTCGCGACACAAGGCCGCTCCTACAAGGGCTCGCGCAAGCCATCAATTGTCCCAGGTATCAGGGCACCCCGTGCACCCCTCCATGTTGGCCTCCTGGAAATTCCCGTAATGCTGCCGCGCCCCGCGCAAATCGGCGCGCGCCAGGTTGCTCTGGCCAAACTTGGCCTCCTGCAGGTTGGCATCGCTCAGGTTGGCCCCTTGCAGGTCCGCCTTGCTCAGCCAGGCCATTTCCAGGTCCGCCGCCTGCAGGTTGGCCTGCTGCAGCTTCGCCCCGGACAGCCTGGCGAACTGCAAGTAGGCGGCACTGAGGTCGGCCTTTTCAAACTGTGCACCTTGGGCGAACAAGCCCCAGCCCTGAATAGCCACCAGCTTGCTGTTGCTCAGGTCAGCCACACGCAGGTTGCTTTGCTGCAGGCTGGCGCGGGTCAGGTTGGCGCCCTGCAGACGGGCTTTTTCCAGGTTGGCCAGGTCCAGCCGGGCATGGCGCAGGTCGGCATCACGCAGGTCGGCGCCGGCCAGGTTCATCTTGCGCAGGTCCTGGTTGGCCAGGTTGGCGCCGCGCAGGTTGGCCCCCGGGCACTGGCTGGCTTCGGCAATGACGCAGCCGTTGATGGTCAAGGGGGCATCGTTGCCATCGTCATCGGCACTCACGGCCATGGCCGGGGACAGTACCAACAGCAAGGCAAATGGCAGGTAGTTCATGGCAAAAGTTTCCTGGCGGAAGGTGAGCAGAAGCGGGGAGCAGGCTGGCTCGCTCCCCGCTGGCGGTCAGCGCTGCGCAGTCTTGGTGTCCCAGCTCGGGATCTTGAACACCCAGAACGAGCCGCCCTGAGCCACCGGCTTGGTCAGCTCGGCCATGTCCCCGCCCCACAGCGGCACAGCGCCGCCGTAGCCCACGGTCACGCCGATGTACTGCTCGCCGTCCTGCTCCCAGGTGATGGGCGGCGAGACGATGCCGCTGCCGGTCTGGAACTTCCACAGCTCCTTGCCCGTCTTGGCGTCGAAGGCCTTGAAGAAGCCATCGCCGGTGCCGGTGAACACCAGGTTGCCCTTGGTTGCCAGCACGCCCGCCCACAGCGGCAGGTGCTCCTTGTGCTCCCACACCAGCTTGCCGGTGGTCGGGTCCATGGCGCGCAGGGTGCCGACATGGTCGTCGTACATGCGCTTGATACGGAAGCCCATGCCCAGGTACGCCGAACCCTTCTTGTAGTTCACTTCCTCGGTCCAGTATTCCTCTTTCCACTGGTTGCCGGGGATGTAGAACAGGCCGGTGTCCTGGCTGTAGGCCATGGGGTTCCAGTTCTTGCCACCCAGAAACGGCGGCGAGACTTCAACCGGTTTGCCCTTGGTTTCACCCGGCAGCGGCTTGGCCGGGCGTTGGCCTGGGTTTTCCACCGGGCGCCCGGTCTTCAGGTCGATATGGCTGGCCCAGGTGATGTTGTCGACGAAGGGGAAGGCGTTCTGCAGCTTGCCGTTGTTGCGGTCCACCACGTAGAAGAAGCCGTTGCGGTCGGCGTGCCCGGTGGCCTTGACCACCTTGCCGTCCTTGTCCTTGTAGTCGAACAGCACCAGCTCGTTGTTGCCGGAGAAGTCCCAGGCATCGTTTGGCGTGTGCTGGTAGAACCATTTCACCTCGCCGGTGCTGGGGTCGACACCGACCTGGCCTGAGGTGTAGAGGCTGTCGTAGTCGTGGGGGTTGCCATCTTTGGAGGTGCGCGCCCAGGTGTTCCAGGGGCCGGGGTTGCCAGCACCGACGATGATGGTGTTGGTCTCGGCATCGAAGCTGGCGCTCTGCCAAGGGGCGCCGCCCCCGTGGCTCCAGGCTTCTACCTTGCCGGTTTCGGTGGTCGGGTCGTCTGGCCAGGACGGCGCCTTGACGTCGCCGGTCGGGGTGCTGTCCTTGCCGTTCAGGCGGCCCATGTGGCCTTCGACAAAGGGCCGCATCCACACCTCTTCGCCAGTGTCCGGGTCGCGGGCGTACAGCTGGCCGACCACGCCGAATTCATCGCCGGAGCTACCGTGGATCAACAGCACCTTGCCGCTGGTCTTGTCTTTGATCAGCACCGGGGCGCCGGTCATGGTGTAGCCGGCGCTGTGGTCGCCGAACTTCTTGTTCCACACCACCTTGCCGGTGTTTTTGTCGAGGGCGATGAGCCTCGCGTCCAGGGTGCCGAAGTAGATCTTGTCGCCGAAGATGGCCGCCCCGCGGTTGACCACGTCACAGCACGGGCGAATGTTGTCGGGCAGGCGGTGGTTGTAGGTCCACAGGCGCTTGCCGGTCTTCGCATCCAGGGCAAATACCCGCGAGTACGAGCCGGTGACGTAGACCACACCGTCGCTGACGATGGCCTGGGATTCCTGGCCGCGCTGCTTCTCGTCGCCAAAGGAGTAGGACCACGCCGGGGTCAGCTTGAACACGTTCTGGTCATTGACCTGGGCCAGCGGGCTCCAGCGTTGGGCGTTGGTGCCCATGCCGTACTGCAGCACGTCTTTGGTGGTGAGGTGGTCGTTGGCGATGTCTTCCCAGGTGACGCTCTTGCCGGCAGGTGCAGCAGGTGCAGTGGCCGCTGTTGCCACATTGCCCAGGGCCAGGCCACCGGCCAGTAGCAGGACGCGCACGCTCAGGGCCAGAGGGGAAAGGGCGGGTAGCGATCTTATTGTCATGGTTGCAGTTCCCAGTGGAGGTTTTGGCCTGCACAGGGTGGGGCGGGGGAGCTGTTGCGGGATACGGAAAAAGTCCCGCCCATGCCGGGAATAGTTCCCGAACGACACCTCAATTGGCCCTTCGCCACAAGCCCTACTACCAAGGGAGTAAGGCCCGGCCACCAAAGCAGCATTCGGCCGCCTGCAGGCTGTTTCTAAGATGGCGGCACGGCCTCTGTGGTTGAGGCTTTGCGTGCAATGGTGAGGGCATAACAATGACAACAAAACGCAATGTGTTGCTTGCTGCAGGGCTGCTGGCCGCGGCGGTGCTGACCGGTACGGCCTGGGCCCATGGCAACGTCGTGCCCCAGGCGGTGGAGACCAAGGGCCTGACCCCGATCAAGGATGCAGGCGTAAGCCTGGACGGCGACGGCTGGGCGGCAGTAAACCCTTACCGCACCTCACCCGAGCACGACAAGGCCGTGGAAATCGGCGCCTCCGCTTACAACCAGAACTGCGCTGCCTGCCATGGCCTGGAGGCCAAGTCCGGCGGTATCGCCCCGGACCTGCGCATGCTCGATGTCGGTGACGCCGGGGATGAATGGTTTGTCGAACGGGTACGCCATGGCGCGGTGCGCGATGGCCGTGTGTACATGCCGAAGATGGCCGATTACCTCAGCCAGGAAGCCCTGTGGGCAGTGCGCACCTACCTGGACAGCGTGCACGTCGAGGAGTGACGGCCATGCGTCTGTTTGCCGTGTGGTTTTGTAGCCTGCTGCTGGTGTGCGCGACGGCCCAGGCGCAGGTGCGCAACTACGACGCGATCATCGCCGCCGGCGAGCTGAAGGTGGCGGTGTACAAGGATTTCGCGCCCTACAGTTTCGAGGACCACGGCAAACCCCGCGGTGTCGATGTGGAGTTGGCGCAGGCGTTGGCCACCGCCTTGGGGGTGCGCTTGCAGCTGATCTGGGCGCCGGCCGGGGAAAAGCTCGACGATGACCTGCGCGATTACATCTGGCGCAGCAGCCCGCTGCGCCACCAGCAACTGGCCGACCTGATGATGCGGGTGCCCTACGACCACGCCTACGCGCAAAAACGCAACGAAGTGGGCGAGCTGGAAAACGCCCAGGTGGTGATGTTCGGCCCTTATCAGCAAGAGCGCTGGCAGGTGGCCTACGACCAGCGCCGCCTGGCGTCGGTGGCCAGTGTGGCGGTGTTCCAGCAGCACCCGATCGGGGTCGAAGTGGACAGCGTGCCTTCGTTCTACCTGACTTCGGTGTTCAACGGCATGCTCAGTGCCAAAACCCATCATTACCCCAGCGTGCAACAGGCGTTCAGCGCCATGCAGGCTGGCCAGGTGGACGCAGTGATGGCGATGCGTGGCGAAGTCGACTGGCAGTTGCACCAGGCTGCCGACCCGCAACTGGCCCTCGCGGAAAACGCCTACCCCAACCTGGGCAAGCAGGCCTGGGAAATCGGCATGGCCGTGCATGAAAGCAACCGTCAGCTGGCCTATGCCGTGGAAGAAGCCCTTGAGGCGATGATCCGCGATGGCCGGCTCAAGGCCATGTATGCAGCTTACGGTCTGCGCTACGAGGTTCCGGAGATGTATCAGTAGCGGATCACACACCTGCCCTGTGGGAGCGGGCATGCCCGCGAAGAATGCCACGCGGTGTCTGGCACCGGCTTCGCCGGTGTTCGCGGGCCTGCCCGCTCCCACAGTGCCTTGTTAAACCAGCGGTTTAAGTGTTGTTCAATCAGGAGCAGGCCATGAACTGGCGAGTGACTTTCCTGCTGGCTTGCTGGATGCCTTGTGTAGCCCAGGCTGCCACACCAGCCCCCCAGACAGACCCGGTGCCTTCGGTGATGTGGGACTTCTACCACAAGCAGTTGCTGGGCCAGGCCGCGTTCGTCTTCGATGACCGGGTCAAGCTGCTGGCGCCGCCTTTTGCCGAGGACGCACGGCAGGTGCCGCTGGAGATCGACGCCCGGGCCTTCGCTGGCGAGGTGGTGCGCATCATCGCCTGGGCCGAACTCAACCCGCTGCCACGCATTGTCGACTTTCAGCCTGGCGAACGCGTGTTGCCCTGGTTGTCGATCCGCATCCGTATCGAACAGGCCACCCCGCTGCGCGCCGCCGTGCTGACACGCGACGGCCTGTGGCACGTCGGCTCGACCCTGATCGATGCCGCCGGCGGCGGCTGTACGGCGCCTAGCGTGGTGCGCACCCAACCCGGCTGGGAAGAACACCTTGGTGAAGTACTGGGCGGGCGCTACCCGCGTGGCGACAGCAGCCGCTTGCGCCTGCAGGTGGCCCACCCGATGGACAACGGCCTGGTCAGCGGTATTCCCGAGTTCTTCCTCAACCATGCCGAGTTGCAAGACGCGAACGGCCAGCGCCTGGCCAGCCTTGAGCTGTACCCGGCGGTCAGCGAAAACCCCAACCTGGGCTTCGATATCCAGGGCGCGGGGCCGACCCGGCTGCTGTTGCAGGACAACAGCGGCAACCAGTTCGAAGCGGCGGTGCCCTGAGCACATTGCCCGATTTCACCCCTGACCCGAGGCGCCCTTCATGCGTTGGATCCTGCTGTTGCTGCTGTGCCTGGGGCTGCCGGCCCGGGCAGACCTGGAATACCGCCTCACGCCTCGGCAGATCGCCGAGGGTACCTGGCTACTGGAGGGCAGCACCGACAACTTCGCCAAGGCCAATGGCGGCAATATCGTCAATACCGCGTTCATCGTCACCGACAGCGGCGTGGTGGTAATCGACAGCGGGCCGTCGAAGCGTTACGGCGAAGCGTTGCGCCAGGCAATTGCCGCCACCACCGACAAGCCGGTGCTGGAAGTGCTGCTGACCCACCATCACCCTGACCATGTACTGGGCAACCAGGCCTTTGCCGATGTGCCTATCGGCGCGTTGGCCGGAACAAGCGAATTGCTGCGCCAGCAGGGCGAGGCCATGGCCGAGAACATGTATCGCCTGGTCGGCGACTGGATGCGCGGCACCGAAGTGGTGCTGCCGACCCGGGTGCTGCAGCCGGGTATCCACGAGGTGGGTGGGCACCGCTTGCGGTTGCTGGAGCTGGGCGGGCATACCGGCGCCGACCTGGCGATTCTGGATGAGAAGACCGGCGTGCTGTTCGCTGGCGACCTGGTGTTCTACGAGCGTGCCCTGACCACCCCCAACAGCCCGGGGCTGGAGGTGTGGCAAAAGGACCTGGGCACCCTGCAAGCCTTGCCCTGGAAGCAGCTTGTACCCGGGCACGGGCCGGTGGCCAGCGATGCCCGGCCGTTTGCACAGATGCGTGATTACCTGGGCTGGCTGGACGGGCTGATGCGCGACGGCGCGGCGCGTGGCGACGACATGGCCGAGATGATCCGCAGCCCCATCCCCGAACGCTTTGCCGGGATCAGCCTGACCCGTTATGAGCTGATTCGCAGTGTCAGCCACCTGTACCCCCGCTACGAACGCCAACAACTCCAGCGCGTCGACGCCAACCCCTGAACCTGCTGCCCTGAGGCGATCCCCTGTAGGAGCGGCCTTGTACCAAGGAACTAGAAAACTCCGCACTGCGGGCAATTGTTGGCGAACGGGCGGCAACCAAGAATTCCCGGCACACCGGGAAATTTTCCCGGGCACAACAAAAAAACCAAAGGTAGCCGTCATGACCCGATCCCCGCGTCGCCCCTTGTTCGCCGTGAGCCTGGTGCTCAGCGCCATGCTGCTTGCCGGCGCAGCCCACGCCGCTGTCAGCAATGAAGAAATCCTCCAGGACCCGAAGAACCCGCAGCAGATCGTGACCAATGGCCTGGGCGTGCAAGGCCAGCGCTACAGCCCGCTGGACCTGCTCAACGCCAACAACGTCAAGGAGCTGCGGCCGGTCTGGGCGTTCTCTTTCGGCGGCGAGAAGCAACGCGGCCAGCAGGCCCAGCCGCTGATCAAGGACGGGGTGATGTACCTGACCGGCTCCTACTCACGGGTGTTCGCCGTGGATGCCCGCACCGGCAAGAAACTGTGGCAATACGATGCACGCCTGCCGGATGACATCCGCCCGTGCTGCGACGTGATCAACCGCGGTGTGGCGCTGTACGGCGACCTGGTGTTCTTCGGCACCCTGGACGCCAAGCTGGTGGCGCTGAACAAGGACACCGGCAAGGTGGTCTGGAGCAAGAAGGTGGCCGACCACAAGGAAGGCTATTCCATCAGTGCTGCGCCGATGATCGTCAACGGCAAGCTGATCACCGGCGTCGCCGGTGGCGAGTTCGGCGTGGTGGGCAAGATCCAGGCCTACAACCCGGAAAACGGCGAGCTGCTGTGGATGCGCCCCACGGTGGAGGGGCACATGGGCTACGTGTACAAGGACGGCAAGGCAATCGAAAACGGTATTTCCGGTGGCGAGGCGGGCAAGACCTGGCCCGGCGACCTGTGGAAGACTGGCGGCGCTGCGCCCTGGCTGGGCGGTTACTACGACCCGGAAACCAACCTGATCCTGTTCGGCACCGGCAACCCGGCACCGTGGAACTCGCACCTGCGCCCCGGTGACAACCTGTATTCCTCGTCGCGCCTGGCGCTGAACCCGGACGACGGCACCATCAAGTGGCACTTCCAGAGCACCCCGCATGACGGCTGGGACTTCGACGGCGTCAACGAGTTGATCTCGTTCAACTACAAGGACGGCGGCAAGGAGGTCAAGGCCGCCGCCACGGCCGACCGCAATGGCTTCTTCTACGTGCTGGACCGCACCAACGGCAAGTTCATTCGCGGCTTCCCCTTCGTCGACAAGATCACCTGGGCCACCGGCCTGGACAAGGACGGCAGGCCGATCTACAACGACGCCAGCCGCCCGGGCGCACCCGGCAGCGAGGCCAAGGGCAGTTCGGTGTTCGTCGCCCCGGCCTTCCTCGGCGCCAAGAACTGGATGCCGATGGCCTACAACAAGGACACCGGGCTGTTCTACGTGCCGTCCAACGAGTGGGGCATGGACATCTGGAACGAAGGCATCGCCTACAAGAAAGGCGCGGCGTTCCTCGGCGCCGGCTTCACCATCAAGCCGCTCAACGAAGACTACATCGGCGTGCTGCGTGCCATCGACCCGATCAGTGGCAAGGAAGTGTGGCGGCACAAGAACTACGCGCCGCTGTGGGGCGGGGTGCTGACCACCAAGGGCAACCTGGTGTTCACCGGCACGCCGGAAGGCTTTCTGCAGGCCTTCAACGCCAAGACCGGCGACAAGGTCTGGGAATTCCAGACCGGCTCCGGTGTGCTCGGTTCGCCCGTGACCTGGGAAATGGACGGCGAGCAATACGTGTCGGTGGTCTCCGGCTGGGGCGGCGCGGTGCCGCTGTGGGGTGGCGAAGTGGCCAAGCGGGTCAAGGACTTCAACCAGGGCGGCATGCTCTGGACCTTCAAGTTGCCCAAGCAACTGCAGCAAACGGCAAGCGCCAAGCCGTAAGCGGTGGCCTGAGGCAAGCGGCCCTACTACCAAATGACGAGAGCCCCGCTGCCAACGATGCATTCGCCTGGCAGGCGGGGCTTTTTACCATCGGTCCATCGCCTGTCGCTGGACAGGCATCGACCCGCAGAGGCTCAGCATGATCTACGCACAACCCGGAACTCCAGGCGCCGTCGTGTCCTTCAAGCCACGTTATGGCAACTTCATCAATGGCGAGTTCGTGCAACCGTTGGCTGGCCAGTACTTCACCAACAGCTCGCCGGTCAATGGCCAGCCGATTGCCGAATTCCCGCGTTCCACTGCCCAGGACGTCGACCGCGCCCTGGACGCCGCGCACGCAGCCGCCGAAGCCTGGGGCAAAACCTCGGTGCAGGAGCGCGCACGGGTGCTGCTGAAGATCGCCGACCGCATCGAACAGAACCTGGAAGTGCTGGCCGTCACCGAAAGCTGGGACAACGGTAAGGCCGTACGCGAAACCTTGAATGCCGACGTGCCGCTGGCAGCGGACCACTTCCGCTATTTTGCCGGTTGCATCCGTGCCCAGGAGGGCGGCGCGGCCGAAATCAACGAAGGCACCGTGGCTTATCACATCCATGAGCCGCTGGGCGTGGTCGGGCAGATCATCCCGTGGAACTTCCCGCTGCTGATGGCCGCCTGGAAGCTCGCCCCGGCCCTGGCCGCCGGCAACTGTGTGGTGCTCAAACCAGCCGAGCAGACGCCACTGTCGATCACCATTTTTGCCGAGCTGGTCGCCGACCTGCTGCCGCCAGGTGTGCTGAACATCGTCCAGGGCTTCGGCCGTGAGGCTGGCGAGGCCTTGGCCACCAGCAAGCGCATCGCCAAGATCGCCTTCACCGGCTCCACCCCGGTGGGTTCGCACATCATGAAGTGCGCGGCTGAGAACATCATCCCGTCCACCGTCGAACTGGGCGGCAAGTCGCCGAACATCTTCTTCGAAGACATCATGCAGGCTGAGCCCGCGTTCATCGAGAAGGCCGCCGAAGGCCTGGTGCTGGCGTTCTTCAACCAGGGCGAGGTGTGCACCTGCCCCTCGCGGGCATTGATCCAGGAATCGATCTACGAGCCATTCATGGCCGAGGTGATGAAGAAGATCGCCAAGATAACGCGGGGCAACCCGCTGGACACCGAGACCATGGTCGGCGCACAGGCCTCGGAGCAGCAGTTCGACAAGATTCTGTCCTATCTGCAGATTGCCAAGGAGGAGGGCGCGCAGTTGCTTACCGGCGGCGGCGCCGAGCGGCTGCAGGGCGACCTGGGCAGCGGTTACTACATCCAGCCGACCCTGCTCAAAGGCAACAACTCGATGCGTGTGTTCCAGGAAGAAATCTTCGGCCCGGTGGTGGGCGTGACCACCTTCAAGGACGAAGCCGAAGCGCTGGCGATTGCCAACGACACCGAGTTTGGCCTGGGCGCCGGCCTGTGGACCCGCGACATCAACCGCGCCTACCGCATGGGCCGCGGCATCAAGGCCGGCCGCGTATGGACCAACTGCTACCACCTGTACCCCGCGCACGCGGCGTTTGGCGGCTACAAGAAGTCTGGCGTGGGCCGTGAGACCCACAAGATGATGCTCGACCATTACCAGCAGACCAAGAACCTGCTGGTGAGCTACGACATCAATCCGTTGGGCTTCTTCTAAACCGCGTCGCGGCCTTCGCGGGCTCGCCCGCTCCCACAGGTTCTGCACATGAGTGGAATGTTGTGCAATCCCTGTGGGAGCGGGCAAGCCCGCGAAGAGGCCGGCACAGGGGGGCAAATCCCCTACCAACGCACCCCGCAAGCTCCTTCCAAAGTAGCATTCGGCCCCGGCGCCGCCCGTGCATTAATGCACCTACCGGACTCCCCCGGCACAAGAAGAGGACTGCCCATGTGGAATAAACCCGCCTTTACCGACCTGCGCATCGGCTTTGAAGTGACGATGTACTTCGCCAATCGCTGATGTGCCACCCGGCCATCGTTACGGTGGCCGGTTCCTCTGAGTGCTACTCATTGGTCTGGTTGCTTTCGCTGCGGGATGCTTTACGCTGGCGGTTACCTTCCAGAACAATAAGAACAGGCTTGCCAATGAGCCAGAGTTTCAGCCCGCTTCGCAAGTTTGTATCGCCTGAAATCATCTTTGGTGCCGGCTGCCGGCATAACGTCGCCAATTACGCGAAAACCTTCGGTGCCCGCAAGGTGCTGGTGGTCAGTGACCCGGGCGTGATCGCCGCCGGCTGGGTGGCGGACGTGGAGGCCAGCTTGCAGGCCCAGGGCATCGATTACTGCCTGTATACCGCCGTGTCGCCCAACCCGCGGGTCGAAGAGGTGATGCTCGGCGCCGAAATCTACCGGCAGAACCACTGTGATGTGATCGTCGCCGTCGGCGGCGGCAGCCCGATGGATTGCGGCAAGGCCATCGGTATCGTGGTCGCCCACGGGCGCAGCATCCTCGAATTCGAAGGCGTGGACATGATCCGCGTGCCCAGCCCGCCGCTGATCCTGATCCCGACCACGGCCGGCACCTCGGCGGACGTGTCGCAGTTCGTGATCATCTCCAACCAGCAGGAACGCATGAAGTTCTCCATCGTCAGCAAGGCGGTGGTGCCGGACGTGTCGCTGATCGACCCGCAAACCACCCTGAGCATGGACCCGTTCCTGTCGGCCTGCACCGGTATCGATGCGCTGGTGCATGCCATCGAAGCCTTTGTTTCCACCGGCCACGGCCCGCTGACCGACCCCCACGCGCTGGAAGCCATGCGCCTGATCAACGGCAACCTGGTGGCGATGATCGCCAACCCCACCGATATCGCCCTGCGCGAGAAGATCATGCTGGGCAGCATGCAGGCGGGGCTGGCGTTCTCCAACGCGATTCTGGGCGCGGTTCACGCCATGTCCCACAGCCTGGGCGGCTTCCTCGACTTGCCCCATGGCTTGTGCAACGCCGTGCTGGTGGAGCACGTGGTGGCGTTCAACTACAGCTCGGCGCCGGAGCGTTTCAAGGTGATTGCCGAGGTGTTTGGCATTGATTGCCGTGGCCTCAACCACCGGCAGATCTGCGGGCGTCTGGTGGAGCACCTGATTGCCCTGAAGCATGCCATCGGCTTCCATGAAACCCTGGGCCTGCACGGGGTGCGCACCGCGGACATTCCGTTCCTGTCGCAACATGCCATGGACGACCCGTGCATCCTCACCAACCCCCGTGCGTCGAGCCAGCGTGATGTCGAGGTCGTTTATGGCGAGGCCCTCTGACGAGCAGCAGCGGGCGCTGGCCGGGCTGTTGGGGCTGGGCGACCACTCGGCGCGCAAAAGCCACTACCCGGAGCTTTCCGCCCGCCTGGACGAGCTGGAGGCCGAGCGCAACCGCTACAAGTGGCTGTTCGAAAATGCCGTGCACGGGATTTTCCAGGCCAGCCTGCAGGACGGCATGCGTGCCGCCAACCCGGCGCTGGCGCGCATGCTCGGCTACGACGACCCGCAAGCGGTGCTGTTTTCCCTGACGGACCTGGCCGCCAACCTGTTCGACGGCGGTGTCGAGGAATTGCAGGCGATTACCGCGATCCTCGCCCGTGAGCGCAGCCTGCACGGCTATGAAACCCGCTTGCGGCGCAAGGATGGCAGCCACCTCGATGTGCTGATGAACCTGCTGCTCAAGCCCGGGCAGGAAGGGCTGGTGGAGGGTTTCGTCGCTGACATCACCGAACGCAAACTGGCCCAGCAACGCCTGCAACAGCTCAATGACGAGCTGGAGCAACGGGTCGCTGCGCGTACCGATGAATTGCTGGAGGCCCGCGATGCCGCTGAAGCTGCCAACCGCAGCAAGGACAAATACCTCGCTGCCGCCAGCCATGACCTGCTGCAACCGCTGAACGCCGCCCGCCTGCTGATCTCCACCTTGCGCGAGCGGCCATTGCCAGAGGCCGAGCATGTGCTGGTGGAGCGTACCCACCAGGCTCTGGAGGGCGCCGAAGACCTGCTGACAGACCTGCTGGACATTTCCCGGCTCGACCAGGCAGCGGTGAAGCCGGACGTGGCCGTGTACCGCCTCGACGAGCTGTTCGCGCCACTGGTCTCGGAGTTCCGCTCAGTAGCCGACGCGGAAGGCCTCAAGCTGCATGCGCGCATCCCGGACTGTGCCATCAGCACTGACCTGCGGCTGATGACACGCATCCTGCGCAACTTCCTCAGCAACGCCTGCCGCTACACCGACGAAGGCCGGATTTTGCTGGGGGCAAGGCGCCGGGGTGGCCATTTGCGGCTGGAAGTGTGGGATACCGGGCGGGGTATTGCCGAGGACCGGTTGCAGGCGATTTTCCTTGAGTTCAACCAACTGGACGTCGGCCGCGCAGCGGATCGCAAGGGCGTGGGGCTGGGGCTGGCCATCGTCGAGCGGATTGCCAAGATTCTCGGCTACCGGATCGCGGTGCGTTCGTGGCCGGGGCGTGGCTCGGTGTTCAGCATCGAGGTACCGCTGGGTAAAGAGGTGCCACTGGCCGTTCACCAGGCTGTGACACTGCCAAGCGTCGGCAACCCGCTACCGGGCCGCCGCCTGCTGGTGCTGGACAACGAAGTGAGCATCCTTGAGAGCATGGGCGCACTGCTTGGGCAGTGGGGCTGCGAAGTGGTCACCGCGACTGACCAGGCAGGCGCCTTGCTGGCCTTGCAGGGGCGGGCCCCGGAATTGATCCTGGCCGACTACCACCTGGACCATGGCGTGGTGGGTTGCGAGGTGGTGAGGTATTTGCGGGAGCATTTTGCGGTTGCCATACCGGCGGTGATCATTACCGCAGACCGCAGCGATCAATGCCGGCGAGGCTTGCAGAAACTGGGGGCGCCGCTGCTGAACAAACCGGTCAAGCCAGGCAAGCTGCGGGCGGTGTTGAGCCAGTTGCTCCAACCTGACCTGCGTTGATTTCGAGGCAAACACAAGCCCTGTAGGAGCAGCCTTGTGCTGCGAAGAGGCCATTGCAGCCGAAGATAATATTTAGCCTTACCGGCCTCTTCGCAGCACAAGGCTGCTCCTACAGGAACTGCACCGAACCTGAAGGGGTACCGCAGGTATCACCGGGTGCCCGCGTTCACCACGCAGAACGCTGTGGTGCAAATCCGTCGCCTACTGCCAGCTGCCTAGTGCTTCTATCATTCAACCCTCGCAGCCCAAACAGCAGGGCTGTTTCAGGACAACCGAAAATCAGGAGCTTCCATGGCAGAGCGAGCAATCCGCGCGTCATTCGCAGGCGTGGCCTACCAGGTAAATATCACCAATGGCTTGCATCAGTGGGCCAGTGACGTCGCCGTACAGGCAGGTGGCAAGGATGTCGGGCCGTCGCCCCATGAATTGTTGCTCTCATCCCTTGGGGCCTGTACGTCCATCACCGTTGCCATGTACGCACAACGCAAGGAAATGCCGCTGGAAGCCATCGATGTGGACATCACCATCCAGCATGAGCAGTTGGGGCGTGAACCCAGGATTCAGATTGCGCGTGAGATTCGCCTGCGCGGGGCGCTGAGCGACGAGCACCGTGCGCGTTTGCTGGAGGTCGCCAACGCCTGCCCCATTCACAAGGTGTTGAGCGGCGAAATCACCATCGCCAGCAAGCTGGTGGAATGAGGCTCCGCCGTGCGTCGATGATGCCGACTGATTGATCGGCGTGTTTTCACCGCCACCCTGTGCTGCCGAATGGCCTCGGGGTGGCAGTCCACAAACTGCGAACAACGAAGTAGAGCCATTAAGGCCCGTTGCGAAGTTTGGATCCACTGATCCGAAAAACTTTTCCATTCGGTCAGCTTGCAAGAAGTTAGCAAACTAACTAATGCGGCTTTAAATACCGCTGGTCGGTGCTTGTGTTCAAGAAATGAACGTTTTTCCTGCTGATGGCTCCTATTTGCGAGCAGGTGTATTTCTCAGGAACTGCACCTCGCACCCTTTCAGGAAGTTATACACCGTCAACCTCATGTGCGCCGCAGGGATGCACATGGGGATTTTTATTGCCTCTGATAATGGAGTAATGCCTATGCCCAACCGAGGGTCAATGGTTGAGCCGCTGTGTATCAAAGTTTCAATCCGCTGTTTCAATTAACGATATGAATGGGTCTTGCCGTTGCGATCACGCCGTTCGCACGCCTGTAGCAAGGCCCGCTAGCGCTAATGCATTACGTGGAGAATTCGACGTGGACTTTAATACAATTATTAGCCTGTTCGGGCAGAAAGAATCCATGGAGCTGGTGCGGTTGTCGGTTATTTATGTTCATTTGCTGGCCTGCTGCGTCGCCATCGGGCTGGTGTTTGCCAGCGATGCCGAGATGGTCAGGGACTTGTTGAAGGGTCGTCAACAGGCCGGGCATGACGGTAGGCATATGGCGCGTTTGCAGAAGTCTGTAACGAACGCCTTGATGTTCTTGTGGCTCACCGGGGCTGCCGTCATTGGTATCGACTACCTTGAAAAAGGCATGAGTTATTTTGCCAATCCAAAACTTCACGCCAAAGTTATTATTGTTCTGTTGCTGACATTCAATGGCATGTTGTTGCACCGTTATGTATTGCCGGCGTTGCTCAAGGCGGGCTCTTTGCTTGACCTCAGTATCGGCGTGCGCATGTTCGCGCTGTTCTCCGGCGCGTTGTCCGGTGTGTCCTGGTTATACGCGGCAATGTTGGGTGTCGGTCGGCCGCTGGCCTGGAAGTACTCGCTGACCGAGTTGCTGCTGGCCTATCCGGTCATGATCCTGCTTGGCTTTGCCCTGATGGCCGCACTGACCCAGTGGGCGCGAAAACGCACGACGGCCAAAGCGACGCAAGCACCTGTCTGGCCGCTGGCGGGCATTCCTTGCTGAGAGCCTGAGCCACGGCTTTGAACGCAGTACCCTGCGAACCTGTAACGCGGGTTCGCAGCATCGTTGATTTCATGCGCAGTGAAATGGATGATGTGCTGGGGTCGGATAAAGCCCAAAATATTGTGGGTTAACGCATAAAAGCGCCGTTAATTCACAAGATATTGGATTTATCTATCTTGTTGGCGTACACCACAAATCCTATAATTTGGGTGTTAATGGCTAATTTTGATGGTTAGTACACATTATGCTGGATTTAGGCTTCAGCAAGCCCGGTGAAATCGTCAGGCGCCTTTGCGAGCGTTTACGCACCGAGCGCCTGGCTTTGGACATGACACAGGCTGAGTTGGCCGGGCGCGCCGGCATCGGCGTCAACACCGTGTCCAACCTTGAAGCCGGTCGAAATGTCGGGTTTGAGAATCTTGTCCGGGTGGCGATGGCGCTTGGGCGCGTAAAGGAACTGGAAGGCCTGTTCCTTCCCCGGATCGACAGCATCGAAGACATTCGACGCTACGAAAACAGCGCCAAGCGTCTTCGGTCAAAAAGGAAGCCTGGCAATGCTTGAACAGGTGAACGTGTTCTACGAGGGGTGGGGGGAGCGCTGGCAATGGGGCTCACTGGCCGCTACGACTGCCCTGACAGGTCGCCCGCTGATTGTGTTCGAGTACAGCGACGAAGCCAGGCGAAGAGGCCTGGAGCTGTCCGCCTATACGCTGCCGTTGCAGGGGCCGACGTTACGCAGGGACTTCCCTGGCCATCAGCTTCACTTGCCAGGGCCGGTGTACGACGCGTTGCCCGACGGGTGGGGCAGGCTGCTGATGGACCGCATGTTCAGGCGGCGCGGGCTTACCACGGCGCGTATCGGCGCACTGGAACGGCTGGCCTACATTGGTGGCAATGCAATGGGTGCCATGACGTTCGAGCCCGTTGCAGCTGAAGGGCTGCTGGCGCAAGTCCATGTTCCACTGGGAAAGCTCGCCGCCGAAGTGGCGCAGGTGCTTCAGGGTGAGGGTGGCGAGTTCCTGCAGACACTGCTGCTGGTCGGCGGCTCGCCTCAAGGTACCAGGCCCAAGGCCCTGGTTTATCGCAACCCTGAGACTGGCGCTTTTACCACTGCTGCCACCCCGGGCCTGGAGGCCTGGTTGGTCAAGTTCCCGGCCAAGGACGAGCATCCCGAGGTGTGTGCCATCGAGATGGTCTACGCCGAATGCTTGCGCCGCTGCGGTATCGAAACCCCTGACACGCAGTACTTCAGCCTGCCCAATGGGCTTGCGGCATTTGCCAGCAAACGCTTTGACCGGCAGCAGGGGCTGCGTGTACCGATGCAAAGCCTCGCGGCGTTTACGGGGGCCGATTTTCAGTCCCCCGGGGTTCTGGACTACGTCAATTTCGTGCGGGCAACGCAGATGTGTACCCGTGACGTGCGTGAAATGGCGATAGCGTTCGAGCGTGCCGTCTTCAATATTGCGTTCAACAACAGGGACGATCATCCCAAGAACTTTGCGTATCTCATGTCGCAGCAAGGCCACTGGCGACTGGCGCCGGCCTACGATGTGACGTTCTGCGAGGGACCAGGCGGTTATCACCAGATGGATGTGATGGGGGAAGCGCTGGCCATTTCCCGCACGCAAGTGCTCCGGCTTGCGGAAGAGGCCGAGGTGCCCCGGGACGTTGCCTGCAAAATGATCGACCGCATTTGTGATGTGGCCAATCAGTTTGCAAGCGTTGCCGGCCAGCTGTACCCAGGCGCCATTACGAGCGATACCTTGCGCGCGGTTCAGGGGCGCATTGATCAGAACGTCGCTTTGCTGCGTCGGTAAGTACTCGGTGCATTTACAAGATTGAAAGCGGATAACTCACGATCACCCGGTGCTCATCGAACTCATTACTGCTGAAGTCCCGACGCAAGGTTGAACTGCGCCACCTGACGGTCAGGTCACGCAATGTGCCGCTCTGGATTGTGTAGGCCAGTTCGGTTTCGCGGCCCCATTCCTTGCCATCGCGCACGCTGCCGATGTGCACGTTGTCGCCGCTGATGTAACGGGTCATGAATTGCAGGCCGGGCAGGCCGTCGACCGCGAAGTTGTGGTCGTAGCGCAGCTGCCAGGAGCGCTCGTGGGCGTTGTCGTAGCTGGAGTTATAGCTGTCGTTGGCCAGGCTGGTACCGGCAGTGCCATTGACCCGCATCCAGCCGGTGTCGCCGCTGACCCGTTGCAGCCCGAGGTAAAACGTATGGCCGCCGGTACGTGCCGAGAGCAGCAGCGAAGTGGTGCGGTTGTCCATGGCACCCGCCAGCGAGCGGCCGCTGTCGTTGCCGACGAAGTAGCCGAGGTTGGCCCCCAGGGTCCAGTTGCCCACGGCCTGGCTGTGGATCAGGTTGTAGTACTGCTGGCGGTAGATGTCTTGCAGGTCTGAATGCCAGACGGCGAGTTGAGTGGCCTTGTCGTTGAACAGGTATTCGGCGCCGAGGATGTCCAGGCGGTCCGAGGTGGCGGTGGGCCTGCCGGCCATGAACAGGTCTTCCATGCTGGCGTCGTTGCGCGGGCTGTTGCCGCGAAACCGCGCGCCGTAAAGGGTGAGGTTGTCGATTTCGCGGGAGGTGAGCTGGGCGCCCTGGAAGGTCTGGGGCAGCGAGCGACCGTCGTCCGAACGCAGCACCGGCAGCATTGGCGACCACTCGCCAACCTTCAGCTCGGTGGCTGAAACGCGTGCCTTGAGTGCCACACCCAGGCGGCCGAAGTCATCCGCCGGGCGGCCGTCGTCGTGCACCGGCAGCAACTGGGTACCGGCAGTGCCGCGGCCGCCGTCGAGCTTGACCGAGTACAGCCCCAGCACATCCACACCAAAGCCGACCACGCCCTGGGTAAAGCCGGAGCGGGCGTCGAGGATGAAGCTTTGCGTCCATTCTTCGGCCTTGCCCTGGGGGTAGGCCGGGTCGACGAAATTGCGGTTGATGTAGAAGTTGCGCAAGGTCAGGCCGACCTTGGCGTCTTCGCTGAAGCCTTCGGCCTGGGCGCTGCCGGCGCCAAGCAACAGGCAAGCGCAAGCCGCCGTCATGCGGCAAGGGGGGCAAAGGATATTCATTGTTGTTGTTCCTTTCTTGCAGGCGAGTGAAACCACGCAGCCGCCGTGGCTGCGTGGCAGAGCAGGGGAGGGTCAGTTCAGCCGAACAGGGCGACGATGGCCGGCACGCTGAGCACGGCGGTGTAGTAGCCCATGAATTGCACGCCGATGTTGAAGCCGATGAAGCGGTACAGGAAGCCACCCAGCAGGCCGACCGTGAGGATTACCAGCAGGCCCAGCAGGCCGCCTTCCCACAGGCCGATCACCAGGATCAGGCCGACGAAGGTGGCGATCACCGCCTCGTGGCTGATGCGCCTGGAAACGAACGATGCGGCGCGGTGGGCGAAGTTCATCGAGAAGGGGTAGGCGATCAGGATGGCGATCACCACCGCCAGCATGCCGTAGGCGAGGAACTCGCTTGCGCTGAGCAGGTTGTGCAGGTTGTTCACCTGCCCGCTGACGCTGTCCACGGTGAAGCGTGGCGGGGCGTTGAACAGCGGTGCGGCCGGCCCGGCGGCTACCGGGCTGAGCGGCAGGCCAAAGGCGATCAGCGGGATCAGCGCCTCGGCAATGTAGGTGGACTCGGTAACACCATTGCGCACGCTGATGACCGTGGTCAGGCGGTGATAGGCGTGCTTGATGCGCGAGCCCACCACTTCACCGAGGATCACCGTCATTGCCACCGGGCTGAACACGAAGGTGGCACTGGACACCGTGGCGGTGGCCAAGGTCCAGCCGGCCTGGCGGCGGTCCAGCACCTTCAGCGGGTTGGGGAACCAGCCACCCCAGCCCTTGACGTCTGGCGACAGGGCAAAGGTGCGTCGCTCGCTGCGCTTCATCCGCGCCCGCTCTGCCGGGGCGAGCATGGCGAACAGGGCGGCGATCAGCGGGCCGATGGCGATGCCCAGAAAGTAGCTGACGCTGAGTTTGACGCCGTGCTGGCCGGTGAGGGTCTGCAAGGCGATGATCACCAGCACGAAGGGCAGCAGTGCCAGCACCGAGGCCCAGCGGCCGGCCGAGAAGTAGGCAATGGTGGTGGCGGCGGCGAGGAACACCCAGGGCGCCGCCTGTTTGATCGCATCGCCGAACGGCGCCAGCAGCACGGCGAACAGCACCGCCAGTGGGACGGCCACCAGGGCGGCGATTACCGCGCCGGAGATCATCTTGCGCAGGGCAATGTGCGGCACGCCCAGGTTGCGCAGGAAGTTCGCTTCGCGCATCAGTGGGGTAGCCATGGTGTCGCCGGGGATGCCGAGCAACGCCGTGGGCACCGCGTGGGTCATGTGCTTGGCCACCGCACCGGCGAGGAAGAAGGTGAACACCCCGGCAGCGGGCACGCCCAGCAGCACCACCAGCAAGGTCAGCGGCGCCAGGGTGGTGGTTTCGTCGCTGCCGGAGATCAGGCCGATGGCAGCAAACACCACGGCGCCGATCACGCCCATCAGCACGGCTATCAGAACCTGGTCGAACAGGGCGTCCATCAGGCGGTACCTCGCTTCAGGGTTGCGGTGCTGGGGCTGGCTGCGGCTTCGCTGGCGGGTTCGGCTTCATCGAACAGGCGCTCCAGGCCCAGTTCACGCAACTCGTTGCGTACCTCTTGCGGCAGCTCGCTGAGCTGGCCGATGCCGCCGTACTCGCTGCGCAGCTCTTCGATCACCTGCTGGCGCCAGGCCGGGTCGGCGACATGCTCGACCACATGGCGCTTGGGTTTGAACAGGCAGGCGCTGACCCCGCCGCCCAGCAGTGAGCCGAGAATGCCCAGCAACATGGCGTAGGCGCGGGCCATCTGGCTGGACTCGACCCAGCCGGTCAGTAAGTGTTCGGCCAGAAAGAACGTGCCCAGGCTGCAGGCGGCGCCGATGGCGATGGCGGCGAGCAGGTGGCGGCTGTCCACGGTGTCGCCCCAGACTTCATACAGGTTGTCGTCAGCCATGGTCCACCTCCGGGGGGAGGGGGTGCAGGCGGCATTCAAGGGTCATTGGTTTTCTCCTGCCCTTGCGGGCTTGTTGTTTTTGTTCGGGAGCTACAGGTGCGATCAGTGCTGGCTGGCGCTCCTTGCCGCCAGGGCGAGGCCGGCGCGGGAGCGGTTGGCGGTGCCCAGTTGGGCGCTGATGTGCACGCCAACCCGTGCCACGGCCTGCAGGTCGACACCGGTGCTGTAGCCCAGGCCGTGCAACAGGTACAACAAATCTTCCGTGGCCACGTTGCCGCTGGCGCCAGGCGAGTAGGGGCAGCCGCCAAGGCCTGCAACCGAACTGTCGAAGGTGCGTACACCTTGCGCCAGCGCGGCATGCACATTGGCGATGGCCATGCCCCAGGTATCGTGAAAATGGCCAGCCAGCGCTGCCACCGGCACGTGCTGCGCGCAGTGCTCGAACAGCTGCGCGGTTGCGTCCGGCCGGCCGGCACCGATGGTGTCGCCCAGGCTGATCTCGTAGCAGCCCAGTTCGTGCAGGCGCCGTGCGACCTTGGCCACGGCCTCTGGCGCCACCCCACCACTGAACGGGCAGCCGAGCACGCAGGATACATAACCGCGTACTCGGATTGACGCTTGCCTGGCTGCTTGCAGCACCGGGGCGAAGCGTTCGAAGCTTTCATCGATGGAGCAATTGATGTTGTTGCGCGAGAACGCCTCGGAAGCAGCGGCGAACACCGCCACCTCGCGGCAACCGGCCCGTTGCGCGGCCTGGAAGCCTTGCAGGTTGGGCACCAGGGCTGCGTAACGAACCCCGTCGTTATCAGGTAACTGGCGTAACACCTCTTCGCTGCCGGCCATTTGCGGCACCCAGCGCGGCGACACGAAGGCGCCGGCTTCGATATGCCGCAGGCCGGTGGCCGCCAGCTCGCCGATCAAACTTACGCGGGCGGCCACCGACAACGGTTGGCGCTCGTTCTGCAGGCCGTCCCGCGGGCCGACTTCAAACACCTTTACCGCTTGCGCCGGGGCCATGGTCATTCGCCGCGCTTCTGTTTCAGCAGCGCTACGGCGCGGTCGGCGCGCACATCGTGGTTTTCTACCAGCTGCCGGGCAACCCAGTCCACCTCGTCGCCCCGGGCGCCCGCGACCACAGCGATATTGCGCGCATGCAGGGCCATGTGGCCGCGCTGGATGCCTTCGGTGGCAAGGGCGCGCATGGCCCCGAGGTTTTGCGCCAGGCCCACGGCCACGGCGATCTCCGCCAGGTCCTGTGCGGTTTTCACCTGCAGGATGCGCAACGACAATTGCGCCAGCGGGTGCGTCTTGGTGGCGCCGCCGACCAGGCCCACGGGCATCGGCATTTCCAGGGTGCCGACCAGGTGGCCGTTACCGTCCTTTTCCCAGGTGGTCAGCGAACCATAGTGGCCACTGCGGCAGGCAAACGCATGGGCGCCGGCTTCAACGGCACGCCAGTCGTTACCGGTGGCGACGATCAGCGGGTCGATGCCGTTCATGATGCCCTTGTTGTGGGTGGCCGCGCGGTAGGGGTCGACCGCCGCGAAGGCGTAGGCGTCGAGGATGCCTTCGATCACCGCCTCGCCGCTGAACTCAGCCGTTCTCAATTGCTCCGGGGTGATGCGCACCTGGGCCCGGGCCAGGCGCAGGTCGGCCAGGTTGGACAGAATGCGCAGGCGTACCTGGCCCCCGGTGATCGCTTCCATCAGCGGCGCCACGGCCTCGGCCATGGTGTTGACGGTGTTGGCACCCATGGCATCGCGCACATCGACGATCAGGTGCGCCACCAGCATCGGGCCGCGCGGGGTATCGGCGAAGGTGTGCACTTCGATGTCCCGACAGCCGCCACCGAGGCTGTTGAGCAACTGGTCCTTGCGGTTGGCCAGCTCAATGATTTCGTCCTTGCGCCGCAGCAGGCTCAGGCGCGCATTGAGCGGGTCCTGCACGCCGACGATCTGTACCTGGGCACGCATCAGCGGGGCGCTGCTGGAGGTGATGAAGCCGCCATTGGCGCGGGCCAGTTTGGCCATGTACGACGCCGCAGCGACGATCGAGGGTTCTTCCACCACCAGCGGCACCAGCACATCGCGGCCGTTGACCTGGAAGTTGCTGGCCACGGCGAAGGGCAGTTCGAAGGTGCCGATGACGTTTTCGATCATGCCGTTGGCAATGTCCATCGGCAGGGCGCCGGCGTTGGCCAGCAGGCTGACATCGTCGTGGCTCAGACCAATCAGTTGGCCGATATGATCCAGGCGCGCGGCAGGGGACAGGTTGCGGAAAGCGGGCAGGCGGGAGTCGAGGCTCATGAAAGCTCCGTTGGAGTCATTGTTGTTGGGCGGCGGCTTGAGCGCGTCGCCGGCTTGGTGCTAAATGTGCAGCCACTGTGCCCTTGATTAAAGGTACAGTTTTGCCCAACAGTACCCAGACTGTACCCCTGACAGCCCAGGAGCCCGCCGATGCCCCGTGTCACCCTTGCCCAGCAGGTCGCCGATGCGGTTGAGCAGCAGATCCGTACTGGCGTGCTGAAGGTCGGCGATCGCCTGCCGTCGCTACGCGAATACATGCGCTTGCATGGGCATTCGAAGAACACGGTGATCACCGCCTATGAGATCCTCGCCTCCAAGGGGCTGGTGGAGGCGCGCCACGGCCAGGGCTTTTTCGTCGGCGCGCAGGTGCAGGCCGCCGAAGTGGATGAGACACCGCCTTATACCCGGGCGATGGACACCATCTGGATGATGCGTCAGCAGTTCGTTCGCGAACCCGGGCTGGCGCCGCTGGGTGAAGGTTTTGCGCCGGTGGCCTGGCTGCAGGACATGCGCCTCGACAAGTTCACCCGGCAGGCCATGCGCAGTGGTGCCGGCAACCTGTTCCGCTATGGCAACCGCCTGGGCAACCCGGGCCTGCGCCAGAGCCTGGTGCGCAAGCTGGCCAGCTACGCCATCAGTGCCACGCCCCGGCAGATCGTGACCACCCACGGCGCCAACCATGCGCTGGACCTGATCATCCGCCGCTTCGTGGTGCCGGGCGACGCGGTGCTGGTGGAAAACCCGGGGTACTACCCGCTGTTCGGCAAGCTGCAACTGCACGGCGCGCGGCTGCTGAGCGTTCCGCGCCTGGCGGATGGCCCGGACATGGACGCGCTGGAGGCCATGCTGCGTGTCGAGCGGCCCCGGTTGTTCTTCATCCAGTCGGTGTGCCACAACCCGACCGGCTCGGATATCTCCCCGGCCAAGGCCCACCGCCTGCTGCAACTGGCCGAGCGGCACGACTTGCTGCTGGTCGAAGACGATGCCCTGGCCGACTTCAAGCCCAGCTCTGCGCTCAAGGTGGCGGCGCTCGACCAGCTGCGCCGGTCGCTGTACATCGGCAGTTTTTCCAAGTCGGTGTCGGCGGCCTTGCGGGTGGGTTACATCGCGGGCAGCAAGGAGGCCATCGACGAGTTGGCCGACCTGCAGATGATGCTGCACACCAGTTGTTCGGAACTGTGCGAGCGCACGGCGGATGTGATCCTCAGCGAAGGGCACTTCCTGCGGCACCTGATGCGCCTGCAGGACCGGGTGCGGGAGGCCACTGCCGGTGGGCTGCGGGTGCTGGACGAACTGGGGGCCGAAGTGTTCTGCCGACCGGAGCAAAGCTTGTACCTGTGGGCGCGTTTCCCCGGGATCGAAGATACTGCGCTGCTGACCCGCGAAGTGCAGGGCAGGGGGGTAATGCTGGCGCCGGGGGCGATCTTCCAGACCAACCAGAAGGCCGTGACACCCTGGACCCGGCTGAACGTGGCCTATCTGCAGGAACCGGTGTTCGCGCAGTGCATCCGCGCCTGAACCAGGCCTGCACTGGCCCCTGTGTAGGAGCGGCCTTGCGTCGCGATCGGGCTGCAAAGCAGCCCCAGCAATTTATGCGGTGTAGCTGAAACCTGGGGGCCGCTATGCGGCCCTTTCGCGACACAAGGCCGCTCCTACAGGTCAGTGCAGGCTTCTTTGATGAGCCAGTCGATCAACACCTGCAGGCGTTTGGGCATCGGGTCATGATGCGGGTAGACCAGGTAATAGCCATAGTTGGGGGTGTCGACGAAACCACCGAACGGCAAAACCAGCTCACCTTGTGCAATGCGATCCTTGACCAGCTGTTCGCGGCCAATGGCGATGCCTACGTGATTCAACGCAGCGAGCGTGCACAGGTCGGAACGATCGAATGTGAGGAATCGGCGTGGGAGGCTGATCCCCGCACCTGTGGTGTTGGCCCAGAGCTGCCATTCTGCATCGAATGCAGCGTTGTCCCAGGCCGCTACGTCATGCAAGGCGGTGCAGTGTTCCAGCGGGTGCAGGTCACCGGTCAGTGCATGGGTTTCTGCGTAACGGGGAGAGCACACAGGGGCGATCCGCTCGTCCATCAAGTGGATGCTCTGCAACCCCGGATGATGGCCATCCGAATAACACAGGACCAGGTCGATCTTGCGTGTGCGGTAATCGATGCTCTCGTTGCCCACCCTGATATCCAGCTGGATATCAGGGTAGCGGGCGGTGAACTGCGCCAGCCGCGGCACCAGCCAGCACTGTGCGACTGACGGGCGCACATACAACGTCAGCTGGCCGGCGATTTCGGCGTGCGCACGTTCCTGCACGGCCTCGCTCAGCTCATCCATGGTCCGTTGCATGACCGCGAACAGGCGCTCGCCGTCTTCGGTGAGGCTGACCTTGCGCGGCATGCGGTGGAACAGCTTGAGCGCCAGCTCATCTTCCAGGCGATTGATGCGATGGCTCACGGCACTGGCCGTCAGGCACAGCTCATCGGCGGCGCGCGAGAAGCTCAAGTGCCGTGCCGCCACCAGAAAGACATGCAGGCTGCCCAGGTGCGAGCCATTGAGTTTCACGGCGCCGCCGCCGGGCTTTTTCATTGATCAATCCTTCCTGCGCCGTTCACTGGTTGCGGTTACCCGTTTGCCTGCGGGCTGCGCCCTTTCGCCAGATAGGCGTTGAATTCATCAATCGGCACCATGCTGCCACCCGTTCCCCAGACGAGGTGGGTAGCCTGCTGCAGCTGGGCTGGGGTGAAGCCCTGGCGAGCCAGGTACTCGTCTGCTTGCAGCACCCGCAGCATACCGGGCACGCCGGCCAGGGCAGAGGGTTCCAGTTTGACCTTGTCCTGCTCATGGGCGATGACCATCAAGCGGTACAGTTCTTCGTCGGTCACGGTGTAGTAACCATCGATCAGCCGCTGCATGGCTTTGCCGACAAACCCGGAAGGGCGCCCGACCGCCAGGCCGTCGGCGGCGGTGATGTTGTCGATGCCAAAGTCCTGCACGCTGGTTTCATCGTGCAGGCCGGTATAGACACCCAGCAGCATGCAGGGGGAGTGGGTGGGTTCGGCAAAGATGCAGTGCACGGCATCGCCAAACACCAGCTTCAGCCCGAATGCGACACCGCCCGGGCCGCCCCCTACGCCGCACGGCAGGTACACGAACAATGGATGATCTGCGTTTACCTGGATGCCCGCCTGGTCGAATTGCCGCGCCAACCGTTCGGCGGCCACGGCATAGCCGAGAAACAGTTGTGGGGAGTTTTCGTCGTCGACAAAGTAGCAGCTGGGGTCTGAGGCCGCCTGCTGGCGGCCTTGCTCCACCGCCACGCTGTAGTCGGAGGCGTGTTCGACCACTGTGACGCCGTTGGCGCGCAGCTTGTCCTTTTTCCATTGCCTGGCGTCAGACGACATGTGCACGCTCACCTGGAAGCCCAGCTTGGCGCTCATGATGCCAATCGACAGCCCCAGGTTGCCGGTCGAGCCCACGGCAATCTTGTACTGGCTGAAGAATGCACGGGCCTGGTCGCTCGCCAGTTTGGTGTAGTCATCCGTTGGCGTGATCAAGCCGGCCGCCAGGGCAAGGTCCTCGGCGTGCTTGAGCACTTCATGGATGCCGCCCCGGGCTTTGATCGAGCCGGAGATAGGCAAGTCGCTGTCCGCCTTGAGCCACAGGCTGCCCACGTTCTGCAGCGATCCTTCGTCGATAAGCAGCTGGCGCAGCTGTGGCAGCGGAGTGATGTGCGACTCGATGACCCCGCCGGCCGCTGCCGTCTCGGGGAACACGGTGGCCAGGTAAGGCGCGAACCGCTGCAGCCGCGCACTGGTGGCTTGCACGTCGGCCGCCGTCAGGCCTACGTCGTGCAAAGCCTCTGCAGCCTTGGCGATGCCAGGGTTGAACCAGCTGGTTTGTTTCAGGGCAACCAGCTCGGTGATGATCGGGTGGCTTTGTTGCCAGGCTTCCAGGGTTTTTCCGTGAATCATGATTTCACCTGTAGTGCGGTATGTGCAGAGTAGATCAGACAATCTTCGAAAGGAGCAGGGTCAGGCACAAGGCGACTACCGAGGCCAGCACTGTAGCGGCAGTGAACTTCTTCAATGCATCACTCAGGGAAAGGCCCAGGTATTCCTTCACCACCCAGAACGCCGAGTCGGTGATGTGGGTCCAGCCGATGGCGCCGGCGCCGATGGCGATCACCAGGATTTCCCGGTTGTATTCGGGGTGCTGGCCAAGGATCGGCATTACCATGCCGGCCGCGCTGATCATCGCGACGGTGGCCGAGCCAACGGCAAAGTGCATGATCCCGGCGATCAACCAGGCGAGGATGATCGGGTTGAGCTGCGTCTGGTTCAGCACATCGGCCAGTGCCTTGCCGATGCCGCTGCCCACGAGCATGTCATTGAAGGCACCGCCGGCACCGATGATCAGCAGAATGCCGGCCAGGGGAGGGAAACAGCGCTGGGTCAGGCTCAGCAGGTGTGCCATGTCCAGGCCGCGACGCAAGCCCAGCGCCCAGTAGGCGAACACCACCGACAGCGTCAGGGCAATCAGTGGGCTGCCCAGGAAGGCCACCCACTCGTACAGCGCAGAGCCCTTTTCCAGAACCGTAGCGGCCAACGTTTTGCCGACCATCAACACCAGTGGCAGCAGTACGGTGGTGAGTGTGATGCCGAACGCGGGCATTGCCTGCTCTTCTGCTTGCGCCACCGTGCGTGCAGACAGGAAGGCCTGCTGGGCTTCGCCGGCTTCACGGCTACAGGTGAAGCGAACCCACACCGGGCCCGCGATGATAGCGGTCGGAAGGCCAACGATGAGGCCGTACAGGATGACAGTACCGATATCCGCATTGAGCATGCCGGTGATGGCCGTGGCGGCCGGGTGTGGCGGGAGAATGCAGTGCACCACCATCAGCGAGGTGGCCAGCGGCACGCCGAGGTACAGCATGCTGATGCGGGTTTGCCGTGCCACCACGTAGATCAACGGAATCAGCAGGACGAAGCCGACCTCGAAGAACACCGGGATGCCGGCGATGAAGCCAACGAGCATCATTGCCCACGAAGCATTGCGTTCACCCAGCCTGTTCAGCAGCGTGGTGGCGATGCGCCTGGCGCCGCCGGATTCTTCCAGCAGTTTGCCGAGGATACTGCCCAGGCCGATGATGCCGGCAAGAAAGCCCAGCGTGCTGCCCATGCCTTTCTCGAACGCCGCCACGATTGCCGTAGGCGCCATGCCGGTGCCGACACCGACCACCAGGCTTGCGGCCATCAAGGCCAGAAACGGGTGTACTTTAAGTTTGCTGATCATGACGACGATCAGGAGTATCGCAGTGCCCAGGACGAGTAATGAGAACGTTGGAGTCATCGTGTGGTTTTCTCTATCGCTGATCGCTTCCGTGCGAGCTTCTTGTTGGTTTGCACCCATTAGATTTCAGCGATTTGATCGACTCAAACGATGACTCCTCACCCCATAGGTGAGCCCATGTCATGCATGCTAAGTACCCGAGAAAATGATGAAGTGAATTATTGGCTCTGTGCCAGGGCTCATTGATGTGGTGCCTGTGCTGGCCTCTTCGCGGGCTCGCCCGCTCCCACGCGGGGTGGTGCCCCTTATAGATTTTCAGCCAGGCAGCTGGTCCAACTGACTGTCTCGATTCCAAGGCAAGTACAGGACCTGTAGGAGCAGCCTTGTGCTGCGAAGAGGCCATTGCAGCCAAAGATGACCTTCAGCCCTACCGGCCTCTTCGCAGCGCAAGGCTGCTCCTACCTGGTGATGCGGTAGCCTGAGTGAGGGTGCAAGACAGTTGCTTCCACTGTGGGAGCGGGCGAGCCCGCGAAGAGGCCGGTACAGGCAGCAGAGATTTTGAGCGGTTCGCTCATTCAGCCATAAGGCGGCGCTGGCAGTTCGGCCAGCAGGGTTTTCAAGCCGTCACTCCACTGCCTGCGAATCTGCTGGTAATAGGCATCGTCGCTGGTGATGCGCTGGCGCGTCATGCTTTCCAGGCTGTTGTTGCGGTACACCAGCAAGTCCAGCGGCATGCCCACCGACAGGTTGCTGCGGATGGTGGAGTCGAACGAAATCAGGCCGCAGCGCAGCGCTTCATCGAGCGGGGTGCGGTAGTCCAGGTTGCGGTCGAGGATTGGCCGGCCGTACTTGCTTTCACCCAGTTGCAGGAACGGAGTGTCCGGCGTGGCCTGGAAGAAATTGCCTTGTGCGTAGACGTTGTAGATGGCCATGGGGCCACCGGCTATCTGGCCGCCAACAATGAATGAACTGCTCAGGTCGACGTCGGCCGTAAGCTTGCTGCGGTCTCGGCTGACCACTTCGCGCAGGGTGTCGGCAACCAGCACTGTAGCGTCGTAGAGCGTGGCAACGTTCAGCAGATGAGGGCCGCTGCCCTGGGTACGCTGGCGCAGCAGGTTCACCACCGACTGCGAGGTTGCCAGGTTGCCGGCGGTCTGCAACACGACCAGCCGCTCGCCCGGGATGCTGAAGACGAACAACTTGGCAAAGGTGGAGATCTGGTCGATGCCGGCGTTGGTGCGTGAGTCGCTGATGAAGACAAGCCCGTCCTCCAGGTGCATGGCGACACAGTAAGTCATGCGGTTTCCCTTGTGATGCGTGTGGAGTGGTCTTGCCGCACCCGCGCGGCAAGACCGGCCTGCAGCAAGCCCGTCACTGGCGATGCACGTGGACGCTGGCCTGCATCGCTTCGGTGCCACCGCCGCGGCGTACGCCCCTGACCGGGCAGGCATCGAGATAGTCCAGGCCGACTGCCAGCTTCAGGTGACGTTCGGGCCGCGTCAGGCGGTTGGTGATGTCGAAGCTGTACCAGGCGTCGTCGACCCAGGCCTCGGCCCAGGCATGGCTGGCCAGGTGCTGTTCGTCCTCGGTGCACAGGTAACCGGACACATAGCGTGCCGGCACCCCCAGGCTGCGGGCGCAGGCCAGAAAGGCGTGGGTGTGGTCCTGGCACACGCCAGCGCCACCGCTGAACGCTTCGATGGCCGTGGTGCCCACCGAGGTGGCCCCGGGGCTGTAGGGCATGTGCTCGGCCAGGCCTTGCATCAGCCCGATCAGCGCAGCCCGGTCGCGGTGGCTGCCACATTGCCGGGCGGCGAAAGCAACCAGGGCGCCATCGGCCAGGGTCAGGTGGCTGCCGCGCAGGAACGGCAAGGGTGACTGGCCCTCGGCTTCGTGTTCGCAGTCCGGGTCGATCTCGACCTGGCCGCGGGCGGTCAGTGCCAGGTGGCCATGGGGTTTGTCCAGGGTCAGTACATGCAGGATGTTGCCATAGGGGTCGATCTGGCCCTTGACCTTGCAGGGCAGGTCCAGTTGCCATTCATTGATGCGCTGGCGTTCGCTGCTGCGCGGCGTCAGGCGCAGGAACTGAATGCTGTTGCTTACGTCGCTGGCGTAGCTGTAGGTGGTGTCGTGGCGAATGGAGAGTTTCATACAACCTCCAGGTAGGAGTGATGGACGGCCTGGCCCAGTTGGTTGACGCGGCCGATGAAGTCGCTCAGCCAAGGGTGCAGCCCGGCGTCGAGTATTTCGTCGATGGCGGTGTAGCGCAGGCGCGCGTTCAGTTCGGCGGCCATGCGCTGGGCGGCGCGGCCGCTGCTGCCCGGCAGGCCGGCCAGGATCATGTCCAGTTCCTCGATGCAGGCATGCAGCGAGCGCGGCACGTCCACCCGCAACAGCAACAGCTCGGACACTGGCCGGGCACTGGGCGCGGCGCGGTACAGCTCGTTGAACGCTTCGTACGAGGTCAGCGCGCGCAGCAAGGCGCTCCACTGGTAATAACCGCGGGCGGAGCTGTCGCTGACCTCTTCGGAGGCCTCGCCGAACATTTCGTAGCGCGCATCGAGCAGGCGCAGGGTGTTGTCCGCCCGCTCCAGGAAGGTGCCCAGGCGGATGAAACTGTAGGCATCGTTGCGCATGATGGTGCCGGAGGTAGCGCCGCGGAACAGGTGCGAGCGTTCCTTGACCCAGTCGCAGAACTGGCTGATGCCATAGCGGCCAAGGCCATTGCTGGCGATGTTGCGCATTTCGATCCAGGTGGCGTTGATGTTCTCCCACATGTCGGCGGTGATCCGGCCGCGCACCGCATGGGCATTGGTCCTGGCGGCCTGCAGGCAGCAATAGATGCTGCTGGGGTTGGTCGCGTCCAGGGCAAAGAAGTGCAGCATGCGCTCGGTGTCGAGCTCGGTGTGCCGGCGGATGTAGTCGTCCAGCGTGCCAGAGGCCAGCAGCGACATCGCCAGCTCGGCATGGCCGTCGCTGCGCCCGGCCTGGGGCATCAGCGACAGCGAATAGCTGACCTCGAGCATGCGTGCGAGGTTTTCTGCACGTTCCAGGTAGCGGGACATCCAGTACAAGTCGGAAGCGGTTCGCGAAAGCATGGTTCAGTCCTCTACCACCCAGGTGTCCTTGGTACCGCCGCCCTGCGACGAGTTGACCACCAGCGAGCCTTCCTGCAAGGCCACGCGGGTCAGCCCGCCAGGCACCAGGCGCGTTTCGCTGCCCGAGAGCACGAACGGGCGCAGGTCGATGTGGCGCGGTGCGATGCCGCTGTCGACGAAGGTGGGGCAGGTCGACAGGCACAAGGTGGGTTGCGCGATATAGGCGTGCGGGCGGGCTTTGATACGCGCGCGGAAGTCTTCGATCTGGGCGCTGGTCGATGCCGGCCCCACCAACATGCCATAGCCGCCGGAGCCCTGGGTTTCCTTGACCACCAGTTCGGGCAGGTGGGCCAGGACATGGGACAGGTCTGCGGGCTTGCGGCACTGCCAGGTCGGCACGTTGTTGAGGATCGGCTCTTCGCTCAGGTAGAAACGGATCATGTCGTCCACATACGGGTAGATCGACTTGTCGTCGGCCACGCCTGTGCCGACGGCGTTGGCCAGCACCACGTTGCCGGCGCGGTACACCGAGATCAGCCCCGGTACGCCCAGCGTCGAGTCAGGGTTGAAGGACAGCGGGTCGAGGTAGTCGTCGTCCAGCCGGCGGTAGATCACGTCCACCTGCTGGGGGCCGGCCGTGGTGCGCATGTAGACATGCTCGTCACGCACGAACAGGTCTGCGCCTTCGACCAGCTCGATGCCCATTTCGCGGGCCAGGAAGGCATGCTCGAAGTAGGCACTGTTGAAACGCCCAGGGGTGAGCAGCACGGCGGTGGGGTTGTCCAGCGGGCTGGCGCTCTTCAGCGTGTCCAGCAGCAGGTTGGGGTAGTGGTCGATGGGCGCGATGCGCTGGGCGGCAAACAGTTCGGGGAACAGGCGCATCATCATCTTGCGGTCTTCGAGCATGTAGCTGACGCCGCTGGGGGTACGCAGGTTGTCTTCCAGCACGAAGTAGCTGCCATCGCCGTCACGCACCAGGTCGACACCGGCGATATGGGCATACAGCCCACGGTGCAGGTCCAGGCCCTGCATGGCGATCTGGTAGCCCTCGTTGGCCAGCACTTGTTCTGGCGGGATGATGCCGGCCTTGAGAATGCGCTGGTCGTGGTAGATGTCCTGCAGGAACAGGTTAAGGGCCTGTACCCGCTGGATACAGCCACGCTCGACCGTGCGCCACTCACTGGCGCGGATGCTGCGCGGGATGATATCGAAGGGGATCAGGCGCTCGGTGTCCTGGCTATCGCCGTACAAGGTGAAGGTGATGCCTGCACGGTGAAACAGCAGGTCGGCCTCGCGCCGGCGCTGTTCCAGCAGCTCCAGCGGGGTGTTGGCCAGCCAGCGGGCGAACTCCTGGTAATGCGGGCGGCAACTGCCGTTCGCTTCGTACATTTCATTGAAAAAAGCCCGGGACATACCCACTCCTTGCCGCCGTCGCCGGCAGCTTCATTGCCGTTCATCTACGTTTTTCAGGGTGCTGCCTTGCTGGGGTAAGTGGGTGCTGTGTCTGGCGTGAGCCTCGGTTGCGATGGATTGCCGGTGCGTTGAGCACACACAGCCTTTGCAATGAAGGTGCCGAAAACGCTTGGGTGTGCCGGGAATGCGGGAAATGGGGAGGGCACGACGGATCGCCGCTGTCTGGCTGCTTTGGCCGATGCATCAAAAAAGGGCGGTTTTGATCGGGGTGAGGGTTTTGAACCGAGATGGGGCACAGGCTGGCGCCTGGCGGGGGGAGGCGTGAGGTCTTCCGGGTGCATGTCTTGCGGTCGATGTGGTGCGTATATCGAGCGCCGCGCGGGCGGCGCTCGATCGCACAGACGCTGAAAATCTCCAGACGAGCGCCTCAGGGCCCTCAGAGGCAGGCGTACACCACCAGTTCCACCAGCATTTCTTCGCGTGCCAACCCTGCCACCACGATCGCCGCGCGGTTGGGGTAAGGGGCCTGGAAGTAGTCGGTATACAGGCTGTTGACGGTTGCCAGGTATTTACGGTCTGTCACGTAGATCAGCACCTGGGTCACGGCATCCAGCGAGCTGCCGGCGGCTTCCAACGTATGGCGCAGGTTGTCCAGTGTCTGGCGGGCCTGGGCCTCGATGCCGCCGGCAACCACCTGGCCCTGTGCATCGATGGGGATCTGGGCGGTGTAGAGCGTACCGTTGCCGACCACCGCCCACTCAAGGGGGGCCCTGGAGGCGAACAGCTCGGTCTTGATTGCATATTTCATGGGTTGGGTTCCTGAGTGTTGAGCCGTTTCAGTCGGCATCGCTGCCGCCGCCCGCGCCATGGCGGCGCGAGGCATCGGTGCTTTCGACGAGGATGTGTTCGGCCAGCTGCTTGAGCCGTTGCCAGGTGTGTTCGTTGACCGTAAAGCCTTGCTGCAAGGTGCTCTGCGGGTTGGCTGGCGGCGGTGCGGTCTGGCCAGGCCGGCTGAACAGCACCGTGACGCTCTGCTCGGCCGCCCCAATGGCGCCTGGCCGGGCTTCACTGCGCAGTGCCGGGCGCTGGATGCCGGCGGTAAAGTCGGCCAGATGGCACTGACGGGCGTCCTCCCAGCGGGCTTGCACGTGCAGCCCCTGCACAGCTGCCCGGCTCAGGTAACCCAGCAGCAGCAAGCGGTTGTGGCAGTGGTGGATGCGCAGCTCGGCCTGACCACAGCGCATGGCCTTGGCGGCCGCCAGTTCCACCACTGTCGCGGCGCAGCGCAACACGCTCTGGCCGTTGGCGTCGATCACCAGCAGGGCGTTATCCTCGTGGCTCAGGGTGTACGGCTGGGCAGCTTCGGCTTGCAGGTAGAGCAGGGCCTTTTCCAGCGCACCGAGGCCATCCAGCCCTTGCAGTTGCAGCCAGCCCACCAGCTCGGCGGCATCCTCGCAGTCGCCGGGGGCGAAGCCCATGCCTTCGAATGCCTTGCGGCACATCACCTGTATTTCGTTAAGCGATACGCGCATGGTCAACGCTCCCCTTGCGGCATGACCGCAAAATTCCAGTCGTCTGCGAACGGCTGGCCGATGTCGCTGACCAGTGGAGCGCCCTGGAACAGCGTGATACGCACCCAGCGGCTCGACTTGGGGTCGAACTTGCCCGCGCCGAAAAACGCCAGTTTGCAGCGCAGCAGGTGAATCGGCAGCATGTCCCGTGCCAACAGGTTGGCGCGAATTTCGCCGTAGGTCGTCTGGGCCATGCCTTGCAGGCGGCGCACCGTGCCCTTGAGCGCCGGTTGGGCGATCAGGAAGTGCGCGGTCAACGCCTGGGGCTCCAGCTGCAGGTGCTTCAGCAGTGCGGCGTGGCAGTGCTGGATATTGCGCGCAATGCCCAGCTGCATTTCTTTTTCGGCCCCCGGTTCCTCGGCGCGCATGCCCAGGCGTGGCTCCTCCTTTTCGGCCGAGCGGTACCAGAAGAAGTGCTCGGCATCCACGGCACTGAAGTCGTAGCCCAGCGCCCAGCCGTACTGCTGCTCGATGAGCTGGCGCAATTGCCCGAGGGGCATCTGCGCGTCCAGCTGCCAGCTTTCGTTGACGCCCATATGCTCGGCCAGTGGCGTGACCTGCTCGGGGTACAGCTCCAGCAGCAGGCTTGCCAGCAGTTCCTGGCAGCCCACCCCCGCCTGTGCCTCAGCCCAGGCCAGCAGGCGCGACCAAAGGCCCGCGCCGGTGGCTTGTGCGCCAAGCCAGGTGGTCAGTAAAGCAAGCTCGGCCAAGGTTTGCAGGTTCTGCTCATGCTGGCGCTGGTCTTCGGTGCGGGACTGTTCCAAATGCAGGCGGGCGCGTGCCAGCAGTGCCTGCAGGCGCACCAACCGGTCAGGGGCAGCCGGCTGCGCCAACACCAGGGCCAGGGCGGTTTCCCGGGTGCTGATCCAGCGTTCCACCAGTTGCGGGTGGTTGATCAGGAACGGGGCCATGCCCAACCCGGTCGCGTTGCCAACCCCCAGGTAGCGTTGCAGGGCCGGCGCCAACTGCACTGCCCGCTGCGGGTCGAGTGCCTGGGCCATGTGGTTGATCTGCTCGATGCTGAAGTGGCGCAGCAGGTAGACCGTGAACATCTGCGCGCTGAACGGCTGGTTGAAGTCCGGGTTGTCTTGCAGGCAGCCAAAGTCGGCGATGCCGAACTTGCCGTTGCCGTACACCGCCGTGGTGCGATACAGGTAGCCGACCTCGGCCAACTGGTTTGGGTCGGGCTGTTGCCCCTCCGCCAGCGCCGCCAGGAACCTGTCGAAGTTGCGCAAGCTACGGTTGGCCCGTGACAGCACCAGCACGCGGGCATCGAAGCGGCCAGCCTCCTGCAGCGGCACGTTACGCTGCAAGTCGGCCAGTTGCTCGGCATCGACATCGCCATTCACCAGCACGAAGGTGACGTCCCACTGGTCGGCGATAACCCGGTCGCTGCGTTTTTCCGGCGGCAGGTAGGCCGAGAAGATCACGCAGTGGTAATGGCCATTCGGCGTGTCGATGCGGTAGATCGCGGTGCCGAAGCCTTGGCCGTCAAGGTCGAAGCAGCTGCGCTGGATGTGCCAGTGCTGCTGCATCATCCGCCGCATGCTGCTGCGCACGAAGCTCAGCGGGCTCTGGAAGTGGCTGCCCAGCCGGGCCAGGTCCATGACCTGGCTGGCAGGGCGCAACGCGGGTATTGCAGGCACGTTGTTGGGCATTGTTGTTGTACCTGGATGGATCATGTTCAGACGCCTTGTTCGCGGGCCATGTGCCGGGCGATGCGCACTGCATCCCATAATGCTGGCAGGATCACCAGCGACACCGGTACCGCGGTAATGACAATGAAGGACTGCAGGGCCGTCACGCCGCCTGCGCCGATGGTGATCAGCACCACCGCTGCCAGGCCCATGCCGATGGCCCAGAAACCGCACAGCCATTTTTTCGGTTTATCGTTGCTGGACATCGCCAGCGCCACGGTGAAGGCCATGGCATCGCCATTGGTGGCCACCGAGATGAAGCTCAGGAACAGGAACAGCGCGCTGATCAGGCCACCCAGTGGCAGGTTCTGCGTCACCCCCAGCAGCAGGTCCTCGGGCTGGGTACCGTGGGCTGTGACGATGCCGGGCGTTTGCAGCTCCAGGCCGATACCGGTGCCGCCCACCACGGTGAACCAGAACATGGTCACCAGCGGCGCGATGATCGACAGTGTCATGATGATCTCGCGAATGGTGCGGCCCCGCGAGATCCGCGCGACGTACAGTGCCACCATGGGCGCGTAGCCGATGAACCAGCCCCAGTAGAACACCGTCCACCAGTCCAGCCACTTGGGGTCGGCGCGGAACATCGCCATCGGGATGAAGTGCTCCACATGCAGGGCAAAGGCTGCCGGGAAGCCGCCGAGGATGAACAGCGTCGGCCCGAACACCACCATGAACAGCGCCAGGCCGATCATCAGCCAGACGTTGATCTCGCTGACAAAACGGATGCCTTTGAGGCCCACCAGGCACGAGACGGTGTACATCGCCGTGACCAGGACAATGGTCAGCGACTGGGTGACGATATCGTTGGGCAAGCCCCACACCGCATGCATGGCGCTGCTGATCTGCAGGCCGAGGAAGCCGATCGGGCCGATGGTGCCGGCGACCACGGCGATGATCGAGGTGGCGTCGGCCAGGGTGCCGATCGGGCCTTTGAGCGCCCGCTCGCCGAACAGCGGGTAAAGCAGGGTGCGCGGCGCCAGCGGCAGGCCTTTGTCGTAGTGCAGGTGCATCAGCACGATTGCCAGCAGGCTGCCCAGCACGGCCCAGGCCAGAAAGCCCCAGTGCACGAACGATTGCGCCAGTGCCGCGGTGGCCGCTGCTTCGCTGTGCGGTTGCAGGCCGGCGAACAAGGGGGGCGGGCTGGCAAAGTGCATCATGGGTTCGGCAGCGGCCCAGAAGGCGCCGCCACCTGCCAGCAGGGCGCACATGATCACCGCGATCCAGTTGAAGGTGCTGATGTCCGGGCGCTGGGTGACGCCGCCCAGGCGCACGCGCCCGCACCTGGAAAAGCCGATGAACAGGCTGACGGCAAAGGTCGCCAGCATCAGCACTTGCCAGTAGAGGCCAAAGAACCTGGTCGACCAGGCGAACAGGGTATTGACCAGCGCCGACACACTGTCGATGTCGATCAGTGCCGCCAGCAGGAAGGCGCCGAGGAACCCGCCGCTGATCACGAACAGCGGCCAATCGATGTCGCGTGCCATTGGCAGGCCCATGGCCTGGCCTTCAGCCTGCAGGGTGGTTGGGTTTTTCATGAAGCCTCCGGAACCTGCGATTGTTGTTATTGTTGATGCTGTCCGTGCAAGGGGCTCAGGCCTGTGCCGTGGTGGCAGTCTCCAGCAGGCGCAACCAGTTCAGGCCCATGATGTTGGCCACGTCCTGTTCGGCAAAGCCGCGGGCGCGCAGGCCCTGGGCGATGTTGCCGAAGTCGCGGCTGTCGCGGAACCACTGCAAGGGCGCCGGCCAGTTGGCGTTGTCCTTGGAGCCTTCGCCGTAGTCCTTCTCCTTGCTCCAGCGGCCGTTGCGCATCCATTCCAGCACGGCCAGTGGTTGCGCCTGGCACAGGTCGGTGCCGATGCCGATATGCTCCACGCCCATCAGGTCGGCGGTGCGCGCGACCATGTCGCAGAAGCTTTCCAGGCTGCAGCCCGAGGCACCCTTGAGGTGGAACGGATAGGTACTGAAGCCCAGCAGCCCGCCGGACGCTGCGATCCCGCGCAGCACCGCATCGGACTTGTTGCGCTTGGCGGCGTGGAAGCTGGCCGGGTTGGCGTGGGAGATGATTACCGGTCGGCTCGACAGCTCGATGGCCTCCAGCGTGCTACGTTCGGCACTGTGTGACATGTCGATGAGCATGCCGACGCGGTTCATTTCGGCGATCACCTGGCGCCCGAAGCGGCTGATGCCGTTGTCTTCGCGCTCATAGCAACCGCTGGCCAGCAGGCTTTGGTTGTTGTAGGTCAGCTGCATGACGAATACCCCGAGCTGGCGGAAGACTTCCACCAGGGCGATGTCGTCTTCGATCGGCGAGCAGTTCTGGAAGCCGAAGAAAATCCCCACCCGGCCTTCTTCGTGCGCCAGGCGGATGTCGCTGGCCGTGCGCACCGGGCGGATCAGCTCGGGCCAGGTCTCGAAGCGGCGGTTCCATTCGCCCAGCCGCGACAGGGTTTCGCGGGCGTTCTCGTGGTAGGCGATGGTGGCGTGCACCGCGCTCAGGCCGCCGGCCTGCATCTGCTGGAATATTTCCGGGCTCCAGTTGGAGTACTGCAGGCCGTCGATCATCAAGAGGTCGTGCATGGCGTGTACTCCTTCAGGGCCGCAGGTAGGTGGTCTTGACCACGGTGTAGAAGTCACGGGCGTACTGGCCCTGTTCCCGTGGGCCGAAACTCGAGGCTTTGCGGCCGCCGAACGGCACGTGGTAGTCGGTGCCGGCGGTGGGCAGGTTGACCATCACGCAGCCGGTCTGGGCGCGGCGCTTGAATTGGCTGGCGTGGCGCAGCGACTGGGTGATGATGCCGGCAGTAAGGCCGTATTCGTTGTCGTTGAGCGTGGCCAGCGCCTCTTCGAAGTCGCGCACGCGGATCACGCAGGCGATGGGGCCGAACACTTCCTCGCGGTTGATGCGCATGTCGTTGCGGCTGTCGATGAACAGCGCCGGGCGCATGTAGTAGCCGTCGCTTCCCAGTTGCAGGCGTTCGCCACCTTCGATCAGGGTGGCGCCTTCGGCCTGGGCCAACTGCAGGTAGGCCAGGTTCTGTTCCAGCTGGCGCGCGTCGGCCACCGGGCCGATCTGCACGCCGGCCTCCAGGGCATGGCCGACCTTGAGCTGGCGCATGCGCACACGCAGGGCCTCGACGAAACGGTCGTGGATGGCGTCGCACACAATCAGCCGTGACGACGCGGTGCACTTCTGCCCGGTGCCGAAGAAGGCGCCGTTGAGCGCGCATTCCACGGCCAGTTCAAGGTCGGCGTCGTCCATGACCACCAGGGCATTCTTGCTGCCCATTTCCAGCTGGCAGCGCACCAGGTTACCTGCGGTGGCGACCGCCGCACGCCGGCCAGTCTGCAGCGAACCGGTGAACGTCAGGGCATCGATGTCGGCGGACTGCACCAGGGCCTCGCCGACATCGGCGCCGCTGCCCATCACCAGGTTGAAGGTACCGTTGGGCAAGCCCTGGCGGCTGATGATCTCGGTGAGTGCCCAGGCACTGGCCGGCACCAGGTTGGCCGGCTTGAACACCACGGCGTTGCCGAAGGCCAGGGCCGGGGCGATTTTCCAGGCGGCGGTGGCCATGGGGAAGTTCCATGGGGTGATGATGCCCACCACACCCACCGGTTCGCGATGCACTTCGATATCTACCCCGGCGCGCACCGAGGCGGCGGTCTCGCCCATCTGGCGCAGTACTTCGGCGGCGTAGTAATGGAAGAACTGGCCGCTGCGGTTGACCTCGCCGATGCCTTCGGCCAGGGGCTTGCCTTCTTCGCGCGACAGCAGTTCGCCGAGCTCTTCCTTGCGGGCAATCAGTTCGTCGCCAATGGCCATCAGGATTTGCTGGCGGGCTTCCAGGCCGCTGGCGGCCCACAGCGGTTGTGCGGTGCGGGCGGCCTGGATGGCCTGGCGAGCATGTTCGGCGCTGGCCTGATGGTACTGGCCGATCAGGTCGCCGGTGTCCGAGGGGCTGTAGTTGCCCAGGGTGGTGGTGCCTTCGCACCACTGGCCATCAATGTAGTTGTTGTAGGTCTTGTGTGACATGGATGAACGCCTCTGTTTGCATGGCATTCATCATGCGAGCAATATGCAGCAAATAAAAATTAATAAAAAAAATGCTTTGATAAGGAATGCTAACCATGTTGCCCGAGCTGAAGATCGCCCAGTTGCGCTACTTCGTACTGGTTGCCGAACTCAAGAGCTTCCATGCGGCCGCCCGCCAGGCCTTTCGCACCCAGCCGGCGATATCCCTGGCCGTGCGTGAACTGGAGCAGAAGCTGGGCCAGGCATTGGTCGAGAAGGGCGGGGGCCGGGCAGAGCTGACGCCCTTCGGCGAGCATTGCCTGCCGTTGTTTCGCGGCTTGATCGAGCACCATGACCGTATCGCCCGTGAAGCCACGCTGCTTGCCCGGCATGAAATCGGCCAGGTCAGCATCGCCACCGTGCCTTCGGTGGCCAGCCGCATGCTGCCAGGGCCGCTGGCCCGCTTTGTGGCCGCGCACCCGAACGTGCAGGTGAGTATCCAGGATGGCACCGCCGAACGTGTGCAGCAGCTGCTGGCGCAAGGGCAGGTGGACTTCGGCATCAGCAGCCTGTGGATGGACGATGAACAGCTCGAATTTGCCCCGATCGTGAACGATCAGGTGGGCGTGGTGTGCCGTCGTGACCACCCATTGGCGCAGTCGGGTGATCCGCTGCACTGGGCGCAGTTGCAGGGCGTGCCGATGATCCGCAATGGCACCTCGCAACTGCTGGCAGGCACCGAGGCGGAGGGTTTGCTGACGCACAGCCGGCTGTTCATCTCCAACATGATTTCGTTGATCGCCATGCTGGAGGAGGGGGTGGGGATCAGCACCTTGCCGTACCTGGCCTTTCCGCAGGAGAACGACAAGCTGGCGTTCGTACCGCTTGTCGAGCCCAAGGTAGAACGACACATCGGCATGCTCACCCGCAAGGGGCGCAGCTTGTCACCTGCGGCGGGGGCATTGATGGCGTTTTTGCAGGTGCAGCTGGCGCAAGCCGGCTGAGCCTGCGGCTCATGGCACCGCGGGCTGGCTGGTGCAGGCCGCCATGTCTTCGAGGAAGGCCTGCAGGATGGGCGGGCGCGACACACCGCGCCGGGTCACCACCTCGAAGGGTGAGCTGAGGTCCAGGGTGCTGGCCCCCAGGCGGCGCATTTCGCCCGTCTTGACCCACTGCTCGGCAAAGTGCACGGGCAAAAAACCGATGTAGGCGCCGGAAATGATCAGGATCGCCGCTGCCTCGATGTTCTCCACCGTTGCGTCGGCCTTGGTGATGCCCAGTTGCTCCAGGTCGTACTGCTGCATATAGCCACGCACCACGATACGGCTCTGGCGCACGTCTTCCATCAGCCGGCCGTTGGCCGCATTGCTGGCGAACAGCGGGTGGCGCCGGCCACAGTAAAGCCCCAGGGCCTCGTCATACAGCGGCAGGTAGGACAAGCCCGCTACCCGCAACGGGAAGTGGCCGATGGCCAGGTGCAGCCTGCCATCCAGCACGCGCTCTTCGAGTTCTGCCGGGGCACCGATGTAAATGTGCAGGTGCGCATCGTGCCCGCGTGAAACAAAGCGCTGGGTGGTGCGCGGCAGTGGCGAGACGGGGTCGGTCAGGGTCGAGTCGATGATGCCCAGGTTGAGCTTGCCGCTGATGTGCTGCTTGAGCACGTCGGCGTCCAGGCAAAAGCTCTCCACGGCACTGAGCAGGCGCAGGGTTGCCTCATGGATCGCCACCCCTTGCTCGGTCAGGCGAAAGCCGCTGCGCCCGCGTTGGCACAGCTTGACCCCCAGGCGGGTTTCCAGGTGCGTCATCTGTTCGCTGATGGTCGACTGACCGGCATTGAGTGCCGCCTGCGCGGCAGAAAAGCCGCCGCACCTGACGATAGTGGTGAATACCCTGAGCAGCTTCAGGTCGACATCGTGGAGCTGGATCACCGTAGTCTCCCGGCCGGGCCTCACATCGCCCGTGCTGATATGAGCGCCCGTGCATTGTTCTTGTTGCGCAAGCTAACCATGAGTGCCTGGCCGCTGCAATGCCTGGCGTTGTCCGCCCACGTTGGCTTCGGATACATCGGAAGGGGCGATGTATGTATCTGCACTTGCGCATTTTTCCCTGCCCCCGTGGTTGCCATAGTGGCTGCAACGGGGGTCGAGCAGTCGCCCCGTCTCCTGACATAAAACAAGAAGTGGAGAAACCAGAACATGGCAAAACACGGTTACGAGTCCGGCCGCCTGAACCTGCCCTTCGTGGGCCATTGCACGTTCGCCAAGGCGCCGGTGTGCACCGACTGGGAGGCTATCGACGCCGACGTGGCGATTTTGGGCGCACCCAACGACATGGGCACCCAGTGGCGTTCAGGGGCGCGTTTCGGGCCGCGTGGCATTCGCGAGGCATCCACCCTGTTTTCCTTCGGCCATGCCGGTGCCTACGACTTCGAGGATGACGCCACCTACCTGACCGAAGACCAGGTGCGCATGGTCGATGTGGGCGATGCCGACATCGTGCACACCGACATGGTCAGCAGCAACGCCAACATCGAGGCGGCCGTGCGGCAGATCCTCGCAGCCGGCGCCATGCCGGTGGTACTGGGCGGTGACCATTCGGTGCATGCCCCGGTGATCAAGGCGTTCGAAGGCCATGGGCCGATCCACATCGTGCATTTCGATGCCCACCTGGATTTTGTCGACGAGCGCCATGGCGTGCGCTACGGCCACGGCAGCCCACTGCGCCGCGCCTCGGAGCTGGACCACATCGTCGGCATGACCCAGATGGGCATCCGCAACGTGTCGTCATCCAACCGCGACGACTACGACGCCGCTCGCGAGGCCGGCTCGCAGATTCTTTCGGTGCGTGACGTTCGCCGCCTGGGCTGTGAAGGCGTGCTGGCGAAAATCCCGGAAGGGCGCAACTACTACATCACCATCGACATCGACGGCTTCGACCCGTCCATCGCCCCGGGCACCGGCACGCCGAGCCATGGCGGCTTCCTTTACTACGAAGTGCTGGAAATCATCCAGGCGCTGGCCAAGCGCAGCCACGGCCGCATTGTCGGCATGGACCTGGTCGAAGTGGCCCCGGCCTACGACCCCACCGGCATGACCTCGATCCTTGCCGCACAACTGCTGATGAACAGCATCGGCTTCATCTTCCACGCGCGCGCCAAAGCCCGCTGACCCGGAGACTGTACTGTGGACAACAAGGTAAAAGCCTATTTGCAGGCCTTCGGTGTCAGCGAGGCGACCCAGCGCTTTCTCAGCAAGCCGCAGCGCATGTTCATCGGGGGTGCCTGGCTGGAGGCCAGCGACGGCGGCAGCGCCGAGGTGGTCGAGCCCTCTACCGAAGGGGTACTGACGCGCATCCCCATGGGCACCGCAGATGACCTCGACCGTGCCGTGCGCGCCGCCCGTGCGCAGTTCGATGGTGGCCCCTGGCGCCAGCTGAAACCGCTGGAGCGCGAACGCCTGATCCATCGCCTGGCCGACCTGATCGAAACCCACGGCGACGAACTGGCGCAGATCGAAGCCATCGACATGGGCAAGTCGGTGGTGCAGGCGCGTGCTGTGGACATTCAGGGCACGGTCGACACCCTGCGCTATTTCGCCGGTTGGGCCAGCAAGATTCATGGCCGCACCGTCGAGCCTTCGCTGCCAGGCAACTACCTGGCATACACCCGCAAGGAAGCGGTAGGGGTGGTCGGCGCCATCGTGCCGTGGAACTTCCCGCTGCAAACCATGGCCTGGAAACTGGGCGCAGCGCTGGCCACCGGCTGCACCGTGGTGGTCAAGCCGGCGGAGCTGACCTCGCTGTCGGCACTGCGCTTCGCCGAACTGGTACAGGCGGCAGGCATTCCCGACGGGGTGGTGAACATCGTGACCGGACGCGGCAGCGTGGTCGGCCAGGCGATGTCCTGCCACCCTGGCATCGACAAGCTGAGCTTTACTGGCTCTACCCCGGTGGGTTGTACGGTGGGCAAGACGGCGATGGACCAGATGAAGCGCCTCACCCTCGAACTGGGCGGCAAGTCGCCGGTGATCGTGTTTGCCGACGCGGACATCGAAGCGGCGGCGCAAGCCGTGGCCAACGGCGTATTCTTCAATTCAGGGCAAGTGTGCGACGCCGGTACCCGTGCTTACATCGAGCGCAGTGTCTACCCGGCATTCCTTGACGCGCTGGCGCGCTATACGGCGACCTTGAAGATTGCTCCGGGGCTCGACCCCGACTGTTTCATCAGCCCCATGGTGTCGCAGCAACAGCAGCAGCGGGTGCTGGACTACATCGCCCTGGGCAAGGCCGAAGGCGCGCAGGTGCACTATGGCGGCGAGCCGCTGGACGGCCCGGGCTTCTACGTGCAGCCGACGATCTTCGCCCACTGCCGCAACGACATGCGCATCGTCAGCGAGGAAATCTTCGGCCCGGTGCTGGTCACCCAGCCGTTCGATACCCAGGAGCAGGCACTGGCCCTGGCCAACGACTCGCTGTTCGGCCTGGCCGCGGCGATCTACTCCAACGACCTGGGCAGGGTGCACGGGCTGATCCCGCAGTTGCGCGCCGGCACCGTGTACGTCAACGCCCACAGCACCCTCGACCCGGCCATGCCGTTCGGTGGCTACAAGCAGTCGGGCTATGGCAAGGACCTGGGCGCGGAACAACTGGAGTTTCTGCTGGAGACCAAGGCGGTCTGGATCACCTTGCCCTGAGGTTCAGGGCCTGTCTGCGTCGCTGAGGTTTGGCGAGCGACGCAGGTTCAATCAAGCATCGAATTTCAAGAACAAGAACCTGTCGAGGTGATGCCGATGAACAGCCAAGTGGATGTGGAGCGTGCGCAGGACCTGGAGAGGCGCCTGTGCGCCTACGAGGAGTTGGAGAAGAGGGCGCAGTGGCCGGGCGCATTGACGGCGGCTGACCTGGCCGCACTGGCCTTGCTGGTGCTGGTGATGATCGCTGGCGCGTACTACCTGGGAGGCCAGCCATGAGCGCCTCCCGCGAGCAGGAGTTTCGCCTGGGTGCGGAACGTGGCGACACCCCCTTGCTACCCGGTGAGCGGGTATGGGGCTTCTGGGGCTTTGCCTACGCCAACTCGGCGCTGGCGGTGGCCACCTGGGTGTTCCTGATCGGCGGCGCCACGGCGCTGTTCGTCGGGCCCTTGCAAGGGATTGCGGCGATCATCATCGGCAACATCATCGGCGTGGTGCTGGCTGCCTCGTCCACTTGCCTGCCCTGTGGCAAGTACGGCGTCGAGCAGTTCACCTTCCTGCGCAGCATGTTCGGCCTCAATGGCAGCCGCCTGGTCTACTTCCTTTCGGTGGTGGTGCTGACCATGGGGTGGCTGGCGGTGCTGGGGTTGATGTGCGGGCGGGCGCTGGACAACCTCGAGACCCTGGTACAACAGCGCCAGCCCGGCGCAGACGGTTGGCTGGTAACCGCCGGGGCCTTGCTGGCCATAGTGCTGGCGGCGCTGGTTGCCATGCGCGGGCCGGACATGATCCGCCGCCTGAGTGCGGTGATCGCACCCAGCCTGATCCTGATCATGCTGGCGCTGATGTACTTCATTTCCCGCCGCTACAGCTTCGACGAACTGCTGGCCATGCCGCCCTTGCAGCCGCCGTTCGAAAACCCGCACGTCAACTTCATGGTGGCGGTGGAAATCAACATTGCTGCGGGCTTTTCCTGGTGGCCCTACATCGGCAACCTGTCGCGCCTGTGCAGCAACCAGCGTACGGCCTTCTGGCCCAACCTGGTGGGCATCTTCGGCGCCGCCTCGCTGGGTGAGTCGGTCAGCCTGTTCGCGGCCACTACTTTGGGCAGCAGCGACCCCACGGCGTGGATGCGCCTGGCCGGTGGCATGGGGTTCGGAATCATCGCCTTGAGTTTCCTGGCGCTGGCCAACCTGACGGGCATGGTCAACATCCTCTACACCGCAGTGATCGGCTTGCGCCAGCTGGCAGGCGAACGCCTGCGCAGTGTGGGTTGGGGGGTGTTGATCGCGCTGTTCTGCATCATCCCGGTGGTCATCGTGGTGTTGCTGCCGGGTATCTACGATGGCTTCTTCATCTTTTTGGTGTGGACCTCCGCGCTCAACAGCGCCCTGGCCGGTATCGGTATTGCCGATTACTTCTTCCTGCGCAAGCAGCGCCTGAACCTGCGCCATATCTACGCCGAACAACACGGGTCGCCCCTGCGCTACTGCAAAGGTTTCAACCCCATCGCACTGGTGGCGCTGGTGGCGGGCTTTGCGGTCTACGTGGTGGTGTTCAACCCGCAAACCCTGGCCCATACCGACTTCTTCACCTTCGCCACGGCCTCGCTACCGTCCTGCCTGCTGGCTGGGCTGGTGCACTACGGCCTGACCCGGCTGCTGGCAGCACGCCTGGGTTGGGGCGGCTACCCAAAGCGTAACGAACGCAACATCGAGGCCGTTGGCCTTCGCGCACAGGACTAGAACAATGACCAAGCGATACGACTACATCATCATCGGTGCGGGCTCGGCTGGCTGCGTGTTGGCCAACCGCCTCAGCGAAGACGCCGGCACCTCGGTACTGGTACTGGAGTTCGGCGGCAGTGACCGCAGCGTGCTGATCCAGATGCCCAGTGCGTTCTCCTTGCCGATGAACACCAAAAAATACAACTGGCACTACGAGACCGTGGCCGAGCCGCACCTGGACAACCGGCGCCTGCACTGCCCACGGGGCAAGGTGCTGGGCGGTTCGTCGTCGATCAATGGCCTGGTGTACATCCGTGGCCATGCCTGTGACTTCGATGAGTGGGAAAGCCTGGGCGCGAAGAACTGGAGCTACCGCAATTGCCTGCCGTACTTCAAACGTGCCGAGCAGTACAAGTTCGGTGGCGATGATTACCGGGGCGGGGCGGGGCCGCTGTCCACCAACAACGGCAACAACATGCAGAACCCGCTGTACGGCGCCTGGGTTGAAGCCGGTGCCGAGGCCGGCTACATCAAGACCGACGACTGCAACGGCTACATGCAGGAGGGCTTTGGTGCCATGCACATGACGGTGAAGGACGGCGTGCGCTGGTCCACCGCCAATGCCTACCTGCGCCCGGCCATGAGCCGACCGAACCTGACCGTGGTCACCCATGCCATGACCCGGCGCATCTTGCTGGAGGGCAAGCGGGCGGTGGGTGTGGAATATGACCAGGGCGGGCAGACGCACAAGGTCATGTGCAACCGCGAGGTGCTGGTGGCGTCTGGCCCGATCGGTTCGCCGCACTTGCTGCAGCGCTCCGGCATCGGCCCGGCTGCGGTGCTGAAAAGCGCCGGTATCGAGGTGCGCCACGACCTGCCAGGGGTGGGCGAGAACCTGCAGGACCACTCGGAAATCTACATCCAGTATGCGTGCAAGGAGCCGGTAACCCTCAACGGCAAGATGAACCTGCTGGGCAAGGCCCTGATCGGCTTGCGCTGGCTGCTGTTCAAGGACGGCCTGGGGGCCAGCAACCACTTCGAGGCGGGCGGCTTCATCCGCTCGTCCAAGGGCCTGCGCTGGCCGGACATTCAGTTTCACTTCCTGCCGGCGGCGATGCGCTACGACGGCGACAAACCGTTCAAGGGGCATGGCTTCATGGTGCTGACCGGGCCCAACAAGCCCAAGAGCCGGGGCCATGTGCGGGCGTTGTCGGCCGACCCGTACCAGCACCCGCAAATCCGCTTCAACTACCTGGCGAGCGAAGAGGACCGGGAGGGCTTTCGCCGCTGTGTACGGCTGACCCGCGAGATCATCGCCCAGCCGGCCATGGACCGTTACCGCGGCGAAGAGCTGGCGCCGGGGCCGCAGGTGCAGACCGACGAAGAAATCGACGCCTTCGTGCGCGCCAACATGGAAAGCACCATGCATCCGTGCGGCTCGTGCCGCATGGGTGAGGATGACATGGCGGTGGTCGATTCGACGCTGCGTGTACGCGGTTTGCAGGGGCTGCGGGTCATCGACTCATCGGTGTTCCCGAGCGAGCCCAATGGCAACCTCAACGCGCCGACCATCATGCTGGCCGAGCGCGCTGCCGACCTGGTGCGCGGGCGGCAGCCGCTGGCACCGGCTGATGTGCCGGTTGGCCTGGTGGAGGGCTGGGAGGAGCAACAACGTAGCCGCAAGCCAGTGCGCGAGATGCCTGTCCGTTAACTAGCCGGCTGACGCGGTCCCCTGTAGGAGCGGCCTTGTGTCGCGATCGGGCTGCACAGCAGCCCCGGGATTTCAGCGCAGAAGCACAAATCGCCGGGGCTGCTTTGCAGCCCGATCGCGACACGAGGCCGCTCCTACACGGACCGCGTCAGCTTGGCGGACTGAATGCGCTCCATTGGAATGATTTCGATACATGCCGGGCAAGTACAGCGCTGGCGATGCCTCGGGCAGCGCAAAGGCCTGATTGACACAAACACATGGAGTGACTTCTTTACAGCCGGTACAGCCCTTTTTCGCAAGAACCCCTCTAACTCGCGGTATTTGCGCTTGGCACAGACCTTGCTCCCCACCTTGCACTCGCTCGGCACTGAACGTTGTTCATCCGGTCCCGAGGGTTGAACTTGTGACGTTATAAAAACAATTAAACTAGCAAGGTACATAACAATGAATAACTTGCCGCACGGTCACTGCCCGCCTGAAGGTGACGCACACGAACTCAAACGCAACCTGTCCAACCGCCATATCCAGCTGATCGCCATCGGCACCGGCCTGTTCATGGGCTCTGGCAAGACCATCAGCCTGGCTGGGCCTTCCATCATCTTTGTCTACATGATCATCGGCTTCATGCTGTTCTTCGTCATGCGCGCAATGGGCGAGCTGTTGCTGTCCAACTTGCAATACAAATCGTTCATCGACTTTGCTACCGACCTGCTGGGGCCGTGGGCGGGGTTCTTTACCGGCTGGACCTACTGGTTCTGCTGGATTGTCACCGGCATTGCCGATGTGATTGCCATTTCTGCCTATACACAATTCTGGTTCCCGGACATGCCGTTGTGGATACCGGCGCTGACCTGCGTCGGGCTGTTGCTTTCGCTGAACCTGATGACGGTCAAGATGTTTGGTGAAATGGAGTTCTGGTTCGCCATGATCAAGATCGTGGCCATTTGCGCGCTGGTCTGCACCGGCTTCTACATGGTGGCGGCGGCTTACCAGTCCCCGGCCGGGCATGCTGCAGCGCTGGCCAACCTGTGGAACGACGGCGGGATGTTCCCCCACGGCGCCATGGGCTTCTTCGCGGGCTTTCAGATTGCGGTGTTCGCCTTCGTCGGCATCGAGCTGGTGGGCACCACGGCGGCCGAAACCAAGAACCCGGAGCGCAACCTGCCACGGGCGATCAACTCGATTCCGGTGCGCATCATCGTTTTTTATGTGCTGGCGCTGATCGCCATCATGGCCGTTACCCCGTGGCGTGAAGTGGTGGCCAACAAGAGCCCCTTCGTCGAGTTGTTCGTGCTGGCCGGCCTGCCGGCAGCCGCAGGCATCATCAACTTCGTGGTACTGACCTCGGCCATGTCGTCGGCCAACAGTGGCGTGTTCTCGACCAGCCGCATGCTTTACGGCCTGGCGATGGATGGCGATGCGCCTGGCAAGTTCGGTGCACTGTCCAGCCGTGCCGTGCCCTCCAATGGCCTGATCTTCTCGTGTGTGTGCCTGACCGGCGGGGCGCTGGTGATCTACCTGGTGCCGAACATGCTCGATGCCTTCACCCTGATTACCACGGTATCGGCACTGCTGTTCATGTTTGTCTGGTCGATCATCCTGCTGTCGTACCTGGCGTACCGCAAGCAGCGCGACCCGCTGCACCAGGCGTCGAAGTACAAGATGCCGGGCGGCACCGTGATGTGCCGGGTATGCCTGGCGTTCTTCGCCTTCATCCTGGCATTGCTGGCCCTGGAGGCCGACACCCGCATGGCGTTGTACCTGGTGCCGGTGTGGTTTGCCGTGCTGGGCCTGGCGTACCGTTCAATTCGCCAGAAAAAACAGGCGACAGCGCAGTTGTCGTTTGACGCTGACTGACCGGCACATTCATGTGTTGCCCAAGGGGACGGCGCGCTGCGCTGTCCCCTTGTTGTCTTTTTGCCAAGCAGGGATTTGGGCTGAGGAGCTTAGATGAGAATCCACGTCAACTTTGTCGACCGCGTCGGCATCACTCAGGAAATCCTGTCGCTGCTCGGGGCGCGCAACCTCAACCTGGACGCGGTGGAAATGATCCCGCCCAACGTCTACATCGATGCCCCGACGCTGTCCCCGGTCGTGCTGGATGAACTGTATGCCGCCCTGTTGGGGCTGGACGGCGTGCAGGAGGTATCGCTGGTCGACTTCCTGCCCGGCCACCGCCGGCGCTTGCAGCTGGAGGCGCTGCTGGCCGCCATGAGCGACCCGGTGCTGGCGGTGGACCCCACTGGCCATGTGCTGCTGGCCAACCCGACGCTGGTCAGCCTGGTGGGCCACGAGCCGGCGGGCGAGCCGTTGAGCAAACTGTTTGCCGAGCCGAACCTGGCGCAGAACCTGATCGACAAGGGCTTTCGCCTGCCCATGTGCGAGGTGAGCTTTCAGGACCAGTCCCTGCTGCTGGAGGCCACGCCCATCAGCGGCGGCGCCGAAGGCCTGGTAGGGGGCTTGCTGACCCTGTACCCGCCCAGCCGCATCGGCGAGCGCCTGGCCTCGCTGCTGCATGACAACGGTGAAGGGTTGGGGGCGTTGCTGGGCGAGTCGGCCGCGCTGCAGGCGCTAAAGGCGCGCTTGCACAAAGTGGCCAGCCTGGAGGCGCCGTTGCTGATCCAGGGCGAGACCGGCACGGGCAAGGAGCTGGTGGCCCGTGCCTGCCATGCGCTCAGTGCCCGGCGCGATACGTCATTCCTGGCGCTGAACTGCGCGGCGCTGCCCGAAAGCCTGGCCGAAAGCGAGCTGTTCGGCTACGCAGCCGGTGCCTTTACCGGCGCCCAGCGCGGTGGCAAGCCGGGCCTGTTGGAACTGGCCGATGGCGGTACGGTGTTTCTCGATGAAGTGGGCGAGATGTCGCCCTACCTGCAGGCCAAGTTGCTGCGCTTTCTCAACGACGGCAGTTTTCGCCGGGTGGGGGGTGGCAACGAGGTGCGGGTGAATGTGCGGGTGGTCTGTGCCACCCACCGCAACCTGGAAAACATGGTGCTGGAGGGCAGTTTTCGCGAAGACCTGTACTACCGGCTGAACGTGCTCAACCTGAAGGTGCCGCCCCTCCGCGAGCGCGGCAAGGACATTTTGCTGCTGGCCGAACACTTCCTGCGCCAGGCCTGTGCGCAAATACAGCGCTCACCCTGCCGCCTGGCGCTGGCCACCCATCCGCTGCTGCTGGGCAATCGCTGGTCAGGCAATGTGCGCCAGTTGCAGAACGTGATTTTCCGCGCAGCAGCCATCAGCGAAGGCGAGGTGATCGACTGCGACGACCTGGAACTGGCCGGCACCGCATTGAGCAGCCAGCAGGCCGACGGGGCAGAAATCGTCAGCCTGGAGGCGGCCGTGCAGGCCTTTGAAAAGGCCTTGCTGGAGAACTTGTACGAGAGCTACCCCTCGACCCGGCAACTGGCCGTGCGGCTGCAGACTTCCCACACGGCCATCGGCCAGCGCCTGCGCAAGTACGGCATCGCCAGCCGGGTCTCGCAGTAGTTCCGGTTCGAATGCGCTCCACTGGAGTGATTGCGCTCCGTTTTGCTGTGGAGCCCGCATCCAGTGGCCAGCCCTGCGAGCTTTGATCGCCGGGCGCTGGCGGTGGAGCGAATACGCTCCGGTTCAGGTACTTCGAGATGTTTGGTGATTGCTCATAACATACTGATAAATATAGAAAATACTGAGTTGGCATTGCCCTTGCTCTTGTCTCTTGCAGTCCCGCACAGGGACCCACCCGATAACAAGAGAGGAACGTCCATGAGCACTCTGCGTTTTACGCCCGAACACGAATGGCTGCGTCTGGAAGCGACCGGCGAGCTGACCGTCGGCATCACCAGCTATGCCCAGCAGGCGCTGGGTGACGTGGTGTTCGTGCAACTGCCGGAGCCTGGCGAGTACGGGGAGGGCAATGAAGTGGCGGTGCTCGAGTCGGTAAAGGCCGCCAGCAACATCACCATGCCCGTGAAAGGCACGGTGGTGGCAGTCAACCAGGCACTGGCCGACGACCCTGAGCTGATCAACGCCTCGCCGATGCAGGACGGCTGGTTCTTCCGTATCCAGGCCAGCAACCTTGCCGAGCTCGACACCCTGATGGACCAGGACGGCTACGACCGCTTCCTGGCCGACAACGCCTGAACCGGGGTGGCCGCCATGAACAACCCGTGTATCCCGCTGGGCACCGTTGATGAGTTCGTCGCCCGTCACATTGGCCCCCGCGAAGGCGATATCGAGGCCATGCTGGCGCTGACCGGCCATGATTCGCTCGACGCGCTGATCGACAGCGTCATCCCCGCCAGTATCAAGGGCAGCAGTGTGCTCGCGCTGACCCCGGGGCAGGGCGAAGCAGAGGCGCTGGCCGCACTCAAGGCGATTGCCGCGCGCAATCAGCTGTATCGCAACCACATCGGCCAGGGCTATTACCCTTGCCATACCCCGGCCCCGATCCTGCGCAACCTGCTGGAGAACCCGGCCTGGTACACCGCTTACACGCCGTACCAGCCGGAGATTTCCCAAGGCCGCCTGGAAGCACTGCTGAACTTCCAGACCCTGGTCAGCGACTTGACCGGTATGCAAATCGCCAACGCCTCGTTGCTTGATGAAGCCACCGCTGCCGCCGAGGCCATGACCTTCTGCAAGCGCCTGGCAAAGAACAAGGCCCCGGCGTTCTTTGCTTCCCGCCATTGCCACCCGCAAACCCTCGATGTCTTGCTTACCCGTGCGCAGCCACTGGGTATCGAGGTGGTCATCGGTGATGAGGCGGCGCTGGAGGGCCAACCCCTGGACGGCTATTTCGGCCTGCTGTTGCAGTACCCGGCCAGTACCGGTGCAATTGTCGATCACCGCGCCCTGGTGCAGCGCGCCCATGCAGCGGGCGCGCTGGTTTCGGTATCCGCAGACCTGCTGGCCCTGACCTTGCTGGCGCCCCCGGGGGAGTGGGGCGCCGACGTGGTCATCGGCAGTGCCCAGCGCTTTGGTGTGCCACTGGGTTTCGGTGGCCCGCATGCGGCGTACTTTGCCACCCGCGACGCGTTCAAGCGCGACATGCCCGGCCGCCTGGTCGGCGTGTCCATCGACCGCTTCGGCAAACCGGCACTGCGCCTGGCCATGCAGACGCGCGAGCAACATATCCGCCGCGAGAAAGCCACCAGCAACATCTGCACCGCACAAGTACTGCTGGCCAACATCGCCAGCATGTATGCGGTTTACCACGGCCCCCAAGGCCTGGCACAGATCGCCCGGCGGGTGCACCGCCTGACGGCGATCCTGGTGCAGGGGTTGCGCCAGCTTGGGCATCAGGTCCAACAGGCGCACTTCTTCGACACCGTCAGCGTGGTCACCGCTAGGCCGTTGGCCGATGTGCTGGCGGCGGCCAACGCTGCCCGGTTGAACCTGCGCCTGATCGATGATGTGCGGGTAGGCGTGGCGCTGGATGAAACCTGCGAGCAGGCGAGCGTCGAGGCCCTGTGGCAGGTGTTCGCGGGCGCCGGGCAGGCGCTTCCGGACTTCGCGGCTTTGGCTGCCGACGGTGCCGATTGCCTGCCGTCGATGCTGCTGCGTGACACGCCTTTCCTGCAGCACCCGGTGTTCAACCGTTACCACTCCGAAACCGAGCTGATGCGCTACCTGCGTCGCCTGGGCGACAAGGACCTGGCCCTGGACCGCAGCATGATCGCCTTGGGCTCGTGCACCATGAAGCTCAACGCCGCCAGCGAGATGATCCCGATCACCTGGCCCGAGTTCGGCGCCCTGCACCCGTTCGCCCCGACCAGCCAATCGCTGGGCTACCGGCAACTGACCGATGAGCTGGAGGCCATGCTGTGTGCGGCCACCGGGTATGACGCGATGTCGTTGCAGCCCAACGCCGGGTCCCAGGGCGAGTACGCCGGCCTGTTGGCCATACGCGCCTACCACGCCAGCCGTGGCGAGGCCGGGCGTGATGTGTGCCTGATTCCGTCGTCGGCCCATGGCACCAACCCGGCCACGGCGCAGATGGCCGGCATGCAGGTGGTGGTGGTCAACTGCGATGAGCGCGGCAATGTCGATGTCGCCGACCTGCAGCGCAAGGCCGAGCAACACAAGGCCACGCTGGCGGCCTTGATGATTACCTACCCGTCGACCCACGGTGTATTCGAAGACGGTATCACCCGCATCTGCGACATCATTCATGCATGCGGCGGCCAGGTGTACCTGGACGGCGCCAACATGAACGCCATGGTCGGGCTGTGTGCGCCCGGCAAGTTCGGTGGCGATGTCTCGCACCTGAACCTGCACAAGACCTTCTGCATTCCCCACGGCGGTGGTGGCCCCGGTGTCGGCCCGATCGGCGTCAAGGCGCACCTGGCGCCGTTCCTGCCGGGGCATGGCCACCTGCAAAACGCGCAGGGCGCCGTCAGTGCGGCGCCGTATGGCAGTGCCAGTATCTTGCCGATCACCTGGATGTACATCCGCATGATGGGCGGGGCAGGGCTCAAGCGTGCCTCGCAGCTGGCGATCCTCAGCGCCAACTACATTGCCCGGCGCCTGGAGGAGCACTACCCGGTGCTGTACACCGGCGAGAACGGCCTGGTGGCCCACGAGTGCATTCTTGACCTGCGCCCGCTCAAAGACAGCAGCGGCATTGGCGTCGAGGATGTGGCCAAACGGCTGATCGACTTTGGCTTCCATGCCCCGACCATGTCCTTCCCGGTGGCCGGCACGCTGATGGTCGAGCCGACCGAGAGCGAGTCCAAGGAGGAACTGGACCGCTTCTGCGCCGCGATGATCTGCATCCGCGAAGAAATCCGCGCGGTGGAAAACGGCACCCTGGACAAACTCGACAACCCGTTGAAGAACGCCCCGCACACCGCCAGCGAACTGGTTGGTGAATGGGCCCACAGCTATAGCCGGGAACTGGCGGTGTACCCGCTTGCCGACCTGCGCGAGAGCAAGTACTGGCCGCCGGTGGGGCGCGTGGACAACGTCTACGGCGACCGCAACCTGGCCTGCGCCTGCCCGCCGCTGTCCAGCTATCAAGACGCCTGACCCTGCTGGCCCGGAGCCGCTCCGGGCCGTATCTGCCGACCGAACAATCAAGGAATCACACCCATGTTCCATAAAAGCCTGACTCTGTCCGATTTCGACCCTGCGCTGTTCGACGCCATTCGCCGCGAAGTACAACGCCAAGAGGACCACATCGAGCTGATCGCCTCGGAAAACTACACCAGCCCGCAGGTGATGCAGGCCCAAGGTACCGAGCTGACCAACAAGTACGCAGAAGGCTACCCGGGCAAGCGTTATTACGGTGGCTGCGAGCATGTCGATGTGGTCGAGCAGTTGGCCATCGACCGTGCAAAACAACTGTTCGGCGCGGGTTACGCCAACGTCCAGCCGCATTCTGGCTCCCAGGCCAACGCTGCGGTCTACCTGGCCTTGCTGCAAGCCGGGGACACATTGCTGGGCATGAGCCTGGCCCACGGCGGCCACCTGACCCACGGCGCCAAGGTGTCGTCTTCGGGCAAGCTGTACAACGCCGTGCAATATGGCATCGACGCCAACGGCCTGATCGACTATGACGAAGTCGAGCGCCTGGCCGTCGAGCACCAGCCGAAGATGATCGTGGCGGGCTTCTCGGCCTACTCGAAAACCCTCGACTTCCCGCGTTTTCGGCAGATCGCCGACAAGGTTGGGGCCTACCTGTTCGTCGACATGGCCCACGTCGCCGGGCTGGTAGCGGCGGGGTTGTACCCCAACCCGCTGCCGTATGCCGATGTGGTCACCACCACTACTCACAAGACCCTGCGCGGGCCACGTGGTGGCCTGATCCTGGCCAAGGCGGACCCGGAGCTTGAGAAAAAGCTCAATTCGGCGGTGTTCCCGGGCGGGCAGGGCGGGCCGCTGATGCACGTGATCGCGGCCAAGGCGGTGTGCTTCAAGGAAGCTCTGGAGCCTGGCTTCAAGGACTACCAGCGCGAGGTCATCAGCAACGCCCAGGCCATGGCACAGGTGTTCATGCAGCGGGGCTTCGACGTGGTTTCAGGCGGCACCGACAACCACCTGTTCCTGGTCAGCCTGATCCGCCAGGGCATTACCGGCAAGGACGCTGATGCTGCGCTGGGGCGTGCGCACATCACGGTGAACAAGAATGCCGTGCCGAATGACCCGCAGTCGCCGTTCGTGACCTCGGGCCTGCGCATCGGCACCCCGGCGGTGACAACCCGTGGCTTCAAGGTAGCGGAATGCCGCGCCCTGGCGAGCTGGATCTGCGACATCCTCGACCACCTGGGTGATGCTGACATAGAGGCCCATGTGGCGGGGCAGGTCTCTGAGTTGTGCAAGCTGTTCCCGGTCTATCCGGCCTGACACCCGTAAGCCTCAGCCAGGCAAATGGGCCGATCTCACAGAACTGCACATGACTCACTGAAGTAGCAGGGAACCTGTGGGAGCGGCTTCAGCCGCGAACACCGGCGTAGCCGGTGCCATCCACCGCGTTGGATTCTTCGCGGCTAAAGCCGCTCCCACAGGGTATGCGGACCGCTTGCGAACTCAGCCTCATCGCCGGCCAGGAGCCAGCCATGTCAACCGAACAACTGCAACCCACACCACCGCGACTGCAGCCGTTGCAGGCCGGGGTAAAACTGCGCGGCGCCGAGAAGGTGGCGCGTATCCCGGTGAAAATCCTGCCCACCGAGGATGTACCACGCAAGCCCGACTGGATCCGCGTGGCGATCCCAACCACCCCCGAGGTGGCGCGGATCAAGGCCCTGCTGCGCAAGCACAAGCTGCACAGCGTGTGCGAGGAAGCCGCCTGCCCGAACCTGGGCGAGTGCTTCTCTGGCGGCACGGCGACGTTCATGATCATGGGCGACATCTGCACCCGGCGCTGCCCGTTCTGCGATGTTGGCCATGGTCGGCCCCGGCCGCTGGACGTCGACGAACCGAAAAACCTGGCCATCGCCATTGCCGACCTGGGCCTGAAGTACGTGGTGATCACCTCGGTGGACCGTGACGACCTGCGCGATGGCGGCGCCGGGCATTTTGCCGATTGCCTGCGCGAGATCCGCAGGCTGTCGCCGGGCATTCAGCTGGAAACCCTGGTGCCCGATTACCGTGGGCGCATGGAGGTGGCCCTGGCCATCACCGGGCAGGAACCGCCAGACGTGTTCAACCACAACCTCGAAACCGTGCCGCGCCTGTACAAGGCGGCCAGGCCGGGCTCGGACTTCGAGTGGTCGCTGGACCTGCTGGAGCGCTTCAAGCAACAGGTACCGAGGGTGCCGACCAAGTCCGGGCTGATGCTCGGCCTGGGTGAAACCGATGAAGAAGTGATCGAAGTGATGCAGCGCATGCGTGAGCATCAGGTCGACATGCTGACGCTGGGGCAGTACTTGCAGCCTTCGCGCAGCCACCTGCCGGTACAGCGTTTCGTGCACCCGGACACCTTCGCCTGGTTTGCCGAACAGGGCTTGGCAATGGGCTTCAGGAACGTGGCATCCGGGCCATTGGTGCGTTCGTCCTACCATGCTGACCAGCAGGTGCAGTTTGCGGAGCGCATCGTTGCTGGCTAAGCGTTGTGCCCTGATTTCGCTTTAAAAAGGGAGGGAATTCAAAGTTGGCATGGAAATCTCATGTAACACGCCTGGCGTACGATTTTCGTAACCTTGCGTTCACCCTCCATGGACAAAAACAAAAGGGGGCTTACATGAGTTGTCTGATTTGCGCCGGGCAGGCGCAATCCGTCGAATGCACCCAGGGATGGGAAGAGCGGCATTGCTCCCAGTGTGGATGTTACCGAATGTCACAAGCGCTCATCCTGGTGATGATGGAAGAGGGGCAGATTTTCGATACGACGCGCATGCGCGAATGGCTGGCGGCTCGGCGTGTTGTGGTGCCTGTGCCTTCCATCGACCATACCCAGGCGATATTGGCGCGTTGAACAGGCGTTGCGGCGGGCATGGTGTACCTGGCTTGGTGGACTGCGGCATCATAGCGTGCCCGGCCATCAACGCACCCAGGAGACCACGATGATCAACACTGGCGATCTACTGCCCGACGTTACGCTGTACGAGTACAACAAAGACGAAGGCGCCTGCGCGATCGGCCCGCATGCTTTTTCCGTTCACGAGCGCTGCAAGCAGAAAAAAGTGGTTGTTTTCGGTTTGCCAGGCGCGTTCACGCCCACCTGTTCCGAACGCCACGTCCCGGGTTATGTCGCTGAGGCACAAGCGTTGTTCGCCGCGGGCGTTGACGAAATTCTCTGCGTGTCCGTGAACGATGCCTTTGTCATGAATGCCTGGGGCAACAGCCTGCAGGTGGGTGAAGCGGTGAGGATGATCGGCGATGGCAACGGCGAATTCAGCGACGCACTGGGCCTGATCCAGGACCTGTCGGCGCGTGGGTTGGGGCGCCGTTCGCTGCGCTACGCCATGGTGGTCGACAACCTGGTCGTCACACACATTGCTGTCGAAGCGCCTGGCAAGTTCGAGGTCAGTGATGCAGCGAGCCTACTGGCTGCGATGCGCTGAGTTTGCCAGCCAGTCAAGCATGTTGGGGCCGCGAAGGGCTGAAAAGCAGCCCCAACATCTCCGACCGACCCGATAACAACAAGGTAAAGACGGTTGAAACTGCATCAACTCAAGGCGCTGGTCGCCATCCACAACGCAGGCAGCATCCTTGAAGCCTCCAAGCTCATGCACATTACCCAGCCTGCGCTGAGCCGTTCGATCAAGGACCTGGAACGGGAAGTCGGCTTCAGCCTGTTGCAGCGCTCGCACAAAGGCATGGCCCTTACCGAGGAAGGCAAGCGCGTCATCCGCCACGCCAACCTTGTGGTGGAGAGCATCCGTCGCCTGCAGATCGAAGCCGCGAGCATTCAGGATGCGGCGCTGGGCGCAGTGTCGATCGGGGTCACGTCGCTGACGGCGATGCTCGATGGTGTCGATGAAAGCATCCTGGCCTTCCGGCGCAAATACCCGCGGGTGAAGATCACCATCACCGACTTGCGCCCCAGCCAGATCCTGCAACGCCTGCGCGATGGCAGCCTGGATTTTGCCATTACCTCGCAGCAACCGCTGAGCCGGCTGAACCTGGACTGGGAGGCGCTGGGCAGTATCAAGGGCCGGGTGATCTGCCACGCGTCCAACGCGCAAAAGTTTTCCAAGTCGCTGCGCACCTTGCAGTACGGCCACTGGATCAGCCTGGACGAGCTGTCCGACCAGGCTTCGCAGTTTCACCAGCTGTTCGAGGTCAACGGCCTTCAGGTACCGCAGAACACCGTTGAATGCACCTCGGTGATGATGGCGCTCAAGCTGCTGAAGAACACCGAATCGTTGATGACCATCAGCGAGCTGGCGGTGGACCGGGGGTTCACCTTTGGCGTGGATTGCGAGTACGTGGCCATGGCGGTGCAGGAGCTGATTCCGGACTACCCCATCAACCTGGTCTGTATCGACCGCCATAGCCTTACGGCGCCTGCCCAGGAGCTGTTCCACAGCTTGCGCGGGCAGGTACTCAGGCAAACCCGCCCAGTGGCGTCAGAAGTGGTAGTACATGCCTAGCGAGACATTGCTGGGGTTGTCGCCAACCTGATCCACCGGGGTGCCGGCGTAGGTGACCGACGACGCACGCTGGTTGGCAATCAGGCCGAGCCGCCCATAGATGGCCCAGCGTGGGTTGATGAAATGGTCATAGCCGACCATCGCACCCCACGCGTCCTTGTCGCGGGCGGTGACCTGGCGTTGCATCACGGCCAGGCGCAGCACATCCAGCTCGCCGACTGGCGCCATCACCCCGAAGGTGTACAGCGTGGTACTGGGCGTGCCTGCCTGGTCCACGTCCTGGCGTTGCCAGGTCAGGCTGGTGGCCAGCGGGCCGAAATCGTAGAACGCCGACAGGCTCTTGTAGTAGTTGGCAGTCTGGCGTGAGCTGCCCGCGTCGTCCCATGGGTCGCTGTAGTACAGGTTGTAGGAGGCCAGGAGCATGACCTTGCTGTTGCGGTATTGCAGCCTGGTACCACCACCGCGCACGGTACGCCCGGCGCTTGCGGCATCGTCGAAGCCGAAGCTTAGCGCGGTGCCGATACTGAAGCCGTGCAGGGTCGGGCTGGTGTAGGCCAGGGTGTGCTTGGGGCGCAGGTCAAGGTAAAAAGCGCCCTTGCCGGCGGCAGGCAGGGCCAGGTAGGTGTACGGCGAGCCGTAGGTGGCCAGGAACGGGTCGGCGTAGGTGGGCGTGCCCATGCTGTAGGTCTTGCCGAACTCAAGCTTGCCCAGGGTTCGCGAGCGCAGGGCGACCGTTGCCAGGCGCAGGGTGCCAATGGTGTCCCAGGTGCCCTCCAGGGCTTTGCCATTGACGTTGAAGCCTTCCTCGACGTCGAGTTCCAGCACGGTGTCGGGGTTCAGCCCCTGGCGGGCATACAGCCCGACCTTGTTGGTCCAGGCGCCGCCGCCGGCCAGGCGAAAGCCCGAGTGGTGCTGCGAGTCGTGATAGCTGGCGAATGCATCCACGGTGCCGTAGACCTTGAGCTTGTCATCGAACCCGTAATCCACCCCGTAATAACCAAAACCCGGCGCAATCCGGCCAAGTGTCGGAAAGCCCTCGGCCTGTGCCTGCGCGGCAAGGCATGCCCCTTGGATCATCAACAGCAACGACGTAGTGCGAGTGTTCATTCACGACTCCAGGCCAGCACAGTGATGTGGTGGCTGTAGCGTCGGTGAACAACAGGTTGCAGCGTGATTGCTTATTCGGCCATGTCATGCCGTTTGGTTAATCAAGGGCCTGCGGGGCGTTACGGTAGGCAAGAAGGTCTGCGCTAGACAGGCTTCAAGCATGCCGTGAGGCCGCGCTTGCTGCCCGGTTGAGTGGGCACTTACGGGGCAGCGCGCAGAGGCAAGGCAATCTGTGCGCCACCTTAGGGCAAATTGGTCAGCGACCGGTCCGGTCAAATAACCAATGGTTAGCCACATGCCTAAACTGCAAGTGTGTTGGGTGCCCGATTGGCCGATATTCGCTGCACGCCGCGAATTGCCATCGGAGATAACAATGACTACACCGCTACCCGCACGGCCCCTCATGCAGACGGGCGCGCATTCAGCCGCGCAGGCCTCTTCCTCACGTAAAACCTTGGTTGCCTGCTCGCTGGGCAATGCGCTGGAAATGTACGACTTCACGATCTACAGCTTCTTCGCTGTGCTGATCGGCAAGCATTTCTTCCCCTCCGAGTCGGCGATGGCTTCGTTGCTGATGTCGTTGGCCACCTTCGGTGTCGGTTTCCTGATGCGCCCGGTGGGGGCGATGGTCATCGGTCGCTATGCCGACCGACGCGGGCGCAAGGCGGCATTGAGCCTGACCATCGGGCTGATGACCTTGGGCACTGCGCTGATCGCTTTTTCGCCCACGTATTCGCAGATCGGCATTTTCGCAACGGTGCTGCTGGTGGTTGGCCGGCTCATCCAGGGCATGTCGGCAGGCGGTGAGGTGGGTACCGCCTCGGTGTTCCTGATGGAATCCAGTGCGGTTGGCAACCGTTGCCAGAACGTCAGCTGGCAGGCCGCCAGCCAGGGGTACGCCGCCTTGCTGGGTGCCGGTTTTGGCTTTGCCCTCAGCCAGTTGCTCGACCCCGCGGCCCTGGAAAGCTGGGGATGGCGGATACCGTTCATTTTCGGCCTGCTGATCGGCCCGGTCGGTTGGTACATTCGCACGCGTTTGCCCGAAACCCATGAGGCCGCCCCGGCGCACAAGGCCGAGCAGGCGCTGGACGCCGAACTGCTCAAACGTATCGCCCAGGGCATCGGCCTGATGGCCAGCTCGACTATCGGCATGTACCTGTTCGTGTTCTACATGCCCACCTACCTGACCACGGCCTTGCATTACCCGGCCGGCAGCGCAATGGCGATTGCCTGTATCAGCAGCGGCTGCATGGCGGTCATCTGCCCGTTGGCGGGCAAGTTTGCCGACAAGTACCAGCTGCGCAAGCGCCTGCTGGGGTGGACGGTTGCCATGCCGGTGGTGCTGACCCTGCCGGTGTTCTACCTGCTTGGGCAGGTGCAGCACATGGGCCTGGCCATGATGTGCGTGGCGGTCCTGATCCTGCCGACCTGCATCGGTGCCGGTGCGTTCTTTGCGCTGATGATGGAGGGCTTCCCGAAAGCGCGGCGCTCGTTCGGCACGTCGGTCAGCTACAGCCTGGGGGTGACGATTTTCGGCGGGTTTTCGCCGCTGGTGGCGACCTGGCTGATTGCGGCGCTCGGCACCCCGATGGCGCCGGCGTACTTCCTGCTGGCCGGCGGCGTTGTCAGCCTGGCTTGCCTCAAATACTTCCCCGAAAACAAAGGATGCGAGTGACATGGGCACTTTGAACATGACTACTTTCCCGAGCAACCAACCTCAGCCTACGGCAGCAGGGCTGGATGAGTTCGTAGTGATTCGCCGGCAGATTCACGCCGCGCCGGAGCTTGGCGGCGACACCCCCGACACGGCGGCGTTGGTGGCCGACAAGCTGCAGGCCTGGGGCTACGAAGTGCATCGCAACGTAGGCGGGCATGGGGTGGTCGGCGTACTGAAAGCAGGGAACAGCCCGCGCAGCATCGGCCTGCGGGCAGACATGGACGCATTACCCATGAGCGAGAAAAACCCCTTCGCGCATGCCAGCAAGATCCCTGGTCGCATGCATGCCTGCGGCCATGACGGGCATACCGCGATCCTGCTGGCAGCCGCTGCGCAACTGGCCGCCACGCGCAGCTTCAACGGCACGTTGAACGTGATCTTCCAGCCGGATGAAGAGGGCCTGGCCGGTGCCAAGGCAATGATCGACGACGACCTGTTCGAGCGCTTCCCCTGCGACTCGGTGTACGCGCTGCACAACATGCCCGGCATGCCGGTGGGCACCTGCGTAGTACAGGCCGGGCCGACCATGGCGTCCTCCGAGCGCGTCAGCATTCGTATCACCGGCAAAGGCGGGCACGGGGCGATGCCGGAACTGTCGATAGACCCGGTGATGGCGTTGAACAGCCTCATCAGTGGCATCCAGACCATCAAGTCACGCAACCTGAGCGTCGAGGACTATGCCGTCATCAGCATCGGCATGATCCAGGCCGGTACCGTCTACAACATCATTCCTGACGAGGCGAGCATGCTGCTGAGCGTGCGCACCGACACGGCCGAGACCCAGCAGAAGATCAACAGCCGCATTGACGCCCTGGCCAGGGGGCACGCCGAAAGCTTTGGCGTGGAGATCGAGGTGCAGTTCACCCAACTGGCGCCAGCGTTGTGCAACAGCGATCACGAAAGCGCGTTGCTGCGGGAAAGCCTGAGGCCGTTGTTCGCCGACGGGGCGCTGCTGGACAAAATGCCCAAGAAGGTCATGGGCACCGAAGACTTCGCCTACATGCTGCAGGCACGGCCTGGCTGTTACTTCATGCTGGGTAACGGTACGGGCGAGTTCCATGGTTGCTCGGTGCACAACCCTCACTACGACTTCAACGATGCGTTGGTGAAGATTGGCGCCGATTGTTGGGTGAAGTGGGTGCAGGACTACCTGCGCTGAAGCCTGTGCCTGGCCGGCCGGCAGCTTTCGCCTCATACCCCTGGGGCCATTGACTCTCCCTCTAGGGGCAGGCTTTACCCTGAAGGCTTCATGTTCAGGATGAAGTGACGATGAGCAAGCGTGTGCTGGTGGTGCTGGGGCACCCGTCGGGGGAGAGTTTCTGTGGTGCGTTGACCGAGTGTTATGTCGATGCAGCCAGAAGTGCCGGCCATGATGTACGGGTGTTACGGCTTGATGCCTTGAACTTCGACCCGGTGCTGCGCGCAGGCTACAGGCAGACGCAGCCACTGGAACCCGACCTGCTCAAGGCCCAGGCCGATATCACCTGGGCCGAGCACCTGGCCTTTATCTACCCCATTTGGTGGGGTGGTATTCCGGCCTTGATGAAAGGCTTTTTCGACCGGGTATTCCTGCCGGGTTTCGCGTTCCGCTATCGGGCCGGCAAAGCCTTCCCCGACCCGTTGCTCAAAGGCCGAACGGCGCACCTGCTGGTAACGATGGATACACCTCCGTGGTACTTCCGCTGGGTCTATCGCATGCCGGGTCTGCACCAGGTACGCAAGACCACGTTGCTGTTCTGCGGTATCAAACCGCTGAACACCCTGATGTTCGGGCCGATACTGGGCTCCAGCCCGCAGCGGCGCGAAGCCTGGCTGAAGCAGGCCCAGGGCATCGCCAGCCGCTGATCGTTCCCGCTGTGTTCCCGAGCCGGTTGCACTGTGCAAAGATGCGCCGCACCCGCACGAAAAAGGACGTTCATGTACATCGGCAAAGCCGCCCGGCTGTCGGGCACCACGGTCAAGACCATCCGCCACTATGAAGCCATTGGCCTGCTGCCACCGGCCGAGCGCCAAGGGCAGTATCGCGTTTACAACCAGCAAAGCGTTGAGCTGCTGACGTTCATCAAATGCGCGCAGCAGCTGGGTTTCAAACTCAAGGAACTGCAGGCGATCCTTCAGGGGCATCGTGAGGGTGACATGCCCTGGGAGTTGGCGGGCAAAGCCATTGCCGACAAGAAGCTGGAGGTGATGGGGCAGATTGATGGTTTGCAGCAGATATACGCCGGGCTTGAGGCGTTTGAAGCGAGCCTTGACGGGGCCAGGTATCAGTGTGGGATTGATCGTTTAGCCTAGATCCGGAACTGACAAACCATGGGGCATGAAACGGCCCCCTCTCGATAGGTTCCGCTTCACGCCCTCATGTGGCTGGCCGCTACTGTCGATGTCGACTCAGATCCAGACGTCATTCAGCGCTGTTCGCTCCCCACCTTCATGACCGGTATTCAACACGCCTCGCGGCTCAATCATCATCAGTGTTGTTTCCGTCTCTGCCGCTGTTCTGTGCTCTACACCACGGGGTACGACATACAGTTCGCCCGGCTTCACATGAACGCAGCCCTCGGGGAGATCGATGCGCAACAGGCCTTCGAGCACCAGAAACGCTTCATCAGTTTCCGGGTGTGAATGCCAGATGAATTCACCTTCGATGCGTACCACCTTGAACTGGTAGTCGTTCATTTCCGCGACGACCCTTGGGCTCCATTGCTGCTCGATCAGCGAGGCTTTTTGAGTCAGGTTCACAGGTTGTGATGCCAATTGCTGATGCATGCTGGACATAGCTGATCCTCTCTTGGTTGGAGTGACCAGCCTATCGAACCCAAGCGCGCTGCTCTTGTACGATCCTGCAACTTAGCGAACAGTGCGTAAGCGTTCCAGCCATCGCAGAGGCGGCACGCCGTAGGTGCGGGTGAAGTGCCGGGTCATGTGGCTCTGATCATGAAAGCCTGAAGCAAGGGCGGCATCGACCAGTGAGAAGCCATCCAGAATCAGTCTGCGCAAAGCGTCCAGGCGCCTTAGCGTGACAAAGCGGTATGGGCTGGTGCCGTAGAGGGCCCGAAAGTCTCGCGACAAGCTCCATTGCTCACGCCCACTCGCCTGTTCGAGCATCTCCAGGGTGATGCCTACGTGAAGGTGCTCCATGATGAACGCCCTGGCGCGCTCGGCAGAACGGTAATCCAGACGTTTGCGGCCACGCGGTTTGCCGCCGACTGCACGAAGCGCCATTGCCAAGTCATAAACGGCGTCCTGTTCTTCCAGTGTTTCCAGAGGATGATCCAGTGCCTGCACGAAAACCTCGCTGGCGTGGTACAAGCGCGGGTCGCAGGATAGTCCGCCAGCAATGAAAGGCAACGGTTCTCCGCCGAGAACGTTCTGTATCAGCGATGGGTCGATGTAGGCCATCCGGTAGCGAAAACCCACCTCCGTGCCAGCCATGCCGTCATGCACCTCGTCGGGGTGCAGCACAAGCGTGTTGCCTGGCACGCCGTGGCACAGCGCGCCCTTGTAGTGAAAGCTCTGAACGCCGGCAAGGGTACGGCCTATCGAATAGGTATCGTGACGATGCGGGTCGTAGCCATGGCCGCCAAACCACGCTTCGATGCGCTCCACACTGCCGGGTGTGGTGCTGCGTATGACCCAATCAGAGGTGGCTGAGGGAAATGCTTTTCGCTCCATGGATATGCTCACCGCGAGTGCGCCATCTTGAATGTGAATAGTCCATGCTATTTCAGGATTACGCGAGCACCCAATCCATTTCCGCTCAATGTCCGCTTTGGGTCGACAACTGCCGCTCGCAAGTGACCGCTATCGACCCATGGCTGCCATTGCGAAAGGACTGCGATTGCTCATTTTCCGAGGCCGGGGCGAACCCTGTGGAAGCAACTGTCCTATTCAAACTCTAAAAGTTTGCGCGATCACTGTGGGAGCGGGCTTGCCCGCGAACACGGGCGAAGCCCGTGCCATCCACCGCGTCGCCTGCTTCGCGGGCACGCCCGCTCCCACAGTGATCACCTAAGGTCCGAGGGGCAGCAATCGGCCAGAAGTGGCCACTCAAATCATCCGATCTGTCGGTATGGAGTAGATCACCGAGTCATATTTCTCCGCGGTCCGTGTCCCTGTGACGATCCCGCCCAAGGCCTCGGCGATCAATCGGCTGGGCAAGTTGTCCGTCGCAACCGGATAGACAAAGCCGGAAGGGGATAGGTGTTCACTCGCCCACGCCACTATCGCGCCGACAGCTTCCTTGCCAAAGCCTCGCCGATGTTTGTCCTCGCGTATCCAGATTCCCAACTCCGGCACTGTGTCATTGACATTGTGCAGCCCGACCAGCCCTAGAAAGCAGGCGTCATCCCGCTGCCTGATCGCAAACACGATATCGCTGCCATCGGCTATCGCAGGTAGCCATCGCTCCCACACTTGCGCGTACTCTTCGCGTGACGCTGGCGGTTCCCAGGACATGTAGCGGGTCAATGAAGTGGTGAGGTGCAGGAAGGACTCGGTGGCGTCCTCCCGCGAGAAAGGCCTTATCGAGAGGCGTGGTGTTCGAACCTCGAGTGTGCGGGTATCGATGGACATCAAGACTTGCTCCCTGTAAGTAGTGCTCCGATTGACGCTGAGCATAACCCGTTACATGCTGCTGATGCGCCCAGCCCAACTACTAACAGACGCCATCTCTGTGGGAGCGGGTTCACCCGCGAACACCGGCGAAGCCGGTGCCATATCATCAACAAAACCATCTGGATTTTGGCAGTTTGGCATGATGGGTAACTTTTACATGCGTGTTGTTAAAAAGGTGTTAGCTATTGTCCTCGTCAGTGCAGGCGCCGTCGGCACTGTGATTGCTGACGAGTCTGCGAGGAGTCGATTAGTTGACATGGCGGTGAGGGACCTTTCTGCTGTTCATCAATTAATCGTGTCCTCTCACCCGGGCGCCATAGACCAAGAAAACCCAAATTTTACTGACTGGGTAGAAAAGGGTTATCGGGAGGCCAGCCAGTTGGCATTGCGTGTCAGCTCGGAGAGGGATGCTCAAGCCGTGCTGGGTTTCTATATTTCAGGGTTCAAGGACGGTCATGTAGGCGTATATCCGCCCAGAGCAGGCAAGTCATCCTGGGCGGGTTTCATGGTGGACATGAGAGGGGAGGGTTTTGTTGTCAGTCGTGTTGCAAAGGAGTGGCCTGTGCCTTTGCCTTCAGTCGGCTCAAGCATCATCTCGTGTGATGGCAAAGCAGTCCGGGAAATAGTGGCTGATGACCTGTCGCCCTACGTAGATCGTCGGCTGAACCTGAAATCTACCTGGCGCCACCTGGCCGGGCATTTGACCGTTGACGATGCGGATGCTCCAGTGCTTGCCAGAAAACGGGCAAGCAATTGCCTGGTTGTTCTACCGAGCGGCGTGCAGCAAAAGTTTGCCTTGTCATGGCAGGAAGAGGGTGGGCAACTAAAGGATTTTCTGACCCAACCTCAACCCCTTCAGGCACTGAACAACCTCGGCGGTGGGCGCTATTGGGTGCACGCCTCCAATTTCGCCCCTTCGGCAGCCGATAATGCGGCCCTCGAACAAATGCTCGACACGCTCAAGCACATCGAGGACGCCAAACTGATTGTACTCGACACACGTGGCAATCGCGGTGGTAACAGCCTGGTCGGGGCGAGCATTCTGTCTGCTCTATTGGGTGAGGCGTTTGTTGAAAGCCTGGGCCAATCCTCGCATGCGTATGCAATGTGGCGTGTCTCTCCTCTAGCGCTTGCAACACTCGACAGCGCGTTGGCCGGCATGCAAGGCAATCACGAAAAAAACAGCGATGCCTACACGTTTGTTTCAGGTTTGCGTGAGTCGATGAGCGCTGCGCTTGTGCAGAAGGAAGACTGGCTGAGACAGCCCGATACGTCATCGCTCGACCAGAGCCGTGTAAAGGATTCCAATCCAGAAAGATTCAAAGGGCAGCTTGTGCTGGTGACGGACTCATTCTGTGCAAGTGCCTGTCTGGATTTTGCAGACGCGGTGCTGGCCGTTCCTGGCGCGACCCATTTTGGGTTATCAACGAGTGGCGACACGTTGTATATCGATATCGGTTCTCAGGCCTTGCCAAGTGGCGCGCAGTTCTGGTTACCGTTGAAGGTCTGGAGAGGGCGAGTGCGGGGGAATAATCAAAGTTATGACCCCCGCTATAGTTTCGATGGCGACATCAATGACACGTCAGCCGTTCAGAAGTGGGTGCTCGGTTACTTTTGAGCAGGCTTGCGCATAGCGCCGCCGGGACGGGCGTTACCACGGCCGAAGGTCGGGCGCAGGCCGGCGGAAACCTCGTGTCAGCCAGGTGAGGTAGATCACGCCGAAGGTAAGCCAGCAGAGTCCGATCATGATCGCGGTCGCACTTAGCTGGCTCACCAGGTACAGGTTTACGCACATGCCCAGCAGTGGAAACACCAGATAACTCACAAGCCCGAGGCGCTGGCTTCGACGAGCGCGATAGAAGTAGCAGATGACGCACAGGTTCACCGCGGTGAAGCCAAGGAAGGCACCGAAGTTGATGAAGGAGGTCGCCATTTCCAGCGTGAGGTTCAAACCCAGCAAGCCGATCACCGCAGTGAACAGCAGGTTGAACACCGGCGCCTTGGTCTTGGGGTTGAGTGTGCCGAAGAAATGCATGGGCAGTATGTCGGCCCGGCCCATGAAATAGAGCAGGCGGCTGGTACTGAGTTGCACGATGAGGCCCGAAGCGAACCCGGAGATGATCAAACCGAGGTTCAGCCAATCCGCAAAGACCTGGCCGCCTACTTCGACGGACATGAGATAGGCAGCAATCTGGGCGTCTTCGAATACGCCGCCGGGGTGGACCAGCTGCATGATGTACGCCACAAGCGCAAACAGCAGGCCTGCCGTTGCCATTACCAACACCACGGCGCGCGGAATGTTGCGCTTCGCGTCGCGTGTTTCTTCGGCCATGGTGGTGACCGCATCGAAACCCAGATAGGAGTAGGCCGCCACGGCTGCTGCTGCCGACACACCCACGAAGGTGCTACTGGCGTTCCAGAGTGGCGCTGTCAGGGACACCGGAGACTGATGCATCAGGTGGATCACACACAAGACCACAAACAGCAACACCAGGGCGATGCCCAGCCCTGTCAGCAATTTGTTTGTGCGGTCGGCGAGGCTGAGCCCCAGGGCGTTTACCAGCGTGGTCAGCCCGATGTTGACCAGCATCCACCCCCAGAAAGGTATGGCAGGGAACTGCACATTGAGAAAAACCGACTGTACCAGCCAGGCGACCATGGGCATGAACAGGTAGTCCAGCAACACCAGCCAGCCAACCAGAAACCCTAACTGACCGCCAAGCATCTGCCGGGCGTAGAAATAGGCGGACCCGGAAACGGGAAACAGCCTGGCCATCTTGGCGTAGCTCAATGCCGACAACAGCATGGCGCCAGTGGCCATCAGGAAGGCGCTGGGCGCCGTGCCGGCGCTGCCTTGGGCAATGACACCGAAAATGACCAGCACCAGGCTCGGCGCCATATAGGCCAGACCGAACAGTACCACCGAGGTCAGGCTGAGGCTGGCGGTCAATTTGACGCGGTTATCGGCCATGTCAAAGCTCCCTTTCGAGCTGGAAGGGAGGGACGGCGAAGAGGGGCGCCTGGCGGCCCCCGGAAGCTGCATTGATCACGGTGGTGTTCCTGTTGTTGATGAGAGAGGTGCGGCCGGTCTGGGCCGTCCCCACCTTCAGGTTTCGCTCAATAGCGGTAGGAGACGAACATCTCGAATGCACTGAAATCGTCGTTGCCGTAGGTTTCGCGGGCGGCGGCAAGGGGCTTGACCCAGCTGTAGGCGACGCTGGTGTAGACGCTGGCTGTTGGGGTCCACTCGACGAACACCACGTTTTCGTCGGCAAAGCGCCGATCGCTGACGGCCACGCCGTTGAGCACTTTTTCATCCAGGCTGAACTGGTAATGCATCCCCCCCAGCTTCACCGTAGGTGTCAGATGGGTTCGCAGCGTCCACTGGTTGACGCGTTCGTTGCTGTTGAACAACAGATAGTTACCGACCACGTCGCCAATCAACCAGGTACCCCAGTCGACATAGCCTTTGCTGAGCGGGTCCCAGGCTTTCTGTCGGTTGTCGCTCGGGTCGTCGTCGCCGGAGAAGGCGGCATAGCGGTAACTCAGCAATGGCTGTAGGGGTAGGGAGGAAAAGGCATAGTCTGCCTGGGCGTACCAGGCGCTGGCGTGGTAATCGACACCGTCGCCCGCACCCCGCTGGACGGCGTACTCACCCTGTAGTGTAAGGTCGTCAACAAACGGCACCTTGGCTTGCAGCGCCCGCAGGTTGTACACCTGCATCCCCTCACGCGGGGTCAACCTGTCGGCCTCGCTCACCAGGCTGTTCACCTTCATCGCCATGGCGCCCAGGTTTACCGTGCCGACCAGGTCATAGTCGATATTCAGGCCGTTCATGCGAAAGTCACCAAGGTCGTCGTCCGTTCGCAAGCTGAATGCCTGGGCGCTGAGCGGGCCGTGGCTGTAGCCCAGCAGGGCGGAGTCGCGAAACGCAGTGCGTGGGCCTATCCAGTAGGCAGCATCGTCGAACAGGTCAAGGTTGCCGTCCATGACGATGAAGCCGGTGCCGACCTTGTAGTCCTGGCGCCCGGCGCTGAACGACCAGTCGCCTCTGCGCACCCCGCCATAGAAGGCTTCGATGGCCAGGCCATGATCGGAACTGCGGGTGTAGCCGCCAGCGTCGCCGTCGCCAAAGGTAGCGGCCCCCACCGCAGACGCGCCGCCGAACACTTCAAGATCGGGGCTGATCTCGTAGCGCAGGGTTGCACCAGGTTTCAGGTACATCTCCTGCCAGACAGCCCGCTCACCGGTATTGCGGCCACTGCGCAGGTCCACGCGCCCGGCACCGAAATTGACGTTGCGGGCGCTGATGCCAGCGACGCCCGCGGCCAGTGTTGCTTCCCCTTTGACGACGCCAGCCTCGAAGGCATACCCGGCAAAGGCGCACGGGCTGAGTAAGGCGCCAAGCGCCGAAAGCGCCCGGACCTTGGTGATGAAGGACATGCTGAGTTCTCCTGATTCTTCTTGTTTTAATGACAAACCCGGTGCGTCGCGCGCACGCACCCCCGCCTGGGCCTGAAAGCCCGGAACGAAAGGGGGGACGTGGTGTGATTTACCCTATACGGGCGGCCCGTCAGCCGAAGCCTGGGTCTCGATGGACTTCCTGGCCTTCGAGCAGGGTGAGCAACACCTGGGTCTGGGCGATCTCGCCGGGTGCAATTTCAAACAGATTGCGGTCAAGTACGATCAGGTCCGCGTACTTGCCTACGCTGAGGCTGCCGGTGCAGTCATCACGCCAGGCGGCGTGGGCAGCATTGAGCGTGTAGCCACGCAGCGCATCTTCAATGCTGATGCGGTGATGCGGGTTGTGCACCGGGTCTTCGGGGCCGGCATCGATCGCCTGTCGGGTGACGGCTGACTGCAGGATCTGGAAAGGGTCATAGGTACTCACGCCCCAGTCGCTGCTCATCATGCAAGTCACGCCTTTGCGTACAAACTCACCGATGGGGAAGACCCATTGGCTGCGTTGCTCGCCTAGCATGGCATGGGCGATGGCGTCGGCTTCAGGTTGCGGCTGTGCCCACAAAGGCTGGAAGTTGGCCAGGATGTTCAGGGCCGTGAAGCGGGGGATGTCGGCCGGGGCCACCACTTGCAGGTGGGCGAGCTGGTGGCGCGAATCCCATTTGCCATTCTGTTGGCGGGCGTAGTCAATCCCGTCCACGGCCGCACGCACGGCACCGTCACCGATGGTGTGTACGTGCAACTGGAACTTCTCCCGGTCAAAGGCTGCGAAGTACTCGTTGATCTGTGCCTGAGTGAACATCAACTCGGCGTTGCCACCCGTGTCGCTTCGCGGCGCCAGGAACACCGCGGTACCGCTCTCCAGGACACCGTCGAGGAAGAACTTGGCCGAGTGCATGCTTACCCGATCACCCTGGTAGGTATTGCGCAGGTCCTGAAGCTCGAGAAGCTGCTCGTCCAGCGGCTTGTGCGCGAAAACCTTGGAGGTGGCACGAACGCGCAGGGTCAGGTCACCACGCTCATGGGCAGCCTGGTAGTTCTTCATGTAGTTGCGGTTGACCATGGCGTCCAGTACGCCAGTGATGCCCCTGCGGTTGAATGCCTTGCTGTAGTGCTGCATGGCTTCCAGGTATTCTTCGTCCGTGTACCCGGGGGCGATACGATTCATTGCCCAGATTGCATCCTCCAAAAGCCATCCCTTGGGCGCACCGTCTGCGTTGCGCACATAACTGCCGTTCTGCGGCTCATGGCTGCCCGGCTGCACACCGGCAACCTCGAAGGCTGCGCTATTGGCCCAGCCATTGTGGTAGTCGTTGGCCAGCATGAGTGCCGGGCGGCCGCCCGTCACGCTGTCGAGCAGCTCCTTGGTGAGCACGTCCGGGCTGAACAGGCTGGAGGAGAAGCCGACGCCACGGATCCAGGTCTTGTCGGGGTGGCGCTCGACGAACTCGCTGATACAGCCCAGCAGTTCATCAAGGGTGGTAGCGGCGTATAGCGAGGCATTGTGATACAGGTCGGCGCTGCTGAGCTGGAAGTGCACGTGGGTGTCTTGCAGGCCGGGCAACATCAGCCGCCCCTGTGCGTTGATGTGGCGGGTTGCGACGCCCGACAGGCGTTCGATATCGGCGTTGGCGCCCACAGCGACGATGCGCCCCTGATGCACGGCGATGGCCTGGGCCCTGGGCAGGTCCGGGTCCATGGTGTGGATGTCAGCGTGGGTGATGATCAAGTCTGCTGAGATAGTCATGCGTACTCCGGTCAAGCGGATTTATTGTTATGCGAACGGTCAGCGGCGCGACAATCAGGTGCCGCTCTTCACCTTGCTCCAGAGCCGGGTGCGCATGCGCTCCAGTTTGAGTGGCAGCGTTTCGAGCGGGTACAGCGTTGCCATTACCTCCTTTGAGGGGTAAACCGCCGGGTTGTCGCGCAGTTGCGGGTTGATGAAGGCCGTGGCGTCCTTGTTGCCATTGGGATAGCCGAGATAGTCGGAGCTCTTGGCAATCACTTGCGGGCGCAGCATGTAGTTGATGAAGTCATAGCCCTGCTGCGGGTGAGGCGCATCCTTGAGCAAGACCATGTTTTCGAACCAGACCGGTGCGCCTTCTTTCGGAATGCTGTAGGCCAGTTTGACGCCATTGTTTGCATGGTCTGCCGTGACCTTGGCGTTGTAGACCGAGCCGCCCCAACCGACCACCGCACAGATGTCGCCATTGGCCAGGTCGGTGGTGAACTTTGAGGAATCAAAATAGCGGATGTACGGGCGGATCTTGAGCAGCAGGGCTTCAGCTTTGCGGTAGTCGTTGGGGTCCTTGCTGTTCGGTGGTAGCCCCAGGTAGTTCAGCGCAATCGGCACGATCTCCACGGGAGCATCCAGCATCGCCACTCCGCACGTGCTGAGTTTCGCGATGTTTTCCTCTTTGAAGATCATGTCCCAGGAATCCACCGGCGCGTTCGTGCCCAGTAATTGCGTGACCTTGGCCTGGTCATAGCCAATGCCCGTCGTGCCCCACATGTAGGGGATGGCGTAGCGATTGCCGGGGTCGTTGCCTTGCTGTTTTTCCAGGATTTCCGGGGCAAGGTGCGCCCAGTTGCCCAGCCGTTCACGGTCCAGCTCCTGGATCACCCCGGCCTTGACCAGGCTGGGCAACAGGTCGTCGGGCACCATTACCACGTCATAGCCGGTGCGCCCGGTCATCAACTTGCTTTGCATCACTTCGGCATTATCGAAGGCGTCCCAGATCAGCGAGATGCCCGTATCTGCCTGGAATTCCTTAGGGGTTTCCGGCGCCAGGAAGTCAGACCAGTTATACAGGTGTACTCGGGCAGGCTCCGACCAGGCGGGGGTCCAACCGCTGCCAAGCAGTGCGATGAGGCCGAACTTCAGTAAGCGGTGAAGGGTCATGGAAGGCTCCTGGCGCAGTGCCGGTTAGCGACCGTGCAGTGCGCTGACTGTCGCTGGATTATTGTTGTCGTTGGCGCGAACCCGCAGGGCATGGGCAAGCGAAGCGCTGCTCAGGGAATCAGCAGCTCGCGTCGGCCATCGGCGTGTTCGATACGCTCACCGGGTAGCTGGAAGCGCTGGTCAGCCTGATAGTGGTAAAGCGCACGGGCATCGGCCAGCTGGGTCATGTCCAACTCAATGACATGGCGGCACTCTTGGCGCCCACTCTCCAGCAACACCTGCCCAGAAGGGTCGATGACCGCACTACCACCGGCGAAAACGGTGTTGTCTTCACCTTCCCCGACCCGGTTGACGACCACGGCGAACACCTGGTTTTCCTGCGCACGAGCGGTGACCGAGGTTCGGTGCACGTGCCCATAGGGCTCCATGTTGCCATCGGTGACCAGGATCAGCTCGGCCCCCAGTGCCGCCACAGCGCGTGCGGTTTCCGGGAACTCGGTGTCGTAGCAGATCAGCAGGCCGATGCGCACGCCGCGCCACGCCACGGTGCCATAGCGGTCGCCGGGCAACACCAGGCCGGGCTCGGAGACCCAGAGGTGGGTCTTGCGATAGCTGAGCTGGATCCCTTCAGGGGTGATGAACAGCGTTGTGTTGTAGTAGTGCCCGCCATCGTTCTCGATCAGCCCCACGACCACCGCCACCTGGCGCTCACATACCGCCTGTTGGATCGCCAGTATGCTGGGGCTATCCAGCGCCAAGGCCTGCTCGGCAATGTTCTGGTGGTTGAGGAACCCGGTGATCTGCGCCTCGGGAAAAACGATGATGTCGGTGCCTGGCGCGCAGTGGGTGATGGCGTCCAGAGTACGTCGTAAATTGTAGGCGGTATCGCCATCGCGCCCCGCCAGTTGTACCAGTTCGAGCTTCATATTCGGACCTTGTTATCGGGTTGAGCCCCGGTCAGGAAATAAGTGACTTTTGCAAAAGGTCGATGCAATTATGCGTTTTTCCAGCCCGTTTCCTATCACGTCGAGTGGTTAACCCCAGGGGGTAGATGCATGACACCAACGCTCCAGGACATGGCCTGGCACCGAGCTGCCGGCCACGTGATCGAACACTTGGACAAGGCTGATTTCTGGCGAACCTTGAGCCGGTTGATCGGCGAATACGTACCGATCGATAACTGGGCGGTGTTGTTGTTTAGCGACGGTTGCCCGTTCGCATTCGCTGAAAGCCCGTATGAGGGAGAGGGCCCCGACCCGCTGTTCCACGATTACATCAAGGGCATGTATCTACTTGACCCGTTCTACATCGCCAACCGCGAACAGCCGGTAACCGGGCTGTTCCGCCTGGCGGACGTGGCGCCGGAGCGCTTCAGGGACACCGAGTACCACCAACGCTACTTCAACCATTACGTGAAGCAGGATGAATTGCACTACAACGTGCGGCTGGATGAGGTGCGCAGCCTGTGCCTGTCTCTGGGAAGCCGGCACCTGTTCACGCCCGAGCAGGTTTCGCTGCTGGAGATGATTCGCCCGTGGGTAACGGGGCTGATGCGCCAGCGCATGTTTTTCGAGGCGGCGATGCCAGAAAGCTCGCCGCGCCAGGCGCCGCGCTGGCAAGTCAGCCTTGAGGAGGCCATGGTGCGCTTAGGCACACCTCTGACCGCCAGGGAGCTGGATGTGATCCGCTTGATTCTCAGCGGCTGCTCGAACAAGGAAGTGGCCGGCAAGCTGGACATCTCGGTAGAGACAGTCAAGGTCCACCGCCGGCATGTCTACGCAAAGCTGAATGTAAAATCGCCGCAAGAACTGTTTGCGCTGTTCCACAAGGCACAGGTTGAAAGCGCATGAGTGTCAGCTAGCACTCAGCCACCGCAATGGCTACCAGTTCTGCGCATGGGGCACAGGCCCCATCAGCGATGGAAACAGTGGCAGCACTTCTTCTGCCAGCTCCTGGATGATCTCCTGCGCCGGGCGCTGGGCCATCTGCATGCCCAGTGCCGCATGATTGACCCCGGCCTCGCGCCACTCTTGCAGCAGCTCGATCAAGCCGTTGCGGCCTGTGCGCAACACGTAGCCCCCCTGTTGCGGCGTGCGCGGAAAGTTGGGGTCTTCATGAAGATCGATCCATTCATTGGTGACATGCGGACGGAAGCCGCCGCCAGGAATGGCCGCTCGCCAAGCGCGGACTTTCTCGGCCAGGCGGCGCGGGCCAAGGATGTTGTGGGTGGCTTCGGGGTAGGTAATCCAGCCGTCCGCCTGTTCGCCAAGCCACTGCAAGGATTGGCGTGACGAGCCGGTCACCAGTAACGGGATGCGCCCGGTCACGGGGGAGGGGAGCAGACGGGCTCCATCGAGCTGGCCCAATGGCGAATGGATCGGCGCAGAAGGGCCAGCCAGCAGCTGGCGGAAGTAGTCCACGCTTTGCGCGAAGCGCTCTCCGCGCTTTTCATGGGGCAGGCCATAGGCGGGGAACTCCACGGGGCGGTCGCCCGAGGCAATACCCAGCACCAGGCGCCCACCCGACAGGCAGTCCAGGCTGGCCGCAGCTTTGGCCAGGTCGATGGGGTGGCGCAGGGAGAAGATCGCGCTACCGGTTGCCAAGGCGATAGTGCGGGTATGGGCCGTGAGATAGGCCAGGTAGGTGAACGGGTCGAATACCTGGCCGGCGTCACCAAAAGCCGGGTCGTACAAGGGCACATCGCGTACCCACACGGCTGCGAAGCCCAGGCGGTCAATTTCGTTGACCAGCTGCGCCTGCCCACGAAGCACAGCCATGTCGCCGTCATGGAAGCGAAGCGGCAGGAAGATGCCCAGTGTCAGCTGGCCATGGGCGAACATGCGACGGTAACCGGGATGTTGGGCGAAGGCATCGGCGCTCGCGCCTTTGCTGTTGATGGGGTTCAAGGGCAATCCTTGCATGCTGTTCACCTTAAAAAAACTGATTCGGGTTTGTGTGGGTCAACGCTATGCTAGGCATCAAGCCCGGGGCTTACTAACGATCCTTTCACGCCCTGACATCAGTTTTTCTAAGGTTGGTAATTGCATGGGTACGGTCTTGCCGTTGCTTGCGTTGCGCGCTTTCACCGAAGCCACTCGGCTGGGCAGCCTGAAGGCAGCCGCCGAGCGTATGGGCGTTACCCCAGGCGCAATCAGTCAACAGATTCGTCTGCTGGAAGACCGTCTCGGCGTTATCCTGCTGACCCGGAGCCGTTATGGGGTGCAGCTCACCGAGGCAGGAGCCAGCCTTTATCCGGGGCTTTCACGCGGTTTTGGCCAGATCGAAAGCGCCTTGCTGGACCTTGAAGTGCTGACGCGCGCTCAAACCCTGACGATCAGCACCCAACCCTCGTTCGCGTCCGGTTGGCTTGTGCCACGCTTGGCGGATTTCAATGCGCAGCACCCGGAGATCGACGTGCGTGTGCAGTCCACGGCCGAGCTGGTCGACCTGCATCGTGATCCTGTCGATATTGCCTTGCGCCATGGCCTGGGCGATTACCCTGGGCTGGAGTCGATACCGCTACTGGCGCCTGTGCTGCTGCCAGTAGCAAGCCCTGGCCTGCTTGCCGGCGGGCCGGCGCTGGATGAGCCGCAGGACTGCCTGCGTTACCCACTGCTGCAGGATGCCGACCGTGCCGACTGGACGTTGTGGTTGCAGGCGCATGGTGTCGAGCCCGATCAACGTAGCCGCCGCGGGCCGAGTTTTGACGAAGACCTGCTGTTGTTACGCGCGGCCGCCAGTGGCCAGGGCATCGCGCTTGTACAGGCGCAGCACGCGGAAGAAGACCTGCGAGGCGGCAGATTGGTGGTAGCGGTAGACCGGCCATGGCCTTCGCGCTTTGCCTACTACGTGGTTACTCGCCAGGAGAACCTGAGCCGAGCGCACGTGCGGGCATTTATCGACTGGATTCAAGCGCAGCTTGTATCCGAGAGCGACCTTCAGCCACACGATCAATCCAGTTCCATCCTGGGCAAGTCCAGTTGTGGCTGACTGACCTTCAGCGCAAGGATGTGCTGGTTGGCGATGCGCACAAGCAGCGCCAACCCTTCGACCAAGTCGTCTGAATTCAGTCTGGAGTCTGCTCGGCTGCGGTCTCGGCAACGGGGGCCGCAGCACGTGCTTTCGACTTCGCACGGTTGCGTCGGTCCTGGCCGCGATGGCGAGCAGCTTGTTGCTTCGCATGGATCGCCTGAGTGGCGGTCACAACGCCGGCGACCTGGCCATTCAAGTCCAGGCGCGGGGCATTCTCGACCATGCTTGCCCAGTAGCGGGAGCCCCGGCACCAGGTGGAAATACCCAGCTTGAGCTGTTCACTGGTGATGCCAAGCAGCTCCAGGTGTTGCTCGGCATCCTTGAAAATGCCCTCTTTGAGCGGAACCTTGGGGGCCGGATTGACAGGGAAGGCCAGTGGAAAATGCTTCTGCAACGGCCAGATCGCTGCCACCGCCGGGTCCTGCTCACGAGCCTTCGCCTGTGGCGGAGACTTGCGCTTGGGGGGCTTCGGGCTTTCGGCCTTTTCCTGCACTTTCTCCGCCCGCAGGCGGTCACGTAGCTCAGCTAGTTGTTCAAAACCCATTGTTCAATTCACTGCTTCGAAGTTGATTGCGAGGCATAAGGATAAGCCATGCAGCGCTACAGATCAGCTTAAACAGATGAATTGCCCCAATTTTCCTGGGCATGGCGTGTCTGTTTACCTGGATCTGCGCCCTACAGCACGTCGGTATTTAGCGCGGCGCAGTATCAAGTAGCTGCATTTGGTATCGCTTGTCTGAAAGGCTGCGAATAAATACATCCACCCCAGGAAAGCCGCAGTCGTACAAACACACAGGCCTTTCTGTGTCTGACTTGAGGTAAGCGATCATGGCTAATAATCAAGACAAGGGCGGCAATCAAGGCAATACCGACACCGGTGCGGGCAATAACACCGCAGGTACCGGCCAGCAAGGCGGTCAAGGCTCGGGCGGTGGCATGCCGAACCAGCAACAACCGGGTCATAACCAGCCAGGGCAGAAGCCCGAGGACAAGATGAACAAGGACTGGGACCGTTCCAGTGATACCGGTAGCAAAGGCGGCCGGCCTGAAGACAATGCAACCGACAAGCAGAACCAGGCTGATAAAGACCGCATGGGCGGCCAGCAATCGCAACGCGATAACCCGCAGCGTGACCAAGACCGCTGATCGTCGCTAAAGCGCACCAGGGTGGGCTAGCCATCCTGGTGCAAGCGGGCCGTGCAGCCGCTTCAGATCGATCGCTGATTGACGCGGGCAGATAGCTGCTCGGCGTTTTCCTTACGCTCCGAATAGCGGTCCACCAGGTAATCCTGACGGTCACGTAGCAGCACGGTGAACTTCACCAGCTCCTCCATCACATCCACCACGCGGTCGTAGTACGGCGAAGGTTTCATGCGGCCGGCGTCATCGAATTCCAGGTAGGCCTTGGGTACTGAGGACTGGTTCGGCACAGTGAACATCCGCATCCAGCGGCCAAGCACCCGCAACTGGTTGACCACGTTGAACGACTGAGAGCCGCCACACACCTGCATCACTGCCAGGGTCTTGCCCTGGGTAGGTCGAACGGCGCCCAGCGCCAGGGGCACCCAGTCGATCTGCGCCTTGAACACCGCAGACATCGCCCCATGGCGCTCTGGCGAGCACCAGACCTGGCCCTCCGACCATTGCATCAGCTCGCGCAACTCCTGCACCTTGGGGTGCTCCACCGGCGCATCATCAGGCAGCGGCAGGCCTGAAGGGTCGAAGGTTCGGGTCTCGGCGCCGAAGTGTTCCAGCAGGCGCGCCGCTTCCTCTACCAGCAAGCGGCTGAAAGAGCGTTCGCGGGTAGACCCATACAGCAGCAGGATGCGTGGTTTGTGCTCGCTTGCAACGCTTGCCGTTGGCGGCAGATCGAACAACGCGAGGTCGAGGTTGGGGAGGTGCTCGGACATTTTTTACTCCTGCTTATTGCGTGCCGATGCGATCCAGCGCGTGCTTGAGCTGATCACGGTCGAGGCTTTCGAATGGTAGGGCGAAGAAGGCTTGGCAGCGCGACTCGATATGGGCCAGCGTGGCACGGAATGCCGCGTCGACTTGCGCTTTGTCACCCACCACATCGGACGGGTCCTCCAGCCCCCAATGCGACTTCAGCGCAGGGCCGAAATACACCGGGCAGGCTTCGCCGGCGGCCTTGTCGCAGACGGTGATGACGATGTCCGGTGGGTTGCCCTCGAATGCGTCGTTGCCCTTGCTGCTCAGGCCAGCAGTCGAAATACCGGCCTGCTCCAGCGTGCTCAGGCTCCGGGGCAATACTTGCCCCTTGGGGAAGCTGCCCGAACTGATCGCTTCAAAACCGGCCGGTGCCAGGTGGTTGAACAGCGCTTCAGAAAGGATGCTGCGGCAGCTGTTGGCCGTGCACATGAACAGGACTCGCATGAAGGGGCTCCTCCGCTTGGTGGCGGACGTCAGAGGCGCCGGCGCAGTGCCAGCGCCGAAAGGGTGATCAGCAGCAGGCGTCGCGAACGGGGCGGTCGTCCATGCACTTGAGCCGAAGTGTGTTGTCGGCCAGCCATTGCGAATTGGCCTGCAAGGTGACCTGCAGCATCTCGTGAACCCAGGCGGGCAGCGCCGGATTAAGGCGGTAATACACCCACTGACCCTGGCGACGGTCCAGCAGCATGCCATTGCTGCGCAGCTGCGCCAGATGGCGGCTGATCTTCGGCTGGCTATCGCCCAACGCGCACATCAGTTCGCACACACAGAGCTCTCCCAGGCTGGCGATGAGCAGGGTGGCGCGAGCACGGGTTTCGTCGGACAGGCACTTGAAGACATCGGGCGGGGTGATCATGGCTTCACCAATACATATGGAAAACCGAATATACGTATTTCCATATGTTTATGGCAAGCCCAGTACGCATTGAGCGTGCGCTTTGGGTCGACAGCTGTCGTTCACCAATGTCTGTCTTTGGCTAGTTAGCGAAGCGTGTTGTTACATTGAAGTGCTTGTCCCCGATAGCTCTTCAGGCCATTCAGGCACCTGCCTTGGCCTGCTGTTCCAGATGCACCTGCAATGCCGGGTCGATTTGCAGTGCGCTGGCCAGTTCGTCAAGGTAGGCCCGCTCGGCGTCCTGCTGGTCATCCACCAGCATCACGCTGGCCAGGTACATTTCTGCGGCCATGGCCGGGTCCCGGGCCGACTGGGCCACTTCGGCAACATCGAGTGGCTTGCTGACTTCTTCATCCAGCCATTGCTGTAGCTGTGGGTCGCTGGTCTGACGTTTGATTTCAGCGTGGATCAACTGTTCTTCCTGCTGGTCGATGCGGCCGTCTGCCTTGGCTGCCGCAATCAGCGCGCGCAGGATTGCATGGCTGTGGCCCTCGGCCTCGGGGCCGGACAATTGATCGACAGTACGCACCGCCTGTTGCGGGGCTGTCGCCTGGCTGCGCTGCCAGCTTTGATAGGCCTGGAACGCCATCATGCCCAACGACGCCAGGGCCGCGAAATTGGTGCCACCCGCGGAGCGCCCCTGGGGCAAACCGCCCGTGCCGCTGCCAGCACGGCCACCCAACAGGCCACCCAGCAAGCCGCCCAAACCGCCCAGGCCGTCTTGCCATGACGTGCCTGCGCTGCCTTGACGCGCTTGTGAGCCTTGCCCGGCCCGCAGTAACTGTTCGAGTAGATCACTGGTGTTCATGGCGCCGCCCTCGCTCGCTAGTCGTTGCCCAGACAAGCAACGATAGCCCTCGCAAGGCGATTCGCCATGACCGTCTGGCCCTTGGGCCCGACCAGTGGAGGCTGTGCTATCACTACAGCAATGCTGTTCGAACCATGGGCCAGGGAGTGCGCAATGAATCGCCTTTTGACTGTGTTGCTGGTGCTGTGCACCTTGCTGCCGATGGTGGGGCAGGGCAAGGACGCCATCGGCAGCGCCACCGATGGCGTACCGGGTGAGCCGGCAGAACTGCAAATCGCCAACCGCAGCATTATCACCTTTCACGCCACACTGCTGGGCGAAACGCCTGCTGCCCGCGTGCAACGGGCCACGTCCGTGATCGAGGAGGCACTGCGCGGCACCGACGAGCTCAAGGTCCGCATTGACCCGATCGTCAACAGCCACCTGGTGCTGCTGGGCGGGCGCCGGGCGTTCATCGTCGCGCCGCAGGACCTGGGCGTGGAGGGCGGCGACACCCGCGCCGCCGCCGAGCAGGCAGCGGCCACCTTGCGCCAGGTGGTGGACGAAACCGGCGAGGCGCGCAGCCTGCATTTCCTGCTCAAGGCGCTGGGCTTTTCCGCCATCGCCACGCTGGTGTTCGTGGTGCTGATCAAGGGCGCCAACCTGGGCCGGCGCAAGCTGCGCGGGCGCCTGACTCAGCTGATGCGTGAGCGCGCGCGGCAGATCAAGATTGGCCAGCTGCCATTGTTCGACATGCAGTACGTGTACTACCTGATCGACCGCCTGCTGCGTCTGATGTACTGGGTGATCGTGTTGTTGCTCAGCTACCAGTGGCTGAGCTTCGTGCTGTCGCAGTTCCCTTACACCCGGCCGTGGGGCGAAAGCCTCAATGTGCACCTGCTCGACCTGCTGCGCTATCTGCTCGACGGCATCCTGCACGCCATCCCCGGCATTGCCGTGGCCATCATGATCTTCTTCATCGCCCGTGGCATCAGTGGTTTCAGCCGGCGCATTCTGGAGCGTTTGGCCCGCCCAGGCACATTGAAGTGGCTGACCGAAGAAACCCTGCAGCCTACGACACGGCTCACTTCGCTGGCGATCTGGCTGTTTGCCCTGGTCATGGCTTACCCGTACCTGCCCGGCTCGGGTACCGATGCCTTCAAAGGGCTTTCGGTGCTGCTGGGCCTGATGATTTCGCTGGGTGCCACAAGTGTGGTGGGGCAGGCGGCGGCGGGGCTGATCCTGACCTATTCGCGCACGCTGAAGGCTGGCGAATACGTGCGGGTAGGCGACAACGAAGGCACGGTAACCGAGGTCGGCATTTTCAATACCACCATCCGCACAGGGCTTGGCGAGGTGCTGACCTTGCCCAATTCAATGATCACCGGCTCTGTCACGCGCAACTATTCGCGGGTGGTGCAAGGGCAGGGCTACATTGTCGATACCGTGGTCACCATCGGCTATGACACGCCCTGGCGCCAGGTTGAGGCGATGCTGGTGGAAGCGGCCCAGCGCACCGATGGCATTCTGGAAAACCCCAGGCCGCAGGTGTTCCAGACCGGGCTTTCGGACTTCTACCCTGAATACCGCCTGGTTGCCCAGGCAGTGCCTAGCGCGCCAAGGCCGCGTGCGGAGTTGCTGAGCCTGTTGCACGCCAACATCCAGGACGTGTTCAACGAATACGGGGTGCAGATCATGTCGCCGCATTACCTGGGGGACCCGGTGCAGGAGAAGTGGGTGCCGCGGGACAAGTGGTTTGCCGCGCCGGCGCGGGAGCCTGGCGGCGATGGCAACGATGCCTGAGCGCCGTTTGAAGCGCGGCGATCATCGAGTTGTGGGAAGGCACACATTAGCCCGGCGAATCTTCCGCATTATTCCCGTGCCCGTCATGAGCATGGCTAAAGGTTCTGTGAAATCAATTCAGTTCCCTCGGTCATCCCCCCAACCTAAAATACAGGCCAATTATAGAGAATATGGATATTTGAGTAGGCTCCCGTCATGACGAATAAAGACTTCAAGTTTTCCATCAAGAGTATTCGCTTCGACGAGCACTATCACCCGTCCGAAAACACGCGCATTACTACCAACTTCGCCAATCTGGCGAGGGGCGCGAGCCGGCAAGAGAACTTGCGCAGCACCCTGGGGATGATAAATAACCGCTTCAACGCCCTGGCGCATTGGGATAACCCAAAAGGCGACCGCTACGCCGTCGAACTTGACATCATTTCGGTCGAGATGAGTATCGATGCTAAAGGCGGTGATCAAGCGCTGCCGCTGATTGAAATATTGAAAACGAATATTATCGACCGGCAGACCGGCGAGCGCATCGCGGGCATGGTGGGGAATAATTTTTCTTCCTACGTGCGCGATTACGATTTCAGCGTACTGCTGCTGGGGCACAATGCCAACCAGCCTGTGTTCAGCACGCCAGAGCATTTCGGAGAGCTGCACGGCAAGCTGTTCAAGCGCTTCGTCAACTCAAGCACGTACAAGCAGCACTTCAACAAGCCACCAGTTATTTGCCTGAGCGTTTCCAGCAGCAAGACCTACCATCGAACCGATAATCAGCACCCTGTGTTGGGTTTTGAGTATCAACAGGATGAGTATTCCCTGACGGATACTTATTTCGAGAAGATGGGCTTGAAGGTGCGTTACTTCATGCCGCCCAACAGTGTTGCGCCGTTGGCCTTCTATTTTTCGGGCGATTTGCTCAGCGATTACACCAACCTTGAGCTGATCAGCACCATCAGCACCATGGACACGTTCCAGAAAATCTATCGCCCCGAAATCTACAATGCGAACTCTGCCGCAGGGAAGTGCTATCAGCCCAGCTTGCAGCATCAGGATTACTCACTGACGCGTATTGTTTATGACCGGGAGGAGCGTAACCGGCTGGCCATCGAGCAGGGGCAGTTTGTCGAGGAGCACTTTATCAAGCCGCACCACGCGATGCTTGAGCAGTGGTCCGCCAACTACGCCTGCTGATTAACTGAATATATATAAGGTCTTCTCTCGTGAAAAAGCTGTTACCCACTTCGACTGCCGGCAGTCTGCCGAAACCTTCCTGGCTCGCAGAACCCGAAACGCTCTGGTCACCCTGGAAACTGCAGGATGAGGCGTTGATCGAAGGCAAACAGGATGCCCTGCGCTTGTCACTGCAGGAGCAGCAAAAGGCAGGCATCGATATCGTCAGTGATGGCGAGCAAACGCGCCAACATTTCGTGACGACCTTCATTGAGCACCTGAGCGGCGTTGATTTCGAGAACCGCGAAACCGTCAGGATCCGTGATCGCTATGATGCCAGCGTACCGACGGTGGTGGGCGCTGTTGCCCGGAAAAACCCGGTGTTTGTCGAAGATGCCAAGTTTTTGCGTCAGCAGACCAGCCAACCCATCAAGTGGGCGCTGCCAGGCCCCATGACCATGATCGATACGCTGTATGACAGCCACTACAAAAGCCGTGAAAAACTGGCTTGGGAATTTGCCAAAATCCTCAACCAGGAAGCCCGGGAGCTGGAGGCTGCCGGTGTTGACATCATTCAGTTCGATGAGCCCGCCTTCAATGTCTTCTTTGACGAGGTGAACGACTGGGGTGTCGCCACCTTGGAACGGGCCATCGAAGGCCTCAAGTGTGAAACCGCTGTGCATATCTGCTATGGCTACGGCATCAAAGCCAACACCGACTGGAAAAAGACCCTGGGCTCCGAGTGGCGGCAATATGAAGAAGCCTTCCCCAAGCTGCAGAAGTCCAGCATCGACATCATTTCGCTGGAATGCCACAACTCCCATGTCCCCATGGACCTGCTTGAGCTGATCCGAGGCAAGAAGGTGATGGTCGGCGCGATTGACGTGGCCACCCACACCATTGAAACACCCGAGGAAGTGGCCAATACCCTGCGCAAGGCACTGCAATTTGTAGAGGCAGACAAGCTCTATCCTTGCACCAACTGCGGCATGGCGCCCTTGCCGCGTCGGGTGGCCAGCGGCAAGCTCAGCGCGTTGAGTGCGGGTGCAGACATCGTCCGCAGAGAACTCGCCAGCCACCTTGCCGCGCCTGGCACGCTGTGAGCGTTGCCTTCTGCTCATGATTGACTTGAGACACCTACGCACGCTGCATGCCTTGCGCGAAACGGACAGCCTGCCCGAGGCCGCCGAGCGCCTGCACCTGACCCAGTCGGCGCTCTCGCACCAGTTCCGGGAGCTGGAAACCCGCGTTGGCATGCCCGTGTTTGTGCGCAAGTCCAAACCGGTACGCTTCACCACCGCGGGGCTCAAGCTGTTGCAGCTGGCCGACCAGGTGCTGCCGCTGATCCGCACAACGGAGCGCAACCTGAGCAAGCTGGCGGGTGGCACGGCGGACCGGCTGCACATCGCCATCGAGTGCCACAGTTGCTATCAATGGCTGATGCCCTCGCTGGACGAGTTTCGCTGCGCCTGGCCGGAAGTCGAACTGGACCTGGCATCGGGGTTGTCGTTCGCGCCGCTGCCGGCCCTGGAGCGTGGTGACCTCGACCTTGTGGTGACCTCCGACCCGGTGACCCTGCCGGGTATCACCTACGTGCCGTTGTTCGGGTACGAGGCCATGCTGGCCATCGACAAGCATCATCCCCTGCGCGAAAAGCCGTATCTGCAACCTGACGACATTGCCAGCCAGACCCTGATCACGTACCCGATCGAGCGAAACCGCCTGGACATCTTCACCCGTTTCTTCGACCCGGCCGACCTCGAACCTGCCCAGGTACGTACTGCAGAAATGACTGTCATGATGATGCAGTTGGTGGCCAGCGGCCGTGGCGTTTGCTGCCTGCCGAACTGGGCGGTGCACGAGTACACCTCCCGTGGCTACGTGCTGGCCAAGCGCCTGGGCGAAGCAGGGTTGCAGGCCACCCTGTTCGCGGCGGTACGCAGCGACATGCTCGAAGTGCCTTACATGAGTGATTTCCTGCTCACGGCGAAAGACATTTCGTTTGCGACGCTGGAGGGCGTCAATGCGGTGTCTGCGCCCGCTGCACGGCCGTCGGGCGCTTGATCGGGCGTCAGAAACCTTCGAGCACGATCTTGCCGCGTGCCTTGCCACTCTCGATCATGGCGTGGGCGCGTTTCAGGTGCTCGGCGTTGATCGTGCCGTAGTGCTCGCCCAGGGTCGTTTTGAGCGTGCCATCATCCACCAGTTGCGAAACGCGCTCGAGCAGTTGGTGCTGCTTGATCATGTCTTCGGTCTTGTACAGCGAGCGCGTGAACATCAGCTCCCAGTGCAGTGAAAGCGACTTGCGCTTGAGCGGCATGACATCCAGCTGCGCCGGGTCGTCGATCAGCGCGAGCTTGCCTTGTGGGCGAAGCACCTCCACCAGTTGCGCAAGGTAGGTGTCTGTGTGGGTCAGGCTGATGACGTAATCGACCGGCCCCAGCTTGAGCGCTTCCAACTGCAGTGGAATCGACTCGGCGTGATTGATCACATGGTGGGCTCCCGCTTGCTGCACCCAGGCTTGGGTTTCGGGCCGTGAGGCGGTGCCAATGACCGTGAGCTGTGTGAGCTTGCGGGCCAGTTGAACCAGAATCGAGCCAACCCCGCCGGCAGCACCTACCACCAGCAGGCTTTGGTGCTTGCCACCGTTTTCTTCAACGCCCAGGCGGTCGAACAGCAGCTCCCAGGCCGTAATGGAGGTGAGCGGCAAGGCGGCGGCGCTGGCGTTGTCCAGGCTGCGGGGCTTATGCCCGACAATGCGTTCATCCACCACATGAAGCTCGCTGTAGCTGCCCGGGCGGTCGATGGCACCGGCGTAGAACACCTCGTCGCCCGGTTGGAACAACGTGACCTGTGGCCCCACCTCGCGGACGACGCCGACAGCGTCCCAGCCGAGTACTTGCGGTTGCTCACCACCACGGCTTGCACGGATCTTGGTATCGACCGGGTTGACGGCAATTGCCCGGACTTCGACAAGCAGGTCACGGGCCCCCGGTTTTGGCGTGGGCAGCTGCGCGTCATACAGCGATTGTGGGTCGTGGATCGGTAGACCGGGCTGGGTGTAAACGACTGCCTTCATTGGCGTTGCCTCTTGGGGATGCGAAAAGTGGGTTCAGACTATTCGTTTCGATTCACTCAAAAAACAGCCTGAGTGGAGTAAGACTTTCTCGCTTGCAGTGAAAATGGTGTGAAGCGCCCGTGACCTGGCCTGGTCGCTCCACACAATGCTCGACTACGTTCCTTTCGCTACTGATCACCTGGTGCTGTAGCGCTGCGCGAGCTGGTTGCTGGACAACTGGCCGAACAAGGCTTGCCGGCTGGCCTCGAAGTGGTCGAAGGCTTGCAGGTCGTGCAGCGACGGCAGGGAGATCAGCACGCCGTTGTCGAAGTCCTGCAGCGCACCGTTTACCAGGTCCTGGGCAGACATCACGATGCCTGGGTCCAGGTTCTCGACGGGCAAGCCACCGGTCTGCCAGAAGTCGGTCGCGGTGGCCCCGGGCAGTACTGCCTGCACCTTGATGTTTGTACCTGCCAGCTCTTTGTTCAGCGACTGGGTGAACGCGGTGACGTAGGCCTTGCTACCACCGTACACGCCGTTGAGCAGTTCGGGTGCCAGGCTGACGATGGACGAGATATTGATGACCGCGCCTTGCTTGCGAGCGACAAAGCCGGGGACAGCTGCATAGGTGAGGCGGGTGAGGGCGGTGACGTTGAGGGTGATCATGTGCGCCATGCGCTCGACGTCGCTTTCCAGCAGCCCGGTATGGGTGCCGATACCGGCGTTGTTCACCAGCAGGCTGATGCTGGCGTCTTCGCGCAGTTTGCGTTCTACCTTGGCCAGGTCATCGGCGTTGGCCAGGTCTGCCGGGAACACTTCCACGTTCTGCCGGGTTTCGGTGGTAAGCCGGCCAGCCAATGCGTTGAGGCGTTCCCGGTCGCGTGCCACCAGCACCAGGTCATAGCCGCGACGGGCCAGGTGCTCTGCGTAGATCGAACCGATACCGGATGAGGCGCCCGTAATGAGCGCGGTGCCTTTGAATTGCTGCGTCATGCTGATGCTCCGCTGGTTGGGTGTGCAGCTATCATGCAGCAGGTGGCCTTTGTCTCAAACGACGCATATAGTTATGTTTTAGGACATTGCAGAGGGCATCAGCGATGCACCGGGTCGGCTACCTCATCACCGAAGGCTTCCAGATCATGTCCCTGGCGACGCAAACCGTGTTCGAGCTTACGAACATCATGGCCGGCGAAGCGGTTTACAGGGTCCAGAACTTCTCCATCGGGGGCGGTACGGTGTGCTCGTCCCTGGGGATGCATATCGACACGCTGCCCTTGGGGGCGCCGGGCCTGGCCGACACCTGGATGGTCACCGGCACACTGACGCCGCTGACGCCCCCCAGTGAGGAGGTGCTCGCCAGCGTGCGGGGCTTTGTCGACGGTGCGCGCCGTACAGCTGGCCTTTGCACCGGCTGTTTCGTGCTGGCGCAAGCCGGCGTACTGGATGGCCGGCGCGCGACCACCCACTGGGCTTATGCGAACAAGTTGCGAGAGTTGCACCCGAAGATCGACGTCGAGGACGACCGGATTTTCATCGTCGATGGGCCGATATGGACGTCTGCCGGCATGACCGCCGCCCTGGACATGGCGCTGGGTATGGTGGAAAAGGACTTGGGCAGTGAAATGGCCAGGTCGGTGGCGCACAAGATGGTCATGCACCAACGCCGGTCTGGCGGGCAGTCGCAACACTCCGAACTGTTGACGCTCTCGCCCAAGTCGGACCGGATCCAGAGCGCGCTGGATTACGCCCGCAAGCACCTCAGCCGCCCGTTAAGCGTGGAAGAGCTTGCTGAAGTGGTGCACCTGAGCCCACGGCAATTCACCCGCGTGTTCACCGCCGAGACCGGACAATCACCGGCCAAGGCCGTTGAGAGCCTGCGGCTGGAGGCTGCCCGGCTGATGATCGAGCAGAGCCTGCACAGCCTGGATGTGGTGGCCAGGGAGACCGGTTTCAGGGACCGCCGGCATATGCGCGAGGTGTTCATCCGTGGGTTTGGTGTGCCCCCTCAAGCCGTGCGACGGGATGCTAGGCGGGTGGTCTCCAGCTGATGGTTCGTCTGCTTACAGTCGGGTCAATTTATCCGGCCCCCCAGGCCCCCGTTGCCGTCGAGCAACCAAACTAAACCTTCGCACCCGTCGTCAGTCAGTTTTGGTAAGGGCTCCGTTCGCTGGTAACCCATAGGAGGTAGACATGGCGCGGGCTATCTGGAAAGGCGCGATCAGTTTCGGGCTGGTGCACATCCCGGTTTCGCTCAACGTTGCGGTGAGCTCCGAGCGGGTCGATTTTGACTGGCTCGACAAGCGCAGCATGGAGCCGGTGGGCTACAAGCGGGTGAACAAGGTCACCGGCAAGGAAATCGACAAGGACAACATCGTCAAGGGCGTGGAGTACGAGAAGGGCCGCTACGTGGTGATCAGTGAGCAGGAGATCCGCGATGCGCGCCCCGAGGCGACCCAGACAATTGACATATTCTCGTTCGTCGAGGCTGGCGAGATTCCGTTGCAGCACTTCGACACGCCCTACTACCTGAGCCCCGACCGCCGTGGCGGCAAAGTCTATGCACTGCTGCGCGATACGCTGGAAAGCACCGGCAAGGTAGCCCTGGCCACCGTGGTGCTGCATACCCGTCAGCACCTGGCGCTGCTGCGGCCACTGGAAGACGCCTTGGTGCTGATAACCCTGCGTTGGCCCGAGGAGGTGCGCAGCGTTGAAACCCTGGAACTGGACAAGAGCGTGACCGATGCCAAGGTCGACAAGCGTGAACTGGGCATGGCCAAACGCCTGGTCGAAGACATGAGTGGGTCCTGGGCACCGGACGAGTACCACGATGCGTTTCGCCAGACCATTCTCGACCTGGTGGAAGAAAAGGCCAGCAAGGGCAAGATCGAGACGGTGGACAAAGGGGAGGGCGCCAGCGTTGAGAAAGGCGCGGATATCCTCGACCTTACCGAACTGCTCAAACGCAGCCTCGGCGGCAAAGCCAAGGGCGCAACAAAACCGGCTACCAAACGACCACGCAAGGCCTCCTGAGGGTGGAGACTCGCCAGGTGGTCACACCTGGCCTTCCAGCCCACTGAGGTAGTCGCCGAACCCCTGCTTTGCCCGGCTATCACGCCGGCTGCTGGTGGCCACGCTGTGCTCGGCGGTCCAGACGATCTGCGCCCCGCTGGCTTGCAGGGCCAACACCAGCTGAACATCCTCGTGGGCCGGCAGGGGCTGGAACCCGCCAACGCGTTCGTAGGCCTCGGCGCACACACCGAGGTTGGCGCCATGAATATGCCGATGCCCCTCACGGGCCTGGTAAAGGCTGCGGTACAACCGGCGCAGGGCGATGCTCTGCCAGGGTTGCCAGCGCTCGATGTGCACCGTGCCGCATACCACCTCGGCGCGCCACTGCAACTGCGAGGTCAGCCAGTGCTGCGGGACGCGGCTGTCGGCGTCGGTGCACGCCAGCCATTGGGCGCCGCGTGCGATCATCCATGCCGCGCCTGCCCGCCGGGCGACGCCGACATTGCCTGCGTCCACTTCCAGGGTATGCACACCGTGGCGTCGGGCCACGAGCGCACTGGTGTCGCTGCAACGGTCCAGTACCACCAGCACCTCTACCGCAAAGCCTGCCGCCTCCGCTCGCGCGCTTGCAGCCTTGACCGCCTTGAGGCAGTGCCCCAGGCGCCGGGCCTCGTTGTGGGCGGGAATGATGACGGCGATCATGGGCAGGGCTCATTCAGGTCGACCACGCTGGGCTGGCACGTCCAGTACTCGAGCAGAAAGTCCGCCTCCTCATGACGCAACAGCGGATACAGCGGCAAGTGCCTTGCCAGCAGCGCGTGAACCTCGCGGCCATCCTGCGGGCAACCGGCAATCGGGTGGCGCCAGTGGCAGGCGAGCAGGGCGCCATCGCCCGTGAGGCTGGCCACCGATTGCTCGATCACCTGCAGCCAAGCGGTGGGGTCGAGGTAGTAGCCGATTTCGCTGAGCACGATCAGGTCGAACTGCCCGCCTGGCCAATCGCCCGGCAAGTGCCCTTGCTCGACATGGGCGTGGTGCGCGGTGCCCAAGCGCTGGCGTGCCAGCCCCACGGCGGTAGGGTCGATGTCCTGGCACAGCAAGCTGGCGCAGCGTTCGGCCAGCAGCACGCTCAGCTCGCCGTTGGCACAGGCCGGCTCGAACACGCGCTCATAGCGCTGACGGGGCAGGCTGGCCAGCAGCAGGTCGCGCTTGCGCCGTTCATACCAGCGGGTGCGAAATGCCCAGGGGTCATCGCTGTCGGCATACAGGTCGGCGAAATATTGCGCGTCTAGGCTCATGGCGACTCCATCACAGGAAGACCAGCTCAAAGGGTTGCAGCAGGCACGCCTGCAAATGCGCCGGCAGCACGGGCGGGCGGTCACCATCAGGCTGCAACTGGCTGGTATGGGCAGCCAAGGCCTCGCGCTTGCGGGCCTGGCGCGTTTCGTCGACCTGCAGGCGATGCGCCCGCGACCACGGCAGGCGTGGGTCGTCAGGTGCGGCCCAGTGCCAGGCCCACACCGGCGCTTCGGCCAGCTGGGCCCCGCGCGCCTGGGCCGCTTGGGCAGCGGCGCGGCCTGCTGCCTCGTGGTCGCAGTGGCCGTCGCCACGCCAGGTGGTCAGCAACAGGTCATCAGGCTCCAGCAACTGCTCCAGGTGACGGACGAGGAAGGCCTCATCGCGTGGCAGTGCGCCGTCCTTGAGGTTGAGCCGCCGCCAGTCCAGGCGGTTGAGGTCCAGGTCCAGTTGCTGCAAGGCATGCCGGCTTTCCAGCGGTCGCTGGTGCCGCAAGCGCTGCTCGGTCCAGTGTGGTGAGTGCGGATGGCTGCCCTCGCCGTTGGTGGCGGAGATCAGCACCAGGTCCTGTTCGCGCCCACGAAAACTGGCAAGCAGCCCGCCGGCCATTAGCACCTCGTCGTCCGGGTGCGGCGCCAGTAACACCAGGCGTCTGCCGGGTGGGCACAGCTGCTCGGGCGCAAGCCAGGTGGCGCGTGCCAGGTGCGCGGAATGTTGCCAGTCGCTCCATGGGGTGCCCGTGGCCGCATCAATCAGGTTCTCGTTCATAGCTGCCATGCTCCTGTCGGTGTGCGGGCCACTTGCTGACCCAGTTCGGCCAAGTCGCGCTCGGCGTGGCTCTGGCGCAGGTACACCGGCAGGTCGGCGCTGAGCCGGGCGAAATGGCCGCTGCGGCAGAAGGGTGTGGCCCCCAGCGCTCGGCCAACATGCTGAATGACCTGTTCGACCGCCTGCTCGATCTGGGCGCGGGTGCGGCGTACCTCGAAACTGGCGTCGTCCTTGGGGTGCTGGTCGATCCACGCGGCGCACTTGCGAAGGGCAGCGCGGGCACCGTACAAGGCTGCATCGACCGCCCCCAGGTGAGCATCGGCATGGGGGTCGGGCCGAGGTTTGCTGCAGTGTTCGCGCAGGTAGCCTGCCAGGGCCTCGGCCGCGCCGTACCAGCAGGCAGCGATACCCGCGCCGCCCTGCCAGAAGCCTGGGCGCGACAGGTATTGGCCGGGCGCACCGATGGCCAGCCCCGGCGAGTCGTCGAATTCGACGGTGACACTGGCGGTGCTGGCCATGCCTACGGCCTGCCATTGCTCGGCCTGGATGCGCTGGCTGGGGTGTGACAGTTCAATGGCCACCAGCTGTGGCTGATCGTTTTCCCAGGCGGTCAGCAGCGCCCGGTCGATCTGCAGCGCGCCCGAGCACCATGCCTTGCGGCCTTGCAGTTGAACCCGTTGGCCATGGCGCGCGACGATGCGGGCCCTGGCATCCGGTGGCTCGGCGGCCCACATGCCCCAGATACCGTCGTGAGCATGCTGGGCGGCGCCGCACTCGGCGAGGATCGCCAGGGCATCGGTGTGGCCCTCATACAACTTGGCCAGGCCTAGATCGCAACCGGCGACCCGCGCCAAGGCCTGCCAGCGCTCGAGGGTGCGCCCGTGGCCCGGCAGGGGCAGCAGGTCGAGCTGTTCGGCTCGCAGTGCCTGCAGCAGTTCCGGCAGCAAGGGGTCGAGGTCGATGGCCCGCGAGCGGGTAGCGAAGCGGTGCAGCAGGTGGTCGAGGTGGGCCAGGTCCATCAGGCAATCCCCAGTTGTTTGCGCATGCGCAGGGTGATCGATTGGCGGGTCGTTCCCAGCTCGGCCCAAGGGTCGTCCACGTGCGCAAGCCGTGCTTGCACGTTGCCGATATTCCATTGGTTGGCACTTTTGATTTTGGGCAGTTCCTCGCGCCAGATCGGCACCGACACCGGCAGGCCTTCGCGGGCGCGCAGCGAGTAGGCGGCCACGGTGGTAGCGCCCTTGCCGTTGCGCAGGTAGTCGATGAAGATGCGCCCGACCCGGTTCTTGGGCCCGGAGACCGCGCTGAGGCGGTCTGGGAACAAGCCAGCCATGTGTTTGACGATGGCATGGCTGAAGTCCTTCACTTCGTCCCAGCCGGCCCGACGGGTGAGCGGCACCACCAGATGCATGCCTTTGCCGCCGCTGGTCTTGAGAAACACCTTGAGGCCCAGCTCATCAAGCAGGGTGAGGGTCAGCTGGGTGGCCTCGAGCATGGCCTTCCACGGCAGTGCCGGGTCGGGGTCCAGGTCGAGGATGAAGCGGTCAGGCTTGTCGAAATTCTTGTCAGTGGCGTTCCAGGTGTGCAGTTCAAGCATGTTCATCTGTACTGCGCCCAACAGGCTGTCGGCGCTGTTGAGCACCATTGCCGCCTGGCCGGCCTGGGCCTTTGTGTAGCTGCTCAGCTTGGGGATGTGCAACTGCTCCGCGTTTTTCTGAAAGAACAGCTCTCCGTCCAGGCCTTCCGGGGCGCGGACCAGCGCTACGGGGCGGTGATTGAGCTGTGGCAGCAGCCAGTCGGCGACTTGGGCGTAGTACTCCGCCACCTGGCGCTTACTGGTGCCACTGGTCTTGTCGATCACGCGGTCGGGGTGGGTCAGGCGCAGGTTGCCCATGCCCTTGGGCTCAGTGTGTGCTGCGTTCTTTGCCGGCATGGCGCGTTCCAGGGCAATGGCAGTGGCGGGTTTGTCGTCGCGCAGCCCGTGGAACACCGCGTGGCGCACGATGCCTGTGCGGGTCATCTGGGCGTAGGCGACTTCGGCCAGCAGTTTGGGCTTCAGCCAGTGCACGCCCCGCGCATCGGCACCGCTGGGGGGCGCAGGCAGGGGGGGCTTGGCGGTGTGTAGGGGTTTGAGGCGGGTAAGGATGCTTGTCAGCGTGGCAGCACTGAAGCCGGTGCCCACCTTGCC